>NZ_MVWR01000009.1:0-62162 GCF_003637665.1 Helicobacter pylori | reverse complement strand
CTACTCCCCCTACTCCACCAACACCCCCCACTCCGCCCAAACCTATAGAAAAACCCAAACCTGAGCCAAAGCCTAAACCCAAACCAGAACCCAAAAAGCCCAACCACAAACACAAGGCGCTTAAAAAAGTGGAAAAAGTGGAAGAGAAAAAAGTAGCAGAGGAGAAAAAAGAAGAGAAAAAGGTGGTGGAACAAAAAGTAGAGCATAAAAAAGTGGAAGAGAAAAAACCGGCTAAAAAAGAATTTGACCCTAACCAACTTTCTTTCTTGCCTAAAGAAGTTGCACCACCCAGAAAAGAAAATAATAAAGGCTTGGATAACCAAACCAGAAGGGATATTGATGAATTGTATGGCGAAGAATTTGGGGATCTAGGCACAGCCGAAAAAGATTTCATTAGGAATAATTTAAGGGATATTGGGCGCATCACGCAAAAATATTTAGAATACCCTCAAGTAGCCGCTTATTTAGGGCAAGACGGGACGAATGCGGTGGAATTTTACTTGCACCCTAATGGCGATATTACCGATCTTAAAATCATTGTTGGCTCTGAGTATAAAATGCTTGATGACAACACCTTAAAAACCATTCAAATCGCTTATAAAGATTACCCACGCCCTAAAACTAAGACTTTAATCCGCATTAGAGTGCGTTATTTCTTAGGGGGCAATTAAGGAGATAGCATGGAAATCACGCTTTTTGACCCCATAGACGCCCATTTGCATGTGCGAGAGGGCATGCTTTTGCAAGCGGTATTGAAATATTCTAGCGAGCCTTTTAGCGCCGCAGTGATCATGCCTAACCTCAGTAAGCCCTTACTTGACGCTCCAACCACCCTTGAATATGAAGAAGAAATTTTAAAAAATTCTTCACACTTCAAACCTTTAATGAGTTTGTATTTTAATGATGGTTTGACTTTAGAAAAATTACAGATCGCTAAACACCAAGGCATTAGGTTTTTAAAGCTCTACCCTAAAGGCATGACCACAAACGCGCAAAACGGCACTTCGGATTTATTGGGTGAAAAGACTTTAGAGATTTTAGAAAACGCCCAAAAATTAGGCTTTATTTTATGCATCCACGCCGAACAAGCCGGGTTTTGTTTGGATAAAGAATTTTTATGCCACAGCGTTTTAGAAACTTTCGCCCATTCATTCCCTAAACTCAAAATCATTATAGAGCATTTGAGCGATTGGCGCAGTATCGCTTTAATTGAAAAGCATGACAACCTCTATGCGACTTTAACCTTACACCACATAAGCATGACTTTAGATGATTTACTAGGGGGGAGTTTGAACCCGCATTGTTTTTGCAAGCCTTTAATCAAAACCAAAAAAGACCAAGAAAGACTTTTATCCCTTGCTTTAAACGCCCACCCTAAAATCTCTTTTGGCTCTGATAGCGCCCCGCATGTTATTTCTAAAAAGCATAGCGCTAACATCCCGGCAGGCATCTTTTCTGCCCCTATTTTGTTGCCTGCGTTGTGCGAACTTTTTGAAAAACACAACGCTTTAGAAAATTTGCAAGCCTTCATCAGCGATAACGCTAAAAAAATCTACAATCTAGACAATTTGCCGAGTAAAAAAGTGCATCTGTCTAAAAAACCCTTTATAGTCCCTACACACACGCTTTGTTTGAATGAAAAAATTGCTATCTTAAGAGGGGGCGAAACGCTATCTTGGAACATTCAAGAAATCGCCTGAAAAATACCGCTTTTTTTGTGGGGCTTTTTGTCGTTTTATTTTTTATTGCAATGACGCACCAAACCCCCCCCTACGCTTTTATGCACAATCAAGCCCTTGTTACTGAAACCCCCCCCTATTTTGCTCAGCTCACTATCCCTAAACCCCATGACGCTTTAAGCGTACATGCAAGCACGCTAATCAGCCTACCTAATGGCAATCTCTTGAGCGCTTATTTTAGCGGCACTAAAGAAGGGGCAAAAGATGTGAAAATCAGCGCGAATCTTTTTGATGGCAAATCCAATCGTTGGGGTGAAGCTTTCATTCTTTTAACCAAAGAAGAGCTTTCCAAAAACGCGCATGAATACATCAAAAAATTAGGTAACCCCTTGCTTTTTTTGCATGATAATAAAATCTTGTTGTTTGTCGTAGGGGTGAGCATGGGCGGGTGGGCCACTTCTAAAATCTATCAACTTGAAAGCGCTTTAGAGCCGATTCGTTTTAAGTTTGTGCGAAAACTCTCTTTAAGCCCTTTTTTAAACTTAAGCCATTTGATAAAAAATAAGCCTTTAAACACCACTGATGGCGGATTTATGCTACCACTCTATCACGAATTAGCCACCCAATACCCCTTGTTGTTGAAATTTGACCAACAAAATAACCCAAGAGAGCTTTTAAAGCCTAATGCCCTAAACCACCAGCTCCAGCCAAGCCTAACCCCCTTTAAAGACTGCGCTATTATGGCGTTTAGAAACCATTCTTTTAAAGATAGCCTCATGCTAGAAACCTGTAAAACCCCCACCGCTTGGCAAAAACCCATGCTTACGAATTTGAAAAACTTGAATGACGCTTTGAATTTGATCAATTTAAACGAAGAATTGTATTTGATCCACAACCCTAGCGATTTATCTTTGCGTCGTAAAGAACTTTGGCTTTCTAAATTAGAAAACTCCAACTCGTTTAAAGTTTTAAAAGTTTTAGACAAAGCCAATGAAGTGAGTTACCCAAGCTATAGTCTTAATCCTCATTTTATAGATATTGTTTATACCTATAACCGCTCTCATATCAAACACATCCGTTTTAATATGGCTTATTTAAAATCCCTTCTCAAGTGATTAGTCATGTTTATACATTCTTCTTACACGCTGAGTTTTATATGGCTTTTTTTAATTTTCTTTTTTTTCAAAAATAAGCCATTGGGTTTGAGGTTTTCGCTCTCTTTGATAAGCGTGATTTTAAGCAATATCGCTTTGAAAGACTCCCTATCGCTCAATGAATTTTTAAGCAGTTTTACAGCTCCCTTAAGCCCTTTTAGCTGTCTTTTGATCCTTGCGTATGCAAGCTTTTCTTGTCATATACTCAAAAAGCCCCCTTTAGAAACCTTGCAATCTTATAGTGTCATGCTGTTTTTCAATCTGTTGCTTTTGACAGATATTTTAGGGTTCTTGCCTTTTTCAATCTATCATCATTTCATGGCTTCTCTTATTTTTAGCACGCTTTTTTGTAGCAGTTTGTTTTTGAGCAGCCCTTTACTAGGTGTGATCGCTTTAGTAGCGTTATCCAGTTCGCTTTTGATGCGTTCTCATTTTCAAATATTAGATTCTTTATTGGATTTCCCCTTGCTTCTTTTTGTCTTTTTTAAGACTTTATCTCTTGTTAAAAAAAGGTTGTATTAACGCTTATGAAATCCCTATCCCATGCCCTTTTTTCGCTCTTTTTAAAAGGTTTTTATTTCACCTTTTTTATGAGCTTGTTGTTTGTGTTTAATCGTATCGGCTTTATCCTTTATACTGGCTATTATAAGCATGCTTTAAAAAACCCTATTTTTGATGAAATCATCAAAACCCTATTCAATGGAGCCAGATACGATAATCGTGTGGTCTCAAGCTTGGCGATTCTTTTTATCATCATCGGGTTATTAGGGTTATTGGCCCCTAAACACCAAACCAAAATGCTTAATATTATGGCGTGTTTTTCTATCGCTATTATCCTGTTTTTAAACATTGCAAACATTGTTTATTATGGCATTTATGGGAATGTGTTTGATGAAAATTTATTGGAATTTCTGCATGAAGACACGCTCACGATTTTAAAAATGAGTGGGGAATACCCTATTTTTTCTAGTTTTTCACTCTTTATAATCCTTAGCGTTTTAACCTCTTTTATCTATTTCAAACTCCAAAACGCCCTTTTTAAACCCAAAAATGTTTATCAAGCCACCAAACCCCTTAAAACTTTCATTTTATTTGCACTTTTTTCCCTCACGCAAATGTTTTACATTAACGCGCAATTGAGCTTTGTGGGCGCATCTTTAGATCTCAGCATAGAGCCAGCCAAAGATCCTTTTTTAATGAAAATTACCCCCGGAGCGTTTCGCAACCTTTATCTTTTAGCGCGCAATTACAGACAAAGCCATAACCTTAAATTCAGCGATTTTGCTAAAGAAACGCCTTTAGAAGTGGCGAAAAATTATTTCCATCTTAAAGAAACCCCTTCAAACAACCTCTATGAATTGCTAACTCAGACAAGCCACAACGATTCTCTTCAAACCATTCAACATGTTTTCTATATCGTTTCAGAATCCTTAAGCTCATGGCATTTTGATCCAAAATTTGATTCCATAGGGCTAACGAGCGCTTTACAAGACTTGGTTAAAAAAGAACATGCTCACATGCTTTCTGCTTTTATTGAAGGCGCCCCACGGACCGTTAAAAGCCTAGATGTCCAGATCACAGGCTTGCCTTATATCAATGATAATAATTTAGTCAATTCAGGAGTGATTCTCCCTAGCTTTCCTATGGCGATTGGCAATATCACAAAAACTCTGGGGTATAAAAACAACTTTTATTATGGGGGTAGCGGGATTTGGAACAAACTAACCAGTTTCACCAAAAAACAAGGTTTTCACGCCCTTTATTTCAATAACCATCTCTTAGAATTTGCCAAAAATAAGCCCTACCCTAAGCCCATAGAGAGCAATTGGGGAGTGCATGATAATATTTTATTTGACTATATTTTAGAAAACACCAACCCCAATGAAAAAACTTTTAGCATGGTCATGACTTTAAGCAATCATGCGATCAAAAATGTGAATCTCAAAGCCTTTGGCGTGCCTTTAGAAAAAATCCAAAAATTTGTGGAAAAAACCCCCAAATCAGAAAATCTACCGGATGCTAATTCTTTAGGGCATATTTACTGGTATGACAAAGTGATAGTCAATTTCATCAAAAAAGCTAGCCAAAAATTCCCTAACTCGCTTTTTATCATCACAGGGGATCATTTTGACAGGAGCTATGAATACGCTAAAAACGATTTATATATAATCAAATCCGTGCCGCTTATTTTGTTCACCCCTACCTTAAAGCCTGAAACAATCAGTCAAGTCGGATCGCATTTAGACATCGCCCCTACGATTGTTGAATTAGTCGCTCCTAAAGGTTTTCAATTTGTGAGTTTTGGAAAGCCTTTATTTTCTAACAATACAACAAACCCTCCAAGCCACCCCAATTACGCGCTAGGTTATGAAGCGATCGCTACCAAAGATTATTTTTATAACCCGAGTTTGGGGTTAAGGTATTTGAACGAAAGCCCTAAAGAGCCAAAGGATAAACAAAACGACAAGAAACAAAACGACAAAATAGAAGCTTCCAAGTTTTACCAGCAATTAGAATCCTTAAAAGCTCTCAGTTATTACTTGCTCTATCATGGGGCCAATCTTAAAGATTGACAAACTGGGTTTTTATTCCATTAAACGCATGATTTTTGCTACAATAATAGGATTTTAATTGGTAAAGGATAAATAGGCATGCCAAATAGGGGCGTTGTTTTATTAGACGGGCAAGCGCTAGCTTATGATATAGAAAAAGATTTGAAAAATAAAATCCAAATAATAACCGTGCAAACGCATAAACGCCCCAAACTAGCCGTGATTTTAGTGGGAAAAGACCATGCGAGTATCACTTATGTCAATATGAAGATCAAAGCATGCCAAAGGGTGGGCATGGATTTTGATTTAAAAACCCTCCAAGAAAATATTACTGAAGCTGAATTGCTGTCCTTGATTAAAGATTACAATACCGATCAAAACATTTCAGGCGTTTTAGTCCAGCTCCCTTTGCCCAGACACATTGATACTAAAATGATTTTAGAAGCCATTGACCCAAACAAAGACGTGGATGGTTTCCACCCCCTTAATATCGGCAAACTCTGCACCCAAAAAGAATCGTTTCTGCCAGCCACCCCTATGGGCGTGATGCGTCTTTTAGAGCATTATCATATTGGAATCAAGGGCAAGGATGTGGCGATTATCGGGGCGAGCAATATCATTGGAAAACCTTTAAGCATGCTCATGTTAAACGCTGGGGCTAGCGTGAGCGTGTGCCATATTTTGACTAAAGACATTAGTTTTTACACCCAAAACGCTGATATTGTCTGCGTGGGCGTGGGTAAGCCTGATTTGATTAAAGCGAGCATGTTAAAAAAAGGGGCTGTAGTGGTGGATATTGGGATCAATCATTTGAATGATGGGCGTATCGTGGGCGATGTGGATTTCACAAATGCACAAAAAGTGGCCGGTTTTATCACCCCCGTGCCTAAAGGCGTGGGGCCTATGACGATCGTCTCGCTTTTAGAAAACACTCTAATCGCTTTTGAAAAACAACAAAGGAAGAGATTTTAAATGAAATTTTTACGCTCTGTTTATGCATTTTGCTCCAGTTGGGTAGGGACGATCATTATTGTGCTGTTGGTTATCTTTTTTATCGCGCAAGCCTTTATCATTCCCTCTCGCTCTATGGTAGGCACGCTCTATGAGGGCGACATGCTCTTTGTCAAAAAGTTTTCTTACGGCATACCCATTCCTAAAATCCCTTGGATTGAGCTTCCTGTTATGCCTGATTTTAAAAATAACGGGCATTTGATAGAGGGGGATCGCCCTAAGCGTGGCGAAGTGGTGGTGTTTATCCCTCCCCATGAAAAAAAATCTTACTATGTCAAAAGGAATTTTGCTATTGGGGGCGATGAGGTGTTATTCACTAATGAGGGGTTTTATTTGCACCCTTTTGAGAGCGACAACAACAAAAATTACATCGCTAAACATTACCCTAACGCCATGACCAAAGAATTTATGGGTAAAATTTTTGTTTTAAACCCTTATAAAAATAAGCATCCGGGTATCCATTACCAAAAAGACAATGAAACTTTCCACTTAATGGAGCAGTTAGCCACTCAAGGCGCAGAAGCTAATATCAGCATGCAACTCATTCAAATGGAGGGCGAAAAGGTGTTTTATAAGAAAATCAATAACGATGAATTTTTCATGATCGGCGATAACAGGGATAATTCTAGCGACTCGCGCTTTTGGGGGAGTGTGGCTTATAAAAATATCGTGGGTTCGCCTTGGTTTGTTTATTTCAGTTTGAGTTTAAAAAATAGCCTGGAAATGGATGCAGAAAATAACCCTAAAAAACGCTATCTGGTGCGTTGGGAACGCATGTTTAAAAGCGTTGAAGGCTTAGAAAAAATCATTAAAAAAGAAAACGCAACGCATTAAGGTTTTTTGTGCAATTTTTTGATTTCTCTTTAGAAAGTTTTATTACCACCTTAATGAAAATCCTAGCCCTTTTAATCGCTATTATAGGGCATGAAATCATGCATGGCTTGAGCGCGTTTTTATTTGGGGATAGGAGTGCTAAAGACGCTAAGCGTTTGAGTTTAAACCCTATCAGGCATTTAGACATGATGGGTTCGGTGCTTTTACCGGCTTTATTACTCATTTTTCAAGCCCCTTTTTTGTTTGGGTGGGCTAAACCCGTGCCTGTGGATATGCGCTATATTGTCTCTCAAAAAGGCTCTTTGGCATGCGTAGTGGTGAGTTTAGCCGGGGTGGCTTATAATTTCACCCTAGCCGTTCTGCTCGCTTCCATCACGCATTGGAGCTTCCAAAAACTAGGGATCAACGCTTTAAGCATTGATGAATTGAATCTTTATCAGCTCGCTTTAGTAACCTTTCTCATTCAAGGCATTCTTTATAATCTTGTCTTAGGCGTTTTCAACAGCCTCCCTATCCCGCCTTTAGACGGCTCCAAAGCGTTAGGCTTTTTGGCGTTGCATTTTAAAAGCGCGTTTCTATTGGAATGGTTTTCTAAAATGGAACGCTACGGCATGTTGGTAGCGTTTGTCTTTTTGTTTATCCCCCCTTTATCGGAGTTTTTTATCCATGCGCCCACAAGATTTTTATTTTCCTTACTCCTTTCTTAATCTTTTATCAAGGAGGGCTGATGAATAAGCCTTTGAATATTGCTCAAGTTTTTATAGGAAGCGATCATGCAGGGTTGCATCTTGCAGAATTTGTTAAACATTTTTTAGAAGACAAGGATTTTAAGATCCAAGCTTTTTTACCCACTATGAGAGTGGATTACCCTGATTACGCCAAATTAGTGTGCCAAAAGGTCTTAGAAAATCCGCAAAGCTATGGCATTTTAGTGTGTGCTACAGGGATAGGCATGAGCATGGGCGCTAATCGCTTTAAGGGTATTAGAGCCGCTTTGTGCCTTGATGCTTACATGGCTAAAATGACTCGCTTGCACAATAACGCTAATGTCTTGTGCTTGGGTGAAAAGATTAGCGGTATTGGCGTAACAGAAAGCATTTTAGAAGCGTTTTTCTCTACAGAATTTGAACAAGGCCGCCATGTGTTGCGCATCCAAAAACTAGATGAATCGCTGAAATCATCAACCTAATGTAGTATAATTACATCGTTTCGCTAAAAGGATATTTTAATAGAATGTTTACCCAATGGTTTATTCTCACTATCGCTATTGTTTTTATCCTTTATATGGGTGTACGCACTTTCTTTTTTAAAACCGTGGCTAAACGGCAAGAACGCACCAACGCATCCATGAAGCTCACCTTACAAGAAGCTGAAATTTTGATCCAAAAACACCAGTTGCAACTCCAAAGGGCTTTAGGCAATATTGATATTCTTACCCAAGAAATGAGCTCGTTAAAAACGGAATTAAAAGCCCTTAAACAGCGCAACTCTGAATACAAAGGCGAATCGGATAAATATAAAAATCGTATTAAAGAATTGGAGCAAAAAATAGAAGCTCTCCTTTAAAAACGCTATAATAAACCAAAATTCTACAACCAATCCGTTATATTAAAGGAAATCAAAATGAATGAAACGCTCAAAGAAGAACTTTTACAAAGCATCAGAGAAGTGAAAGACTACCCTAAAAAAGGGATTTTATTCAAAGATATTACCACGCTACTCAACTACCCTAAACTCTTTAACAAACTCATTGACGCGCTCAAAAAACGCTATCTCGCTCTCAATACAGACTTTATCGTGGGCATTGAAGCGAGGGGGTTTATTTTAGGCTCTGCTTTAGCTTATGCGCTTGGGGTGGGTTTTGTGCCTGTGAGGAAAAAGGGCAAGCTCCCTGCGCACACCTTGTCTCAAAGCTACAGCCTAGAATACGGGAGCGATAGCATAGAAATCCACTCTGACGCTTTTAGGGGAATTAAGGGGGTAAGGGTGGTGTTGATTGATGATTTATTAGCCACTGGAGGCACAGCTTTAGCGAGCCTTGAGCTTATCAAAGCCCTACAAGCTGAATGCGTAGAAGCATGCTTTTTGATAGGGTTAAAAGAATTACCGGGCATCCAACTTTTAGAAGAGCGAGTGAAGACTTTTTGTTTGTTAGAGTGCTAGGATAAGGGTGAGTTTTGGAAGAATACATCATTGATTTGTGGAATCAGCATGCAGCGACTTGGGGGTATCTCATTTTATTCGGGTGGAGCATTTTAGAAGGCGAAATCGGGTTGATTTTAGCAGGGATTGCCAGCTATACCGGTCATATGCATTTAGGGTTAGCCATTTTAGTCGCAGGGATTGGGGGCTTTGTGGGGGATCAGATCTATTTTTACATCGGGCGCACCAATAAAGCTTACATCCAAAAAAAGCTAGAAAAACAACGCCGAAAACTAGCCCTAGCCCATTTATTGTTGCAAAAACACGGCTGGTTTATCATTTTTATCCAACGCTACATGTATGGCATGCGCACCATCATTCCCATTAGCATAGGCCTCACGCGTTATAGCGCTTTAAAATTCGCTATCATCAACCTCATTAGCGCGATGGTGTGGGCAAGCATTACCATTATTCTAGCGTGGTATTTAGGAGAAGAGTTATTGCATGCGTTAGGGTGGCTTAAAAAACACCCTTATGCGCTAATATTACTATTAGTATCTTTCTTGGCGTTAGTGCTGTGGTATTTCCAATACTATAGTAAGAAAAACCGCTAGAGTGCAATACAATTCTTGAAAGATATGAAATTAAAAAAGGAGACTTTATGTTAAAAATCAAATTAGAAAAAACCACTTTTGAAAACGCAAAAGCTGAATGCAGTTTAGTTTTTATTGTCAATAAGGATTTTGATCATGCTTGGGTCAAAAATAAAGAATTGCTAGAAACCTTTAAATACGAAGGCGAAGGCGTATTTTTAGACCAAGAAAATAAAATCCTGTATGCGGGCGTTAAAGAAGATGATGTGCATTTATTGAGAGAGAGTGCGTGTTTAGCCGTTCGCACCCTTAAAAAACTCGCTTTTAAAAGCGTTAAAGTGGGCGTTTATACTTGCGGGACGCATTCTAAAGATAATGTGCTTTTAGAAAATTTGAAAGCGTTGTTTTTGGGCTTAAAATTAGGCTTGTATGAATACGACACTTTTAAATCCAACAAAAAAGAAAGCGTTTTAAAAGAAGCCATTGTCGCTTTAGAATTGCACAAACCTTGCGAAAAAACTTGCACGAATTCTTTAGAAAAGAGCGCTAAAGAAGCTTTAAAATACGCTGAAATCATGACAGAAAGCTTGAATATCGTTAAAGATCTAGTCAATACCCCCCCTATGATTGGCACCCCAGTTTATATGGCTGAAGTGGCGCAAAAAGTGGCTAAAGAAAACCATTTGGAAATCCATGTTCATGATGAAAAATTTTTAGAAGAAAAGAAAATGAACGCCTTTTTAGCGGTCAATAAAGCCTCTCTTGCTATCAATCCTCCTCGCTTGATCCATTTAGTCTATAAGCCTAAAAAAGCGAAGAAAAAAATCGCTTTAGTGGGTAAGGGCTTGACTTATGATTGTGGGGGTTTGAGCTTGAAACCGGCCGATTACATGGTTACCATGAAGGCGGATAAAGGCGGTGGCTCTGCGGTGATTGGGCTTTTAAACGCATTAGCCAAACTAGGCGTGGAAGCTGAAGTGCATGGCATTATTGGGGCTACAGAAAACATGATAGGCCCGGCTGCCTATAAACCAGATGATATTTTAATCTCCAAAGAAGGCAAGAGCATAGAAGTTCGTAATACTGACGCTGAAGGGCGTTTGGTTTTAGCGGATTGTTTGAGCTACGCTCAAGATTTAAGCCCTGATGTGATCGTGGATTTTGCGACCCTTACTGGGGCATGCGTTGTGGGCTTAGGCGAATTCACTTCAGCGATCATGGGGCATAATGAAGAGTTAAAAAATCTCTTTGAAACTTCAGGGTTAGAATCCGGCGAATTATTAGCCAAACTCCCTTTTAACCGCCATTTAAAGAAATTGATTGAATCTAAAATCGCTGATGTGTGCAATATTTCTTCTTCACGCTATGGCGGTGCGATCACAGCGGGCTTGTTTTTAAATGAATTTATTAGAGATGAATTTAAAGACAAATGGCTGCACATTGACATTGCAGGCCCTGCTTATGTGGAAAAAGAATGGGATGTGAATAGTTTTGGAGCGAGTGGGGCTGGGGTTAGGGCTTGCACAGCTTTTGTGGAAGAGCTTTTGAAAAAGGCTTGAAATGGGCTTGTCTGTAGGCATTGTGGGTTTGCCTAATGTGGGCAAATCCAGCACCTTTAACGCGCTCACTAAAACCCAAAACGCCCAAAGCGCGAATTACCCTTTTTGCACCATTGAACCCAATAAAGCCATCGTGAATGTGCCTGATAGACGGCTTGATGCGTTGGCTCAAATCGTAAAGCCTGAACGCATTTTGCATTCTGTGGTGGAATTTGTGGATATTGCCGGATTGATTAAGGGAGCGAGCAAGGGGGAGGGTTTAGGCAATCAATTTTTAGCCAATATTAAGGAATGCGAAGTGATCTTGCAAGTGGTGCGCTGTTTTGAAGATGACAATATCACGCATGTGAACGACAAAATTGATCCTTTGAATGATATAGAGACCATTGAATTGGAGTTGATTTTAGCGGATATTGCCACTTTAGACAAAAGGATCGATCGCTTGCAAAAAGCCTTAAAAAGCTCAAAAGACGCTAAAAATCTTTTAGAATGCGCTTTGAGTTTAAAAACGCATTTAGAAGAATTAAAGCCGGCGAAAACTTTCCCCCTGAATACAAGCGAGGCTTTTTTAGAATTGGACAAGGAATTGCGCTTTTTATCTCATAAAAAAATGATTTATGCCGCTAATGTGGGCGAAGAAGATTTAAACGCTCTCAATGAGCATGCCAAAAAAGTCCAAAATTATGCCAAAGATCAAAAGAGCGAGTTTGTTGCCTTGTGCGCTAAATTAGAAGAAGAAATGGTTTCTATGAGTGAAGATGAAGTCAAAGAATTTTTGCAAAGTTTAGGCGTCGAAGAAAGCGGGCTAGAAAAAACCATTCGTTTGAGTTTTAAGGAATTAGGCTTGATCAATTATTTTACCGCTGGAGTCAAGGAAGTGCGATCATGGACGATTAAAAAAGGCTCTAGTGCGCCTGTGGCTGCTGGGGTGATCCATAAGGATTTTGAAAAAGGCTTTATCAGAGCTGAAACCATCAGTTATGATGATTTTATCGCTTATAAGGGCGAAGCCGGAGCGAAAGAAAAGGGAGCGTTACGCATTGAAGGTAAGGACTATATCGTTCAAGATGGCGATGTGTTGCATTTTCGCTTCAATGTCTAGTGTCTTTTCAAACAAGCGTTACTAGTTTTTCATAAGAATTGACACCCAACAAGAAACTTTTTAAAAAAATCTATATAGAATTAAGCGATATTTGCGGGTTGCAATGCAGTTTTTGCCCTAACCCTAAAAATATCAGAGGCGTGATGCCTTTAGAATTATTTGAAAAAGTTTGCAAAGAAGTGGCCCCCTTAACCCCAATTATCACCTTGCATGTCTTAGGTGATCCTTGCAAGCTCAAAAATTTAAACCGCTATCTCAATGTCGCTAAACGCTTTTCTTTGAAAGTGGATTTGGTAACTAGCGGGGTGTATTTGCACGATTTTGAAACACTCCTACAAGATGCAATCTATCAAATTTCTATTTCTTTAGACGCAGGGCTAGACCATCACAATAAACTCAACCAGCACCGCTACATCCAAAAAATTTTAGAATTTTGCCGCTACAAATGTGAAAAAAATAGCGAAGTGTTTTTGAATTTACGCATTCAAGACAGCACCCTTGAAAAACACCAGAATTTGATCAAGCCTTTTTTAGAAAGCTTTGAATGCGTTTCTTTAGAGACTCTAAAATCGCAAGGCCGCGCTCGTCTGTTTAAAAAAAGTTTTTTGAATATCCAAAAGACCTTTAAATGGCCGAATTTGAACGCTCCAAATCCTTTAAACCAAGAATCAAAAATCCCCTATTGTTACGGCTTGATCAAGCAAATCGCTATTTTATCTAATGGCGTTGTCGTGCCGTGCTGCATGGACACGCAAGCTAATATCAACCTTGGCGATTTAAACCATATGCCCCTAAAAGATATTTTAAACAGCCAAAAAGCTATGGCTATCAAAACCCATTTTTTAAAGGGCGAAGCACTAGAACTTTTATGCCAAAACTGCTCCTACCCTTTGATCCGCTATAAAAAATGAAACCACTCCATTAGGGATTAGCCCTGCTTATTCCTTGAAAAGGCTGTTATTTTTAGTGCATTTTGTAATCCTTTCAATAGCTCATTAGTCATTGGTTTTGCAATTGTAATGGCGTTTAGTTCGCTTCAGTAATGAACAGCGATTAAAAGCTTTTACTCTTTATATTCTTATCTTTTATGTTTGGGTTGGTACCGATAGAATTGTCAAAAATTTAAAGGTTAATATGGTAGGATGAGCAAGAGAGCTTAAAGAATTAAGGTCCTTTTCTTTTGTAATAGCTTGCGGGGTCGGAAAAATCGTGGGCTTCTCTTGATGCCATTCAAAAACACTAATTGACCCCACTCTTTGATTTCCACGCTTTTTAGTTGTTTTGCGTTATTTCATTCAACACTAGCATGCTTTTTGATCGTTTTGGATAAAGTAATTTTCATACAATCGCAGTAACGCAATAAAAAACGCCGTGATAGTAGGCCCTACAATAATCCCCCAAAAACCAAATTGTGAAATCCCAGCAATCATAGAAAAGAAAATCAGCATTTCATTGATTTTAAGGGTGGTTTTAAAGATTCTTTTTTTGATAAAGACGATTAAAATTGGCTTGATCACGCTATCAATCAGCACGCTAATCAATAAAATGGAATACAAAGCGATAAATATCGCCTCATTCACATTCCCATGATAAAGCTCATAAATCGCTATAGGGATCCAAATCAAAGCCCCCCCAACAGCCGGCACCAAAGACGCTAGGCCGTATAAAATCCCTAAAGACCAGCCGTCATGCCCAAACCATACGATCATCACCCCAAACGCCACGCCCTCTAAAATAACCGTGATGAGGGAAGTTAAAAGCACGATGCGTAAAATCCCAGCCACTTCTTCAAAAATCTTTTTGCTTTGATTCATTCCAAGAGGCAAGACCCCTAAAAAATAACGATAAAATCTCTCCCCATAATAAAAAAAGAAAAACAACAGCCCCAAGATAAACAAAGCGTCTGTAATGAGTTTCAAGCTGTATCTTCCCACATAGCTGCTTATTTTCAACAAATAACCCGTGATGGAAGCGGCGCTAAAATTTTCTAAAAACTTGCTCACCCCATCATGAATGGCAGGAAAATGCGACAAATTTTCGGTGATTGTCCCCTTAAGCCATTTGATTAGGGCTGAAAATTTTTCAAAATTGATTTCAAAAATAATATTAGAACTTTTATAAACAATAAAATACAACGGCACGATCAAAACGCTCGCTAAAATTAAAACGCATAAAAACGAACTGACAATATTGAAAAAGCGCTTATCTAAAAAAACTTTCACTTGAAAAAATCCCACGCACAAAAGCCCAGCGATCAATGCATCCATTAAAAAATCTTGATACAGATAGATCATCCAATAAAAACCAATCAAAAAAAGAATCCAAAAGAAATACTGAGCTTTCATGAAATTATCCCTATTAAACTGAACCAAAAATTATCAAATGTTAGCTAAAAAACGCTCTTTTAAGGATAAAAAACCTCTTTTAACTTATAATTAAAATCAAAAAGGCTTTTACAGATGGTGTTTTACAAATATTCAGGGAGCGGGAATGATTTTTTAATCACGCAAAGTTTTAAAAAAAAAGATTTTTCCAATTTAGCCAAACAGGTGTGCCATAGGCATGAGGGTTTTGGGGCTGATGGGCTTGTAGTCGTCTTACCAAGTAAGGATTATGACTACGAATGGGATTTTTACAATTCAGACGGCTCTAAAGCTGGCATGTGCGGGAATGCGAGCCGTTGCGTGGGGTTATTTGCCTACCAACATGCTATAGCCCCTAAAGAGCATGTTTTTTTAGCCGGGAAAAGAGAGATTTCTATTCGCATAGAAGAACCCAATATCATAGAGAGCAATCTCGGTAACTACAAAATCCTAGACACCATACCCGCCTTAAAATGCAAAAAATTTTTTACTAGCGACAGCGTTTTAGAAAATATCCCTACTTTCTACCTCATAGATACAGGAGTGCCGCATTTAGTGGGATTTGTGAAAAATAAAAGGTTATTAAATTCTCTTAACACACTGGAATTAAGGGCTTTAAGGCATGAATTTAACGCTAATATTAACATCGCTTTTATAGAAAATAAAGAGACGATTTTTTTACAAACTTATGAAAGAGGGGTTGAAGATTTCACGCTAGCTTGCGGGACAGGCATGGCAGCGGTTTTTATCGCCGCGTGCATTTTTTATAACACGCCTAAAAAAGCCACTCTCATCCCTAAAAGCAACGAATCTTTAGAGCTTTCTTTAAAAAATGATGGGATTTTTTATAAGGGCGCGGTGCGTTATATTGGCATGAGCGTTTTGGGCAGTGTTTTTGAAAATGGGTGTTTTTGATCATTATTTCTTATAGTAGTAATCAAAATGATTTTATTGTAATTAAACATAATGCGCTATCATTTGCGAGTTGTTTTTAGCAATATAAAAAATATCCTAAAGGAATAAAACCATGCAAGCGTTAAAATCATTGCTTGAAGTGATTACAAAACTTCAAAATTTAGGCGGCTATTTGATGCATATAGCTATTTTCATCATTTTTATTTGGATTGGAGGGCTTAAGTTTGTGCCGTATGAAGCTGAAGGGATCGCTCCTTTTGTGGCTAATTCCCCTTTCTTTTCTTTCATGTATAAATTTGAAAAACCCGCATACAAACAACACAAAATGTCTGAATCCCAGTCTATGCAAGAAGAAATGCAAGATGACCCTAAAATCGTTGAAAACAAAGAATGGCATAAAGAAAACCGCACTTATTTAGTGGCTGAAGCTTTAGGGATCACGATTATGATCCTAGGTATTTTGGTGCTTTTAGGGCTTTGGATGCCTTTAATGGGCGTGATTGGGGGCTTGCTTGTCGCTGGAATGACGATCACGACTCTATCTTTTTTATTCACAACGCCAGAAGTGTTTGTCAATCAGCATTTCCCATGGCTTTCTGGGGCTGGAAGGCTAGTGGTTAAAGACTTGGCGTTATTTGCTGGAGGCTTGTTTGTGGCGGGATTTGATGCGAAACGCTATTTGGAGGGGAAAGGGTTTTGCTTGATGGATCGCTCATCGGTAGGGATTAAGACTAAATGCTCTAGTGGGTGTTGCTCTTAAGAGCTGATACCTTAAAGTAGGCTTAAAGCCTACTAGAAGAATCACAATTAATAGAAAGATCTTGGTTAGCGCCTTTTTTATAAATGATTGTTTTTAAAATGTGGCGTTTGACAAAGGAATTGACGCTTTCTACTTCTTCATCAGCTAGTCGTCTTAAAACATCATGCTCTTCTCTGGAGAGATAAAAAGTAACTGAAAAATTGCGTTTCAGCTCATCTACAGCGACACGCTTGCGACCGGGTTTTATATTTTTATTTCCTAATTCCATTAAAATTTCCTTTTTTAGTTAGTATGTTGTAACATCATAGTGGCTATTCTAACATGAAATAAACGCCATTTTATATTAAATCTAAAGAAAAATATTTTTAGATGTGCTAGAATACCCATTTGTTACAAGATAAGCTTTTTTATCAAAAAAATGATGACATAGGGGTAACAAGTGGCAATAAACACCTTTTTAAAACATTCTTTTTTAGTCTGTTTGTTAGCGGTTAATTCTTACGCTTTTGATTGGAATATTTTTAAATACAATCTGGGTTTCAATATGTTCATCATGGACCATGAAGGCTCAACGCCTTATTGGGTCAATACTAACACCAATCTTAAAACCCGTTTGACTCCAAATTTTGGGATCCAATTTTATACAAGAGGTGTGGAGCAAAGCTTGACTGTGGGGGCGTATTTCTTTCAAAACTTCCATAACTACAGCACTAATTTTCCCTACCGTTGGGGGCCTACTATGTATTATAAGGCTAGGGGAAAGCGTTTTACTTTTTATGGAGGGATTTTCCCTAGAAAAAATCTCTTAGGAAGGTATGGTTTGAATATTTTTGCCCCTTATTATTGGTTTATAGACCCCAACGCTAGAGGGTTTTTATTGCAATTTCAAAACCATTATTCGCCTTCAAAACCCTATTATGGGCATGCGGAGTTTATGCTAGATTGGTTTGGAGGCAATTGTTACAACACTTGTAAATTCGGGAGAAACCCCTATGGGAACGCAATGGATAGGTTTCAAATGAACGGCTCTGTCGCTTATAATTTCTTTAAGGATTTATTGGGTATTGGAGGGTATTTTGTCTTGTTCCACAACGAAGACAAATACCTTTTGAATGGGGCTGATGGCATGAAATTTAATGAAAAAAAGGCGATTGACAATAATAATATTTATCTTATGGATCGCCTCTACTTTAACGCTTACATAGGGACAAGCCTTTTAGACATCGCCCCCTTTATGGAAAAGCTCAACGCCAGTTTTGGCATGGTTTCTGAATCAAGCCGATTAAGGCAAATCCACAACAATGTGCCTTTTATGAATAGCGTGGGCGGGCAATTGGATGTGGAGATCCAATACAAAGGCTTTGGCATCCACAATTTATTTTTCTTCGCCAAGACCCCAGAAATGCCTTTTTATAACCAATACCAGTATGTTGAAATGTATTGCACGCCCTCTTATTGCCCCACGCCCATTTATCGTGGCGTGCCATTCTTTCAAGCTAATTTATACAATCGTTTTGATTTTTATTACAATTGGAAAAACGACTTTGCGTCTGTTCGGATCAACTTCGTGCTTAATGCGATGCGTGGGGGCTTTGATAGGAGCTTGCCTTGGTCAGAATCTTACCAAGTGTATATGACGGTCGCCTTTGATCCTTATAACCTTATTAACAAAATTGCTAGAAAAAAGTGAAAATTCTTGACAACCAGTTAATTCGTCTTATATAATGCTGTTTCATTTGTAGCCATTGTTAAGCAATGATTTTAAGCTATGGAAAAGAGGTGATAGCAGTATGCCAGGGATTAAGGTTAGAGAAGGCGATGCGTTTGATGAAGCTTATAGGAGATTCAAAAAGCAAACCGATCGCAATTTGGTGGTAACAGAATGCCGCGCTAGAAGGTTCTTTGAGTCTAAAACTGAAAAACGCAAAAAACAAAAAATCAGTGCTAAAAAGAAAGTCTTAAAGCGTCTTTATATGTTAAGGCGTTATGAATCAAGACTATAAGAACTTGAACGAATTTAAAATTTAAGGATTATTGAATAATGCAATTCACAGGGAAAAATGTTCTCATTACCGGGGCTTCTAAAGGCATTGGGGCTGAAATCGCTAAAACTCTCGCTTCTATGGGGCTGAAAGTTTGGATCAATTACCGCAGCAATGCTGAAGTGGCTGACGCTTTGAAAAATGAGCTTGAAGAAAAAGGCTATAAAGCGGCTGTCATTAAATTTGATGCGGCTTCTGAAAGCGATTTTGTTGAAGCGATACAAACCATTGTCCAAAGCGATGGGGGTTTGTCTTACTTGGTGAATAACGCCGGTGTGGTACGCGATAAATTAGCGATCAAAATGAAAACAGAAGATTTTCACCATGTCATAGAAAATAACCTTACTTCAGCTTTTATAGGTTGCAGAGAGGCTTTAAAGGTGATGAGTAAGAGTCGTTTTGGGAGCGTGGTTAATGTCGCTTCTATCATTGGTGAAAGAGGCAATATGGGGCAGACAAACTACTCAGCGAGTAAGGGGGGGATGATTGCGATGAGCAAGTCCTTTGCTTATGAGGGAGCTTTAAGGAATATTCGTTTCAACTGTGTAACGCCAGGCTTTATAGAAACCGACATGAACGCCACTTTGAAAGACGAACTCAAAGCGGATTATGTTAAAAACATTCCTTTAAACAGGCTAGGGTCTGCTAAAGAAGTGGCAGAAGCGGTAGCGTTTCTTTTGAGCGATCACTCTAGTTACATCACTGGAGAGACTCTCAAAGTCAATGGCGGGCTTTATATGTAGTCCTAAACAAAGGGTTCTTTTAGCGATAAAAGTTTGTAAGTAGCAAAAATCATGCTAACATTATGAGGTTATTCTAAAACAAAGAGGTTATTATCAAATGGGGATTATTTACTTAATATTGTTTCTCATTGTAATTTATTTGTTGTATAGGATTTTAGATGTTTTGGAGCAAAAATAAACGCTTCAATGAATGGTTGATTTAATTTTTACAAAACAAGGGAGTTTTAATTATGGCTTTATTTGAAGATATTCAGGCAGTTATTGCTGAGCAGTTGAATGTGGATGCGGCGCAAGTTACGCCAGAGGCGGAATTTGTGAAGGATTTGGGTGCGGACTCTTTAGATGTCGTGGAATTAATCATGGCGTTAGAAGAAAAGTTTGGCATTGAGATTCCTGATGAGCAAGCGGAAAAAATCGTCAATGTGGGCGATGTGGTGAAGTATATTGAGGATAATAAACTAGCTTAATCTTTTTAACTTGGAGCGTTTGTCTCCAGGTTTTAGTCAAAAATTTAGCTTTAGCTAAAAATCTAGTTTTATTGAATGAAAGTTTTTGAAATGAGGAGCTATTGGTGCGTCGGATTGTAGTAACTGGAATGGGAATGATCAATTCGCTAGGTTTAAATAAAGAAGATTCTTTTTTAGCGATCGCTAAGGGAGAATGCGGTATCAAACACATAGAAAGTTTTGATGCGAGCGCGTTTCCTGTGCGTATTGCTGGAGAAATCACTGACTTTGACCCTACAGAGGTGATGAATCCCAAAGATGTTAAAAAGGCGGGTCGTTTCATTCAATTAGCCTTGAAAGCCACAAGAGAGGCGATGAAAGATAGTGGGATTTTAGACGCTCACAATAGATGCCCTGAAGAATTGGCAAACCGCATGGGCGTAAGCTCTGGCTCTGGAATTGGCGGATTAGGGAATATTGAAGCGAATTCCATTTTTTGTTTTGAAAAAGGCCCTAGAAAAGTCAATCCCTTTTTTATCACTTCTGCGTTAGTGAATATGATTGGAGGTTTCACTTCCATTGAGTTTGGCATTAAAGGGCCTAACCTCTCTAGCGTAACGGCTTGTGCAGCAGGCACTCATGCCATTATTGAAGCGGTTAAAACCATTCTGCTTAATGGGGCTGATAAAATGCTAGTCGTGGGAGCGGAATCCACCATTTGTCCTGTAGGGATTGGCGGATTTGCGAGCATTAAAGCCCTTTCTACAAGGAATGATGAGCCTAAAAAAGCTTCAAGACCTTTTGATAAAAATCGCAATGGTTTTGTGATGGGCGAAGGCGCTGGGGCTTTGGTGCTTGAAGAATACGAGAGCGCGAAAAAAAGAGGGGCGAAAATTTATGCAGAATTTGCCGGGTATGGCGAGAGCGGCGATGCTAACCACATCACAGCCCCAGCCCCTGAGGGCGAAGGGGCTTTTAGAGCCATGAAAATGGCTTTAGAAATGGCGAAAGTGGAAGTAGGCTATGTGAACGCTCATGGGACTAGCACGCATTATAACGATTGGTATGAAAGCATCGCTCTAAAAAATGTGTTTGGCTCTAAAGAAAAAGTCCCTCCCGTTAGCTCCACTAAAGGGCAGATTGGGCATTGTTTAGGCGCTGCGGGTGCGTTAGAAGCCGTTATTTCTATCATGGCCATGAATCAAGGGATCTTACCTCCTACTATCAATCAAGAAACGCCTGATCCAGAATGCGATTTGGATTATATCCCTAATACGGCCAGAGAAAAACAAGTAAATGCAGTGATGAGCAACTCATTTGGTTTTGGTGGCACTAATGGTGTTGTGATTTTCAAAAAAGCCTAGTTTTACAAAGTTAGGATTTTGAATGGCCATTTATTTAGATTTTGAAAATCATATTAAAGAGATTCAAAATGAAATTGAATTAGCCCTTATTAGAGGCGATGAGGACGCTAAAGAAATCTTAGAAAAAAGATTGGAAAAGGAAGTTAAAAGCATTTATTCCAATCTCACTGATTTTCAAAAACTCCAATTAGCAAGACACCCTGACAGACCCTACGCTATGGATTACATTGATCTCATCTTAAAAGATAAATATGAAGTCTTTGGGGATAGGCACTATAACGATGATAAAGCGATTGTGTGTTTTATAGGGAAAATTGATAATGTCCCGGTTGTGGTGATCGGAGAAGAAAAAGGCAGAGGGACTAAAAACAAGCTCTTAAGGAATTTTGGCATGCCTAACCCTTGCGGCTATCGTAAAGCTTTGAAAATGGCAAAGTTTGCTGAAAAATTTAATTTGCCTATTCTAATGCTTGTAGATACAGCCGGAGCGTATCCGGGGATTGGCGCAGAGGAAAGAGGCCAGAGTGAAGCGATCGCTAAAAACCTCCAAGAGTTCGCTTCATTAAAAGTCCCTACTATTTCTGTAATTATCGGTGAAGGGGGCAGTGGTGGTGCGTTAGCGATTGCGGTGGCTGACAAGTTGGCCATGATGGAATATTCCATTTTTAGCGTTATATCCCCAGAAGGTTGTGCGGCGATTCTTTGGGATGACCCTAGCAAGACTGAAGTGGCTATTAAAGCGATGAAAATCACGCCTAGAGACTTAAAGGAGGCGGGGCTTATTGATGATATTATTTTAGAGCCTAGCAAAGGGGCTCATAGAGACAAATTCTCAGCGGCTAACACGATCAAAGAGTATTTTTTAGACGCTCTAAGGACTATCCAACAAGACCCTCATTTCCTTGACAACCGCTATCAAAAATTGATGTCGCTTGGTTCGTTTGTGGAGGGCATGAATTAGTTCTATAAAAAACTTTGCGTTAATGAAATATTGATAATTGGTTCTTTAACTTTTAAATTGTTTATTTTAAACTCATTCTCTTAAGAAGATATAAGAAGATAAGGGGTATTTTGAAATAATTTCCCAACTAAAATCCCCCTAAAGACCGCTTTAAAAAATACCGCTTGAATAAAATCAAACTCTCTACTATCCAATCTTAAAAAATGCAATATTTTTTTTATAACCAACGCTCAATGAGAACAAAGCCAAATTTTTCACTACTTGCTATTATTTTAGAAAAAAGCGAATATTTTACATAGTTTGTATCATCATATAAAAAACAGCATTGTGTTACCAATCTGCTATCTCTATCCTTTTGTTTGAATATAAAAAGACAATCATCATGCTCAGCGTATTGGATGAAAGCATTCTTATTTTACAATACAGAAGTTAGGTTTAATGGTATTTTAAAAAAGAAAGAAATCCCATGGTTATATATGAAAAAATCAAAAGCCGCTTTTCTAGGAATTGGTCTTTAAGGAATAGGGGTAGGCATTTTGCATCTTCAAGCGTGTATTTTTTCTCACTTGATTTCTTTTAGTGGGGAATTTGTAGCAGACATGGCGTTTGGCAAAAAAAGTAAAATCCTTAAAACCCGCTTTGGAATTTCTATTGTGAGCGGCGTTTCACTATTGCTTGGCACTTTACCAGCGCATTTGTTTTTTGTATGGTTTGGTTTTATTAATTGGTGGGCTGTCTTTTTTATAGAAGCGGGAGCTGATCTATTGGTGGGCTGTGTGATACAAAAGATTTTTTTTGGTAAATATTGGGTGGATCGCTATTATTAAGGCTCTTTTTTAAGCCTGAAAGCGTATTTTCTTATATTCCAATCAATTGGATAAGGGTTACCCCTACTTAAGGCATCGCATCAAAAACCACGCTGATCCCATTTTTTAAAATGATAGGGTTTTTTGCGTCAGTGATATGGATAAAACGCACGCCATCAAGCAAGTTAAGAGTGATTTCTTGTTGTCTGTTTTCTTTAGCAATGACTTGAATGATCTTTAAGTTTTCATCATAAAAAATGATTTTGGGTTGCCACAAAGGGTTATTAGAGCTTATTTTTAAATACGCATTCTGATTCACGCTCAACCAATATTTCCCGCTCGCTTCCTTAAACTCCACAGGATCGCTACTCACAACTAAGGCTCTCGCGTTAGGGAGCTTGACTTCTTGTAAAGAAAAATCGTATTCCCACTCTTTCAAGGATATGCGTCTAATATCCACAAAATCAAAACCATGCCTTTTCATCGTCTCTATCAAAATGTTAGGGTCTAAAACATATTCCGTTTTAAGCTCGTATGAAAAAACATTCTCGCCCAAAGAGCTTTGCATTTTAATGGGCAAAACATACGAATACCCCATCATGCTCAAAGAATTATTGATGCTTTTGGCAAACGCTAGGGGATTGCTTGAAGCCTTGAAAGTGATTTTTAACATGCTTGGCTTGTCAAAATTAAAAGACAAAAGCCCGTTTTCTTTGAGAGTGTTGAGCAGTTTCAAGGAATCCAAACGCCCCATTACATAGAAAGCCTTACGATTTTTAAACAAACGCTCTAAAAAAAGCTTGTTCACCTGATAAGCCCGCTCCCCCATTAAATTCTCAATCTTATCGTTTAAAGCATCAGCGCTTAATAGCGTTCCTCCAACAATAAAAGCTAAAAAAAGGTTTTTCATTGCTGGAGTTCTTTGTATTGGGCCTCATTGATGAGCGTTAAGCCTTTATTTGGCTCGTATAAAAATCGTTTGGTTTTGCCATCGTTATATTCTTGTTCTTGATGGTTGTTTTTAAGACTAAGATGCCCATGCCCAAAACGCAACAACAAGCGGTGGTTTTTGGTTTCTAAAGGATAATTTTTTTTAAAAACCTTTTGAAAGGAGTTTTTTTTCTCATCTAAATCAACCACTTCTACCCAAATATCTTTTTTAGGGATAATATAAATGGTATTAGGATCTTCTTTGATCGCTTCTTTTTCTTGCTTGTCTTGTTCTTTTGGTTTTTCTTCTAGTTTAGGCGTTGGCTCTGGTTTGTTTTCTTCTGTAGGATTAGCTTTATTGAAAGAATTCTTTTTAGTGCCGGATTTAATAGCGCTTTCTTGCCCTCTTTCTTCTTTTAAAGAAGAGCTGTTTTGAATGATAACGACCACTAAAACAATGACAACCACCCCTAAAACCAAAACAAAGGGTTTCCATTTGGAAGATTTTTTGGATAATGAAGTATTGGCCTGATTGATGCTGTAATCTATCTCAACTTTCAAAGGGTTTTTTGTTTTTTCTTCAGGGTCTGTTTCTTGATTTTGCTCTTCGCTCACACCCTCTTTAAAAGTGCACGCCTTATCAAATTCTTTCATCCATGCGCTCAAATCAATTTTATACTCACGCTCTAAAATCTGTATAAAACCCCTAGCATGCACCCTTGATAAAGACTCATAGCGTTTTTCCAAGATAGAATGGATATTTTTAGAAGCGATTTTAGTCGCTTTGCAAATTTCTGCCACTCCAACTTCTTTTAAAATCTGCAAATTTTTATCTAAATTTTTAAGCGATAATTCTTCCAAAGCCGCACCAGAAATATCTTTAGAAATGTTTTGAACATCAGAAAGATCTAAATTTTCTAAACTTTTTTTATTCTGTTCCATTCAATTGACCACCTAGTTGATTTTATCCATTAAGATCCCTGCTGCCACACTCACATTGAGCGAATCAAAATCTCTTCGCATTTTTACGCTCAATATAGTATCCATTTTAGCAAGGATTTTTTTAGACAACCCCTCATGCTCGCTCCCCAAAAAAAGAGCGCATTTTTTTAAGGACAGATTTCCTGCTTGGCTAGAGCCTTGCATGCTCGCGCCCAAACATAAAAACCCGCTCGTTTTTAATTCATTGATTAAATCCAGCGTGTTAGGCATAACGCTAAAGGGCAAATCATACATAAGCCCCAAGCTGGATCGCACAATCCCCTCATAAGCCAATTCTTTAGCAAAATCTAAAATAACGCCATCCATTCCTAAGCAATACGCGCTCCTAAAAATACCCCCAATATTCCCCACATCCGTAATGCCACAAAGCACCAAAAGCTTTTGAGCTTTTTTAATTTCTTTTAAAGAAGTAGCTAAAGGCAGTTCTACTTTAGCTAAAACCCCTTGATGATTCCCCCCCCTAGCCAAGCTTTGCGCTTTTTTATTATCCACTTTGATGATATTAGGGCATGCTTTTTTGAGCACGAAAAAAAGCTTTTTGTCTATTTCTTTAGAAAGATAGATTTCTTGCAATTTTTCTTGATGAGAGTTTAGAATGTGCATAACCACCTGCTTGCCATAAATCACTGCTTGCATGCTAAACCCCTTTTATTGATTTTTTTCTTCTAACAAACGCTGGAAATAAAGCTCTTTAGCGTTTTTTTGTGTCATAGCGGCTTCAATTTTAGCCTTAATTTTAGGAGGCAAATCCAACTCCAATAACGCTGATAGCCCCATGCAAGGCTCTATTTTCTTTTCATTCAAAAGCACTAAAACCCACTCCCCTTGGATATTATTTTGTTGCAACCGCTCTGTGATTTGAGAAATTTCTCCTAAATAATATTGCTGGTGGAGTTTAGTAAGCTCTTTAGCCGCAAACAAGCACATGCCTTGAGCCAAATCGTTTAAATCCTTTAAAGTCTCCAACAATCGGTGAGGGCTTTCATAAAAAACCACCGGGGTTTTTTCTTCTAAATACGCCAAAGCGTTTAAAATTTTAGCGATTTTTAAGCGCCTTTCCTTACTCTTATGAGGTAAAAAGCCAGCATAAAAAAACCGCCCTTCTAAAAACCCGCTCGCGCAAAACGCCGTAGTGAGCGCGTTAGCCCCAGGCAAAACATCGTATTGAATGTTATGTTTTAAAGCGTAAGCGGCTAAACTCATGCCTGGATCGCTCAAGCTTGGCATGCCCGCATCGCTCATCACAGCGATTTCTTTGTCAAAAAAAGAAAGCTCTATTTGGTTTAAAAATTCCTGATCGTTGTGTGAATGGAAGGCGATAAACTCCCTTTTTTTAGTAGCGATATTAGGGAAAGAATGGCTAATAATAGGGTTTTGTGCGAGCAAGTGCAACAACCTCTTACTCACCCTTGTATCCTCGCATAAAAAAACCTCGCAACGCTCTAAAACTTCTAAGGCGCGTAGCGTGATGTCAGCGAGATTACCTATAGGAGTGGGCAAAAAATACAGCACAAAAAGCCACGCTTTTTAAAAGAGTTACTTCAAGTTGTAGCGTTGCTTGAATTTCTCTACTCTCCCTGCAGTGTCAGCGATCTTATCGCTACCGGTATAGAAAGGGTGGCAAAAGCTAGAAATATCAATACGCATTTCAGGTTTGGTGCTTAAAACTTCAATTTCTTTCCCGCTAGTTACACAAGTAACTTTGCATGGGATATATTCGGGGTGAATGCCTTTTTTCATCAAGTATCCTTTATTTTTAAATTTAAACTTAAAATTATAGCACAAGTAACAACAAATTAAAACCACTCTAAAGTTAAAATGAAATTTGACTTTGTTAAAAAAATTATGATAGCATAGCAAAGCATTACGAAATTCAACACTTGTGGCATGGGCCACTTATTAGCATCTTTTGGTTACACTAATTTTTTAAAGAATGCTTTAGCTTTTTGTATTTTTATCTTAATTGCAACAAACTAGAAACCTCTTTTTGTTAAAAGGAAATTTAATGAACGAAAACGCGCCTACGCACAAAAGTTCGCACAAAGTCAAAACACACACGCCAGTGAGCGGTTATCACATTGAAGATTTACGCACCTACCCTACTGAAAAGCTTTTAGAAATCGCTAACAAGCTCAAAGTGGAAAACCCCCAAGAATTTAAACGACAAGACTTGATGTTTGAAATTTTAAAAACCCAAGTTACGCAGGGCGGATACATTCTTTTTACCGGGATTTTAGAAATCATGCCTGATGGCTATGGCTTTTTAAGAGGGTTTGATGGGAGTTTTTCAGACGGGCATAACGACACATATGTCAGCCCTTCTCAAATCAGGCGTTTTGCTTTAAGGAATGGCGATATTGTTACCGGTCAAGTGCGATCCCCCAAGGATCAGGAAAAATACTACGCCCTTTTAAAAATAGAAGCCATCAATTACTTGCCTTCAGATGAGATTAAAAACCGCCCTTTATTTGACAATCTAACCCCCCTATTCCCTGATGAACAAATCAAATTAGAATACGAACCCACTAAAGTTACCGGCAGGATGCTGGATTTATTCAGCCCTGTGGGGAAAGGTCAAAGGGCTTTGATCGTTGCGCCACCAAGAACCGGGAAAACAGAGCTGATGAAAGAACTCGCCCAAGGCATCACTTCTAACCACCCTGAAGTGGAATTGATTATCCTTTTAGTAGATGAGCGCCCTGAAGAAGTTACGGATATGCAACGAAGCGTTAAAGGTCAAGTTTTTAGCTCCACTTTTGATTTGCCCGCCAATAACCACATAAGAATCGCTGAATTAGTCTTAGAAAGGGCTAAAAGGCGAGTGGAAATGGGTAAAGATGTGGTGGTTTTATTGGATTCTATCACCCGTTTAGCCAGAGCGTATAACGCCGTAACGCCTTCAAGCGGTAAGGTTTTAAGTGGGGGCGTAGATGCGAACGCCTTGCACAGGCCCAAGCGCTTTTTTGGAGCCGCAAGGAATATTGAAGAAGGCGGGAGTTTGACGATTATCGCTACGGCGTTGATTGAAACGGGATCTAGAATGGATGAGGTGATCTTTGAAGAATTTAAAGGCACCGGGAATAGCGAAATCGTTTTAGCAAGGAATATTGCGGACAGGCGCATTTACCCAGCCTTTGATATTTTAAAATCCGGCACACGAAAAGATAATATCCTGCTTGGCAAAGACCGCTTGACTAAAGTGTGGGTTTTAAGGAATGTGATGCAACAAATGGACGACATAGAAGCCTTAAGCTTTGTGTATTCTAAAATGCAACAAACTAAGGACAATGAAGAATTTTTAAATTTAATGAATGAAAAATAAAAATCCTCATTAAATCCCATTAAATTAAAAAAAGTGTCATGAAAATAGGCGTTTTTGATAGCGGTGTGGGAGGGTTTAGCGTTTTAAAAAGCCTTTTAAAAGCGCAATTATTTGATGAAATCATCTATTATGGCGATAGCGCTAGAGTGCCTTATGGCACTAAAGACCCCACCACGATCAAGCAATTTGGATTAGAGGCTTTGGATTTTTTCAAACCGCACAAGATTGAATTATTGATTGTGGCATGCAACACAGCGAGCGCTCTGGCTTTAGAAGAGATGCAAAAGCATTCCAAAATCCCTATTGTGGGCGTGATTGAGCCAAGCATTTTAGCGATCAAACAACAAGTAAAAGATAAAAACGCCCCTATTTTAGTGCTAGGGACAAAAGCGACGATTCAATCTAACGCTTATGACAACGCCCTGAAACAACAAGGCTATTTGAATGTTTCGCATTTAGCCACTTCTCTTTTTGTGCCTTTGATTGAAGAAAATATTTTAGAGGGCGAATTGTTAGAGACTTGCATGCGTTATTATTTCACTCCCTTAAAGATTTTACCTGAAGTGATCATTTTAGGTTGCACGCATTTTCCCTTGATCGCTCAAAAAATTGAGGGCTATTTTATGGAGCATTTTGCCCTTTCAACGCCCCCCCTACTCATCCATTCGGGCGATGCTATTGTGGGATATTTGCAGCAAAAATACGCCCTTAAGAAAAATGCACACGCATTCCCTAAAGTGGAATTTCATGCGAGCGGCGATGTGATCTGGCTAGAAAAACAAGCTAAGGAATGGCTCAAATTGTAAAAGGATCTAGAATGTTTAAAGATTTTTATCGCACCACTCTCTCTTTTTTAAAGCCTTTATTGCTTTTACTAGTTTTATTGTTGCCGTTTTCACTTTGTATAGCTGATGAATATATTAGCATAAGTGATGATTGGGATGAAAGGGCGCGAAATCAGTGGGATGAAATTGCACGAAATCATAAGACATATTATTTTGAAAATGGTTTAGACCATTTTAATCAAGGCCAATACAAACAAGCCTTTAAAGATTTTAAATTGGCGCAAGAATACAGCATTGGGCTTGGCAGCGTTTATTTAGCCAAAATGTATTTGGAGGGAAAGGGCGTGAAAGTGGATTACAAAAAAGTGCAATTCTATGCACAAAACGCTATCAAAGGGTATGGGAGTGGCATGCTAGGGGGCGCTTTAATTTTAGGACGCATGCAAGCAGAAGGTTTAGGGATGAAAAAGGATTTGAAACAAGCGCTTAAGACTTACAGGTATGTGGTTCGCATATTTTCTAATAAAAGCACAAATTATTTTGCTAACAATTTTAGATTACCAAACCTTGCGTTCACTAGTATGCTTATTGGATCGCGATTCATTGATCTTTCAGGTTTGAGCGCGAATCCTATAAAATTTGGAAAGAAGTTTGGAATACTTGTTAAGAAATCCACTCAAATCAAAGATAGGACACTTCTTTGGGAAGACATTGCTGAAATTTCAAGCAATATTATTTTACTCAAACAACAAATGGGGGAGATCCTTTATAGAATTGGAATCGCTTATAAAGAAGGGCTTGGCGTTAGAAAACAAAAAAATAGGGCTAAAAAATTCCTACAAAAATCCGCAGAATTTGGCTACGAAAAAGCTATGGAAGCTCTGTAGTTTTAATCAAACTTGTATTAGGCTTGACTTTGAATGGGTTAGAAAAATCCGCTTAGATTACCCTCATTAAAACAGAGCCTTATTTTTCTTATTTTTCCATTATAATAGACACTTGATTGTTTTCAATCTCTATATAGAGTTCTTTTTGAGAATTGGATCTATAAGAGAGTTTGTTTTGCTGGTAGGCTTTGTAATCTTGGTCAAACACCACATAAAACAAGCGTTTGTTTTGAGAGTTGGGGTAAGGGATCACATTGATAGAGGAAAAAGCGATATTCTTTTTTTCGTTTTTTGCAAACACCCTTTTTTTATACTCTTTAAAAGCGTTGAATTTCATGCCGTCATAGCGAGTGAAATTGGGGTTATAAAAACCCATGTAGCGTTCAAAATCGCCTTTAGCCCAAGCGTCTTTCCATTGAAAAAGGGCGCTTAAAATCATGCTCAATTCTTCTTTGGTGCTAGGGAAAAACTTGTCTTCATAAGTAATAAGAAACGCTTTTTCGCCTTTCAATACTTTATCATAAGAGCTTAAAAGTTGGTTTTCAATCGCAATGCAACCTTTGGTGTTCAATTCATTCCTATCGCCATTTAAAGGCATTCCATGCACCCAAATGCCATGCCCAGTGCGTTTTTTCAAGGTGTCATACAAATTAGGGTAATTCGTTACAAAAGCCAAAACGCCATAATATTGATCCAAACGCTCTAATTTCTGCGTGATACGATACACTCCAATAGGCGTGGCCAAATCGCCCTCTAAAGTTTTATCGCCCTTTTTAGAGCCTACGAGGGCTTTAGAGCTGTTGATTTTTTTAAGCATGTTGTCATTGATTTCATAAAATTCTAGATTGGGTTTAGACTTATCAGCGACAAATAAAAACTGCTTGTTTTGATAATAGCCAAAATCCGTATCCTTATTTTGAAGCTCTTCTAGCCAAAAAGATTTATCCGCTAAATAAGAATCCAGCTTTTGACCCACAACTTCCAAGCCTTGTTTTTGATAAAGGCGCATGATTTCTAACAAACGATCACTAGCATTCAATCCCACAAACCCCATTAACAGAGCCGGTAATATTTTTTTCAATCTCTATTCCTTTGATAGATATAACCCAGTTTTTGCAAGCTCTTTTCTTCCTTACTCCATGATTTTTGAGCGATCACTTGCAAGTTTAAAAAAACCTTTTTTTCGCCCACTTCTTGCATTTTCAATCTAGCGCTAGTCCCGATGCGTTTGATATTCACCCCGTTTTTGCCTATCACGATTTTTTTTTGGCTTTCTTTTTCTACGATAATATGCGCATACACCTTGTCTATGCGTTCTTCTTCTATAAATTTATCAATCATCACATCGCTTTCATAAGGGATTTCATCGCTCAAAAAATCAAACAAACTCTCCCTAATGATTTCCTTATAAATATCGCGCATTTTTTCATCGCTCATCAAATCCTTTTCAAAAAGCCATGCGCTAGGGCTTAAATGCTTACTGATGCATTCTAAAAGCGTGTTTAAATTTTGAGATTTTTTCGCACTCAAAGGCACTAGATCTAAAAATTGCGAATCGTATTGTTGATACTCTTGTAATTTTTGTAAAACCTGCTTATGCGTGGCTGTGTCAATCTTACTCAAAGCCAAGATATGGGGTTTTTGGCACAAATTTAAAAACTCTTCATACCCTTTCAAATCATCATGCACAGAAGCCAAAAAAACGCACAATTCAGCATCGCCCATCGCCTTTAAAGCCTGTGAGAGCATGCACTGGTTGAGTAATTTTTCTTGATGATGGAGCCCTGGTGTGTCTAAAAAAATGATTTGGCTCTCATACCCTTCTTCATCTTTAAAAGGCACGATGCATTTCATTAATTTTCTGGTCGCATTAGCCTTATGCGAAACAAGGGCTAAACGAGCGTTTAATAAAGTGTTTAAAAGAGTGCTTTTTCCAGCGTTTGGTTTGCCTATGAGAGCTACAAAGCCTGCCTTAGTTTTCATTATAAAATATACTTCACTAAATTTTCATCAGCCACTAAATCCTCTAACTTTGATTGGACCAATTCTTTAGTGATAGTAACATTTTGCCCAAAATAATCCTCCGCTTCAAAGCTAATGTCTTCTAACACTTTTTCAATGGTGGTGTGCAACCTTCTAGCGCCTATGTCTTCGCTTTTTTGATTGGCGTTATAAGAAAGTTTGGCTAACTCTTTGATCGCATCGTCTTCAAACGCAATTCCTACGCCTTCCACTTTTAAAAGGGCTTGGTATTGCTTGATGATAGAGGTTTTAGTTTGGGTTAAAATCATATACATGATTTCTTCGGTTAAATTCTCTAACTCCACCCTTAAAGGGAAACGCCCCTGCAATTCAGGGATCAAATCACTCGGTTTAGAAAGATGAAAAGCCCCTGCTGCAATGAATAGAATATGCTCCGTTTTAATAGAACCATACTTCGTATTCACCACACTCCCCTCCACAATCGGCAACAAATCCCTTTGAACCCCCTCTTTACTAGGATCTTGACGGCTTCCTTCTTTAGAGCTTACAGCGATCTTATCAATTTCATCAATAAAAATCACCCCTGAACTTTCCGCACGCTTCAAACCCTCCATTTTAATGGCTTCGCCATCTAAAAGCGTGTCGCTAATTTCTGCCTTTAGGGCTTCTTTAGCCTCTTTAACGCTTAAAGTTTTTTTGACTTTATCCCGTTCTTTATGGAAAACTTTAATCAAGTTTTCTTGAACCCTTAAAATTTCAGGCGGCACATTAGAATCAATCTCTATGCTTTTTTTACGCACTTCAATTTCAATTTCTCTACTATCCAACTCGCCTTGCGCGATTCTTTGTTGCATCTTTAAAAGACTGTTGGCGTATTCTTGTTTTTTTTCTTCGCTCACGCCACTAGGCAATGGGGGTAGGATTTTTTTAGCTTTTTTTTCTATAACCGCCTCTTCAATCTTATCTTTTAATTTTTCTTTATGCTCATTTTCCACTAAAAGCACGCTGTTATTGACTAAATCCCTCACCATAGACTCCACATCGCGCCCCACAAAACCCACTTCTGTGTATTTGCTCGCTTCCACTTTCACAAAGGGGAGTTCCATGATTTTTGCTATTCTTCTTGCGATTTCCGTTTTACCCACACCAGTAGAACCAATCATTAAAATATTTTTAGGCGTGATTTCTTCTTGTAAGGATTTTTCCAGTTGCAAACGCCTGTAACGATTCCTAAAAGCGATAGCGATAGACTTTTTAGCTTCCTTTTGCCCAATGATGTATTCATCCAAATAAGCGACAATTTCTCTTGGGGTCATATTCAATTTAGACATTAAAGCTCCAAAATTTTAATATTCGTGTTGGTGTAAATGCAAAGATCCCCTGCGATTTTTAAGGACTCTTCTACAAGTTTTCTAGGCTCTAAATGAGCGAAATGATCTAATGCCCTAGCTGCGCTTAAAGCGTAATTCCCCCCACTCCCAATAGCAGCGATCTTATTGTCTTCAGCCTCTAAAACATCGCCCGTGCCGCTCAAAATGAAAATGTGATCCAAATTTAAAACGATCATCATCGCTTCCAGTCGGCGTAAATACTTATCTTTGCGCCATTCTTTGCTGAAATCCACCACGCTTTTAAACAAATCCCCTTTTTTGCTCTCTAAAATGCGTTCAAACATATCAAACAAACTAAAAGCGTCCGCAGTACTCCCGGCAAACCCGCTTAAAACCTGGTTGTGATACAAGCTTCTGATTTTTGTCGCATTGGCCTTAACTACGCAATTACCCAAAGTTACCTGCCCATCGCCTCCAATGAGCGCGAACTTCTTGCCCCCCATCTCCCCTCTATAGCCTAGGATCGTCGTCGCTTCAAACATTTTCTACTCAGCCACCACATCAATTTTAAACGCGCCCACAACCCCAAATCCAAGCTTGACTTCAATCTCATAAATCCCTGTGCTTTTAATCGGGTGTTTGAGCTCAATGTCTTTTTTATCTAAATTTAAACTCGCATGCTGTTCTTTCAAACGCTCTGTGATCTCTTCCTTAGTGATCGCTCCAAATAAAGAGCCGTTCGCACCGACTTTTTTATGGATAGTCAGCGTGATGGTTTGTAAAGTTTCTACCATTTGCAATTTTTGCGCCTTTTCTAGGGCTTCTTTTTCCGCTTTCTTTTTAACTTCGGCTTTGTATTTGTTGATCACTTCGTTAGTGGCGAGTTTGGCTTTTTGGTTAGCGATTAAAAAATTATTCCCATAGCCATCTTTCACCTCGCACACTTCACCCGCTTTGCCTAAATTTTTCACATCTTCTAGTAATAGAACCTTCATGATATCCCCTTTAAGTTGTAAGTAATTTGTAATTATACTCTTTTTATAATAAAAAAGGCTCTATTCTCATCAAATATTGATCGCTAAAATTTTTTTAATTTTTTTGAAAGAAGTTTGTTTTTAAGCTTTTTAATGATGTTTTTATAAAACTTTAAGGGGGTAGTTGGGTATTTTGAAATAATCCCCCTCTCAAAATCCCCTAAAACCATACGAACGCTTTAAGAAGTTATCGCTTGGCTAAAATTAAAATTAAAATTAAAGTCAAGTTCTCCATTGTTTAATTTAAATTTTATTATCAACGCTTGATTGGAGCGGAGTCAAAATAAAAACTCCATATTCAACAAAACATTGATTTAAAAACCTTTAAAGGCATTTTCTTAACTACAAAAGCTAATTGCCTTGACCAACTCGCACCCATGTGGATGCAAGAGTTTAACTATGATACTTTTTTATTGAAATCTAATACCCATAGTAGAAAGAAGAGAAAGTGAATAAAAGAGTGCTTTCTTAAGTTCTTCATTTTGATCTAAAGTCTGCTTAAGACCACCATTCAAATGTTTGGCTCTACAAACTTGTATAGCACCACCTTTTAAAGGGTTGCCGTATCTATCATAGTAAACGCCATCTGAAACAGTAAAGTTATCTTTATTTTTTTTCATAATATTTCCTTATATGAAATTTAAAATCATACCCCTATTTCTAGGATATGGCTAACTATACCTAATAGCTATCGAACGAATATTACCACAAAAAAAGAAAACAGAATGCCAAAATTTTAAAAAAGGTGGTTTTTAGTCTCTAAAAATTTAGGGCGTCAATTTTACTTTTTTACCCCATAAATGCTATAATCACCCTATCAATCAAACTCATAACAATTACTCATAACAATTAAAGGTGGTTAATGATAGTAAGAACTCAAAATAGTGAAAGCAAGATCAAAGAATTTTTTGAATTTTGCAAAGAAAATGAAGTGGAATTTGTGGATTTTAGATTCAGTGATATTAAAGGCACTTGGAATCACATCGCTTATTCTTTTGGGGCTTTAACGCATGGCATGTTTAAAGAGGGGATTCCTTTTGATGCGAGTTGTTTTAAAGGCTGGCAAGGCATTGAACACTCCGATATGATTTTAACCCCCGACTTGGTGCGTTATTTCATTGATCCTTTTAGCGCGGATGTGAGCGTGGTCGTGTTTTGCGATGTGTATGATGTGTATAAAAACCAGCCTTACGAAAAATGCCCCAGAAGTATCGCTAAAAAAGCCTTACAGCATTTAAAAGATTCGGGTTTGGGCGATGTGGCTTATTTTGGCGCAGAGAGCGAATTTTTCATCTTTGATTCCATTAAGATTAAAGACGCTTCCAATTCCCAATACTACGAAGTGGATAGCGAAGAGGGCGAATGGAATCGGGATAAGAGTTTTGAAAATGGCGTGAATTTTGGGCATAGACCGGGCAAGCAAGGGGGCTATATGCCTGTGCCGCCAACGGATACGATGATGGATATTCGCACTGAAATTGTGAAAGTTTTAAACCAAGTGGGGTTAGAAACTTTTGTCGTCCATCATGAAGTCGCGCAAGCGCAAGGCGAAGTGGGCGTGAAGTTTGGGGATTTAGTGGAAGCCGCTGATAATGTCCAAAAACTCAAATACGTGGTTAAAATGGTCGCTCATTTAAACGGGAAAACCGCCACTTTCATGCCAAAACCCCTATACGGGGATAACGGGAGCGGGATGCACACCCATGTGAGTGTTTGGAAAAATAACGAAAACCTTTTTAGCGGCGAAACTTACAAGGGCTTGAGTGAGTTGGCGTTGCATTTTTTAGGGGGCGTGTTGCGCCACGCTAGAGGGTTAGCCGCTTTCACTAACGCTTCCACTAATTCTTACAAACGCCTGATTCCGGGATATGAAGCCCCATCTATTTTGACCTATTCGGCTAATAACAGGAGTGCGAGCGTGCGTATCCCTTATGGGATTTCTAAAAACAGCGCGAGGTTTGAATTCAGGTTTCCTGACAGCTCATCAAACCCCTACTTGGCTTTTGCAGCGATTTTAATGGCGGGCATTGATGGCGTTAAAAATAAAATTGATCCCGGCGAAGCGATGGATATCAACCTTTTCAAATTGACTTTAGATGAAATTAGGGAAAAAGGTATCAAACAAATGCCCCACACTTTAAGGCGATCGTTAGAAGAAATGCTAGCCGATAAGCAGTATTTGAAAGAAGGTCAGGTCTTTAGCGAAGAATTTATTCAAGCTTATCAGTCTCTTAAATTCAACGCTGAAGTGTTCCCATGGGAGAGCAAGCCCCATCCCTTTGAATTTATCACCACTTATTCATGCTAAAACAATGAGTGGGTTAATAATCTCGCTCTAAAAGTTTAGAATAAGGAAAAAATACCTTATTTTTAAAAAGAGTGGTTGGAAAAATTGATTTTCTTTGCTTTTTGGATAAGTCTTACTTAACGCTTTTTAATTTTTTAAAAGTGGGGTTTTAGTCGCCTTAATTTAAGATTTTATTTTATGGTAGAAATTTATTTTCTTTAAGGGAACAGAGGGTATCTAAAATAACACCCCTAAAAACCCAAGACCGCTTAAGAAGATACCACCTGACTTGGTATCAAGCTCTTTAATTCTTAATTATAAAAATGCTTTTAGTATTTTTTATCTTTTAAGAAACCCACCTAAAACCCAGTGCCGGTTTAGTCAGTGTGGTAAGGGCTACTAAAATCTTTGGGCGTGTAGCACACTTCTTTCTCTACAAACAAGCGTCTTTAATGCAAGCGACACGCAAAGCGTCAAAATAAGTCTCAACACTAGCGCAACCGCCGAGTAAAGAAGATCCAATGAACACGCTATTTCTAATGGTTTTCATTTTATATCCTTTTGTTCTAAAATTTTTTAATAACTTAAATACTTTAATCATGCGTTTATGATAATTAAGATTTATTATGAAAAAAAAGTAAATGGAACTCAAAGCAACTAAAATAGCACTCTAAATCCCAACCAGAAACGCTACCCTTTGTAATCCTTGATAATTTTTGCTATAATAAAGCCCTAACTGAAATTTCTCCTTTTATTTTGGTTAGGCTTCTTGAATTAGAATTATAGTAGGTCTTGTTACACCCACCTTGTGTTATTAACCGCACAAGACAAGATCAATCCTTAAAAAAACAAACCTTTCCAATACAGCTTGATTGTCAGCAACATCCCTTATAGCAGTAAAAGCCCTTTAATAAGGCTAATAAAGGGCGGTATTTCATTATAGAAGCGTGAGTCATCTATACAAAAAGAGTTCAAACATTCAACCAAACATTTCGCTGATTTCATATTTTTTAGCGGCTTTATCCTTAAGCCATAGCGCCACTTCTAAAGCCCCTTTAGCAAAAATAGATCGGTTAGTCGCTGTGTGGCTAAGCTCTATGTATTCGCCTTCTAAATAAAACCCTATCGTGTGCTTCCCAGCGACATCGCCCCCCCTTAAAGCGGCTATACCAATGCTTTCTTTAGAGCGCAAACCCTCTCTATGAGTGATAAGAGCGTTTTTTTCATCATACCCCCTAGCCTTAGCGCAAGTTTGATACAAACTCAATGCAGTGCCGCTCGGGGCGTCTTTTTTAAGATTGTGGTGCGTTTCTACAATTTCAATATCTGCATCTTTTAATTTCAAAGAAGCTAAAAAGGCTAATTGATTGAGCATCACAATCCCAATAGACATGTTGTGTGCATGCAAAAGCGGTGCTTTTAAGGCTAATTGTTGCATTTTTTCTAGCGTTTCTGTTTCTAAACCGGTCGTGCCAGAAACTAAAATTTTAGGGCATTCTAAAAGAGCCTCTAGCAAATGATCCACGCCTTTAGGTAAAGAAAAATCAATCACGCATTCGCATGCCCTCACAAACGCTTTTAAATCATTGGTTACTAAAGGGGCGTGTGAAAAAGAACTGAAATCCGTTTCGCATTTTTGCCTGACAAACACGCTAGATAGCGCTAATCCCTTATACCCCCCTTTTAATTCTTCTAAGAGCAGTTTCCCTATACGACCGCTCGCTCCATAAACACCGATTTTCATGCACTTTCCTTGCTTTTAAATCTTACAACCCCATTTTAAAAGGGTTTAAAATATTATTAGGATCAAGGGCTTTTTTAATATTCCTAAAAAGCTCCATTTCACTATGATTGAACGCTAAAGGCATGAATTTGGCTTTAGACAAGCCTATGCCATGCTCCCCGCTTAAAGTCCCCTCCAAACTAATAGCAGCCTGAAAAATCTCTTCCATAGCCTTATGCCCTTTTTCTAAATCCCTTTTAGGATCTTCTAGCATGATATTCACATGCACATTGCCATCGCCCGTATGCCCAAAACAAGGGATTTTAAAGCCGTATTTTTGGCTTATTTTAGCGACTTCTTGCAACAAACTCGGCAAACTTGCCCTAGGAACGGTTACGTCTTCATTCAATTTCTTTTTACCATAAACGCTAATACTTTGAGAAGCGTTACGCCTTGAAAACCATAAATCCTGCTCTTCTTGTTCGTTTTGAGCGGCCTTAAAATCCACGCAACTATTGGCTTTGAAATGCTTTTCTATCTCATTGAGTTGCCATGCAATCTGCTCTTTAACCACGCCATCCACTTGAGTGATGAGTATCGCTCCAGCGTCTTTGGGTAAGCCTTTAGAGAATCGTTCTTCAACCGCCTTGATGCTCAAATTATCCAAAAATTCCATCGCCACAGGTGTAACGCCGCTGCTCATTGTCTTATAAACGGCGTTCATGGCGTCTTCAATATGGTTAAAAACCCCCATCGCGCTTTGTTTTAGGGGCGGTTTGGCTAAAAGCTTTAAAGTGATCTCAGAAATCACGCCCAAACACCCCTCACTAGCGATCATCAGCCCTGCAACATTAAAACCGGCGACATCTTTGATCGTTTTTTTGCCTGCCCTTATGATTTCACCATTCGCTAAAACCACCCTTAAAGCCATGACATAGTCTTTAGTGATGCCGTATTTAGCCGCGCGCATGCCACCGGCATTTTCAGCGACATTCCCCCCCAAAGTGCTTTGATTTTCACTCGCTGGATCTGGGGGGTAGAAGAGATTCAATTTTTCCACTTCGTTTTGGAAATGCTTGTTAATCACGCCCGGCTCGACTCTAGCGATTAAATTTTTAGTGTCAATCTCTAAAATCTTATCCAAATGCTTTTCTACGCTTAAAACTAGCCCCCCGCTCACGCTCAACGCCCCCCCTGTAAAACCGCTCCCAGCCCCCCTAGGCACAACGATGATGCGGTGCTCGTTGCAATATTTTAAAATCTGGCTGATTTCTTGCTCGTTTTTAGGGAAAATCACGCCGCTAGGCAAATGTCTTTCTTTAGTAGCGTCATAGCAATAAGCGTTCAAATGCGCTAAATCGGTGAAAAAATCCTCTCCCCCTACCAAGTTTTTAAAATATTGGATGTGTTGTTGGTCTAACATGTTATTTTTTACCCGCTTCTAGCGCCTTTCTTCGCTCTTCAAGCTCTTTTTCATCTCTTTCTTGATGCTCTCTCGCTCTTTGTTCAAATTCTCTCGCTCTTTGTTCGGCTTTGGCTTTTTTCCTTTCTTCTTTCAAGCGGCGTTTTTCTTCTTTAGAATTTGGTTTTTTCTCTTCTTTAGAAGCGTTGTTCTCTTTAGGAGCGTTTTGTTTTTCGCCTTGTTGGGTGGCGTTATTTCCATTATCTGGCTCTTTAATGGCTTCTTGCTTGATTTTTTGCTCATTTTCTTTGGCATTGATTTTTTCATTGCCTTTATCCATTTCTAAAGCCTTTCTTCTTCCTTCAGTCTCTTTTTCGTCTCTTTCATCATGCTCTTTTTCTCTTTCTTCAAATTCCATAGCCTTTTTGGTGGCTTTGGCTTTTTTCCTTTCATCTCTTAAATAGCGCCTTTCTTCTTTAGAATCAAGTTTGCGCTCTGCTTTTTGGTAGTTTTTCTCTTCTAAAGTGGGAGCGTTTTCTGCACCTTGATTGGCTTTTTTAGGCTCTTTAATGGCTTCTTGCTTGATTTCTCGTTTAATTTCTCTAGAATCAATCCTTCTTTCTTGCTTTTTAATCCTCACTTCTTTGCGTTTTTCTTTTTTCACTAAAGCGTCATAGTAAGCGAAGTAATTTTTAGACTGACTGCCTGAAAAAAGTTTCCCTAGCGTGCCTGCATCAATGCCCTCAACCCTAGAAAAAAACGGCGTAGAAGTTTTAGTAACGCCGCTTGTATCCAGCTCTCTTTTTTCTAAAATTTCAAAACTCTCACAGCTTAAAATATTGAGCGTGTTCGTGGTTACAATATAAATCACCCCCACGCTATAAACATTGCACGCTTTCCTTAAATTAGCGATTTTTGGGTCAAACCCATTCAAAAAAGTAACCAACAAATCAGAACTAATAAAATTAATATCGGTGTTAGTCGCTCTGATTTGCTCATAGAGTTCATCATTAGGAGCGATTAAAAACGCTTGGTTGTTGAATTGCCTAAAATAGACTAAATCCCCCTTTCTAGCGACCATTCTTGGAGTGGGTAAATGCCTTTGTTTCATAGACTCAAACGCTCTGAATTTAGCCGTTGCGACGCCATTTTCAACGGCAATAATGACCACTTCAGAATTAACGATTTCATAATCTGAAAGTTTAGTAACGACAAAACCAAACTCCCCCACTTGCAAATCATGAGCCGGAAAACGAATGATTTTTTTAGGCAAATCCACAAATTCTATACTCACTCTTAAGGGTTCTTGCCAAGAGGCTGATTGCAAGCTTATAAAACTCATTAGAAGAAGTCCTATCAAAAGCCTTAACATACAATTCCTTTTAAACATTTTTAAATTTTTTTAAATGCCATAAAATGGCTAAAGACAATCCGGTGGTTTTAGCGTATTGAAAATCCATTATAAAATCAAGAGCTTTTGATCGCTCTAAAAACAGCACTTCAATCTTTTCTGTATCAATCCCCCCACCCTTTGAAACTTTCAAATCCGCGCACACTTCAGCGTAATAGAGCGTTTGCAAACTCCCACTCAACCCGGTCGCGCTATAAAATTGGCCTATGGTTTCTAAATTTTTGGGGCTAATTTGATAACCGCATTCTTCTAGCGCTTCTTCGCAAGCGATTTCTTCTAAACTCTTATTAGCTTTATCCACAAGCCCCGCACACAATTCATAAGTGTATCCGTCAATATTTTGATCTTGATCGCGCTTAAAATGAAAATGGCGTGCATAAATGGCTGGGCGGAATTGTTTCACAATCACAAAGCAATCGGATTCTTTTTCATAGAGTAAAACCGCCACGCTGTCTAAAGACTTAATAATATCCCATGTTTTCTTAGTATTCTCTTCATTATAATGCATGCGTTTTAATTCTATGAAATTAGAGCTAGAACAAGGCTCTAAATACACACTAGAATCATCTATTAAAGATTTTTGATTGAAAGCATTCTTAAAATAAGACATTAAAAACCCTCTAAAAGATAAAATGAATTTTTTTCAAAGGAATGGGTTTTAAAAAGTTCTTCTAATTTTTGCTTAGAATGCTGAGCTTTTTCTAAAAAAATCTCTCTTTGCTTGCCATGCAATTTGCTTTTAGCGGTGCGGATATAGCCTAAAGGATTAATCGGGCGGGAGTTTTTATACACGCCAAAATGCAAATGCGGCCCGGTGCTTAAACCGGTGCTTCCCACTCTGCCTATGATTTGCCCTTTTTTAACGAACGATCCTTTTTTCAACCCCTTAGCGAACGCACTCATGTGAGCATACACCAAGCGCAATTCATTCAAATGGATTTCAACCACTTTCCCATACCCCACCTTAACCCCTATAAAACCCACACGACCATCTGAAGCAGAATGGATCAAACTGCCATGTTTAGCCGCATAATCCACGCCGTAATGAGGCCGTTTGACTTTTAAGACAGGATGGAATCTCCCATAAGAAAAAGGCGAAGAAATGCGGGTGTATTTCACCGGGGTTTCTAGTAAAAACCCTGCCACTTCTTGTGCTTTTGAATCGTAATAACGCCCGTTTGAATGGGAAAAGAGATAGTATTGGTTAGAGCGAGAGCTAACCATTGCCATTTTGATAGTCGGCTGGCCAAACACTTGCCCCACACGATAATCTCTTGTATAAACGATAGCGATTTTATCGTTTTTTGCCAGGCGTTTAAAAGGCACGCTTTTTTTATACGCGTTCATCAATTGGTTGGCTAAAAGGGGGTCATTGGTGGCTTTGACAATATCTTGATAGGGCGAAGTTTGTAAAGAAAGAAGCAAAGTTTTTTCTTTACGAGTGAAGATAATGGGGATAAAATCTAAAAAATAATCCTCCCCTTTTTTGTAAATATGGATTTGCAAATCCTGGCTTATAGGGATAAGGGCTTGAATGAGCGTGTTGTTAGCATCTCTTAAGGTGTAGTAGGTAACATTGCTTTGGATTTCAGCGCTCAATTCTTTATCTTGAGAGCTCAGGTTGTAGTAGAGTTTTTGGGGGATATGGTTTTTTTCTAAAAACCCTAACAGCGTGAGCTTATCCCACACAAGCCTTTCACCCACCAATAAAGTTTGCTTTTTAGCCATTTCATCGGCTTTTAAAAGAACCCCATAGGATAAATGGAATAAAAAAGCAACCATTAAAGAATAGATAAAATTTAAAATAATTTTCTTATGAAAAAATACCATGCAGTCGTTTAATGCCTTCAATCAAATCTATATTTTATTAGTATAACATAAGCCATTAAAGAAAAACGATACAAGTTTAAAGCCTAACCTTGTTTTTATAGCTTTATGAAGCGCGTTTTATTGATGCATGGTGGTTTCTCATAAATGGTTTTATCCCGCCTAGACCTTTATAGCGTTGGATATTCCCTTTCTAACAATTCGTATCATTGTTAATTTTGAAGTATTTTTTCTAAAATCTTTAACACATCGCTATGGTGCGCTTGGCTTAAAAGTCCAAAAATTTTAAGCATTTCTAAAAACATAAGAGCGTTGGTTTTATGGATAGTTAAAAGGGCATGTTCTTTGAGTGCAGCCGTTCTATTTAATAAGGGGGTAGCGGTTTTTAATTCCAAAATAGAAAAGCAAAAATACAGCATGGCTTGGGTTTTAGAGCCATATTGTTGCTCTCTAATAACGATTTCGCTCAATTGATTATCATTAAAAGAATGAATGAGCAAAGGATAAGAAATGCGTGAAAGTTCAAAATCCATGCCACCAAATTGATGCGATCTAAATCTTTCTCTTGTAATCATAAAATTATCTTCTATAAATTGTTTTTGTTTTTCTAAATATTTTAAAGTATTTTCTAAATTTTCTAAACTGATTAAATTTAATTGCTTAGCGTAATAAATCATTTCGCTCAATTCATAAAGGGTTTTTATTTTATTATTAGCCCCTAAAAAATGATATTTTTCATCTTTTAGGGTAGTGAGCTCAAATTTTTCTTTATCTTTAATGGGGACATCATAACCGATTTGCCACTCTACATAATGTTTTAAACTAAAAGGGATTTTTCTAGTCGCTGTTGAAATACCATAATCGCTAAAGGCATGTCTGATTTTCACACGCACTTTGCCTGAAATTGAAGTTAAAGGAATAGAAACCTCAATCGCTTTTTTATCATCATCAATCTTAATCAAACTCACAAGGGTGTCCTTGAAACAATTTTTTAAAATATTCTAAACGCGCTCTTTTATCTTTTAAAAAAGCGTCTTTAATTTCTAAAAAAGCGAAATGATCAATAATAATATCCAAATTACCAAAATAATAAGGGATTTTAGGAGCGATTTCCTTAAAATAATGGATATATTGGTAATAAATCAATTTGTCTTGACTGATATACACCGCATTAGCACTTGGCGCGTTTAAAAAAGTTTTGTTGCGTTTGAGAGCATTAATGTCTCGCATAGGGAAAAAATAGCCTACGCATGCCCCAACCTTTTTAGCGTTAGGGTATTTATCCACATAGTTAACTATATAGTCAAAATCGTTTAAGCATAGCGTCGTATCGCAATCAGTTGGAAAAATAAAACGCCTAATATCTGCATAGTCCATTCGCCCTCGCTCATATAAAGCTATCACAATAGGAAATTCGTTACTTTTAGTGAAAGATTTAGAAGAAACAACCAAAGCGTCTAAAAGCCTGTAATGATCCTTAAATAGCTTTAATTGTTTAAAATTGGCTTCTTTGATGAGGTAAGATAAAGGGTGTAACACGCAAATAAACGCCGGCTTTAAAATTGCGAAAGATTTTAAAAAACTTATCCCTAAATCCCTAGATTTCAAATCGTTGTCTATTTCAAAAATGAAATCTTTATTTTTAATATCTTGTTTGATAAAGGAGGTTCTATCGTTATAGGGAGGATTGCCCACAATGATTAAAGGCTCATCTTGGCTAACGCCATAATTTTCTCTTCTAGGATTGGCTAAAGCGTTTATCATTAAAGCACCACACTTAGGGTCAATATCCGCTCCTATTTTTTTAGGGTGGTGGAGTTTTAAAAACTCTTTATTGCCACAGGCGGTGTCTAAAAGTGTGTAGTTTTCAATACCAACATGCTTTTTTAAAAGCTTGTAAGCATAATCCACTAAATAAGGGGGCGTGTAGTAAGCCCCTAAATTCACGCTCTCTTGCTTGGTTAAATGTTTAGGGGTTCTAATCAAAATCCCTTACACATCTAGCTGTTTCACATCTTTAGCATGCACTTGGATAAAGGCTCTTCTAGGCTCTACTTCATCGCCCATGCAAAGCGAAAAGACTGCATCGGTTTTTTCCAAATCTTCAATTTTGAGTTTGATTAAACTGCGGTTTTCTTTATGCATGGTTGTTTCCCACAAATCATTAGGGTTCATCTCGCCTAGCCCCTTATAGCGCTGGATATTCGCTCCCTTTTTAGCGTGGTTTTCCACTTCTTCTAAAAACGCCAAAATATCCTTATTTTCTAAGAAATCTAAATTATACTCCATAAGCTTTTGGTAAGTGTAATGCGCTTCTTCAAACAACACTTCTTTAAAAAGGTTGTCATCTAGGTTAAATTCCACCAAGCCCTTAGGGGTTTGTGCATGCAAATTTAAGCTTTCTTCAGTAGCAAAAGAGCGTAAGATCTGATAATTCAAGCCCTCTAATTTTTCTAAAATGCTTTTTTCTAAAACTTTCATATCAAGGCTTAAAGCGTCCTTAGTCTCAATGAGAAAGCGTAAAATTTCTAGCAAGTTGTAGCGTTTTTCTAATTCCAAAAGCGCGTAGCGGTAATGGCGCGCCACTTTTAACAAATTCATCAAATCGTTCTTGCCAATCCCTTCAATATCCACCGAATTGATGCCATGTTCAATTAAAAAATGATCCAAAGCGACGCTGTCTTTAAGATAAATTTCTGTCTTGCCTTTCTTGTATTTATAAAGAGGGGCTTGAGCGATATAAACATGCCCTTGCTCAATCAGCGGGCGTAAATAACGATAGAAAAAAGTCATCAGCAAGGTTTGGATATGGCTCCCATCCACATCAGCGTCGGTCATGATAATGATTTTATGATAGCGCAATCTTTCTATATCAAAACTCTCTTGAATGCCGCACCCAAAAGCCGTGATCATGTTTTTAATTTCTTCTGATTTTAGGATCTTTGACAAATGGCTTTTTTCCACATTTAAAATCTTACCTTTTAAGGGCAAGATCGCTTGAAAAACCCTATCGCGCCCTTGTTTAGCGCTCCCGCCAGCACTATCGCCCTCCACTAAAAAGATTTCACTCTCTAAGGGGTCTTTACTCTGGCAATCGGCTAATTTTCCAGGCAAGGTGCCGACACTCAAATTATCTTTTTTCCTGGTAAGCTCTCTGGCTTTCTTGCTGGCTTCCCTGGCTTTTGCAGCTAGTAGGGCTTTATTGGCAATGATTTTAGCTTCGTTAGGGTTTTCTTCTAAAAACTGATGGATTTTATCATAGACCAATTTTGAAACCAACGCGCGCGCATACGAACTGCCGAGTTTGGATTTAGTCTGCCCCTCAAATAACGGCTCGCTCATTTTCAAGCTCACAACAGCGATCAACCCCTCTTTAATGTCTTCAGAGATGGGGCGCGACTCTTTGGTTTTAATATTATTGTCAATATATTGTAAGATCGCCTTAGACAAGCCCATTTTAAAGCCCGCCTCATGCGTGCCGCCCTCAGAAGTTTTAATGTTATTCACAAAGCTTAAAGTGTTTTCATTGTAATCATCAGCATACGCTAAAGCGACTTCTATAGAAGTGCGCGTTTCTTCGTCCATGCTTTTAAACGCAACAATGGGGGTGAGCAATTCTTTTTTAGCGCTGTCTTTAACGAATTGTTTCAAGCCGTCTTTATAGAAATAAGTTTCTTGCAGTTGGGTTTTTTCTTCTTTAAAAGAAATTTTTAAGCCATCATTAAGATACGCCATTTCTTTGAAGCGTTTTTGCAAAATACCCGCTTGAAATTCAACGACCTCCATCACGCTTTCATCAGGGAAAAATTCAATAATTGTGCCGCTTTCTTTAGCGCTTTTGGTTTTGCCAATGATTTCAAGCTCGCTAATGGGGATACCCTTTTCAAACTCTTGGCGATAGATTTGACCCTCTTTTTTAATGGTCATAATCAAGCGTTTGCTCAAAGCGTTCACAACCGAAACGCCCACGCCATGCAAACCGCCTGAAACTTTATAAGTATCATTATCAAACTTGCCTCCCGCATGCAAAATCGTTAAAACCACGGTGCAAGCGGGGATTTTTTCCGTGGGGTGAATATCTACAGGAATACCTCGCCCGTTATCTTCTACAATGCATGAACCCTCACCAGTCAAAGTGATATTAATCGTATCGCAAAAACCCGCCATGCTCTCATCTACAGCGTTATCCACGACTTCATACACCATGTGGTGCAACCCACCCACATTGGTATCACCAATATACATTCCAGGGCGTTTCCTAACCCCCTCTAAGCCTTTTAAAACCTTAATACTATGGCTCTGGTAATTTTGCATTCAATCAAGCCTTTATAATGTGATTGGCATCATCAAAGTGGAAATTTTAGCGCTCAAGTGGCTTTGCTTTTCATCAAGAGACTCTTGGATCAAAAAAGGCGAAGAAGGCTCATTGCATTTTAAAACGAATTGCGTTGTCCCTAAAGCGTTCAAGGCTTCAAGGAAAAATTTAGCGTTCACGCCCAAATGAAAGGCTTTTTCAATATCCAAACCTTTTTCAATCTCAACAGAGGTTTTAGCCGTTTCGCTATGTTCAGAATCCAAAGATTCAAACAAAGCGTTGTTTTTTTCTAAAGTGAGTTTAATGGTGGAGCTTAAAGAACTGCATAACTTAATGCTCTCTTTAAATTCTTCCTTGCCTAAAGTGAAAGAAGAAGTGTATTCTTTGGGGAGGATTTTTTGATAATCAGGGTAATTCCCATCAATGAGCTTGGTGAAAAAAGTGTGCGTTTCGTTTTCAACCACCGCTAACATGCCATCGCTTTTAAAACTGAAATTTTCATAAAAAAGCTTAAGGATTTCTAATAAAGCCCTTTTAGGTAAAATACAAGAGATGTCTTCTTCAGTGGAATGGATAGAGACTTTTTCTAACTGCGTGTAAGAGAGCCGTTTGGTATCCGTGCCTACTACTGAAAGGGTTTGATGTTTTTGATCAAATTGCATTAAAATACCGGCTAATTCCCTTTTATGGCTGGTTTGCTCAATCACAGGAGCGATCTTTTTAAACGCATCTACCAAAAAAGGGGTATTGACTTCTAAACTCACTTTTGGCTCAATAACAGGGAATTCAGGGAACTCATCAGCGTCAAACATGGGGAGTTTGAAAGAGCTTTTATTTTGTTTGATCACCAAGCTGTCATCTTTAGTCTCTAAAATAATGTTAGAGTCTTTTAAACATGAGATAATATCCAAAAACTTTTTCCCATTGATCGTGCCAACACCCTCTTTATCGCTAGATTGCGTAAAAATATAGCTTTTTAGCCCAATATCTGAATCGCTGGCTTTTAAAAAAAGCTTTTCTTTAATGACTTCTAAATGGATGTGTGAAGCGATAGAAGAAGCGTCCTTTTTATCCAAAAAAGCTTGCAAGTAGCGCAAAGTATTTTCTAAATCGTTTTTACTAACACTGATTTTCATAGCTGAATAATCCCCTTGAATTTTTGGTCTTAATTATAGCATAAAAGAACGCTTTTTTAAGGGTTCAAGCGTATTCCTACCCCTATACGATTGGAAAAAACATCGTATTCATACAAGCCATCGCCATAGCCGTTAAACCACTGCGCATAAATCCCCACAAAAGGGTTAATGCGGTAGGTATAGCCTAAGCGGAAAGCTCCATGCCAGCGATCATAACGCCAGTATTGCGTGAAAATATCATAAAGTTGCAATTCAAAATGATGGCGCCCTCTCCTGTAATCAATTTTAGCGTTACCATACCCCATGTAATCAATCAAATTAGGGTTGGATTGATCATAAGGGACATAGGGCCAATAAGCGACCATGATTTTTAGGCCTCCCTTTTCCCACACCAAACGAAACACAGGGCGTTGCCCCGCGCTCACCGAACGACACCCCCCCCAGCGCACATCTTTTTGCCCGTTATAATCTTTAACGATTACAGGCCCTCCTGGGAATTGGTTTTCAGGATTACCTTCTTTATTAAAAGGCTGGTAACATTGCGCGCCTCCCACGCCATTAGAAATGTGTTGCCAACCTATCCAAATTTCAGAAAAATTCCCTATTTTACCCCCAAAAGGTTTAAAATTAATAGGATAAACATAGATGAGTTCAGGCATGAAATTGATCATTCGCATGGGAGCGGATTGGGGGTCATTGTAAATTTGAAACCAGTTAGTTTGGGTATAAGCCAAATAAAGCGTGCCTTTAGTCCAAAGAATATGCCTAAATACAGGCACTCTAAAACTGATTTGGAACTTAAACTCATTGCGTTGATAGGGGTTGATATTGGGGTGGTACCATTGAAAAATGGGGGTGAAACTATGATAAAAAGGCAGAAAATAAGTGCCTAGATAATCCATCATGTTTAAATATTTTTTAGCAAAATCCACCCAAGAATGTTCTTTTGGGGCTTTTTGTGGAGGGAGATACCAGGCATTGGACAAATCGTTTTGCGTTTTAATAATGTGCAAATCCTGTTTGCGCAAATAGTAGTTATAATCTATCTTAAAATTATCTTGTGAAAATTTTTTGCCTTCTAACTGACAAACTACAAAAATCATAAAGAGCCAAATGCTTTTCATCAAGCATCCTTATTTCACTTAAATTGCAAGATGAAAATCGCTAAAATCACTACAGGCGCGATAAAACGAACGCTAAAATGCCACGCTTTGAAAGCGTTTGCATTAAAAAAATGCTTTGTGGCTAAAAAAGAACGCTTTTTATTTAAAATCCATCCTATAAACAAGACTGAAAACAAGCCTCCCAAAGGCATTAAAAATGAAGAAGTGATGAAATCCAGCCATCCGAACACGCTCTTATGAGCGAGGCTTAAAAACTTAGCGTATCGTTCATTCATAGAAAGAATAACTAAAACGCCTAAAACATACACAACAATCCCTATCCATAGCGACGCTTTAAGGCGTGAAAAATTAAAACGATTGATTAGATAAAGCGCTAAAGGCTCTATCAAAGAAACCGTAGAAGTGATCCCGGCAAAAACAAGCGCCATAAAGAAAAAGAGCGAGACAATCTGCCCGCTTATCCCCATTTTAGCGAAAGTCAAAGGCAAGGAAATAAAAACAAGCCCTGGCCCTTGAGACACATCTGCATGGTATTCAAACACAAAGGTGAAAATCATCACCCCAGCAATCAAAGAGATTAAAATACCGGGCAAGACAATAAATAAAGAGCTTTTGAACAGATTTTCTTTTTTGGGCGTAAAAGCTGAATAAGTAATAATCGTGCCTACCCCCAAACTCAAAGAAAAGAACATCTGCCCCAAAGCGTCCATAACAACCTTAAAATCAATCTTTTGAATCTCAAAATTAAACAAAAAGCGCAAAGCTTTAGGCATGCTTTCTAAAGTCATCGCATAGATTAAAAGCCCTATGAAAATCACAAACAATAAGGGCATCAGCACTACATTTAATTTTTCAATCCCCTCTTCAATCCCCCTAGAAACAAACCATATTGTCGGCAACAAGCATGCACTAAAGCCAATAACAGGCCAGATTAAACTGCCATTTTGGAGCATGCTAAATTGCATTTTGGCTTGCTCTAAATCTTTAGGCAAATCAAAAGTTACCACAAAAAGATAGTAAAGCACCCAGCCTAACACCACCGCATAAAAGGATAAAATGAGAGGGCCGCCTAAAATAAAAAAAGAAGTGAAAGGGTAATATTTTTTCCTTTTAGGATCTAAGATTTGATAATTAGAAACAACATCTTTTTTACCCAAATTCCCAATCAGCATTTCCACTAAAAGCATAGCAATGCCTAAACTCAAGGTTAGCACCAGATATAAAAGCACAAACGCGCTCCCCCCATTATGGCCTACCATATAAGGAAAGCGCCAAATATGCCCTAAACCGATAGAGCTACCCAAAGTGGCTAAAATAAAGCCTAACTTAGAAAATTTTCCCATGCCAAATATTTTAATAAATCTTGCTCAACCAAATAGAAAACACAATTAAAGGGGTGATGTATTTAAGCAAGAAATACCAAGTTGCAAACAATTTAGGGCCTAAAAAGTGCGTGCTCAAAAGACGCAATTTTTCTTTTTTCAAAACCCAACCCATAAAAATAAAGGTTGCCATCCCGCCTAAAGGCATGATAATGGTGCTTGAGGCAAAATCCAACCAATCAAAAAGACTTTTTTCAAAGAAAGTGAGATAGTCTTTATAATCCTTATGGAGCGAGAAAATCAACACCACGCCTACCACAAAAATTAGCGCTACAAGACCCCAAGTAACCTTAAAACGAGAGTATTGATACTTTTCGGTAAGATACATCACGCTTGGCTCTAATAAAGCCACCGTAGAAGTGATGCCAGCAAAAGCGAGCGCGAGCAAGAAAAGAATTGAAACAAGAACGCCTATCGCTCCCATTTGGCCAAAAACCACCGGTAAAGAAGTGAAAATTAACCCTGTGCCTTGTGAGACATTCGCCCCATATTCAAACACAAAAGTAAAAATCATAAGCCCTGCCACAAGAGAAATTAAAATCCCTGATAAAACCACCCAAATGGTGCTTTTAAGCAAATTCTGCGTTTTATCCGTAACCGCAGCATAAGTGATATTGATCCCTAAACCGATGCTTAAAGAAAAGAAAACCTGCCCCAAGGAATAAGTGAACACTTGAGAAGTCAAATCTTTTGGCTTGAAATCAAACATGAAATGGAAAGCTTTAGAAAAAGAATCCATGCTCATCGCATAGAAAAGCAAACCAAAAAAAGTGGCAAAGAGCAAGGGCATTAAGACTAGATTGAGTTTTTCAATCCCTTCTTTAATCCCTCTAGAAACAATCCATCCGGTTATGAATAAAACGCTAAAAAGCCCAATGGATTGTAACCCTATAGACTGCAAAGTTTGAGTAAAAATTTGTTCAGATTCTTGGATATTGTTAGGCAAATTAAAACTAACACTCACCAAATAATAAATCACCCAGCCTAAAATCGTGCCGTAAAAAGTCAGTATTAAAGGCCCAGAAATAAGTAAAAGCCCTGCGTATTTCCAGCGTTTTTTAGGGTTAAGGTCAAGTTCTTTAAAAGCTTCTATTACATTTTTTTGCGTGCTTTGTCCTAATAGCATTTCAGCGATAAACATCGCCGCACCAACGCTTAAAGATAAAAATAGAAACAATAAGACAAAAGCACCCCCACCACTCACCCCAGTCATATAGGGGAAACGCCAGATATGCCCTAAACCTATCGCGCTCCCTAATGCGGCTAAAACAAATCCTAATTTAGAAAAATGATTACCCATATCTTAACTACCAAACTCCTTGTCAATGATTAAAATTAAAGAGCGATGTCCTTAATCGTCCAACTATTGCTGTATCAGTTTTTTAAAATCTTTAAAGATCTTAAGATTTAAGAAAAAACCCACTTTAAAAATACCTAAAAAATATAGAGCAACGCCCCTAGATTATACTATAGTTAAGTTACATATTGTATAATTTTAAGAAAATTTCATTATTTAAGTAAGGGGAATTAATGCGCTGTAGGGTATATTACGAAGATACCGACTCTGAAGGCGTGGTCTATCATGCGAATTATTTGAAATATTGCGAAAGGGCTAGGAGCGAGTTTTTTTTTAAACAAAATGTCTTGCCAGAAAATGAAGAAGGCGTGTTTGTCATCCGCTCTATCAAAGCGGATTTTTTCACCCCCGCAAGCCTTGGCCAGGTCTTAGAAATAAGAACGCAAATTAAAGAATTAAGAAAGGTTTTTGTGGTGCTTTTTCAAGAAATTTATTGCATCCAAAACGCTTCTTTAGAGCCTATGAAGCCTTTTAAAGTCTTTGCTTCAGAAATCAAGTTTGGCTTTGTCAACCGCTCTACATACAGCCCTATTGCCATTCCTAAATTATTTAAGGAGCTTCTTAGTGCCGTCTGATTCAGAAAAACCCACCATTATTTACCCTTGCCTTTGGGATTATAGGGTGATTATGACCACTAAAGATACAAGCGTGCTAAAAGAGCTTTTAGAAACCTACCAACGCCCCTATACATTGGAATTAAAAAACACTTCTAAAAACGCTAAATTTTACAGCTTTAATGTTTCTATGGAAGTTTCAAACGAAGCAGAACGGAACGAGATTTTTCAAAAAATTTCACAATTAGATGTTGTGGCGCATGCGCTTTAATCCTTTAAAACAAACGCTTTAAATTTTTCACCCCTTTCTTTATACGAAGAAAATTGATCCAAACTGGCTGCGCTGGGTGAAAGCAAAGCGACTTCATTTTGTAATAAAACGCTTTTAATTTCTTGAACCGCTCTTTCTAACTCCAAACAAACCTGACAAGAAACATTAAATTCTAACGCTAAGGCTTGGATGATAAAAGCGCTTGATCCTATGGCATAAAGGCTTACTTCATGGTTTTTAAATTCTTCAAAAAGGGGGGTTAAATTGACTCCTTTAATATCGCCCCCTACAATCAAATGGATTTTTTGGTTCTTAAAGGTTTTTAGGGCTTGTAAGGTGGCATCAATATTCGTGGCCTTGCTGTCATCTACCCACAAACGCCCTTCTTTATCCCTAAATTCTTCCATTTTGTGCGAGCCGATTTTAAAAGCGTTCAGTCTTTTAAGGGCGTTTTCTTTGTAGTCTTGCCATTTTAAATTCTTTATTTTTAAAAATTGCTCATAAACTAAAAGGGCTAAAGCAGCGTCTAATAAAAACGCTCCCTTAAAAAAAAGAGCGTTGGAAGGGATTTCTAAACGCTCTAAAACCTCTTCGCTTTTGTCAAAAAAGATTTTTTGCGCTTGCGAGTTTTGAATAATGGGGTGTTCTTTGAATTTTAAAGGGAGGATAGCGAGCGAAGTTTTAGGCATCAACGATAAAACCTTGAGTTTAGCGTCCAAATAATTTTCAAAATTGCAATGCCAAGTCAAATGATCGGCTTCCACATTGATGAGCAAGTAGATTAAAGGGTAAGCCTTGTTAGTGTAATGCAAAGAAAAAGAGCTTGTTTCTAACACCCACAAGGGCGATCGTTTTTCAAACAATTCAATCAAGGGCGTGCCGATATTCCCCCCACTCACAGCCTTAAAATCTTCTAAAAGCGTGGTGAGCATTTCTGTCGTGGTGGTTTTACCATTAGTGCCGCTAATGCTTATCATCGTAGGCGTGAAGGAATGATCAAACAAGCTATCAATATAATCGTATTCGCTCATTAAATGCTTGGCTTTTATGACTAAAGGGTGCGTGAAACTAATGCCCGGGCTGACTATCTCTAGTTGGGAATTATTAGGGTTAAAATCCTTACTGGGATAACAAAGAAAACCCTCGCTATCCTTAAAAAATGCAGTGAATTGATCGTCAAAAAATTTGACTTCGTTAGGGTTTTTTTTAAAAAAACGCCCCAGGGCTAGAGTGGTTTTGCCATGCCCCAATAAAGAGATTTTCATTTTAACGCACCTTCAAGCTTAAAAGAGCGACTAAATTACTCAGCATGGAAATGATCCAAAAACGCACGATCACCTTATTTTCTGCCCAGCCCTTTTGCTCAAAATGATGATGGATGGGTGCCATTAAAAAAAGGCGTTTTTTACGGGTTTTATAACTCCCTACTTGCAAGATCACAGACAGAGTTTCTATTACAAAAATAGATCCCATTAAAACGAGTAAGATTTCATTATGCGAAACAATAGCGTTATAAGCGATAAACCCTCCTATTGCCAAACTCCCGCTATCGCCCATAAACACGCTTGCTGGGTTGCAGTTATACCACAAAAAGCCAAAGAGCGATCCCACTAACGCTAGCGAAATCACAAACAATTCCCCCACATCTATGACTTTAGGATAAAGCAAGTATTTAGAAAATTCCGCATTCCCTGCCACATACACAAAGACAGAAAGGCTTAAGAGGGTGAAAATACTAGGCACGCTCGCTAATCCGTCTAAGCCGTCGGTTAAATTCACCGCATTGCTCGTGGATAAAAAAACCAACACCCAAAAACCAACCGCTAACATCGTGGGCATTTCAAACAAGGGGTTTTTCAAAAACGGCGCGTATAAAAAAGTGTCTAACCCTTTAAGGCTCAATAAAACAGACACCATAAGCGAAAGGATAAAAAGCATGCCAAATTTCATTTTCGCGCTCATCCCGGCGTTATTTTGCTGGTTGATTTTAGTGTAATCGTCTCTAAAACCCACAAAACTAAAACCCACTAACACGATTATCCCCAACAACACATAAAGATTGCCCAAAGACGCACACAACACGCTCGCAACAATGGTTGCAAAAACAAACACAATCCCCCCCATTGTAGGGGTATCCTTTTTATTCTGGTGGCTTGGCACGAAGCTAGAAATGGGCTGGTTAGCCTTTTTAGCCTTGGCCCATAGAATGAATTTAGGCATTAAAAAAAGCGTGAGGAAAAAAGCTATGAAAAACCCTAACCCTGCTCTAAAAGTCAAATACTGGAAAAGATTGATATTAAAATAGCCATATAATAAAGAATAGAGCATAAAATCCCTTGTGGTAAAATCGCCATGCTTGAAATTTAGAAAAAAAGAAAATTGTAGCGCAAAGTAGCGCCAATTGGTTTACTTAAAAATAGCATGAATAAGGTATGATAGAAATCCAATTTAATTTTTAGGAGTCTTTTATGGAGCGTTCGCTTATTTTTAAAAAAGTTAGAGTTTATTCTAAAATGTTGGTTGCTTTAGGGCTTTCAAGCGTGTTGATCGGTTGCACGGTGAATCCAAGCGCTGAAACAAAAACACCAAATGGCACCAAAAAACAACAACCAGTTCAAACTCATGAAAGAATGAAAACAAGCTCTGAATATGTTACGCCGCTAGATTTTAATTATCCGATACATATCGTTCAAGCCCCACAAAACCATCATGTTGTAGGTATTTTAGCGCCACACATTCAAGTGAGCGATAATCTAAAACCCTATATTGACAAGTTTCAAGACGCTTTAGTCAATCAAATCCAAACTATTTTTGAAAAAAGAGGCTATCAAGTGTTGCGTTTTCAAGATGAAAAGGCTTTAAGCGCGCAAGATAAGAGAAAGCTTTTTTCCGTTTTGGATTTGAAAGGGTGGGTAGGAATCTTAGAAGATTTGAAAATGAATTTAAAAGATCCCAATAATCCTAATTTAGACACGCTAGTGGATCAAAGCTCAGGCTCTGTGTGGTTTAATTTTTATGAGCCAGAAAGCAATCGTGTAGTCCATGATTTTGCTGTGGAAGTGGGAACTTTTCAGGCAATGACCTATACTTACAAGCATAGCAATTCTGGAGGGCTTAATTCTTCAAACAACATTATCCATGAAGATTTAGAAAAAAATAAAGAAGACGCGACGCATAAGATTTTAAACAGAATGTATGCCGTTGTCATGAAAAAAGCTGTAACAGAACTTACAGAAGAAAATATTGCCAAATACCGAGATACTATTGACAGAATGAAAGGCTTTAAAAGTTCTATGCCTCAAAAAAAGTAGTTCTTAAACGAACCATTTAAAAATTAGCCTTAAAATCAGTCTTTTTAAAGGCTATTTTAAGTATAATGCAAAGTTTATTTCAATAATTAAGGATACACAATGGCAAAAAGATGCGCTTTAACTTTTAAAGGGCCTATGATAGGCAATCATGTCAGTCATGCGAACAACAAAAATAAGCGTCGCTTACTCCCTAACTTGCGATCGATTAAGATCCAATTAGACGACGGCACGACTAAACGCATTAAAGTGGCTGCTTCCACTTTAAGAACCATGCGTAAAGGGGCTTAGTTTTTAGAATTTCTATCCATTTTGATTGTAGGGGTGGTTTTGGTGTTTTTGATAACCTTTTTAAAACTCCCCTTGAGATCTAAACTTCTTTTTGAGATTAAAACACAGCCTAAATTAGGTTAGCGTTTTGATTAAATTTAGAGGTAAACGCTTTCAAAAGAATTTATTTTGATCTAGGAATTGGTTTTGTTTGAAAAGTTGAAATTTTTTAAAATCAAAAAAGACGATGAAATCCAGCCAGAAGTCAATTTAAATTCTGAAATCTATGAGCAATTTAAGGTCTTTAGACTTCCGCTTATTTTAATCCAACTGCTTGTGCTTTTAGGCACTCTGGGATACTTCGCCCTAGAAAATTATAGCCTTATGCAAGCTTTCTTTCAAACGACTTACACCATGACAGCTACAGGGTTTGGCGCTTTAAATGAAAGCCAGTTTGGGCCTATAAGTATTTTTTTAACTTCCATTTTAATGTTTTTTGGGGCAGGAATCATTGCCTTTAGCGTGGCTATTTTAGTTAGCGTGGTCAATAAAGGCACGCTTACCAGATTGATTAAGGAGAAAGGTATGATTTATAAAATCGCGCGCCTTAAGGATCATTATGTGATTTGTTACCACAACGAATACACCATTGAATTGAGCAAGCAGTTCCGCTCCGCTCAAATCCCTTTTGTGGTCGTGGATAATGACCCTAGTTTTGAAGAAGAAGCCATTAAACACAAATACCCCTACTACATCATAGGCGATCCGCACACCAATTTAGCCATGCTAAAAACCCACTTAAGCAGCGCTAGGGGTGTTGTGGCTTTGTCTAAGATTTTACCGGTGAATGTGGCGTTAATGGTGAGCGTGCGCTTGTTTGAAAAGGAATTAAAGCGCAAACCTTACTACATCATTGCGAGCGCGCATAGCGATGAAGGCTTAGAAAAATTAAAAAAATTAGGGGCTGATATGGTGGTTTCCCCTACAAAGCTCATGGCGCAGAGAGTGAGTGCCATGGCGGTGCGTCCGGATATGGAAAATATCTTAGAGCGCTTTATCAATAAAAAAGACACGCTTTTAGACTTAGAGGAAGTGATTGTCCCTAAAACCAGCTGGCTTGTGTTAAGGAAATTAAAAGAAGCCCATTTTAGAGAGATCGCTAAAGCGTTTGTGATTGGTATCACTCAAAAAGATGGCAAATACATCCCTATGCCCGATGGAGAAACGATCATTGCAAGCGAATCCAAGCTATTAATGGTTGGCACTTCAGAAGGCGTTGCGACCTGCAAGCAACTCATCGCTAACCATCAAAGACCCAAAGAAGTGGATTACATTTCATTGTGATTGATACAGCCCTTTTTAAAAAGGCTTAGTTCTCATCAAATACGGATAATAAAATCTAAAATACTAAAAACATTTTTTACAATCAATAGCAAAGAGCTTGGCGTTAGTCAAAAAATTTTAGCCATTCATGTTTGATGAGAACAGATCCAAGATTTAAACGGATTTGAGGCTTATTTTTCTCACACCCATACGCTCAATGAGAGTTAATGTTACAACCCTTTTAAATCCCTCTTTGTTGAGAGGATTTTTAAACTTTTTTAAACCATGTTTTAATTTGTTCTGTGATTTGTTTCCTAAAATCATTGCATTTTTGAAGCGTTACCCTAAATTTCGTGCAAAATAAATCTTCATTAATCTCCCAATCTAAAATTTTACTCTCCTTTCTTGCTTTTATCTAGCGCATAGTCGCTCAAGTCTTTGATTTTCTGCTCCCATCCGCCTTGGATATAAATAACATTGCGTATATAATAAGCTCCTATGAATAAGCCGCTAAACTTCGGCTTTAAGGTTTCTAAAAGTTCGTTAAATGCGGTTTTTTTCGCTTCAGTAATCTCGCTTGTGGCTTGGTTTTTTTCTTGCGTGATGTTGTTTAAAGCTTCTTGTTTGTCAGCGTTAATTTGCGTTGTAGCGCTTTCTTTCGCTTCGTTAATGTTGTTTAGCGCTTGTGTTTTATTGGTGTTGATTTCGTTGTTAGCGCTTGTTTTAGCTTGCGTAATCGCTTCAAGGCTTTGGGTCTTGTTTTCTGTGATTTGATGATTAGCGTTATCTCTGGCTTGGTTTAAAAAGATTTGATAGCTCGTTAAAAGCCTTGTCGTGATTTCTATCATTTGATTTTCTAGCTTTTTAATCTCGTTTTTGATGTTTTCAGCGTTAGCGTTTAAGATGTTGGTTACTTCTTGCTCGTTAGATCGCATGCTCGTATTGAACTCGTTAAAAAAGCGCTCGTATTCTTTCATTTTTGATTTCAAGCTCTCGCCGGCGTTAGATAGCCATTCAATAGAATTTCTTAAACTACTATCGATCTCATTCGCGTTCTTGAAAAAATCCAAACTCAAAAGCACTTCTAAAATCCTAACGATGCCTTTAAGGCTTAGTTCCACTTGATCCGTAAAAAGCGCGTTGCTATGTAAGGCGTTTTGTAGTTGCTTTAAAAGCTCGTTAGTGATTTCTTTGACCTGTGGTTGCTCGGTAATCTCTAAAGTGCTATTAGGTAGATTAGGGTAATTCATTTTTTATCTCCTTTTAAAAACTTCTCATGAGCGTTAAACTTTTTTTCTAACTCTGGCAATAGATCCAGTAATTCCCTGCTCTCCTTGCTGCTTTTGCCGCTTTCAATGCCGTATTTAATGAAATCAAATATATTGATTTGATGAATAGGCTTGCTCGTTCCTGAAAAAATATCGGCTGCGTTTTCTATCATTCGGTCTTTAGCTTTTACTAAAAACTCATAAAACTGCGCGCTAGGGTTTTCAAGGCGCAAAAAGCGTGCAAAAGAACTCCCTAATAATTCGCTTATCACGCTGTGGTAAGCGTCCTTGTTTTCTTTAATGAAAGCATTCATGCCGTTTTCATCTGTGCTATTGACTAAGTAGTCAATATCATGCGCTAACTTGCTGAAATTATCGGCTCTGTTACCGCTTTCAAGCATTTTAGCGGTAGTGTCTAGCGCATCGGTTAGATAAGGTGAAATCGTGAAATTTTTAATCGTGGTGTCGTTATTGAGATTGTGAAAATTCGCGCTGTTATAGGAAAACATTTCCTTAAACGCTTTAAACTGATCTCTGTCTAGATTTTTATAAGCGTTATCAAACACTTCTAAAAAGCTATTATTAGGGGTGTTTCTGGCGTAATGGCTTAAAAGGGCTAGGTTAGCGTTTTCTACTTGGTTATGACTTGGGATTTTAGCGTCTCTTTCTAACACTCTTGCAACCTGATTAGCTAAATTCTCCACGCTGTCGCTTTCAAATTTAGGCGCTAAATGCTTCAATTTGTCGTTATAGCTGCTCATCGCGCTTAAAAGCGTATCGCTAAAGCTGTTCGCTCGGTTTTCGTTAGATTTGCTCGCTAACTTGAAAATTTCTTTATCGTTTAATTCCTGCTCTGGCATTCTAACTAAAAGTTCATCAGGCTTCAATTCAATGTTGAAATTTTCCTTAATCGCTTGTTCGTATTTTTTTCGGCTTTCTGCGTTAAAGTTTAGCATGCCTTGGATGCGGTGGTTTCCTGCGATCACTTGCCCGTCTCTTAAGATAATGGGCAAATCATCAAAACCCCCGCGTCCTATAATCAATTTAGGATCAAAGCGCTTGGCTATCTCTTCTACTTTCTTGCTATCCACTGAGGTGCGTGTTTGCGTACCTGTGTTTTTGAAATTGGGCTTTAAATCGGTCTTATTGACGATTACAAACTTTAAGGGGTGTATTTCATCATCGTTTAAGCTAACGCTCGTTTTAGGGGCGTTTTCTGGCTCTTTATAAGGTATGTTTTCACTTTTGGCGATTTCTCTGTCTAATTCGCTTTTACCTAGCGTGGCGTTTTTTTGCGCTCTGATTTTATCTCTCAATTCGGCTTCTTCTTTATCTTTAATCTTTTGGGCGCGTTCTTTTTCTGCTTTAGCTAATCTTTCGCTTTCTAGTTTCTTTTTCTTCTCTAGTTGGCTTTTTTCTAATATAGATAAGGGCGGTTCTTGACTCGCTAAGCTTTCTTTAGTAGGATTGTTTTCATTAAGGTTTAAGGCACTATAGTTGCTATTGTCTTTATAATCGTTAGAAAGTGGCGGTTTGGTTTCTAACTCCCTTAATACTTTTCCATCCCTCTCGTAGCTAGTAACCACAAAATGATTATTTAGGTTGTTATTATCCCATGTGTTTTTTAGCCACACTCTTATGTTATTTAATTCCACGCGAACGCGCCCTAAATCGTCTTTTAATAATGTTCCGTTCTCAATGACTTCAGGGATAGATTTTAATAGCTCATCGGTTCTTTCTTTAATTTTCTCTGTGTTTAATCCTAATCTTGTGTATTGTTTTTCTCTCTTTTCTAAGATGTGCGCTAATCCATAACCGTTGCTCTCTTTAGTCTTTGGCGTTCCCCAAACTAAATCAATATACCCTAAACCTTCTTTATAAAACGCTCCTGCTACAAAACCTTTTTTAGTTTCTAAAAGCTTGTTAATCGCTCCTAATCCATCATTTTTAAACTCGCTATAATTAGGTCCCCATTGCGTTTCAAGTTTTGGTTTTTTACTCCCTTTCTCGCTCTCTTTTTGCATGTCCTTGACGGCTTCTATCAAGCGTTTTAAGGTATGGTTATTTTCGTTCGGATCTCTATTGGCCATTAAAAGGTAATGCGCAAAATCGTAAATATCAATATCCTTAAACTCTTTACTATCAGGGTTAAACATATCCTTCGTAACATCTGCGATCTTAAATTCTTTCAAGCCTTTTTTAATGTTATCGCTTCTTAAGGCTTCAAATAACGCTTTGCTCGGATCATCAAACCTCGCAAATCGTGCGATCGCTCCTCCTAAAATCTCGCTGATATCACTAGTCGCTTGATCGCTCTTTTCAAACATCTCTAAAGAACTCGTTTTATAAAATTTCTCGCTCAAATCTTTCAGGCTTTCGCTTGTTGTTTGATAATTCTTTAAATTGGCAAAACTGCGATCCATAATATCGCTTAAATAAGCGTTCAGGCTTACCTTAGGGAAATTCATATCGTGGATTAAATTATGAAAGCTTCCGGCGTTATCTACAAACATTTTTTTGACTTTTTCATAGCTTTTAATGTCGTTAGAAAATTCTTTCTGCCAGCGGTTAAGTAATTCTATCCCTTGCGTTTTAGTCCTTGGCATGTTAAACATAAGCAACGCTAAATTACTATCGCCTACATTAGGATGAGTAGCCTTATCAAAATTAAGGTTTTTAGCAACGATGTTTTTAAGTGAATAAATGCTATCAGCGTCTAATTTTTGGTTTAATTCTTTCAATTTCGCTTCATAGTGGCTTAAAACCGCTATCGCATGATCGCTCTCGCTATTAAAGCGTCCTTGATTGCTTGAAGCCGCTAAATTGTTGATCTCGGTGTTGTTTAGTCGGTTGTGTGGCACTCTAACTAACAACTCGTCCGGTTTCAAGTCTATGTTATAGTAT
>NZ_MVWR01000008.1:0-70245 GCF_003637665.1 Helicobacter pylori | reverse complement strand
GCTTAAAAATCCCTTTAGCGGTCAATTCCTTTTATGAAACGCATGGCAAAGGGTTGAACACTTCTTTGTTTTTTAAACGCCTTGTGGCGTTTAATGTGAGTTATGTTTATAGTTTTTAGGGGGGTAAGGGAACAGACACCCCTTAAATGTTAGCACACCGCAACCTTTGAATTTTAAAAACTCTTTAGTTTTTTTGCCTCAAATGATGGACGCTCTCGCCCCCAAGACCATAATTATTAGGATCCACCTCATCTATAATGACCACAACAGAAGCCTTATTTTTGTTTAACACCTTAACCATCAACTCTGAAACCCCTTCAATCAATTGCTGTTTTTGCTCGTTTGTTGGCTCTCCATTTTCTGGCACAAGTTTGATATTGATAAACGGCATAGTATTCCTTTAGTTTGAGATAACACATGATAGCGTTTTTATTTAAACGCTTGATGAGCGCTTTTTCATATTAAACCCTCTTTTAAAAAACAATAAAAGCCCTTTTAGTGGCTTTCAAGTCAAGTTAAGTTTGATATACTAACAAAATGAATACTTATAAAAACAGCTTGAATCACTTTTTAAATTTAGTGGATTGTTTAGAAAAAATCCCCAATGTGGGTAAAAAGTCCGCCTTTAAAATGGCGTATCATTTGGGTTTGGAAAACCCCTATCTGGCGCTCAAAATCACGCACGCTTTAGAGAACGCCCTAGAAAACCTTAAAACATGCGCATCTTGTAACGCGCTCAGCGAGAGTGAGGTTTGTGAGATTTGTTCTGATGAGAGCCGACAAAATTCTCAGCTTTGCATGGTTTTACACCCAAGAGATGTGTTTATTTTAGAAGACTTAAAGGATTTTTTAGGGCGCTATTTTGTGTTAAATTCTATAGAAGAAGTGGATTTTAACGCCCTAGAAAAACGCCTGATTGAAGAAGACATTAAAGAAATCATTTTTGCTTTCCCTCCCACTTTAGCTAATGATTCTCTAATGCTTTATATTGAAGATAAATTACAACGATTCCACCTCACTTTCACCAAAATCGCTCAAGGCGTGCCTATTGGAGTGAATTTTGAAAACATTGACTCCGTTTCGCTCTCAAGGGCGTTTAATTCAAGGATCAAAGCATGAATTTAAATTTTATGCCCCTATTGCACGCTTATAACCATGCGAGCATTGATTTTCATTTCAATTCTAGCGCTAGGGATTTTTGCGTGCATGAAGTGCCTTTGTATGAGTTTAGCAACACAGGCGAACATGCCGTTATTCAAGTGAGAAAAAGCGGTTTAAGCACTTTGGAAATGCTTCACATTTTTTCTCAAATTTTAGGGGTAAAAATCGCTGAATTGGGTTATGCGGGCTTGAAAGATAAAAATGCGCTGACGACTCAATTCATCTCACTCCCTAAAAAATACGCCCCTTTATTAGAAAAAAACACGAGTAACTTTCAAGAAAAAAATCTTAAAATCCTGTCTTTGAATTACCATCATAATAAAATCAAATTAGGGCATTTGAAAGGGAATCGCTTTTTTATGCGTTTTAAAAAAATGACCCCCCTAAACGCTCAAAAAACAGAGCAGGTTTTAGAACAAATCGCGCAGTTTGGCATGCCTAATTATTTTGGCTCGCAACGCTTTGGGAAGTTCAATGACAACCACCAAGAGGGTTTAAAAATCTTACAAAATCAAACGAAATTCGCCCATCAAAAATTAAACGCTTTTTTAATTTCAAGCTATCAAAGTTATTTGTTTAATTCGCTTTTAAGCAAACGATTAGAAATCAGTAAAATCATTAGTGATTTTAGCCTAAAAGAAAATTTAGAATTTTTTAAACAAAACAATTTAAGCGTTGATTCAAACACTCTAAAAGCCTTTAAAAACCAAGCCCACCCCTTTAAAATCTTAGAAGGCGATGTGATGTGCCATTACCCTTATGGGAAGTTTTTTGACGCTTTAAAATTAGAAAAAGAGGGCGAAAGGTTTTTGAACAAAGAAGTTGCGCCTACGGGGTTACTAGACGGCAAAAAAGCTCTTTATGCAAAAAACTTGAGTTTAGAAATTGAAAAAGAATTCCAGCATAACCTTTTAAGCAGCCATGCTAAAACGCTAGGATCCAGGCGGTTTTTTTGGGTGTTTGCAGAAAATGTAACTTCTCAATATATCAAAGAAAAAGCGCAATTTGAATTGGGATTTTACTTGCCTAAAGGGAGTTATGCGAGCGCATTGCTCAAAGAAATCAAGCATGAGAAAGGAGAAAATAATGACGAATTTTGAAAAGATTATCGCGCAAAACAGAATCAAAACGAACGCGGTTTTAGCGACTTATTGCGTGATTTTTGCTTTTATCGGGTTATTGGTGGATGCTATTAGAATCAACGCTAATGATTTAGGCATAGCCCTTTTTAAACTCATCACTTTTCAAATTTTTCCTGCAATCACCATTATCATGTTTTTAGCGGCTTTTGTCATTATTCTTGTTTGTATCCAAAATTTTAGCTCTATCATGTTAAGCGGTGATGAATACAAGCTTATTGACCCAAGCAAGGTTTTAAGCTCTAAAGAAAATCAAATCCATCGCCTTTTGTTAGAGCTTTTAGAAGAAGCTAAGCTTCATTTTGAACCGAAGCTTTATATCATTAACGCCCCTTACATGAACGCTTTTGCGAGCGGGTGGGATGAATCTAATTCTCTTATCGCTCTTACAAGCGCTTTAATAGAGAGGTTGGATAGAGATGAATTGAAAGCCGTGATCGCTCATGAGCTCAGCCACATCAGGCACAACGACATCCGCTTGACCATGTGCGTGGGGATTTTAAGCAATATCATGCTGTTAGTGGCTAATTTTAGCGTGTATTTTTTCATGGGGAATCGCAAGAATAGTGGGGCGAATTTAGCCCGAATGATTTTATTACTCTTACAGATCGTTTTGCCTTTTTTAACGCTTATTTTGCAAATGTATTTGAGCCGCACACGAGAATACATGGCCGATAGCGGGGCGGCGTTTTTAATGCATGACAATAAGCCCATGATTAGAGCCTTACAAAAAATTTCTAACGATTACACCAATAACGATTATAAAGAAATAGATAAAAATAGCACCCGATCAGCGGCCTATCTTTTTAACGCTGAAATGTTTAGCACCCACCCTAGCGTTAAAAATCGTATCCAATCCTTAAGAAAGCGTGTGATCTAAATGGAAAATTTTTTCAACCAATTTTTTGAAAATATCGGCGAAGATAAAAATAGAGAAGGTCTAAAAAAGACGCCTAAAAGGGTTCAAGAATTATGGAAATTCTTGTATAAAGGCTATAAAGAAGATCCTAAAGTGGCTTTAAAAAGCGCGTATTTTCAAGGCGTTTGCGATGAAATGATAGTGGCTCAAAACATTGAATTTTACTCCACTTGCGAGCACCATTTGCTCCCTTTTTTTGGGAATATTAGCGTGGGATATATCCCTAAGGAAAAGATTGTAGGCATTAGCGCGATCGCTAAACTCATTGAAATTTATAGCAGACGCTTGCAGATCCAAGAAAGGCTGACCACTCAAATTGCAGAAACCTTTGATGAAATCATAGAGCCAAGGGGCGTGATCGTGGTTTGTGAAGCCAAGCATTTGTGCATGAGCATGCAAGGGGTGCAAAAGCAAAATGCGATCATTAAAACAAGCGTTCTAAGAGGCCTCTTTAAAAAAGACCCTAAAACCAGAGCTGAATTTATGCAACTCTTAAAATCTTAGGTTATAATTCTAGGCATGAATAGCCCTAATTTATCCTTTTATCATAATGAGTGCGAGCGTTTTGAAAGCTTTTTAAACCACCATCATTTACACCTTGAAAGCTTCCACCCTCATTTGGAAAAAGCCTTTTTTGAAATGGTGCTTAATGGGGGTAAAAGGTTCCGCCCCAAGCTTTTTTTAGCCGTGCTTTGCTCTTTAGTGGGTCAAAAAGATTATTCTAACCAACAAACAGAATATTTTAAAATCGCTTTAAGCATTGAATGCTTGCACACTTATTCGCTCATCCATGACGATTTGCCATGCATGGATAATGCCGCTTTAAGGAGAAACCACCCCACTTTACACGCTAAATACGATGAAACTACAGCCGTTTTAATCGGCGATGCGCTCAACACTTATTCTTTTGAATTGCTTTCAAACGCTTTACTAGAAAGCCATATCATTGTGGAATTAGTCAAAATCTTAAGTGCTAATGGGGGGATTAAAGGCATGATCTTAGGGCAGGCTTTGGATTGCTATTTTGAAAACACGCCCTTAAATTTAGAACAACTCACTTTCTTACACGAGCATAAAACCGCTAAATTGATTAGCGCAAGTCTGATTATGGGGCTTGTTGCAAGCGGTATTAAAGATGAAGAGCTTTTTAAATGGCTTCAGGCTTTTGGGTTAAAAACGGGTCTTTGTTTTCAAGTGTTAGATGATATTATAGATGTTACGCAAGATGAAAAAGAAAGCGGTAAAACCACTCATTTAGACAGTGCTAAAAACAGCTTTGTGAATTTATTGGGGCTAAAAAAGGCAAGCGATTACGCCCAAACTTTAAAAACAGAAGTTTTAAACGATTTAAATCTACTAAAACCCGCTTATCCTTTATTGCAAGAAAATTTAAACGCATTATTGAACACTCTATTTAAAGGCAAAACATGAAAAAAATTCTACTCACCAATGATGATGGCTACCATGCAAAAGGCATTAAAGCTTTAGAACAAGCTTTAGAAGAAATGGCAGAAATTTATGTGGTCGCCCCCAAGCATGAAAAAAGCGCATGCTCGCAATGCATCACGATCACCGCGCCTTTGAGAGCGGAGAAAATTAAGGGCAAAGAAGGCCGGCATTACAGGATTGATGATGGCACGCCAAGCGATTGCGTGTATCTGGCGATCAATGAGCTTTTCAAACATGTTTGTTTTGATTTGGTGATTTCAGGGATCAATCTTGGATCTAACATGGGCGAAGACACGATTTATTCAGGAACGGTGGCCGGAGCGATTGAAGGCACCATTCAGGGCGTGCCTTCCATTGCGATTTCTCAAATCCTTTCTAACAAAAACAAAAACACGCCCCTAAATTTTGATCTGGCTCAAAAGATCATCCAGGATTTAGTCCAAAACATTTTCACAAACGGCTACCCTTTAAAAGGGCGCAAACTCCTGAATGTGAATGTCCCTAATTGCTCCTTACAAGAATATAAGGGCGAATGCATCACCCCTAAGGGCTATAGGTTGTATAAAAAAGAAGTGCATAAGCGCACAGACCCCAAAAATGAAAGCTATTTTTGGCTAGGGTTACACCCTTTAGAATGGCAAAAGCGCGAAAATGAAGACAGGCTCTCTGATTTTGACGCTATCGCTTCAAACCATGTTTCTATCACGCCTTTAAATTTAGACTTAACCAGTTATGATGATCTAAAAAGCTTGGAATCTTGGCATGAGGGAATGTTAAAGTGAGTAAAAATCACCGCTTGGCTTTTTTAGGGCTAATTGTTGGGGTGTTTTTTTTCTTTAGCGCATGCCAGCACCGCTTGCACATGGGGTATTATTCAGAAGTTACAGGGGATTATTTGTTCAACTATAATTCCACTATCGTGGTGGCTTATGACAGAAGCGATGCGATGACTTCTTATTATATCAATGTGATTGTTTATGAATTGCAAAAATTAGGCTTTTACAATGTCTTCACGCAAGCGGAATTCCCATTAGATAAAGCCAAAAATGTGATCTATGCGCGCATTGTCCGTAATATCTCAGCTGTGCCGTTTTATCAATACAATTACCAACTGATTGATCAAGTCAATAAGCCTTGTTATTTTCTTGGGGGGCAGTTTTATTGCTCCCAAACCCCTACGGATTACTACGCTATCAATGGCTTTAGCGAGCAAATTTTAATGAGCACTAATTCGCATTTTATTTTAGATTGGTATGATGTGGTGTTGCAAAAACGGGTTTTATATGTGGATGGGAGCGTGAGCGGGAGGACTTGTGGCTATCAGATGCTCTATAGGGATTTGATTAAAAGCACGATCAAACGCATTGATTTTAACCGCCCTGAACGCTACTACTATAATTTAAGACTGCCCCTTTATCAGCCATGTTATAGGCAATGAAATGGTTATCAGGCGATTGTATAAATTTTGCGCTAGCCATGTGGTGCGCAATTGCTCTTCTTTAAAATGCGCTCAAAATATCCATGGGCATAATTATGAAGTGGAAGTCTTTATTGAAACCAACCGCTTGGATAATGCGAACATGGCATTAGATTTTGGGCTGATGCAACAAGAAATGCAAACCTTTATAGACTCCTTTGATCATGCCCATCATTTTTGGGATAAAGAAAGTCTTGAGTTTCAGCGTTTTATAGAAACCAACTGCGTTCGTTACGTGAAATGCTCGTTTAATTTGAGCGCGGAGAGTTACGCTCTCATGTTTTTATATTACTTGACAAGGATTTTACAAAAAAGCGTTTTTTCTAATAATGAAGGGGAGTTAAAAGTCTCTAGCGTACGCGTGCATGAGACTAAAAACGGCTACGCTGAAAGCTTTTTAAACGATTTAGAAAACCCTCATTTTAAATCTTTAGTGCATGATCATTGCGTCTCTTTTTCACAAGGCATTCAAAGTTTGTGGCATGATAAGGACTTTTTTGATAAAATCATTAGTGATGAAGAAAAATGCTTTTTTCACGCTAAGCCCTTACACCAAATCCCATGAAACTCCCGGTCGTTGAGAGCTTTTTTTCCTTACAGGGTGAAGGAAAAAGGACAGGCAAGCCCAGTCTTTTTTTGCGCTTAGGGGGGTGTAACCTTTCATGCAAGGGCTTTAATTGTAAAACCTTATTCAATGATGAAATCCTAACAGGTTGCGATAGTTTGTATGCGGTGCATCCTAAATTTAAAACATCTTGGGATTATTATAATGAGCCTAGTTCCTTGATTGAGCGATTAGCCAACTTAACCCCCAATCACAAGAATTTTGATTTCATTCTCACAGGCGGGGAGCCAAGCTTGTATTTTAATAACCCTATTTTATTGAGCGTTTTAGAGCATTTTTATCGCCAAAAAATCCCTTTATGTGTAGAGAGTAATGGTTCTATTTTTTTTGAATTTAGCCCTATTTTAAAAGAATTGCATTTCACCTTAAGCGTCAAGCTCTCTCTTTCTTTAGAAAAAGAAAACAAACGAATCAACCTCAAAGCCCTACAAAACATTTTAGATAACGCTAAAAGCGTGCATTTTAAATTTGTTTTAGAGAGTCAAAACGCCGCTCAATCTATTATAGAAATTCAAAACCTTTTGAAACAACTCTCCTTAAAAAATAATGAAATCTTTTTAATGCCCTTAGGCACAAATAACAACGAGCTAGACAAAAACCTCAAAACCCTAGCCCCCCTAGCCATAAAGCATGGTTTCAGGCTGAGCGATAGGCTTCATATCCGCTTGTGGGATAATCAAAAAGGGTTTTAAAAAGTTAATCATGACCATCAAAGTTTTTTCGCCCAAATACCCCACTGAATTAGAAGAATTTTATGCCAAGCGCATCGCTGATAACCCTTTAGGGTTTATCCAACGCTTGGATCTTTTGCCTAACATTAGCGAGTTCGTTCAAAAATTGCGCGAGAATGGCGGGGAATTTTTTGGAATGAGAGAGGATAAAAAGCTCATTGGGATTTGTGGGCTTAATCCTATCAATCAAACAGAAGCAGAGCTGTGCAAATTCCACATAAATAGCGCTTATCAATCCCAAGGGTTGGGTCAAAAACTCTATGAGAGCGTGGAACGATACGCTTTTGTTAAAGGCTATACTAAAATCTCTCTGCATGTGAGCAAGAGTCAGATTAAGGCATGCAACCTCTATCAAAAGCTGGGTTTTGTGCAAATCAAAGAAGAGGATTGCGTGGTGGAGTTGGGCGAAGAGACTTTGATTTTCCCCACTCTTTTTATGGAAAAGATTCTGTCTTGATTGGCGCATCCATTTGACACATGCTCAAGCAATAATTTCCCTACCAAACTTTGATTAACACAACCTGATTAATTTTTAAATAATCCCTAAAACAAACGCTTGTTGTTAAAATTTTGTTTTTCAAGCGCATCGCAAAGTTTTAGAATCCCTATTTTAGGGGTTAAAGCTAAAATAGGCTATCAAAACTACTTTAATGATTTTATAGGGTTGGCTTATTATGGCATCATCAAATACAACTACGCTAAAGCCACTAACCAAAAAGTCCAGCAATTGAGCTATGGTGGGGGGATAGATTTGTTATTGGATTTCATCACCACTTACTCCAATAAAAACAGGGGTTAGGGGATTTTAATGAGATTGCAGAGGGGAATATAATATCCCCCCACCCCCTTAAGAGTTTTACAATAAAATGAGTTCCAAAACGAAAAAATTTTATCATCACCAAAACCCACCAACGCTACCGGCTAAGTTTTGGTTGAATGATTCAAAGGTTTGCGCTTCTTTCATGCTGTGGGCGACACTTCGGTATCACTGGATTTGTGGTAAATTGGCGCCATTAAAAGCGATGTAATAAAAGCAATTAAAGAAACTATGAGGATATAAAAGCTTAAACCATAACTTTGCAAGCTTTCAGGCGCTACTATAGCTTTTGCATTCAACCAGCTTGAAAGTTGAGGGGTAAAGCCAGCGGTTATAGCATAGGCTATGTTATAAGCAAAGGAAATCCCGCTAAAACGGATTCTAGCGCTAAACACATCGCTCATAAAAATGGGGCAAAAATTCATAATGCCCGCGCAAAAGCAAGCTAAAAAGTATAAAATTATGGTATTGACTAAACTTGGCGCGTTAGAATAAAATTCCTTAAAGAATAAAAAGCCAAAAAAGGCAAAGGCCACGCTAAAAGCCATGCAAACTTTGTGCGGTTTGATTTTATCGGCCAAAAACCCGGTTAAAATAATAGAACTTACAATACCAACAAGTCCTAAAATTTGAAAATAGGTTTTTTCAAACGGAGTGAAATGAAAATTGGGATGCGTAAGGGTAAAATTGGGAATAAAAAGGATAAAAATCAAAATACAAGCGGTTAAAACCCAAGTGATAAGCATGGAGATTGATATACCAAAGAGGGAATTTTTAAACACCTCTTTAAGCGGGAATTTGACTAATGCATCGTCTTGCTTCATTTGCTGAAAAACAGGAGTTTCTTCTAAAAAGCGCCTCAAATACACAGAAATGATACCAAAAATCCCTCCAAGCCCAAAAGCAACCCGCCAAGCCCAAGCTTCAACAACAGGCTTGTCAAAAACCATGTAAATCCCGATATAAACCAAACTCCCAAGCAAAATCCCAGAAACTACGGAAGCGGTTAAAAAACCGATATAAGTGTTTTTTTGTCCTTGTGGGGCATGTTCATGGACAAAAACCCAAGCGCCAGGCAATTCACCACCCACAGCGACGCCTTGACAAATCCTAACAAGCACCAAAAAAACAGGAGCTATGTAACCAAGATAATGAGCGTTTTTAGGGGTAAGCCCCATGCTATCCACGCCAAAACCCACCAAATGATCAAAAGTTGGCATCAAAGCTAACGCAAAGGTTGGGATCACCATTAATAAAATAGAGAGCATGAACATGTTTTTACGACCGAATCTATCCCCAAAGTGGGCCATCACTATGCCACCAAGCGGGCGCGCCAGATAACCTGCAGCAAAGATACCATAAGTGTTGATTTCAGACCAGATAGGGCTAAGCGTGTTCGGGAAAAAGTGTTTGGCAATGATACTCGTAAAAAATACAAAGATGATAAAATCGTAAAATTCTAAAGTCCCACCAAGCGAAGACAACCCTAAGGTTTTTACCTCTTTTTTGCCTAAATGTTTTATTGATCATCCTTTCACTAAGGCTATCGCCCTATTTTAAATTTTTCATTTTGAAACTAAGATGGATAAAGATTGATTTTATATAACTATCTCACACCTTAAGAGCATTTTTTAAATAATAAGCGTTAAATGAAATTTGATTATCGTTCAAAAAGTGATTCATTCTATCTTTTTTATCATTAAGCATGACTTAAACGAGTTTAAATTTTGTTTTACCCGTTTTAAACGCTTACTTGATTGTATCAGCCAAAAAAACACTCCTATTAAGACTTGGGCAATAACACTTCCTTTAATGTTTTAATGATAGCTTCTTCTCTTTTTTCACGAAATTCCTTTATATTTTCCCATTCTAATTTTAGTTTAGGGTCAATGTAATTTCTTTCTTTATACCCTTCTATGGCTTGTTGATTATCTTTATATTCTTCTTTGAGCCAACTTTCTGGGTCTTTATCCTTTTTGGCTTGGTTCTCTGTGCCTTCTAAAAGTTGGAGATTGTATAAATGATTCCCACGCTCATAGAAATCTTTATTTAATTTTTTATTTTTTTTAAACTTGGACTTTGGATAAATATGGTCTATATGAAAAGTGTTGGTTTTGTAGTTCAAGTTTGGGTATAAGATTTGCAAGATAGGAAAGACTTGAGAATCGCCGTATTGAGAATACAACACCTTCTCTTCTATCATATCGTTAGTGATTTTTAAAGGATTTTTTTCATGTTTGGCTAAATTGTGGTTGAATGATTCAAAAGTTTGCGCATCTTTCATGCTATTGGCTATGTTGTTTAATTTTGTATCTATTGAGTTACTAAAATAACTTGTGATTTGAGCGTTACGGACAAATTTTAGGGCTTGTTCCTTATCGTTCTCATTCATTTTTGAATTTAAAAAATAAAAATAGGCTAGACTAGATAAAATATACGCCGAGCTTAAATAGCCGGCATAACCAAAAGTTTCTAATAGTTTTGCAGCATTATAAATGCTTTCTGTAATTTTTTCCCAATTGTCTTCAATTTTTTTGATATTCTTTTTATTAAAATTTTTTAATTTAAACTCAGTGTTGCTACCAACTAGAAGCAAGCAAGTTTTTAGCACCTAGTCTTGCCCCATGTTTGAAAAGCCTTTGTCTTTTAAGGTATCCACTAGCTCATTCATTCTTTCTCTAATATCGCTTGAAAAGCTTGCTGTCAAAATAGACATCAATAAATCAGAATAGCTTAACTTAACCCCGCCGCTATTGACACGGATAAAAATATTTAAAACTTTATCAAGATCTTTTTCTGTTTCTTCAAAATATGAAATGAGCTTTTCAGTGCAAAAAGCATTTTTTAGATTTTCTAGTAATTCTGACTCTTCACCACCTAATTTGTGTTCTCTCGTATAATTTACAACACTTTTTAATTCTAAAATATCCCCCACCTTAAACCAAAAATGCTCTTTATCGTTTTCAGACTTTTTGGCATGAAATTCAAACTGGTAATTGTCTTCTGGGTTGTCCATGTTTGGCTGGTGTTTCAAGTTCAAATACAAACGCTTCTCTTCATAAGCGTTAGGGTTATCGTTTCTAGCGTTCTTTTTTTTAAGCGTTCTAGTGCCTTTAAGCCCGATGTAAAGCGAGGTTAAACGCTGTTGGCCATCTAGGACAATAGACAAATCATCACGCCTGATTTCTTCAATACGGATTTTTTCATTGTGGGGCTTTCGCTCATCGTAGTTTGTAATGAATTGATAGAGTTGGAAATTGAGTTTATCGCTATCTTGTTCATCGCTCTTGGCTATATCCTCTTTTTGTAATTTCCAAAATAAAAAAGAGCCAATAGGATAGCCCCTAAGAATGGAGTCAAAAAGTTGCTCTATCTTTTTTTCATCGGCTTTTTGGAGCCACACATACTCACGCTGAATGTCAGGCAAAAAATAACGAACATTCAATTCATCTATCACTTCTTTAATGGTCTTATCCAAGAACACACCCATGGGAATTTCCTTATTTTGTATTATTTAGGCTGTATTATAATCAAATATTAGAATGAGCCAACCTAATTTAAGATTTTTTCCACGCGCTTTTGGATCACTTCTAAAACCAAGCAAAAAAGCCAGTAAATCAAAGCGGCTTCCAAGTAAATAGGCAAAAAGTCATAGCTAGCGTTCGCTTTTTGCTGCGCGATCCTAAAAACCTCTGCGATAGTTACCACAGACGCCAAAGAAGTTTCTTTAAAAAGGCTGATGAAGGTGTTACTCAGGCTTGGCGTGGCGACTTTGAGCGCTTGAAAAAAGATGACATGCCAAAAGGTTTGCAAGTAATTCAAGCCCAAACTCAAGCTTGAATCCCATTGATCTTTAGGGACAGAAAGAAAACTCGCCCTTAAAGTCTCTGAAGCGTATGCCCCCACATTAAAAGAAAACGCAATAATGCCTGCCGGGATTGGATCCATATAGACCCCAAGGGCTGGCAAACCATAAAACACCACCACGATTTGGACCAATAAAGGCGTGCCTCTAATGAGCGAGACATAGAAATTCACGCCCGCTAATAAAGCCTTATGCATGAAATGTTTAGGGGGTGCGATTTTAATGAGAGCCACCATAATAGCAATGAATAAGCCCAAAATAAAAGAGATAACCGCTAAAGGCAAAGAAATGCAAAAAGCGGCTTTTAGCATGGGGTAGAAAGCCTCTAATAATAATTCCAAACGCTCCTTGCTTAAATCTAAAGATTCAAAAAACAAAGACAGGTTATGGTTGGCTGACATCTTTTCCAAAAAATTGTTCGCCTAAGCGTTTTAAAACCCCTTTGTTGATCAATCTTTGCATCGCTTGGTTGATAAGCTCTAAGGCTTTTTCTTGGTGCTTGTTAATGACAAAGGAAGCACCCCCATCTTTTTCTTTGGACTCCCATGCGATTTTAAAGGGGTTATCTTTGTGGGTGTTAAGGTAGTTTAAGATCGCTAAAGAACTATTTAAGGTCAAATCGGCTCGTTTTTGTGCCACCAGCAACAAAGCTTGCGCCATAGAATCCACCGAAACGATTTGAGCGTCGTATTTAAAAGCGATTTCCCCATAAGTGGAGCTTAAAGTGTTAGCCGCTCTCAAACCCTTAATATCTTTAATGTCTTTAATGCGGTTTTCATCTTTTCTAACCAGCATGATCGTGCCTGAATAGCTATAAGGCAAGCTTTTATCAAAAGTCGCTTGGCGCTTTTTAGTCGTCAAACTCACCTGGTTAGCGACCATATCAAAACGCCCCGATTTCAAACCTGTAAGCATGATATCCCATGAAGTTTCGTGGAATTTGATTTTCACGCCAAGCTCTTTAGCCAACTCCCTAGCCACTTCCACATCATAGCCGGTGAGCTTGCCTTCTTTATTGTGGTAAGTGAAAGGGGGGTAAATGCCTTCTGTGCCAACGCTGATCGTTTCTTTATTAATCAGTTTTTCATACAAGCTAGAAGCGTTCAAAAAACCCCCAAAAAAGCCTATTACTAATAAAAATAAAACTTTTTTCATTTTTTAGCCAATCCTGATTTTTATTTTTCGCGCATTCTAGCGCAAAATAAAAATTTTGCATGGTTTGATTTTAAATATAAACGCGCTCCAAGCGTTTGGATAAAGTGCTGATAGTTTCATAAGGAATGGTGTTTAAAAGTGCAGCAATCTCGCTTGCGTCATTAGCCTTAGCGCTTTTATCCCCAAACAAGATGACCTCATCGCCCTCTTTGGCTTGAATATTATTGAGTTTGACAAAGCACTGATCCATGCACACCTTGCCAATAAGAGGGGCTAATTGGTTATTGATCGCTACTTGAATGCGATTGCCTAAAGCGCGCGCTAACCCGTCCGCATACCCTAGCGCTAAAACACCCACTAAAGTTTCTTCATTCGTGTAAAAATGCTTGCCATAGCCAACAAACTCGCCTTTTTTGACTCGTTTGATTTGAACGATTTGAGCTTTCAGGCTCACAACATTTTTTAAGATCGTGGGACACGATTCTTTCATTTCATTAGAGGGGTAGAAGCCATAGAGCATGATCCCTGGGCGATAAAGGTTTAAGAAGCGATTTTCATTGTTGTTGCACAAAGAAAGGATGCCGGCGGAATTATAAGCATGGCGGTATTGGAACTCTATTTTTTGATCCAAAAGCTGTTCTAAAAAAGCGTTAAAGGCTTTCATTTGGTTTTTAGCATGGGTTTTAATGTTAGCATCAGCGTTGCTTAAATGCGTGAAAATCCCCTCCACTTCCAAACCCTTTAAAGCGCGGATTTTTTTAATGATTTCTACGCTTTTAAAATTAGGCTCTAAACCCAAACGGTGCATCCCGGTATCAATTTTGAGATGCACTTTCAAGCGTTTTTTGGATTTTAAAGCTATTTGAGAAAAAACTTCCGCTTGTTCAAGGCTAAAAATCATGGCACTCAAATGATTATCAACCAACATTTGAGCGTTAGAATTAGGGCTATAACCTAAAATCAAAATAGGGGTTTTAGGAAAATGAAAACGCAATTCTAAAGCTTCATCTAAGGTCGCTACCCCTAAATAATTAGCCCCCTCTTGCAAAAAAACCTCACTCGCTTTAATCGCCCCCACCCCATAAGCGTTCGCCTTGACAACCGCCATGATATGGGCGTCTTTAGGGATAGCGTTTTTGACTGCATTAAAATTATGCCTTAAAGAAGAAGTGTCCACCTCCACAAAACTCGCCCTTTTTAACATGTTATTTTATTTGTTGGAGTGCTTGCTAAAATACCAACGAGTCTCAGAATACACCACTTTATGCAATAAAATCAAAGCGATCAAATTAGGGATAGCCATAAGCCCGTTAGACAGATCCGCTAAATTCCACACAGAATCAATTTTAGCCATAGCCCCTACCATGACACTCGCTAAAAAGATCAAGCGGTAATATTTAACCTTTTTTTCACCAAAGGCGTATTCAGTGCATTTTTCCCCATAATAAGCCCAGCCAATGATCGTAGAGTAGGCAAAAAAGATCATGGTCAAAAAAATCACCACCGTCCCTAATGAGCCTAGAAAATACTCCGTGCTTTTTAGCGTGAGCAAATTAGCGCTCATTTTCGTGCCATCAGGGAGCAAGGTGTTGTATTCTGGCGCCATTAAAATCACGCTCGCTGTTGCCGAACACACCACTAAGGTTACAATAAAAGTTTGGAGCATGGACACTAAGGCTTGGCGCACCGGGTGGTGCGTTTGAGCACTTGCGGCAATGATAGCTGAACTCCCCAACCCCGCTTCATTAGAATACAGCCCCCTAGCCACGCCCGTTTTTATCATCGTCGTCATCAACGCACCTGCCGCTCCGCCCACAACGGGTTTAGGGTTAAAGGCCTCTTCAAAAATAAGCTTGATGGCTTGAATGGCTAAATCAAAATGGCTAACAATAATATAAATGATAGCGATCAAATATAAAAGCACCATGATAGGGGCTAAATAAGAAGTGAATTTACCAATGGATTTGATCCCCCCTATGACAATAACAGCGGTTAAAAGGGTGAGCAATAAGCCTGAAACCCAATTGGGCAAGCTCGCTTGTTCGCTTAAAATGGAAGAAACTGCATTAGATTGTGTCATGTTACCGGTGCCAATGCTTGCAATAATGGTAAAAATCGCAAACGCCATGGCGAGTTTGGGCATGTTAAGGCCGTTTTTAATGTAATACATGGGCCCTCCGTTGTATCCAAACGCCCCTTTTTCTCTGTATTTCACGGCTAAAATCCCCTCAGAATATTTAGTCGCCATGCCAACTAGCCCAGTAACCCACATCCAAAACACCGCCCCTGGCCCTGCAATGCTAATAGCGGTCGCTACGCCTACGATACTCCCAATGCCTACAGTTGCCCCTAAAGAGAGCATGAGGGCGGAGAATTGCGAAATATCGCCTTTAGATTGGGACTCTTTATCAAAAAGGATTTTGATTGCATAAAAGATTTTACTGAATTGCAAACCCCTAAGATAGAAGGTCAAAAACAAGCCGGTGCCCACTAATAAAATTTGCATGGGAATCCCCCACACAAAATTAGATAACAAACGCACCACCGAATCAATCGTTTCCATAAAAACTCCTTGTAAATAGGGTTTAAAAAAGAAATTCCTTAATCCCTAAAAAATGCAGAAAAAAGCATAATATCGGCATTTTTTTCATTCGCGCCATCTTGGCTCAAATCAGCGATGATTTTACCAATAGCCGGGCCAAAAGTGATGCCAAGCCACCCAAGCCCTGTGGCATGGATTAAGTTTTTATAGCGTTTGTCATAGCCCAAATAAGGAATATCATTAGGGGTTAAGGGTCTAAAACCGCACCACTCTATGGCGTCTTTCATTTCAAAAGGTTGCGTGAAAGCGGCTAAATTTTTCTTCATGTTAGCGATTTGCTCTTTGTCAATGAGAGCGTTGTTGGTGTTTAATTCTAATTTAGAAGTGATCCTTACGGTGTCTCTTCGTGGGGTCATCGCCATGAAAATATCCGCAAATAAAGAAGAGGTTTTGGGTTTTAATTCTTCAGGCATTTTAAAGGTGATGCTATAGCCTTTAGCCCCCATCATTAAAAAATCGTTCTTGGTTTTTTTGATGAGAGTGGGGTTAGCCCCGGTGGCTAGAATGATTGTTTCTGCTTGGATTTTTTCTTTATGCGTGATAACGCCATCAATAAGGTTGTTTTTAAACTCAAAATCAATGACTTCTTCGTTATAAAGGAACTCCACGCCAACATTTTGCAAATATTGTTGCAAAGAGCGCATCACTTCGCCCGGATCCACATGCGCGTTTTCGGTCAAAAGCACGCTCCCACAGATATTGTCATTAGCGATAGGCATGTATTCTTTGGTTTCTTTCACACTAAGGATTTTATAAGCACCGCTGTCATCGCAAGTTTTAAGTTTTTTTTCAAAACTTTCTTCTAGAGTGTAGATCATTAAAAGCCCATCTTCTTTATACCAAAAGTCCATGCCGTCTTTTAGCATTTGATGATACATATCAACACTCAGCCACCCGTAGCGTTCAAACAACGCCATGGTGCGGTGCGTGGATTTGGCGTTCGCGCTTTTCATAAACTTTAAAATCCATTGATAGAGCTTTAAATTAAGCCCAAAATGGAATTTTAAAGGGGCTTGGTTTTTGAGCATGAGTTTTAGGGTGTCTAACACCACACCAGGGCATGAGAGCGGGGCTTTTTTAAACGCAGAAATGAGCCCAGCATTCCCAAAAGAAGTGCCGTTTGCGCCATCGCCTTTTTCAATCACGCAAACCTTATGCCCTAATTTATGCATAGAATACGCGCAAGAAAGCCCTACAATCCCACCGCCGATTACCACGACCTCTTTTTTCATGCTGATAACCCCTTTAATAGAATTACTTAATGGCTATCGCTTCAATTTCTACTAAAGCGTCTTTAGGCAATTTGGCCACTTGAAAGGTCGCTCTGGCCGGATAAGGCTCTGTAAAATAGCTCCCATAAATTTCATTCACCACAGCAAAATCGTCTAAACTTTTCAATAAAATAGTCGTTTTGACCACGCTATCCATCCCTAAATTAGCTTCTTTTAAAATCGCTTTGATATTTTCCATGGATTGCGTGGTTTGAGAATGAATGTCCGCACCTTTAAATTCGCCGGTGCTTGCATCAATGCCTAATTGTCCAGAGACAAAAACAAGATCGTTAGTAGCGATAGCTTGAGAGTAAGGGCCTATAGCCTTTGGGGCTAGCGTTGAATGAATGACTTTTTTCATGGTTAAAACTCCTATGATTGTGTATTATGCTAGCTATTATTATGCAATCAAATTAAAAAGAAATAAAAAACGAACGCAAAACGCCATGAATTTTCATCTTATTATAAGGTATTGTATATTTTTTACCCATATTTAGAAATTCTTAAACGGGTTTTGTTTGAATGGAAACTCAAAACATTATTGTTCATTTTTTAAATAAAAGGGATTTTTGGCTGTTTTGATTGGTTTTAAAATCAGTTTTGAAATTTTTCATAAGCCCTTGACTTTTATTATTGAGTTTAGATACAATAACAATCGTCTTTTTGAATAAAGAGTGCGGGAATAGCTCAGTGGTAGAGCACGACCTTGCCAAGGTCGGGGCCGCGGGTTCGATCCCCGTTTCCCGCTCCATATTTTGATTTAACTTCTAGAGCATGGTTTCTATTTAGTTAGTTTACCCATTAGTTTGCCCAGGTGGTGGAATTGGTAGACACAAGGGACTTAAAATCCCTCGGTAGCAATACCGTGCCGGTTCAAGTCCGGCTTTGGGCACCATCATTGCAAATTAAACCAAATTAAACATGGTTTGATTTTGTTATCTCAATAGATGCACTATTGTTAAATTTAAGGCGACATAGCCAAGTGGTAAGGCATGGGTCTGCAAAACCTTGATTCCCCGGTTCGAATCCGGGTGTCGCCTCCATATTGTAGTCATTTAGGGACTTTTGCAAGGGACTTTTATGAAAATAGCGGGAGATGGCTGAGTGGTTGAAAGCGGCGGTCTTGAAAACCGTTGAGGGTCATACCTCCGGGGGTTCGAATCCCTCTCTCCCGGCCACTTGATTAAAATCTTTTAAGCGATTTGTTTTGGCAAATTCATCTCTTCTTTTAATTAATAAAGAATTTTGTGAATATTGATTGTCTCTTTTAATTGAAATTTAAAGATTAGTTTAAAGGATTTTATTCGGTGGGATTGTCAGCGTTAAGCCTTATCGTTCCTTTTAGCGTTATTTTAATGGTGGTTTTCACTAAAAGAGTCGCGCTCTCGTTGTTTGTGGGCATTTTAGTGAGCGCTGTTTTAATGCATTCGTTACACCTTTCTTACATCGTAGAATATGCCTATATCAAAATCACTTCCGTTTTTTACACTTACGAGCCAGAAAAAGGGCTTCATTTCAATCTTTCCAATCTCTATGTTTTTGGGTTTTTAATCTTTTTAGGCGTCTTAAGCCAGGTGATTTTAAAATCCGGTAGCGTGCAAAACTTTGTCAAAAAAGCCAAAAAATACTCTAAAAACGCTAAAACCCCCGAATTTATCGCCTTTTTTTCAGGCATCATTATTTTTGTAGATGATTATTTTAACGCCCTGACCGTGGGGCAAATCTCAAAGTCTTTAAACGACGCTCATAACTCCACACGAGAGCGCTTGGCTTATATCATAGACTCCACTTCAGCGCCGGTGTGCTTGCTAGTCCCCATTTCTAGTTGGGGGGCATATATTATGGGGATTATGAATAACGACAGCTCGCCCTTATTAAAAGATAGTTTTTCGGTGCTTGTGCAAAGCTTAAGCAGTAATTATTATGCGATTTTTGCACTCATTGCAGTCTTTCTCACTATTTTATGGCAAATCAACCTCCCTAGCATGAGAAAGTATCAAAACATAGGCGTGAAGGATTTTTATAGCGAACAAGAAGAAAGCTCTTCAAAACTAGCCCCCTTAAGCCTGTTACCTCTTTCTATTTTATTATTGATTGTGTCCATTTCATCATTGATTTTTTATACCGGAGTGATCTTAAAAAACACTGATGCAAGCTTTTCGCTCTTTTATGGGGGATTGTTTTCGCTCATTATCACCTATCTTTTAGCTTATAAGTTTTTAGAAAAAGGGAGTTTTTTTAAACTCATGTTGGATGGCTTTAAGAGTGTGGGACCAGCGATACTAGTCTTAACGCTCGCTTGGGCTATCGGGCCTGTGATTAGAGATGACGCTCAAACGGGGATTTACTTGGCCCACATCAGCAAGGGGTTTTTAAATAATGGGGGAGGCGCGTATATGCCTTTAATCTTTTTTTTAATCTCTGGGTTTATCGCTTTTTCTACCGGCACAAGCTGGGGAGCGTTTGCGATCATGCTGCCCATTGGAGCGGGCATGGCCAATGAAAGCGATATTATTTTGATTGTCTCAGCGATCCTTTCAGGCGCGGTTTATGGGGATCACACAAGCCCCATTTCTGACACGACTATACTATCGGCTACGGGGGCAGGGTGTTCGGTGCAAAGCCATTTTATCACGCAACTCCCCTATGCGACTATTGCGATGCTTTGCAGCGCGGTGAGTTTAGGGGTGGCAAGTTTTATGCATTCTCGCTCGCTCGCTCTTTTAATCGGTGTGGCTTTGCTTGTGGGGGTGTTTTATCTTTTAAAAAAATTTTATGGTGAAAATCTAAAAACTTGAATATTGATTGAAGTAAAGCTTAAAAATCCCATTTTTTAAAATTAAAATAAGGTTTTAGCAATCTCTATTGGATTAAAAAAGAGTCTTATCTCATTATCAATCAATTTAAAAAAATTATTCAAAAATAACCATCAATTATAAAAATCTTCACAATTCTCTAAATCGTAACGCTTTTTTAAAAAATACATTTTTTTTAATTTTTTAATCAACCATTAAGGTGTTTTAGGTTAAATTTCCTTATCTGTTAAACATACGGATAATGTTATATCTTAAGGAAAGAAAATGGGGTTAGGACACTAATAAGTTTAGGGATTTTGTTAAGCGTTTTGAATGGCGATGATCTGGGATTGTATTCAAAGCCTTTAGTCTATTCGGCTGGAAGTGGGATGATTGGGATTGATATTGACAAACGTACATTTTACAAACGAGCGTTCGTTTTCACAATGAAATCATTGTTCGGTGAAAACTTGCTTCTGTTTGTCAAATTAAAGCATTCTGCGTTAATGAGCAAGCACATGAAAGGGCCTTTGGAAAACCGCCATCATCATTCTTTCACTAAAAATTATGAAAAAGCGGTTAATGGTTGTCAAAAGTATTTCCATATCAAATTGCCTGAAGGCGCTCCTAGCAACTTCAAATCAGGCTCATACATGGCCACTATGGTGGTGCGTTTTTAAAGCGTTATTTGGGGTATTTTTTAATACCCTTATCGTCTTTTAAAATATCATCTCTTAAAAACACAAATTTATTTTTTAGCCCTTTTTTAAATCTTCTTAAAACTCTTTTGTTGTATTGATTGAGCAAAGTATTTTTAAAATACGGATAAAATTCATAAAAGAAAAATAAAAAAGCTCTGTTTTCATCAAATGCGGGTTACTAAAACTTTTTATGGTGGGTTATAGTGCATTTTTGGCTTTAGTTGTTTCTTTTAGGGTTAGTTTCATCAAGGTTTAAAGCATTAGCGTTTTTCCTCTTATCATTTGGCGTTAAAAGCGATCCAATTAGCCCATTTCTTGAATTTTTTGCAACCATCTATTTTTATCTGCCCTAAAAATACGAAGCCAAACAAACCCCCTACAAAAACGCTTCTAATTTATAAGCTTTTTTATGCTCTTGTTTCAAATCCATGTAAGCGTTTAAAAGCATGTATTCTTCAAAAGATAAAACCGCTAGATGCTCCTTAGCGAGATCGTTCATTTCTAATTCCAACAGCACGAATAAAAAGGCTTTTTGCGCCTTATCGTCTTCTTGGCTTAAAATCTCAAAAAATTGGAACCATTGATCAGGGACAAGAAATTTTTGCACTTTTTGCGCGAGCTGTAAATAATCGTTCTTGTCATAACCCACCCTTTTGCAAAGCTCTGAAATTTTTAAAGTGTCTGTGTTTAAAGATTTTTCAAAAAAGGCTTTTAAAAAAGATTTCACGCACTCTTTATCCAAGTTATCTTGCATCGCGTTCAAAGCCTTTAAAACCTCTTTTTTGCTGCCTTTTTGGGCGATTTCTATAAAAGCGTAGTGGCGCAATTCCAAAGGGATTTGCGCGTTTGTTAAAACTTCAAAGGCGTTTTTTAAGTCGTTATGAATGAAAGCCTTCAAGCGTTTGGAAAAATAAGCATGATCATAAGCTAGAGAGTGCTTAGCGTGATCTTTAGACTCAAGGGTGTTATTTTCTATATTGTGGTAATGCTTAAAAAGGTTATCCACTTTTTCGCACCCGCTACTTGGCGTGTTTAAATCAGCCTTTAAATCATAGCGGGCTAAGATTTGAGAGAGGTTTTTAGCGAGATCGCTTTTAAATTTCGTTTTTAAAAAAGTCTTTTGAGTGTCTTGAGACAGGATTTGTTTGAGCAATTTGTCAAAATCCCTTTTTTCGTGGTATAAGCGGATTTTATGGCTGAGATTGTGTTTGAATAAAAAAACCCATGAAAAAAAAGCGAACATGCCCAAAACGCCCATAAGCCATACCGCAATGGGGAGATTAAAGCTATAGCTCCCTAAATTGAAAGCGTAAGCTTGCGGATCAATACTATAAACAAACACGCCAAAACCCACGATAAACAAAAATGTAAAAATAATATAAAAACGCATGCACGCCTCCTATTTATGGTATGGATGCTTAAAAATAATGCTCAAAGCCCTATAAATTTGCTCGCACAAGACAATTTTAGCCACTTCATGGCTAAAAGTCATCTCGCTCAAACTCCAAGCTTGACAATCCTTTAAAAACTTTTCTTCAAACCCATACGCTCCAGCGATAAAAAAATTAATATTAAGATGATTTTCTAACATTTTACTAAACGCAAAGCTGTCGCCCCTTTGAGCTTTAGGGTGTAAGGCAATATTTTTTGCCTTAGGGTTTAAATACGGCTCAAAGGCTAGAGAGTAGCTTTTTTGAGCGAGTTCTTTAGAAACTTTTTGAGCGTTGGCGGTATTTTTAGGGAATAAATCCACTAATTCCAACTCGCAATCAAATCGCTTGCATTGCTTTTGATAACTTTTCACCAAATCTAGGGGCGAATTTTTAGCGATAGAATACACCACGCAACGCATCAATCTTAAAACTTTAAAAAATCTTTGAAGTCTTATGCGTCATCATAGCGATGAGATCGCTCAAAGTCTTCTTCAAATCCTTCCTGTGCACAATCATATCAATCAAGCCATGCTCCAATAAAAATTCCGCTGTTTGAAAGCCCTCAGGCAAATCCGCCCCTATGGTTTGTTTAATCACCCTAGGCCCTGCAAAACCTATCATCGCCCCAGGCTCTGCGATAATGAGATCCCCTAAAAAAGCAAAAGACGCGCTAACGCCCCCATAAGTGGGATCGCTTAAGAGCGAAATGAAAGGGAGTTTGGCCTCACTCAATCGGTTTAAAGCCGCACTCGTTTTAGCCATTTGCATGAGCGAATAAGTGGATTCTTGCATCCTAGCCCCCCCACTCGCTGAAACGATCAATAACGCTTCTTTTTTAGCGACCGCACGATTGATCGCTCTTACGATCTTTTCGCCTTCCACAGAGCCTAAACTCCCCCCCATAAAGCTAAAATCAAACACCACGATCTGCAAAGGCATGCGGTTGATTTTTGCCTCACCGCTGATCACTGAGCTTGGGCGGTTAGTCCTTTTTTCGTATTTTTTAATGCGTTGCTTGTAGCTCTCTTTATCCACGAAATTTAAAGGATCATTAGGCCGTAAGTGTTTGTCAAACTCTTCAAAACTCCCCACATCGCACAAAAATTCAATCCTTTCAGTCGCGTTCATGCGGAAATGGTAATGGCATTTCAAGCACACGCTGTATTTGCCAAACACTTCTTTATGATACATTAACGCATAACATTTAGGGCATTTCACCCAATGGCTTGGCTGTTCGTTCTTACTTGGCGCTTCTCGCAATTTGTTGATCTTGAAATTTTTAAAGAAATCTGCAAATCCCATGTTTTTCCTTAATTTTGCAGTTTTATTAGTATTGTATCCAAGTTTTGCTTATAATAAACAAAATTAGTTTAAGAGTAGTGATGCAAGGGTTTCTTTTACAAACACAAAGCATAAGAGATGAAGATTTAATCGTGCGCGTTTTAACCAAAAACCAACTCAAAACCCTCTATCGTTTCTATGGCAAACGCCACAGCGTGCTGAATGTGGGGCGTAAAATTGATTTTGAAGAAGAAAACGATGATAAATTTTTACCCAAGTTAAGGAATATTTTGCATTTAGGCTATATTTGGGAAAGAGAAATGGAGCGCTTGTTTTTTTGGCAACGCTTTTGCGCTCTTTTGTTCAAACATTTAGAAGGCGTGCATTCTTTGGATAGCATCTATTTTGACACTTTAGATGATGGGGCTAGCAAACTCTCCAAACAGCACCCCTTAAGAGTGATCTTAGAAATGTATACAGTCCTTTTGAATTTTGAAGGGCGCTTGCAAAGTTACAATTCTTGTTTTTTATGCGATGCAAAATTAGAGCGTTCTGTCGCTTTGGCGCAAGGGTTTATTTTAGCGCACCCCTCTTGTTTGAAAGCTAAAAGCTTGGATTTAGAAAAAATCCAAGCTTTTTTTCGCACTCAAAGCACGATTGATTTAGAAACAGAAGAAGTGGAAGAATTATGGCGCACGCTGAATTTAGGGTTTTGAAAGGTTAAAGATGAAATTTAAATTTTTGAATATGGATAATGAGAGCGGTTTTATTTTGATTGAAAAGGAATTGAAGCGCTTGAAACTTTTTTCTCAAGTCAAAGAAGATGGCATTGAATTAAAAGGCGAGAATGTAGAACAAGCGAGAATTTATCTTCAAACGCTTTTTAACTCTAATATTGTGGAATTAGACGATAACAAAAAAAGCGCGAACGCTTTAATAGAGCGCTTGAAATCTTTAGATTTAAAAATCGCAGTGGCTGAAAGCTGCTCTGGGGGGTTGCTATCGCATGCATTCACTTCCATTAGCGGGGCTTCAGCGGTTTTTATGGGGGGCGTTGTGTGTTATAGTGAAGAGGTTAAGCGCGAATTGTTGAAAGTCAATGCCACGACTTTAAAAGTCTTTGGGGTTTATAGCGAAGAATGCGTGAAAGAAATGCTATTGGGCGTGTTTTTAAACTTTAAAGTGGATTTAGCGCTTGCGGTTAGTGGGGTGGCTGGCCCTAATGGGGGGAGTAAGGCTAATCCGGTAGGCACGATCTATATTGGCACGCAAAGATTAGGATCTCATGCCCTCATTGACCGTTGTTTTTTTAAAGGGGACAGAGAGAGTATCCAAAACAAAAGCGTAGAGCATGCCCTAAACATGCTCGCTAGAATGCTATAAAACTACCTTAACGCGCAAACGCTACCAAATTCTTTTTGAGCGACCTTAGCGATGTAAGCGATTTCATTATCGTTAAGGTTTTCAACGCTCGCTTTTAAATACCTTTTGATTTGCTCAATCTGACAACCCACTAGCTTGATTTTCACCACAGCCACCTCCGATTTTAAATTCGTATAGGTGTAGGCTACTTGGATCTTAGTCGCTAGGTAATTATAGATAGCGTAGCTGATATTCGTAGCCGTTTGCTCAGACTCATGGAATTGCTCCATGAAGCGTTTTTTATACTTCAACATGATTTCATGAAAAACCACGATCAGGCTCAATTTAGCGTTTAAAGTCGCTTGCTCAATCCCTAAATATTTGTTATTAACAGGGATATACGCCACGCCCATTTCTTCGTAGGGGACTTTAGGGTCTTCAAAAACCCAAGCGGGAGCATCAGATAGTTCTGATTTCATGCCCTTTAAATCAGAGACTAAAATCCCATCATCTCTTAAAAGACTCTTAGCACTTAATGAAACGCTTGAAAACACCCCTAAAAGAGCGATTAAAACCATTCTTTTAAACAAAATACCACTCCTTAAACTTTAATTTAGGTTTGATTATAGTTAAAAAGTTTTTGATTTCGTTTAATCACAACCAAGTAATTGCATCAACTTTTGATTTTCTTGATTTTTGGCTCGCTTCTGCCACCCTCTTGCCCAAAGCGATCAAGCATGCGATTTTAGGCTTATTGATACGCTCTTCTAAAACTTCGCCCACTTTTAAAGGATCAAAGCCTCCAATAATGCAACTATCCAATCCCATTAAGCTCACGCCCATGCAAATTTGCCCCACAGCGATATAGCATTGCTCTAAAATATAGCTTTCTAATCTTTGCATGCTGTGGTTGAATCTCACGCCAAGCATTTGAGCAAAAGAAGGAAGCACTCTCATTTTATAAGACTCCGGATAGAGATTTTGCATATAATGGCTATGCGGTAACAATTCAATAGGGTTTAAAGAACACACCACCATCAACGCTGAAGCGCTTTCAATCATGTCTTTATTGAAATAGCTATGCGCTGCAATTTGACTTTTTAAATCTTTGTCAGTAACCATCACAAAATGCCATGGCTGTGTGTTGTAAGAGCTTGGCGATAGTCTGGCGATCTCAGCGATTTCTTCTAATTCTTCGCTAGAAAATGCGTAATGGCTGTCAAACATTTTGCAAGAATGGCGTTCATTCAACAATTGTCTTCTTTTTTCTTGATCCAAAAATTTCATGGATTTTCCTTTATTTTTTTAGAATTTTTCGTAGCATACAATAAAATCCCTAACGAAACAATTACCATAAGCAGGCTTAAAATCTGCCCCATGCTCAAATTCAAAAAATAAACCCCCATTTGGCTGTCTGGCTCTCTGTAAAATTCCGCAATAAAACGCATCAAGGAATACCCCAAACCATAAACCACAATAAGCAACCCATGCGTTTTGGTGTGTTTTTTAGCCCACATCACCATTAAAAACACAACAACCCCCTCTAAAAACGCTTCAATCAATTGGCTAGGATAACGCAATTGATTATCCACCACAATGCCTATGATTTGCCCTAAATGGCTGTCTTTAGGGACAATCCTCCCAAAAAGCTCCTGATTTAAAAAATTCCCAATCCTCCCAAAAACATACCCTAAAGGCAGGCTAATTGCAATCAAATCCAAATAAATCAAAAGCTTTTTCAAATCCTTACGATTGTAAAGATACGAAGCGATCAAAAACCCCACCAACCCCCCATGATAGCTCATCCCACGAATGCCAATAAAATTCCCATGACTATCAAAAGGGTTAAAGATTTGCCAAAAATGCGTCAAATAATAACCAGAGTTAGGCTCATAAATAAGAATGTATCCTATCCTTGCCCCTAACACAATGCCAAGCTCCGCCCATAAAAAATAACTTTCAAAATCCTTTCTTGCAACTGGGAATCGTTTGGGATCTTGTTGGATCATTCTTAACGCCATGTAAAATGCAACAACAATCGCGCACGCATACGCCAAACCATACCAATGCACTTCAATACTTCCAAGACTAAAAGCGATGGGGTTAAAGCGCTCATAAATCGTATTCCAAGCGTTCATGCCAATCCTTAAAATTCAAATTCTTTAGGAGCGATCGCTTCAAATTCATACCCCAATAACGCAATTTTATGCGCATGGAGCATCAAGCGTTTGGCTGAACTTGGCTCGTTATTATAGAGCGTATCGCCTATAATGGGGTGGTTGATATGCTTTAAATGGACTCTAATCTGGTGGGTTCTTCCGGTTTTGATTTCCACTTTTAGAAGGGTTTTTTTATTGATGATTTTTAAAGGCGTGATGATTGTGATCGCTTCTTGCCCTTTTTTAGAGATCTTGCTAAACGCTTTAGTGGTTTTAATGGTAAGAATGGGAGCGTTGATTTCTTGCTCTTCTTCTACAATCCCTTGAGCTAGCGCTAAATATTCTTTTTTAACCGCCCTGTCTTTAAACGCTTTTTTAGCTTTCAAGTGGAATTCTGAATTTTCTTTCACCAATAAAATCACCCCGCTTGTTTCTTTATCCAAGCGGTGCAACAGCGTCCAACCTTTAAAAAAAGAAACTAAATCATAGCTCTCTATAAAAGGGGGTTTAAAAAGGGCTAGAACATTTTCATCTTCAAAAATCACGCTGGGCTTTTCAATTTTTTGGACATTAAAGCGCGTGTTTTGGGGCAATTCCTTTCTGGCAACCATCAATTTTTTCCCCCCTATACTCACTAACCCCAAATCAATCAAAGCTTTAGCTTTTTTGTGCGAAATATTTTCCTGAACGCTCAATAATTTATAAGCTTTTTCCATATTTATCCTTTTTAATATTATCCTTTAATGAATGCGAGCAATTCGTTTAAATCATGCCCGTTTTCTAAAAACCGCACCACGCCCAAATTTTCATAATCCAAAAGAGCGTCTAATAAATCCTCTTTTTGAACGATTTTATAGGGTTTAACCAATTCAAACAACGCTACTTGGTTGAAAAGGTATTCCCCTGTGATTAAGCGCGTGTTAAAAAATGCCGGCTCTAAAGGGTTATGCCCCCCCATTTTAACAAACGAACCCCCTAAGATCACCACATCAGCGATCGCATAAAAGTTATTCAATTCCCCCAAACTATCCACTAACAAAATGTCGCATTCCACAAAACCCTTTGAAGAAAAACATTCCAAACTAAAAGGCGTCGTTTTTAAAGCATCTTGCAATAAATTTTGCACGCTTTTAAAACGCTCAGGGTGGCGCGGCACAACGATTAGTCTTGCGTTTTTAAAAGCCTTTTTAAATTCCAAAAACGCTTTTAACCCAAGCTCTTCTTCACCCTCATGCGTGCTGGCTAAAATCACATTTAAAGTGCTAGGGTTTTTGGGGTAAAACGAAGTGATCACAGGCTTTGAAAAACGCTTGATATTCAAAAAATCCACCACTTTTTTAGCCCCTAAATTTAATAAGCGCTTTTTATCGTCCTTACTTTGCGCCAAAATCAAATCAATGCGTTTGAATAAAAGCGCATAAAAGAACGAAAAACGCTGGTATTTGGGGTAAGAGCGAACGCTGATGCGAGCGTTAATGAGCATGGTTTTTGCCCCTAATTTTTGAGCGCTATCAAACACATTGAACCACAATTCCGCTTCTGTAACCACTAAAGTTTTCAAGCGTTTTAAGTTTTTTTTCCATGCAAACAATAAGGTTTCAAAAGGCAGGTAACGCACTTCTATGTGTTTGGAATGCTGGTAAGTTTGAGCGGCTAATTGAAAACCGGTATTGGTGGTAACGCTGATTAAAATCGGCTCTTTTAAAGTGCGAATGATTGGCTCTAGCGATTTGACTTCCCCATAAGAGCATGCATGGAACCAAAAAACCGGCTCGCTTTTTAAAAGATTGTCTTTTAAAAAAAAACGAGCCTTTAAAGAATGGCGGTATTTTTCTTTAAAACTCCAAAAAAAGATGAAAGGCGCGCTAATAAGATGCCCCAAAGTCAAACATAAAAGGTAAAAAAACTTAAACAATCAAACTAATTCTTGGCTTTCTTTTTGGCTTTCTTTTGGAGCGCTGTTTTCATACGCGCCCTCAGCGTATAAAATACGCCCGCAATACGGGCAAGTGATAATATCCCCACTCGTTAGCGCTTCAGTATAAATCTTATCGTTCAAGCGGATAAAACAACCCCCACAAGCCTGTTTTTTGATCGTTACAATGCTCGTGTTTTTCGCCCATCTTCTAATCCTTTCATAAAAGCTATAGATTTTAGGCTCGGTTTTTTCCACTAATTCTTCTTTCTTTTTGAAGATGATCTGTTGGGTTTCTTTGATGTTTTTGACTTCGTTTTCCACTAAGTTTTCCAATTCCAACGCTAATTTTTCAAGCTCTAGCATTTCTTTTTTCAAAACTTCCTGTTTTTCGCTTTTGTGCTTGATTTCATTTTGCAGGTTTTCAATTTCTCTGTTGGCTTGATTGGATCGCTCTTTAGCAATATCTTCTTCAATGTTTAAAGATCGCAATTCCCTTTCAGATTTGATCTCGCTCATTTTCTTTTGGATACTGGCGATTTTAGCGTTGGTGTCTTGTAGGGTTTGCTCGTTTTTAGAAACCTGTAATTTTAGGGCTAATTTTTCTTCTTCCAAATTCAAAATCGCTTTATTTTTAGCTTCTTTATCATTCAAAGCCTTATCCAAGTCTTTCCGTTTTTCTCTGATCAACGGCTCTAAGGAGTCAATTTCTTTATCCAAATGCGAAATTTCAATCAATTGTTTGAGGTGGGTGTTCATCACTTTCCTTTAAATGATTTGCAAGGGGTTTTTAAAATTCTCTATTGTAACCAAATAATCAAAAGAATGCAAAATTTCAGCCACAATCAGCGCAAAACCCCTTTCGCTATAATAATGCGTGGCGTCAATCAAACTTATCCCTAAAGATTGAGCGATCATAGCGTCATGGTATTTCACATCGCCTGTAATCAAGCAGCTTTGTGCTTTTAAAGAAGAAAACATGGACGCCCCCGATCCGCACACAAACGCTAAATCTTTAATCATTTGAGAACTTTTGACACACGCTAATTGTCCCACCCCTAAAGACGATTTGATTTTTTCTAACAGCGCATCAAATTCTATATTAGCGTTTTCTTTCACTAACATAAGGCCTTTTTCTATCAAGCCATCAAACCCTAAAAGCGTGCGCGCGAAATGCTTGTTTAAATGCGTTTTGTCAAAATTCGTGTGCATGCTGATGACTGAAATGTTTTTTTGGATTAAGATTTTTAAAATATTCCCCGGATACACCTCATAATTTAGCGTTTTTAAAGGCTTGAAAATTAAAGGGTGGTGCGTGATGATTAGGGCGTTTTGTGGTGCGTTTAGAGCGATGTTAAGCGTGATTTCTAAGCATGCGATAATCTCGCTAAACTCGCTATTTCCACTCCCCACATTCAACCCGCTATTATCCCACGATTCTTGGAGTTCAAAAGGCGAAAGGCGGTTCAAAACTTCCAACACTTCCTTAACTAACGCCATTTTAAGCCTTTGTTAAAGCGTTTTTTAAGCGCTCTTCTCTTTCTTCTTCTTGCTCTTTGTAAAGAACGGCGCACCCTTTGGCTAAATCCCTAATCTGTAAAATATAATTTTGCCTTTCAGCCACCGAAATCGCTTTTCTAGCGTCTAAAATATTGAAAAAATGCGAGCATAGCATCACGAAATCATAAGCCGGCAAGGGGAGCTTGTTTTCCAAGCAATGCAAGGCTTCGGCTTGAGCGTTTTTAAACATTTCTAATAGCCTTTTCACGCTCGCTATTTCAAAATGATACTTGCTGAACTCGTATTCGCTTTCCAAATGCACTTGCATATAACGCACGCTTTCATTATCCTTTTTAGCCCATTCAATCTCTAGGATATTTTCCACTTTTTGGACATACATCGCTAATCTTTCTAAGCCGTAAGTGATTTCTACCGGAATAGGGCTGCAAGGAATGCCCCCCACTTGCTGGAAATAAGTGAATTGCGTAACCTCCATGCCATCAAGCCACACTTCCCAGCCAAGCCCCCATGCCCCTAAAGTGGGACTCTCCCAATTGTCTTCTACAAATCGTATATCATGCTCATTAAGGTTTATCCCTAACACTTCCAAGCTTTTTAAATAGAGTTCTTGGATATTAGAAGGGCTTGGCTTGATGACTACTTGGAATTGGTAATAACTCCCCAAGCGGTTAGGGTTTTCCCCATAGCGCCCATCAGTAGGCCTTCTAGAGGGCGCGACATACGCCACATTCCACGGCTTTTTATCCAAACTCCTTAAAAGCGTGGCCGGATGGAATGTCCCGGCTCCTGCAGGAATATCATAAGGCTGGATCACCAAACAGCCTTGATCTTTCCAATACTCTTGTAATTTTAATAATAAACTTGAAAAATCTTGCATGCTCTCTTTCCTTTTAAGCGCGTCTGATCAAATCGTTCATGCTCTCTAGCACACTCTTACCCTTTAAAAGCAAGGCTAGTTCGCTCGCAATAGGCGTGTAAATGCCGTATTTTCTAGCGATTTCCACAATGGCGTTGGTCGTTTTCACCCCTTCAGCCACTTCGCCCAATTCTTCTAAAACCACCTCTAAAGGCTTGTTTTGGGCTAGTCCCAAACCCACACGATAATTCCTGGATAAAATAGAATTAGCGGTTAAAAACAAATCCCCAGCCCCAGAAAGCCCTAAAAAAGTCTCTGTCTTGCCCCCAAAGAACGCCCCAAAGCGCTGCATTTCCACTAAACCTCTAGACAATAAACTCGCTTTAGCGCTATTGCCTAATTTCAAGCCATCACAAACCCCCCCCGCAATGGCTATCACATTTTTATACGCCCCAGCGATTTCACCCCCTATGATGTCTTGTTGGGCGTAGGCTCTGATAAAAGAGGGGGTTTTATTGGCAAATTCTAGCGCTAAAGCCTGATTATTGGAATGAATGACTAGCGCGCAAGGCAAGCCTTGAATGATTTCAGCCGCAAAACTCGGGCCGGCTAAAAAACACAAAGCGTTAGGATCGATAAAATCCTTTGCGATCTCGCTCACAAACGCCTTGTTTAAAACCTCTATCCCTTTAGAGGCGATTAAAACCTTAGCGTTTTTGGGTAAAGAAGCGTTTTGAAACCATTCCCTTAAGTGCTGCACGCTAATAGCGATCACATAGAGCGCTGCTTTTAAGCCTCTTTGTAAATCCACTTGCTCTATGGGGGCAGAACCTTTAGAGATTAAAGCGTCATTGAGCTTTTTTAGCGGCTCGTTTAAATCCCGCCTTGAAATGATTTTGACTTCATTCTTTTCTCCAAAAGCAAAGGCTAAAGCCCTCCCCCACGCCCCGCCACCAAATACTGCAATTTCCATTAAATTCCTAATCTCATTGATTGTAAAACTCACCATTTTACAATAATAAGTTTAAAATAGCCCTTACATTCAAAACGCTGTCTTTGATTAAAAATAGGGTAGTTTAAATCAGAAATCTCTTTCACGCTTTAATCTAAATCACCGCCGTTTTGTTCTCCTCCACTCCCGCAAATCGTTTTGGAGCTCCTCATCGTTTAAAAACTCTTGATAGTCGTTGTTCTCTTCTTCTTTAAATTCTCTAAGCCTTTGTAGGTTTTTTAAAGAATAATCTAGTTGGAGTAACTCATTGTATTTATCTAAACCATCTCTAATTTCTTGGATCTCTTCTTCACTCAATTCTTCTTCACTCAATTCAACCCAATCCAAATAAAACAAACAGAGATCCCTAAAATACAGCGCCATTTTTTTGATTTCTTCAAACTCTCGGCGGTTTGTTTCTTCCGGTGTGTTTTTTAAACCCCTCCATTCTCGCAAATCGTTTTGGAGCTCCTCATCGTTTAAGCGATCTTGATAAACTTTCTCACTTGTTTCTTTGTATCCTTTAAGCCTTGACAAATTTGCTAAAGAATAGTCTAGTTGGAGCATTTCATTACGATAATCTATCAAATCTCTATATTCTTGGATTTTTTCTTGGCTCAAATCATACCAATCCAAGCAAAACATGTAATAATCCCTAAAATACAGTGCCATTTTTTTGATTTCTTCAAATTCCCTGTAGTTTGCTTCATCGTCCTCTTCGTCGTCGTTTTGTTCTTTGTATTTTTCAAAAGTAAAAGCGCTCACACGATCAAAAACCTTATCAATGCTTTCCTTAAACAAGCTGATCACTTGGTTGAGTTGCGCTAAACTCTCTTCTTTAGATCGCTCTTGCTCAGAAAATTCTTTGTTGAGCGAATAAATTTTATTAAAGGTAGCATCGTTGAAGTCATCAAAGCCTTTTTGCATCAAATCCAATCTAACAGAACGCAATTCGCTTTGGTAGCGTTTGAATCGGTTAGCGTCTTGCTTAATAGCCTTTTCATACATCCGATGCACCTCGTATAAAGATTCTAAAATTTCGTTTTGTTTCTCGCTCCTTTGATTTAACTTCATTAAAAATTCCTCAAGCGAGTTAAAAACTTTGCTTTTTTCGCTGAACTCTTTAATTTCTAGATACCTTGTAGCGCTGTAAGCGCAAATCCCCAAAAACTCAATACCATGATCTTTTAAAGTTTCTCTAATTTGTTTAGCGACTTCTTCTAATTGGCTTTTGGTGCGCCTATCAGCCCTACTCAATACGATAAAAACCTGCTTGCCTTCTTCGTATAATTCTTGCAAATAGTCTAAATCATCGCTTTCAATGCCCCCACTCTCGCAACTAATAAGCCATAAAATGTGTTTAGCATGCTTTAGGGATTCTTTAGAGGCTTCTTTGTCCCCACCCGTATAGCCTTGATTGCCGGGGTTATAGCCAGGCGTGTCTATGAAGCATAAAAATTCAAAAGGCGCGCTAGGAGCGCTTAAAAGCATGAAAGGCATGATTTCTTTCAAATTAAAGCCAAGGGATTCTAAAAACTGATGGTTAAACTTAAGATGTGGCAATTCCACCATGCCCCCATTTTGAGAAAACCCCATTAAAACTTCTTTTTTACCCTTTAAGCAATAAGTGGGGATAGCTGTGGTGGGATCTATGTGTTCAGGGAGTTTTAATTTCAAACCCAACAAGTTGTTTAAAAAAGTGGATTTGCCCGCGCTAAACCCTCCCCCCACCGCAACGATGGTTTTTTGGAACAAACTAGGGTAGCTCGCTACCAATTGCAATTCTTTTTGGATTTCTTGGAGCGTCAGTAACGCTATTTCCTTTTCTTTGAGCGAATCCACGCCGCTAGCGAACTTTAAAAACTCGTTATCCAAGATTCTCTGGTATTGAATCAGTCCTTCATTTTCCATTTTAGCGTTTAAAATACGAGCGATCAAATTGTAGTGCTCCTCTAAGCCCACCGCCTCTGTATTGTGGTGGTTTTCAGCCGCACTAAATTTGTCATTAAAAAAATTAACGCTCATTAAATCCCCTTTAAAGCCTTGATTTGTGCGTCTAATTGAGCGATGGATTGTTCTTTATTTTGGACTTGATTGTGCAAGTTTTGCATGTTTTCTTTAAGTTTTTTAAGCGTATCGCTGGCGAAGTTTTGCCCTTCTAAAGCCTCTCTTAAACCTCCGATGTAGCCTTTCACATCTTTTTTAGTCTCAGCTTCAAAATCCCTCACATAATTCCCCACGCTTTGTATGAAAACATTAGCTTCATCGCCTTTTAAAAAGCCCGTTTTCCCCCTTATCTCGCCAGGAAGCTTATCAGTGTAATCAAACTCTTTAAATTCAATGCGATCCAAGACAGCCATCACGCTTTTTTGGAAAGCCATCTCATCAATCAAATCATCAGAGATGATTTCGCGCAATTGTTTAAAGACTTTAGCGTAGAGTTCTTTTTTGAAAACGACTTTAAAAGAATCAGCGCTGTCATTCAAAGCGCTTTCGCAATTATCATGCATCTCTGTTAAATAATCAAGCACCGCTCCGGCTTTAATGGTTGCTCTTGTGCGTTCTACTTCATCATAACCCCAATCTTTTTCACCAAAAACGCCACCAAAAAATCTTGCGCAACCTCCCAAACCGCTTTGCTTCACTCTTTCAATATAATGCTCTTCTTCCTCTTCTTCTCTAGAGCGCGTTTTAGCCGTTTGGATAGCTTTCTTCAATGTTTCTTCTAAGCCAACTCTGATATTGTTGATGAAATGCAAGATAAATTCTTCATACGCTTCCTTAAACCCTATTTCAATGTTACCAGAGAGCTTTTCATAAACCTCTATTTGCTTTTTAATCGCGCCCATATCAGCGTTTTTAACCCTCTTTTTTTCATCTTCTAGGTCTTGTAATAACTGCGTGATCAAATTATGGAGATTGTTCGCTTGGCTTTGTGCATAATCTTGCAATCTTTGAGAAACGATCTCTTCTTTCCTTTGGGCGGCTTTTTTTAAACGCTCTTCAATCGCGCCCATATTGCTTAAAAACAATAAGCTTTCTTTAGACTTATCATCGCTACTAAAAGCGTCAGGGTAAAAATCTTTTAAATTCCGTAAGGCATTGTGATACTCTTCTGTTTTTTGGTTTCTTGCCCAAGAAGCTTGGTTTTTGAAATCCTTATACATGCTAAAGCAAACCCCTGAAGCCAAAATGACGCCATTTTTGATCGCTTTTTCAAAAACCTCTCGTTGGTTGGGGTAGTTTTGAATCAACTTTTCCATGATATTATTTAATTGAGATGAAAGGGATTTTTGCGCGTTTTCAAAGGCTGTAGGGAGATGTTGGCGAGATTTTTCTACCTCACTCATAGAAAGAACGGCGCTGTCGGCTTGGCTTGCCACAAAATAAATTTCTTGAAGGCCTTCTTTATTAGAAACCCTGTCAAACAAATCCATATCGCTATCCGTTAAAAACTGACCAGAAGGGCTTATGATAAACACCACATCGCAATCTTTCAATAAGGCTTTGGTGCGCTCTTCCCTGGAAGCGATCGGATCGTTCACTCCTGGGGTGTCAATCACTTCCAAATCTTTAAGATTGGGGTTATTCAAAGAAATTTGCACCGCTTTAGTGCAGGGCATATACTTCCCGTCCGCACCCACGAATTGGAGCAATTTTTGATTCAGATCTTGTAAGCTATTGGCTTGAATGCGCGGATCTAATTTTTCCGTGTTGAGCAAACCGCTTTTTTTCATTCTTTCATATTGATCGTATGATGAAACGAGCTTCGTATCCTCATTTAATGTATTTTTAGCGATCCTTCTAGCCTTTTCCAATATTTCTTCATCGCTTAAAACCCTCTCTTTGGGCGCTTCTTTATCGCTTTTATTTCTGCTAAACTTGTTGCCAAGATTCTTAAATCCCTCTTTAGCCCTATTTGCCAAACTCTGTTTTTCTTTTTGTTTTTTGACTTCTTCTTCAACAATTTTGTTAAACTCCCTTACATACCGTTCATGTTCGTTTTCAAGCTCTGCAATATCCTTTGGGCTATAAAACTCCACTTCAGCGCTCAGGGTTTTGGCGTATTTTAAAATGGTGAGGCTAGCGGTCATGGGCGTTGCCGCTTTGGGTAAAACCTCTACACCCTCAAAAATCAAAGCGTTTAGAAGCGAGCTTTTACCCGCTTTCACGCGCCCGATGATACCGACTTTAAGATCCCTATCTTCAGCCTGCATTTCTTTTAGCGTTTTCTCTAACTCTTCGGTTTTAATCACAGAGTTATCGCTCATAAAAGGCTTCGCTCTTTCTTGCAAGCCTTGTTCTTGTAGCGTTTTTTCAATTAAAGCGCTTTTTTTAATGAGTTCTTGAGCGTTCATTTTTAATCCTTTAAATATTGTTGTTCTAGATCGCTTAAAGCGTTGATCTTGTTTTCTAAGATTTGTTTTTGATCTTCTAAATCGTTAAGGTGTTTTTCTTTTTCTGTTTGAGCGAGCGCGATTTCTTGTTTTTTATGCGTGATTTCCAGTTCGCACCGATCTTTTAAACCTTTGAGGGAACTTTCCAAGCATTCATTAAACAAACAAACAAACCCGGTAAAACTTTTTTAAGCTTGTATTGAACCTCTGGTATCACTTCAACTTCAATCAGTTTTTCTAATTTCGCCCGATCTTTTTCCGCGTTTCTAAAGAATGAAGCGATGATATTAGGCAACAATGTCAATAATTCTTTTAAAAGAGGTTTTAACCCTTGCAAGATCAGCGCGAAAGGTCTTGTAACCGGATTCTTGGCTAAAATCACGCTTAAGGCGTTGATCCCTAATTCAAGGCTATGCTCTAAATTCACAGAAAAACCGCTAGAAAGCTGCGTGTTGTTCAGGCTTTCAAATTCCGCGCAAAAATCTTTTGAAAAAGAAAGGTTGATCTTTTCAATCTCTAATTTAGCGTTTTTGATCAAGCTTTGTTGCATGATGCTTTCTATTTCGCTATTGAACTCGTTAGGCTTGTTGATTAAAGAGGCTAAATAGGATTTTTGCTCCCTGACCTCTTCTACCACTTTTTTAACCACCGATCCCACAGCCACGCTAGAATATTCTTCCTCTAAATTAGCCCTTAATTTTTCATAGGTTTTTTCAATGTCTTTAACGCTCAAATCCAACGCTTGTATTTCTTCTAAAGCCTTTTCTTTAGAATAATCAAAGCTTTTAATCACGCTTTTTAGGCTGTTTTGTAACTGGGAATTTAAAAACTTCAATCGTTTCAAATACAAAGCGCTAAAAAGCTTTTCAGCATCTATTTTATCCGTCACCTCTAAAAGAGCGTTATTGTCTTTATTAGAATAAATAAGATGCGTTGTCAAATCAAGGTGATCTTGGATTTGATCTTGAATATAATGAGAAATCTCTTCTGCTTGCGAGGGCGTTCTTAAATTCGTTTTACTCAAAATAAAGCTAAGGCCTTTGTCAAACTCTAAAAGGTTTTTTAATTCCCTAACCATGCGTTTAGTAAGGTTGCCCTCTTCTACGCTTGTGAGGATGACAAAATGCACGCCCCTTTCTAAATATTCCAAAATGGCATGGGTGTGGCTTGAAATGGGGCTATCAAACCCAGGCATATCCACAAACACTAAAGGCGCACTATCTTTTAGGGCTTCATTATTCAAATAAACCTTAAGGTAGGAATACTTCGTGGCATTGTCTTTAATGATCTCAAAACTTTGCTCATTCAGTTCAAAACTCTCTGTTTTTTCATCATTGTTTGAAAAAGCCTCTATGCGTTCGTTAGCGCTATGGTGCAACTCAGTGGCTAAAGAAGTCTCTGGCGTGATACCGGTAGGCAAAACGCTGCTGCCTAAAAAGCGGTTTAATAGCGTGCTTTTGCCTGCACTAAAATTCCCCACAACGGGTATCACAAGCTGTTGTTTTTGAATGCTTTCTAAAAGAGTAGAGCATTCTGTTTTATCAATCTCTACTTCTTTTAAAACTTCTAAAACCTGTTCTAAAAACTTCACAAAATTTGTCTGTGCGCGTAAAATCATCATCAATCCTTTTTATAATTAAAAATTAAAATCCAAACAAGATGCAAAAATCCCCAAAAGATCCCTAAAAAAGGGTTTATATGGGTATGGGTTTATATGGGGGTAAAAAGATAAAGCAGCTGACTAGAGAGAGAGAGAGAGAGAGAGAAGGCGAATTTTTAAGAATAACAATCATTACAAATTCCTATCACTATTTAATGGTTAGTATTATACTCAATTTCACAAAACAATTTTGATAGCTGGCATTAAATCGTTGTTTTCTTCTATTTTTAGCATCCTCACATCTTTAACACAGATCGCAAAGCTTGGTATTTGCTTGGCTAAAATTTGCACCGTAGCGACGCAAGTAACGGCATTGATGGTCTCATCGCCAAAATACACGCTACCTTGTTGCCATTTGAAGCCATGTTGTTCCATGAATTTACGAATATCTGAATAAACTTTTGAGAGATTCATTCCGTTTTCATTCAGGCAATTGGTGTCAAGATCAAAGGTTACGGCATACATCTTCACTCCTTTATTAGTTTGTGTTGTAGCATATTTTACTAAAAATCCGTTTGATTAGCGCTTTTACAACCCATGCGTTTGCGAATAAAACAATTTCATTTCTTTAGAAGCGAACTGGTTTTTTAAAGCTTGGGCCAAAGATAAAGCGATCTCATCGCTTAAAAAAAGCTTGAATTTAGCGTAGTCTTTACGCCCGCTCACCTGCTCTTTTTGGCTTAAAAGCAACGAAGAAGCGGCGTATTTATAGCATTCCACATAAAAAAAATCATCAAAGCCTTTTTCAAATAAATAATCTATTAAAGCGTCTTTCAAACAAATATCAATATAAATTTCTAAAGCTAGCATTTTAACCCCTTTAACTCAAACGATTTTAATCTTTTTAGCGATGAGCATGAACATAGGCGGTAGTAGGAGTAAGGTTAAAGCGCTTGAGGTAACCAAGCCTCCAAGCACCACGATCGCTAAAGGTTTTTGGACTTCGGATCCCACGCTATGAGAAAATAATAAGGGTATCAAGCCCAAACCGGCAATGCAAGCGGTCATTAAAACCGGCCTCAAGCGCCTTTTAGCGCCCAATAAAACGCATTCTTCTACGCTTTTTCCCTGTAAGAGAAGCTCTTTAAAATAGCCTATCATCACCACGCCGTTTAAAACCGCAATCCCAAAAAGAGCGATAAAGCCCACGCTCGCTGGCACTGAAATATACTCCCCTACCGCAAACAACGCAATAAGACCCCCGGTAACCGCAAAAGGGATATTCAAAAGAATGAGCAAGGCTAAAGGAATGCTTTTAAAAGTAAAGAAAAGGATGAAAAAAATCGCTAAGATGCTTAAAGGGATAACGGTAGAAAGCCTTTTGTTGGCCCGTTGCTGGTTTTCAAACTGCCCCCCATAAGTGATATAGTAGCTAGGAGGGAGCTTGATGTTTTGAGCGATCACTTTTTTAGCCTCTTCTACAAAAGAATTCAAATCGCGCCCCACCACATTACTGCGAACCACGCTCATGCGCATTGAATTTTCACGCACGATAGAAACAGGGCCATCCACTTCTTCAATCTTAGCGATAGAAGTGATAGGCACTAAAACGCCATATTTTGAAGTCAGAGCTAAACTTTTGATTTTAGTGATAGAGCTTGCAAAATCGCTCTCTTGGCGGATCATCACTGGCGTGCGTGAAATCCCTGTAGGGATCACATCCACGATCAAACCCTCTAAAGCGGATTTTAAAAACTTGGAAAATTCATCGCTAGTGATCCCCACATCCGCCATCGCTTCTTTATTGGGGGTTACATACAAATAATTCACGCCCTCATTGAGCGTGGTTAAAACTTCACTAGATCCCTTAATCCCTTTTAGAGCTTGCGCGATTTGAAAACTCAACTCGTTTAAGGCGCCAATATCATCTCCAAAAATCTTAACCGCTAAATCCCCCCTAACCCCTGTCAGCATTTCAGAAATCCTCATTTCAATGGGTTGGGTGAAAGAAAAGTTAATCCCCTTAAAGTCTTTTAAAGAATCCATGATTTTTTCTAATAATTCATCTTTGGTTTTAACGCTCCATTCTTTTTTAGGAATGAAAGAAATAAAAGTATCGGTTTGATTCAAGCCCCCTAAATCCAGCCCCAATTCATCGCTCCCTGTGCGCGCGACAATGCTTTTGACTTCCTTGACATGCTTTTTAATCGCGCTCTCAATGTTTAACATGAGATCTTTAGATTGATCTAAAGAAATAGAAGGGGTGGTTTCCACGCTCAAAACCACATCGCCCTCATCTAAAGCGGGCATGAAATTCTTCCCCACAAAAGGGAATAAAGAAAGGCTTGCGATCAAAAACACAAACGCTCCTAAAATCACTTTTTTAGGGTTATGCACAAAAAATTCCAATAAAGGGGCGTAGATTCTGTTTAAAAACCTCGTTAAAAAGGTTTCGCTATGGGGCGTGGCTTTTAAGACAAGAGAGCTGACTACAGGAATGATAGTAATAGATAGAACTAAAGTGCCTAAAAGCGCATACACAATGCTTTGCGCTAAAGGCCTAAACATCTTGCCCTCTAACCCCTGTAAGGTTAGAATCGGCACAAAAAACACCATAATAATCACCACCCCGCTCACCACTGAAACGGCGATTTCTTTGCAAGAGCGATAGATCGCATGGAGTTTAGTGGTTTTGGTGTTAGCGCTCAATTTTTCAAAAGCGTTTTCCACCACCACTACGGCTGAGTCAATGAGCATGCCTATAGCGATAACCAACCCCCCTAAACTCATTAGGTTTAAAGTCAAATCGCTCATCTTGATAAAAATAAACGCCACGGACAAGCTTAAGGGTAAAATCACCCCCACAGCCACGCTCGCCCTCAAATTCCCTAAAAATAAAAAGAGCGTGATGATGATTAAAACAACGGCTTCAATGAGCGTTTTAGAAACGGTGGCAATGGCTTTTTGCGTGAATTCTGAGCGATCGTAAAAAACATTAATAAACACGCCATTGGGTAAAAAGGGTTTTAATTCTTCTAGTTTTTGATACACTTGAGTGATGATTTCTTTGGTGTTAGCGTCTTTTAAAGAAAGCACCAAGCCCTCTGTGGTCTCGCCCACGCCATCTTTAGTGACAAACCCTAATCGGGTGCGAGACTGGCTGATGACTTTCGCAAAATCCTTAATGTGCAAATGCCCTAAATTAGTGGAAACGGTGATTTTGCCAATGTCTTCTAAACTCAAAGAAGCGGTTTGGATTTTGACTAAAAAGGTTTCACCATCTCTATCCACGCGCCCCGCTCCGCTGTTTCTTAAATTCACTCTTACGGCCGCTTCTAAATCAGAAATACTCACCCCAAGCCTCGCCATGTCATTAAAATCCGGCACGATCACAAACGCCCTGCTAAAGCCTCCAATGGAATTGACATCCGCCACGCCACTAATCATTCTTAATTGCGGGCGGATCACAAAGTCTAAAAGCTGTCGTTTTTCTATCTCGGTGATATTGCCATCAATGGTGAACATAAAAATGTCTGATAGCGGCGTAACAATGGGCGCCATGCCCCCTTCAACCCCCACGGGTAAATCTTTCATCACGCTGCTCAAGCGCTCATTAACAATGTTTCTCGCTAAATAAATATCCACGCTGTCATCAAAATCTATCGTAATATCTGAAATAGAATATTTGGAAATACTTCTTAAAGATTTTTGCCCTTTTAGCCCTAAAAGCTCCAATTCTAAAGGGCGCACGATGTTGTTTTCCATTTCTTCAGGGCTAGAGCCAGGGAGTTTCAAAATGATTTTAACTTGAGTGGGCGAAATATCCGGGAAAGCATCTACTGGAGTGTTGATAAAACTATAAGTCCCAAAAAACAAAACAAGAATCGCGCAAACAATCACGATTATTCGCTGGCGTAAGGAAAATTCAATAATGGAAGCGAGCATTATTCTTCCCCTAAATTGTTGATCATGCCTTTTAACCCTATCAATGACCCCACTGCCACGCTGTCATTAGGGTGTAAATTTTGAGCGTTCACGATAAAAATCTTGCTGCGCTCTTCTAAAACTTGAACCACCACAGGCCTAAAACCTTTAGGCGTCCTCACAAACACCAGGTAATCTTTCCCGTTTCTGATCAAAGCGTTTGAAGGGATTAAAACGGAGTCTTTGGGTTGAGAGCCTTGAATATACATTTCTACCATTTCCCCCACATGGTAATTGCCCTCATCTAATAAAGCGGTGGCTAAAATCGTGTTAGAGCCTTTGTCTAACACCACCGAAACGCTTTGGATCTTCCCGATTTTTTCCCCCTCTTCATTATAGACTGGCGAATCTCTTTTAATGGTTTTAGAAACGCCTACAGGCAATTTGATTTGAGCGATCAAATCATCGCTTTTTGAAATACGCACATAGCTAGTGAAAGCTAAAATCTTCTCGCCCACATTTTTAGGCGCTAGCGCCAAAAGACCGCCGTCTCTAGCCACAATCCTAAAACCATACTGCCCTTTAGGGTTTTTAGGATCCACGCCAAAGCTTTTAAACGCGCTCTCTAATTGTTCCACCTTCAAGCCCATTTCTTCACTGGTTAGAAAACTCGTTTGATACTCCCTTTTAGGGATCACCCCGGCCCTATAAAGCTCTAAATCTTTTTTAGTAATATCTTTAGCGATTTTTAATTTATTTTGGTTGTTTTGCAATTCAAAATACAAATTGCTCAAATCAATAGAGCTCACTTCACAGATCGCATCTCCAGCCTTCACCTGCTCGCCCTCTCTTTTATAAACAGCGACCACAGACGCATCAAAACTCAAGCTCTGCACCACAGAGCTTTTACTATCAAAATCAATATAAGCGTTAAAAGGAAGCCCTTTACTAAAGATTTCTTTATCTAATTTAATCACCTTTAACCCCATGGGTTGCAAGTTTTTTTCTTCTAAAATAATTTCTGGATACTCTTTAGCTTCCAAAGAAACACCCATTGAAAAAACGCCCATTAACATAAGCCACCATAACGCCCGCTTCAATGCAATTCTCCTAATCTGGTCAAACTCTCCCCTAAAGTCTCTTCTAAAAGCGCGCTAATATCAATGTATTCAATCTTGGCTTCCGCTAGAGTGATGAGGGCGTCCATGTAAGAATTTTGATAAATCAAGTATTCAAAAAGCCCGATTTTTTGGGCTTCATAAGCGATGCGCCCCATTTCCATCAAACGCTTCTTATTGGCAATGGCTTCTTTTTGGGTTTCAATGTATGCTTCTTTGGTTTTGAGCTGGTTTAAGTAGGAGTTAGCGTTGATTCTAATGTTTCGTTTCATCACCTCATTTTGCGCGAGCGTCCCGCTTTGCAAATCTAAGAATTTACGCTTTTGATAGATGTTTTTAGGCGTTACCGGTAAAGGGATATGCACTTCTATAGAAAGGTTAGTGGAAGAGTTATAGCTTTCAGAGCCAATCCCAAACTCAAATGCATTAAACACATCTCTATTAGCCAATTTCGCATTCACTTGATAATCTTTAGCCGTCAAATCCAAAATATCCACATACAACGAGCGATCCAATTTAAATTTTAAGGCTTCAGGTTCTAAGCGCACGTATTCAAAATCCAAACCGATCACCTTGACATCATGCAAATGGTCTAAATAAGTGTCAAAATGCGCCCCCTCTTTGACCGGCTCCACAATCGCGAGCATCGTGTCTAGCATTTTTTCTAAATCTATGAGTTTGGTTTCCACATTGGTTTTAGCGAGTTTGGATTCCAAATAAGAGTTATTGAAGTTGATATAATCTTTTTCGCTCATGCTGCCGGCTTTGACTTTTTCTTTGGCGATTTTGAGCTGCGAATAAAAGTTCGCTTCCCGTTGCGCATACACCTGATACTTTTCTTTAGTCATCACATAAGTCAAATACAAGCGTTTAGCACCAATAAAAGCGAGATTTTTATTCAATTGATAGCTTTTATCGTATTGAATGGTTTTAATAGAAAGGCTTTTGGATAAAAGCGAACTCACCCATGGGAGCTTGGGCCTTACCATTAAAAGGGTTCTGGGCTGCGCTTCTACAATGCCTTGGAAGTTTTTCACCATAGAAGTTTCATTATAAATATAGGGGAAATCCCAAGCGTTCACGGAGCGTTGCTCATTCAAACGGCTTTTAAAATCGGCTTTTTTGCCGATCAACTCCATAGAGTTGGTTTCCACTTCTTTAAAAAACTCTTGTAGGGTAAAGATTTTCGCGCTAAGCATGCCCGCACTAAACATGCTCATTAAAAAAGTTACCCCCAAAAAACGCTGGATTTTGCGTTTGATAGCATTAAATCGCAATTTCTTTAATATCCCCAATTTCTAAGAAACTTTGATACACGCCCCATAAGAAATTTTTACGATTTTTTTGGATTTCTATATCTTTATCCATGACTAGCACGCTTTTAAAATACTCTTCTAAAGGCGCATGCAAACCAAAATAAGCCTCTATTTTGCTATCCAAACTCTCAAAAGTGCTTGTTTTGATCGCATTGAACGCTTCAAAAAGGGCATGCTCTTGCGATTCTTTGAAAAGACTCGTAGAAAACCCACTTGACTCGTTAGGGTTTCTGTCTTTATTGATATTGGCTAGGCGTTTGAAAGCGCTAAAAAGCAACTCTTTTTTGGGGGCGTTTTTAGGGTCGTCTAAAAAGCGTTTTAGGGCTTTGACTTTTTGAATGATTGCAACTATATCTCGCTCGTTAGTGTTTAACACGCTCCTTATGATAGAGGGGTTACAATCTATCAAGTTATTGAAGCGCTCCAGTAAAAACTTCTCTAAAATTTCTAAGTCAAAGCTTTGATAAACGCCCACTTTTTCAAAGAGGTTTTTTAAATCCACTTTTAAATCAAATTCTAACCCGTAATGCGCGATGATCTTCAATAGCCCAAAACTCAAGCGCCTTAAAGCAAAAGGATCTTTAGAACCGCTAGGGATCTTTCCTGCACTAAAAAGAGAAAACAAGCTGTCTAATTTCAAGCTCAAAGCAACGATTGCGCTAAAAACGCTAGAGGGCAAGGGGGCGTTTTCGCTTGCGGGCAAATACTGCTCTTTCAAACTCAAGGCGACCCATTCGTTTTCATTTTGTTTCAAAGCGTAGTAATAGCCCATGATCCCTTGAAGCTCGGTAAATTCATACACCACTTCACTGAGTAAATCCGCTTTAGCGATTTTAATAGCCCGGTTCATCAATTCAAGGGCTTTTTCTAAAGGCATATTTAATGATGAAGCGTATTTTTGCGTCAAATATTGAGCGATGATCGATTCTCGCTCCATTTTATCCCTTAAAGTCCCTAAACCTTGCACAAAAACCACGCTCTCTAAAGGGGCGTTGTCTAAGGGCTTTTTGAGATCGTTTTCATAAAAGAAAACCGCATCGCTCAAGCGGGCTTTTAAAACCTTTTGGTTGCCTAAAATGATTTTTTGCTTGTCTTTATTGGTAGCGTTACTCACCACGATAAAGCCGTTGTGTAATGTTGGGCTTTCTTCTTGGCTTTTTTGACTAAAGGTTGCAAAATAGCACTGGTTTTCTTTCATGGAAGTAATGATGATTTCACTGGGTAATTTTAAAAACGCCTTGTCAAACTCCCCTAAAAGCGCACTAGGGTATTCAGTGATCGCTACAACCTCATCTAATAAATCCCTATCTATTTCTACGCTAATGTGATGCTTTACTTCTAGCTCTTTAATTTCTTGCAAGATTTTCGCTTCGCGCTTTTTAGGGTCTAAAATGACATGGTTTTTTTCTAAAACTTCAAAATACGCTTTAGGGCTATCCACTTGGATAAAATCAAAACCCTCTTGTCGGTGCGCTTTGGTGGCTTGCTTGGTTTTAAAACCATACTCTTTGACTTCAATACCGTTAAAATTTTCCCCATTAAACAACACGCAAATATTATGAATGGGCCTGATAAAGCTTTTTTCCACATTGCCCCAACGCATAGACTTCCCAAAATTCAAACCCTCTAAAAACTCTAATACAATGGGCATGATTAGATCTTTTGTAGGCTGTTTGGCGTGGATTTTAGCGTGATAAAGCACTTCTTTATTGTTTTTAAACGCTGTTTGGAAATGCTTGGAATCCTTTAACCCTAATTTTTGATAAAACCCTAAACCTAGCGCGTTCAACCCTTGCGTTTTATCTTGATGATTGCATGCGATTTTAACGGGAGGCCCAAAAAATTCCTCTTTGGTTTCTTGGGTTAAAAGAGGAAAGTCTTTAATAAACAAACACAAGCGCCTAGGGGTGTAAAAAATCTCTATATTTCCCACTTCTAAAGCGCGTTTTTGAAAAAGAGCGTGGAGTTTTTTAGGCATTTCTTTATATTCATTCAATAACGCTTGTGCGGGCAATTCTTCAACTAAAATCTCTACTAACAATTCATCTGAATGCAAAATCTCAATTCTCCCTAAAAAACAAAATCACTTTTAAGACTAAATCATGTTAGAATTATACTTGAATTTATTTTTAGTTTAGTTTATTTTTTAAATACAAAAGGTAGGCGTTTTGAAACATTTGACCCCACTCACTCACACCCTTTTTAAAGCCTTATGGCTAGGCACAGCCTTAAGTGCATCTTTAAGTTTGGCCGCAGCAGAAAGCCCCACTAAAACAGAGCCTAAGCCCGCTAAAGGGGTTAAAAACAAACCCAAATCGCCCGTTACTAAAGTCATGATGACTAATTGCGACAATCTTAAAGACTTTAACGCTAAGCAAAAAGAAGTTTTAAAAGCCGCCTATCAATTCGGCTCTAAAGAAAATTTAGGCTATGAAATGGCAGGCATCGCATGGAAAGAATCATGCGCAGGGGTTTATAAAATCAATTTTTCCGATCCGAGTGCTGGCGTGTACCATTCTTATATCCCAAGCGTTCTAAAAAGCTATGGGCATAACGATAGCCCCTTTTTGCGTAATGTGATGGGGGAATTGCTCATTAAAGACGATGCGTTTGCTTCTGAAGTGGCTTTAAAAGAGTTGCTCTATTGGAAAACACGCTACCATGATAATCTAAAAGACATGATTAAATCTTACAACAAGGGCAGTCGTTGGGAAAAAAACGAGAAGTCTAACGCCGAAGCTGAAAAATATTACGAAGAGATACAAGACAGAATCAGGCGTTTGAAAGAATCTAAAATCTTTGATTCGCAGTCTAGTAATGACCAAGAATTGCAAAAAAGCGCTAATAGCAACCTAGATTTAGACCCTATCGGTAACACCATGCCCCAAACTTTAGCCGCCCAAAAATCTCAAATAGAAAAATCTCAAATAGAGGAAACCCAAGCAGAAAAATCTCAAGAAATGAAAGAGGCAACTAGCGAGCAAATAACCAACAAGCCAGAAAAAGCAAAAGATAAACCCATGTATTTCGCTCAAAATAATAGCGCTGATTTCACACCCGCTAAAAAACGCTCTCAAAAACCGGCTAAAGCGAGTCCAAAACGCTCCTCCAAAAATAATATAAATAATGTAAAAAGCAACGCTAAAACCGCTTCCAAAAATTCCAAAAATAAAGAAGTGTGCAAAAATTGCTCTCCAGGGCAAAGGAATGCGATTTTAGCCAACCACATCACTCTCATGCAAGAGCTTTAAAAAGTCCTAAAAATGGCGCAAAAAACTCTTTTGATTATCACTGATGGCATTGGGTATCGTAAAGATAGCGATCATAACGCTTTCTTTCATGCTAAAAAACCCACTTATGACTTGATGTTTAAAACCTTGCCTTATAGCCTGATTGATACGCATGGATTGAGCGTGGGCTTGCCTAAGGGACAAATGGGGAATTCTGAAGTGGGGCATATGTGCATTGGGGCTGGTAGAGTGCTGTATCAGGATTTAGTCAAAATTTCTTTAAGCCTTCAAAACGATGACTTAAAAAACAACTCCGCTTTTTTAAACACGATCCAAAAAAGCCCTGTGGTGCATCTTATGGGTTTGATGAGCGATGGGGGCGTGCATTCACACATTGAGCATTTTATCGCTCTGGCTTTAGAGTGTGAAAAATCCCATAAAAAAGTCTTTCTGCATTTAATCACCGACGGGCGCGATGTCGCTCCTAAAAGCGCTTTAACTTATTTAGAAACCATGCAAAATATCTGCAATGAAAACGTTCAAATCGCTACCATAAGCGGTCGTTTTTATGCGATGGATAGGGATAATCGCTTTGAAAGGATTGAGCTTGCGTATCATAGTTTAATGGGGCTTAATCACACGCCCTTAAGCCCTAGCGAATATATCCAAAGCCAATATGATAAAAATATCACCGATGAATTTATCATGCCCGCTTGTTTTAAAGATTATTGTGGCATGCAAGATGGTGAAAGCTTTATTTTTATCAATTTCAGGAATGATAGGGCTAGAGAAATCGTGAGCGCTTTAGGCCAAAAGGAATTCAGTGGCTTTAAACGCCAAGCTTTTAAAAAACTCCATATCGCTACCATGACCCCTTATGACAACACTTTCCCCTACCCTATTTTATTCCCCAAAGAAAGCGTTCAAAACACGCTCGCTGAAGTGGTTTCTCAACATAACCTGACCCAAAGCCATATCGCTGAGACTGAAAAATACGCGCATGTAACCTTTTTCATCAATGGCGGAGTGGAGGCGCCTTTTAAAAATGAAAACCGGGTGCTTATCCAAAGCCCTAAAGTTACCACTTATGACTTAAAGCCTGAAATGAGCGCTAAAGAAGTAACCCTTGCGGTATTGGAGCAAATGAAACTAGGCACGGATTTGATCATTGTGAATTTTGCTAATGGCGATATGGTAGGGCATACGGGGAATTTTGAAGCGAGCATTAAAGCGGTAGAAGCAGTGGATGCATGCTTAGGGGAAATCCTTTCACTAGCTAAAAAATTGGATTACGCCATGCTTTTAACTAGCGATCATGGGAATTGCGAACGCATGAAAGATGAAAACCAAAACCCCTTAACCAACCACACCGCTGGGAGCGTGTATTGCTTTGTTTTAGGGGATGGAGTCAAATCCATTAAAAACGGAGCCTTAAACAATATCGCTAGCAGCGTGTTAAAACTCATGGGCCTTAAAGCCCCAGCAACGATGGACGAACCCCTATTTTAAACTAAAGGAAAAGAATGCAAATTGATGACGCATTATTGCAACGCTTGGAAAAATTGAGCATGTTAGAGATTAAAGACGAGCATAAAGAGAGCGTTAAAGGCCATTTAGCGGAGATTTTAGGCTTTGTAGAAAACATATTCGCTTTAGAAACTCATAATCTAAAAACAGATACGCATCTTAGCACCCCTTTAAGAGAAGACGAACCCAAAAGCCAACCTAACATCGCCAAAGAGATTTTAAGCCACAACAAACACAGCCAGGATCATTACTTCGTTGTGCCCAAAATCATTGAATAGGTTTGATTGAATAGGTTTCATATCAGGTTAAAAGCTTGATTTTTGAAATCAAACAGACAGAAAAAAGCTATCGCTTGACGAAAATTAAGCTTTATTATATTTTATTTTTTAAAAGGGCTTTCAGCCTTTTTTTAACTCATCAAGAATTTCCACTAACCCCGCAATCGCTTTTTTGATTTCTTCATGCGTGATAATATAAGGGGGCATGAGGTAAATGGTGTTGTTTAAAGGGCGTAATAACAAACCTTTTTTTAGAGCTTTTTTAAAAACCGCCAAACTCAAACGCTCTTTAGTTTGAATAAAGACTTCAAAGGCAAAGACCATGCCCAAATGCCTTAGATTAGACACCACTTGTTGCTCTATCAAGGGTTTTAACGCGTTTTGGAGCACGCTAAAAATAAACTCGCTCAAAGCCTTGTTTTTTTCAATAACATTTTCTTTTTCAAAAATATCCAGCGTGGCGTTCGCGCATGCGCATGCTAGGGCGTTTCCTGTGTAGCTGTGCGAATGCAAAAACGCTTTATTGTCTTCATAGGGGGCGTAAAATTGGTTATAAATTTCATTATGCGTTAATAGCGTGCTTAAAGGCAAATACCCCCCACTAATCCCCTTAGACAAGCATAAAAAATCAGGCTCAATTTCGCATTGTTCATAAGCAAACATGCTCCCTGTGCGCCCAAACCCGGTAGCGATTTCATCAAAAATAATGTGGATATTTTTTTGCTTGCATAATAAAACGGCTTGTTTTAAATATTTTGCGCTATAAATATGCATATTCCCTGCGCATTGCAAAAGAGGCTCTGCAATGAAGGCGCAAATTTCTTCACCATGTTTATCTAACAAACGCTTTAAAGCGTTCAAACTATTTTCTATTTCATTGTCGTTTTTAGGCACGGGTGTAGTGAGATTTTTGAGCAATAAGGGGGTATAAGTGTCTTTATAAAGTTTCACATCGCCCACGCTTAACGCTCCCAAAGTCTCGCCATGATAGGAATTAGAAAGCGATAAAAAAAGCTTTTTAGGGCGCGTTTGATTCTTTAAAAAATGGGCGTGATAGCTCATTTTCAAAGCGATTTCAACACAAGATGAGCCGTTATCCGCATAAAAGCATTTATCCATGTTTGTAAGCTGACAGAGCCTTTGAGAGAGCGTGATAATGGGCTTATGGCTAAAAGAAGCCAAAAGGACATGCTCTAAATCATCAATTTGATTTTTGAGCTGCTGGCTAATGTAGGCGTTATTATGCCCAAAAAGATTCACCCACCATGAGCTGATTAAATCCATGTAAGCGTTATCATTAAAATCATAGAGGTAAATCCCTTGAGCCTTTTTAATGGGGATAATGGGGAAATTTTGATGCTCTTGCATTTGCGAGCAAGGGTGCCAAAGATACTCCAAATCCAAAGCGGCTAAATTTTCTTGAAAATTCATGTTAAAAACTCTCTATAATAAGGATAATTTTAATAACCTTTGGTTAAAATAAGGTTATTTGATTTTACTATAAGGTTGTTTAAACCTGAATTTCACATTTTTGATTTTTTAAAAGGGATTAGAGTTCTTATGATTGAATGGATGCAAAATCATAGAAAATATTTAGTGGTTACAATATGGATAAGCACGATCGCTTTTATTGCTGCTGGGATGATAGGCTGGGGGCAATACAGCTTTTCTTTAGATAGCGATAGCGCTGCCAAAGTGGGACAGATCAAGATTTCTCAAGAAGAATTAGCCCAAGAATACCGCCGCCTTAAAGACGCCTATGCTGAGTCTATCCCTGATTTTAAAGAACTCACTGAAGATCAAATCAAAGCCATGCATTTAGAAAAAAGCGCTCTAGATTCGCTCATCAATCAAGCCCTATTGAGGAATCTCGCTTTAGATTTAGGGCTTGGCGCTACGAAGCGAGAAGTGGCGAAAGAAATCAGAAAAACGAGCGTTTTTCAAAAAGATGGCGTTTTTGATGAAGAATTGTATAAAAATATCTTAAAACAAAGCCATTACCGCCCCAAGCATTTTGAAGAAAGCGTTGAAAGGCTTTTAATCCTTCAAAAAATCAGCGCTCTATTCCCCAAAACCACTACCCCTTTGGAGCAATCCAGTTTATCGCTTTGGGCAAAATTGCAAGACAAATTAGACATTCTTATCCTAAACCCTAATGATGTTAAAATCTCTCTTAATGAAGAAGAGATGAAAAAATATTACGAGTCCCATAAAAAGGATTTTAAAAAGCCCACGAGCTTTAAAACACGCTCTTTATATTTTGACGCCAGTTTAGAAAAAACTGATTTGAAAGAGTTGGAGGAATACTACCATAAAAACAAGGCGTCTTATTTGGACAAAGAGGGGAAATTGCAGGATTTTAAAAGCGTTCAAGAGCAAGTCAAACACGATTTAAGCATGCAAAAAGCGAATGAAAAAGCCTTAAGGAGCTATATCGCTCTAAAAAAAGGGAACGCAAAAAACTACACCACGCAAGATTTTGAAGAAAACAACTCCCCCTATACTGCTGAAATCACGCAAAAACTCACCGCTCTCAAGCCCCTTGAAGTCCTAAAACCAGAGCCTTTTAAAGATGGTTTTATCGTGGTGCAGCTCATCTCTCAAATTAAAGACGAATTGCAAAATTTTAATGAAGCTAAAAGCACTCTTAAAACCCGCCTAACTCAAGAAAAAACCCTTATGGCGTTGCAGGCATTAGCTAAAGAAAAGCTTAAGGATTTTAAAGGCAAAAGCGTGGGCTATGTAAGCCCTAATTTTGGAGGCACTATTAGCGAACTCAACCAAGAAGAAAGCGCTAAGTTTATCAACACCCTTTTTAACCGCCAAGAAAAAAAAGGGTTTATTACTATTGGTAATAAAGTGGTGCTCTATCAAATCACAGAACAAAATTTCAACCACTCATTTAGCGCAGAAGAAAGCCAGTATATGCAGCGTTTAGTCAATAACACTAAAACGGATTTTTTTGATAAAGCGTTGATAGAAGAATTGAAAAAACGCTATAAGATAGTCAAATACATTCAATAATGCAAGGGGAAATCATGGAACATAAAGAAATCGTTATAGGGGTTGATATAGGCTCTAGAAAGATTTGCGCCATAGTGGCTGAATTTAAAGACGGGATTTTGCGCATCATTGGCACGGCTCATCAAGACTCTAAAGAAATCAATTCAAAAGCCATTAAAAGAGGGCGTATCAATAGCCTTGCTCACGCTTCTAACGCCATTAAAGAAGTGATCAATAGCGCTAAAAAAATGGCAGGTTTGAACGCTGATGAAGATAGGAATAACCCCATTTCATCCTTTAGGGAATCGTATTACCCTAAAACTAAAGCGATTGTTTCTTTTTCTGGGGCTTATACTGAAAGCATTAGAGATGTTACCGGTGTGGCTAGCACTAAAGATAATGTGGTAACCATTGATGAAATCAATCGCGCTATCAATAACGCATGCGCTAAAGCAGGCTTGGATAACGATAAACATATTTTGCATGCCCTCCCTTATCGCTTCACTTTAGACAAACAAGAAGTGAATGACCCCTTAGGAATGAGCGGGACTCGCTTAGAAGTCTTTATCCACATTGTCTATACAGAAAAAAACAACATTGAAAATTTAGAAAAAATCATGATCCAATCTGGGGTGGAGATTGAAAACATTGTGATCAATTCTTATGCAGCCTCGATTGCCACCTTGTCTAATGATGAAAGGGAATTGGGCGTGGCTTGCGTGGATATGGGCGGAGAGACATGCAACCTTACGATTTATAGCGGCAATTCCATACGCTATAACAAATACTTACCCGTAGGCTCTCACCATTTAACCACGGATTTATCGCACATGCTCAACACCCCATTCCCTTACGCTGAAGAAGTTAAGATCAAATACGGGGATCTTTCTTTTGAAGGTGGTGAAGAAACGCCCTCTCAAAATGTCCAAATCCCTACCACCGGCTCTGATGGTCATGAAAGCCATATTGTGCCGCTTAGTGAAATCCAAACTATCATGAGGGAAAGGGCTTTAGAAACTTTTAAAATCATCCACAGGAGCATTCAAGATAGCGGCTTAGAAGAGCATTTGGGCGGAGGCGTTGTGTTAACCGGTGGGATGGCTTTAATGAAAGGGATCAAAGAACTAGCCAGAACCCATTTCACTAATTACCCGGTGCGTTTGGCGGCCCCTGTGGAAAAATACAATATCATGGGCATGTTTGAAGACTTGAAAGATCCTCGCTTTTCAGTCGTGGTTGGCTTGATTTTATACAAAGCAGGGGGGCATACCAATTATGAAAGAGACTCTAAAGGGGTTATCCGCTACCATGAAAGCGATGATTACACAAGAACAGCCCATCAATCAAGCCCTACCCCCCATATCCATTCATCGCCCACAGAAAGGAATTTGAGCGATTTAAAAACCCCTAACGCTCCTTTAAACACCGCTAAAAACGATGACTTCTTGCCTATAAAACCCACCGAACAAAAAGGTTTTTTTAAAAGTTTCCTTGATAAGATTTCTAAAATCTTTTAAGATACAGCCATTTCTTTATGCGATAAAAACGCCTTGATAGTTATCAAAAGCCAGAAAACATGGTATAATTCTTTAGCTATTTATCAAAGTTTAAGATTTGCAAAAATCGTATCTCAAGGGGAATGTGGCTATGGTTCATCAATCAGAGATGGAAAATTATAATATTGGTCAAGCGAGCATTGAAGAAGTAAGCGATCCAGCTTATAAAGGGGCTAAGATTGTCGTCATCGGTGTTGGAGGTGGGGGGTCTAACATGATTAAACACTTGGTTGAATACGGCGTGCATCAAGATGTTACCCCCATTGCAACGAACACTGATGGCCAACACCTCAAAAACAATCCCGCTCCGGTTAAAATCCTTTTAGGCAAAGAGTCTACTGGAGGTTTAGGTGCTGGAGGGGTTCCTGATATTGGTAGGAAAGCCGCTGAAGAAAGCGCTAATGAAATTAGAGAAGCGATTAAGGACGCCAAATTAGTCATTGTCTCTACAGGGCTTGGAGGAGGTACTGGGACTGGAGCCACCCCTACTATCGTTAAAATCGCAAAAGAAGTGGGAGCGCTCACGATTGCTATCGTTACCAAGCCTTTCAAATACGAAGGATCTCAAAAAAGCAAGAAAGCCGAAGAAGGGTTAAAGGAATTGGAGCAATCTAGCGATTCTATTTTGGTTATCCCTAATGATAAAATTCTTTTGACCATGAAAAAAAACGCCAGCACTAAAGAATGCTATAAGGAAGTTGATGATGTCTTGGTTAGGGCTGTGAGCGGCATTTCTACGATCATCACTAAACCTGGTGATATTAATGTTGATTTTTCCGATTTAAAAAGCGCTCTTGGTTTTAAAGGCTTTGCGTTAATGGGTATTGGTGAGGCCACTGGCGAAGAATCCGCTAAATTAGCGGTGGAAAATGCGATCCAATCGCCTCTTCTTGATGACGCTTCTATTGATGGGGCTAAGAGCATTATTGTCTTTTTTGAGCACCACCCTGATTATCCTATGTATGCTTATTCTCAAGCTTGCATATCTATTCAAGAACGAGCCAATCAAGATGTTGATGTTAAGTTTGGCCAACACACGAGCGAGAGTATCCCCATTGATCATGTGCGCGTTACTATCATTGCAACCGGTTCTGAAAGAAACAGCGGTGGAGCGAGTTTGGAATCTATCGCTACGCCCTCTCAGCCTGTGGTGAAACAAACAAGAAAAGTGGGTAATAGCGATTTTTTAAGAATCCCTACTGAAGAAGAACTATCCACACCCACAGCCATAAGGATCCAGCAAGATTAATTGCAGATCTCGCTTTTCTCCCCTATTTTTATAGGGCTATAATAAAGCGGTTTGTTGGGTTCGCTCTCATTCGTTTTTTAGAATAAATTAAAAAGCTTTGATTTTAATGGGGTGTGCTAGTTTTTAGAGCGTTTAGGGGATTTTAAAGTGCTTTAAAGGGGAATATCCCAAAGCACCTCCTAGTTAATGAAACGCTAGAAACCCATTTGGCAAAAATCAAGGGCTTTGTTTTTCACACTCACCACCCCTGAAACTATACGCTCCGTTATGAATTTGTGAGGTCAATGCATTTTTAATTTGATTGGGCTTCACATCTCATCAAATACAGATAATATTTTTCCTATCAAAATAATTGATAATAGCAATGATTTTATCAGACAATCCATCACTTTCTTTGATAATCTTTTTTCAAGAAATCGCATGCATCAGTGAAAAACTCTCGCTCATTAGCTTTATGAGTCTTCTAACACGCTCGCAACAAGACCAACGCTTGGCTTTGTCTTGTTTCATTCTTTGCTCGCCCTTTTTTTTCACTCCTGATTGACTTGCTCTGATTTGACAAAATCAATAGTCAATGCTTCTAATGTTGATTTTAGATTATACGCTTCCATGTTTTCTAAACTCCAAGATGATACCGCCCAACTATCATAGTTATCTATTAAAACATAGCTCTTGCTCTCTGTTTATGCCAATAGGCGTTATGGTCTTATTTGCTCCTTTAGTTTTATCTTGTTTTTTGTTTTCTTTACTTATTATAACAAAAAAAGGTCATGGTTTTACCCACGCCCCGCGTTCTTTTTAGGTTGCTTAAAACGATAATAAGCCCTCATGCACCCTATTTTGCTCTATTTGTTTTTTATAGTCTTCATAGGTTAATCCTAGCTCCAACGCCTCCTTTTGTAGCTTTTGTTTCTTTCTAGGTCGTCCATTTTGTTTCTTGCTGCGGCGCATTCTAACAATTTCTCTCTTAATGTCTCATAGCTTAAACCATGATAGTCTAGGGTCTCAATACGCTTGCCATTCTTTCTTAAAAAGCAAATGGCAGGCGTGTTAGTTTTGCTGTTTTCCACCCCAAGAAGCTATGCTAATGGCCATGAGATGAGAAAAAATTCCAACAATATTTCAGGGAAGCGTCGTGTAAGCGGTGGGGTATGATGTTCATTGTAGCGGTTTTAATGCTGGCGTTTTTAATCTTTGTCCATGAATTAGGGCATTTCACTATTGCTAGGGTTTGTGGGGTGAAAGTAGAAGTGTTTAGCATTGGTTTTGGTAAAAAACTCTGTTTTTTTAAGCTTTTTGGCACGCAATTCGCTTTGTCTTTGATCCCGCTTGGGGGCTATGTGAAATTAAAGGGCATGGACAAAGAAGAAAATGAAGAAAATAAAACTCATCAAGCAAATGATAGCTACGCGCAAAAAAGCCCTTTTCAAAAGCTATGGATACTATTTGGCTAAAACTTGCAGCATGTCAGCTATTGGGCATGAGAGCGATTTTTTATTGAGCGATTTGGTGGCGGATTTAAGGGCTTCTACGCCTTCAAACGCGATGGAGATTTTACTCCCTAGCAGCGATGAATGGTTGCAAAGACTTGATGGGTTTAATGTGAAATTGCACCGCTCGTTTAAAATTTTGCTCCATCAAAAAAAAGGCGCATTTAGAGCATTTAGCGGATTTTTTTAGAGAAGAGGAACTACCCAGTTAACCATTCCGAACCTGGAAGTCAAGCTCTTCATCGCTGATAATACTGCTCTTTTCAAGAGTGGGAATGTAGGTCGGTGCAGGGATAGGGAAATGTTTTTTAGTCTTGCTTTTTATCTTATTTCATTATTGACTCATTGTTTTGTTTGTTTAGGGGTTTTTAGGGTTTTATGGTTTTATTATTTATTGTGTTTTATGATTTTATAAGTATCTTTGAGGGCTTGTTATAAAGCGAGCTGTTTTTATTATAAAAGGAAACGCTCAAAAAAATTTTTGGCAAAAATTATTGTAAAATTATTCTAAAAAAGGATCTTCATGCCACCATTAAAAGGGATTCTTGCCGATCGCAACGATTCTAATCAACCCTGTCTGTGCATTCCTAATGGAACTATTTCAAAAAACAAAATTCTATCCAATAGCGCACTTCAAAGCTTCACTATTAAATATTCGCAGAAAAGATTGGAACTTTATGGGAAAGTTAATCAATTGATTTTAAAAGGAAAAATTTATGGATGAAATTAAAACGCTGTTAGTGGATTTTTTTCCGCAGGCAAAGCATTTTGGGATAATCTTAATCAAGGCTATTGTTGTCTTTTGTATAGGTTTTTATTTTTCGTTTTTCTTACGGAACAAAACCATGAAACTTTTATCCAAAAAGGATGAGATTTTAGCGAATTTTGTCGCACAGGTTACTTTTATCTTAATCCTTATCATCACCACAATCATTGCACTCAGCACGCTAGGCGTGCAAACCACTTCTATTATCACTGTTTTAGGAACGGTGGGGATTGCGGTGGCGTTGGCTTTAAAAGATTATCTTTCAAGCATTGCTGGAGGGATAATCCTTATTATTTTACACCCTTTCAAAAAAGGAGACATCATTGAAATCTCTGGCCTAGAGGGCAAAGTAGAAGCACTTAATTTTTTTAACACTTCTTTACGCTTGCATGACGGACGCTTGGCGGTTTTACCCAATAGAAGTGTCGCTAATTCTAATATTATCAACAGCAATAACACGGCGTGTCGGCGCATTGAATGGGTTTGTGGGGTAGGGTATGGGAGCGATATTGAACTGGTGCATAAGACTATAAAAGATGTTATCGACGCAATGGAAAAAATTGATAAAAACATGCCCACTTTTATTGGAATCACGGATTTTGGACAAAGTTCATTGAATTTCACCATTAGAGTTTGGGCAAAGATTGAAGACGGAATTTTTAATGTGCGCAGCGAACTCATTGAACGCATCAAAAACGCCCTAGACGCTAACCATATTGAAATCCCTTTTAATAAGTTAGATATTGCTATTAAAAATCAAGACTCTTCTAAATGATTGGTGTGAGACGCATTGATTGCAGTGATACTTGAAATTTAAAGGAGACCCTATGTCAAGCGGTAGCGTGTGTCGTTTAGTGGAAAAATATAACGATAAAATAAAAGAGGTTTTAAACGATGAGCTAACCTACTATTTAAATAAAACCATTAAAGAGTGGGTGTATAACATCATTATGAACTTGAGAAAGTAGAAAAAAATCTAAAAGCTAAACAAGAGCAAGAGAAACGCATGGCATAAGAGCCATGCGCTTGGCAGTGAAACAAAAGAAAAAAGGAAACAACATGGGAAAAATGAAACAAGAAACAGCGATTGGAAAAATTAGCGAATCATTGGAATAATAATGATGAAAACAGCGAAGCGCTAAACGCTTTTGCAGACGCTTACCTTTATAAACATGAGAAAAAGAGTCAAAAGGTTTGGGCAATAGAGGTAAGTTCTCTAAACAAAGCTTGCATGGGAGAATTTTGCCACAAAAACCCAAACTTATTTTAATAACGATCGCTCCAAGGAATCAACGCCCTATGACCTCAAGAAAAGAGAATGGCTTGAATCGGTGAGATCAGCTCTCATACCAATTTCTAGGTAGGATAAACAAACCCTATTCCTAAAATATTTTGATTCATTTAATCCTACCTAAAAATATTAATCTGATTCTAAAATTCCCTTTAACTCTTTAGTGAGATTTGCAATTTCTTTCAACTCTAAAATCCAATAGCATATTGGTTTAACACCAACTAAACACCCTCTCCCTAATTTATCAACGCCTAGAGTTATTAATATAGTTCTCAATATTTTTTTTAAAATCTCTAGAAATAAGCTTAATATTCAAATTCTTAATTCTTTCTTGAATATTTTGAGACAAAATATCAGTATCGCTTGCTACTAAAATGCATTTCGCATTGGCTCCACCAAAAATTTGAGTGTTAGTGGATAGAGCGGTTAAAACCCCCTTATTTTTTAACTCCCCACTCTTGCACTCTACAACATAGAGATTTTTACCATCGCTAAAAGCTATGTCAAGCTCAGTATAAATAGGTCACTTATCTTCTTGAATGGCAGTCATGCTTTCAACGCCCAAAATCATATTCAAGCGTAGATCATAGATCACTTGTTTGTCTAGCAACTCCAGTAATTCACAATAAATATATTCTTCAAGCCAACCCCCTATTATATAATCTCTAAAATCATCTTCATCTTCTGAATATTTAAGCTTTATTTCCTTTCCATCTATATTCACGAAAACTTGATGGTCTTTGTAAAGCAATTTAAGATTATTTTCATCAATATCCATCGTTTTATCTTTAGAATAACTATCATTAATTTTTTTGATAATTTTCAATAATTCTTGAACGATATTCATACAATAAATTACTTAAATTTTTACGCTCTTATATTTTTTTTAAACTCTTTTCATCTACAATACCATTTTGTTTTATCATACGATTTGGGACATGCAAAGAGAAAAAAGTTTCCACATCTTTAATGGGGATAGCCGGAATAGCAAAAGGCTCAATTTCGCTTGGATTTTTAAAAAATGATAATTGTTGATCCTTTTCTTCAATATAGAAATAAGGCACTTGAAAATATTCTGATGCCTTTAGCCCTGCTAGAAACATCATTTTAGTCCCACCGGTCAAATTAAAACATAATCTCTTATCCTTTAAACCATGTTTGTTTGTATGTTCCAAAATTTTTCCATAAATATTTTTAGGTTCAAAAACATTCACTTCTATAGAAATAAGACTATCCGTATTGATTTGAAAACTCTCATTAGTTTCTTTTTGTTCTTCAAAAAATCTCTTTAATGTCTTAGCGTTTTTGGAACTAGAAGTGATAAAAACATGTTTTTGAGCGCTAAATTGACGCATTCCTAAAAAATAGGCATTAATTGCTCCCCAAAAGAATAAAAAATCACATCAAAATCAAAATTGTATTTTAAAAATTCTAAGGCTTTTAGGCTCAATTCTCTATTTTGTTTTTCATAATCTTGTTGTTCAACCGGAACCCTCTCCAAATAAAAATCATAGTCATAATGTTTTGCAATACCTCGTGGCTTCTTGATGCATTGCGCAACATCCCATCCATAATCCATGGGGGTTTCTAAGGTATCTATTCTTAAAATCTTGGTCTTATCCAAGCAAGGACTAGAAATCCTGCGCTCTTTATGCATTCTTTCTGACACATCTTTATCAACTTGATGCGCATCAGGGCGTTCTTGGGTTATCTTTTGAGCTTCTAAATGCAATTCTAATTCTCTGGGTTTAAAATCAATCAACAAAATTTTATAGCCAAATCCTCTAGCCATATCTGTATATGGTTTGCTTTGCCACGATTCAAAATTGGTGTTATCGCACACTACAATATCTATACGATTTTCTAAAGCTTGTTTGAAGGTTTCTTGATTGTTTTGGTGGTATTCATTGAGTTTCTTTTTATCAAAAACATAACGCCTGATACCCTTTTCATCTATTTGAATAAAATATTCATCGGTAGAATGAACGCTGATAGAACGCCCCAAGCTTTTTGCCGACTCTTCAATCTGTTTGGTCAAAGAGGTCTTGCCCCCACCTGGAATGGCACGATTGATAATGACTAATTTGTTTGATTTATTCATCCTCTTCTGTCCCCTTAATTTCAATTCCAACACCTTCCAAATCCCCCCTTAAATACAAGCGTAACGCCGACAACAAAGGTGGGATATTGTTGAAGCTTTGATTTTTTAGCTCTAATTTTACAAAGCTTTTAATTTTAGTCTCTTTTTCTATCGCTTTATCTATGCTGTCCAATAAACGCATGGTTTTTCTCGCTTTCAGGGATCAATTCTAACTCTCTTTTAGCGTTACGATAAGACAAAAACGCTAACAACAATTCGCATGCGCTACTGAAATAAAGCGGCTCAGGATTTCTCAAACACTCTTCTATACGCTCTAAAAAGTCTTTTTGCTGCTCCAAGTCGGTTTGAGCCATCAAGTTCTTTAAAAATTTCTCATTAATCCAACTAGCCCTAGCCACAATGCTTAAAATTGTAAAACGAATCTTTTGATCAATCTTAGGGTTAAAAAAAGTAGTTTTAAGATTCTTAAAAATCGTTTTTTGAAAGTCTTTTTCAAGAGAGCCTAAACATCTGCTTAAAAAATCCGTAGAAGGTAATTCAAAAGGTAAATTAATAAATTCTTGTTGTAATTTTGCGGGAATGCTATCATTCAAGCGACTAAAGAAATCCAAGATCTCTTTTTTAAAATCTTTGTCTGTTTGTGGGTCAAAATAATACTCTTCTAACCGTCTCAAATGTTCTTTAAAGGGAGTAGCAAATTCAGGATTTAGGGTTTCTAACTCTTCAAGCGTGTAATGTGAAAAAATTTTTAAACAAGGATACTTGATTCTTTTGAGCGCTTCTATTCTGTGTTCAATTTTCTCATCTAGAGGTTTTCTTTGATAATAATTTTTAGCTGTATTTAATAAAACAATTTCTCTATTTTTTCCAAACCATAAATTTTACCTCAATATTTACTAGGGTCTTCCCTATCAAACACTTCCAAACACACTCGCGCGCCTTGTGAAAGCTCATTTTTGTTCACGCTCTCTTTGCATTGACGGCTATGACAAAAAACTTCTTTACCATTTGTTTCCACTATGTAAAAAAGTTCATTGTTTCTATCTTTCCCTATTCTTGAGATTCCACCGCATTTTAGTTTTTTATCTGAGAATTCTATGCCTCTCTCTAAAACAAATCTGGGTGGACTATTTAAATCTTTCAATGTCTCTAATTGCTCTAGCGCCCACTCAAATAAATCAGAACTTTTGCCCTTATTAGGATTAAAGTCGCTTTTTAGTTCATTAATACTTGGTTTTTTGATGGGATTAGGCGTAGGGAGTTCAACCCCCTTTATATCAATACGCTGCCATTCTATAACAATGGGCTTTAAATCATTATTGACAGGTTTAAACTCTAACACATAGTTAAACTCGGTGCCAATGTCATAAGTGAGCGTGAGTTTGTATTCTTCGTCATTTTCTAGGGGAAAATCTTTAGAGGTGATTTTGCCTTGATAGGCGATTTTTCTTCATTTAGGATCAAGGGCAAAGCAAGGCTTTCTCGCCCTTTAGGGATAATAAAAGGCGTTTCAATCTCTAGGGTTTCTTTATCTCCTAAAATTGTTTTATCTTTAATGATCTCAAAATTTTTAAACCGCCTGTCTTTAATCACTTCCATAGAGAGCTTAGGCAAGCATTCTTTATACAGAATAAAGCCTTCTTTTTCTAATCCTAAGGCTCTTTTAAAATTTTTTAAAGCTTTTTTGATATAACAAGGCTCATCTTTTAATAAATAAGCTTTTGAATCATCGCTTTTTTGCCTCTCCAAAACCAAGCCACAATCATTAAAGGTCTTACTTTTATGGTTTTCTTTAACGACCAAATCCACGCCGTTATAACGCAAACGCTCATTTTTCTTTAATTTATTTTCAAACAAAAAATTAAGTCCTAAAGCAACGCTTTTAGGATAGAATTTTGCGTCTTTAAAATACAAGCTTATTTTATGCTTGATCTTAGCAAATTCAAAATTTTTAATATTATCATCTAATAAATAATATAATTTTTCTATCTTATAGCGTTCCTTGAAATCTCTCATAAAAGCTTCCACAAGAGTCTCATCATAGCCTTTGAGAGCGTTGGCCAAATAACCTTTTTTATTTATCTCACCCTTAGCGCCATTAGCGTTGATGTAAATATTATCCTCCTGCTTTTTGGCTAAAAGGGGGAGCTTTAAAATCTTTTCTTCATTGTCATTACCCACTAACAAAGCGAAGGGTTTGGGGCTAAACATATCAATATACATTTCTTTATAAACTCCCTTACACAATTCCAATTGCGGGATTTCTTGATTTAAATTTATAGGCTGTTTTAATTCCAAAAACTCTTTCGCTTTTAAACGTATCTTTTCAAACGATAAATCTTTCACTGAAAAACTATTTTTAATTAGCGCGTATAAATCTTGTTCATTTCTAATTAGCGTGGGTTCAATGTTCATAGAAGTATAAAATTGGGCTTGGTATGAATACTCCAAATAGAAAATTTGATCCAAATTCATCAATGACCCCACACCATCAGATGTCTGTTAGTTGTTGTTCATAGCCCTTAAAATTTTGCTCCCACTTTTCTAATTGGGCGTCAAATTGCGTTTTAAGATCATTCTCTAGCCTATCGGAGCGCTCTTTGATGCTTTCTAGCTTCTTTTTATAATCTTTATTGAGAGATTCTTGTTGCTCTTGTAGTTGCTTGTCTGTTGTTTCTAAGATCAATTCTTTTTTCTTTGTTTCATAAGTCCGTAAGCCCTCTTCAACTTTTTGAACCTGCTTTTTTTCAAATATCTCTCTATCTTTTATAAAATCTTCAAATTCTTTTCGGTTTTTTAGATAAAATTCTTTTTCTTGATTGAACGCATCAATGTCTTTTCTAATCTGTTTTTCTCTTTTATCCAACTCAGCTACTCTTTTATCCAACTCAGTTTCTCTAGCTCTTAGCTCCAATTCTTCATTTCTACTCATCGTTTCTCCTTTGGATATATTTTATTTGCTATTTTATTAAAATATTCTAGTGCTTGTTTTTCCAATTTTTTTAAATCCTCTTCTTCTAATCTTTCAAGTTCTTTACTTATCTTGTGCATATGGCCTCTCAAAGCAATAAGCCTAGCGATAAAATCTAGCCATTCTTGAACTTTTTCAAACACGCTCTCAAAATACTTACAGCTAAGCAACACTAACACATACGCTCCCAAACTCGCTTTATTATACTCAAACGCTCTTTTCAAAAAGTCTTCCCTCACTTCTCTTAAAGAATCTAAATTTTTAAGATTAGGATAATCCCCTAAAAGTTCGTCTTTAGTTTTAGGATCAAGCTTTGGTTGTTTTTGGATAGCTTCAAAAAGAATAATTTCAAATATCTTACAAAAATTCAAAATCATCTTTTCTTTTTCTCTATCTTCTTTTTTAGAATAATATTTGGCTTTGGCCAGATTAACTCCCACAAAACATTCAAATAAGGGTTTGGGTGCGTTTAAGTTTGATAGCTGGGATCGGGCGTCAATCTCTGCATTTTTCTTATAATGTTTTTCTTCATGTTTTTCTTCTTGAGCATTTTCTCTCTCTTTAATCAAGGGGTTTTTTAAAAGATTTTCTACTAGAAAATAAATTTCATCTCTGTATCTTTCTAATTCCACTCTCGTTAAAGAAGACCCATCTTGTGATTTCTCGCCGTGTTTATCTTTATTCCTGTATTTTTTATATCATGCAAATCTTGTAAAAAACTAGGGTATTTTTTAGCCAAAGCTTGCATGACTTTTTCCTCATAGCGCAATAAAGCGTTCAATCTAGAGTCGTTTAATCCTTTGAGATCTGTTCAAAACCTAAATGCATGAATTTCTTTGACAAATCTTGTGCTTTGTATGTTTCTAAATCGTGCCCTTTCAAGCTTGGTGTTTCATCAAAAATTTGTTCATAAATGTCATACAGAGCCCCACAAATTTCAAACTTTTTTTGATGGGTATCTAGATTTTTTAAATTACTTTCAATTGTATGCAATCTGTCATCAAATGCCGTAAAATTTTTAAAAACTTTGATTCGTTTTGATGGCTTAGATTCGTCAGTTTGGGTATATTGTTTTTCCTTCCATTTTTTAAACCATTTAGGATTAGTTTCCTCTAATTTTTCTGCCATCTTTTCAATAGGGTGATTCTTGCATTCCACTCTTATTTCCTTACTATCATCAAAGGCTTTGGCATGCAAATAAAATTGATTAAGCTTTCTTCATTTTGTGGGTCTAATCCCTCTAAAACCCCTAAATCACTCCCCTCTCTTAATTGCGTTTTCTTTATTAAGATTTCCATTTTATTCTTGCCTAAAGCTGGCTTAAAACGAATTCTTAAATTCCCTCCTTCTTTACTCACGCTTTCAATCTCTAAAACCCCCACTTCTTTTGCCTCATTAAAACTTTTTTGAGCGCTTTTGATGAGATATTTTTTCCAAATTTTTAAATAAGATTTGTTATCTTGCTGGATCTGGTCTAAAAGGCTCGTTCGCATGGTTTTTGTGGTTTTATCATTAAACTCTAATGAACCTTGAAAAAACAAACACAAACCAGGCGCTAGTGCTTGTTTAATGGGTATTAATTTTATCGCTTCATAAGAATGCCTATTATTTATCAAAGCGCGCTTAACGCTTAATCCCCCCTTGGTATTTAATAGCCTGAAATCTTCTTTTAAAATCTCTTCACTATTCTCTTTATCCTCTTTATCCTCATCTTCATAAGGCAATACGCACACAAAATAAGTAAAACCAGCTATTTTTAAAATACAAGTTTCTTTAAAATCTTCTAGTTTTTTGTCTTTGCCCATTTTTTTTAGTAACTTTTTTACGATTGTGTCTTTGAAATTAATGTTTAATGGTTCAGGAAGAATTTTTATAGGGCGTTTGAAGAAATGGCACTTCAATTCTAAAACTTGTCTTTCTTGGTTTTCGCTTAAATTTAGGACTTGAGCTGCAAGAAAAGCGTTACTGCAAAAAGCGTTTTCAATTTCTTTTTCTTTGGTTTCGCCTATGATCTCTAATTTCAAATAACGCTCTTCATCTAGATGAAAATATATTTTATCTTTTTCAATCTTTAATAATCCCAATTTTTCTCTATCTTTTGGCTCTAGTTTTGCGGTATTGAGGTTATAAGCCTTGATGATGCTATCTTCTTTGATAAAACTCAGCATTTTTGAACCTTAATTAAAAAACCATTGTATGAAATAGTCAATTCTTTTTCTAAATCTATTTCTATCCTATAGTGATCCAACCTTTTATCATTGATGAGAATCTTTTCTTGTTGTATGTCATGATGAAAAATCAATATATTATTAGCAATCTCTGCAAACTCCCATTCGCTTTTAACCACTTCAATCCCCTTAAATAAGGTTGTCGGTAAAAAAATAGGGTCTGTAAAATTCGAGGCAAAATAAAAAACTTCGCTATTTTGGTAATAACTTGTTGCTACAAGTCTGATAGGTTTTTTTAGCATCGCAATAAGGGCAAATCTCCCATTCTCTATCATAATAAGTCATTGAACAATTTTCACATTCTAACACTTGCAAGCTAGCTTTTTCTAAGCTCTCTATAAATAAGGGCATAGTAGGGCGTTTCAAAGGATCTTTTTTGCCTTCTTCAAAGCATTGTGCTAATAAATTTTTTAAATCCCTTGTTAAGAAAAAAGGCAGTAAGCCACAAGAACGATTGCTATCATTCTCACTATCTTCAATCCAAGGCAATTCTATAAAATTTTCTGCATCACCAGCACTATTCCCATCAAAAGGATGAACCATATTTAAAAGTTCATAAGCTATGATGGCAAAAGAAAAGGTATCGCTAAGCATGGTGTTGTAATTGGTTGTATCGCTATTTTTAGAGGTTTGGCTAATCTCTAAAGCCCCATAGTTAGGCGCAAAAATAACACACAGGGCTTTTTCGCTCTCATAACGCACATTATCCGCATCAATTAAAAACGCTGAATTGTCTTTATAAAACACATTGTTTAAATTCAAGTCCCCATACACCAAACCCTTACTTTGCAATCTGAATAGAAGTTTTGCTAAATGGGTGAGTATTTTTAATCGTGATCTCAATCCTTGTGTTTGTGAGTAATAACTTAAACTTAAAGCCATATGATGGTTATCTTCGCAAAGTTCTTGAATGGCATTATTGATCCTAAAAATCCCATCTTTTTCTTCGTTTTCTAAAATACTGGGCTTCTTTAAAAAAGTTTTTAGTGGTTCATAGCCCTCAGCCATTTTCATCACATAGCCTTGTTTTCCTCTCAAAGTTACTAGCGGAATTGACATAGGGAAATGCCTCTCTATCGGCTTAAAAGATAAATTTAGAACGCTTTTTTCATATTGTTTAAGGGATTCTTTGTCTTTAATGAAATCTCCATCCCTCAATACTACCTTAATAGCCACATCCTTATCCAAACAGCGATACACTATACCCTGTCCGCCTTTTCCTAAAACTTCTATAGTCTTATGGATATTCCCCTCACCATCAACAATTTCTTCTAACTCCATAAACTATCCTTTCTATACGCTATAATCAAACTCGTATCATCATAAAATTTATGATTCTTTAAGAGCGTATAGCACTTTTTTGATGCCTTTTTTTATGTTTAAATTCACTGATTATGTCCTTAACAAAATCCAAGCGTCTTGCATCTATTAAGCTTTCATCTAATCCATCCGTGCATAAGAATAACGCATCAATTTTTTTACTCTCTAAGACTTCCCAGGTTAAAAGCGTATTGCGATCAAAAGGTGTTGTGAAATGCGTTAAATCTTGCTTATTCTCTCTTAATAATCTATGTTCTTTTCCTAAAACAGCCAACAACCCATCACCCACTTTACCTATAAACGCCTTTTCTTTGCCAATAAAAACCAGTTGCAGAGTGCTTAGCGCATTGCGAACTTCCAAAGGATAGAGCAGACACTCCCAAATACTAAAAACAACTTTATTCAATAACGCCTAAGTTGCAACCTTGTATATCAATAGCATTTAAGGCTTTTTCTACGCTCTCACACATTTTTTTAGCCCCAATTTGTGAATCTTTTTACTCCCTAAACCATCGCACAAAACAAGCAATAACCCCTTTTGATTTTTTCTGATTAAAAAAGCGTCTTGATTAGGCAATCTAGCATACGCATGGTATACTCCCCTAATAGAAGCCCCAAACGCCTTAAAATCTCTCATTGCTTAATCACATCCACTTTCTTCATGAAATGCAATACTTGAAAAATTTCAGCGCTATCAAACACTTTAGAAGAGATTTCTTTAAGTTTGATCATATTGGCATCCGCTCCAAAAGCCACACTGGATTTAACTTGAATTTCTTCTGTAAAATGCCCATCGCTCAAGAACAAAGCGTCTTCAAACTCCCCTTTTAAACCCTTTAAATCCCACTTTTGTATATCTATATTTTTATTTTTAGCCAATTGCTCAAAAGCTAAAAGCCATAATTGAAGGGCTTCTTTTTTCCCGTTTTCATTCATAGATCCTGAATTATCTATAATGATCTTCATGTTTTCTCTTTAAAGAGTTTAAAATATCTATCAACTTCTTCGTTTAAATCCATAAACAAAGCGTTTTTGTGGCGTAAAGATTTTAAATCATTCATCTGGAATCCAGTTCAACTTTTTAATTGAAGCAGAACCCTTGCTAATGGTTTGAGTCATGATTTCAAACAACTTCACTAACTTTTCCACATCATCTGCGTAAAATACGCCATCTTTGCCAAAATCCTTATTAACTTGCGGGTTGGCATCTCTATCGCCAATAAAAATGCTCCAACACACACTTTTAGCGCTTCTCCCATCATGGTGGAAGTTAAACAAAGGCTCTTGCCACTTATCATTATTTGGCTCACCATCCGAAACTAAAATGCTATAAGGTTTATAGAATTTAGTAGGGAAAGTGTCTTTATCTTCAATAAGATCCTTAGCCAATTTAAACGCTTGATCTAAAGGGGTGCCACCACTCGCGCTTAAAGGCTCAAAGTCAATGTTTTTTATATCATCAAAGGGCGTGTGCAAAACCGCGCCATTTCCGCCAAAAGTAACAATAGCCATTTTGCTAAATAACTCTTTTTTAGCTTCTTGCTTTAAAGTTTCTATCATTTTTTGAATGCAAAGATTAAGCACTCCAATGCGTGTGCCATTACCCAAAGAATGACTCATTGAACCACTCGTATCTAACAATAAAAATACTGGAATAAAGCGTTCTTCCATAGTGTATTTACTTAAATCTAATGCCATAATATCTCCTTATAAATAATTTATTCGCGCCAAAAAACCCAATCACAAGAATAAAGCACAATCTGATTAAAACATTCATTTCAGCACTCTTTTTGATGATTTTATAAGCTTTTGAGTATAGTAGACTTAGACTTAACTTAAGAGTGCCTGAATTTTGGGGTAGCAAGCCGACTCTATGGTTTGTCTTAAGGCAAAGAAATAAAAAACAACACCACCAATAAAATCAAGCATGCAAAAACAACCATCAAAAAGTCAAACCTAAAACCACAGAGCCTAGGCAGAAAAAAGATTTGTTGAAGACATGGCAGAGAAGAGGCGCGTTAACTGATAAGTTTTATGAGCAGGGAAGACTTCAAACAACCTCTCATCGGTTTAGAGCATGCAAAAACAAAAAGTTAAACACCATAAATCAAAAACAACACCCCAACTAAAAAGTTAAAAACAAAAGAAATAAAAAAACAACACCAGCGGAAGAATAAAGAATAAAGAATAAGATTGGTTGTGTAAAGCGATAACTTTTTAAAGAATAAAACTTTCTAAAAACATTTCTTAGCGCTCTTTAGAATTTAAGTGCAGTTTAGGGATTTTAAAAAACTTCATAAACTTCCTTTAAAAAGAAGCTTAGATAAGAGTTTTATAAATAATTACATTCTTTAGAGAATAAAACTTTTTTCTTAAATCCATGTTTAATTGGTGCGGACTCTTTCCAAAGATATTAAACTTTCTAAAAAATTGGATTTTAGATCTTATGTTATGATTTTAAGTTTTATTTTGTTTTCAAACTCGTTTTCTTAACCCTAAAAACCTTTGAATAAAACCATAAAATATTAAACCCCTAAACAAACAAAACAATGAGTCAATAATGAAATCAAATAAAAAGCAAGACTAAAAAAACATTTCCCTATCCCTGCACCGACCTACATTCCCACTCTTGAAAAGAGCAGTATTATCAGCGAT
>NZ_MVWR01000007.1:0-86260 GCF_003637665.1 Helicobacter pylori | reverse complement strand
ATGATTTGAGGGTTAATTATGATGATTTGAGGGTTAATTATGATGATTTGAGGGTTAATTATGATGATTTGAGGGTTAATTATGATGATTTGAGGGTTAATTATGATGATTTGAGGGTTAATTATGATGATTTGAGGGTTAATTATGATGATTTGAGGGTTAATTATGATGATTTGAGGGTTAATTATGATGATTTGAGGGTTAATTATGATGATTTGAGGGTTAATTATGATGATTTGAGGGTTAATTATGATGATTTGAGGGTTAATTATGATGATTTGAGGGTTAATTATGAGCGCCTTTTACAAAACGCCTCGCCTTTATTAGAACTCTCTCAAAACACTACTTTTAAAATCTATCGCAAAGCTTATCAAAAATCCTTGCCTTTGTTGCGCGTAATAAGGAGGTGGGTTAAAAAATAAGGCGTCTTTTAAGACTGATTAAGAAACTGAAGCGCTATTTTAAAATGCGCTAACGCTTCTTTTTTGAGCGTGGGGTTTTTGAGCATGTCCTCTAAAGCATGGGTGCTTAAAAAATGTTTGGTTTTTAAAGACACGATGCGCCCAAAGGATTCTTCTTTAGAAAGGTTTAAAAGGTGTTTGGGCAAAATCTCACCAAATACCACAATGACTTTTGAAGCGCTATTGTCTAATTGCCAGGTTAAATGAGGCAGGCATGCGTTGATTTCTACTTCTAAATTAAGGCTGTTAGAGTCGCATTTAAGGAGCGATAAGATACTGCAATCTTTTAAGGGGTAGTTAAAAACCTTTTGGATAATGCTCTCTAACATGGCTGCTTTTAAATTGTTTAAGAAATGTAATTGGCTATCCAGCATGGGGGTGAGCGTGATGAAAGCGAGCTTGGAAGTGGGGTTAAAAAGCCCGATCACCGGTTTTGAATTTTGATGGCGTTTGCACAAATTACAATTTTCTATACCCTCATGAACTTGTTTGTTAAGGGGCTTATTTTGGGGCTTTATAAGGCTAATATCCGTATAAGTTTCGCCCAAAAGACGCTCCATATAAAGGGAGCGTAAAATTTGAAGGCGTGAAAGTTGCAAAGCGTTCAGTCTTTATGCTTTTTGAAAGCGTGAGGGCTTAGCATGTTTTCTGGCTTGAAAATATCGTCCAGTTGCTCTTTGGTTAAGATCTTCTTTTCTAAAGCGATGTCATAGATAGAACGATCGCTTTTTAAGGCTTCTTTGGCGATCATAGCGGATTTTTCATAGCCAATATGAGGGTTTAGTGCAGTAACAATGCCAATGCTATTGAAGACATAATCGTGGCAAATCTTTTCATTAGCCGTGATGCCTTCCACGCATTTAGTCGTTAAAGTTTCAATCGCGCGCCCTAAAATCACAAAGGAATGAAATAGCTTGTAAGCGATCACCGGCTCAAACACATTGAGTTGCAATTGCCCTCCTTCTGCGGCTAACGCCACGCTCAAATCGTTCCCAATCACCGCAAAGCACACTTGATTGACCACTTCAGGGATCACCGGATTGACTTTACCCGGCATAATAGAGCTACCCGGCTGCATTTTAGGCAAATTGATTTCATTCAACCCGGCTCTAGGGCCTGAGCTGAGCAGCCTCAAATCGTTACAAACCTTAGAAAGTTTCACCGCAATACGCTTTAAAACCCCACTCACTTGCACATACGCCCCCGTGCTTTGGGTGGCTTCTATCAAATTATTAGCCATGACAAAAGGGCGGCCCGTTACTTCTTGGATTTTCTTTTCAATCAAATTGCGATAATCAGGGTGCGAATTGATCCCTGTGCCAATAGCGGTGCCGCCCAAATTAAGCTCTCTTACCCAATTCCTAGCGTCTAAAACCTGCTCAATATCCCTATCAATCATCAAGGCATAAGTTTCAAATTCTTGCCCTAAAGTCATAGGCACGGCGTCTTGAAGCTGGGTGCGCCCCATTTTAATCACATGAGCAAATTCCTTAGATTTTTGAGCGAAAGCGTCTCTTAAGGCTTTTAAGGGATTGACTAAATTACTCAAGCGCTCATAAATCGCAATTTTTAACGCGCTAGGGTAGGCGTCATTGGTGGATTGGGAGCGGTTGACATGATCGTTTGGGTGGCAAAATTGATACTCGCTCTTTTTATGCCCCATGTATTCTAAAGCCAAATTAGCAATGACTTCGTTCATGTTCATGTTCGTGCTTGTGCCAGCCCCCCCTTGAATCATATCCACAACGAATTGATCGTGATATTTACCATCAATCAACAAATCGCACGCATGGCAAATCGCAATTTTAAGCTTTTCATCAATCAAGCCTAGTTGCGCGTTAGCGAGAGCAGCCGCTTTTTTGACTTGAGCGAAAGATTTGATAAAAACAGGATAACTGCAAAGCTTGTCGTTGGTGATAAAAAAGTTTTCACTCGCTCTTAAAGTCTGAATCCCATAATAAACTTCATCGCTAATTTCCATTTGCCCAATGAAATCATGCTCAATACGCATAAAAGCTCCTTGTGTAATAATTGAAAAATATTCTAGCTATTGTAACCAAATCTTGGGTTATTTTTCTTTTAAACGCAACACTTTTGCCCCTAAAGCGTTGATTTTATCCTCTAATCTCTCATAACCCCTATCTAAGTGGTAAATCCTATGCACCCTACTCACGCCCTTAGCCACTAAAGCGGCTAAAATGAGAGCAGAAGAAGCCCTTAAATCGGTCGCCATCACATCGCTCCCAGTAAGCTCTGTGGATCCGTGAATGGTAGCAACATTGGTTTTTAGGCTAATGTTAGCCCCTAATCGTTGCAATTCGCTTGCATGCATGAAGCGGTTTTCAAAAAGCGTTTCTTCAATCACGCTCGTCCCCAAACACTGCGTGGCTAACGCCATGAATTGCGCTTGCATATCCGTGGGAAAGCCTGGGTATTCTTTCGTGGTGATTTCAAAGGCTTGGCGTTTTTTAGCCGGATAAATTTCTATGGAATTTTTTTGAATGTCTAATGAAAAACCAATTTCTATAAGCTTATCCGTGATCGCTTGAAGGTGGTTAGGGATAATGTTATTAATTTTAAGCTGGCTGTTAGTGATAGCCCCCACGCACAAATAAGTGCCGGCTTCAATCCTATCCGGTATGATTTGAATGTCTTTTAAATGCAAAGCATCGCTTTCTACCCCTCTAATCTTTAACTCGCTGCTCCCAACGCCTTCAATCTCTACGCCCCCGCTTTGCAAAAAGGTACACAATTGAGCGATTTCTGGCTCTTTAGCCGCATTAATGATGCGCGTGATCCCTTTAGCTAAACTTGCTGCCATGAGGGCGTTTTCTGTGCCTGTAACGCTGATTTTATCAAATAAAATATCATTCCCTTTCAAGCCTTTAGGGGCTTTTGCATGGATATAGCCTTGCTCAATTTTGATTTCAGCCCCTAATTGTTGCATCGCTTTTAAGTGCAAATCCACAGGCCTTGCTCCTATAGCGCACCCACCGGGCAAACTCACCAAGCATTCTTTAAAACGCGCTAATAAAGGGCCTAAAACCAAAATGGAAGCGCGCATTTTACGCACCAAATCGTAAGTGGCTTCGGTGTGGTGCAGGGATTTAGCGCTGATTTGGAGCGTGTGTGGGTTAAGCCATTCTAATTCTGCACCTAAATTTTGCAACAATAACGCCATCGCCTTTATATCCACCACTTGGGGCAAGGATTTGATTTTGACTTCTTGGCGGCTTAAAAGCGCGGCGGCTAAAATGGGGAGCGCGGAATTTTTCGCCCCTGAAATTTCTACCCCCCCTTTTAAAGGGACTTGTCCTACAATCTCTAAAAAATCCAATTCTATCCTTTTTCTTTTTTATTCTTAAGGGCTAAGCCGGTAGCGTTAGCAATTTTTTGTTGGTAATTAGGGTTAGCGTTTTCTAATTCTTGCCCAAAATTAATAGCGTCTTCTAATTCAAAAAATTCTGAAGCGACTAATTTTTGGATCGTTTCTAGCCACAGAGTTTCTTTGTCTTTGGGGCAAATTTTAAAACGCTCATTGAAGTCGTTTTTCAGTTTTTCTAAAGCTGGTGCACTTTTAAGGTTTTTGATTTGTTCGTTTAAATTTTCTAAAGAGAGGCTTTTATTAGGAATATTTTGCTTTAAGGGGGGGCGAGTAAGCCTCCAAACAAGCCCCACCAATAACACAGGCAGCAAGCATACAAAGAGGATCAAATACATGTAAGCGTAATAAGTCAAATTGCCCATGTTGATAAGATTTATAAGCGTTTTTTATAATAAGCGTTACTCGCTTCAATATAGCCTTCCACGCTCCCGCAATCGTATCGTTTGCCTTTGAATTGGTAAGCGATGATCCGTTTTCTTTTGGCTTGAGTGCGTAAGGCGTCTGTGATTTGGATTTCATTGTTTTTACCCGGTTTCGTCTCGCTTAAAATTTCAAAAATATCCGGGGTTAAAATGTAGCGCCCTATCACGGCTAGATTGCTTGGGGCGTCTTCTTGGCTTGGTTTTTCCACCATGTCTTTAATCTCATACACCCCCTCTTCTAACCATTCGCCCCTGATCACGCCGTATTTTGAAACTTCTTCTAGCGCCACTTCTTCAATGGCTACAATAGAGCATTGGTATTTTTGATACAATGAAATCATTTGCTTTAACACGCTTGGATAATCATGGCTTATGCATAAATCGTCGGCTAAAATCACTGCAAAAGGCTCATTGCCTATGAGGGCTTCTCCGGTTAAAATCGCATGCCCTAAGCCTTTCATTTGCTTTTGGCGCACATAGGAAAAACAGCATTTCTCTATAATGTTACGAATGCTTTTTAGGGCGTTTTCTTTGTTAGTGCCTTGGATTTGATGCTCTATTTCATAGCTCGTGTCAAAATAATCTTCTAAACTGCGCTTGTTTCTTCCTGTAACGATCGCCATCACTTCACAGCCTGCTTCCATCGCTTCTTCCACAGCGTATTGGATTAAAGGCTTATCCACAATGGGCAGCATTTCTTTAGGAATGGTTTTAGTGATCGGCAAAAAGCGCGTGCCATAGCCAGCGGCAGGAAAAAGGCATTTTTTAATCATGGTTTGTCCTTTGTAAGAGTTTGTTCTAAAAATCCATCAATAGGGATGAAATTCCCAAAAATTTCTTGATAAATCAAGTAATTGAGCATGACCCTAAAGCCATACATGCGAGTCTCGCTATAAGGCATAAGCTCCATGCTAAGCCATGGCTCAAAATGATTTTTTTCTTTAAATCGTTTGGAGCTTTCTAGCCACCTCCTTAAAAACCCAGGCCCAGCGTTATAAGCGTAGGCGACAAAAAGGGGGTGGTTGAATTCTTTTTTCAAATGATTCAAGTAATAATTGCCAAATTTGAGAGCGATATTGGGGTTAAACATGTCGTTTAGATCAACATTATCCATGCCAAGGCGTTTAGCGAAAGGCCTTACATTAAAGGGCATGATTTGCATAAGCCCCAAAGCGAACGAGCGCGAAATGACTGCCGGGAGCAAGAAACTTTCTTGCCTAGCGATCGCATACGCCATAGCCTTTTCATCAACATTTTGCCATTCAATAATACCTTCATAAGGGGATAAATAATAATAAATCTTATCTTTATTGCGTTGGCTTAAAAGATAGGTCAATTCAGGGGCGCTTTTTTCATAATACAGGCTTTTTAGCATCGCATTAAACGCGCCCTCATCTTTCAAACTCAAGGTTTTTTCCTTAAAAATTTGCCACGAAAAAGGGTCATAAGTGTTAAAAGGAGGGTCTTCTTGGCTTAAATTTTGGATGTGAGAAATGATGCGGTAATTGGGCGTGGTTTTTAATTTTCGGCTCGCATAAAGGCTATAGAGGTTTAAGGCAGGGCTTTGTGAAAGGCGCTCTAAAGTTTTTTTCTTTTTAGAGACTAAATACTGCCAAAAGATCGCTCTGTCTTTTGAAAAATCATCGTCTTTGACCACCGCTTCTGAGCGTTCAAAATACTTGAGCGCTTTAGAGGGTTTTTTGCGCAAGATTTCATTAATCCCTAGGATAAAAAAGGTTTGCGCGTTGCTGTGGGTAGCGTTACTTTTAGTGAGAGCGTCTTTAAAATGATCCAATTTAGGATCTAAAATAACTTGATAGATCAAGCGGTTAAACGCCGGGTAATCTTCATCTAAAAGGCGGTTTAACTCTTTAATAGGGATATGCTTTTCAAAAATTTGGAGCTTTTTTTCATAACTCAAATGATTGAAAAGCGCGCTAAACACTTGCGCATTAGCCTTAAACAAAGAAGCGCCCACATGCTTACTTTGCAAAATTTCTAATTCTTCATAAAGAACGGGGTAAGCCTCTTTGATTTTTTCTTGTAAGGGTTTAAGGGTTTGAAGGGGGATTTTATCAAAATCTCTGATTTTTGATTTTAAAGCGATAGCGATACAGCTATTTTGGAAAGTGTCTGTTGTTTCTAACATGCTTTCTAGGGTAATTTGTTTGCAATAAATATCTTCAGGCAATTTAACATCAGGGCTTTTTTCTGCATTGTCTGAGCCTTTTTCTTGCATGGCCTTTTGTAGGGCGTTATTTTTATTATGAGTCAATTCATAGGCTTTTTTAGCGTTTTCTAAACTCGTTTTTTTATCGCTAATATAACGCCATAAGTAATAATCCCTAACGATCCCGGCGGGCTTTTTTTCTAAAACTTTTAAACTCAACTCGGTTTGAGAAAAACTAACACCAAGCGCACCCATAAAAAATAAAATAAAAAAACGCATGATTTTCTTTAAAGGCTTTTGGCGAGCATAAAAAGCCATTGGATGAGGGTTAAATCTAAAAATTTCAAAACGATGACCACCACTAAAGGAGCGAAATCCAACCCGTTAAACACCAACTTGAATTTAGAGCGTAAAAAATAAAACACCGGCTCACACAAGCGAGCGAGGATTTGCATGATGGGGTTATTTGGGTTAGGCTGCACAAAACTTATAAGCGAATAAATGATCACCACCCACATATAAATCGTAATGAGCGAGCTTAAAATCACCGCTATCGCATTAATAAGGGTAGAAAATATCATGCTTTGAGCCTTAAAACTTCTTGATAATGGCTTTGGATATAGGGGAAAATCAAAGGCAATTCAACGCCATGCGAGTTCCCGGTTAAAAGGATGCGCAAAGGTTTGAAAAAATCCTTACCCTTAAGCTGGCTTAATCGCATGGCTTCTTTTTTAAAACTTTCAAAATCCTTATACGCTTGAAAATCCATGCCTTTTAGGGCGTTAAAAAGCGCTAAACAACGCTCTTTAAAATCTTCATTCTCATAAGTTTTAGTAATATCTTTTGGCTCTAAAAACAACGAAATTTTTTCTTTCAATTCTAAAAGCGTGCCGCATTCTTCTATAAACAATCTTAAAAGCCCTAAGAGGTTTTTATCTTTGATTGAAGTGAGTTCTAATAATTTTTCATCGTCTAAAAGCTTTAAATGCTCGTGGTTTAAGTGTTTTAAATATTTTAAATTAAAATGAGCCGGGGAACTGGAAAGGTTTTCTAAATCAAACCACTCTATCGCTTCATCAAGGCTAAAAACTTCCTTAGGCACTTTATTGCCGATAGTGATGAGGTAATTCGCAATCGCAACCGGTAAAAACCCTTGATTCAAAAGCCATTTCACGCTGGACGCTTCGTCTCTTTTACTCATCTTTTTACCGCTTGTTTCATCTAAAATAATAGGCAAATGCGCATAAACAATCGGATCGTTTGAGCCTAAAGCTTGCTGGATTAAGATTTGTTTGGGGGTGTTGCTCACGTGATCTTCGCCTCTAATGATCAGACTGATTTTATAAAGCAAATCATCGCATGCGCAAGCGAAATTATAAGTAGGGCTTTTATCCTGTCTCAAAAGCACAAAAGAATCCAATTCATCAGATTCAAATTCCACTTCTTTTTTAATCACATCATTGAAAGACACCGCATGATTGGGGGCTTTTAAACGCACCACAGGGGCATGGTGCTTGTCTTTTTCTAAAGCCGCCCACTCGTCTAAATACCTGAAAGGGCGTTTTTCATTTTTGGCTTTTTCTTTTTCTCTTTCTAAAAACTCCGCGCTCGCATAGCAATAAAACGCTTTATTTTCTTTCAGTAATTTTTCTGCCATTTCTTGGTGGTAATTCAAGTTGTGGCTTTGATACACAAGTTTGTCCCAGCTTATCCCCATAAGCTTTAAAATTTCTAAAATCTCTTGATCTTTGCCTTCAATGTTGCGCTCTTTGTCCGTGTCTTCAATGCGGATGAGAAAGGGTTTGTGTTGCTGTTTGGCCACAATGTAGTTGAAAATGGCTGCCCTTAAATTCCCTATGTGCATATCCCCTGTAGGCGAAGGCGCAAAACGAAGCATAAAAACCCTTTATTTAAAAATAGTTTTTGATTATACCTAAAGAATACTTAATTGTGTTGTGGTGGTTCTGTTTTTATCAAACATGAATAGGCGTCATTTAAGAGATTAGTGCTTGGCTAACGCCAAGCTCTTTATGGTTGGTTATCAAAAAGCTAAAAGCGTTTTTTATTCAATCACTTCATAAATAACTTCTGTCTTCCAGCGGGTTTTAGGGGTGATTTCTTGGTTGCGATAACCAAAACTAGCCATTACCGATACCCCAAATTCCGCCGTGTTCAGATAGCCTTTTTCCTCTAAATAAGCTTCCACTTTTTCTTGATCATACCCTTCAATCGGGCAAGAATCAATCCCTAACATGGCCGCTGCCATCATCATGTTCGCCATTTGGATATAAGTCTGCTTGCTAGCCCAATCAAACAAAGATCGTTCGCTATTGAGTTTCATATCGTTCTCTTGGAAATTTTTGATGATTTGAGCGAACCTGGAATTAGTGTCATAATCCCTTTTTTTAACCTCATGCATCACTTTCTTAACGTAATCGCTGTCATAAGTAACGCCCTTTCGCGCAAGATAAATGACAAAATGGCTCGCTCCCTCTAAACTAGAAAGCGCCCCCCAGGCCATCGGTTTTAAATCTTCTTTCATGCGTTCATTCTTTAATAAAAGCATTTTCCATGGTTCAAGCCCGATTGAAGAAGGGGCTAACCTCCCCACTTCAACCAAAGCTTCCCAATCCCTTTGAGAAATACGACGATTAGGATCGTATTTTTTGCAGCAAATCGTTGGTGCTGTAAAGCGACCACTTGTTCTCTGTCCATTTTAATGTTCTCCTTTTTCTAAATAATGATAAACGGCTGCCATATCCATTTCGCCTAAACCGGATTTTTCCGCTTGAGAATAAAGCTCTTCTGCTTTAGATAAGAATGGCAATTGAATCGCCTCTCCTGCTTCATTGTTAGCTAAACGAATGTCTTTGAGCATGAGTTTCAAACTGAAAGCGGCCGGATAGCTATCTTGTAGCCACATGCCTTTTTTAGCTTGAAAGAGAGGCGAATTCATGCCAGATTGACCAATAATTTGCAAAAATGACTCTGCATCAACCCCTAAATGTTTGGCTAATAGCAAAGCTTCTGAATAAGCAACCCCCATTTGAGCCAAAAGGCTATTAATGGATAGTTTAGCTCCTGTCCCTTGACCAATCTTACCCAAATAAAAGGTTTGACTCCCTAAATGCGCCAAAACAGGTTTGAGTTTAGAGATAACTTCTTCATCACCTGCCGCTAAAATCAATAAAGCCCCAGCTTTAGCCGCACCAACCGATCCCGAAACAGGCGCTTCAAGGTAAGTTACTTGATGTTTTTGAGCGGTTTTTTCTAAAGCCAAGCTTTCCAAAGGGGCGATAGTGCTCATATTCACCACGATTTTTTCAGACATCTGTTCCCAAAATTTTGGCACTAAAACAGCATCAATCGCCGTTTTATCCGAAAGCATAATAAAAACCAGATCAACTTTAGCGGCCAAATCTATAGGGTTAGTATAAACCGCTACGCCCTTTTCTTTTAAGGGGGCTGCTTTGCTCTCTGTTCGGTTATAAACCGATACTTTTAAACCCGCATCGCGCAAACGAGCCGCCATAGGAGTCCCCATAGCCCCAAGTCCAATCCATCCGATTTTCATTTAACCCTCACTTATTAGCGTGAATACGCCACTAAACCATCTAACCAAGCTTGATGGCCGTTTAGCATCGCATTAGGCACAGATTTCGCTAAAGCTTTAGCAGGGACTCCTAACTGAGTTTCTTGGGTTAAAATACGCACACGATCATTATCTAATTTTTCAACAATCCATGCGTGATAGGCTTCAAGATACTCATCGCCTTTAGCTTCATTCCAACCTCTCCAAGCCAAACGCAGTATGGTGTCTTTCAATTCAAACTCTTCCACCTGCGCTTCAATGAGAAAGCCAAAAGTTTCAAAGCGGAAACGAGTCTTGTCTTTAAGAATGGTATTGTCTTGATTATGCATGTGGATATTCCCTGAATTTTTGTAATACTTTTCCCAACAAGACGCGTCTCTTAAATGTTGCACCACTTTTTTAAAATCCAAACCTTTGACAATGGCTCCATTAGACACAAAATTATCAGTCTCTCCTGGAACCCATTTCTTAGGCCATTGAATCGCATTCATCGTTATCATGTTTTCTCTGTTTTTAATTTTTTCTGCCTACTGGCGAAAAGTTTATAACATCATTAGGTAAATAATTATCTTTAACCCATTCAATCAGCCACTCTAAAGCATTATTTTTAGGATTTTCAATGACTAATTTTAAGCATGCGTTTAAAATTTCGCCGATTTTTTGGTGTTGGTAACCCAAGCTTTGGAGCGCGCCGCCCTTAAGGGCTAGGTGTTCTTTTTTAAAAGGCTCATTAGCGTTAAATATTTCTTTTAACAAGCTTTTAATTTTTAAAGCGTGTTTGGGGTTTTTGAGCGCATAAAAATCTAAAGCCAAATTAAAAGGCTCTAAATCGTAGTTTTTCAATAAAAATTTTAACTCTGTTTTGTTATGAATGTTTAAAAAAGCTTTATGGCATTCTTTAGCTTGAGCAAATAAAACACATGTTTTTTTAGGGTATCGTAGATTTTCTAAACTTTTTTGATGTTTAAAAAACCCTAACAATCTTAATTCCAGATTGAAAGGCGCGTTTTTTAAAAACCCTAAATTTTCTATTTTCTCTTGAGTAACCAACTCTAAAATTTCTTGATATTCTTTAGCCACTTCATAGGCGTTTTTCCCCATAAGAAGCTTATTTAATTCGCTTTGTAAGCGCTCTTTGGAGAGGTGTTTTAACAAATCCTTACACGCAAAAACCGCTCTTTTGGTGCTTGTTGCTATCTTAAAGCCTAAAGTCGCGCTAAATCGCAACGCTCTTAAAATCCTTAAAGCGTCTTCAAAAAACCTTAATCGCGCTTCCCCCACGCATTCAATTATTTGATTTCTAATCGCATTCTGCCCTTTAAAAGGATCAATCAGCCCTTTTGTAGGGCTATAAGCGATCGCATTCATGCTAAAATCGCGCCGCTTTAAATCGTCTGTTAAATGAGCGCTAAAGACCAATTCTTTAGGCTTTCGGTGCTTGATATGCCCTTTTTCAATCCTAAAAGTTGTGATTTCATAGCTTTGATGGTTTTTAAGAGCCGTGATCGTGCCATGTTTGATGCCGGTTTCTAACACCCTAAAATGGCGCTTTAAAAGAAGCTCTTTACTTTCACTGGCTAAAGCGTTTGAGGTTAAATCGTAATCTTTAGGAGTAATTCCCATTAAACCATCGCGCACGCACCCCCCTACCAAGTAAAGCTCATAGGGGGATTTTTCATAAATGTCAAACAATTCTTGTAATTCTTTTTCTAACTCAAACACGCTTTTTACTCTTAAAATTTCTTTGTGTTATTATATCTTTTTAAATTTTTAAGGAATTTTGATGGAACAAGAAATTTGCGTGATCAGTTTTAGCGGCGGGCAAGACAGCACCACTTTAGCCGTATGGGCGAAAAAGCGTTTTAAAAAAGTCTGTTTAGTGGGGTTTGATTACGCGCAAAAACACTCTGTGGAATTAGAATGCGCTCAAAAAATCGCTTCTCTTTTGCAACTCCCTTATGAAATCATCCCATTAGATTTTTTAGAAAATATCACCCACTCCGCACTTTTTAAAAACTCTAACGATTTAATGGGGCATTCGCATGCGCAAAATAAAGATTTACCCAATTCTTTTGTGCCTAATCGTAACGCTATTTTTATCACCCTTTTGCATTCTTACGCGCAAAAAATAGGGGCCAGTAACATCGCTTTAGGGGTTTCGCAAGCGGATTTTAGCGGCTATCCGGATTGTAAAGAAGATTTTATTAAAAGCATTGAGCATGCCCTAAATTTAGGATCAAACACGGCGATTAAAATCCTAACGCCTTTAATGTTTTTGAATAAAGCGCAAGAATTTCAAATGGCTAAAGATTTGGGCGTCTTGGATTTAGTCATCAAAGAAACGCACACCTGCTATCAAGGAGAGCGAAAGATTTTGCACGCTTATGGTTATGGCTGCGATAAATGCCCGGCATGCCAGTTGAGAAAAAAAGGCTTTGAAGAGTTTCAAACTAAGATTTTGTTTCAATAAAGTGTTGGTAAAAATACTCAAAAAGCATGTTTAAGACAAACAATCAAAGAGCATTAAAAAGCGTGTTTTAATGTTTGTTTTTAAAGTTGTATGTATAGTTAAGATAAACGCTCACCACTCTTTTATAATCCAATTTATCCCCATAATTATCGCTATAGTAATTGACTTTAAAGGCTGGCACTTTAACCCCTAATTCCACGCTAGAACCCCCAAGATATATTTCATCGCCATAGCGATCCATATCGTATTCATCATTATTCCAACGAACGCCAAATTTTCCTTGCAACTGAAAAATCGTGCGGCTCTTGACTTGATTGAAAGGGGTGAGATTGTTACTTGCAAACCAAGTGCTACCCCCTAGTTCCATGCCAACCACAAGCCCTGAAGATTTTCTAAATGTGTGCATCGATGCTTTTTTTAATGTATTAGAGTCTAGCGTTCTGCCGGTCATATCTTTGTAAAATATAGAGAGCCCTTTTACCCTTCGTTGAACATATTCTTGGGACGCTCGCTTATCGTTAGTCCAATTAATGAGCAAATCCGTATTGAAACCATAAGGTAAAAAAGCGATTAAACCGCTGCCAGGAACAGAACCAACGCCACCAAGTTGGTAACCGAAAAAAAGAGAGTGCCTAAACCCTATAATCCTTTTTTTACCTAAAAAATATTTATACCCCAAGCTGAGTTCATTAAAAAGACCGCCCGATCCACCATTTCCTGCGAATCGGTTAGCGATCTTTGTTGAATCTTTCACTTCATTTAAGGCGTTTTGTGCATCTCTTATGGCTTTTGTGTTTTGTTCGGGGAATAATGAATTTTTTGCGTTATTGATCGCTTCATTTAAGGCGTTTTCTGCTGAAGCTTTTTTGCCGATACTACCTTGTCCTTTAATATAGCTTCCTTCTAGAAAATTTAAACCTAAATAAAACCCGTTCCTTTCAGCGTGGAGCCAAAACGAGAGAGAGAGAGTTAGTAAGAGAACTTTTTTCATGGTTTTTCTTTATTTTTCTTTGGTTTAAGATTTGATATTATGGTTAGGTATTTTATCATAAAAATAAGATTTTAGTGATTGGGTTTTAATGAAAAACAAAATTAAAATGAAATAGCCACAAAACCACCGCTTAATCAACATTAAATCAAAAACATGTTAATCTTTAGTTATTTTTAAATTAGGAAATTCCATGCATCAAAACAATAAAACTTTTTTACCCAGCCAATCCGCTCACCTCTCTAAAATCATTCTTTTTTTAAACACCGGCTTTTTAGCCTATCTGTTAAGCGCTTGTGGGGCGAATGTGCCTATAGAAGAAGTGCTAGTTAAAGATCCCAAAGAGACCAAAGCCCAAGAAGTCGCTAGAGAAGAAAAAGCCATCCAGCAAGAAAACGCCACTATTGATGCACGCACCACGCCTTTAATCAATCGTTTCACTAATTATAACGCTTATGGCTCTTTAAACGGCTTTTACAATTCAGTGGATAACCTCAATTCGCCCATGCAAAACGGGATGTATGGAGGCTATTACATGCCTTATTATTACATGCCCTATGGTTTCATGCCTTATGGGTCAGGTCTTATGCCTTATGGGCCTTATGGGTATGGAGCGCCTGGATACTTCCCTTATGTTTTTTATTGATTGAGTGGCTTTAGAAAGCGTGGTGGTGTTGGTATTTTTACTCAAACGCCCTTATATTTTCTAATGGTTATTTCTAACATGCTAGGGTGGTGTGATAGAAAAAGACTATATTAAGAGGAGATATTCTTATGCGTATAGTTAGAAATTTATTTCTTGTATCGCTTGTGGCTTATAGTAGTGCGTTCGCAGCGGATTTAGAAACCGAAACTAAAAGCGACAAAAAGAGCGGTAAAAAGTTTTACAAACTCCATAAAAACCATGGATTAAAAACCGAGGCTAAAAACGACAAAAAGCTTTATGATTTCACTAAAAATAGCGCTTTAGAAGGCGTAGATTTAGAAAAAAGCCCTAACCTTAAAAGCCATAAAAAAAGCGACAAAAAACTTTACAAACAACTCGCTAAAAACAATATCGCCGAAGGGGTGAGCGTGCCGATTGTTAATTTCAATAAGGCTTTATCTTTTGGGCCTTATTTTGAAAGGACTAAAAGCAAAAAAACCCAATACATGGACGGCGGGTTGATGATGCACATCCGCTTTTAAGCCCTTATTCATAATCCAAAAACGCATGCGTTTTAAGGGCAAGGGTTTTAGGGAAATATTGCACAAACAAATCCAAAAACACTTTTTCGCCAAAGAAATCCCCAGCGATCGTTACTTCTTGGACGCTAAAATTTTGCGCGTTATCCCAAATGAAATTCCCTAAAAACTCCGCTAAAGAATCCAAAATCCCCAAACTCAAAATTTCATTTTCCACGCCTGCGAGCCTGAAACTCATCGCACTGTGCATGATCTTTGAAAAGTTTAAAGCCATTTTCAAAGAATCATCTTTAAGGATTTTATAATCAATCCTAGGGCCTTTAGGGCGTAAGCATTCTTTAGCCAAAGAAATAACGCTCTGCGTGCAAAAATCCTCGCTATAACCCAAAACAAACCCTAAAATGCAAAAAAAATCCAATAAATTAGCGCCCCCTAGATTGTATTTAGAAAGCTCTAAAAGGCGCGCATAAAAATCAGGGAATTTAGTAGCGTAGTTTTGTAGCATTCTAGAGGCTTTTTCGTCTTGTTTGAGGAGGTTAAATATTTGATTGAAATCAAAACTAACGCTTAAAAGCGTTTTTAAAGAACCATTAGCATGCAATAACAACCTTGTAGGGTGCTTGAAACTAAAATATAGAACGATAGAATTGGGGGTTGTGCTTAAAAACTCTAATTCATCTTTAAAGGGAAGGGTAGAAAGATTGTTTTCTAGCACGAATTTTTTGGTGGGCGTGATCAAGCGTTTAGGGGTTTTAAAAAGCGCTTCATAATGCAAAAGCACTTCTTGTGGATCATTTGCATGGATAAAAACAAATTCTATCCCCTCATCTTGTAAAATATGGCACAATAAATTCAATATGGGGTCATAGGGTAGTTGGGCTATGATTTCATCGTTTTTAAAAGTGTCCTTAAATACGCTTTTTAAAGAGGCTTTGATAGAGGGTTTTTCCAAACTGGCTAAATATTTAGCGTCCTCTAAAGGCAATTTAGTGCAGCTCAAAACGCTAGAGAGATCGCTAAAAATAACGCTTGGAGAGGGATTTTTTAAAGAAAGGGATAATGCTCCTCTAGAAGTGAAAATAGGAATAAAATCCTGTGTTTTGAGCGCCTCTTTTAATTGGGTTAAGCAATCTATAAGCTCTTTAGGGCTATGGATTGTATCCCCCTTAAAAGCGGTGTTTTTGACAAAACCTAACGCATTGGCATACAAAGATGCGTTTTTGTCTAAAAAATCTTGATGCTCTTTAGCATTCATAAAAAGAGGCTTTGAAAGGCTTGTTGTTTGGAAAAGATTTTCATCTAAAGGCTCTGTGATTTCTTTTAAAGACAAAAAGCTAAAATCTAAAGAAAAGGGTAAGATCTCGCTTAATTTTTGCGCAAATTCTAAAGTGATCTCAGCGCTCGCTTGGAGGTAGAAAGAAGTCGTATTATCCTTATAAACGCTATAAAAACGCGCTTGCAAATGGAGTGCCATTTGCTCTAAAAGGGGTGTAAAATTCAGGCTTGTTTTTTCATTAACGCATTTAAAAAGAAAAACAAACGCCAATTCAAAAACCCTTATAAGAGAGTTCAGCGATACACTCTAAAGCGATATGATCGGTGCGTTGCATTTTAACTCCCCATGCGTTGAGTTGGGTTTCTATGGCTTTTAAGGCTGTTTCTAAAGCGTTTAACATTTCGCTTGAGAGCTTGAAAGTGGTCTCGCTCCCTATCACAAAAGGCACAAGCCCTACGATAAAAGTTTTAGGCAAATCCCCTAAAAACTCCGTGAGCCTTAAAGTGTGTAGCATTTCCACTTCATGCGCGCTCCCAGCCCATGTGATTTCTTTAGGGGCGTCCTTAAAATCAAAGGCATAAACTGATCCTATTTCAACGCCTTTAGCGCTCACGCAATCCAAAATCAAAACCTTTTCATACGAAGTGATTAAAGGAATGAGTTGCTGAGCCATAGTCCCCCCATCCACAATATCCACGCTAGGAAAAAAAGAAAAATTCTTTTTAAGGTAGTGGGCTAGATGCACCCCAATCCCTTCATCGCCAAAAAGGATATTGCCAATGCCAAGAATCAGGATTTTTTGACTCATTCTTTGGTATAACCATAGCCATTAATCATAGAATCCGCCCCTGAACTATCATACCTGATAGAATGGAAAAACACCATATAAACATGCACAGGGACAAACAAAATAAACCCCCAAGTCGCTAAGTGGTGGATAAAACGCACATTCGCTAACCCCCCACAAAGCGCTTCAAACCACTTAAAAGCACTTGCTAAAAACGCCCCAAGCCCCGCATGATAGACATTATAATACAGCACTATCCCGCTCAAACTCATCAATACGATCAAAACAACCAAAGTGAAATAAGCCACAAGCTGGACAGGGTTATACAATCCTTTAGTGTGGGGTTTGCCGCTGATAAGAAAATACGCTTTCATCTGATCTATCCAGGCTTTTGGGCTTAAAAGTTGGCCAAAACTCCTGCGTTCCATTAAGCTTTCTTTAGTGAAAAAAAGATAGGTTCTAAAGATTAATGCGCTAATGAGTAAAAACCCAAACATGACATGAAAAGAGCGCACATAAGCTTGTAAAAGATACACCCCTTTATAAAAGCTGGAATTAGGCTGCAAAAAAGGGTAAGCGATGTAAAAACCTGTAGCGATTAAAGTAAAAATACTCAAAGCCCTAACCCAATGGAAAAAGCGCACAAAACCTGAATATTCTTTGTGTAAAACGACCTTATTCATTTTATCCATGCGTAACCCTTTTTAGAATTTAGCGAAATTAGGCTCTACTTTAAACTCGTTTAAAGACTGCCCTTTAAAATCCATCACATGCACTGAGCATGCAATGCATGGGTCAAAAGAATGGATAGTCCTAATGATTTCTAAAGGCTGGGTTAAATCAGCGATTTTAGTGCCAATCAAGCTCATTTCATAAGCCCCCCTTTGATTTTGAGAATCTCTAGGCCCCGCATTCCAAGTAGAAGGCACCACCGCTTGATAATTTTCCACCACGCCGTTTTTAATACGCACCCAATGGCTTAACATGCCCCTTGGCACTTGACCGATGTAGCGCCCTTTATATTCTTGATTTTTATCAATGTGATAAGGAGTGCAAGTGCTCTGATCGCTTTTTAGATTTTCCACTAACGCATCAAACGCCAAAAGGCCATTATCAGCGATCGTTTTAGCTTCAATACACCTTGCAGCTGTGCGCCCAAGCGTTGAAAACAACGCCTCTAAAGGCAATTTAGTGTCTTTTAAAAACTTCGTAGCCACTTCAGTAACATAGGGGTTTTTCGCCGCTAAACCTACCACTACGGAACTTAAAGGGCCTACTTCCATGGGCTTACTATCGTATCTGGGCGATTTTATCCAAGAATATTTATTTTTAGTGTCAAGCACTTTAGCAGGGATTATTTTATTTTCAATCCCCACGCTCTCGCCGTCTTTTAAACCGGTATAATGCGGGTTCGTTTGCCCGTCATAAGGGTGGAGTTGCACTTCTTTAGTGTCTTCGTATTGATACCAAGAATGCGTAACTTCTTCTTTAATCAAACTCTCATCAATGGGGTGCAGTTTAGAAATATCCCCATCAAGCACCACCCCACTACTCAAAAGGTATTTATCCTTTCCGAGCAACACTTCTTCATAAGCGATAAAATTCCTTAAGCCGCAGCCTTTAGTAACGGATGGTTCGTTAGCGAACATTTCGCCTGCCATCACCAAATCAGGGTAGTAGGCATGGTTGATGAAATTGGCCACCACTTCAAACTTGCTCTTCCATTCCGCCAATCTCGTCGGATCCAATATATCCATAACACTCGTAACACCCCCTACCGTTAGGCTTTGTGGGTGAGGCTGTTTGGCCCCAAAAATAGCGGTCATTTTCGCCGCTTCCCTTTGGATTTCTAAAAGCTTGAGGTAGTGGCTTAAAACGATTAAATTTTGCTCTGGGCTTAAACGATAGGTTTTATGCCCATAGTAGCCATTACTAAAAGGCCCTAGAGATCCGCTTTTAGCGAAATCATTCAAGCGTTTTTGAACCGCTTTTAATTCACCCGCACCGGTATTAATGGGATAAGGGCTGTATTTGAAAGAAAGTTTTGCCGCTTGAATGGGATCGGCTTTTAAAGCGCTCATAATATCGCACCAATCAAGCCCATGCAAAGTATAAAAATGCACCACATGGTCATGAAAAAGCAGTGCCATGTTCATCAAAGATCGCACTAATTGCGCGTTTAATGGGGGGGTGATGCCTAGAGCGTTTTCTACTGCAGTGATACCAGCCTTATAATGCGAATAAGTGCATACCCCGCAAATCCTTTGAGCGATAAAGCCTGCATCTCGTGGGTCTCTGCCCCTAATGATCGTCTCTAGCCCCCTAAAAAGCGTAGAGGAAGAAAACGCATCGGTGATCACATTATCATCATCTACGATCACTTCAATCCTTAAATGCCCCTCAATCCTGGTGATAGGATCGACTACGATTTTTTTTGACATGTTAATCCCTTACTCTTTGTTTTTGATCGCTTTAGAAAGGAGCACATGCGCGACAATGCCAATAGCGGTTGCGCTCAGCAAAGTCGTGCCTACTTTATCCGCTACTTTATCAGCCCCTAATCCATCAAAGGCGGTTTTAATGGAGCGGTTCGCCAAAGGCTCTTCAAAAGGACTCATCGTATCCCAAAAATTAGGCTCAGAACACCCTATGCACCCATGCCCTGCGCCTATGGGCCAAGAAGTGTGTGAATTGAAGCGGAGTTTGGAGCAATTGTTGAAAGTGTAAGGCCCTTTACAGCCCATTTTATACAAACAAAAGCCCCTTTTAGCGTTTTCATCGCCAAAATGTTCCACAAACTCGCCCGCATCAAAATGCCCTCGCCTTTCGCACAAATCATGAATCCTGTTCCCATAAGCCCAAGAGGGGCGGTTATACGCATCTAATTTAGGGAGAGCCCCAAACATCAAGTAATAAAGCACATTGCCTACAATATTTTTTTCACTAGGCGGGCAACCGGGAACGTTAATCACGGGTTTGTCAATGATTTTATGCAAAGGTTGCGCGTTAGAGGGGTTAGGGTAAGCCGCTTGCACGCCCCCAAAACTTGAGCATGTGCCTATGGCAAAAATAGCCGCTGCGTATTGAGCGGCTTTCCTGCACTCTTCAGCCCCCGTTTCAGCGTTTGGGCCTTGAGTGAGGAAGTATTCGGTGCCTTGGGGGATACCGCCTTCTACCATTAAAATGTAATTGTTTTTATGCTTTTCTATGGCGTCATGCAAGCTTTTTTCAGCCTGAAAACCGCTCGCTACCATGATCGTCTCATGGTATTCTAGGTTAATGTAATCAAAGATAATGCTATCAATGGTCGGGTCTGCACTCCTTAACAAGCTCTCGCTACAGCCAGTGCATTCTGCCATGTGCAACCAAATCACAGGCAACCTGTTAGCCACCTCTACCGCTTTTAAAGTCAAGGGAGCAAAACTAGCCGGCAAGGCTAGAGTTGCACTCATCATGCCCGCCCACTTCAATAAATCGCGCCTAGAAATGCCAGCCCCCTTAAACTCGTCTTGCAAGTTTTTATGCTCATTGTGAGCGTTAAACGAACTGACTATCTCAAGGCGTTCTTCAATCTTTTGATAGGTCTTTTTTTCATCGTAGAACATCGCCACTCCTTAACTGGAAATTTTCATTATCTTAACATAATAAAAATAATGTAGTGGCAATTGATTATTTTTTTAACTTTTATTTTAGATGAAAGGAATTTCTTTAATCTTAAGTTTCATTTGGATAGAATTTCCCCCTATTTTATTAAAAAAGGAACAAAATGAAAAAAGTACTCATCATTAATGGGGGCAAAGCGTTCGGGAGCTCTGGGGGGAAACTCAATGAAACTTTGACTGACCATGCAAAAAAGACTCTAGAGTCTTTAGGGCTAGAAGTGGATACAACGATCGTGGATAAGGGCTATGAAAAGAGCCAGGAAGTGGAGAAATTCTTTAGCGCTGATGCGGCAATTTGGCAAATGCCTGGCTGGTGGATGGGAGAGCCTTGGATTGTGAAAAAATACATTGATGAAGTCTTCACTTCAGGGCATGGGAAGCTTTATGCTAGCGATGGCAGAAGCTCGCAAAACCCCACTAAAAACTACGGGAAAGGGGGATTGATGCAAGGCAAAAAATACATGTTGAGCTTGACCTGGAACGCTCCTATTGAAGCCTTTAACGATCCTAGTGAATTTTTTGAAGGGGTGGGTGTGGATGTTGTGTATTTGCATTTGCATAAAGCGTTCCAATTTTTAGGGCTTTCAGCGTTGCCCACTTTTATTTGCAACGATGTGGTGAAAAACCCCCAAGTGGAGCAGTATCTTAACTCTCTCACCACGCATTTGCACCAAGCTTTTGGCAAGTGATTTTAAAATTTTTTTAACCCCACCATTTCTTTGGGGGGCTTGTTTGTTACACAATAAAGTCTCTGGGATTGAGATCGCAGCCTAAGATGAGATCTTTAAGATTACTGCCCACCGTTTGATAACTCGCATTGCTGACAAAGTAAAATCCGTATTTTTCAAAAGGCACAACCAAAGTGCCATCTCTATCCCTTAATTGCGCTTTTGCTTTATCCCAACAAATATATCTTGGCTCTTCATCTGTGTAGTTTTCAAAGGCTTCTCTGGCGTTTTCTAGCAAGTAGTCTATGACAGCGCTAGCCAATTCCTTAGCGTTTCTTGCCGTTTGCTTTTGCTGATTGGGGAGCTTAACGCTTTGAAGATTATGATTAGTTAAGTCATTATCAAGGGTTTTGTGAAGCTCTCTTGCGCGGTATTCTTTAGGCAAATCTTTAAACAATCCCACTTGACAAAATTGATCCGCTAAATATTCGCTCCTATTCTTCACTTCCTCTATCCCCCAAGAATGGGTGTTATTGATGAAATAGTCGTTTAAATGCAAGGAGCTGTATTCTTCCATAAGCTCTATTTTTGCCTCGTAAGATTTGTTGCCAAGCCTTTGATTTTGCCCTGATAAGGTTAGATTCCCAAAATTATTGAGGTAGTCTTGCTCAAAAGTGAAATAATCCCCTACCCTATCGCGCCATTCTTGGGTGGGGGTTTTGGGGTAGAAATGCTCCACTTCTAAATTCTCTTCTTTTGGCGGTTCGGCGTTGCTTAATTTTTCAATCTCAAGCAAGATGAATTTGCACACTTGATTTGCTGCATAAGCGTTACGCACAAGAAACGCCGCTTTAATTTTATCGTCATTAGGGAACGCCGTTCGTCCAACGCTCTTGCCCAAATACCGCTTCAATGCATCGGCTGAAACATTTTCTAGCTGTCTGTATAAAGAATAAAGAAGTTCAGCAAGTGCAGGGGCAGGATCCCCGCACACGCTCCGGCGCACGAAGTAGCTGATAAGGATTTGCAAAATTTCGCAGAAGTTTTCATAATCCAATTTGCCTTCTTCAAAGTCTCTCGTGCAACGCAAAATAAAAGGCTTTGCCACGCCAAATTTGATTTTCACAAGATCTTTAATGCGCAGGCGTAAATTCGCTAATTGTTGCGGGTCTCCACGATGTAAAAAATAATGATCTCTGTCTAAAAAGATTTGATAGATTCTCCCATATTCACGCATATCGCTCATAAGACCTTGTATATTATCAGAGAAATTGTCTCTGTGATGGTCTTTTAGTGCTTCATACACTTCGCGCTCTCCCTCTTTTAATCTATTCTCAAAATAGATTCTCAAATAGGTTTTGATAAAATCATTCAATTCCTTTTCACCAAGCCAATTTTCTAAAGGAATCCAATAAGTCTCATAAAGATGTTTCTGTCTGTCAGAATTTTCTCCCATCATCAGATAGTTGCGGATGAGATCCAGCCCTTTTAATTGCACGCCTGTAGCGTTAATGCTTTCAAACACCACTTGCGGATCGTCTTCGCCCAACTCTAAGCCTACGGCTACGATTTTAAGCCGAAAAAACGCGCCATAAATCTCTTCTATGCGATACCCTTTGCTGATATAATTGTCAAGCTCTTTGGTGAAAAATTTATAATTATTCCTAATGTGTGATACGCCTTGTATGTTATACGATTTATTTTGCATGACCAGATCAAAGGCTTCTTTGTCGCTTTTAATGGGCTTGAGACGCAACCTTTGTCCTGTAAGATTGAGCAGATTGTCAATCTCTTTTTTTATCCCTTCATTTTGTATCTTTGTCTCTATGGCTTTGAGTAAAAGCATGAGAGTGGTAATCCTTTGTTGCCCGTCAACGATGACAAATTCTTGCAACTGCCTCAAACTCTTTTCATCATCAATCAAATGCAAAATATAAGTGATAGAACCCATGAAATGCGTTTTCTTGTTTTGTGAAATACTGACAATATCTTGCAGTAATTTTTCACAATTCTCTTCTTCCCAAGTGTAGTTCCTCTGGTATACAGGGATAGAAAATATCGTGCCTGTTAAGGCAAAAAAGTTGTTAATGGTGTTTTGTGCCACTCTCATCGCTTTTCCTTTTGAATAAGATTAAAATCACACCGAGTATTAAATCAAAAAAAAAAAAAGATAGCTTAAATTTTTGAAAAAGTAGCAATTTGTTGCTGAATTAATTCAAAAAAATAAAAGAGCTTTGCGCAAAGCAAGCGCTAATCTCTTAAAAATGCGATCTTTAGAGAGGGTTTAGTTATAGGGCGAGAATGGTTTCAAAATACCCCCTATCCCCTTAAGAAATTGCTATTACTAGGGTATATCATAAGAATTATACGGCATGAATAAGCGCCCGTAATTAGGATTCACGCGCAATAAATGCTCTTTAAAATTCCCGTAATTACGACAGCTTGACTCAAAACCATTATCGCACGCATACGAGAATAAATCCAAAGCCCTTTGATCGTCTTGAGGCACGCCTAAGCCCTTTTGATACAGCACACCTAAATTGTTACAGCTCCCCAAAATCCCCCCATCGCATGCCATTTGAAAATATTTCGCTGCATAGTGGTTATTCAAAGGAGCCCCTAAATCCCCATTCGCATAAATCCACCCTAAATTCGCGCACCCCATCATATCCCCAGCGTTACAAGCCAAATAATTCAAATCCACTTGACTGAGCTTGGCCTTATCAATGCCATAAATATTATTCACATTAGACATCAAACCCAAATTATAGCACCCCATATCATTCCCATTTTCGCATGAAAATTTATAATAACTTATCGCTTTGTAATAATCTTTTGGGACCCCACTCCCGTTAGCAAACATCCACCCCAAATTATTGCATGCGAGCATATCCCCCCCTTGACAAGCCACCGCATACAATTGCAAAGCGTTTTCCTTATCGTTCGTATCCGCATTCTTCTTGTTTTCATACATTTGAGCCAGATTCGCGCAAGCGGTCGCATCGCCCCCACTGCAACCCATTTCATAATAGCGAGCGGCCTTTAGTCTGTTGGTTTGGATCCCTACCCCATTAGCATACATCGCCCCCACTGCAAAACACCCGGCCGCATTGCCGTTATCGCACGATTGGGAAAAAAGCTTAAAAGCCCCTTGATAATCGCCCTTTTTAGCCAAATCAATACCGGCAGAAAGCTCGGTTTGAGCGTTTTCAGGCGATCCTAATTTGTCTAATAGATTGGAGTTATCGTTTTTAGGGGTGATCTGGGTGTTAGGGTTTGGTGCGCCCTTAGTATTAGCGGGGTTTAATTCAGGGGGCGTGTTTTTTGGGGCTTGATTGTTTTCTTCAGCGCCGCTAAGCTGTAAGACTAAAAAAACAAGCAATAACAAACTTTTTTTGAGCATTCTTTTAATCCTTAATGCAGGTTTTGATTCAACTCAATTTTTTTCACGCTCCTAAAAGCAATCAGCTTGCCATTTTGGCTATTGGAACGAAAATGCACGCCATTTTTTCCGGAAAGCTCTTTGCCTTTGTAAAGGTTGTTGGCATGTTTTTCTAAAGCGCTATTCACTTCTAAAAGTTTTTTAAACTCATTTTCTTCAATTTCTATCACGCTCCCAGCTAGTATCGTAACGCCTGCATCCACAATACAACCATCGCCTAAACTAATGCCGGTAACGCTATTAGCCCCTAACAAACAATTTTTCCCGATGCTAATAGGGTTGTTATTCCCTCCGCTTAAAACGCCTAAAACGCTCGCTCCCCCACCAATATCAGTGCCTTCTCCAACCACCACCGATGAAGAAATGCGCCCCTCATTCATGCACACTCCCATAGCCCCTGCGTTAAAATTCACGTAACTAGCCCCGGGCATTTGGGTATAACCTCCGGTCCCTAAATACGCCCCAAAGCGCGTTTTTGAGCTATCCAGTAAGCGGATATTGTCAAACTCAGGGATTAATTGCATCAAATAGCGCGGGAATTTATCTATAAAATCAATGCTAGGGAAATGGCCTCGCATTTTTAAAGCCACTTCGTTCGTTCTAAGCCATTCTAATTCATAAGGCTTGTTGCCGCTCCAGGCCGCATTAGAAAGCTGGTTAAAAATACCCTCTAAATTCAAACTCCTCAAAGGGGCTTTCCCTAAAGAGAGCGCTAAAAGTTTCATATACGCACTCTCCACGCTCTCGCAAGGCTTATCTTCATACAAGATCACCAAGCGATAAAGAGACTCCCCATTATTATTTTTCAAACGATTTTCTTCTAAAGCCTTTAAAAGCTCTAAAACCACTTGGATGTTTTTATGAGCCATTTTATTAGAATAGGCTTCATTCAAAAAGGGCGTATAAAAATCTAACGCTTTTAACACAAAACTTTCATCAATCTCAATGACGCATTCGCTCGCGCTCTCTTTTAGGATTTTTTCTTTAGAAAATGCATTGCAAAATACTGCATAAGAGCCTAGATTTTCATCTTTCCAGTTCAAAATGGGGTAAGTGGCACATAAAACCTTTTTAGAAATAGGGGCAATATCCACTCTGGCAATACCAAAGCCTAAAGGCTCTTTATAATGATCAGATTGTTGGTAGTTGCTCACAAAATTTTTAAATTTATTCATCATGCCTAATCCTTTAAACTTTTTTCTCTTTCTTTAGCTAAATTTTCCACTTCTATGACAAAAGTTTCAAACAAATCCTTTTCAGCCAGTTTATGGATGACTTTACCCTCTTTAATGATCAAACCGCTGCGATTCCCAAAAGCGATCGCCATGTCTGCATGCTTGGCTTCACCCAAAGCATTCACCACACAGCCCATCACGCTAATGTCTAAAGGGGTTTTAATGTGGCTTAAGCGTTTTTCTACTTTGCTTGCCATATCCACTAAATTGGCTTCAATGCGCCCGCAAGTGGGGCAAGAAATCCAATTGATCCCCTCTTTCAAACGCCCGCTATGGCGTAAAATCGCTCGAGCCACTTTGATTTCATTTTCTAATTCCCCTGTAATGGATACGCGCATCGTATCCCCAATGCCCTCCATTAAAAGCCCCCCTAAAGCCATGGCGGATTTGATACTGGAGCTAAAAAGATTCCCCGCTTCAGTAACCCCCAAATGGAAAGGATAGATCACAAGAGGGCGTAGCATCCTGTAAGCTTCTATGGTGCGCATCACATCGCTCGCTTTTAAAGAAATCTTAAAATTGGTAAAATCCAAATCTTCTAAAAGTTTGGCGTTATACAAAGCGCTTTCTACCATGCCTTTTGGGGTGGGTCCGTATTTTTGATCAAACTGCTTTTCTAAACTCCCGGCATTCACGCCAATTCTTATAGGAATATTTTTTTCTTTACAAGCATCAACCACCGCTTTGATCTTGTCTTTAGAGCCGATGTTTCCGGGGTTAATTCTTATCGCATCCACGCTTTGAGCGGCAATGAGAGCGAATTTATAATGGAAATGGATATCAGCGATTAAAGGCAAAGGGGACACTTTTTTCAATTCTTTTAAGGCTAGGGCGTCCTTTTCATTACTCACCGCCACCCTCACTAAATCAGCCCCGGCGAGTTTGAGTCTGTCAATTTGATTTTTAGTGCTTTCAATATCAGCGGTTTTACTAAAGGTCATGCTTTGCGTACTTATGGGAGCATCACCCCCTATGGCCACGCCACCGATAAAAATTTGCTTGGTCTTAACTCTATTTTCCAGCATTAAACCTCTTCATCAGTTAAATTCTTATGCACTATTATACTCTTTCTTGGTGGTTTCATACCATAACGCTTAAATTTTAGGTAAGATCAACTATTCCATTTTAAGATTAAAGTAGCCCTATGACTTTTGAGCCTTATCCTTTTGAACGATTAAGAGCCTTGTTTAAAGAGATCACCCCTAAAAAAAAGGGGCTAGATTTAGGCATCGGCGAGCCGCGATTTGAAACGCCCAAATTCATTCAAGACGCTCTTAAACAGCATGCTCATTCGCTCAATATCTACCCTAAAAGCGCGTTTGAAGAGGGTTTGAGGGAGGCTCAAAGGGGTTTTTTTAAACGCCGTTTTAAGATAGAATTGAAAGAAAACGAATTAGTTTCCACGCTAGGATCTAGGGAAGTGTTATTCAATTTCCCTAGTTTTGTTTTATTTGATTACCAAAACCCCACCATCGCCTACTCTAACCCTTTTTATCAAATCTATGAAGGATCAGCCCAATTCGCTAGAGCCAAAAGCCTTTTAATGCCTTTAGTTAAAGAAAATGATTTCACTCCAAGCTTGAATGAAAAAGAGTTGCAAGAAGTGGATTTAGTGATCTTAAATTCCCCTAACAACCCCACCGGAAGAACCCTTTCTTTAGAAGAACTGATCGCTTGGGTCAAACTCGCTTTAAAGCATGATTTTATTTTAATCAATGATGAATGCTATAGTGAAATTTATGAAAATACGCCTCCCCCTTCGCTTTTAGAAGCTTGCATGCTGGCTGGTAATGAAGCGTTCAAAAATGTTTTGGTTATCCATTCGCTCTCCAAACGATCTAGCGCTCCAGGGCTAAGGAGTGGTTTTATCGCTGGGGATAGCAGCCTTTTAGAAAAATACAAAGCGTTTCGCACCTATTTAGGCTATACGAGCGCTAATGCGATCCAAAAGGCTAGTGAAGCGGCTTGGCTAGATGATGAACATGCAGAATTTTTCCGCAATATTTATGCGAATAATTTGAAACTAGCGCGAAAAATCTTTAAAGACACGCTCATTTATCCTTATAGTTTTTATGCGTATCTGCCCGTTAAAGATGGCGAAAATTTTGCTAAAACGCTTTATCAAAACGAAGGCATTACCACCTTACCGGCTTTGTATTTAGGGCGTAATCATATCGGTGCTGACTATGTGCGTTTGGCCCTTGTCTATGACACCCCCCTTTTAGAAAAGCCTTTAGAAATCATAGAAACTTACCGAGAAAAGCATGCTTGAAACCCCAAAAGTTTTACTCAAAAACTTGCAAGATTGCAAGATCCACTTCATTGGCATAGGGGGGATTGGCATTTCAGGCTTAGCCAAATACCTTAAAGCGCAAGGGGCTACAATCAGCGGATCTGATATTGCCATAAGCCCTAGCGTTAAGTATTTGAAAGCTTTAGGCGTAGAAATTAATATCCCGCATGATCCACAAGCGATCAACCATCAAGATGTTATTATCCATTCAGCCATTATCAAAGAAGACAATACCGAAATACAAAGGGCTAAGGAATTAGAAATCCCTATTTTGTCTCGTAAAGACGCTTTGTATTCTATCCTTAAAGACAAGCGCGTTTTTAGCGTGTGTGGGGCTCATGGAAAGAGCAGTATCACGGCCATGTTGAGCGCGATTTGCCCCGCTTTTGGAGCGATTATTGGGGCGCATTCTAAAGAGTTTGATTCCAATGTGCGAGAGAGCGCGGATATGAGTTTGGTTTTTGAAGCCGATGAGAGCGATTCAAGTTTTTTATTTTCCAACCCTTTTTGCGCGATTGTGCCTAACACAGAGCCAGAACATTTGGAGCATTATAACCACGATTTAGAGCGATTCTTCTTCGCTTATGAATATTTTTTAGACCATGCGCAAAAAAGAGTGATCTATAAAGAAGATCCTTTTTTAAAAAACTATTCTAAAGACGCCATTGTTTTAGAAAAAAAAGACATTCAAAACATTCAATATATTTTAAAAGAAGGCGAGCCTTACACTTCATTTGAATTGAAAGATTTAGGGACTTTTTTAGTGTGGGGGTTAGGCGAACATAACGCCACGAATGCGAGTTTGGCGATTTTAAGCGCTTTAGACGAATTGCATTTAGAAGAAATCAGAAACAACCTTTTAAATTTCAAAGGCATTAAAAAACGCTTTGATATTTTGCAAAAAAACGCGCTCATTCTCATTGATGATTACGCCCACCACCCCACCGAAATTAACGCCACTTTAAAGAGCGCTAGGATTTATGCTAATTTGTTAAACACGCAAGAAAAAATGATTGTCATTTGGCAAGCGCACAAATATTCGCGCTTAATGGATAATTTAGAAGAGTTTAAAAAATGTTTTTTAGAGCATTGCGACAGATTGATCATTTTACCCGTTTATAGCGCGTGTGAAGTTAAAAGAGATATTGATTTGAAAGCCCATTTCAAGCATTATAACCCCACCTTTATAGATAGGGTGCGTAAAAAGGGGGATTTTTTAGAGTTATTAGTCAATGATGAGGTAGTAGAAACGATTGAAAAGGGGTTTGTGATAGGCTTTGGAGCGGGGGATATTACCTACCAATTAAGGGGCGAAATGTAATGGGCGTAGCGGTTGTTTTATTTTTAACGCTGATCTTATTGTTTTTAGTGTTAAAGGATTTTGGTTTAGCTAGCCCCAAACAAAAGATTTTAGCTTTTTTAATCGTAGGGATTATAGGAGCGAGCATCAGCGTTTATACTTATAAACAAAACCAACAAGAAATCGCTTTGCAAAGAGCGTTTTTAAGAGGGGAAACCCTGTTGTGTAAAGGCATTAAAGTCAATAACCAAACCTTTAATTTAGTGAGCGGGACTTTGAGCTTTTTAGGCAAAAAACAAACCCCTATGAAAGACGTTCTTGTGGATTTGGATTCTTGTCAGACGCTTCAAAAAGATCCCTTAATCCAACCCCAATGAATACCCAATGAATGATGAATAATAATAATACCCTACCCAAACCCCTAGAAGAAAGCCTGGATTTAAAAGAATTTATCGCTCTTTTTAAAACCTTTTTCGCAAAAGAAAGGGGTTCTATTGCTTTAGAAAACGATCTCAAACAAGCTTTCACTTATCTAACTGAAGTGGATGCGATCGGTTTGATCGCCCCTAAAAGCGTGAAAGAAAGCGAACTTATTCTTATCAAACTCACCAAATTAGGGACGCTCCATTTAGATGAAATCTATGAGATTGTCAAACGATTGCGCTACATTGTCGTTTTACAAAACGCTTTTAAACCTTTCACGCATTTAAAATTTCACGAACGCCTTAACGCCATTATTTTACCCCCTTTTTTTAATGATCTAATCGCTTTATTAGATGATGAAGGGCAAATCAAACAAGGGGCGAACGCTACCCTAGACGCTTTGAATGAAAGCTTGAACCGCCTTAAAAAAGAGAGTGTAAAAGTCATTCACCATTACGCCCACTCTAAAGAGCTTGCCCCTTATTTAGTGGATACGCAAAGCCACCTTAAACATGGTTATGAATGCCTTTTATTGAAAAGCGGGTTTTCTAGCGCGATTAAAGGCGTTGTGCTAGAAAGGAGCGCTAATGGCTATTTCTATCTTTTGCCTGAAAGCGCCCAAAAAATCGCGCAAAAAATCGCACAAATTGACAATGAAATAGATTGCTGTATCGTTGAAATGTGCCAAACTCTAAGCCGTAGCTTGCAAAAACACCTTTTATTTTTAAAATTCCTTTTTAAAGAATTTGATTTTTTAGACAGCTTGCAAGCCAGACTTAATTTCGCTAAAGCTTATAATTTAGAATTTGTCATGCCAAGCTTTACGCAAAAAAAATGATTTTAGAAAACTTTTCGCACCCCATTTTAAAAGAGCCAAAGCCCTTAAATTTGAAGTTTGAAAAATCCATGCTCGCTGTTACCGGCGTGAATGCGGGCGGGAAAACCATGCTCTTAAAATCGCTTTTAAGCGCGGCGTTTTTGAGCAAGCATCTCATTCCTATGAAAATCAACGCCCATCATTCCATTATCCCCTATTTCAAAGAAATCCACGCCATTATCAACGACCCCCAAAACAGCGCGAACAATATCTCTACTTTCGCCGGCAGAATGAAGCAATTTAGCGCTCTTTTATCCAAAGAAAACATGCTTTTAGGCGTTGATGAAATTGAGCTAGGGACTGACGCTGATGAAGCGAGCAGTTTGTATAAAACCCTGTTAGAAAAATTGCTCAAACAAAACAACCAAATCATTATCACCACGCACCACAAACGCCTGAGCGTGTTGATGGCAGAAAACAAGGAAGTGGAATTACTAGCCGCTCTTTATGACGAGGAAAAAGAACGGCCCACTTACACTTTTTTAAAAGGGGTTATTGGCAAAAGCTATGCGTTTGAAACCGCTTTGCGCTATGGCGTACCGCATTTTTTGATTGAAAAAGCGAAAGCCTTCTATGGCGAAGATAAGGAAAAATTGAATGTTTTGATTGAAAATTCCAGCGCGCTAGAAAGGGAATTAAAGCAAAAAAATGAAAGCTTAGAGGACGCTTTAAAAGAGCAAGAAGATTTAAAAAACGCATGGCTTTTAGAAATGGAAAAACAAAAAGAAATCTTTCATAATAAAAAATTGGAATTGGAAAAATCCTACCAACAAGCCCTAAATATCTTAAAAAGCGAAGTCGCTTCAAAAGATACCAGCTCCATGCATAAAGAAATCCATAAAGCGAGCGAGATTTTAAACAAGCATAAAACAGACCAGGAAATCCCACAAATCATAACAAGCTTTCAAATTAACGAAAAAGCGCATTATAAAAATGAAAGCGTGATGATAGCGCAAATTTTAGACAAGGGCTATTATTTGGTAGAAACCGAGTTTGGCATGCGTTTGAAAGCGCATGGGAGTTGGTTGAAACAAATCCAAAAACCCCCTAAAAACAAATTCAAACCCCCTAAAACCATTATTCCTAAACCCAAAGAAGCGAGCTTGCGCCTTGATTTAAGAGGGCAACGCAGCGAAGAAGCCCTGGATTTACTAGACGCTTTTTTAAACGACGCGCTTTTAGGGGGCTTTGAAGAAGTGCTGATTTGCCATGGCAAAGGGAGCGGGATTTTAGAAAAGTTTGTGAAAGAATTTTTAAAAAACCACCCTAAAGTGGTGAGCTTTAGCGACGCTCCCATTAATTTAGGCGGCAGTGGGGTTAAGATCGTTAAATTGTAGTTTTTGGCGCTTGTTTTTATGGGAATTGATACAAAAATCCGCTTTAAACTACCCTATTTTATACCAACACCCAACAAGACAAAAGCCTTTTATATTGTGAGCGTTAAAAAAGGGCTTTTATCGCTTAAATAAGCCAAACCCCTTTAAAAAATCTTTAGCCTTGATAGGCTTTTATCGCTTTCTCTAAAACCTTAATCGCGCTCTCTTTGTTTTCAAACCCCTTGACTTTCACCCATTTATTAGGCTCTAAATCCTTGTAAGTTTCAAAAAAATGCTTGATTTTATCCAAAGTGTGTTTGGATAAATCATCAATATCTTTGACATAGGAATGCGTGGGATCGATCTTATCTATGGGCAGAGCGAGTAATTTTTCATCCATTCCGCTTTCATCTTCCATGTTCAAAACCCCAACCAAGCGCGCTTTCACTACGCTTCCGGCTTGAAAAGCCACATCGCTTAAAACCAACACATCTACAGGGTCGCCATCAGATCCTAAAGTGTTAGGCACAAAGCCGTAATTCGCGGGGTAATTTTGCGCCCCATAAAGCACCCTATCCACCATTAAAGCCCCGCTTTCTTTATCCAATTCATACTTGATATTAGAATGCTTGGATATTTCAATCACCACGCACAAAGAATCAGCGTCATGGCTCACTTCTAACTTCTCTAAATTCATTGCAATCTCCTTTGAATAAAAAGACTTATTCTAACATAAAGCCCGCTCTTTTTAAACCTCTTTAGTGGTTTTTAAAGGAGCGTATTGTTTGCTGTATTTGTGAAAGGCTTTTAAGCACTTTTGAGCGTTGAATTTATGATAAAAAAGATTATCAAAATAGGATTTTCTAGGAGGCTTTAATGAAATGTCAGGCTTTTTTGCATTTTGAATGGTGCTATTGAAAGCATGTTTGTTTAAAGAAACAGGGCAAGGCAAATAAGTCAAATTCGCCACATCATGGTAAGTGGGGTTGTTCATAAACATATCCACCGGCTCTATGATTTTAAAATGCTCCGTGGCTTCTATAAAGGTTTTAGCGCCCTTAGGGGTTAAGTAGTAGCCTGCTGTAGTGGCCACATACACGCTGGTGAGGTAAAAATGCTCTAAAAATAGTGCTTCTTTTTCATTATCAGCGCGAGATTCCCAAAAAGTCTCTTTGATGTTTGCCTCTTTTGCCAATAAGGATTCATATTTTGTGGTGAGATCATCGTATTTTTTGTTGAGTTCGTCGTATTTTTCTACGAGTTTCTTATTGAGATCATCGTATTTTGTGGTGAGATCATCGTATTTTTCTACGACATTCTTATACACTTCTGTCCGAGCTAAAATATTTCCAATGAAGCGGTTGAGTTTTCTTTTAATTTTTCTAAAAACCACTTGGTTAAAAGAGGTTTTTTGGGGTGCTATTTTGCAAGGATTAGATAATTCTTCTTGTTGTGCATCTTGTGTGGGATTGGGGGGGGGGGGGTAACTTCATGGTTTTCAATAGGCGTTTTTTCCATAGACGCTTCGGTCTCTGCATGATTTTCCATAGGCACTTCAACCTCTTCATTTTCATTCTCTGTATAAATAGGGAGAGCGCACAAATTGGTTTTATGGCCTCCCCAATAATGCCCGTAGAGTCTCACAAAATCAAAAGGGCTTTTCAAGCAATCTTCTAAGGCTTGCATGAAGTTGGACTCTAGCGCTACGTCATCTTCTAAAATAACGACCGGTTGATTTGTTTTGACGCATTCTTTCCACAAAAGATAATGGCTTAAATAGCACCCAAATTCTTGGGGCAATAATTCTTGATAACAATAATCAGAATGGAACCAATCGGATTTTAACAAACTTGAAGAATCATAAAGCTCTTGAACGAGTTTTTCAAAATCTTCGTGTTTAGGGCTAATAGCGTCAAAGATTTGAAAAACATAACGGCCTTTAAATTTTTCATTGGATTCTAAAACGAGTTTTTCAGTATCCAAACGCCTTTGACTTTCTTTTAAAGAAATGATATAAACTTGTGTCAAATGAACTCCTAAATATGGCATTCTGTGACATTCTACCATAAAGTTTTTTCATTCTTTTTAAACCTCTTTAGGGGTTTTTAAAGGAGCGTATCGTCTGCTGTATTTGTGAAAGGCTTTTAAGCACTTTCTAGTGTTTAATTGATCATAAAGAAGATTATCCAAGTAAGACTTTTTAGGGCCGCTCAATGAAATGTCGGATTTTTTTAGATTTTGGATGGTGCTGATTTTGCAATGCTTGTTCAAAGAAACAGGCAAAGGCAAGTAAGTAAGAGTAGCGACATCATGGTAAGTGGGGTTGTTTATGAACATATCCACCGGCTCTATGATTTTAAAACGTTCCGTGGCTTCTATAAAAGTTTTAGCGCCCTTAGGCGTGATATAGTATCCTGCCGTAGAAGCCACATACACGCTGGTGAGGTAAAAATGCTCTAAAAAAAAGGCTTCTTTTTCACTATCAGCACGCCTTTCCCAAAAGGTCTCTTTGATGTTTGTTTCTTTTGCCAATAAGGATTCGTATTTTCCCATGAGTTCGTCGTATTTTCCTGTGAGTTCATCGTATTTTCCCATGAGTTCATCGTATTTTCCTGTGAGTTCATCGTATTTTCCTGTGAGTTTCTTATACACTTCTGTCCGAGCTAAAATATTTCCAATGAAGTGGTTGAGCTTTCTTTTAATTTTTTTAAAAACTACTTGGTTAAAAGAGATTTTTTGGGGCGCTATTTTGCAAGGCTCAGATAGTCCTTTAGGGTCTTGTTGCGTTTCAATAATAGAGTCTTGTTGCGCATCTTGTGTGGGATTGGGGGGGGGGGGGGTAACTTCATAATTTTCAATAGGCGTTTCAGGTGCTTCAGTCTTTACATGATCTTCAATGGGTGTCTCTCCCACAGATTCTACAGCATCTCTCTCTAAGGGGAGCGTGTGCAAATTGGTCTTATGAAAATTCCAATACCACCCAAAAAGCTTGACAAAATCAAAAGGGCTTTTCAAACAATCTTCTAAGGCTTGCATGAAATTGGACTCTAAGGCTACATCGTCTTCTAAAATAACGACCGGTTGGTTTAATTTAACGCATTCTTTCCACAAAAGATAATGGCTTAAATAGCACCCAAATTCTTGGGGTAACAATTCTCCACGACACCAATCAGAATGGAACCAATCGGATTTTAACATGCTTTGTGCATCATAAAGCTCTTGAATAAATTTTTCAAAATCTTCATGTTTAGGGCTAATAGCGTCAAAGATTTGAAAAACACAACGGCCTTTAAATTTTTCATTGGATTCTAAAACGAGTTTTTCAGTATCCAAACGCCTTTGACTTTCTTTTAAAGAAATGATATAGACAGAAATCACAGCTCATTCTCCTTAAGAGCGCATTTTAATTCCCAAAAGACAAAATATATTTTTGCATTTCATTCACGATTTCTTCAATACTTCTTTCGCCATTGATGATTTTATGCAAATGCTTAGCCTTGTAGAAATTTTGGATTTCAGCTAAGGGATCTAAAAACACCCGCATGCGGTTATGAAACACCCTTTCATTATCATCAGCCCCCCTAGAGCGCCCTAAAACCCTTTCTTTAGCGGTGTTTTCACTCACTTCTACTTCAATCACGCTTTTTAAGATCACTTCGTTTTGAGCACTCAATTCCTTATCCAGAGCCTGCATTTGTTCCACGCTCCTGGGATAGCCATCAATTAAAATGATCCCTTTGCTAGAGCTTTTAATCGCTGCAAGGATCGTTTCTACCACAATTTCTAAAGGCACTAATTCGCCTTGAGAAGTGAATTTTTCAATCAATAAGCCTCGCTCAGTCTTTTTAGCGCTCTCAGCTCTCAATAAATCCCCGGTAGAAAAATGAGCGATTGTTTCGCTGTTATTCTTAGCGATAAGCTCTGCATCAGTGGTTTTACCACTCCCTGGGGCTCCAATAATCAAAAATAGTTGTTTCATATCATATCCTTTTAAATTATTTTCTCAAGCGAATGTGTAATTCTCTTAGTTGCTCTTCATTAATGGGGCTAGGTGCATTCGTCAATAAGCATGAAGCTTTTTGCGTTTTAGGGAAAGCGATCACATCTCTAATACTATTGGATTTGGTCATTAGCATGATCAAGCGATCAAAGCCTATCGCAAAGCCCCCATGAGGAGGAGCGCCAAACTTTAGCGCTTCTAGTAAAAAGCCAAATTTCTTTTGCGCTTCCTCTTCGTTGATATTGATTTTTTCAAAGACTTTTTTTTGCATTTCTTCTTTATGAATCCTTATGCTCCCCCCACCAAGCTCCACGCCATTAAGCACCACATCATACGCATGCGCTTCAATCTCTTCTATATCTTCGCATTCTATATTTTTAGGCATCGTAAAAGGGTGGTGTGCGGCGTGATAGCCGTTTTCGGTTTTTTCAAACATGGGGAAATTGACTACCCATAAGAAATTCAAAGCGTCTTTATCAATCAGATCAAGCGTTTCAGCCACTTTCAAACGCAAGCGCCCCATGTAATCTAACACGATTTTTTTATCCCCGGCTCCAAAAAAGACAATATCCCCAACTTGCGCATCAGTTTTTTCTAAAATATTTTTAAGCCCCTTTTCGCTCAAAAATTTAACTAAAGGCCCTTTAATCCCGTCTTCTTTAATTTGCAAATACGCTAAGCCTTGAGCCCCAAATTGGCGCACAAATTCTTCTAATTCTTTTAAAACGCTGCGGCTAAAAACCGCATCAGCCCCCTTAACATTCAAAGCTTTAATGCGTTGGTTTTTAGGATCTTGTGCGATATTAGAAAAAATAGCGTTTGAGCTGTCTATAAAACAATCCCCCACTTCTATTAAAGGCAATTCAAAGCGTAAATCCGGCTTATCGCTCCCGTAATTTTCCATCGCTTCCTTATAAGGCATGCGTTTAAAAGGTTTAGAAATAGTATGCCCAATCGCTTTAAAAATCTCTTGCAACAAATCTTCCACCACGCCCATCACATCATTTTCATCGCAAAAACTCATTTCCGCATCAATTTGCGTGAATTCCGGCTGCCTGTCCGCTCTTAAATCTTCATCTCTAAAGCAACGAGCGATTTGAAAATACCTGTCCATTCCCCCCACCATTAAAAGCTGTTTGAACAATTGCGGGCTTTGAGGGAGTGCGAAAAATTCGCCCTCATGCACCCTGCTTGGCACTAAATAATCCCTAGCCCCCTCAGGCGTGGTTTTAGACAAAATGGGGGTTTCAATCTCTAAAAAACCCTTTTGGGATAGAGTGTTACGAGTGATTAAAGCCACTTCGCTGCGCAATTTAAAGATTTCATAAGCGTTCAAAGAGCGCAAATCCAAATAGCGGTATTTCAAGCGCAAATCTTCATTCACGTTTTTATTGCCAATTTCAATCGGTGGGGTAGCGCTTTTATTTTCAATGACTAACTCTTCTAAAACGATTTCAATTTTACCCGTTTTTAGTTTAGGGTTTTCTAACCCAACGCCTCTCAAACGCACTCTTCCTTTAGCCACTAGCACAAATTCGCTCCTAACCTCTAAAGCCTTTTCATAAGCCTTAGAGCTAGGATCACAGACTAGTTGCACCAAACCGCTTTTATCCCTTAAATCAATAAAAACCACGCCCCCATGGTCTCTATAAGTGTTACACCACCCGGCCACTTTGATGGTTTTACCCACATCTTTTTCACTAATTTCTGTGCAAAAATGACTTCGCATGTTTTATCCCTTTAAATTAAAACAAAAATTAAATTTATGAAAGCGTTTTTTTAAGCATTTCATGGATTTCAAGAATGTTAGATTTTACCACAAAACCATCCGCTTCTAAAGATTGGGCTAATTGGCGGTTAGAATCGCTGCTCATGGACGAATTGATAATCACAGGAAGATGCTCAGTTCTATGATCAGCTTTAATGGTTTTTAACACTTCAAACCCTGAAATGTTAGGCATTTCTAAATCCGTAATGACCACGCCGACTTGTTGGTAATGTTCTTTTTCATACAAATAATCCAACAATTCCCTCCCGTTTGGAAAGGCTAAATAACGCAATTCTAAAGTTTGAACGATCTTTTCTAGGGTTTTAAGAGCGCTTAAGGAATCTTCAGCGATTAAAATGAGTTTTTGGCTTTGAATGGCTTCTATGCAACGCAAAGTCAAATCGTCTAAATCTTTCAAGCTAGGGAAAACATCGCTAATCATTTTTTCCACATCTAAGATCTGCACCACTCGTTGTTCATCAAAACGAGTGATAGCGCTAAGCTTGCCCTCTTCATTAATGCCTTGTTTGTCCCCAGCGCTAATCTCAGTCCAATTTTTATGGATGATCCTTTCAATTTTTAAAACCTTTAGAGCGATGGAATGGTTAGAAAAATGGCACACGATCACTAAATTATGGTCATCTTTAACGCTGCATTCTTTTAGATCACGACTCGGATCATTGGCGTTATAATGCAACCACCTTTTCACATCCACTAAAGGAATGGATTCGCCCCTAACGCTAAGAAACCCAAGCATCATGCCATCGCTCCCCCCAAGAATCTCTGTAACCTCTCCGTCATAATGGATAATTTCTCGGATCTTAAAAATATTCATGCCATAAAGTTGGGTGTCTTTTTCTGCATCTAATCTAAAGCACAGAAATTGCGCTTCGTTGTTTAAGTGCAACGAAGTCGTTTTGTCAATGTCTCTTACCACCTAATTTCCCCTAAAGCCCTATCAAAGATTAAATGTTATAATACTACCCTAATTTAGTTTAAAAGGTTTTTACAAACATGATAAAAAGCCAAAAAGAATATTTAGAAAGAATTGCATATTTAAACACCCTATCGCACCATTATTACAACCTTGATGATCCTATCGTAAGCGATGCAGTCTATGATGAACTTTACCAAGAATTAAAAGCTTATGAAGAAAAAAACCCTAATAGCATTCAAGCTAACTCCCCTACCCAAAAAGTGGGGGCTACTGCCACCAATTCATTCAATAAGAATCCCCATTTAATGCGGATGTGGAGTTTAGATGATGTGTTCAATCAAAGCGAATTGCAAGCGTGGTTGCAACGCATTTTAAAAGCCTATCCTAACGCTTCATTCGTGTGTTCGCCCAAACTTGATGGGGTTTCGCTCAATCTTTTGTATCAACATGGCAAGCTAGTGAGTGCGACCACTAGGGGTAATGGCTTAGAAGGAGAGCTTGTTACTAACAACGCTAAACACATCGCTAATATCCCCCACACTATCGCTTATAATGAAGAAATAGAAATCAGGGGCGAAGTGATCATTTCTAAAAAGGATTTTGACGCTTTGAATCAAGAGCGCTTAAATGCTAACGAGCCCCTATTCGCTAACCCCAGAAATGCCGCATCAGGGAGTTTGAGGCAGCTTGATAGCAAAATCACTAAAAAGCGTAAATTGCAATTCATTCCTTGGGGCGTGGGCAAGCATTCTTTAAATTTTTTAAGCTTTAAGGAGTGTTTGGATTTTATCGTCTCGTTAGGTTTTAGCGCCATTCAATACTTAAGCCTAAACAAAAACCACCAAGAAATAGAAGACAATTACCACACCCTGATTAAAGAAAGGGAGGGCTTTTTTGCCCTTTTAGACGGCATGGTGATCGTTGTGAATGAATTAAATATTCAAAAGGAGCTAGGCTACACGCAAAAATCCCCTAAATTCGCCTGCGCTTATAAATTCCCGGCTCTAGAAAAACACACCAAAATTGTAGGAGTCATTAACCAAGTGGGGCGCAGCGGGGCAATCACACCGGTCGCTCTTTTAGAGCCTGTAGAAATTGCTGGAGCCATGATTACGAAAGCGACCTTGCACAATTATTCTGAAATTGAAAAAAAGAATATCATGCTCAATGATAGAGTCGTTGTCATTAGAAGCGGCGATGTGATCCCTAAAATCATCAAACCTTTAGAATCTTATAGAGACGGCTCGCAACATAAAATTGAACGCCCCAAAGTTTGCCCTATATGCTCGCATGAGCTTTTATGCGAAGAGATTTTTACTTATTGTCAAAACCTTAATTGCCCAGCAAGGTTGAAAGAAAGCTTGATTCATTTCGCTTCTAAGGACGCTTTAAACATTCAAGGCTTGGGCGATAAAGTCATAGAACAACTTTTTGAAGAAAAACTCATTGTTAACGCTTTGGATTTGTATGCTTTAAAATTGGAAGATTTAATGCGGCTAGACAAATTCAAAATCAAAAAAGCTCAAAATCTATTAGACGCTATTCAAAAGAGCAAAAACCCTCCCTTATGGCGTTTGATCAACGCTTTAGGGATTGAGCATGTCGGTAAGGGAGCGAGTAAAACGCTAGCCAAATACGGCTTAAATGTGTTAGAAAAAAGCGAAGCCGAGTTTTTAGAAATGGAAGGCTTTGGGGTGGAAATGGCGCGTTCTTTAGTCAATTTTTATGCGAGCAATCAGGAATTTATCCGATCGTTATTTGAGTTGTTGAACCCTAAAAACAGCGATATGGCTGAAGAAAAGCAAAAAAGCTCTTCTGTTTTCAGCAATAAAACGATTGTTTTAACCGGCACGCTTTCTAAACCACGGCAAGAATACGCTCAAATGTTAGAAAATTTAGGGGCAAAAATTTCTTCAAGCGTGAGTGCTAAAACCGATTTTTTAATCGTTGGAGAAAACGCCGGCTCAAAACTCTCTCTAGCAAAAAAACATGGCGTGAGCGTTTTGAATGAAGAAGAATTGTTAAAACGCCTTAAAGAATTGGATTAAAATTAAAATCAAATACCCGGTTAAATTCTAAAGAAAAATTCCAATTTTCATTTTTAATGAATTTACTCACAAAATCCTATTTTATAGTAGAATGCGAAAAATAAAGATGTTTTAAGGAGCAATGATGGAACACCATAAAGTGCACACAACCGTTCAGGCTTTACAAGCCAAACGCAAAAAGTTGCTAACCGAATTAGCCGAATTAGAAGCAGAAATAAAAGTGAGCAGCGAACGAAGGAGCAGTTTTAACATTTCGCTTTCGCCGAGTTTGTTAGCCGAAATAGAAGAAATAGAATACGAAGAAAAAACAAGCAAAGAGCGAAGAATCAATCACAGCGTTTTACTTTCGCCTAGTTTTATGGCTAAAGTGGATGAATACATGAAAGAGAAAGGTTTTCCTAACCGCTCGCTTCTCTTTGAAAAAGCGTTGGAATTTTACATGTTAAAACACCCATAAACCAGTAACGGACAAAAAATGAGAGGGTATTTAGGGTTTTGAGAATGGAAAATCAAAGACTCCGTTCCTTTGGTTTTTTAAGGTTATTGATCTTTTTATTTAAAGCCTTGGCTCTGTTTATTTTTTGGAGTTTGAACGCTTTTTAAAATCGTTTGATGCGCTTAGAGCGTGTTTATCAGTAACGCTTTGAGCTCGTTTTAACAAAGATTAGTTAATTTTTTAGTAATACTACGCTAAATAAAACCATCATTTGAATATAATAACCCTAAATAGGATTTTAAATCATTTCTAATAAGGGGATTTTATGATTTCTAACATCAGCATACACCCAAAAACCATGTTTAAAAACGCTTTAAATATACAAGATTTTTCATTTAAAAGTCATACTAGTACAGCCATTATTGGCACAAATGGTGCTGGAAAATCAACGCTTATCAACACTATTCTAGGCATTGGATCAGACTATAATTTTAAAGCACAAAACAATAATATTCCATACCACGACAATGTTATACCACAACGCAAACAATTGGGAGTTGTCTCTAACCTATTCAACTACCCACCTGGATTAAACGCAAACGACCTTTTTAAATTCTATCAATTTTTTCACAAAAACTGCACTCCAAATCTATTTGAAAAAAATCTTTTGAATAAAACCTACGAACACCTAAGCGATGGACAAAAACAGCGCTTAAAGATTGACTTAGCTCTTAGCCACCACCCCCAATTAATTATTATGGATGAACCAGAAACTAGTTTAGAGCAAAACGCTCTTATAAGACTATCAAATCTCATAAGCTTGCGCAACACCCAACAACTTACAAGTATCATCGCCACTCATGATCCTATTGTCTTAGATAGTTGCGAATGGGTATTGCTCCTTAAAAATGGCAACATTGCTCAATACAAACCTTTAAATTCTATATTAAAATCTGTAGCTAAAACTTTTAACTTTAAAGAAAAACCAACCACAAAAGACTTATTAGCATTACTAAAGGATATTTAGTGGGAGCAATTCTATCTATCCTAAAACTTGAAATCAAATCTTATCTCACCAATACAAGTGCGCTATTTTGGACTTTTATTTATCCTATTTTAATGCTCCTATTACTAATTTTTGTTTTTTCAAAAAATACCACTGAAATTTTTTACTTTAATAACATTATAGGTCTAATGGGACTTCTTATTATTTCTAGCGCGATCTTTGGTCTCACACAAGCTATAACAAGCTCTAGATCGCATAATATATTTTTGTTCTACATGCTATCACCAGCAACTTTCAAACAAATAACTCTAGCATTAATCGCTTCAAGACTAATCGTTGTAATCCTATATGCTTTTATCTTTATTGTTCTCTCTTTTTATGCGCTCAATATCATCACTATTCTTAATTTTAAAGCGCTTATTTTGGGGTTTGTTAGTGTTTTTTCAAGCGCATTGTTTTGTTTTTGCTTGGCAATTTTTGTAGCTAGAATTTTTCAAAACGAACAAAGCATCTTAGGATTTTGTAATATCATCAATCTCTATGCGCTAATGTCTTGTAATGTTTTTGTTCCTTTAGAATACCTACCTAATATTGGTCAATTATTTATCAAAACATCTATTTTTTACTACCTTAATCAACTTCTAATCAAAGCTTTTCAAGGGATTGATACTATACTGGTTTTAGCAACTTCAACATTTTTCATTATTGGTGGCATTATTTTATTTTTACTAAGCGCTAATCGCATGTTACTAACACCAAAAGAACGCATGCGTTAAATCCTTAATCCCACCATTTATCAATTGTTTAATGGCTCAAAAAAAAGGGGTAAGCCCCAACCCCCTAAAACGCTAAACGCATTCCAATATTCCCGGTAATGTTGATCATTTTGTAATCCAATCCAAACCTAGCCCCCACCCCAGCATTCGCATAAAAGCTTTTAAACAATCTCACTTCCCCGCCTGTAGTGATGCTCGCAAAAGTGTTATAAAGCTCGCCTTTCCTGTAACTCAAAGTGTTGTTACCAATGAAACGCACCAATTTATCCCCCATAGACCTTACAAGCAAATCCCTACCAACGCCGCCAATCGCATAAAAATAAGAGTTTGTGTTGAAATAATGGCGGTTCTCCAAAGCAAGATCAATCGTTAAAACGGATTTTTTAGACGGATCAGCGTTCGCTTTAAACTGGTTATAGATCGCATTATTCATCACCCCTTCCAAACCGGTCATGCCAATATAGTAATACCTCAAACCAATTTGAGGTTTTAAAATGATGCTTTTATTTTTAAACATGAAATCATACCCGTAATTGACTTTCACGTTCGTTGTCCATGTGCTGTATTTGTAGGATTGATTGATCATAGAAAGCAGAGTATCAGTAGAGCTAATTTGGGTTTTATTCGCCCCCCAAGTTTCATTGACGCTAAAAGTTAGCTCGCTTTTTTTGATAAAGGCTCTCGCATACAAGCCCACATCCACATTATCGGATTTAGAATTAGTGATGCGTTCATAAAAACCGCTATACCCATAAGCTGCATACCCCCCAACAATCACATCCTTAATGAATCTGTCATAGCCCACATTGACACCATAGAGCGTTCCTGTGCCATTTTCCACAAAGCTCACGCCCCCAACACCAGTCGCCCAAAGGTTGTTTTTTAATTTATCCCTTTGAGAGTATTTTAAAATCACATCCATTGCATTAGGGATAGCGTCAGCAAATCTTTGGTTTTTAAGGCTGCTCAAGCGTTCGCTAAAATCCGTTGAATCAAAAGAAGCGAAATTAGAAAGCTTGGCTAAACGCCCCATTTGTTGCGTGTAAGTGTTGAGTTGCAAAACATCGGTGGAGTTGTTTTTAAGATTGGGTTTAGAAAGCATGCCTAAAGCGCTAGTAATATCTTTCATTAAAGTAACAATGTGTTCAGTGGGATTGTCTTGCAAATAATAAGGAGCGAACAAGGGATTACCTCCCTTAGCCACAAAAAGCTCATTCAACCACATAATGGAATGATTGCCCGCAGATTTGATTGCATTCAAACCTCCGCCGCCTTGAATGCGCTGGATATAGTATTCCAAACTAGGGGCTTGAATGTTAATGGGTTGATTAGAAACCGTAACTTGAACCTTATCATAAAGGATAGATGAATACACCATTTGCCCTTGATTGTCTTTAAAGCTTACCACAAGACCCCCATCCTTGATATTGACCGGTTTGTCATCATAGCTTAATGAATCGCCCTTTAATTGCATGCGTTTGCCGTTAAAATCAATGAGGGTGTAAAGTTTAAGATAATCGCTCAAGCTCCCACCAAGAATGGTTTGATTGTCATATCCATAAACCATGCGTTTAGCGTCCATAAGCGTGTAAGCGCCTTGCTTGAGTTGGGTATTAAAATGGATTAAAGCTTGATTGTTATAAGACATGATCGTAGAAGTGCCCGTTACATTAATAATCGTTTGATGGGTGGGGTTATTAAGATTAAAGATTAATGACCCTTCGCTCTTAAAATTCCCCCCCACATTCAAACCATTTTCATTCGTACTGAGAGCCGCTCCTTTTACCACATTGAGATTACCGCTGATATCAGCCCTATGATTAGAATTATTGTTAAAAGCGTTATTCACGATCAAATTATTCGCTTTAAAAGTAGCGTTTGGCTCTAAATTTAAAGTCCCGATCGTGGTATTTTGTAAGACTTTTGAAAAATCCACTAAGCCATTCGCTCTAATTGTGCCTAAGAAAGCGAAATTATTCGCATTCACTTCTAGCGTTTCATCGGTTGGAGCGCTTGAAGTTGAAGGATTAGTTTTTTTCTCGCCCATGCAATCTAAAACATTCACGCAAATTTGACCTTTTTGAACGCTAATATCGTTTCGTGGCGCATTAAGAATTAAACCATTGGTAGCGTTTAAGGTGTCTAATGAAATATTAGAAAAATCTTTAGATACAAAAGAAAGCCTGCCCTGATATTGCGTGAAATTGATCGTATTTTTCCCGTTAAAAATAATGGACTTGCCCGCTACAAAATTCAATTCCCCCCCTGTGGCGTTACTAAACGAGCTGTTATTCACAAACACATGGTTTTTAGCCACGAAATTGAAATTCCCTTTTTGCCAGAGATTGTGCAAGCCTTTAGGTTTGAGTAAAGATCCCATGCCCAATTGTTTCAACTCATCTTGTAAGGATTTAGGGAGTATGGTGCCTAAACCTTGATGATAAACGCCTCCAAATCCCTTATCAGCGACGATTTTATTGATCATTTGCCCTAGGACTTGATTGCTCATGATTTTATTCACTACGCCTTCGCCCAATAAGTCATTTAACGCTTTTTCACCTATGCTAGAAATGGTGCTAGTCAGCTCTTCGCTAGGATTAGTGATGCTATTTAAAGCGATATTGACTAACACGCTCAAATCCTGCGGGCCTAGCCAAGAAATGAGCTTATTGATTAGGGGGGCTTGATTGATCATTTGATTGAGAATATCCCCAAAAGTCGTTTTATCCAAGAAACTCTGTAAGTCTTTGGCATCAGAGCTAGAGCCTATTTTATCCAGGGCTTGATTCAAACCTCCAGGCACAAAATTATTGGCAAAAGAACTCAAGCTTTGCTTGCCATACCAGTTATTGATGAAATTCTCTACATTTTCAATCCCTAAAGTTTTCACGATGAATTTTTCAAACCCTGAAGAATGGGCTTGGATCTGTTCTAAAAGCATTTGATCAATTTCTTTTCTTTTTATAGGATCTAGCGCGTTTAAAAGCCCGTTTTCACCAAAAACATCGCCCACCGTTTTAGAATTTAAAATTTCCATGATCGCGTTTTTAAAAGCGCTCACGCCTAAGAGGTTATTCACTTCAGTAGGGCTAAGCAATGAGCTTAAAGTCTTAGATCCAAAATCTTTAGGGATCATGCTGGCTAAATCTTTAGGGATAGCGTTATTGTTCAAACTCTCTTCATAAATGATATTAGAAAGCGCATTCCCTAAACCTTTTTCTCCAAAAAGCTTTTCAATGCCCTCTTTCCCCAAGTAAGAAAAGATTTTATCGGTCCCTTGAGCGTCAATATTGGCTTGATTGAGCACTAAATTCGTCGCGCTTTCAAAAGACACATTCGCGCTCCCCCCGCTCCCCCAAGCGTTCCCGCTGCCGATGGTTCCGGTAATGTAAATGTTTTTAGCCCTAAAATTAGCGTTAATATAGCCTAAATAAGGCGCGCTAGAATGGAGCAATTGCCCTAAATTAGTCTGCCTAAACATCTGGCAAGCGTTATCCCCAACCGCGCATGGCTCTTTATACCCATCGCCTCCAAACCACACCACGCTGTTAGTGTTCGTTTGCCCTTCTTTGATTGCCCCTACCACGAGATTGCCTTGAGAGAAATGGTAATTAGCCGTGTTGGAAAAATTATTGATAATCTTTAATAAGCTCTTCCAATTTTCTTGGTTTAAAGTGATACCATACTTTTCAAAGATACCAAAAAGAGTTTCAAAACTATTTGGGCTATTGAGATTGAGATTGTCTAAAGCCCCTGAAGATAAAAGATTGGCTATTTTAGGCAAAAACTCCTTACCCAAATTGGCGATCACACTCAAATCTTGCTTAGTGATAGCCTGATTGTAAATGTGTAAGGCTTGTAAGGGTTGGTTTTGCGCGTTATAAGTCCCGGGTGTTTCATTGTTTTGATTAAAGCCTTTGATATTGCTGCTCAAATAATAAGTGCCGGCTTTATCGCTTGTGTGATTATAGGAATTAGAGCTTTCATCATAAGGGTTTTTTTGGTAAAAATACAAGCTAGGGGCGAGATTAAATGCCGTATTATTAGAAGCGCCGTTTTGAGAGATCTGCACTTTCAAGCGGTTGTTATGCAAGGTTTCTGTAATCGTTTCAGTTGTGTTGAGCGGGTTAATGAAACTCCAAGAATGAACGCCGTTATTAAACGAATAATCAGCCTTGTCAATCTGTATGCCGTAAAAACGGATCTTTTCATAGCCGTTATTCCCCATTAAACCCTGAATGTTTTGAGCTTGTAAAATATTATAAACTAAGGGCTTGTTTTTTGCATCAAACAAATTCACATTAGACAGATTCAAAACGCCTTGAGATCCAAAGCTGAAATTCCCGCTTGCATTAATAGCTAGAGCGTTAGCGCCATTGCCTAAAAGGTTTAGAGTGCCATTTAAAAGAACGCTTTGAAAATTCAGGGTGCTGTTGTTGCTTAAATCAAATGAAGCGTCTGCATTAAAGGTCGCTAATTTAGTGAAAGAAATTTGAGAATTATTGGCATAAAAACTCACAGGAGCGTTAAAAACGCTATCGCCATTGAAATTTAATAAGCTTGAGTTATTGAGATTGAAATTCGTTTCCCCTTCCACTTTGAGAGCGTCAAAGCTCGCTTGAGAACTTTCAGCTAGATTCATCGTAGAGTTTTGTTTAAAAGTAGAAGCGCCTTGGAAATTGATATGGATATTTTTAGCCCTTAAATTGAGCGTGGCTTGATTAAAATTTGTATTCCCTTTGAAATTGATAAGGCGCACAGAGTTGCCAAAATCAGGCGTTTTACCAAATAGCGGAATCCCATAAAAGGTTACATTAGCGTTATTGAAATTTGCTTGATTGAAGCTTACTTGAGCGTTAGGGTTCAAATTCAAATAAGACACCCCATTAAAAGCGGTTGTGCCGTTAAAATTCGCCACGCTGTTGTTGTAAAAAGAAAGGCTTGAGGCGTTTTCTAAAGCCGTTTGGGTTTGGCTATCCCCAACATTAATAGCAGCGTTGGGCTTGACTGAAAGCCTGGAATTATTGAAAGTAACATTCCCATTCAATGATGACTGATTCACATTCTTAGACACATCAATGACTATTTGAGAGTTATTGAAAATAATGTTATTAGCTTTCAAATCATAGCGAATGCCCCCTCCTAAAATGGAATTAGTGAATATCAGATCCGTATTCGCAACCATATTCACATACGATGAGCCGCTCTCAGTCGCTCCGTTAATATTGGTCCAACCACTAAAAGTGGTGTTTTCAAAAGCGATACGCCCTGAATTAAAATTAAAGCCTCCCCATGTGAAATCCCTAAAGTTAGAGTTTTTAATTTCCATAGAAAGCCTGGAATTGAAATTCGCCCAAGAATGCTGGCTCGCGCTAGTTTGTAAGCCCATAGCCACGGTTTGAAAATTCGTGTAATTCAATCCGTCAGCGTTCAAGGTTTCATCAGCGTTAAAACTAATCGTCGCCCCACCGCCGGCGTTAGGGTTGCCGACATTAAAGTTATTCGTTAAAAAGATATTAGTCGCGTTGAAATTGCCATGCAAATACAACAAATTATTCTTACCAAACCAGATAGATCCGCCATTGTTATTGGCCTTTTCTTGAGCGCTCCCTAAAAGCAAAGTCCCTACCACCGTAGCCCCAAAGTTCAGCGACCACGCAAAAGCGCTAGAGCCAATAAGGTCTTGATTTTTATAAGGCGCGATATAGCACACGCCAACACACACAGGGGTTTTTCCTGGAATGAAATCAAACTGCTTCCTCACTTGATTCCAAATATCCTTAGAATCAGCGTCTGTGTGGAAAGGCGAAGAATGGATAGTGAAATATTTATAGGTGATAGAGCCTGGGTTAAAAGTTTCTTCAAAAACAAATTTTTGGCCGTTGCTTTGGGTGAATTGCACAAAAAAAGTGTTGTTATCCGCTCTTAATAGAGTCCCTTGTTCGCCACCATAATGGATTAAATTCCATAAATTTTTTGAAAAAACATTGTCCGCCAAAATTTCATTATTATATTTAATGTTATTCCCGCTTAAAAGCGTGTAGGTGGTGTTGTCAGTCAAATCCCTTTCAATATTAAAAATACTATTATTGTCAATAGCGATTGATCCTTGAAGGCGGCTAAAAGGATCGCTATTAATAAGCGTGTTTGTGCCTTTAAAGGTGGTGTTTTTAGTGTCATTAAACGAATAGCTCCCGCCATTAAACGAGTTGTTGTTAAAAATTAGGTTTTGCGCTTTGGCGTTGATGTTATAGGAATTGAAAGTGTTGTTTTCTAGGGTTAGGGAATTTCCGGTGCTGTTTTCACCCCCTTTATAAATCAAAGTGCCGTTATCGCTAAAATTAATGTTCTTAATCACGGCATTTCCGTTAGCGCTAGCGTTATCCACGCCAAAATTCCCCCCTCCATTCACAGAGCCTTTATCCCAAGTAATGTTATTGGCCTTAAGGTTAAAGCCTCCATGCGGGGTTTGGTTGCTAAAATTTGCGTTTGTTACATTCAAGTTGCCGTTATTGACAATGAAATTCATCCATGAATTTTGCAAACCGGCTTTATCGTTATTCAAATTAGCGTTAGCGATATTCAAACGCTTTTCAGCGTTAAACACTAAAGTCGCGCCCCCACCAGTTTTAGCCCCATTGCCGGAGCGAATCGTGCCGGTAATGTCAATTTGGTTGGCTTTAAAAATGCCTTGAATATAGCCCACTAACCCCCATTCAGCCCCAGAAGTTTTCCCAAAACCCACCACGCTATTAGAAGCGGGATTTGCTCCATCAAGAAAAGGGGTGGTCTGATTGAACACTAAAACGCTGTTAGCGCCGCTATAATCTTGCGTGAAAACGCCTGTGCCAGCGATCTTCCAAGTCGTCATGCCGTTGAGATAGAACACGGTGTTACTGGCGTTATTATTGATATTTTTAAGATGAAATGCATCATTGTGGATATTCACGCAATGCGTATAGCCTAGAGTGCATAAACGGGTGAGCGTGATCCCGTTATTAAAATTTTCTTTGATGTAGTAAGTCAAGCCGTTATCGGTGAATTGGACATTATAAATTTTAGCGCTGCTTGGTGCGGTTTTATTTTCATCTACTAATTTACCACTAGGGTTTTCCCCACTCGTCCAACGCAACATTTGATACAAAGCGTTATTGTTATCCTTATAATCCACGCTTTTAGCGTTAAGCAATTGGTAAGTCGTGCCTACGCTTAAACTGCTCAAAAGCCCTTGCATGTTGAAAATAACGCCCTTATTGAAAGTAAAATCCGTTTGAGCACCGTTTATTTTGAATTGGTTATTCACATTAAAAGCGTCATCAGTAAAACTGACTTTAGGGGTATTATTGAAATTAAACACGCCCCCATTGAACGAGTTATGATTAAAATCCACTTGCTTGGCGTTAAAACTAAACGAACCGCCATTAAACGAGTTGTTATTAAAAGCGTCTGTCTGCTCTGCATGGTTGAAATTAAACGATCCGCCATTAAACTTGTTTTCATTAAAGGTGTTATTCGCGCCATCAAAAGTGTAAGAAGCGTCATCTAAAACGGATTTTTCAATGGTGGTCTTGCCTTGAAACTTAAAATTCCCTGCTAAAAAGTTCGTGTTTTTAAAGGTGTAAGTGTTTTTAGGGCCTTGAAATTTGTAATAAGTCTTGTTGAAATTCACGCTATCAAAAGCGCTGTTACCGGTAAAATCATACCCCCCACCCGTCCAATCGTAAAAATCAGACTGAGAAACATTGATCTTACCACTCCTAGAACTATCCCCTAAAGCGATAAAAGTCATGTAAGAGTTTTGTGAAGTGGTTTTTAAGTTTTTAAAAGTGGCTCCGGCGATATTGACTTCAGTTGCACCCACAAAATTCAAAGTCGCCCCCCCACCGGTTTGAGCGCCATTCCCAGACATCATGTTACCGGTGATATAAACCCTATCGGCTGTGAAAGTGCCGGTGATATAGCCCGTTTTCCCCCAATTGACTCCCTCATACCCCCCAAAACGCACCGTGCTGTTAGATTTAGGGATTGCGCCATTAGCCCAAGGGGTCGTAGCGTTAAAGACTAAAGCGCTGTTTTTCCCGCCATAGGTTTGAGTAAATCTCGCATTAGTGTAATTCCAAGTGTTCAAGCCGTTAAGATAAAAAATCGTATCGTCTCTATTGTCTTTAATGTCTTTTAAATTAAAGACATTGTCATGGATATTCACGCTATTGGTGTAATAAATATTGTTCGCGCCATAATAGACGGATTGCAAAACAATGGAATCAGGACTAAAAATTTGTCTGAAATGATAAAGCGTGCCGCCTAAATTGTAGGTTACATAGTAAGTGTGGGTGTTGTTATTGGAAGTGGCGTTTTTGCTATTGTCTTTTGTGGCTTGCGTGTTTTTAAGCCTGATGATATTCCATAAGTTATTGACATCATTATAAGTGATGTTGCCATTTTTCATGCTAAAGAGCGTGTAAGCGCTCCCTATACTAGGCGTGTAATTTTGAATATTAAAAATCGCATTAGGATTAATAGTAACTTTACCGGTCATATTGACAAAAGGCGAAGTGGGGTTATTGATCGTGGTTGTGCCTTGAAAATTAACATGAGCATCAGGTCTATTAAAAACGAACCAACCCCCATTAAAGGTCAAATTATTAAAAGTAATATTATTTGCATTAAGAATGTAGGCATTTCCTATAGTATTAATATTGCCATTAGGCATGCTCCCTAGAGTGCTGTTATTAAAGGTAACGCTATTAGCATTAAGATTGAGTTTGTAATGATTGATATTAGAGTTAGTGAAAGTGATGCTCCCCCCGATACCATTCCCACCCTTATAAGTGAGCGCGCCATTATTGTTGAAAGTTACTCCGCTAATGGTAGTTGTGCCATTGCTATCCACATTGTCAAAGCCAAAATTCCCACCATTGACGATCCCACCATTATAAGTGATCTTTCGCCCCATAGCATTAAAGCCTCCATTAGGGGTTTGGTTGCCAAAATCTGTGTTTGTCAAATTCACGCTATGATTGGAAATCAAATTGATCCAAGAAGTTTGTGTCCCGGCTCTGTTATTTTGAAAATAAGCCCCATTAGCGCTTAATTCGTTTGAGCTTTCAAAAACCAGTATCGCACCTCCGCCAGTTTTCCACTCATTGCCCGATCCAACAGCTCCTGTGATAAAAATGTCTCTAGCCTTAAAAACCCCCGTAATAAAACCGATATAGCCCTTTTCCCCAAACCACACAGAAGAATGATTAGGTGTTGAAGAAGCGTTTTTTGTCCCTATGTATAACTGACTATTGTTATAATTTTGCGTGAAATTCCTATTCCCCCCAGCCCAAGTGCGTAAAGGGCTGACATAGTAGGATTTGTGGCTGTTATTTTCATTCACGCTATTGAGCCAATACACCGAACTCTTATAATCTTCAGCGCTCAAAGCCGAAACAAACCCTAGCCCTAAGAAGATTTTTTTATTAATGGATAGAGAAGAATTTGAATGCGTTTTTAAGGAGTAAATTGTCAAAGGCGAGTTTTTGATTGTATATTTTTTAGCGATTTTCTTTTTAATGCCCTTAAAAGAGCGGTTTTTGCTAAAGCGTTCCTTTAAATCTATTTTGCCATTTCTATAAGTCATATTTTGAACCCTTTCATATTATATTATATAATTACATTTCTTAACACTATCTACAACAAAAAGGTCATTATATTAACTAAAAGAAAACAAAACAAATCCTTTTATATGTTAGTAACCAATCTCATTATAAAAACCATCAGTTAGTTACTTTCTGTAATACATCTCCTTTAAAAAGCGTAACTATAACTCGCATGGATAAAAACGCTCTCTAAAAAATAAAGATTTTTAAAAGAATTTCTAGTCTTTGAAAAAGGGATCTTAGCCCCAAGCTCTATGCGGTGGTGGCGATCGATCGTGCTGCCAAGCCCCACATTAAACAAGCCGTTATAACCCATAAACGAACTATTTTTCATGCCTAAATGGTTGCTTTGATAAAAATACCCTATCCCAAGCCCCCCATACACCCCAAAGCTGTATTTTTTGTAAGTATAAAAATCGCTTAACACATCAATATTTAAGCTCAATAAAGAAGTGTTAATCGTGTGCAGTGCGGTGGGTTTTATCGCCATAAGGTAGGAAAATTCACCCCTTAGCGCTAGAGTTTTAAAAAAAGCGAATTGATACCCCCCTTTAGCCCCCCATAAAAAAGCCGTATAAGAAGAGTCGCTAATGGGTTTTGGGGTTATTTTAATAGGAGCTAAACCCACCATAGCCCCAAAATAAATATGACTTTTTTTAGGCTCAAACGCCCCTAACAAACCCGCCCATAAAGCCAAAATTAAAACAATTTTTTTCATTCTAAAGTTTTTTGGTTTTGATAAAACCGCTTGATTTTGTCGTCTATGGGAGCGAGCAAACGATAAAACACCGGCACAATGAGTAAGCTTAACACCATAGAAATCATCAAGCCCCCACTCATCGCAATCCCTATAGGGGATTTCATCGCCGCTCCATCCCCACTCGCTAGCGCTAAAGGCAGCATGCCACAAACCATCGCAATGGTCGTCATTAAAATCGGTCTCAGACGGGTTTTGCCGGCAAACAAAATGGCTTCTTGGATATTCAAACCTTTTTTACGCTCTTCATTCGCCACATCAATTAAAAGCGTGGCGTTTTTACCCACCATACCAATGAGCAAGATCAAGCCTATCATAGAGAACATGCTCAAAGGCTGATGGACTAAACCTAGAGCAAAAAACGCCCCTGAAAAGCTTAAAGGCATGGTAACCATGATGATAAAAGGCTCTAGAATGGACTCATACAACGCCGCTAAAATCATATAGATCAACACAAACGCTGTCGCTAGAGCGACTAAAAACTCCCCATTGCTCTCTTTGGCGTTATCCGCTTCACCGGCAAATCTGTAATTTGCCCCTTCAACCAGCCATTCTTTAGTGTTTTTACTCACTTGCGTTAAAATCTCGCCCAAAGAAACGCCCGCATTCCTATTAGGCTCAGCAAGCACCGTAACGCTGCGTTGGCGGTTGTAGCGAGAAATACTAGACGGGCTTTTAGTTTCTGTGATTTCCACTAAAGCGTCTAAAAACATCAATTTATCGTATTTGTTACGCACTTGCAAGCGTTTGATGTCTTCTACAGAAACGCGCTTGTCATCAGGCACTCTAATGATCATGTCGTATTCTTTGCCATCTTCTTTGAACACGCTCGCTTGAGAAGTCCCAGAAAAAGCAGAACTCACCACTGATCCAATGGTTTGAGCGCTCACGCCGTATTTGTTGGCGTTTTGTCTTAAGATTTTGAGTTGCAGTTGCGGTTGCGATTCGCTCGTGCTTGTATGATAGCTTTCAACCTTGCCTTTTAATTCAGGGCTTTCTAATAAGAATTTTTTCAAATTCTCCACGCTTTTATCCACCGCTTCTTGAGAATGGGAAAACACAAAGGTTTGAAAAGGCGAACTATCCCCACCGCCCCCTAAAAGAGCGACTTCAGAAAGATTAATAATATCTAAACCTTTAGCTTCAGGCATGCTTCTTAATTCCTTCCTTAAAGCGCTCATCAACTCAAATTGCCCCAATTCACCCTCTTTTTTGCGCTCTTTTAAAGGCTTGAGTTGCACAAAAATTTTCGCTCTAAAAGGGTTTTGTGTGGTGCCATAACCCACTTGCAAGGTGGTGAATTCCACTTCAGCATGTTTTTCAATCGCTTTTTGAAAGATCTTGCTCTTTTGTGTCATGTAATCTATGCTCACGCCCGGTTTAGCCTTGAGCCACACTAAAAACCTCCCCCTATCTTCTTTCAACATGAACTCCATACCCAATTTAGAAGCCACAAAAAGCGAACCCACAAACACCAAAACCACCGCTATAAAGATAATGAGCTTGTGGTTTAATACCCATTGGAGCAATCGGGTATAACGAGCCTCTAAAGCCTTAAAAAAAGGTTCACTCCACACATAAAAACGAGAATGCCTGGGATTGACCACGACTGAACTTACCATGGGGATAATCGTAACGACCACCACATACGATAAAGCGATCGCTAAAGCCACCGTGATCCCAAAACTTTGGAAAAAGCGCCCGATAATGCCTTTCATGTTCCCTATAGGCACAAAAACAGAGAGCAGCATCGCTGAAATCGCCACTAGAGCAAAGCCAATCTCCCTCACCCCCTCATAGCTCGCTTTTCGTTTACTCATGCCCATTTCTAGCTTTTTATGGATGTTTTCAATCACCACGATCGCATCATCAATGATAATCCCTATCGCTAGCGTTAAAGCCACCATGGTGAGCATGTTTAATGAAAAACCCATCCATTGAATGAGTGCAAAAGTCCCCATGATAGAAATAGGGATAGAGATCGCTGAAACAAGGGTGATCGTGCCGTTACGCAAGAACGCAAACACCACCAAAACCGCTAAAATCGCCCCCAAGACTAGGTCAAATTTCACGTCTTCAATAGAGGTGCGGATATAGCTCGTGGTGTCTAAAAAGGGTCTGATTTCATAGCTGGGGCTAATGGCTTGAATGTGTTTTAAAGCTTCATACACCCTATCCACGATTTCAATTTCATTCGCTCCGGCAATCTTTTGGATTTCTAAAATCACACCGGGCTTGTCTTTAAAGCTCGCAAAAGTGTTGTCTTCTTCCAAACCGATTTCAATCTTTGCAATATCGCTAAGACGCACATGATTGCCCACTTGGATCTTTTCCACATCTGCGACGCTGTAACTATTCGCATTCACTAAAATAGACAATTCCCTTTGGCTATTGACAATGCGCCCCCCATCAATTTCCACATTCTCCGCTTTAAGCGTGCTGAAAAGATCCGCATAAGTCAGGTTGTATTTATTCATCAAAGTGGGATCGGCATAAATCCTAATCTGGCGCTCCCTAAAGCCGTTGAGCTGCACGCCCCCTACCCCATTGATTTTTTGGAGCATGGGCTTAATGGTGTTTTTAGCGTAGTCATTAAGGGTTGTAGCGGGCACGCTTGAACTGCTCACAAACAATGAAATAATGGCTTGGCTGTCGGTATCAAATTTATTGATAGAGGGTTTTTTAATGTTAGAATCATCAAAACGCACCGAAGAAATTTTATTCACCACATCGTTTAAGGCTTCTTCATTAGGCTTTTCTAACTCAAATTCAATGACGACAATACTCACATTTTTAGAACTCGTGGAAGTAACCTTTTTGATCCCATCAATCCCCATCACCGCTTCTTCAATCTTATCGGTTACCTTACTCTCTATGATTTCAGCGCTAGCCCCAGGATAAGTCGTAGTAACCACCACCGTAGGCATATCAATTTTAGGGAAAAGCGCCACGCTCAATTTTTTAAACCCCATCACCCCAAAAAAGACAATCGCCAAAGCAAACATCAAGGTCGTAATAGGACGATTTATCGCTGTTTTATACATCAAAATATCCTATTACTTCGTTTGGATAAACCCATCGCCAAAAAGCCCCACTGCCATAGGCTTAGACAAAAGGGCTTCAGCGCTCACTTTCCTGGTGTTTTCATCAACCGTGGGGTAAATCTTAGTGATTTTAGCTTCATGCTGATTAGAATCCCCATCTATAGAATAAGTGTAAGTATCCCCCACTTTGACTGCATTAATATATTTAGAATCAAATTCAATAACCAATTTCCTAGCATGGCTGACTAGTCTCAATAACACCGTGTTATTCGCGCTCACCCCCTCGCCCACCTGAATGTTTTTGCTCGCTATCACGCCATCAAAAGGGGCTCTTAAAATGGTTTTATTCAATACCGCAATAGAATAAGCGTAATCCGATTCCAAGCGCCTGTAAGTGAACTCATAACCCTCTAGAGTGTTTTTATCCACAGCACCTCCAATTTTGCTGTATCGTTGGTATTGCTTTTTAGCGAAAATGAGTTGTTGTTCGGTGGAATCGCTTTGAGCCTGTTTGTCTTGATTATACAAAAGCAACAAAACATCGCCCTTTTTGACCACGCTCCCCTCAGTAACCTTAATGCTATCCACAATCCCTGTGCTGTCTAAGGTGAGTTTGGAATCTTGCATCGCTTTCACATTGAAAATCGCATACACTTTTTCGCCAGCTTCCATGCTCAAAAAACTCAAAAAAAGTCCTATTAAAATTTTTCGTATCATTTTTATCCCTTAATGCACATAGTCGTCTATTTTATGCCCGCTGTTGAAAATGTAATTGGCTTTTTGCACTTCATAATTATTGAGCGCTAAATTGTAAGCCACTTCTGCATCAAAGCGCGTGGTTAAGCCCCTTAAATAAGTGGTGAAATCCACTAAATTAGCGTCGTATTTCCTTTTAATATTGGCAAAAGAAAGATTAGCCGCATCCAAACTAGCCTTGGAAGATTCAATCTTGGCTCTGGCAATATCAAGCGACTTTCTGTAAAGCTGTTCGTCTTTTTCTTGCTCTAATTTTTTATACGCTAAATTCTTTTCATTCGCTAATTGGCCTAGCATGATGGATTGTTTTTGCAAGCTCAAGCCTATATCATCAAAAATATTCAAAGTCGCAGTAACCCCAGCCGTATTTTGCTGACCTGGGAAGAAGTTCCCAAAACTCCCCAAAGCGTAAGCGGGTTTTTGGATCCAAAAAAGCCATGAGTCATACACATCTATCTTGGGGTAATAATTGAGTTGCTTGTTTTGGTATCTGAGCGCAGAAATTTGCTCCCTTAAAGAGACTAAATCTTGCCTTTCTCTTAATTGCAAATTAGGCGCATCAATCGTAGTCTTTTTTAAATTTTTCACACTGAGATTAGTGAGATACTCTAAAGTCAAGCGGTTTTGTTCCAAAGCAAATTGCATGTCCAAAATATCGTATTCGCTCAAATTCCCTTGCGCTTTTAGACTTTGTAAATCATCAATCGTGGTTAGCCCTTTGTCATAGAGCTTAGTAACCCTTTTAATGTCCGTTTTGATTTGCTCTAATTTCTTTTGCAAAGCGATCATGCGAGCGAGATTGTTAAAATACTCGTAGTATTGTTGCACCACTTGCAAATACACGCTTTGGCGGCTATACTCTAAATTAGCCACAGTGGATCGGTAGGTCGCAGACTTTTCTTTGACATTATTCACATCGCTAAAGCCATTAAACACATTCAATTTGACTTCAGCTTGGAGTTGTTGCGTGTTGTAATGCTTAAAGTGCGGAGTATCCCTATTTTCATTCTTAAAATTATAACTCGTATTTAAGGTGGGTAAAAACATCGCTTTGGCGATGGTGTGGTTTTTCATCGCTTGCTTGACACTGAGTTCTTGCGCTTGCAAACTGAGATTAGAAGTAGCCCCCTTTAGCAATTCATAAAGACCCAAAGCGGCTTTATCGCTTTTTTCATGGTATTTAGCGATCTCTTGATTGATCGTGGTCGCTGTTTCTTTAGGCGAGGATAAAAAACTCGGTGTTGCTTCTAAAGAACTTGTCGGCGGATCAATGAGCTTTAAATTCTTATGGCTGTAATTGTTAAGGATTTGCTTGATTTCATCGGGGGTTTTAGAGGGGGTTTGCGCCAAAGCTAAAGCAGTGCATAAACCTAATAAACTCACACATCTTATAATGGTATTCATCAATCCCCCTAGCGCTTGGTTTTATTATGCACTAATTGCACTAAATACTTGGCGTTTTCTCTGGGTAAGTCCGGCAACATCCCATGCCCTAAATTAAAAATATGCCCTTGATTGCCCATGACTTTTAGAATCGTTTCAACCCCTTCTTCTAAAGCGTTTTTATCATAAAGGCGGGTGGGTTCTAAATTCCCTTGCAAAACATACTTACCGCCTAAAATCTTTTTTGCCATCTCTAAAGGCGTGCCCCAATCCACGCCAAACACATCAAATTCCCCGTCTATGCTATCCAAATAAGCGCCAATCCCTTTAGGGAAAAGGATAACTGGGATATGCGCATAGCGTTTTTTAAGCTCTTTAGAGATTTTTTTCAAATAATCCCAACTGAATTTCAAATACGCTTCTTTTTCTAAAGCGCTAGCCCATGAGTCAAAGATCATCACCGCATTGACCCCTGCTTGGATTTGAAGGCTCAAATACTCTATCAATTCAAGGCTTAATTTTTCTAAAAGCGCTTTTAAAACTTCAGGCTCGCTATAAAGCATTTTCTTGCTTTTGGCATACGATTTGCTCCCCTCGCCTTCTATCATGTAAGTCGCTAAAGTCCAAGGCGATCCGCAAAAACCGATCAACGCTTTCTCTTTAGAAAGCTTTTGGCGCGTTTGAGAAATCGTATCATAGACATAGTTTAGTTGTTTATAAGCCCCTACTTTTAGGCTTTCCACGCTTTTTAAATCCGTAATCGTCTCTAAAAAATGCGGCCCCTTTTTGGGGATAAACTCCAAATTCAAGCCCATTTCCAAAGGCACTACTAAAATATCGCTAAACAAAATAGCCGCATCCACGCCTAAAATCTCTACCGGCTGTAAGGTAACTTCTGTGGCTAAATCGCTATTTTTACACAATTCCAAGAAGCTCCCCGCTTTTTTACGGCTTTCTTGGTATTCGCTAAGGTAACGCCCCGCTTGCCTCATCATCCAAATGGGCGTATAAGGCGTTTCCTTTCTAAAACATGCATCAATGAAAATCATCATCAATCCTTAAAGTTTGTCTAATTATGGTTTTTATACTCTATAGTTGTTTTTTAAAATGAATATTTTACCCTAAAAATCTCGTAAAATCATAAAAGGTGAAAGTGATCCCAACAGAATAAATATTCAATCGTGGCGTGCCAAAGGCTTTAGAAAATTTGCTTTGGATAAAATAAAAAGGGATAGCACCCCTTGCTTCTATACTCAAGCCAAAATTTTTAGCCGCATTGAAAAACAAGCCCACACTCCCCACCGCTGATTGGATATTGAATTGATACTTATCAATCTTAGCCCCTAAAATTTGGAGCTGATAGCCTAAGGCGATTTTAGGGATAACCCACCCCTTAAAAAGCCTAACCCCAGCCATAAACCCAGCGCTCATGAAATACGAATCGCCCATTCCTGCATCCAAATACCCCCCTAATAAAGCTTTCTTTTTTAAAACGAACCCTGCCTGAAAGCCTAAAGAAGCGTCATGATAAATTTTATCCATCAAAATAGGCGGGCGGTTTTTAGGGCGGATGGGGGATCTTTTAGTCGTTTCTGCATGCTGATAAAGATAGCCGATTTTAAAAGAGCCAAAATATTTTTTAGTAGGCTCTAAAGGTTTAAAAAAATCCCCATCCTTTTTGGCCAATAAAACTCCTTTTAAAAGGCTTAAGATTAAGAAAAATCTAAAAATCAAAGCTTCAATTCCCATTTTTGTTTGGAAAATTCTACAATCTTTCCATGGAATCTCGCATAAAGTTGCGCTAAAGAAATGGTGTTTTCATAAAGCGCTAAGGCGGAATTTAAATTCTCTTGAACGCCTTTTTCAAAAAATTTTTGCAATTCATCATAATCTTCTATCTCTATGCCTAATTTTTTTAAAAAAAGATAGCTGTATTTATCCACCACCATCACTTCTTTAGCGCACGCATAGCATAAAATCGCATCCGCGCTTTCTTTGCCAATGCCCTTTTGGTCTAAAAGCCACTCTCTGGTTACTTCTTGTTTAAAATTTTCAAAACTTTGAAAGTCTTTTAAAATATTCTTGCTCAAATCAATCAGTCGTTTGGCTTTTTGGTTATAAAACCCGCTAGGGCGGACACACTCTGCAAGCTTTGAAAACTCTATATAAGCGATTTTTTTAAGATTGATTTCATCATCATTTTCTAAAATGAAAGCGTTTTTTAAATTTTCTAAAGATTTCAAAACGGCTTCAAATTTAGTGTTTTGCGTTAAAACCGCCCCTAGTAGAGCTTCAAATTTCAAAGCGTTAGGCCACCACCAAGCAGGGGCGTTTTTCAATAAATCCAAACTCTTTAAAGCCTTTAAAATCTCAAAACTATCCAACACAATAACCGCCTGTAATAAAAAGGAATCAAAAAGAGTATTTTATTAAAAAAGAAGCAAAAATTAAAGCGAAAAGCCAACGCTTAAAGCGTTAGCCCCATACAAACACCTTTCTTAAAACTAAGTTAAAAGTCTTAAGATATTTTGTTGAACGGTGTTGGCTTGACTCATCGCATAACTGCCTGATTGCGCCAAAATATTGTTTTTATTGAAATTCGCGCTCTCTTCAGCAAAATCCACATCCCTGATTTGAGATTCAGCCGCTTTAACATTCACTTGAGTGATGCTGATGTTATTCACGGTGCTAATCATTTGATTTTGCACAGAACCTAAATCAGAGCGGACTTTATCCAACATTTTCATCGCAGACTCGGCAATATCAATCACCACCATCGCGCCTCTTAAGGTTGTAACCCCAGATCCCAAGCTTTGATTACCACTAGCGATGACAGCGTTATAGTTCGCGCCACTGGCTGATTTGACATTAGCGTTAAAATTCCCGGTAACATCGCGCAAATTCACCGTGGTTTCTGCCACTTGAGATTCCCCAAAACCAATCGCTGTGAAACCTAAATGTTGCGAATCAGAAGCCGAAACGACATTGATGCTCTTAGCGTCTAAGCGTGTGAGAGAAAGTCTCCCATAGTTAGTAGAGCCTTTTGTTAAATCCTGACCGCCATTAACCATCGTTAAAGCGCTAGGCCCGTTACTGACGCTATCGGTTTTGATTTCAATCCCACGACCATCTATACTGCGCAAATTCAAGCGCCCTTTTTGATCCGTATAAGCTTCCACGCCGGTTTCTGAAGTAACCGCATTGATCGCTGCAACCAATCGCCCGTCTGAGTCGTTTTTCTTAATATCTGCGATATTCCCCAAATGGATCCCATTTAAGGTTAAATTACTCAAACTTCCTGACTGGACCGCCACATCGCTTGTGGTGATAACGCTCGCATAAGCTTTAACCCCTGTTCGGTTAGAGTTCTTGTTAATCACTTCTGCTAACACGCCAATCCCTGTGCCTGCTGAACTAGAGACTTTCACGCTCTCTAAAGTTACATCATTCACGCCATCCACTTGTTTAAAAGTCAAGCTAATATCCCCAGAAGCCGTGATTAACGCGCCTGTAGCGATACGAACCTGACCGATTTTATCCGAAGTGGTAGAGCCGATAGAAGCCTTAATACTTTGGTTAGAATAAGCCCCTACTTGGAATTCTTTGTTAGTGAATTGACCAGACAATAACGCTTGCCCATTATAAGTAGTCGTATTACCGATATTATCTAAACCTTGAATCAAACGAACGATGTCAGATTGAATCGCTTTACGAGATTCCGTAGTTTGCCCATCTTGAGCCGCTTGAGTCGCTTTAACCTTAACGGTGTCTAAGATTTTTAACTGCTCATCCATAGCCTTATCCGCAACCTGGATAATCCCCATGCCGTCATTCGTGTTGGCAATCGCTTGACCCAAACTGCTCGCTTGTGAACGCAAAGAATCCGCTACCGTCATGCCTGATGCGTCATCAGCCGCTTTATTAATCCTTAAACCCGAACTCAATCTCTCCAATGAAGTTTTAAGCGCGTTTTGAGTGAGTGCGGATTGCACATGCGCATTCATCGCATTGATATTCGTATTGACCTGAAAAGCCATTGTTGTAACTCCTTGTTATAAAAAACCCAAAGGCATCCTTGCTTTTGGTTGGAACTATTATCGGTTAAAGTTTGAAATTTTAAAGGGCTTTATTTTAAAAGCAAAATTTAAAGGAGCATGAAAATGGGCTATAATAAAGAAAATTTATACCAAATCTTATTGCATGCAAACACCAATGGATACGATGAAAAACATTCCCCTAAGGACTTTCATTTTACTCTGTAAAAGCTCACCAAAATGTGTTGTGTTGGCATCAATTACAGTGCTATTTGTCGGCATTATTCCATCTCTAAATATCCTTGTTATGATAAGATTGATTGATATTGTGGTAAATTTGTTGCAAAATCATACACATTTTGAATACAGCTTGCTATTACCAACTTTATTACTATGGGGATCTTTGCTGTTTTTAGCACATGTATTATCAGGAATTTTATCAAGCTTGCAAACCATTATTGCCGAACAATTTTCTATAAACATCATCACACAGCTCGCTAATAAACTCACACAAGTTAAAAATCTAAGTTTTTTTGAAAATAAAGACCATACTATCAAGCTTAACACTATCCATAACGGACTGCACATCCGCCCCCTAAATTATGTCAGTAATCTCTTTTTTAATCTACAACGCATTATAGGGCTTGTGAGTCTGTTTGGAATATTATTTTCCATTAGTATTTATCTACCCTTTATAATGATTTTTGCAACAATGCCTTGTATTCTCATCTCCAACCATATAGCAAAAAAACACAGTGCTTCCATAGATAAGCTTCAAGACCAAAAAGAAAGCATGCAAAATTACCTATACTCTGGATTAGATAACCAAAAGAACAAAGACAACCTATTATTTAACTTCATGCTAAATTTTCATCATAAATTTATTGAAAACAAAGAATTGTATCTCAATAATTTTGTGAAAGTAGCTCAAAAAAACTTAATATCTACCATATATACTGATGTTTTAACCACCATTCTAAGTATTGCACTCTTTTTTCTAATGGTTTTTATTATCCTTTCAAAATTAATTGGTGTGGGAGCAATTGCTGGGTATATCCAAGCATTTAGCTCTACTGAGCAGCAACTACAAGATTTATCGTTTTATGGAAAGTGGTTTTTTGCTATCAATAAATACTTTGAAAATTATTTTTGTATTTTAGATTACCAAACACCAAAACCAGAAACACAAATCAAATTAGAAGAAAAAATCCATAGCATTACATTTGAAAATATTAGTTTCTCTTATCCTAATTCAAAACTTATTTTTGAAAACTTTAATCTCTCTTTACACTCTAATAAAATTTATGCATTAGTCGGCAAGAATGCTAGTGGGAAAAGCACGCTGATTAAATTATTGCTAGGGTTTTATATCCCAAATTCAGGTCAAATTATTATCAATAACAAATACTCGTTACAGGATTTAGAGCTAAACAGCTACCATCAACAAATGAGCGCTATATTCCAAGATTTTTCTCTTTATGCTGGGTATAACATTGATGATAATCTTTTTATGCAAAACAATATCACTAAAGAGCAATTAAAGCAAAAAAGAGAAATACTAAAATCTTTTGATGAGAATTTTCAAAATTGTCTTAATGATTGCAACAACACACTATTTGGAGCACAGTATAATGGGGTAGATTTTTCTTTAGGTCAAAAGCAACGCATAGCTACCATAAGAGCCTTTTTAAAACCAAGTAATTGCATTGTTTTAGATGAGCCAAGCAGCGCCATCGATCCCATTATGGAAAAAGAGTTTTTAGATTTTATTTTTAAAAAATCGCAATCTAAGATGGCTTTAATTATTACACACCGCATGAATAGTGTCAAACAAGCTGATGAAATTATCGTGTTAGATCAAGGCAAACTAATAGAACAGGGCAACTTTGAAACCCTTATGAAAAAACAGGGCTTATTTTCTGAATTATATTTGAAGCAACAATACTAACGAGCGATTAAAATGTTTGGTAATTTTGGGTATAATCTCAAAAGATTCAAATTTAAATAAGGAATGCCACCATGTTTGGGAATAAGCAGTTGCAACTTCAAATCAGTCAAAAAGATTCTGAAATTACGGAGTTAAAAAAAGAAATCAATCTCTATCAAAGCCTTTTAAATTTGTGCTTGCATGAGGGTTTTGTAGGTATTAAAAACAATAAAGTCGTTTTTAAAAGCGGGAATCTTGCAAGCTTAAACAATTTAGAAGAACAAAGCGTTCATTTTAAAGAAAATGCAGAGAGCGTTAATTTACAAGGGGTTTCTTATTCTTTAAAAAGCCAAAATATTGATGGCGTGCAGTATTTTTCACTAGCCAAAAAAATAGGGGGTGTGGGGGAATACCATAAAAATGATTTGTTTAAGACTTTTTGCACGAGTTTAAAAGAAGGATTAGAGAACGCACAAGAAAGCATGCAGTATTTCCATCAAGAAACCGGCTTGCTCTTAAATGCGGCTAAAAATGGCGAAGCGCATTCTGCTGAAGGATTGGGGACCGTTAATAAAACGGGTCAAGACATTGAATCGCTTTATGAAAAGATGCAAAACGCTACTTCGTTAGCGGACTCCCTCAACCAACGGAGCAACGAAATCACTCAAGTCATTTCTTTGATTGACGATATTGCAGAACAAACCAATCTCTTAGCCCTAAATGCCGCTATTGAGGCCGCACGGGCGGGCGAGCATGGGAGAGGGTTTGCGGTGGTGGCTGATGAGGTGAGAAAACTCGCTGAAAAAACCCAGAAAGCCACTAAAGAAATCGCCGTTGTCGTTAAAAGCATGCAACAAGAAGCGAACGATATTCAAACCAATACCCACGATATTAATTCTATTGTAGGCTCTATTAAAGGCGATGTAGAAGAGCTTAAATCCACCGTAAAAAATAACATGATTGTTGCGCAAGCGGCAAAATACACCATCTACAATATCAATAACCGGGTGTTTTGCGGTCTAGCCAAACTCGATCATGTGGTCTTTAAAAACAATCTTTATGGCATGGTTTTTGGTCTCAACTCCTTTGATATTACCAGCCATAAGAATTGCCGCTTAGGCAAATGGTATTATGAGGGCGCGGGCAAAGAGAATTTTTCCAACACTTCAGGCTATAGAGCTTTAGAAAGCCACCATGCGAGCGTGCATGCTGAAGCTAATGATTTGGTTAAAGCCGTTCAAGAAGACCACATTACCGATTTAAAATACCTAGAGCATAAAGTGCATTTAATGGAAGATAGCGCTAAACATGTCAAAGAAAATATTGATAAGATGTTTTACGAAAAACAAGATGAACTCAATAAGATCATTGAAAAAATTCAAAAAGGCGAATGATTCCATTCAATGAAGTGTTTTGATGTTTTCTAAATCTTTAGAAGCCCTACGCCATGCCAAACGCTACCGCAAAAGAGAGTTGTTTGACCCTTTATTAAAGGATTACGCTTCTAATGATTATTTGGGTTTGAGCGTTAAAAAAGACTTGCTTCAAAACGCTTTTAATAAGCTCCAATCCTTTGTTTCTCATTCCCCCAAAGCCTCCATGCTAGTGAATGGCTACCACCCTTTGCATGCAGAATTAGAAGAGCGATTAGCGGATTTGTTGGGGTTTGAAAGCGCTCTTTTAGTGGGGAGTGGTTTTTTGGGCAATCTGGCTTTAATAGACACCCTATTAGTCAAAAACGCCCTCTTATTCATGGACGAACACTACCATGCAAGCGGGATTTTTAGCACGAAAACTAAGTCTGATCAAGTGGTTTTTTTCTCGCACAATGACGCTAAGGATTTACAACAAAAACTCTTTAACGCTCCTAAAAATAAGCTCAAATTCATCGCCATTGAGGGGGTTTATTCTATGGACGCGAGCGTCGCTCCTTATGATTTTTATGCAATCACTCAAGAGATTCCTGACGCTTTTTTAATCGTTGATGAAGCCCATAGTTTTGGGACTATCGGTGAGAATTTGTTGGGTTTTTTAGAATATTATCGTATCAAAGACAAAGATAAAATCATTGAGCTCAGCACTTTTTCTAAAGCCCTTGCGAGCTATGGGGCGTGTATTTTAGCCCCTTTACAAGTCATAGAGTTTTTAACTAATCGCGCTAAAAGCGTGATTTATACTACCGCTTTAAGCCTGTTAGACACCGCTTTAACTTTGGCTCATTTAGAATACTTTATCGCGCAAAAACAAGAATTAAAAAATGAGCTTAGCAAACACCAACAGATCATTTTTGAAACCTTAGGTATTAGAACGCTCGCAGGATTTTTTACTCTAGAATTTGAAAACAATCCCGCTCTTTTAAACGCTCATCATTTTTTGAAAGAAAAGGGGTTTTTAGTGGGAGCTATCCGCCCCCCCACGGTTTCTAAACCCCTTTTACGAGTCTCTTTGTCCCTCAAAAACAGCTTAGAAGACACTAAAGAGCTTGCAAACGCCCTTTTAGATTATTATAAAATACAATCTTCTTTTAAGAGTGATTAAATGCTAAAAAAGATTTTTTATGGTTTTATCGTTTTATTTTTGATTATCATAGGGTTGTTAGCCATTCTTATCGCTCAAGTTTGGGTAACTACGGATAAGGATATTGCTAAGATTAAAGATTATCGCCCGGGCGTCGCTTCACAGATTTTAGACCGAAAAGGGCGTTTGATCGCTAATATCTATGATAAGGAATTCCGTTTTTATGCGCGTTTTGAAGAAATCCCTCCACGATTTATTGAAAGCCTTTTAGCGGTAGAAGACACCCTCTTTTTTGAACATGGGGGGATCAATTTAGACGCTATCATGCGCGCTATGATTAAAAACGCTAAAAGCGGTCGTTACACTGAAGGGGGTAGCACCCTAACCCAACAACTCGTTAAAAACATGGTGCTCACACGAGAAAAAACATTAACCAGAAAACTCAAAGAAGCTATCATTTCTTTACGCATTGAAAAAGTCTTAAGCAAAGAAGAAATTTTAGAGCGTTATTTGAACCAAACTTTTTTTGGGCATGGGTATTATGGCGTGAAAACCGCAAGCTTAGGGTATTTTAAAAAACCCCTTGACAAACTCACGCTTAAAGAAATCACCATGTTAGTCGCCTTGCCGAGAGCTCCGAGTTTTTATGACCCTACCAAAAATTTAGAATTTTCACTTTCTAGGGCTAATGATATTTTAAGGCGGTTGTATTCTTTAGGCTGGATTTCTTCTAACGAGCTCAAAGGCGCTCTCAATGAAGTGCCAATCGTCTATAACCAAACTTCCACGCAAAATATCGCTCCCTATGTCGTAGATGAAGTGTTGAAACAATTGGATCAATTAGATGGGCTAAAAACTCAAGGCTATACCATAAAGCTCACGATAGATTTGGATTACCAACGCTTAGCGTTAGAGTCCTTGCGTTTTGGGCATCAAAAAATCTTAGAAAAAATCGCTAAAGAAAAGCCAAAAACTAACGCATCTAATGATGAAGATGAAGACAACTTAAACGCTAGCATGATAGTTACAGACACAAGCACCGGTAAGATTTTAGCTTTAGTGGGGGGGATTGATTATAAAAAAAGCGCTTTCAATCGCGCCACGCAAGCCAAACGGCAATTTGGGAGCGCGATAAAACCCTTTGTGTATCAAATCGCTTTTGATAATGGCTATTCCACGACTTCTAAAATCCCTGATACCGCGCGAAACTTTGAAAATGGCAATTATAGTAAAAACAGCGAACAAAACCACGCATGGCACCCCAGCAATTATACTCGCAAGTTTTTAGGGCTTGTAACCTTGCAAGAAGCTTTGAGCCATTCGTTAAATCTAGCCACGATCAATTTAAGCGATCAGCTTGGCTTTGAAAAAATTTATCAATCTTTAAGCGATATGGGGTTTAAAAACCTCCCTAAAGACTTGTCTATTGTGTTAGGGAGCTTTGCTATCTCACCCATTGATGCGGCTGAAAAGTATTCTCTATTTTCTAATTACGGCTCCATGCTCAAACCCATGCTCATTGAAAGCATCACCAACCAACAAAACGAAGTCAAAACTTTCACTCCCATTGAAACCAAAAAGATCACCTCCAAAGAGCAAGCCTTTTTGACCCTTTCAGTGCTGATGAATGCGGTAGAAAATGGCACGGGGCGTTCAGCGCGCATTAAAGGTTTAGAAATCGCTGGCAAAACCGGGACTTCTAATAACAATGTTGATGCTTGGTTTATTGGCTTTACCCCCACCTTACAAAGCGTGATCTGGTTTGGGAGAGACGATAACACGCCTATTAGTAAAGGAGCGGCAGGGGGTATTGTGAGTGCGCCTGTGTATTCGCATTTCATGCGTAACATTTTAGCGATTGAACCTTCTTTAAAAAGAAAGTTTGATGTCCCTAAAGGCTTGCGTAAAGAAATCGTGGATAAAATCCCCTACTATTCAACCCCCAATTCCATCACGCCCACCCCCAAAAAAACAGGCGATAGCGAAGAACGCCTATTATTTTAAGCCTACATGGCTATAGGGACTTTAATGTCTCCATAATTGATAGAATCTTTAAAAATTTCTTCCACTTTAGCCACAAGGATACTCACCGCTTGATTGTCTAAAGACATTTTATGCAACCCTTCGCTCAAAACATCCTTATCAAAGGAACGCGCGCGCACCAACGCAAACACTTCTTCATTGTTAGGATTGATATAAATGCCTAAACGATCCACATTCATTAAGCTATCATAAATGGCTTGCGTCATTTGGATAAACATTTCATTAGTGATCTTTTGCTTAATGCGGTTGGATTTAGAGAGATAATCCTCTTTAAGTTTATGCACGATATTTTGAGCCACTCTTATTGTCGCTCTTTTGGTAGCGATTTTTTCTATCTCTTCAGTTTTCTTACCATCTACAATGTGCGAGCTATCCACCCCTTGCGTGAGATACTGACTGCGATTTTGCAACATCCAATAAGGCACATCTTGTAAAAAAGAATTTCTTTGTGAAGTGTTTGGGCAAGTGCAAGCTTGCAACATCAAAACACCCAGTCCGCACAAAACTAATTGCTTGCTTTTTAAGAAAGATTTTTCTAACACGCTATCCCCTTTGATTTTGATTTTACAGAGTGTAACACAAATCTTTAAGATTTTAAACAATAATCAGGTAAAAAATAAAAAAAATAAAATGATTGAAACTTTATTTAAAAAATCAACACGCAGTTGAGCATTAGAATAAGCCGGGTTCTGTCAATGGATGGCCATTTATCTGGGAAATATTTTGCAATATTCCTCAAGCGAAGCGTGTATCAATTTAGACTTACCATGCGCTTCTTGCTACAAATTGGGTTTGCCCAAACAAGCTAAATTGCTTTAGCTCTGGTGGGCTCTTACCCCACCCTTTCACCCTTACCTTAAAAAGGCGGTTTGCTTTCTGTGGCACTTTCCCTTAGCTTGCGCTAGCCATCCGTTAGATGGAATTTTGTCTAATGTAGCCCGGACTTTCCTCTATTCTAAAATAGCGACCATCTTCTAATGCGTTGATATATTAGAAAAAAGTAGCTTTAAAAGAGTTTAAAAATTAAGAGTGTAGAGAATATTTTTATTATTCTCATAGCTCACAAGGACAAGCTCATCGTTTCTAAACCCCCCAGCGCTGATATTTTTAATCTCTTTAGGCAAGCCATAAACTTCAAGGATTTCTTCTTTTATAGGGTCTATGACTAAAAGCGTGTTAAATTCCTTACTGAACGCATAAAGCTTGTTATCCTTTAAAGCCAGCGCGCTAATGACTAACTCGCCCAATCCCCTTTTTTCTTTAAGTTTGGCATTGCCTAGTTCCAATAAAAACTCCCCATGTACCTGTTTGTCGCTATTGAGCATGGAGATAATCATCAAATCCTTATAGCGCTTGTTAGGAGCGGTGATCAAATAAGTGAATTTAGCCCCCCTTCTTGCAGCGCTAACATAATAGTTTTTCGCCCTAGAAGTTTTCAAGCGGCTGCGTTCCACTTCATCAAAAGAGTTAGCCCCTTCTAAAAAATAAGGGAAGTTTTTAAGCGCGTTAGCGTTTTTGTTAGGAGTGATTTCTACGCTCGTTTTATTATTACCCATGATCACAATGTTTTCATCTTCGTTAAAATCCGCCCCCACGAACGCCCCCACCGTCGCGCTATAATAGCTATCCAACACCATATGGCTATGAATGGTTTTCAAATCGTTACTTACAAGATAAAGCCCTTGGTTTTCTGTAATAAGGATCGCCTTGTCTTCATTGAAATTCAAATCCGTGATCGCTCCATTCAGTTTTAAAAAAAGTTCTTCTTTTTTTTCAATCTTTAGAGTTTTTGTAATTTCTAGAGGCGAATGATCATAATCATTATCTTTAGGCAAAGCGCTCAATTTCAAAGGCTCACCCACATCTCTTCTGCCCAAAACGCTTCTTGGGAATTTCAAATGATCCCAATTCTCCATAGACCAGACCGATTCTTTCAAATTCCAAGAAAAACGCACCGGATCGCTTTGCCCTATGTAAGGGAAAGGCCCGGTAGAAATAAACGCTTGCACGGCGTTAGAACCCACCACTATAAAGAAAACATAAAAAGCGCTTTTTTGGAGCGCGTTTAACAAACGATCTTTAAAAGGTTGGGTATTAGGGGCAAAAAAGAGCAAAACCGCTAAAAGTGCCACCACGCTAAAAAAGACAAAAAGTGCCCAAAACTGCGTGTGCAAGCCCAAAATAGCGAGCGCAAAGCCCTGCCCCACATCTTCTAAGGCATGGCTACCGGTATGATAAAAGCTCTCATATAACCCGCTACTAGCCATGAGCAACAGCAAGGCAATGTATTTAGGCTTAAACCCAAAACGCACCACCAAAAGCGCCACAGCCCCTATTAAAATCATGTTGATGCGTTGCGCCCAGCAAAAAATACAAGGCGAATCTTTCAAAACATAGCCAAAATAAAAATTCGCCAAACCCACAGGAAAGATTAAAATCCCTAAAATCGCCAAAGAAAAAAGATTATAAAATCGGGTTTCTTTATTCATGCATCCCCCTATAGATTCATATTAGGCAAAACGCTAGAGCTGTGGGCTATAAAAATAACAAGCTCCTCCAACCACACCACAATCAAAATCCCAAACGCCCAATTTTCTTTTTCAGGCTTTTTAAACGCTATCAAAATAGCGAATAGACTCAAAAGCAGTCCTAAAAACTCCATGCCGTTCCTTAAAATTTTCGTAGGATTATACTCAAAAACAAACTATGGGTAAATAAAAATTAGGAGCGAAACCACTCAAGCGGTTTTTAACCCCTTTTCAATCAATACACCACGCTCAAACGCTCTTTAAAGCTAGCGTTGAGATTGAGAAAGGCTTCTAAGTCTATTTCTTCATAGCCGTCTAAAAATATCCTTTCGTTTCCACTTTTGGCTAAATATTCTTGCGTTTCTTCATCGCACACGATACAAAAGTAAGCGTCTTCGCATTGGTAGAGTTTATCTTTGATGATAATCTCTAGCACTTGGTTGAGCGTTTTGCCGCATTGTAGGGCTAAATTTAGGGCTTTGTCAAAGGGCGTTAAATGAGAATGATTGAAAAGCGTCATTCCCTCTTTGTCGTTTGTAATTTGCGCTTTGTCTTGTAAGGTATAAACTTTAAAGCCCAAATCCAAACCGCTATCTTTTGAAGATTCGATGATTTTTTGAGCGGCTCTTTTAACCCTTTCTATGGTAATATCGCTAATGACAGGCTTTGTGCTTTTTAAAACATTCTTACAAAAATCATAAGCGCTTTTATCTTCTTTTATCTCTTCATCAATTTGAACTAAAATAAATTCCCTATTGCCTTTATCTTCTGCGTTTAATTCCATCACCGCATGCGCGGTTGTCCCGCTCCCGGCGAAAAAGTCTAAGATGATGTCGCCCTCGTTTGTAGCAATTTTAAGTAATGTTGAAATAAATTTTATAGACTTTGGATAGCTAAATATTTTATCGCTATTAAATAAATTGATAATATCATTTTTGCCCTCGATACTTCCTCCAAAATCAGTTGTCATACTACGGGGTTTTCTACCATTTAAATTTAAATACTGCTTAAATTGAACGCTCCATTTATCTTTAATTTTTATAATTCTAACTTCACCATCTTGATAATTTTTTTTAAATGTTTCTTCTGATCTAATCCAACCATCTTTTATTAAAGTTCCATCTGGTGCTTTAATCTCATATATTATAGGATTTGTTAAACCTCTTCTTGAAAAAGTATCCCAAAAAAATCTGCCTTTATCATCTATTTCTTTGTATCTTTTAAGATAATCATCATCGTGCTTTAAAAACATTTCATTAGTTAAATTTATATTTTTAGCATAAACCAAACAATATTCGTGTTCTTTTACAATAAATTTAGAGTCACTGCCTCCCCCTACTTTTGATTGCTTAATAAAATCTCCAACAAAATTATCCTCCCCAAAAATCTCATCGCACAAGATTTTTAAATTCGCGCATTCGTTATCGTCAATGCTGATAAAAATCACGCCGTCTTCTTTAAGCAAATCGCGCGCTAATTTTAGGCGAGGCAGCATGAAAGAAAGCCACCCGCTATGCGTTTCCGCTCCCTTGAATGTTTTTAAAAAATTTCAAGCTCTCGCTTTCTATCTCCTTTCCGTTTTCATCTATTTCCATTAAGCCCACTTCCCTTAAAATCTTTTGATAATCTTGTCTGAAATTATCCGGATAAATAAAATTCTCGTTTTGTGTGTTGTAAGGGGGGTCAATGTAAATCATTTTGATTTTTTCGCTGTAAGCGGATTTTAAAAGTTTGAGTGCATCAAGATTGTCGCCTATGATAATGGCGTTGTTGGGGTGTTTGTTGGCTAAATTTTGGGGCGTAAAGCTTTCTTGTAATTTGAGTTGTTTTTGGCAAGGTTCAGAATAAAGAGCGTTGGCAAGCCCCTTACCCGTCCAAGTGAGCTCATAGCCGCTGATATCGTTCATGCTTTCATTAAAGCCTAAAAGCATTTTGATAGCGCTTAAGCTCACTTGTCCGTCTTTTATCGTTTGCGGGAAGTTCTTTAAAAGCATGTCAAAAAGGGGGTTATTTTCTTGCTGGCTTTGGATAATGTTGATACCCATTTTTTTGGCTTGATTTTTATCTGTCATAGCGTTTCCTTTAATGCGTTTTTAAGCGCGCTTAATAAATCTTGTTTGTTAATGCGTGTGGCAAAAACGACTCGTATTTCTTTTTTCGCATTTTTTAAATTTTGAGATAGCGTTTCAAAAAATTTCTTAGCGTAGTCCATTTTACGCTTTTCATCTGGTGGGATATCGCTTTCTTTTTCATAACCTTTGGTTTCGCAAACAAAAAAGATTTTTGCACCCTTTTCATCTTTAATCAAATAAGCAAAATCAGGCTCATAGTTTTTATAAGGCGTTGGGATTTTAAATTTAGGGAGCTTGGCAAAAACTTCTACGCTTTTACCTTCCAGTGTTTGCACCCGCTCTTTACTCACTTCTTCTTCAATTTTAGAATCATAAATGATCGTATCATAAAGATAGTTTGGGCTTGGAGTTTGTGCACTTTTGTATTTACCTAATTTGTGTTTTTCAATCTCATTTTTGGGCGAGCCATCTTCACAATAAAGCGGATCGGTTTTATCAAAAGTCGTGTTAGAAAAGGCGTTTTGGCAAAATCCATAACTCACGCAAGAAAGCAAATTTGCATGCAACTTATCTTTAATGATGTCTTTAAGCAATTTAAAGGCTTTTTTAGGTGAGTTTGTGAAATGCTCTTTGTTTAAAGCGTTGTAGAGTTCAAGCGTGAATTTTAAGGGTAAGCGCTCATCTTTGGCAAAGTCAAGTAAAAGCGCGTTTATTTCTTTTTGTAAATCGTTAGCGTAGTTTTTGATTTTTAGGGTGTTTGATTGCTCTGTGATAATTTTATTTGTTTTTGCATCATACCTTTTGCTTTCAAAGATGATTGCCTCACACATCACATGGCTTTCATTAAACGCTTTAACGATAGATTCTATCAGCTTGTTTTTTTGGATATTTTGATAGCTTAATTGGCTTTGCACGTTGATGGTTTGCCATAACTCTTTAAATTCCTTAGCTAAATTTTGGCGGATTTTGACTTTTTCTGGAGGCTGGTTAGCGTTTATAATTTGATCACGCTTGTTGGTTGGATCTTCAGCCATTTTAAAGGCGCTTAAAACGGCGCGATATTCTTCATCGCTTAAAAAGCTTTTTATCCTTTCTTCGTTGTTTTGCATTATCTCGCAAATAGGGGCAATGATTTTGTAAGCGTTGTTTGTTTCGTCAAATTCTACGGCGTTTAATGTTTCTAATGCATCGCAAAATTTATTGATCTTTCTTTCATTAAGCCCTAACCTGGCTAAAATCTCTCTGTCTAGCGCGCTGCCACCACCAATAAAGCTGCTCGCTTCAATCTCTTTTTGCAAACCCTCCATAAAGCCCACTTCTTCGCTACTCACTAGCATGTCAAGGTGGTTTATTTTATAAAAAGCGTCATCATTGCCTTTTAAAAATCCATGCGTAACGCGCTTGCCCTCTTGATTAAGCGCGATCCTTAACCCGCGCCCCACTTGCTGATGGCGGCTTGTTTCGCTGGTGGAATTTGCCAGTTTAATCAGGGTAAAAATGTTTGGATTATCCCAGCCCTCTTGCAAAGCCCACACGCTAAAAATAAAACGCAAAGGCGTTTGGAATGAAAGCAGTTTTTCTTTTTCGCTTAAAATCATTTTAATGTCGTTGGCTTCAATATTTTCTTTGCCGCTTTCTTTTTTGCCTTTATTGAACGCTATGCTATCGCCGCTAAAATAGCCTTGATGGACGCGTAAATTACCGCTCTCATCAAAATCTCTTTTCAAATATTCTCTATAACTTGGCGATAAATCTTCCTTTGCTAGAATTGAAGCGCGTTTGAGTTTGTAAAGCCTTTCAAATTCGGTTTTAATAAAGGGCGTGCCTTTGTTATCAATTTGCCTAAAATCCTCAATTTTTGGGATAAAAAATAGGCTTAACGCTTTAATGTTTTGCTCAAATAAAAACGCCTCTTTTTCAAAATGCAAGTCAATGGCTTTTTCTAAAAGGGTGCTGATTTCATCTTGCGTGAGTTTATAAGAAGCCTTTTCAAGCGTAGCGCCATTGCTCAAATAAGCCTTGTCTTTGGTGGTTTTAACCAAACTGACGCCGTTAAAAGAAGCGCCAATCTTGCCTAAATCCTCTCCCTTTGAAAGCGTGATTTGTTTAAGAATGCCCGCTTTATAAAAGGCAATTTTTGCGCTTTTTGAATCCGCATTGAGCAAAAACGGGCTTTGCGCATCTTGCATGACAGAATGGATGCGGATTTGTTTGACAAGGTAATTTCTAAACGCGCTGATTGAATCCAAACAAAAGGATACATTGCTTAAAGCATGCTCTTTTTCTTTGGCAAAAGTCGCCCCAAAGCGAAAATAAAGCGCGCCTATTTTACTAAAATACTTACCAAACGCTTCACCCTTAAGCAAATGCGGCTCGTCTATGATGGAAATAGGCTTTAAATCAGCGATATTTTCAAAAATGCTTTTGGTGTTAAAAAGGTTTTCGCTGTTTTTATTGAGTATGTTTTTTTCGCCCTTGTCAATCGCGCTGTTAGTGAGGAGCAAAACGCTCAGTTCGTCTTGGTTTTTAATGTAATGGTTGATAATGTTGCTTGGCGATTTATCCCCTTCATAAGTGTAGGTTTTCAGGTGGCGTTTGAATTCTAAATAAAAATAATCTTTCGTAAGGCGGATATTTTGCTTAACCGACTCCAAAATGGCTTTTCGTGGGACAAAGATGATGAATTTATTTTGCTTGTAAGCCTTGTGGAGTGCAAAGATTAAATTCAAGTAAGTGAAAGTCTTGCCTGTGCCTGTCTCCATTAAAATATCAACATTGAGCTTGCCGCTTAAATTTCTGACAGGAATTTCGCATGTGGCGTGGAATTGACTTAAACAATCTTTTAGATTTAAGGCGTCGTGGCGCTTAAAATCAAAGCCATCTAAAAGCGTGACAATGTTATTAATACACTCTTGCTGGTAGTCTTGTTTTTCAAAAATCATTGGTGTTTTTGCCTTTGGTGTTTACGAGCGTCTTAATCTAAAATGGGTAAAAAAGCAAAGCCCCTTTTTAGAGCTTGAGTTATCTTGAACCCATTACAATCAAGTTCTCAAAAATTTATTAAGAAAATCAATTCAAAACAAGAGTTTAGAGCCATTAAGCCCTAACTTTCAAAGCTTCTAAAGCATGTTTTTTGCCAATTTCAAAGGCTTTTTTGTTTGTTTCAGCGACTTTTGCAGGGACTTTTTTAAGCATGGTGTCTAGCACGATATTTTCTTCTACGCATTTAGTCAGCTCCACGGTAATGGCTAACGCTACCACAGATTGCGTGATGATGTTACCCACTTCATCTTTAGCGATGCTGATAATGGGGATTTTATAGATCTGGTATTTTTCTTCGTCTTCTTTAGTGGGCGTTACCAAATTGGGATCAATGACAACGATACCGCCTTTTTTAATATCGCTTTTAAACTGGTTGTAGCTGATTTGAGCGACTGAAAGCATGAAATCAATCTCGCCCTCTTTAGCATAAGGGAAAATAATTTCATCTTTATCTAGCAAAATATCCACTTTAGTGGGCCCTCCACGCACTTGCGAAGTGTAGGTGGAAGTCTTAGTGCCATAGCCCCCACTCACAATCTTAGCCTCAGCTAAAATTTCTCCCGCTAACAGCACGCCTTGCCCTCCAACGCCCGTAAATCGTAATTGCGCTTCCATTATTGTTTTCCTTGTGCTTTTTCAATGATTTCTTGATACGCTTCGCAATATTCTTTCCTGTCCGTGTCATGCTTTAAAACGCCGGTAGGGAATTTATCCACCCTTTCTTCAGGACTCATGGCTTCAAATTGGCGTTTGCTCACCAATCGGCTTTCCATCCATTTTAGCATTTGAGACGCTTCGCCCATTTTATTTTTGCGTCCTAAATTGATATGGCAATTGCTATGGACATCAAAGAAACTAAAGCCCTTGTGCGAGAAACCTTCTTTAAGCACTTTTTCTAATTTTTGAGGGTCTAAAACGCTCTCTCTAGCCACAAAACTCGCCCCAGCAGCGGTGGTTAAAGCGCATGGGTCAAATTGGTTATCAATATTCCCCCATTGAGCCGTAACCGTCCACATGCCATTAGGCGTGGTGGGCGAAGTTTGGGAGTTGGTCAAACCATAAATGAAATTATTCACTAAAATAAAATTCAAATCAATATTTCTTCTGCACGCATGCATGGTGTGATTGCCTCCAATAGCAAAGCCATCGCCATCGCCAGAAACCACGATCACATGCTTACTAGGGTTAGCCATTTTAATCCCTGTCGCATACGCCACAGCCCTGCCATGCGTGGTATGAACGGTATTGCAATTCACATACGAACTCATACGCCCGCTGCAACCAATCCCGCTCACCAAACACACATCATCCATTTTCCAACCTAAAGCGTCAATCGTGCGGATAATGGATTTTAAAATCACGCCATCGCCACAGCCCCAACACCACAAAGTGGGTATTTTATCCACACGCAAATATTCATCATAATTAAACGCCATTTTAAAGCTCCTTCAACTTTGCGATGATTTGTTTGGGCGAAATCGTGCGCCCATTGGCTTGCCCAAAGAAATGCACCTTTCTTTGCATAGCCCTTTCAATTTCTTCTAAATACTGCCCCTTATTCAATTCAATCACAAGGATTTTTTCGTATTTGTCCCCTATTTCTTTCAAGCGTTTAGCCGGGCTTGGCCATAAGGTTTTAGGCCTGAAAAAGCCGACTTTTTGTTTGCTTTCTTTATGGTAATCTTTCAAGGCTTCTTTAACCGCTAGAGAAACCGAACCATAAGCGATGATAATAATTTCAGCACTCTCTAAATCCATTTCCTCATTTTCATTAATAATGTCTTGCTTGGATTCAATCTTATTAAATAATCTGTCAATCAAATCCCCCCCGATTTTAGCGTCTTCAGTAGGAAAGCCAATAGGCCCATGGTGCAAGCCTGAAACATGGTAGCGATAGCCTTTAAAGAAAGGGTTTAAGACAGCCGGCTCATCTTGCGCGACCCCATAAGGCTTGTAGTCTTTTTTATCGCCCAGAAATTCCTTACGATTAATGGTCATCTTTTGCACTTCTTCTAAATCCGGGATTTGCACCTTGCCATACATATGCCCCACGGTTTCATCCATGAGCAAGAATACAGGAGTCATGAGCATTTCAGCCAAATTGAACGCGCGAACGGTTTCTGTGTAAGCCTCTTCTAAACTAGCAGGAGCGAGCGCGACGGCTTTAAAATCCCCATGTATGGGGTGTCTTAAGAAATTCACATCGCCTTGAGCCACACGAGTGGGCATTCCGGTTGATGGGCCTGAACGCATCACATCAGCGATCACTAAAGGGATTTCCGCCATGAAAGAATAACCGATTTGCTCCACTTTTAATGAAATACCAGGCCCAGAGCTGGCTGTCATAGACTTCGTCCCGCTCATGCTCGCCCCTAAAGACACGCTAATCCCGCTGATTTCATCTTCCATTTGGATAAAATGGCCGCCGCATTTGGGTAAAGCCACGCTCATCGCATGCATAATATCTGAGCTTGGCGTGATAGGATAGCCCCCAAAAAACCGACACCCCACTTCAATCGCCGCTTTAGCGACTAATTCATTCCCGTCAGAAATAATCTCACGCATTACTTGCCTCTCCCTTCTAAAATAGTCTCTTCTAAGAGCATGTATTTATTGGCCTTAACCTTTTCGCTTCTTTCTTGGGCTTCTTTAGAAACTTTAGCGAATTTGAAATCCTTCCTGTCAGCCACATAAATCGCAAAGTCCGGGCAGTGCAACTCGCATTGCACGCAACCGATACAACTCTCTGGGTAAGCTACTTTGGCCACTTTTCCAAGCACCCTTTCTTTTTCAATCCCCATGCCAAGAACCCCAGCAGGGCATACCGATACGCAAATATCACAACCCTTACACCTGTCTTCATTCACCCAAACGGCAACCCCATCTGGAGCGCTCATTTTAGCCATTCATTCTCCTTTGTGCTAAAAGCTGTTCTAAAGCCCTAGCAATCAAAATTTGCCTAAAATTGTAGCAAGCCTTTTTTAATAAAATCTAAAATGCTTTAATAGTAAGAACTTAAAATTAAAATGAGAAAATACTAAACACTTTTTACTCAATTTAAAAGAAAAAACGCCCCATTAACCTTAATTTTAAAAATGATTATTAGAAAGATTAATGTTTTTTAAATGCTCCTTATAAGTCGCGCTGAAAGCATGTTTTTTATCCGGCATTTTCACAAAATACAAGAAATCCGTTTTTTTAGGGAAAACCACGGCTCTAATCGCTTCTAGGCTCACGCTCCCCACAGGATTTTTAGGCAAGCCCTTAAATTTATAAGTATTATAGGGGGTGTTATCGGTTTTAATGCGCTCTTTGGTCACTTTAGCGTGTGAAAATTCTTGGTAATTCAAAGCCCCATCCATTTGTAAAGGCATGCCTTTTTTCAAGCGGTTAAAAATCACGCTCGCAATCAGGGGCATTTCTTCAATATTAGCGGCTTCTTTTTGCACAATAGAAGCGAGAATGATTTTTTCAAACCACTCTTCTTTGTGGTAATACCCAAGCCATTGTTTGCTCAAAGCTTCGTGTTTTTTTAGAGATTGACCGATCAAAGCTTGCATGATTTTAAATGCATTCTCTCCTAAAGGCAAATGATAAGTGTCCGGTAGTATCACCCCATCTTCTATCACAGAGCCGTTTAATCTTGGTGCGATGCTTTCATAAGCATCATTAAGTTCGCTTATTTCTAGTTGGTAAGTCTCGCTCAAAATTTGCGTGAAAAAATAGCGGGTTTCTCCAGGGATTAAAGTAACGCTTCTAAGAGCCACCTTCCCCTTAATCAAACGGACTAAAAAATCCCCCTTTCTTAAAGCCCCATCGCCCATGTCAATATAGCCTTTTTTAGGCATGCCCATTAGGCGTAAAAAAAGCCAATCCAAAGCGTTAATATCCACGCCCTGCTCTTTTAAAGAAAAAAACACTTTTTTGAGCGAACCTTGCGGGACAACCACCACTTTGTTAGGATAAATTGGTATACTTAAATAAAAAAGAATACTAATGAATAAAAGAAAACATGTATCTAAGAAAGTATTTAATGTCATTATCTTGTTTGTGGTAGTATTCGCTATTTTAGTCGTCATTCACAAAACCCTTTCAAACGGCATTCACATACAAAATTTAAAAATTGGAAAGCTTGGCATTTCTGAATTATACTTAAAACTCAATAACAAGCTTTCTTTAGAAGTTGAGCGGGTTGATCTCTCTTCTTTCTTCCATCAAAAACCCACTAAAAAGCGTTTAGAAGTTTCTGATTTGATTAGAAATATCCGTTATGGCATTTGGGCGGTGTCTTATTTTGAAAAACTTAAAGTCAAAGAAATCATTTTAGACGATAAAAATAAAGCCAATATCTTTTTTGATGGGAATAAATACGAGTTAGAATTCCCGGGAGTCAAAGGGGAATTTTCCCTAGAAGATGATAAAAACATCAAGCTTAAGATCATCAATCTGCTTTTTAAAAATATTAAAGTTCAAGTGGATGGCAACGCCCACTATTCACCTAAAGCTAGGAAAATGGCGTTTAATTTGATTGTCAAGCCTTTAATTGAACCCAGCGCTGCAATTTATTTGCAAGGGCTAACCGATTTAAAAACCATAGAATTAAAAATTAACACTTCTCCAATGAAAAGCCTAGCGTTTTTAAAGCCTCTTTTCCAACGCCAATCGCAAAAAAATTTAAAAACATGGATTTTTGATAAAATCCAATTTGCTAGTTTTAAGATTGATAACGCTTTAATCAAAGCTAATTTCACTCCTAGCGAGTTTATCCCATCGCTTTTGGAAAATTCTGTAGTTAAAGCCACTTTGATGAAACCTTCAGTCGTTTTTAATGATGGCTTATCGCCCATTAAAATGGATAAAACCGAATTGATCTTCAAAAACAAACAGCTTCTCATACAGCCCCAAAAAATCACTTATGAAACCATGGAATTAACCGGCTCTTACGCCACTTTTTCCAATTTGTTAGAAGCCCCTAAGTTGGAGGTTTTTTTAAAAACGACCCCTAATTATTATGGCGATAGCATTAAGGATTTATTGAGCGCTTATAAAGTCGTTTTACCTTTGGATAAAATCAGCATGCCATCTAGTGCGGATTTGAAACTCACCTTACAATTCTTGAAAAACACCGCCCCCTTATTTAGCGTTCAAGGCAGCGTTAATTTGCAAGAAGGCACTCTCTCGCTCTATAATATCCCCCTTTATACGCAAAGCGCTAGCGTAAACCTAGATATTACCCAAGAATACCAATACATCTACATAGAAACTACCCACACCCGCTATGAAAACATGCTGGATTTAGACGCTAAAATCGCTTTAGATTTGAATAAAAAAACCCTTTCTTTAGATTCTTTAGTCCATAAAATACGATTCAACACTAACAATAATATCAACATGCGTTCTTATGGCTTGAATAACGACCCAGATAACCCACAGCCTACTAAATTTTCTTTAGATTTAAAAAGCTTGCATTCTGTTATTCAAGAGGGTGAAAACTCAGAGGCGTTTAGAAGAAAAATCATAGACACCATTAAAGCCCAAAGTGAAGACAAATTCACTAAAGATGTTTTTTACGCTACAGGAGACACTCTTAAAAACCTTTCTTTGAATTTTGATTTTTCTAACCCCAACCACATGCAATGGAGCGTGCCACAACTTTTATTAGAGGGCGAATTTAAAGATAACGCCTATGTTTTTAGAATCAAAGATTTGAAAAAAATCAAGCCCTATTCCCCTATTATGAAATATTTCGCCTTAGAAGATGGCTCTTTAGAAGTTTCTACGAGCGATTTTATCAATATTGATTTTTTTGCTAAAGATTTGAAAATCACTTTACCCATCTATCATAGCAACGGCAAGCAATTTAATTCCCTCTCTTTATTCGGATCTATTAATAAAGATGAAATTTCTGTCTATACTCCAAGCAAAAGCATATCTATAAAAGTTAAGGGGGATCAAAAGGATATTACCCTTAATAATATTGATTTGAGTATTGATGATTTTTTAGATAGCAAAATGCCAGCGATTGCAGGATTATTCTCAAAAGAACGAAAAGAAAAGCCTAGCTCTAAAGAAATCCAAGATGAAGATATTTTCATTAGCGCCAAACAACGCTATGAAAAAGCCCACAAAATTATCCCTATCTCTACACGCATCCATGCTAAAGATGTCGTGTTAATCTATAAAAAAATGCCTTTTCCTTTAGAAAATCTTGATATTGTCGCTCAAGATGACAGAGTGAAAATTGATGGCAATTATAAAAACGGCATGATCATGGCGGATTTAGTGCATGGGGCTTTGTATCTTAAGGCCCATAATTTTAGCGGGGATTATATCAATACCATCCTCCAAAAAGATTTCGTAGAAGGGGGTTTATTCACGCTTATTGGGGCTCTTGAAGATCAAGTTTTCAACGGCGAATTGAAATTCCAAAACACAAGCTTAAAGAATTTCGCCCTCATGCAAAACATGATCAATCTCATCAACACCATTCCCTCTCTCATTGTCTTTAGGAACCCTCATTTAGGGGCTAATGGCTATCAAATCAAAAAGGGATCTGTTGTTTTTGGGATCACTAAAGAATATTTAGGGTTAGAAAAAATTGATCTTATCGGCAAAACGCTTGATATTGCTGGCAATGGGATCATTGAATTAGACAAAAACAAATTGGATTTGAATTTAGAAGTTTCCACTATCAAGGCTTTGAGTAATGTCTTAAATAAAATCCCTATTGTGGGCTATCTTGTCTTAGGAAAAGGAGGTAAAATCACCACTAACGTGAATGTCAAAGGCACGCTGGATAAACCTAAAACTCAAGTAACTTTAGCGTCAGATATTATCCAAGCACCTTTTAAAATCTTGCGCCGTATTTTCACACCTATTGACATCATCGTAGATGAAGTCAAAAAAAACATTGATTCAAAAAGGAAGTAAAATGACGCTCAATGAAGCCATTAAAGACAAAGTTTATGAAATCGTAGAAATCGCCAACTGCGATGAATCCCTTAAAAAACGCTTCCTCTCTTTTGGTATCCATGAAGGGGTTCAATGCATTCTTTTGCATTATTCCATGAAAAAAGCCACGCTTTCGGTTAAAATCAACCGCATTCAAGTGGCTTTAAGATCCCATGAAGCGCAATACCTTGTCATCAAAGAAAGCGTGCAAGAATGAGCTTAAAACGCGCTAAAACTTACCAAAAAGCCCGACAAATCAAAGAGCTGCTTTTAAAATATTACCCCAACCAAACCACCGAATTGCGCCATAAAAACCCCTATGAATTGCTAGTGGCGACCATTTTAAGCGCCCAATGCACGGACGCTAGAGTGAATCAAATAACGCCCAAGCTGTTTGAAAAATACCCCAGCGTGAACGATTTAGCCCTAGCTTCTTTAGAAGAGGTTAAAGAGATCATCAAATCCGTTTCGTATTTCAACAATAAAAGCAAGCATTTAATTAATATGGCGCAAAAAGTGGTTAGGGATTTTAAGGGCGTTATCCCCTCTACGCAAAAAGAACTGATGAGTTTAGATGGCGTGGGGCAAAAAACCGCTAATGTGTTGCTTTCAGTGTGCTTTGATGCAAATTATATAGCCGTAGATACCCATGTGTTCCGCACGACACACCGCTTAGGCTTAAGCGACGCTAAAACGCCTATCAAAACCGAAGAGGAATTGAGCGAGCTTTTTAAAGACGATTTATCCCAACTCCACCACGCCTTAATTTTATTTGGCCGCTACACTTGCAAAGCTAAAAACCCTTTATGCGATGCGTGTTTTTTAACAGAATTTTGCATTTCTAAAGCTCGCTTTAAGGCGTAATAGCTTTATTTGTTATAAAATTTATAGTAAAATTAAGATTTTATAATCAAAGTCAAATCATTCTTGAAAGAGTAGAGTTTAATGCCAGAAACAGAAACTAATAAGTTAAAAATAGCCGAAAAAGAGAAAGAAAAAGCTAGTAAAGAAAGAGAACTAGAGCTTTCCACTTATTTAGAAGAACTCATCTGCGATTATAAAAACCTTTTGGATATGGAAATCGTTTTTAGCGCCGAGCTTGGCTCTACGCAAATCCCTTTATTGCAAATTTTGCGTTTTGAAAAAGGCTCTGTGATTGATTTGCAAAAGCCCGCTGGAGAGAGCGTGGATACTTTTGTGAACGGGCGGGTTATTGGTAAGGGTGAGGTGATGGTTTTTGAAAGGAATTTAGCCATTCGTTTGAATGAAATCCTTGATTCTAACGCCATTGTGTATTATCTTGCTAAAAATTCATGAGATTGTTATTCTTGATACTGAGCGCTACTTTGATGTTACTGGCTGACGAAAAAATACCTTTAAATGATGATGCTCCCATTAAACTCACGCATTGGGAAAATGTTTTAAAAGAAGTTCAGCCTGATGAAAATACCAAAACGCCCCCTATCAAAGCCGTCCAAACCACGCTCACTTTTGAAACGCCCTTTAATAAAACGCCAAAAATCATGGAAGTTGAAGGCCAAAAAGTGATCGTTTTAAAAAATGCTAAACTGGATTCTAAAAAAACCATGGATTTTAAAGAAGCCTCTTTAAACGCCTTAGAAATGTTTTCCTACCAAAATGACATCTATCTTTTGTCTAAAAAAGCCAAAGATTTAGAAGTCCAAGCCTCAAATAGTAAGGATAAAAAACAAATCCGCTTTCTTTTTTTACCCAAAGGTTTTCATTTAGCCCCACCGCCTAGCCCTAAAGAAAACTCTCAGCAAACTAACCTTGCACAAAAAGACGCTAACGAGCAAGCCCAAAACCCCTTAAACGCTTTAGAGCTAAAACCCCCACTGGATTTAAGCCATGCTTACAAGGCGTTAGCGGTTATTGCTGTCTTGCTCTTAATATTGTATATAATCAAAAAAAAAATTGTTCCTACACAAGGGTCTTTTTCTGCAAAAGATTTTAAGTTAGAAATTAGTGTTTTGGGTCGTGTGGATGCACGCCATAAAATTATTTCCATAGAAACTCATAAGGAGCGTTACTTGGTTTTATTAAGCGACAAATACGGCCTGCTTTTAGACAAAATAAGCCCCAAAACATCTAAAGAAGAATTGATCAAAGAAACTGAAAATAATATAAAGAATTCAAAATTAGGAAATTTATATGCCAGAAAATTCTAAATTACAATCTGTTAAGTTAGGGAAAAATTTTGATCCTGTGGATCATTCTAACAGGAATTTTTTCTTTTCTCTCATTCTGTCTATATTGTTGCATTGGTTGATTTATTTTTTATACGAACACAGAGAAGATTTTTTTCCTTCAAAACCCAAGCTCGTTAAATTAAATCCTGAAAACTTATTGGTTTTAAAAAGAGGCCATTCGCAAGATCCTAGTAAAAACAACCCTGGCGCTCCTAAACCCACGCTAGCTGGAGCCCGAAAACACCCCCCCCCCCCCACACCACCCAAAAACAAAAAAAGGAGAGATACAAGACCAAAACTCCTTTGCATGAGCTTATCCATGCCAGTGCCATAACTCGCACCGCCATAACTCGCGCTACCATAACTTGCGTATTTGGCAATGGCAATAAACATCAAATTCATGGTGGCAAAAAACCCAACGCTTAA
>NZ_MVWR01000006.1:0-97722 GCF_003637665.1 Helicobacter pylori | reverse complement strand
GCAGTCTAGTACGTCCTTCATCGCCTCTCTTTGGCAAGGCATCCGCCATCTGCTCTTAAAAGCTTGTTTTAAATTTTAAAATATCCTTTAAAACCCGCCCTTTTATAATGAATAACGACAATTGCACGAATATTCTTCAGCGCTACCACTGCCTTAATGAATATAAGACAGAGTTGTTGTAGTTTTACTTTACTTTTACATAGGCTATTAACAATGTTAAATCAAATAACTTCGTTTTTCTTCAAAAACTTGCTATAATCGCTCTTGAATGTTAAACCCTTTAAAGAAGACTAAAAATGCTTGATCCCTAATCTTTTTTAATCAAGTTTTACCAACTAGTGGGCTTTTATTTAAAGCTTTTTAGCTTGTAGAACTCGCTTGAGTGGTTTCAAATTAAAGAACTTTTTAAAGCTTGTCTTTAAAAACGAAATGTAATTATAGACATGCAATGCTTAAAGTTTGCTTAAAGTTTTTGGGATTTGAAAGAAATTTTAGAGTTTGAAAGAAAATTTAGAGTTTGAAAGAAATGAATGAAAGTTAATTGGAAATGATGGGGGAGCGATTGGAAAAGGGGGTAGAGAATAAAGCTTTAAGATAAAACACATCATTAAATTAAACATTTCATCAAATAAAGTGCATCATTAAAATAAAACGCATCATTAACCATTGATTAAATACCACTAGATACAATACCGCAAGTCATTTTTTTTTCAAAAAAGGGGTAGAAATGGCATTCAATCATTCAATCATTCAATCAATCAATCATTCAATCATTCTATCATTCAATCAATCTATCATTCAATCATTCAATCAATCAATCAATCAATCAATCAAGCAATCAAGCAATCAAGCAATCAAGCAATCAAGCAATCAAGCAAAGCTACCATACTTTTACCACTTTTACAAAAATCCGCTTAAAAATCTTTTACTTTTTATTATTCCCTCTATTATTAACCTTTTCATTAACCCGCACCGCATTTTTAAACCATTTGATTCCATAAGCCCCATTTTTCAATCAGTGGGGCTTACAGAGTTAAATTTAAATATAAGGAGAAGATGATGGCAAAAGTAGAAGTGGAGTTAAAAAAACTCTATCAAATTTTAGTGGATGCTGAATATTTTTATCAGGTTCCCGATTACCAACGCCCTTATGTGTGGGATAAAGATCATTTAGGGGCTTTGATTGATGATCTAGTGGGCAGCTATACAAACAACAGAGAAGATGAGTATTTTTGCGGCTCTATTGTGATCGCTGAAAACCAAAAAGATAAAAGATGGGATGTTGTGGATGGCCAACAGAGGCTAACAAGTTTTATTATCTTGGCTTGCACGATTTTAAGGCTTTATAAATATAGTCTTGGGAAAAAATCTGAAGATTTTATTAAAGAGAGTATTTATGACAGACACGATGAAGAAAAAGAGCGTCTGAAGTTTTTAACCGCTCAAAATTACAATAGCATTTTTGAAAACACGGTGTTAAACCATTTAGAGTTTGAAGACAACATTAAAAAGAGCGAGTGGAATAAGAAATTTGAAGAAAACACTTATTTGCGTAACGCTTATTATTTCAAGGAGCTATTGAATGAGAGCATGGAAAATGGTTCAATAAGCGATATGGATGATTTTGTCAAGTGGTTTTATGAACACATTGTTGTGACTAGGATCGTTTGTTTTGATCAAGACAGCGCGATGCAAATCTTTCAAGTGTTAAACGACAGAGGCCAACCCTTAAGCCCTATTGATATTTTAAAATCCAGTTTGATGCAAGAAATCAAACAAGATAGTGAAAAGCGTAAGGATTTTATAACCACTTGGGACAAATTGGTTGAAGCTTGCAAGAGCGTTGAAGGCATAGATATTGATTTGGAAGACTTTTTTAACATGTATTTAGAATACGCTGATCCTAGCGCTTCTAAAAAGAGAGCCGATAAGGGATTAAAAAAGGTGTTCAAAGACAGCAAAAAAGACGCTTGCGAGTTCATTTATGATGTGAGCGCTTTTATGAAATCTTATACCGATTTGTTAAAAAAACCAGACCGATACATTTATTTATTGAGATACCTTCCCTCCAGATTTTGGGCCAGTATTTTAACGACAGCCCTTTATGTCAAATACCCTGATTTTGACGCTTTGAAAAAGCTTTTGGTGTCTTATTATTATCAAACTTGGATTGCAGGAGGCACGATCACGCGCATCAAGCAAACGAGCATCAACATTATCAAAAATGTTAAAAGCAATAAAGACATTGAAACCATTCAAGAGCTTATACTGGATAACATAGAATCTTATAACACCTTTAACCAATACCACTATAACTTATGGGATAGTTATTCTGTTTATCCTAGCAAATGGTTACGTCCTGTCTTAGCCCTCGCTAATTATTTTATGACAGATGAAGAGAAGCCCCATTTTATCGCTATGGATGCCGAAACCCAAGTGGAGCATATTTTACCCCAAACGCCCAAAAGAGGCAGTCAATGGAACGCGGATTTTGACAAAGAAAAAAGAGAAGAATGGGTGAATAATATCGCGAATTTAACCCTTTTAAAGCGTAAAAAGAACGCAAAAGCCTTAAATGGGGATTTTGATGAAAAAAGAAAAATTTATGGTGGCAAAGACCCAAGCAAAGTGATTAGCTGTTATGACATCACTAAAGAATTGTATAGCGACTATAGGAAGTGGGACGAGAAGTCTCTCCAAAAGCGACACGACTTTTTGTATGAAATTATCACGCCTATTTTACACATAGAAGGGCAAGAAGAGAAATATGAAGATGATTTTGATCTAGAATGATTAAAAACCATCAAGCATAAAAACAACAAAGAGGTGACCAATGCCTAAAAAAGAGCTATTAAAGATGTCAAAGAAAAGGATTTTTAAAGACTTCTTAGAAGAAGTCAAGCGCCATCGCCCCATTGTTTTCTATACAGATAATGATTGTGATGGTATGTTAGCTGGCAGCGTTTTAATGTCTATGTGTTACAGACTGGGTATTAAAGATTTCTTTTTCTTTAGCCCCTTAAGGAATGCACATGGCTATGGTTTCACCGATTTAGCCATAAATGATTTATTGTCTCAACCTTGCATCTTTAACCCTAAAACCAACCAATTAGTCCGCCTAGATTGCATTAAAAACCAATTTCAAAAAGACCCCTTCTTGTTTAGCGCTGATTTGGGAGCGGATTTAGTTTCTAACATAGAATTACAAAAAATCTTATTAGAACATTTTGAACAATGCATCATCACAGACCACCATAAGAGTTTTGAAGTTGATTGGATTGATGAAAACAAAATCGCCTACATTAACCTGAATGATGAAAAAGACGCTAACTATTATAGCGGGGCTTTCACAAGCGCTTTAGTGTTTAATCAAATCTTTCAAATACAAACCACTCCTTTAGAAGAAGAATTGATCGCTATCACGCTTTTAAGCGATCGCATTGATTTGGATCATGGGGATAATTTGGATATGGTTTTGAATTTAGTGCCAGTTAAACATGAGCGCATTCAATGTTTTTTCAAAGATAAAGATCTTTCTTTAGCCCAAGACGATTTAGATGAAATTTCTAACTTATACGGCTTTAATTGCATCAATTATATCAACGCTTTAAGCCGTTTGAGTGGGGCTAGAGAGTTTAAGGGTTGTTATGATAGCTATTTGCATTATCTGGTTTTAAAACATTTCAATCCCATAAGCGATCCGCGCTTAAGCACCTTTAATGTTAAGGAATTCAAAAGATACAACGACATTAAAAAGAAAATGGTGAAAGAAAGCGAAGAAAACGCTCAAATTTTTTCTTGTAACAAAATATTAGTGGCTCTTTTAGATGAAAGCTGTTCTATTAAAGTAGGTGTTAGCGGTTTAGTGGCTAATAACTTTTTAAAAAAATACCCTTCCAATCATTCCCTTTGTATCTATAGAGACAATAAAGACGGGTATAGCGGTAGCGCTAGGGGTGATGGGAATTTTTTAAGCCAAATTAAAACCATTCCTTTAATACAAGCTGGCGGGCATGAGGAAGCTTTTGGGTTGAGCTTTGCAAAAGAGGATTTTAAAAAAGTAATCAAAAGCTTACAAGCCTTATAAGGTCAAATAACGCTAAGGATGAATTTTAAAAAAAGGACTTGACATGTTATTGGATTATGATTTTTTATTGTTATTGAATGATGAGAGTGGGAATCCAACCAGATACTACTATTTGTTACAAGATTTTGAAAAGGATTTTGTGGCTAGTAAAGTGGCTCAAAATAAAGCGAGGCAATTCGTTAAGGAGATCATTGGTAGCGAAAAAGCCTCTAAAACTAAAAACAGCGCCATTGAAGTTTCTAACACGAAAGCTTCTGCTATTAAGAACGAAGCGATTGGAAGCGGCGATCTTAAAAAGGTGTGTGAGAAAATCAAAAGCGCACTACCCTTTGGGATCATCTCAGCCTTTAAACCCTTTAAAGACGCTTTTTACAGAGATTTCAATGATAATGAGCAAAAATTACTGATAGGGGCGGCTAAAAGCGGTTGCATTCAATCTAGCGTTGACAAACTGGCTCAGTTAAAAACGCGCTTAATCTACTGGCAGGACAAATCCGTTAAAGTGGATTGGGATAAACCCATTTTGATTAAGGACTTCTTTAAAGGCAATAATTACCTTTATAGGAGGTTGTGTTTTTTATTGGGGAAGCATTTTATGGACAGATTTTTAAAGAATAACGCTAAGGCGAGCGTGAAAGACTTTATATCTAGTAAGGAGTTTGTCGCTAAATACCGATACACCCCCAAGCAAAATACAGAAAGAGCGAAAAAGCTGCAATCGTATTTAGAGAGTAAGCGTGATTTTATAGGGTTTGTTCAAACGCTTAACTCTTTAAAAGACAGTCCTCAAGATCCTTTTTTACCCAATGAAGAAACGAGCTTTTTGGTGTTCGCTAATGAGCCTACTATCATCTTTAATTTAAGGGACTATTTATTGGTGTTAGCACAAATATTCAACCAACAAGCGATCTGTTATTGTGAAAGCAAATGCCCTATAGAATTAATCAACGCTTCACCGGGTAAGGACTTTAACAAGACACAAGATAGCTTTTCAGACATCAAATTCTCAACACCCAATCAATTAGAACAATCTCTCAACGATCTTAAAAACAAGCTAAGCACATTCTTTTCAAAACACCCTGATAAACATAACGGCATGGAGTTTAATGAAATAGCTAAAACTCAAATAGAAGCGCTTTATATGCCGCAATCTAGCGATGGTTTTGATGATTTTCGCGAGCATCTTGAAGATAGTATTAAAAGTTTTATCAGAGCGAAAAAAAATCGTTATGGCTTTCCTAAAATCTTTGATGTTGCAGACATAGAACAAGAAGAGAGGGAAGTCATTGAATGGCGAGAAAAAAATAGAGCGTCAAAACAAAGCTATAAACAAAACCTTCAAATCAACAAAATCGCTAACGATTTAAAGCGTAATAAGGTAGTGGATAAAAGAACGATTTTAAGCGTGATAGACGCTGATATAGAGCGTGGTTCTATCCCGCCTAAAGATTTGTTAAAACAATTAGAAAAAATTAGCGCTTCTCTTTCTAAAGACATTGTAATAGCGATAAAGCAAGTAGAAAAATTAGAGCTTAACTATGCGTTAATAGACAATATCCAACACAACACGCTTGATGACACGCTTGATTTTACCTTTATTGTTGGGGATTCTTTGAGCGTTCAGTCGCTTTATGTTACCTTTGATCTTGTGATTGACATGGATAGGCCTATGAGCGAGCAGTTCCTCAACCATATTGGGAAATTGGGGAGTTTTGAATCTAGAGAGCGAGCGTTAAAGTGTGTGCGATTATCGCAAACTAAACTAATCATTGAAACGCCTAGAGAAGTGCTAAAAAAATACGGAATTATCGCAAATTGAAGAAATATTGACTGGCTGTATTTTTAATGGTGCTTACCGCCTTCAAAACGATCTTAAGGGCAATAGACATGGAAATTTTAAATAAAATTCAAACCCCAACAAGGAGGAACAAGCCATGCTGAAAAGATAAAAACATTAAAAAACATTGAACGACCGATTATAGCGGATTTTAAAACAAATTTTATCAAGGAGTATTTTATGGGTTTTCAAAATGAAAATAAATTAAAAGTAGGGGCGTCAGTCAAAGCCACAATCAATAACAAAGTGGTGGAGGCTAAAGTCATTAGTATTGGGTTCAATCGTGTAACCTTAAGGAGCCAAAAAGGCAACGAAGCCACTTACTCTTTCAATAGCGAAAAATTCTTAAAATGGTTTAAGGAAGTCCCTTTGAATGAAGTTGCGAATAATCACGCCGAGAAAAGCGGAGATGATTTGTTGAAAGGGATTAAAATCGTTACGAGCGGTCCTAGTGTCAAGGAAAGGACTACCACTCCTAAAGAAAAAGAGGATAGGTTTAAACTCGCTTTTGGATTTAAGACTACTGATGATAAGACTAGCTTTGAGATTATTGCGGAGGACTATACTTTAAGCGAGAGAAAAAGTAGGCTTGGGGCGTTATTATCTCCTATGTTTTTTGAGGGCAGCGGTAATCAAGCGGTCGCTATCATTCTTACCGCTCTCCATTATGCGAAAGGACTAAACCGACATAGCGATGCGGAGTGGCGTGCTATGATTGATAACCGAGATGTGGAAAAATGCGAACTTACGACACTAGACAACTTGGATAGAGTTGGAACGACTTTATTCTGTGGCGTGATTAAAGAGTATGCGGAGGGTAGAGAGGAGTTTCAAAACGATTTTAACGACTTTTCCCCTGATGGTTTTTGGGCGAAGTTTTTACCTAAAAACAAAAATGAGGCGTTGTTTGTGGCTCAATTGATTTGCGATGGCGGTATCAATAAATATGGCTTAAGCTGTGCGGGTCTTACCGAAAATTTGCTAAAAGACATTTTTAATAATATTGGACTAGCAACTGCTAAAGAGGTTGATGAGCATCTCGCTAATTTAGATAAAGAGGAGGCGGAGTTAAAAGAATAACCCCCCCCACCCCTTTGTGGGGTCTCCTTTTTAATCTCTTTTCTTTTTTTTATTCTTCTATTGATTTATAGCGATTAAAGCCGTTTAAATCCATTTATAGCGTTCTTTTAAGAAATCGTGCGCAGATACCCGTTTTCGCTCAGCATGACATACAAGCGCCCCATGATTTCTTTCTTTTCTTCCATGTCCAGTTGGTTGTTGTCTTCAATTTTTTGTTTTAAAAGGCGCTCAATTTCTTTAGTGTCATAGTCCAAATCGTCTAGCACGTCTAAAATCGTTTGGGCTTCACAAATATCTTCCACTTCATAATCGCCTTTTTCATCAAAAACCACACTAAATTCCGTAGGGTGCGTGAATAAATTGTGTTTCATGCCTAAAACTTCTTGATACGCTCCCACTAAAAAAAACGCTAAAAAGTATTCTTCTTCATCTATGTCTATATCATGCAAAAACAAGGGCTTCGTGGAATCAAAAGCGATTTCCCCATCGCTATCGCAAGTAATATCCCACAAGCTCGCGCTCCTGGTGGGCTTTTCATCTAATTTATTCAAGGGCATGACCGGGAAATTCTGTCTCAAACCCCAATAATCCGGCAAGCTTTGGAAAAACGAGCAATTCAATAAATAGCGCTCTTGGACCTGCTCTTGAATGCGTAAAATATCGTTATGATCCTTAACATAAAGCAATTGCACCGCTTTTTTAACGATCAAATGGGCTAAAACTTCAGTGTTGCTCCTGTCAATCAAATCAATATAGCCCAAATCAAAAAGCGTGAACAGCGACTCGGTGTGATCAAAACTATCATGCAAGTATTCAATGGCGTTTTTTTCATTGATATTAGCGAGCAAGTCTAGCATTTCATCAATCAAGGGGGGGTTATTATTTTCTTTGATTTTTAGGGATTTTTCATTGTACTCATGCGAAAACAATTCTAACACCGGGGCCACTAAAACGGCATGGTTAGCGGAAATGTAACGGCCTGATTCAATGAAAATATCCGGCTCTATTTCCTGCTTATTTTTCACAATTTCCCTCAATAAAAACACCACATCAGCGCTGAATTCCTCTAAAGTGTAGTTCTTGTCTTGGTGGTGCTTGTGCTGGGTGTATTCTACGGCTAACCCCCCTCCAATATTCACGCTATTAAGATTTTTAGCGCCCATTTTACGCAATTCTGCATACAAGTTACCCGCTTCTCTTAAGGCCTTTTTTAAGGGCGAAATATCGCTGATTTGAGAGCCTATGTGGAAATGTATCATGTGGAAATGCTCTAGTAAGTCGTTTTCTTCTAAAAGGCGCATCGCTTCTAAAACTTCCGTGCTGCTAAGGCCAAATTTAGAATTAATCCCCCCACTCTTTGCCCAAACGCCAGTGCCAGCGCTGTGCAAACGGATGCGAATGCCAATTTTAGGGCATGCTACAAAATCGTTTTGTTTAGCCACGGCGATAATGGTTTTTAACTCATTCAAACCCTCAATCGTTAAAGTGATCTCATGCTGCATGCTTTTAGCGATAAAGCCAAGCTCAATCATTTCTTTGTCTTTAAAGCCATTCACGGTGATAGGGGCTTTAGGGTTCGTGTAACTCATCGCAATGATAAGTTCAGACTTGCTCCCGGCCTCTAAGCCGTAATTCAAGCCCTTAGCCCCCTGCACTAAAGGGAAAACAAACGAGGGCATTTGATTGACCTTTAAAGGGAAAACCGCCTTAAAAGCCCCGCTGTATTGATACTCTTTAATCGCTGAAGAAAACGCATCAAACAGGCTTTTGATTTGTTTTTGCACCAAATGGGGGAATCGCACCAACAAAGGCCCTCTATAGCCCTTATCGCGCACGCTTTGAACGATTTCTAAAAGCGAGGGGTTTTTGCCATGACAAACTTTAACCAAGCCTTTTTCTATCTTAAATTCGTTATTGCTCCAAAAATTAATCCCATAATCATGGACTTCTTGCATTTTTTATCCTTTTGTTACGATAAGGTTTTAAAGAGATGGGGGTTGTTTTTAAAATCTTTGATCGCTTCTTCATAAACCTTTTCAATTTGAATGACTGAATTTTCTAAAGTGTAATTTAAAGCGCTTTTAGCGTATTCGTTTTGCATTCTTTCTCTTTCAAGCTTGTTTTCTAACCACCAGTCTATTTTAGCGCTCAAATCTTTAGCGTTATTGGGCTCAAATAACGATCGTTCATCTAGCACGAATTGCCTGGTCGCGCTTAAAGGGCTATTAGCGATAACAGGCACAATCCCCACGCTAATAGCCTCTAAACACGCAATCGCTTCGCTTTCCACATTGGCCGTATGCACATAAAGGGTGCAGGTTTTTAAAATCTCTAACAATTCATTGGAATTGACAAACCCAAACTCCGTTTTTACGCCTAGTTTTTGGGCTAGAAGTTTGATTTTTTTCTCATCAGGCCCTTTGCCTTTGAGTAATAATACAATGTCTTGTTTGTATCGGCTTAAAGCAATCGCCTTAATGAGAACGCTTTGATTTTTTTCATTAGAATAGCGCCCTACCATAGCGATTTTAAAGGGCGTGGTGTCAAAAAGGCTTTTTTGCGGGTGTTCAAATCTAAACATGGGATCAAAGCCGTTAGAAATAGCGTATTTTTTCCCTCCATAGTTGTATTTTTCTAATTCTTCTACAATGAATTTTGACGGGCAATGGATATGGTGGATATAGCGGTAATGCGAAGATTTAAACCACGAAAAAAGCATCATGTTAAACCAAGAAAATTGCCCCAATTTCATGTTATAAGAAATATGCTCTGGCTGTAAATGGAAAGAGCCAATGTAAGGCACTCGCATTTCTCGCGCGATTTTTACAGCTGTTTTTTCTAGCAAAAAAGGCAAATAAGTGTGGATCATATCCGCTCCCTTAAAAGCCTTTCTTAAGATTTTTTCATCGGGTTTAGCAAAAAGAATGTGTTGTTTGTGTGAAATTTCTGTAACTAGGGGGATGTAGCGCTCTTTAAGGTTGTAATACCCCTCTTCTTCACTCCCTAAATTATCCACATAAGGGGCAACCACCCTCATAACATGCCCTCTTTTTTTCAACGCTTCAAAAAAACGAAACGCCGTCATAGAAGTGCCATTACTGGTGTCTTTAAAGCTATCCACGACCAAAACAATAACCATTTAACTACTCTTCTTTAAAATTGAATTTAAAAGGCTTTTTATCAAACACCACGATTTCTATCATTCCCTCTAAAACCTGAATGTCTAACACAAACGCCTCTATTTTTATTTCAGCTTTTTTCACGCCATCTTGAATGACTTGTGCTTTAATGAGCGCTTCTTGATTCAATTCTAGGGGGGCGTAAAAATTGATGTTATTAGAAACCACCACGCTGTGCCTTTTATTCAACGCGCACAAGGCCGCATAATTGCACGCAATAAGCACAAACCCGGCATGCACAAAATTTTCTTCATACACCATGCTTTCATTGCCCTTGAAACGCGCATGGGCTATATCTTTTTCTAAAACGATTAATTCAGTGCCAACGCTTGGTTTGAAATTCTTACAAGTCTCTAAAGAGTCATAATCCACACGAACGACTGATTCTTGCACTATCTTAATCCTTTATTAAAGCTTGCTTGATTTAAGCATCTTAAAATACCCCCTTAAAGGAGCGTCATACCCTTCTAAAGTTTTAGAGGGATCCGTTTTATCCAAAAAATCTTCCAAACTTTGCCCCAAAATAAAATCCGTTTTACGCTGTTCTTTAGGCGTGGTCTTTAAAACGCTAAGAATCTCAAAATTCTCAAACCCTACCCTTTCGCACCACCCTTTTAGCACACTAACACTGGGGATAAAATAAACATTTTTCATTTTAGCATAAGTCTTTTTAGGGCAAAGGGCGATGTCTAGGGGCGAATCAATGATTAAGGTATCCAACACCAACTCCCCTTTTATCTTTAAAGCATGATACAAAGCTTTTAAAGCTTCTAGCGGGCTTTTTCTGTGGTATAGCACTCCTAAGCAAAAAATGACATCAAAAGCGTTAGGGTATTTTTCATGCAAATCCTCTACCCCCAAAGACTCATAAATGATTTTTTTTTCTTTATCAAAAAAGGGGGCTAAAAATTCAAATTGTTTTTTGACTAAAACGCCCGGATCAAACCCCACCAAACTTTTAGGCTTATGTTCTAGCATCTTAAACAAGTAATAGCCGTTATTGCAACCCACATCAGCCACAACCTTATCTTTTAAAGGAGTGGCGTTTTTGACTAGATCCCATTTAATAGAACTATCCCATTCGCTATCAATCTTGATTTGAGAAATTTCAAAAGGGCCTTTACGCCATGGCCTTAGAGCCATGATTTCTTCTAAAAGGGTTTTTGGATTGAGATTGTCGTTACAAATGAGCATGACTTACCATAGCGTGGGGGTTTTTTTAAAAAAGGGGGGGTTTAAAAGGGATTCTAAATGATGAGAGCTAATCCCATAAATAAAAGCGAAATTAAACGCTAAATTTTTTAATTGCTCTTTTAAGTTGTTTTGGGTGGTGTAACAATAAGGGTTGGCTTTTTTAAAGAAGGCCGCGCTGTTTTTACGGCAAAACACGACAATTTTCCCCCACGATAAAGTCTCAAGGGCTTTTTGAAGCATCATTTCAAACAATTCTTTTGAAGTCTCAGCGACAACCACCCTTGCCGTTGCACCATAGGGGGCTATTTCTAAATTTTTATTCACAAAAAAGGGTTTACAATGATCTAGTGGGTATTCTTTTTTGCCCAAAAGATTCAAATCAAACGCAATTTGTAATTTCTCGCACAATTGAATGACCCTTTTTAAAGGCTCTAAAAAGATGCATGGCATTTTTAACTCATACTCTTGTTTTTCATAGACTAAAGCACTGCAAAAAAAGGATTGGTTGAGAATGATTAAACGGCTTTCTTTTAAATCTTCTTTCAAGCGCTCTTGCTTATAAAACAAATGGAGCCACTCCAATTTATCAAAAAAGGCTATTTTACACCCCTCTATAATGAACAAATCTTCAAGGCTCTCTTTCAAGCACCATACAAATTCGCTCACGATGATTTTAGAAGCGATCTCTAATTCTATGGGGCTTAACAGCACCCCGACCACGCGCTCATTCAACAAACAAAATTTAAACAAATGGTTCAAAGAATGCTCTATATCTTTAAGCTTGATCCATGCCACATCCTTATCGCTTAAAGGATATTCTCCTGTGTATAAAATCCCATAAGCCCCTAACTCTAAAGCTTTGGGAATGAGCGTGTGATCTTTAGCGACAAATAAAGAGCCTTTTTGGACTTTGCTTAAAGACAAAACAATGGAATTGAAATAGCTGATTGAGGGCGTGTTTTGCAATTCGCCCAAACTCAATTCTACGGCTTCATTCACCCCTAATCGCATTTAGCTGATCAAACTTCCTGCAATTTTTTCTTTGGTAGGGCTAATTAAGGCTAGATTATCGCTATCTCGCACCGCTAAAATCATGCCCTCACTCATTTCGCCCATGAGTTTTGCGGGTTTTAAATTAGCCACCACGCACACCATTTGACCCACCAAACTTTCAGGCTCATAATCCAAAGCGATCCCTGAGATAATCTGCCTCAAACGATTTTCGCCTAAATCCACTTTTAAGCGCAGTAATTTATTGGACTTTTCAATCCTTTGAGCTTCTTTGATAAGCCCCACTTTAATCTCTACTTTCTTAAAATCCTCAATGCTGATATAGTTTTCTTGTGTTGGTGGGGCTTTTTCTTTTCTATCTTTTTTTTCTTTTTCGTTTTTTTCTGGTGAGGCTTCTCCCGCTTTTTCAGCCTTTTCAATTTTCTCCATTTTGGAAAATAAAGGTTCGGTGTCTTGTAAAATCATATCTTGTAATTTTTTAGCTTTAAAAAAGCGTTCGTAATTATTGGGCGTGATTTCTGTGTTGAAAGCATTCGCTAATTTAGCCGCGCTCTTTGGCATGAACGCATAGAGTAAGAAGCTTGATTGTAACAGCGCGTTTGCGATCAAACTCAATAAGGCTTCTAGTTTTTCTGATTCGTTGTTTTTGTGCAAAACCCATGGCTCTTCTTTAGCGATGAGTTTGTTTAAAAAATCATAAACGTTAAACAATTCTTCTAAAGCTTTATGCAATTGCATTTTAGGCACAAAAGAATTAGCGTTGTCTAAGATTTGATGCGCTTTTTCTAGCTCTTTAGAATAATAAGCGGTGATTTTGGCGCTTTTTAGAGAATAATTGAAATATTTTTTAGCCATGCCTAACAAGCGATTCAACAAATTCCCCAAATCGTTGTTCAAATTCGCGTTGATCCTTTCTGTTAACGCTTTTTTAGAAAAATCCCCATCTTGCCCAAAAGGCACCTCACGCAATAAAAAATAGCGTAATTCTTCAATCCCATACTCCATAGCGAGCTTTTGAGCGTCTAAAACATTGCCCAAGCTCTTACTCATTTTCACGCCCTCTATCGTCCACCACCCATGCACGCAAAGCTGTTTGAATAAGGGCAAATTCAAACTCATCAAAAAAGCCGGCCAATAAATGGCATGGAAGCGTAAAATATCCTTACCCACAATATGCCTAGCGCATTCAAAATGCGCCATTTTATTGTCTAAATCATTCAAATACCCTAACGCGCTCGCATAATTCAATAAAGCGTCCAGCCAAACATACACCACATGTTTAGGATCGTTCATTTTTTTAGGCAAAGGAATGCCCCATTCAAAGCTCGTGCGCGTGATAGACAGATCCAATAAACCCTGCTCAATAAAAGAAGTTACCTCGTTTTTACGATAAATAGGCAAAATCGCTTCAGGGTTTTTAGCGTAAAACTCCAATAAAGGCTTTTCATACGCGCTCAATCTAAAAAAATAACTCTCTTCTTCTAAAAGCGTGGTCTCCCTCAAGCAATCAGGGCATAGGACTTTATCGTTCGTGTTGTCCGTTTTAGAGACCGCGCAATAACTCTCACAGCTCACGCAATAATACCCGCTATAAGTGCCTTTATAAATGTCCCCTTTTTCAAACATGATTTCAAAGGCGTTTTGCACGCATTTTTGATGCTCGCTGTCTGTGGTGCGGATAAAACCATCATAATCCAAATTGAAAAAATCCCACTGGTTTTTAAAAATCGCGCTAATGCTATCGGCGTAAGCTTTGGGGCTTTGATTCCTCAATCTCGCGCTTTGTTCGATCTTTTGCCCATGCTCGTCGGTGCCGGTTAAAAAAAAGACTTCTTCGCCTTGGAGCGTGTAATACTTCTTTAAAGTGTCCGCAATCAAAGTCGTATAAGCATGGCCAATATGAGGGATGTCATTCACATAATAAATGGGGGTTGTGATCAGTGATTTTTGCATCTTTATAATCGTGTTACCTTAAATTTGTTTAAATCTCTTAATTTTAACATGCTTTTAAAAATTTAGAGAATAGAGGTTGCATTTATGCTTATTTGTGGGGTGTTTTTAGCTTAAAATTCATTATAATTAACGCTCAAAAAATTGAAAAATGAGTTCAAGGAATTACAGATGATTTCAAAATTTTTGCTCAAAAGCATGTTCAAGCAGTGGAAAAACGGCGATTATCAGGTCGTTTTTTGGGATAATAGCGTTTATAGGAATGGCGAACATTCGCCTAAATTCACCCTTAAAATCCATCGCCCCCTAAAATTTAGCGATATTAAAAAAGACATGTCTTTGACGATCGCTGAGGCTTATATGGACGGCGTGATTGATATTGAAGGCTCTATGGATGAGGTGATGCATTCTTTGTATTTGCAAACCAATTATGAGCATTTGCACAAACATGATAACGCTAAAGCTATCCAAAAACCCATCAAAGAAAGCTCCAACATTTCTAAACATTACGATCTAGGGAATGACTTTTATTCTATCTGGCTGGATGAAACCTTAAGCTATTCATGCGCGTATTTCAAAAAAGACGATGACACCCTCCATGCCGCCCAGCTCCAAAAATTAGATCACACTTTAAAAAAGCTCCACCTAAAGCCTGGCGAAAAACTGCTGGATATAGGCTGTGGTTGGGGCTATCTCTCTGTAAAAGCCGCGCAAGAATACGGGGCGGAAGTGATGGGGATCACCATTTCTAGCGAGCAATACAAACAGGCTAACAAACGAGTCCAAGAGTTAGGGTTAGAGAATAAAGTAACGATCAAGTTATTGAATTATCAGGATTTAGACGGGCGCTTATACCGCTTTGATAAAGTGGTGAGCGTGGGCATGTTTGAGCATGTGGGTAAGGATAATTTGCCCTTTTATTTCAAAAAAGTTAAAGAAGTGTTAAAAAGGGGCGGGATGTTTTTGCTCCACTCCATTTTATGCTGTTTTGAAGGCAAGACTAACGCATGGGTGGATAAATACATTTTTCCGGGCGGCTACTTGCCCTCTTTAAGGGAAGTGATGAGCGTTATGAGCGAATGCGACTTCCACTTGCTCATGGCTGAAAGCTTACGCATCCATTACGCTAAGACTTTAGACATTTGGCGAGACAACTTCAACCACAATCTAGATAAAGTGAAAAAACTCGGATATGACGAAAGATTTATCCGCATGTGGGATCTGTATTTAAGGACTTGCGCTTCCGCTTTCAGGGTGGGGAGCGCGGATTTATTCCAATTGCTTTTAACCAACAGCGTGGATAACACTTTCCCCTTAACCAAAGAATACATCTACCAATAATTTCAGATTTTAGCCCCTTCTTTCAGGCTAACTTCTGGCAAACTCTCCACATACAAACTCTGTGATGGGAAAGCAAAGCTCAAATGGTGCTTTTCTACAATCCCCATGATTTTTAGCATCACGTCTTCTTTGACTTCTAGCCACTCTTCCCAAACCACCGTCTTAGAAAAGCAATACACCAAAATATTAATAGAGCTGTCCGCAAACTGATCTAAAAAGACAAACAGATTGTTTTTATACCCTAAAAAATCATCAATAGAAACAATATCTTTTTTAAACATGTAGCGGTAATCGCTCGCATTTTGCAAAGCGCTATCGGCTCCATTGGCGATTTTAGGGTGGTTTTCTAGCATTTCTTTAATGTCTTTCACGCAAAGCTGTAAAGCACTTTGGCTGGAGCTATAGGTTAAGCCTATTTCCATTTTAATACGCCTTCCCACTTTACGCCGGCTCCAATTCCTAATGGGTTTTCCGGCTAACTCTGAATTAGGCACGGACAAAAGAGCGTTATCAAAAGCTCTGATCGTGGTGCGCCTTAACCCCATTTCCACCACCGTGCCTTCCACTTCACCGCACACAATCCAATCCCCTTGAGAAAACGAATTGTCTAACAATAAAATGACAGAAGCAAAAAAATTCGCCAACACATCTTTAACCGCCAAAGCCACCGCTAACCCCCCAATCCCTAAAGAAGCGATGATGGCTGAAACATTAAACCCTAGTTGTTTCAAAACCCCTAAAAGCGCGACAATAAAAATCAAAAAATACACGACTTTTAAAATCAAGTTGATCACTTCTTTTCTAAAATTGTGCGTGCTTTTGGTAGCCATATTCGTAACTAACGCTTCCCCATAGCCTTTAAAAAGTGCTATCACTAACCATGCTAAAAGCATGATATACACCGCGCCCACCCACATAGAAACTTTAGGGGGCGATGCGTTAGGGTAGTAGAAAATATCTAAAGCCACATCGCAACTGAATAGGGCTAAAAAGACAGAAACGGGCGAAACAATGCTACTTTGCACATTGACATGCATTTTTTTATTGCGCTGCATGATTTCAAAAATACGATCTAAGAATAAAGCTAAAAGCCAAGTGATCAATTTCCTTAAACCCAGCAATAAGGCTAAAATCATCAAAGCCAGCGCGATTTTACTCACTTGCAAGCTATGGGTTGTGAAAGGCAAGACCTTACTGATTTTGTTTAACACAAAATCCATATTCACTTCCATGATCAAGTTCTTAGGAAGCACTTCTTTAGGGTGGTTTTTAATGTAACGCAAGACTTCAGTGTAAGTGTTCAAACGCAATTCATAATCGCTAAACATCTGCTCTAATTCATGCATTTTGACATTGCCTAAATTTTTAGGGAAAGTGTAGAGTTTGAATTGTCCTAAACGCAAAAGAAAAGCATCGCTGATACTTTCCACATCTTTTTGTTCGCTAAAAATATCAATACTGCTCCTGATTTTATCTATAAAACGATACAAAATTTCATCTATCAACAAAATATCTAAAGACAATCTATCTTTCATGAAAGTGTAGAAATTATCGCCCTTAATGCTTTTAGACAAACGCTTTTTGATTTTTTCCTGCTCTTTTAAATTTTGGTTTATATCAATCCCGATCTTATCCCTTTCATTCAACACTTTAGAAGTCAAACTTTTAATCAAATCATTCTTTTGGGTGTTATACAGAGAAATTTCAGCGCTTCTTTCAGGGTTTTTTTTGTAAGTTTCAATGACTTGATTGAGCTGGTTGATTTGATTGAAAATCAAAAACAAATCCACCGCATCTGTTTCATGCTCTTCAACCGCTCTCAAAGGATTTAAAAAGAGCGATAATACCAACACCCACCACAATAATAAACGCATGCAAAACCCCACTAAAAACAAGATAAAATCTTTCTCATAATTTCTAGCGATTATACCAAAAATTAGAAACGCTCCACCCCATAAAGTTACCCATGCAATTTGAAAGCGCTTTTTATTTATCCCTAAAAAGCGGGCTTTATCCCAATTGTGAGCCTCTTTTCAGATCGTTATACCGCTTGATGCGATGCTTTGAGTATTTTTACATTTTACAATTAAAATACAGCCTTAATTTTTAACAAATCTTGCTTTATTTAATATTTTTATAGTAGGATTTCGCATAGGTCGTAGTCAAAAAGCTTTCCCTGTTCGGTGCAATAAAATCACGGATAATGTGCATATCTTTTATTCTTACATGTTTCACTTTTTAGGTTTTTATAACCGCTTTTATTGAATTTTTTCATGTAAGATCTGTGTTTTAGGAGTTTCCAACCCTACTTCTTGTGATTGAGCTATTTTGATGAGTCAATCTTTAGAAGAAAGAACCATAAAAATGTAGTACCCTATGCCTATAAGAAAAACAAGAATTAAGAAAATGAGTAATCCCCACTCTAAAGAATCCATAACTCCTCTTTAAAGAATGTTAAAAGTGGTGCGCTTGGCAGGACTCGAACCTGCGACCTACGGCTTAGAAGGCTGTTGCTCTATCCAGCTGAGCTACAAGCGCATTGAATGGTATTAATGTTAGGTGGTACGCCCGAAGGGAGTCGAACCCCTAACCCCCAGATCCGAAGTCTGGTGCTCTATCCAATTGAGCTACGAACGCTTACAATTCAAATAAAGGAATGACTAACATAAACTTGGTAAAACGCTTATTTTATGAGATGGGGTGGAAGATGGGAATTGAACCCACGACCCTCAGGACCACAATCTGATGCTCTAACCGACTGAGCTACTCCCACCATTCAATGAAAGGAAGCGATATTCTACCAAAGAATCTTAAACAGAACAATAAATTATGCAAAAAAGTGGTCGGGGCGAAAGGATTCGAACCTTCGACCCCTTGGTCCCAAACCAAGTGCGCTAACCAGACTGCGCTACGCCCCGAAATTTTCACATGAAGCGTTATTATAGCTGAATTTTCTAATTTTTGAGCGTAATTTTTCAAAAATACCGCTAAAATCAAAAGCGGAACTCAAAAATTGTATTAATCCAACTCCCCCACCCTTTTAAAAGCTGCTTTTTTAAAAACAGCTCTCAATGATTTTAAGCTTTTCGTTTCTTAAAAACTACTTTCGTTTTTTCATTTCACTAGAAACTTTTTCATAATGTTCCATGTGTTTTTTGCTTAACTCTTTGGTAATATGCACCATCACTTTGTGATAGGCTTGATTCATGATTTTTCTAATGGCTCGATCATGGTCGGTTTCCTTAATCCTATGCACAAAAGTTTTGGGGACAAAACCTCCAGAATTGGTGCGTCGCAATTCCACTCTTTCAATCACAGCCTTAATCTTTGAAACATCAATACCAAAACTATGGATAATATCTTCACTTTTTGGCTCAACAAAATTCAAGTTCAAATACCCTGAAGACATGTCTATCACTCTTTCTTCGCTAAGCGCATTGCTCTCTTCTACAATATCTTCTAAGATAGCCACATCCCCATCCATGCGTAAAACGAGCAACGCTTTTTCTTTGATGTCTTGAGGGATTTCACTAACATCTTTAAATTGCGAAACGCTATAGCCTTTTCTCTCTAAAAAACTACTCAATTGGAGAAACAAAGATTTCTCAAACTCTTTTTGATAATTTTCAGGGATAACTTTATTAGCCTCTATCTTAGGATCGATTAAGACAACTAAATGGCCGTTTTTAGGCTCTTGCTTGCCTTTAATAGGATAGTGGAAATGCAAATCCACGGACTCGCCCATGTTATTGTGCTGCTGTTGCTTTGCAGGCATTCCATCAGCTAGAGCCGTATAAAACGCCCCACTCGCTAATAACGATCCTAAAACGATTGCCAAACTACCTTTTTTCATTAAATTCCTTTCTTTCTTTTTCTTTAAAATCAATTCCTAATCTTACCCAAAAAATCCCACTTTTAGCGCTATTTTTTAAGATAATCATTCCCATTCAATCGTTCCTGGCGGCTTAGAGGTAATATCATACACCACCCTATTGATACCGCTCACCTCATTAGTGATGCGGTTAGAAACCTTTTCTAAAAAAGAATGCTCTAAAAATGAAAAGCTCGCTGTCATGCCATCGCTCGCGTTTACTGCCCTTAAGCAAATAGCGTTTTCATAGGTGCGATTATCCCCCATCACCCCCACAGAATTGACATTCAACAGCACGCAAAAAGCTTGCCAAACCTTGTCATACAAATTGGCTTTTTTAAGCTCCTCTATAAAAATAAAATCCGCTTCTTGCAAGCGCTTGATTTTATCCTCACTAACCTCGCCTAAAATCCTTACAGCAAGTCCAGGCCCTGGAAAGGGGTGGCGCATTAAAAAATCCTGGCTAACGCCTAATTCTTTACCCAGTAAGCGCACCTCATCTTTAAACAATTCCCTTAAAGGCTCTATGAGTTTAAAATCCATCCATTCAGGCAGTCCGCCCACATTATGGTGGGTTTTGATCACTTTTGAAGGCCCTTTAACGCTCACGGATTCAATCACATCAGGGTATAAAGTGCCTTGGGCTAAAAATTCAATTTTGCCTTTTAAATGGTGCTTTTTGGCTTCTTTTTCAAACACTTCAATAAAGGTTTCGCCGATGATTTTTCGCTTCCATTCAGGCTCGCTCACGCCCTTTAATTTAGACAAAAAGATTTCTTTAGCGTCTATCGTGTTTAAAGGGATTTGCAAGTCTTTAAACATCGCTTGCACCCTTTCTTTTTCATTTTTACGCAACAAGCCATGATCCACAAAAACAGCGATCAAATTATCCTTAATGGCTCTGTGCAACAGCGTAGCGACCACCGTAGAATCCACGCCCCCACTCACCGCACACAAAACCTTAGCGTTAGCGATTTTTTCTTTCAACCGCGCAACTTCTCTTTGAGCGAAATGCTGCATCCCCCAAGTTTTTTCACAGCCACAAACTAAAAGGGCAAAATTTTCTAAAATCTTACCCCCTTCTTCGCTTTGAATGACTTCTGGGTGGAATTGCAAGCCAAAAATCTTGCCGTTTTCAATCGCGCAATGGGGGGAATTAGGGCTTTTTGCAAGGGTAGTAAAGCCTTTAGGCAGTTCTATGACTTTATCCATATGGCTCATCCACACAAGGCTTTTAATCTTCACGCCTTCAAAAATCACAGAATTTTGAGCGATTTCTAAAACAGCCTTACCAAATTCTTGCTCATTCGCGCAAGCCACCACGCCCCCAAAAAAATCCACCAAATACTGCATGCCGTAGCAAATCCCTAAAATCGGCACATTCAAATCAAAGATTTTCTCGTTAGGCTTGTAAGCGTCTTTAGCGTACACGCTCGCTGGCCCCCCACTCAAAATCAAACCTTTAGGGGCTTTTTTTTGAATGTTTTCTATGCTTTCAAAAAAAGGGACTATTTCTGTATAAATCCCGCTCTCTCTCAATCTTCTAGCAATCAGCTGTGTGTATTGGCTCCCAAAATCTAATACTAAAATCATCGCTCATTCTTTATTTTTGTTTTTTTGTTTGTGTTTTATCATACTGGCTCTTATAATCCACTCTGTGGCTCTCAGCTAACTCAGGAGCTTTTTACACAAACCAGCGTTCTAATTTTTCTAGTTCGTATCTGTAATTTCCACCTTTGGAGCAATATTGAGAATCAATCAGCGAAAACGCATAGAGCGTTTTATTTTCTTTAGACTGGAATAAAAACTCCTTATGGAATAGCGCTTTTTTAGGCATGCCGCTCATTAGGGCCTCAGACAATAAAAAAGCGTCAAAATCGCAAAGGACTTTTTTGCTCAATTTGTTGCTTTTGGTAACCACAAAAATGAGATCTGTTTTCATGTCTTGTTTAAAAGCTAATGAAAGCACATTCAAAAAGGGCGGGGTTAAACCTTTATCCACCCTAACCTTAAGGGCTTTAGAAGAATCCCCCAATAACACCCCTCCAAAAAAAAGTAATCCCACACACAAGCTCGTTTGAAACACACTCATTCATCATCCTTACTCATTATCAATGCATCACTACAGACTGCATGACGCATTAAGAAAGTATTATAATATAAAGATTGAGAATTAGCCCACGCTTCAGTGTAGCGAGTCGTCAAATCTTTCTCAAACAAAAACGCTTTCATAGCGGTATCTGTTTTCATTCCTTTTTAAGCTCCAATGATGCTTGGGGTTGAAATGGAATGATAGGACTTGACTAATTCATACCTTCTAAGTCTTCTAATATTGACTAAAGCGGTATTGACTGAAGTCGCTTGTGTCATGCTGCTAGTAGGACGCGAAGAAGTGAGCACGTTCACATGCCCTGCATTGCACCTTGGGTTTCTAGTATTCACATCTTCTGGATCATACCACGCCCCTTCTTGGATACTCAAAACCCCTTGACGGATATTTTTAGTTACAAACGCCCCTGCTAACAACCTCCCCCTAGCGTTAAACACTTCTACGATTTCACCATGCCTAATGCCTAATTTATTAGCGTCTAGTTCGTTGATCATTACAGGCTCTCTGCCTTGAATTTTATACACATTCCTAACCCAAGTGTTATCAAGCTGTGAATTGACACGATATTTGGGGTGCGGGGAGATTAAATGGAACGGATAAGTCTCAGCCATTTTAGAGCCTAGCCACTCAGCTGGCTCAAACCAAGTGGGATGCCCTTTAAAATCAGCCAGTTTAAAATCCGCACATTTTTGAGAAAAAATTTGAATTTTCCCGCTCTCTGTATCTAACTTATTATTAATAGGGTCTTGCCTGAATTTCGCATGACGCACAAACTTTCTCGCGTTTTCAGGGATTTCAAACTCCACAAAGCCATCCCTCCAAAACTGATCAAACGATTTCAAAGTAGGACCATCGCTTTTTTCATAAAGGCCCTTAATCCATTCCATGTAACTCTTAGATTCAGTGAATCGCTGCTTTGTTTCATTGCCCCCAATGCGCAAAGCAAGCTGTCTGAAAATCTCATAATCGTCTTTAGATTCATAAACAGGCTCTACCACCTTACGCATGGCATAGATTACGTTCTTAGAATAACTCCCCCCAAAAGTAATATCATCTCTTTCCATGGTGCTAGTGGAAGCAAAGACAATATCAGCAAATTTTGCCGTAGGCGTCCACCAAGGCTCATGCACGATCACGCAATCTAAGGTCCTTAAAGCGCGAATCAGCTCGTTTGTATCAGCTTCATGCCCTAATAAATCCGCCCCACAATTATAGATCATTTTGATTTTAGGCAATTTGAGTTTTTTACCCATAAAATCAATTTCTTTATCCGGATTTAAAATCGCTTCAGAAACCCTAGATGCTGGAATAACGCTTTTTACAGAATTATGCCCTTGTGAAATCATAGGAACAATTCTTGCCCCAGAGCTTGCTTGAGCGTTCCCTCCATAATGCATAGAAAAGCCAAAGCCCCCACCCGATAAGCCCACTTGACCAATCATGCTAGCTAAAACAATTAACGCCCAATCCGGTTGCTCGCCATGCTGAGCTCTTTGCATGGCCCAATTGCCCGCTAAAAAAGTGCGCTTAGAGACAAATAAATCCGCTAATTCTTTGATTTTTTCTGCACTCACTCCAGTGATTTGAGACGCCCATTCTAAATTCTTAGGCGCATTATCGCTCTCTCCTAGCAAATAGGGTAAAAATTTATCAAAACCATCAGTGTATTTAACGATAAACGCTTTATCGTATTGATTGCTTGTATAAAGATAATGCATCATGCCTAGCATTAACGCTACATCAGTGTTAGGGCGAATGGGTATCCATTCAGCATTAAAGGCTTGAGCGGTTTCGGTATAAATGGGATCAATACTAATGAATTTAATGCCGGCTCTTTTATACTTGGGGTAGTAGCTGTCATTGACATGGTTTGGCACAAAATAATCAATGCGGTTGCACTTGAGTAAATCCGCCCCCCACATGACATACACCTTACAATTTTTAATCATCTCTTCATGCGTGGTTTGTTGCGAATAAACTTCCATATCCCCTACAATCATAGGGTTTATTCTTGCAGCCGCGCCATTACTATATTCCCCATCAGTGCCAATAGCCCCCCCTAAAGTCGTATTAAAAAAACGCCATGCTAAATGATGGCAACGATGCAAGCTGCCCGCATGCCCCCAACCACCATAACTGGCATTATAGATGTTTTCTTTAGGGATTTCTTTAAGCTTTTTAGCCGCTAAATCCAACGCCACATCCCAACTCACGCGCACAAACTCTTCTCTCCCGCGCAATTCTTTGTGGTTTTTTTTGTTTTCTAAGAAGCTCTTACGCACGCAAGGATACTTCACCCTGCTATCTGAATACACCCTATCAATCATTGCTTTTAACATCATGGTAGGGTTATAATCGCTCTTTTGGGGGACAATATCTCTAATCACTCCATTTTGAACCTTTGCGATAAAGGGACCAAAATGCGTTGCATGCGGAATGGATTCTACTTTTTCAAAAACACCAGTAGCTTTCAAAACATTAGCGCTAGCGAGCGCGATTGGGATTTTTGTTAGGATACTTCTGCGTGAAATGGACATGATTCTCCTTCAAGCTTGTATTCTGTTAAAATACCCCAAATTCTAACATATATCCACATAAAATTACCGCTAATAAGCCCTCAAAGCATGGGTGTTCATTTAAAACTACTTTTTATTCACGCTGCTCATGTCAGCGACTTTCCCCCACATCAAGCGGTATTTCCTCTTCATAAATTCAATTTCTTCTCTCGCTTGATTGAGTTCATCGCGCAAAAGATCAATGGTTTTTTTATCTTCTTCATAGACTTCTTGCATAGAGATTAAAGCGTCTTTTAAAAACATGTTTTCATTTTTAAAGGCTGAAATCGTTTCATCTTTAGCGCCAATGACTTTATCATGCAAGTTTAAAATCGTGTTAATGGTCTTTTCCACGAACACAGGCTCTAAAGAACGCCCGTTCATATCCATAGAAATCAAATTGTTTTCTACCTTTTTGATTAAAGCGTTTGTCCCGCTGCTCGCATCAATCAAAAGCTTGTTGTTGCTTATTTTACTTTTGATTTTACCAAGATTCACTAATTCCAAGATCCTTTCTTTAGGAAGCCCTGAAAGGCGGCTAAACTCTTCTAATTCAAGCCATGCTAAAGCGCTCAAATCTTCTAAAACCGCCGGCTCTTTTAACTCTCGCTCTTTATCCCCTACCTCTTGCTCATTTGGTTGCACCGCCTGCGCTTTGTTCAAATCTAAAATATCCAAATTTTTCCTTAAAAATAGTTTTAGCTTAACGCAATTTTTTAACCGCTTTTTTCAAGCTGTCTAGCAAATAATCAATATCGTTTATGGAATGCGTGAAGTGCAAGCTCACCCTAAGCCATCCGGGTTTAGCGTTAAAATCGCTTGACTTTTGAGCGTTAAGATTCAATAAATCATGCCCATAAGGCCCTGCGCAAGAGCAACCTGCCCGGGTCTCAATAGCGTATTCATAGCTTAAAACCCTCGCTAAATCATAAGGCGAAATCCCCCCAATATTAAAAGCCACTACCCCCACACGACTCGCTGTTAAATTCCCATAAATATTAATAGCGGGCAAGTCTTTTAAGCCATGCATAAGCACCCTTAAAAGGTTGTTTTCTTTCTTATGGATAAAATCCAAACCGCATTCATCTCTCAATTGATACGCTAGAGCGCTCCTGTAAAATTGCAACAATCCTGGCGTGCCAAACTCTTCCCTCAAAGGCAATTCATCAATAAATTCATGCCGTGTGCGATTAGCGTATTTAATCACGCCCCCTGCGCTAAAACTCGGGGCGATCTGCGTGTCAATCAAATCTTTAGAAATGCCTAAAAGACCGCACCCTCCAATGCCCCCTAAAAGCTTATGAGGCGCATAAAAACCGGTTTGGTATTCGCAATCTTTAGGGTTAGCATGCGCGCTAAAATTCGCTAAATCCAAAGCCAAAGCGGTCTTATATTTCTTACACAATGATGAAACTTCTTTTAAGGGCGTAAGCAGTCCGGTTACATTAGAAGCTGCACTTATAGAAACCAAGCTGTTAGGGGATTTTTTTAAAACTTGCTCTAAAATTTCTAAATCCAATAAGCCATGTTCATTTAAAGGGATACGCACCACTTCACACAAGCCTTCACGCCAACTGATTTCATTAGAATGATGCTCATAAGGCCCTACAATCACACGCTTTAAAGCCATCTCTTTCAAATACGGCTCTAAATTTTTCTTCGTTTTTGAAGGGATACACACCCCTAAAATTTCTTGAAATTTCTTAATCGCTGAGCTCGCCCCATACCCCGCGCTCAAGACGCAATAACCATCGCTCAAATTTAAAGAACGCTTTAACTTTTCTTGGCACTCTTTTAAAAGCATGCCCATTAAAATCGCATGTTTAGAAGCGACAGAATGAGCGTTCGCGTAATAAGGCAGTAAAGATTTCACGCGCTTTTCCACTAAAGCGCTCGCCAAACCTGAAGCCCCCCAGTCAAAATAAGACACCCCTTTTTTTAAAATAATACTGGATTTAACCTGCTCTAAAGGGCTCTCATTAGGATTGAGTAAGGGAGCAAAACTCCTATTTAAAAACGCTCGCACAAAATACCACCAACGCTTTTAATGTTTATCCCCGCTCAAAATATGAAAATGCAAATGCATCACCTCTTGCCCGGCGTTTTTACCCACATTGGTTAAAAGCTTGTAACCCTTTTCTTTGATGCCTAATTTTTCCACCACTTCAAAAATAAAACTTGTCATTTGAGCCATAAGCTCTGGGGTGATGCCATTAAAATCCTGAATGCTTTGTTTGGGGATCACTAATGCATGCACTTTAGCTTTAGGGTTAATGTCATAAAAGGATAAAAAACGCTCGTTTTCTAAAATCTTAGAACAAGGGATTTCGCCTTTGATTATTTTTTCAAACACATTCATGCTTTTTTGCTCCCTTTTAAGGTTTTTCTTTTATTAAAGTTGTATTATAGCTTTTTAAAAATAAAATATAAGGATCGTTATTGCACACCTTAATAGAGCGATTAGAAAAGGTTACTAATAGCAAAGAATTAGAAGAAGCGCGTTTGAATGCTTTGGGTAAAAAAGGGGTTTTTGCGGATAAATTCAACCAACTCAAAAACCTAATTGGCGAAGAAAAAAACGCCTTTGCTAAAGAAATCCACCACTATAAACAAGCGTTTGAAAAAGCCTTTGAATGGAAAAAAAAGGCTATTATAGAGCTTGAATTAGAAGAACGCTTGAAAAAAGAAAAAATTGATGTGAGTTTGTTTAACGCTATCAAAACAAGCTCTTCTCACCCTTTGAATTATACTAAAAATAAAATCATTGAATTTTTTACCCCATTAGGATACAAGCTTGAAATCGGCTCTTTAGTGGAAGATGATTTCCATAATTTCAGCGCTTTAAACTTGCCCCCTTACCATCCTGCAAGAGACATGCAAGACACTTTCTATTTTAAAGATCACAAGCTTTTAAGGACCCACACTTCGCCCGTGCAAATCCACACCATGCAAGAACAAACCCCACCCATTAAAATGATTTGTTTAGGCGAAACCTTTAGGCGCGATTATGACTTGACCCACACGCCCATGTTCCATCAAATTGAAGGGCTTGTCGTGGATCAAAAAGGGAATATCCGTTTCACACATTTAAAAGGTGTGATCGAAGACTTTTTGCATTATTTCTTTGGGGGCGTGCAATTAAGGTGGCGCTCTAGCTTTTTCCCTTTCACAGAGCCAAGCGCTGAAGTGGATATTAGTTGCGTGTTTTGCAAGCAAGAAGGCTGTAGGGTTTGCTCGCACACAGGCTGGCTGGAAGTGTTGGGTTGCGGCATGGTCAATAATGCGGTGTTTGAAGCCATAGGGTATGAGAATGTGAGCGGGTTTGCTTTTGGCATGGGGATTGAAAGATTAGCCATGCTGACTTGTCAAATCAATGATTTACGCAGTTTTTTTGAAACTGATTTGAGAGTGTTGGAGAGTTTTTAATGAAACTGAGCGTCAATGATTTGAGCGTTTTCGTCAATACGCCTAAAGATATAGCCAAACTTTGTGAGGATTTGAGCCGCTTAGGTTTAGAAGTGGAAAGCTGTGTTTCTTGTGTTGCCCCTAAAAATGTGGTTGTGGGTAAGGTTTTAGAAAAAGCCCCCCATAAAAACGCTGAAAAACTCAGCGTGTGTCAAGTGGATGTGGGCAAAGAAGTGTTGCAAATCGTGTGTGGGGCTAAAAATGTCGCACCAAACCAATTCGTGCCAGTCGCTCTCAAAGGAGCGATCATAGGCTCAACCACCATCGCTAAAACGGAGCTTAGGGGGGTTGAAAGCTGTGGCATGATTTGTTCTAGCAGCGAATTGGGTTTTCCTAAAATCAATGATGGCATCTTGGAATTAGATGAGAGCGTTGGGGAGTTGGTTTTAGGGAAAGAATTAAATGAATACGCCCCTTTCAACACGCATGTTTTAGAAATTTCATTGACTCCCAATCGTGGGGATTGCTTGAGCGTTTTAGGCGTTGCCAGAGAAATTAGCGCGTTTTATCACACGCCCCTAAAACCTATCAAGGCTTTAAATTTTACGCCCAAAAGCGGTTTGATCACGCTTAGTGCGGGTGAAAATATCGAATCGCATCTAGCTTATTATTTGGTTTGCAATCATTCTTTAAAAACCCCTTTAAATATCAAGCTTTCGCTCGCTCATAATAATGCCTTAAGCGGGAACGATCTAAACAATTTCATAGAATTTAGCGCGCATTTTAGTGGGGTAATAATGAACGCTTATAGCCTGAATAAAACCCCTATGGATTTGAGCGTGAAAAATGATGAAAACAACCTTGAAAGCGTTTATATCAACCATCAAAAACGCTCCACTATCGCTATCAAGCATCAAGATCAAAAAGATTTGAGCGAGTGTTTGCTTTTAGAGGCGAGCTATATTGATCCGATAAGCCTGTCTTTAAAATTGCACGCCCTAAAAGATAAAACGCTTCAAAAAGACAACGCCCTTATTTATAGGAGCGCTAGGGGGAGCAACCCTAATTTATCAGACGGCTTGAATTTTTTAAGCGCTCATTTGAAAGCGACGATTTTAGAAAGCAAACAAACTGAGCATTCTTTAAAAGATCGCGCCCTTAAATTCCAGCTTGAAGACATTACCGAAATTTTAGGGCTTGTTGCAGAAAAAGAAAAAATTCAAAGCATTTTAAAAAATTTAGGCTTTAAAGTCAGCGTAAAAGAGCCAAACTCAAAACCCCAAATTTTAGAGGTTATTGCACCAAATTTCAGGCATGACATTAAAACGATCCAAGATATTGCTGAAGAAATTTTGCGCTTTGTAGGGATTGATAATCTAGTTTCAAAGCCTCTTCATTGTGTCAGTAGCAAAAATTCAAACCCTCATTATGACACGCACCGCTTTTTTGAAAACCTTAAACACAAGGCTCTCGCTTGCGGTTTTAAAGAAGTCATTCATTATGTGTTTTACTCTAAAGAAAAGCAGCAAAAACTAGGCTTTGAAGTTTTAGAAGATCCCCTAGAATTGCAAAACCCTATCACAACGGAGTTAAACACCCTAAGAACGAGCCTTGTTTGTGGGCTTTTAGACGCTAGTTTAAGGAATAAAAATTTAGGGTTTAAAAGCATAGCCCTTTATGAAAAGGGGAGCGTGTATAACTCTAAAAGAGAAGAAATCCAAAAACTAGGCTTTTTAGCGAGCGGCTTACAAAGAAAAGAAAGCTACCCTGATTCTAAGGGCAAGGCTTGGGATTTTTACTCTTTTGCCGAATGCGTTTCAAAAGTGATAGGGGATTTTAGCCTGGAAAAACTAACCATTCAAACCCCCATTAACCACCCCTACCAGAGCGCTAAAATCATTCAAAATCATGAAATCATAGGCGTGATCGCTAAAATCCACCCTAAAGTGATCCAGGAATTAGATTTGTTTGAAAGCTATTACGCTGAGATAGACGCTTCTAAACTCAAACGCCCCGCCATGCTGTTAAAACCCTTTAGCATTTACCCTAGCAGTGTGAGGGATTTGACTCTCATCATTGATGAAAACACCGCTTTTAGCAAGATTAAAAAAGCCCTAAAGGACGCTCAAATCCCTAATTTAAGCGAGATTCTACCCCTTGATATTTTTAAAGAAAGTCATAATTCCATAGCCTTAAGTCTGCGTTGCGTGATCCATTCTTTAGAAAAAACCCTGAATGATGAAGAGGTCAATGCAGCCGTGCAAAAAGCGCTTGAAATTTTAGAAAAAGAATTTAACGCCCGCCTTAAAGGATGATATGTGATAGAGCTTGACATTAACGCTAGCGATAAATCGCTCTCGCACAGAGCCGTTATTTTTAGCCTACTCGCTCAAAAACCTTGTTTTGTGCGGAATTTTTTAATGGGAAAAGATTGTTTAAGCTCTTTAGAAATCGCTCAAAATTTAGGGGCTAAAGTGGAAAATACCGCCAAAAATTCTTTTAAAATCACGCCTCCAACGGCTATAAAAGAGCCCAGTAAGATTTTAAATTGCAACAATTCTGGCACCAGTATGCGTTTATACAGCGGGCTTTTAAGCGCTCAAAAAGGCCTTTTTGTTTTAAGCGGGGACAATTCCTTAAACGCACGCCCCATGAAAAGAATCATTGAGCCTTTAAAAGCTTTTGGGTCTAAAATTTTAGGGAGAGAGGATAACCATTTCGCCCCCTTAGTGATCTTAGGGAATCCTTTAAAAGCTTGTCATTATGAAAGCCCTATCGCTTCAGCTCAAGTCAAAAGCGCTTTTATTTTAAGCGCTTTGCAAGCTCAAGGCGTAAGCGTTTATAAAGAAAGCGAGCTTAGCCGTAACCACACAGAAATCATGCTTAAAAGTTTGGGAGCTAACATTCAAAATCAAGACGGCGTTTTAACAATTTCACCCCTAGAAAAACCCCTAGAAGCTTTTGATTTTACGATAGCCAATGATCCGTCTAGCGCGTTTTTTTTTGCCCTCGCTTGCACGATTACGCCAAAAAGCCGCCTTCTTTTAAAAAATGTCTTGCTCAACCCCACTCGCATAGAAGCTTTTGAAGTATTGAAAAAAATGGGTGCTTCCATAGAGTATGCGATTCAATCCAAAGATTTAGAAATCATTGGCGATATTTATATAGAGCATGCCCCTTTAAAAGCGATCGCTATTAATCAAAATATCGCTAGCCTTATTGATGAAATCCCTGCTTTAAGTATCGCTATGCTTTTTGCAAAAGGCAAAAGCATGGTCAAAAACGCTAAAGATTTACGATCTAAAGAAAGCGATAGGATTAAAGCGGTTGTTTCTAATTTCAAAGCTTTAGGGATTGAGTGCGAAGAGTTTGAAGATGGGTTTTACATAGAGGGATTAGAAGATATAAGCCAATTAAAACAGCACCTTTCTCAAAAAAAACCCCCCCTTATCAAAAGCTTCAATGACCACAGGATTGCGATGAGTTTTGCTGTTTTAACTTTAGCGTTGCCTTTAGAAATTGATAATTTAGAATGCGCAAACATTTCTTTCCCGCAATTCAAACGCTTACTCAATCAATTCAAAAAAGGGAGTTTTAATGGAAATTAAAATGGCTAAAGATTATGGTTTTTGTTTTGGCGTCAAAAGAGCGATACAAATCGCTGAAAAAAATCAAAACAGCTTGATTTTTGGCTCGCTCATTCATAACGCTAAAGAAATCAATCGTTTGGAAAAAAATTTCAATGTGAAAATTGAAGAAGACCCTAAAAAAATCCCTAAAAATAAGAGCGTGATCATAAGAACCCATGGCATTCCTAAACAGGATTTAGAATACTTGAAAAATAAGGGGGTCAAAATCACTGATGCGACTTGCCCGTATGTGATCAAGCCCCAGCAAATCGTGGAATCCATGAGTAAAGAAGGGTATCAAATCGTGCTTTTTGGGGATATTAACCACCCTGAAGTCAAGGGCGTGATTAGCTATGCCACTAACCAGGCTTTAGTCGTCAATTCTTTAGAAGAATTGCAAGAAAAAAAGCTCCAACGAAAAGTGGCTTTAGTCTCTCAAACCACCAAACAAACCCCAAAACTCTTGCAAATCGCTTCTTATTTAGTAGAAAGATGCACTGAAGTGCGTATTTTTAACACGATTTGTAACGCTACTTCCTACAACCAAAAAGCCGCTTTGGATTTGAGTAAGGAAGTGGATATTATGATAGTCGTGGGCGGTAAAACTTCTTCAAACACCAAACAGCTCTTAAGCATCGCCAAACAGCATTGCAAAGACAGCTACTTGGTAGAAGATGAAAACGAATTAGAGTTAGCGTGGTTTAAGGATAAGAAATTGTGCGGGATTACCGCTGGGGCTTCCACGCCGGACTGGATTATAGAAAATGTCAAGCAAAAAATCAGCACGATTTAACACATTTTGAAAATTTTCTTTAAAAAAATAGCTAATTGTTAGTTTTTAAACGATTTTGTAAGCCAAAAAAGGATACAATTCTCTAAAGGATTTTATATTTATTTTATAGTAAGGCAGTCAATGAGCAAGATAGCAGATGATCAGAACTTTAATGACGAGGAGGAAAACTTCGCAAAACTCTTTAAAAAAGAATTAGAAAAAGAAGAAACCCTAGAAAAAGGCACTATTAAAGAAGGGCTAATCGTTTCCATCAATGAGAATGATGGTTATGCCATGGTGAGCGTGGGCGGTAAGACAGAAGGCCGTTTGGCTTTGAATGAGATCACCGATGAAAAGGGGCGGTTGCTGTATCAAAAAAATGACCCCATTATCGTGCATGTGTCCGAAAAGGGTGAACACCCTAGCGTTTCCTACAAAAAGGCCATTTCCCAACAAAAGATTCAGGCTAAAATTGAAGAATTGGGCGAAAACTATGAAAACGCCATTATTGAAGGCAAGATCGTAGGCAAAAATAAAGGGGGCTATATCGTGGAGTCTCAAGGCGTGGAATATTTCCTCTCCCGCTCGCACTCTTCTTTAAAGAATGACGCAAACCATATTGGCAAACGCATTAAAGCGTGCATCATTCGTGTGGATAAGGAAAACCATTCTATCAATATTTCTCGCAAACGATTCTTTGAAGTCAATGACAAACGGCAGCTTGAGATTTCTAAGGAATTGTTAGAAGCTAAAGAGCCGGTGTTAGGGGTCGTGCGCCAGATCACCCCTTTTGGCATTTTTGTAGAAGCTAAGGGGATTGAGGGCTTGGTCCATTATTCTGAAATCAGCCATAAAGGACCAGTCAACCCTGAAAAATACTACAAAGAGGGCGATGAAGTCTATGTCAAAGCCATCGCTTATGATGCAGAAAAAAGACGCCTTTCACTCTCCATAAAAGCGACCATAGAAGACCCATGGGAAGAGATTCAAGACAAGCTAAAACCCGGATACGCCATTAAGGTGGTGGTGAGCAATATTGAACATTATGGGGTGTTTGTGGATATTGGTAACGATATTGAAGGCTTTTTGCATGTTTCTGAAATCTCTTGGGATAAAAATGTCAGCCACCCTAGCAACTACTTGAGCGTGGGGCAAGAGATTGATGTGAAGATCATTGACATTGATCCTAAAAACCGCCGCTTAAGGGTTTCTTTAAAGCAACTCACCAACAAGCCTTTTGATGTTTTTGAATCCAAACACCAAGTGGGGGATGTTTTAGAAGGCAAAGTGGCGACTTTAACGGATTTTGGGGCGTTTTTGAATCTGGGTGGGGTGGATGGTTTGCTCCACAATCACGACGCTTTTTGGGATAAAGATAAAAAGTGCAAAGACCACTATAAAATTGGCGATGTGATCAAAGTGAAAATCCTTAAAATCAACAAAAAAGATAAAAAGATTTCTTTGAGCGCGAAGCACTTGGTTACTTCCCCTACAGAAGAATTCGCTCAAAAGCATAAAACAGACAGCGTGATTCAAGGCAAAGTGGTGAGTATTAAGGATTTTGGCGTTTTCATTAATGCTGATGGCATTGATGTGCTCATCAAAAATGAAGATTTGAACCCCTTGAAAAAAGATGAAATCAAAATAGGGCAAGAAATCACATGTGTGGTGGTTGCGATCGAAAAATCTAACAACAAGGTGCACGCTTCTGTGCATAGGTTAGAGCGCAAAAAAGAAAAAGAAGAATTGCAAGCTTTTAACACGAGCGATGATAAAATGACTTTAGGGGATATTCTTAAAGAAAAACTCTAAAGAGTGATTTTAAAAGCATGAGAATGGCATGAGATTTAAGGGTGTTGTTGCTTTTATTTCCCTAGCTGTCGCTCTTGGCGTTTTAGCCTATTTGTTTTTAAGCGTTAAGAAAGAAATGCCCACTACTTCTCATGCGATCTCTCAAACCAATGAAGGCCTCTCTCAAACAGATGCAAAAAGCCATGAAATCAACCTAGAAGAAAGCCCCAATAATCCTAATACCCCTAACGATGAAAAAACCTCTCATAACGAAGAAAATCGCAATAACGCCCTTTCTCAAAACCTTGATGCGCAAGAATCTATCAATTACCCCGTTATAGAGCATCATTTTGAAATCCCTTTTGAAGAAAAAAAAAGGGAATATTCAAAGCTTATCATTAAGGATTTAAAGGGTTATCAATGGTGGTGTTTAAAAGAAATCCTTAAGAAAGAACAAATTGATTACGCTTACGATAGCACCAAAAACCAACCCAACCTCATCATCTATTTAGATGAAAATAAAAAAGAACGCTTGCTGGCTGATTTAGACTATTATAAAATACGCTATCATGCTGTTTTTTAAATTCAAAGGATAAAAATGTATCAAGTAGCCATTTGCGACCCCATCCATGCTAAAGGCATTCAAATTTTAGAAGCTCAAAAAGACATTGTCTTGCATGATTATTCCAAATGCCCCAAAAAGGAGCTTTTAGAAAAACTCACTCCTATGGATGCGCTCATCACGCGCAGCATGACCCCTATCACAAGCGATTTTTTAAAGCCCTTAACCCACTTAAAATCCATTGTGAGAGCGGGCGTGGGAGTGGATAATATTGATTTAGAAAGCTGCTCTCAAAAAGGCATTGTAGTGATGAATATCCCTACCGCTAACACGATTGCCGCCGTGGAATTGACCATGGCGCATTTGATCAATGCGGTGCGTTCGTTCCCTTGCGCGAACGATCAAATCAAACACCAAAGGTTATGGAAAAGAGAAGATTGGTATGGCACGGAATTGAAAAATAAAAAGCTAGGCATCATTGGTTTTGGGAATATTGGCTCTAGGGTGGGCATTAGGGCTAAAGCTTTTGAAATGGAAGTTTTAGCTTATGATCCTTATATCCCTTCTTCAAAAGCCACTGATTTAGGGGTCATTTACACAAAGAATTTTGAAGACATTTTGCAATGCGATATGATCACTATCCACACCCCTAAAAACAAAGAAACGATTAACATGATAGGCGCTAAAGAGATTGAACGCATGAAAAAAGGGGTTATTTTGATCAATTGCGCTAGAGGGGGGCTTTATAATGAAGACGCTCTTTATGAAGCTTTAGAAACCAAAAAAGTGCGTTGGCTTGGCATTGATGTCTTTTCTAAAGAGCCTGGCATTCATAACAAGCTTTTAGACTTGCCTAATGTGTATGCGACCCCCCATATTGGCGCGAACACTTTAGAGTCCCAAGAAGAAATTTCCAAACAAGCCGCTCAAGGGGTTATGGAATCTTTAAGGGGTTCAAGCCACCCGCATGCTCTAAATCTACCCATGCAAGCTTTTGATGCAAGCGCTAAAGCCTACTTGAATTTAGCGCAAAAATTGGGTTATTTTTCCAGTCAAATCCATAAGGGCGTGTGCCAAAAAATTGAGCTCAGTCTTTGTGGGGAGATCAACCAATTCAAAGACGCCCTTGTCGCTTTTACGCTAGTGGGGGTGTTAAAACCTGTTGTAGGGGATAAAATCAATTACATTAACGCCCCCTTTGTGGCCAAAGAAAGAGGCATTGAGATTAAGGTTAGCCTTAAAGAAAGCGCTTCGCCTTATAAAAACATGCTCTCTTTAACTTTAAATGCGGCTAATGGTGCGATCAGCGTGAGCGGCACGGTGTTTGAAGAAGATATTTTAAAACTCACTGAGATCGATGGGTTTCATATTGATATAGAGCCAAAGGGCAAAATGCTTTTATTCAGGAATACGGATATTCCAGGCGTTATTGGGAGCGTGGGGAATGCGTTCGCTAGGCATGGCATTAATATCGCTGATTTTCGTTTGGGGCGCAACACGCAAAAAGAAGCCCTAGCGCTCATCATTGTAGATGAAGAAGTTTCTTTGGAAGTTTTAGAAGAGCTTAAAAACATTCCTGCATGCTTAAGCGTTCATTATGTGGTTATTTAGGGTGATTGGATGCGAGATTTTTTAAAGCTTTTAAAAAAGCATGATGAATTAAAGATCATTGACACCCCCCTTGAAGTGGATTTAGAAATCGCTCATCTAGCCTATATAGAAGCGAAAAAACCTAATGGAGGCAAAGCCCTTTTATTCACGCAACCCATAAGAAAAGAACATGACCAGATCAAAACCTTTGGCATGCCTGTTTTGATGAACGCTTTTGGCTCTTTCAAACGATTAGATCTTTTATTAAAAACCCCTATAGAGGATTTACAACAACGCATGCAAGCTTTCTTGCGCTTTGACGCCCCTAAAAACTTCACTGAGAGTTTGAAAGTCTTAAAAGATTTATGGGATTTAAGACACGTTTTCCCTAAAAAAACCGCTCGCCCCAAAGATCTCATCACCAAGCAAGATAAAGAAGTCAATTTGTGGGATCTACCCGTTTTAAAAACTTGGGAAAAAGATGGCGGGGCTTTCATCACTATGGGGCAAGTCTATACCCAAAGCCTGGATCATAAAAAAAAGAATTTAGGCATGTACCGCTTGCAAGTTTATGATAAAAACCATTTAGGCTTGCACTGGCAAATCCATAAAGACTCCCAGCTCTTTTTCCACGAATACGCTAAGGCTAAAGTCAAAATGCCTGTCAGTATCGCTATTGGTGGGGATTTGCTCTACACATGGTGCGCGACAGCCCCCTTACCTTATGGGGTTTATGAACTCATGCTCTATGGGTTTATGAGAGGAAAAAAAGCGCGCGTGATGCCATGCCTAAGCAACTCTTTAAGCGTGCCAAGCGACTGCGACATTGTGATAGAAGGGTTTGTGGATTGCGAAAAGCTAGAGCTTGAAGGGCCTTTTGGGGATCACACTGGCTATTACACCCCCATTGAGCCTTATCCTGTTTTAGAAGTCAAAACCATTAGCTATAAAAAAGATTCCATTTACTTAGCCACTGTGGTGGGTAAGCCCCCTTTAGAAGACAAATACATGGGGTATTTGACTGAACGCTTGTTCTTGCCCTTGCTTCAAATGAACGCCCCCAATCTCATAGATTATTACATGCCAGAAAATGGGGTGTTTCATAATTTGATTTTAGCCAAAATACACACGCGCTATAACGCTCATGCCAAACAAGTCATGCACGCTTTTTGGGGTGTGGGGCAGATGAGTTTTGTCAAACATGCGATTTTTGTCAATGAAGACGCTCCCAATCTAAGAGACACCAACGCTATCATTGAGTATATATTGGAAAATTTTTCTAAAGAAAAAATTCTCATCTCTCAAGGCATATGCGATGCTTTAGATCATGCAAGCCCTGAATACGCTATGGGGGGGAAACTCGGTATTGATGCGACCTCTAAAAGCAATACCCCCCACCCCACGCTTTTAAACGATAACGCCTTATTAGCGCTTTTACAAGATAAAATGCCAAATATCGTTCTTTTGAAGCAATATTACCCGCACACCCGTAACCCCATTTGCATCATTAGCGTGGAAAAGAAAGACAAAAGCGTCATTGAATTGGCTAAAAACTTGCTCGGCTTTGAAGAGCATTTACGCATTGTCATCTTTGTAGAGCATACTAGCAACGATTTGAACAACCCTTACATGCTGTTATGGCGCATCGTTAATAATATTGATGCCAAGCGCGATATTCTCACCTCTAAACATTGTTTTTTTATAGACGCTACCAATAAGGGCGTTATGGATAAACATTTTAGAGAATGGCCTGCAGAAACCAATTGCTCCATGGAAGTCATAGAGGATTTGAAAAAGAAAGGGCTTTTAAAAGATTTTGAAACTTTAAATCAAAAATTCCACCTCACGCATTCTTTTAGCACGCATAAAGAAGATCTATAAAGAAGAGCTATGACAGATTATAGCCAAAGGATTGATACCCTCATCGCAAAAATAGAAAAGGCTCGCACCGCCTATTCAAGACACCACATTGTAAAAATCGTGGCTGTTTCAAAAAACGCTTCCCTAGAAGCTATCCAACATTACTACAACTGCTCTCAAAGGGCTTTTGGAGAAAATAGAGTTCAAGATTTAAAAATTAAAATGCATTCTTTAGAGCATTTACCCCTTGAATGGCACATGATAGGCTCTTTACAAGAGAATAAAATCAATGCGCTTTTGAATTTAAAACCCGCTCTTTTGCATTCTTTAGACTCCTTAAAACTCGCTTTGAAGATAGAAAAGCGTTGCGAAATATTGGGCGTCAATTTAAACGCTCTTTTACAGGTTAATAGCGCGTATGAGGAAAGTAAAAGCGGGGTGGTGCCTGAAGAAGCACTAGAAACTTATTCTCAAATCAGTGAAACTTGCAAGCGCCTCAAGCTTAAGGGGCTGATGTGTATAGGGGCGCACACCGATGATGAAAAGGAAATTGAAAAATCCTTTATCACCACCAAAAAGCTTTTTGACCAAATAAAAAATGCGAGCGTTCTTTCAATGGGCATGAGTTGTGATTTTGAATTAGCGATTGCTTGCGGGGCGAATCTTTTAAGGATTGGCTCTTTTTTGTTCAAAGAGTAAGATGCTAGAAACTTATGCGCTTAAAAATGGGGCTGTTTTTATCTCTGATGCGCATTTTTTGCCCAAAAACCCTCATTTAATCCATACGCTTCAAGAACTTTTAAGCGCCAAACCCCCACAAGTCTTTTTCATGGGCGATATTTTCCATGCGCTTGTGGGCTATTTACCCCTAGATAAAGATCAGCGAAAAATCATTGGTTTAATCCATGCTTTAAGCGAAATTTCACAAGTCTTTTATTTTGAAGGCAACCATGATTTTTCCATGCGTTTTGTATTCAATTTTAAAGTGGTGGTTTTTGAGCGCCACAACCAACCCGTATTATTCCAATATGATAACAAACGCTTTTTACTAGCCCATGGGGATTTATTCATTACTAAAGCGTATGAATTTTACATCACGCAGCTCACTTCCACTTGGGCTAGATTTTTTCTAACTTTTTTAAATTTATTAAGTTTTAAAACCTTATACCCTCTTTTTAAAAAACTCATTTATCAAAAACCCGTCCGCCTTTGGGAATTAGATCCAAAAGAATTAAAAGCCTTTATTGAAAAGCGCCTAAAAGCCTATCAAAACTATATTAAAGATCTTAACATTGATAGGATTGATGGCATTATAGAGGGGCATTTTCATCTCAAAAGCGGTGCAAAAATCCCCTTGAATGCGCCGATTTATTGCCCACTGCCTTCCTTTTATTACGAACAAAGCCTTTTTAAGGTATCATCAAACATTTTAGAACCATCTCAAAATAAGGATGCCTAAATCATGGCAGAAAAAACAGCTAACGATTTAAAACTAAGTGAGATAGAACTCGTGGATTTTCGTATTTATGGCATGCAAGAGGGCGTCCCTTATGAGGGGATTTATGGCATTAATGTGGCTAAAGTCCAAGAAATCATCCCCATGCCCACCCTTTTTGAATACCCCACGAATTTGGATTACATTATCGGCGTGTTTGATTTGCGTTCCACGATCATTCCGCTTATAGACTTGGCTAAATGGATAGGGATTGTCCCAGATAAAAGCAAGGAAAACGAAAAAATCGTCATTATCACGGAATTTAATAATGTCAAATTGGGCTTTTTAGTCCATTCGGCTAGGCGTATCAGGCGCATTAGCTGGAAAGATGTGGAGCCTGCATCCTTTAGCGCCTCTAATAGCATCAATAAAGAAAATATCACCGGCACGACCCGCATTGAAAACGACAAAACCCTGCTTATTTTGGATTTAGAAAGCATTTTAGACGATTTAAAACTTAATGAAGACGCTAAAAACACCAAAGATACCCCTAAAGAGCGTTTTGAAGGCGAAGTGTTGTTTTTAGACGATAGCAGAACGGCGAGAAAAACCTTAAAAAACCATTTGAGCAAATTGGGTTTTAGCATCACGGAAGCTGTGGATGGGGAAGACGGGTTGAACAAATTAGAAATGTTATTCAAAAAATATGGGGACGATTTGAGGAAACATTTGAAATTCATTATTTCAGATGTTGAAATGCCTAAAATGGATGGCTATCATTTCTTATTCAAGCTCCAAAAAGACCCCAGGTTTGCCTATATTCCTGTGATTTTTAATTCTTCTATTTGCGATAATTACAGTGCTGAAAGGGCTAAAGAAATGGGGGCTGTAGCGTATTTAGTCAAGTTTGACGCAGAAAAATTCACCGAAGAAATTTCTAAGATTTTAGACAAGAATGCGTAATTCTTTTTATAAAATTGTAAAATACTCTTATCTCAAACGCTAAAAAGGGGTTTTAAATGGATGATTTGCAAGAAATAATGGAAGACTTCTTGATTGAAGCCTTTGAAATGAATGAGCAATTGGATCAGGATTTAGTGGAATTGGAGCATAACCCTGAGGATTTGGACTTGCTCAATCGCATTTTTAGAGTCGCTCACACCATTAAAGGCTCTAGCTCGTTTTTGAATCTCAACATTCTCACGCACCTCACGCACAACATGGAAGATGTCTTGAATCGCGCCAGAAAGGGCGAAATCAAGATCACGCCTGATATTATGGATGTCGTGTTGCGCTCCATTGATTTGATGAAAACTTTACTCGTAACGATTAGAGATACCGGATCGGATACCAATAACGGCAAGGAAAATGAGATTGAAGAAGCGGTCAAACAGCTTCAAGCCATCACGAGCCAAAATCTAGAGGGCACTAAAGAAACTTCAGGGACTAAAGAAGCCCCCCAAAAAGAAAATAAAGAAGAGGCGAAAGGAGAAGCGAAAGAAAACAAGGCAAAAGCCCCTACTGCAGAAAACCCCACAAGCGATAACCCGCTAGCCGATGAGCCGGATTTGGATTATGCTAACATGAGCGCTGAAGAAGTGGAAGCGGAAATTGAACGCCTGCTTAACAAGCGCCAAGAGGCCGATAAAGAACGAAGAGCCCAAAAAAAGCAAGAAGCCAAACAAGAAGTTACCCCAACAAAAGAAACCCCCAAAACAGAAACTAAAGCTAAGGTTAAAGCCGATACCGAAGAAAATAAAGCCCCATCTATCGGCGTGGAGCAAACCGTTAGGGTGGATGTGCGCCGCTTGGATCACTTGATGAATTTAATCGGTGAGCTTGTGTTAGGAAAAAATCGCTTGATCAGGATTTATAGCGATGTGGAAGAACGCTATGATGGGGAAAAGTTTTTAGAGGAATTAAACCAGGTGGTCTCTTCTATTTCAGCGGTAACGACAGACTTGCAACTTGCGGTGATGAAAACCCGGATGCAACCAGTGGGCAAAGTGTTCAATAAATTCCCTCGCATGGTAAGGGATTTGAGCCGGGAATTAGGCAAGAGCATTGAATTGATCATTGAGGGCGAAGAAACCGAATTAGACAAATCCATTGTAGAAGAGATTGGCGATCCGCTCATCCACATTATCCGCAACTCATGCGATCATGGGATTGAGTCTTTAGAAGAAAGACGAAGGCTTAACAAGCCTGAAACCGGTAAAGTGCAATTGAGCGCGTATAATGAGGGCAACCACATTGTGATTAAAATCTCTGATGATGGCAAGGGGTTAGACCCTGTGATGCTTAAAGAAAAAGCGATTGAAAAAGGGGTGATTAGCGAAAGAGACGCTGAAGGCATGAGCGATAGGGAAGCGTTTAACCTCATTTTCAAGCCAGGCTTTTCTACCGCAAAAGTCGTTTCCAATGTTTCAGGCAGAGGCGTTGGCATGGATGTGGTGAAAACCAATATTGAAAAGCTCAATGGGATCATTGAAATTGATTCAGAAGTGGGGGTAGGCACGACTCAAAAGCTTAAAATCCCTCTCACTCTAGCTATCATTCAAGCTTTACTCGTGGGCGTTCAAGAAGAATATTATGCTATACCGCTTTCTTCAGTTTTAGAAACCGTGCGCATCAGCCAAGATGAAATCTACACCGTTGATGGCAAAAGCGTGTTGCGTTTGAGAGATGAGGTGCTTTCTTTGGTGCGCCTTTCTGATATTTTTAAAGTGGATGCTATTTTGGAATCCAACTCAGATGTGTATGTGGTCATCATTGGCTTGGCTGATCAAAAAATTGGCGTGATCGTGGATTATTTGATCGGTCAAGAAGAAGTGGTCATCAAATCTTTAGGTTACTACCTTAAAAACACTAGAGGCATTGCTGGCGCTACGGTGAGAGGCGATGGGAAAATCACTCTTATTGTAGATGTGGGAGCGATGATGGATATGGCAAAAAGCATCAAGGTCAATATCACTACCTTGATGAATGAATCCGAAAACACGAAGAGCAAAAATTCCCCTAGCGATTATATTGTCTTAGCGATTGATGACAGCAGCACGGATAGAGCGATTATCCGCAAATGTTTAAAACCATTAGGCATCACGCTTTTAGAGGCCACTAACGGGTTAGAAGGCTTAGAAATGCTTAAAAATGGCGATAAAACCCCAGACGCTATTTTAGTGGATATTGAAATGCCCAAGATGGACGGCTACACTTTCGCTTCTGAAGTGCGTAAATACAATAAATTCAAAAACCTGCCTTTGATTGCAGTAACCAGTCGGGTAACTAAAACCGATAGGATGCGCGGCGTTGAATCCGGCATGACTGAATACATCACCAAACCTTATAGCGGTGAGTATTTAACCACCGTAGTGAAGCGCAGCATTAAATTAGAAGGAGACCAATCGTGAGCAACCAATTGAAAGATTTATTTGAAAGACAAAAAGAAGCTAATGCAGGTTCTAAACAAGAAGACAATGAAGAAATTTTGCAATTCATTGGCTTTATTATTGGCGATGAAGAATACGCCATTCCTATTTTGAATATTTTAGAAATCGTCAAACCCATTGGTTACACGCGAGTCCCTGAAACCCCAAACTATGTGCTTGGCGTGTTCAATTTAAGGGGTAATGTCTTCCCGTTGATTAGCTTGCGTTTAAAATTTGGCTTGAAAGCTGAAAAACAAAATAAAGACACTCGTTATTTGGTGGTGCGCCATAACGATCAGATCGCTGGGTTTTTCATTGATCGCTTAACTGAAGCCATTCGCATCAAGCAAACGGATATTGACCCAGTGCCAGAAACTTTGAGCGATAACAATAATTTAACTTATGGCATTGGGAAACAAAACGACAGACTCGTAACCATTTTAAGAGTGGAAGAAATCTTAAAAAAAGACTTTTAAAAATTTTAGTTTATCCATAGCCCCTATGGGCTTTGAGAAAGACTTATCCCGTTAAAAAGCTTGATTTTAATCAAGCGATAATGTTTGATTAAAAATAGGATCTTTTTTAATCTTTTCTTTTAAAAATAGCGTGAAAATTTTTTAAACGGATTAAAAAGAACTTTTTATTTTTTAGTCTTTGTTGCCAACACTTTTTAACAAGCGGGGCTTTTGCATTGAGATTCGCTAAATTGTAGCCCCCTCCTTTTAAGGATTTCCTATTTCAACACTTTTAAAAGCGCTTCATAATTGGGCTCTTCTAAAATATTTTGAACGATTTCTTTATAGATAACCACCCCCTTATCATCAAGAACAAACACTGATCGAGCGAGCAAGCCTTGTAAAGAGCCTTTGCCCAACAGCACGCCATAATTTTCCCCAAAAGCCTTATACCTAAAATCGCTTAAGATTCTTAAGTCCTTAATGCCTTCAGCGCCGCAAATTTGCCCTTGAGAAAAAGGTAAGTCCATAGAAATAACGCTAAAACTCACAGAAGGCAGTTTGCCGACTTGCTCATTGAAGCGCTTGGCTTGGAGCAAGCAAACCGATCCGGTTAAGCTAGGGAGCGAGCTAACGACTTGAAAACGCACGCCTTGCTTCAACAGATTGACTTCTTGCAAATCGCCATTGACCAATTTCACATCAGGGGCTTTATCGCCCACTTTCAAGGTTTTCCCTTCTAATTGGTATGTTTCTTCTTTAAAAGTAACTTTTTGCATGGTTAAATCCTTTCTAATGAATTGCTATATTGCGTTAGAATAGTAGCCCATTAAGATTAACTTTTAACAAATTTAAAAAGAATTTGTTTAAAAAGTCGTTTTCATTTTAAAAAACCCCTTAAAATCTACAAAATTTGCATAACGATTTAATTTTTAAGAAAAGATTTACCAAAAAGTATTAAAAAATGATTACAATACGGCTATTCTAATCACAAGGAGAAAACATGTTTACATTACGAGAGTTGCCTTTTGCTAAAGACAGCATGGGAGATTTTTTAAGCCCTGTGGCGTTTGATTTCCACCATGGGAAACACCATCAAGCTTATGTGAATAATTTGAACAATCTCATCAAAGGCACCGATTTTGAGAAAAGTTCTTTGTTTGATATTTTGACGAAGTCTAGCGGAGGCGTGTTCAATAACGCCGCTCAAATTTATAACCACGATTTTTATTGGGATTGCCTAAGCCCCAAAGCGACTGCTTTAATTTGCGATGAGTTAAAAGGGGCTTTAGAAAAAGATTTCGGATCGTTGGAAAAATTTAAAGAAGACTTCATTAAGAGCGCGACCACTTTGTTTGGCTCTGGTTGGAATTGGGCGGCGTATAATTTAGACACTCAAAAAATTGAAATCATTCAAACCAGCAACGCTCAAACCCCAGTCACGGATAAAAAAGTGCCGCTTTTAGTGGTGGATGTGTGGGAGCATGCTTATTACATTGATCACAAAAACGCGCGCCCTGTGTATTTGGAAAAGTTCTATGGGCATATCAATTGGCATTTTGTCTCTCAATGCTATGAGTGGGCGAAAAAAGAAGGCTTAGGCTCAGTGGATTACTACATCAATGAGTTGGTGCATAAAAAAGCTTAAGCGTTATTTTGCATAGAGTGGTTTAAAGGTTTTTAAACCACGCTTCTTTTTTGAATGAAAGACACTCTGTTTAACAAATCCCTAAACAAACGCTTTTGCTTTGATGAGAAGGTCGCCCATGTTTTTGACGACATGTTGGAGCGTTCCATTCCTTACTATCATGAAATGTTGAATCTGGGAGCGTATTTTATCGCTCAAAATTTAAAAGAAAATATCTATCCTAAGCCCTTGCCTAAGCCCTTGATTTATGATTTAGGCTGTTCTACCGGAAACTTTTTTATCGCACTTAACCAACAAATCCAACAAGATATTGAGCTTGTAGGGATTGACAATTCCATGCCCATGCTTAAAAAAGCGCAAGAAAAATTAAAAGATTTTAACAATGTTCGTTTTGAATGCATGGATTTTTTAGAGGTTGAGTTTAAAGAAGCGAGCGCGTTTTCATTGCTTTTTGTGTTGCAATTTGTCCGCCCCATGCAAAGAGAGGTGTTGCTCAAAAAGATTTATAACAGCCTTGCGTTGAATGGGGTTTTATTGGTGGGCGAAAAGATCATGAGCGAGGATCGGATATTGGACAAGCAAATGATAGAACTATACTACCTTTACAAACAAAATCAAGGCTACAGCCACAATGAAATCGCTTTCAAAAGGGAAGCGTTAGAAAATGTGCTTGTGCCTTATAGTTTAAAAGAAAATATCGCGCTTTTAGAAAGCGTGGGGTTTAAGCATGTGGAAGCGCTGTTTAAATGGGTGAATTTCACGCTGTTAGCCGCCAGAAAAACTTAAGTTTTTTAAAAGAATATAGAAAACTTGAGTGTTTTAAAAAATATCCACAGGATCCATGTTCACGCTGCAAGGGATACTAGGGGCGGATTTTAAAAACGCATGCACGCTTTTGATTAGGCTTAAAGGGTTTTTGGAACGCAATAAAATAAGGTAGCGGTAAGAAGAAGCGATTTTTTCAATGGGGGCTTTGAAATTAGAGAGCGTTACGCCCTTTTCTAAACACAAAGAAAGGGTTTGAGAGGCTTTTAGGCTCAATTGTTGGGCTTTTTCTTCGTTTTTATGCTTAAACTCCAACAAACACAGCCTTGAAAAAGGCGGGTAGAGTTCGCACCTTTCTTGCAATTCGTATTGTAAAAAATCTTCATAATCTTCTAAGAAATTTTTTAATAGATCGGTTTCGGTGCTTTGAATGAACACTTGGCCAGAAATTTGCCTAGCACTCCTCCCAGCGATTTGATAAAGTAACGACACGCCTTCTTCTAAAGCCCTGTAACTATTAGATTTAATGATATTATCTATGCCTAAAACAACCGCCAAACTCACTTTAGCGTAATCATGCCCTTTGCTTATCATTTGAGTGCCGATTAAGATATTCGTTTTTTGAGCGTTGAAATCGTTTAAAATGTTGTGGAGTTTTTTTGGCGTGCTAGTGTGATCTTTATCCAAAATCGCTATTTTAGCGCCTTTCAAAAGGCCTTCTAATTCGTTCAACACTTGCATGGTGCCTATCCTTTTACCCACTAAAACTTCGCTTTGGCATGTGCTGCAAATTTTAGGGATAAGGCTTGAAAAATGGCAATAATGGCACATGAGTTTGTTGGTTTTTAAATGCAAACTCATATTCACGCTGCAAAAGGGGCATTGAACGCTTTTATAGCAATTTTGACACAGCAAGGTTTTGAAATTAGCCCTTGTAGGCACAAAAATAATGGCTTGCTCGTTTTTGTCTATCACTTGTTGCAGCGCTTCTAGGAGTTTGGGCGTGATAAAACGCTCCGTTTTTTCAAAAATAATGTTTTTTTGCGTGGGGGTGTAGCGCCCCTTTAGGCGCACTAAAGCCTTATCTTTGAAGCGTTTGTAACTATTCAAACTTGGCGTAGCAGAGCCTAAAATCACTTGAATAGGGAATTTATGGGATAAATACAAGCATAAATCCCTAGCGTTATACATAGGGCTTTGATGGGATTTATAAGAAAAATCATGCTCTTCATCTACAATGATTAAACCCAGCTCTTTAAGGGGTAAAAACAACGCGCTTCGTGTGCCTACCACTAATTTGATTTCTTGCGAATAAAGCTTTTCTAAAAATTGCTTTTTTTGATTTTGAGAGAGTTTGCTATGCCACAAGCCTAAATTTTCTTTAAAGACCCTTTTAAGGCGTTGTTGCATTTGAGGGGTGAGGGCGATTTCTGGCACTAACAACAAAGCGCTTTTTTTTTGCTCTAAAGTTTGAGCGATTGCATGCATATAAATTTCGGTTTTCCCGCTACCCGTATCGCCAAAGAGCAAGCTTGCTGGATGTTTTTGCAATTCTTTTAAAGCGTTGGTTTGCGTTTGGCTTAATATATTAAGAACAGGCTCAATTTTTTCTAACCCCACTAAATCGCATTCTTTAAAAGGGGTAAAAAGGCTTAAGACTGAAGAAAGATTAGCCGAGTAATATTGAGCGATAAAAATAGCGAGCTCCATTTGAAAAGGGAGTAAAAAATAAGGGGTTTTTTCTAGCTCTAGGCATTCAAAAGAGGGTTTTGAAACTTCTTCAAGGACGACGCCCAAAAGCGTTTTATTCCTTAAAGGGACATTGACTAATGCCCCTTTTTTGTGTCGCTCTTTAGAAAAGTAAGTTAAAGGGGGGGTTTTATTTTTTAAAGGAGCGATTAAGTGATAGAACATGATGAGATTTTTTCTAAAAGCTTTTTGAGTTCATTATGCAAATACTCGTTTTGACAACTTTCATGCAAATAGTCTTTTAAAAGCTCTAAGGCGTTTAATTCTTGGTTATGGAAACGCTCCTTTAGGGTGCGTTTCATCTCATCGCTAAAGGTGTTATTGAGAGAGATTTTATAGCGTTTGCCTAAATAAGTGATTTCTAAACTATCGTTTTCTAAAGACATGTTTTTAATGGTTTATGACAATAAATCAGAGATTTTGTCATAAAGACCTTGAATACCCTTATCTTTAGCGCTCAATTCATCGTATAAAATAGCGATTTGAATGTCTTTTTCTTCATTTTGTGCATTCAGGGTAGTGTTTGCTTGGCGTAAAGCGTTCAACTCTTCTTCTTGTTTTTGGATTTTTTCAATCAATTCATCAATTTTAGCGCCCAATTGGTTTAATAAACTTAAAGATTGCATAGTAAGCCTTTCATGGTTTTTGAAAGTTATTATATCAAAGCTATTAAATTATCGCAAAATACCCCTATCCCCTTAAGGTAATGGCTTTTACTATAAAATAAAGTAACTAAAACCCCATGTTTTAAACCATTCTTATGGCGGTATTTAGTATTATTTTTGATTACCATAAAGCAACAAGACAGAAAGCTTGACATGGGAGTGGTGAATGCAAAAAAGTATATTAAAAATGACTCTGTTGTTGGTTTTCCTCTTTTTAAGAAACGCTGTTGGTTTAGAGGATAAAAAAGCGGATCTTAAAAGCGTTCAAAATACGCCCAAAAATTTACCCCCTATCCAATTAAGGCTCAATCAAGTCCATGAAGAACTTATAGAAATGTTAGAAAATATGGGAAAAGGCACGCAGTATGAGTTCCCTAAAATCAAAGAAATCCTGGAGCAAAGCGAAGAAGAATGGCTCAAAGTCGCCCATGAAGAATGCGTGGCGTTGGTTATGTTAATAAGCCCCAAAGCTTCTATTGAAAATAGCCCGATTTATAAGAATTGCTATGAAGCTTATGTGAAGCAAAGAATCCATGATTTATATGATTTTTATATAGAAAGCAAAAAGGTGAAAAGAAAAATCAAGAAAGCCCATAAGCAAGAGACCGCTATTAATCAATCCCAACCTTTAACAAAAGAGCCACCCAAGAACGAGAATAAAAACAGCTTAGTAAAACCCAGCTTAAAAGATGCGAGTATCCCTAAAGGGTATTACTTGCAAATTGGGGCTTTTTTGAACGCGCCCAGTAAGGATTTTTTGCAAACGCTCAAAACTTTCCCTTACCAAATAAAGAAAAAAGACTCCCTCACGCATTATTTGATTGGCCCTTATAAAACGAAAGAAGAAGCCCTAAAACAGCTTGAAAATGCAACTAAAAACTTTAAAAATAAGCCCGTGTTGGTGGAAAGATAGTTTTATTGGATTTGATAAAGCCACCTGGCCATTAGCGCGACAAACAAACTCGCGCCCAAAAACACATAGCCTATCATTTTATAAAGGGGGATAAAATTTTTTTGAATTTCTTCTTCTGCAATAATGATTTTAGAAACCCCTAAGCGGTTAGTTGGGGCGCTGTCTGTGAGGTAAAAGCCCTGTTTTTTAAGCGCAAAATAAGGGGTTTTGATCAAGGCATCATTTTTAAAAGAGGCCACAAACGCCCCGATATTAGAAAACTTGACTTTGTTGTCCGCATCTAACAAGACAAAAGGGGTGTTTTTGAATCGTTCTTCTAAGATTTTTAAAGGCTCTAAAGAAGAGGCATTGTCCAACTCTAAGAGGCTTTTAGCGATCGCATCAGCGGTGTATTGCATGCGTATTTGGGTGTTTTCTAAAAGGTTGTTTTTTGCATAAAAGAAAAATAACGCTAACAAAACCCCCACTAAAAGCAAGGTAGAAAGGGTATAAACGATTAAAAAACGCTTTTTAAAAGAATAGGGCATGACAAACCTTTTTGTTGATAGCGGGTTGGATAACACAGCTTTTTATGATTGGATTAAAAACGCTCAAAAACAGCCTCTTTTTTCTACCATACTTATTTAATTTTATGGTAAATTTTTGAAAAATTGTTATAATTCCTACACTTTTATTGGTAAATTTAATGAAGAAGGGAGTTTGGAAGATGCTTGATGTATGGATAGATATGATAATTTGTATTTTTTATTTGCTCTTTTTTACGACTCCTTACATTGTAGGCGATATTTTGCAATTGAAATTTATCCGTCAAAAGCTCTGCGAGAAGCCTGTTTTACTCCCACAAAAGGATTATGAAGAAGCGGGAAATTATGCCATTAGAAAAATGCAATTATCCATTATTTCTCAAATTTTAGACGGGATCATCTTTGCTGGTTGGGTCTTTTTTGGTTTGACGCATTTAGAAGATTTGACGCATTATTTAAACCTTCCTGAAACGCTAGGCTACTTGGTGTTTGCCTTGTTGTTTTTAGCGATTCAAAGCGTTTTAGCTTTACCCATTAGCTACTACACCACCATGCATTTGGATAAGGAATTTGGCTTTTCTAAGGTGAGCTTGTCGTTGTTTTTTAAGGATTTTTTCAAAGGGTTATCGCTCACTTTAGGCGTGGGGTTGTTGTTGATTTACACTCTTATTATGATCATTGAACATGTGGAACATTGGGAGATTAGCTCGTTTTTTGTCGTGTTTGTTTTTATGATCTTGGCTAATCTTTTTTACCCTAAAATCGCCCAGCTTTTCAACCAATTCACCCCCTTGAACAATAGGGATTTAGAGAGTCAAATTGAGGGCATGATGGATAAGGTGGGTTTTAAATCCGAAGGCATCTTTGTGATGGACGCTAGCAAAAGGGATGGGCGTTTGAATGCGTATTTTGGGGGCTTGGGTAAAAACAAGCGGGTGGTGTTGTTTGACACTTTAATTTCTAAAGTTGGGACAGAAGGGCTTTTAGCCATTTTAGGGCATGAATTAGGGCATTTTAAAAATAAGGATTTGTTGAAAAGTTTAGGGATTATGGGGGGCTTGCTCGCTCTTGTTTTTGCTCTGATCGCTCATTTGCCACCATTGGTTTTTGAAGGCTTTAATGTCTCGCAAACGCCAGCGAGTTTGATTGCGATTTTACTCTTGTTTTTGCCGGTGTTTTCCTTTTACGCCATGCCTTTGATCGGGTTTTTTAGCCGAAAGAATGAATACAATGCGGACAAATTTGGGGCGAGTTTAAGCTCTAAAGAGGTTTTAGCCAAAGCGTTAGTGTCCATTGTGAGCGAAAATAAAGCGTTCCCCTATTCGCACCCTTTTTATGTTTTCTTGCATTTCACGCACCCGCCGCTATTAGAGCGCTTGAAAGCTTTGGATTATGAAATTGAATGACCCTTTCACAAGCCCTAAACAAAGCCAAAAAAGAATTATCGCTAAAAGGCTTTAGGGGGGGGTTAGAGTCTGAAATTTTATTGGGCTTTGTCTTGCAAAAAGAAAGGGTTTTTTTGCACACGCATGAGCATTTGGAATTAAGCCACGAAGAAGAGGTGCGCTTTTTTGAATTGGTAGAAAAGCGCTTGAATGACTGCCCCATAGAGTATTTATTAGAAAGCTGTGATTTTTATGGGCGCTCTTTTTTTGTGAATGAGCATGTTTTAATCCCACGGCCTGAAACGGAGCTTTTGGTCCAAAAAGCCCTTGATATTATTTCTCAATACCATTTAAAAGAAATAGGCGAAATCGGCATAGGGAGCGGATGCGTGTCTGTGAGTTTGGCTTTAGAAAACCCTAATCTCTCTATTTATGCGAGCGATATTTCACCCACAGCTTTAGAAGTGGCGTTAAAAAATATTGAACGCTTTAATTTAAAAGAGCGTGTTTTTTTAAAACAAACGCGCCTTTGGGATCATATGCCAACGATAGAAATGCTTGTCTCTAACCCGCCTTATATCGCTAGAAATTATCCTTTGGAAAAATCCGTTCTCAAAGAACCGCACGAAGCCCTTTTTGGGGGGGTTAAAGGCGATGAAATCTTAAAAGAAATCATTTTTTTAGCCGTTGGATTAAAAATCCCTTTTTTGGCTTGTGAAATGGGGTATGACCAGTTAAAAAGCTTGAAAGAATGTTTGGAGTTTTGCGGTTATGATGCAGAGTTTTACAAGGATTTGAGCGGCTTTGATAGAGGGTTTATAGGCGTTTTAAAAAGTTTTTTAAAATAAGGTTAAAACTTAATTACCCTTTTAGTGTTACAATAAAAACACTTAAAACAATAAAGGATGCCGCTCATGTATGTTGAAAAAATTCTCCAATCTTTACAGAAAAAATACCCCTATCAAAAAGAGTTCCATCAAGCCGTCTATGAGGCTATCACTTCGTTAAAACCCCTTTTAGACAGCGATAAAAGCTATGAAAAGCATGCGATTTTAGAGCGTTTGATTGAGCCTGAAAGGGAGATTTTTTTTAGGGTGTGTTGGCTAGATGATAACCATCGAATCCAAGTCAATCGGGGGTGTAGGGTTGAATTCAATTCGGCTATTGGCCCTTATAAGGGGGGCTTGAGATTCCACCCTAGCGTGAATGAAAGCGTGATCAAGTTTTTAGGCTTTGAGCAAGTGTTGAAAAATTCGCTCACCACTTTGGCTATGGGGGGCGCTAAGGGGGGGAGCGATTTTGACCCTAAAGGGAAGAGCGAGCATGAGATCATGCGTTTTTGCCAGGCGTTCATGAACGAATTGTACCGCCACATTGGAGCCACGACTGATGTGCCAGCTGGGGATATTGGAGTGGGCGAAAGAGAGATTGGCTATCTGTTTGGGCAATACAAAAAATTAGTCAATCGTTTTGAGGGCGTATTGACCGGTAAAGGACTCACTTATGGGGGGAGTTTGTGCAGAAAAGAAGCTACCGGTTATGGGTGCGTGTATTTTGCGGAAGAAATGTTGCAAGAGAGGAACAGCTCTTTAGAGGGCAAGGTTTGTAGCGTTTCTGGGAGCGGTAATGTCGCAATTTATACCATTGAAAAATTACTTCAAATAGGAGCTAAACCGGTAACGGCGAGCGATTCTAATGGCATGATTTATGATAAAGACGGCATTGATTTAGAGCTTTTGAAAGAAATTAAAGAAATCCGTCGTGGGAGAATCAAAGAATACGCCCTACAAAAACCAAGCGCGAAATACACGCCCACAGAAAATTACCCCAAAGGGGGGAATGCTGTATGGCATGTGCCTTGTTTTGCGGCTTTTCCTAGCGCGACTGAGAATGAATTGAGCGTTTTAGACGCTAAAACCCTCCTTTCTAACGGGTGTAAATGCGTGGCTGAAGGGGCGAACATGCCCTCAAGCAATGAAGCGATTGAATTGTTTTTGCAGGCTAAGATTTCTTATGGCATAGGCAAGGCGGCTAATGCTGGGGGGGTGAGCGTGAGCGGCTTAGAAATGGCGCAAAATGCGAGCATGCACCCTTGGAGTTTTGAAGTGGTGGATGCGAAATTACACCATATTATGAAAGAGATTTATAAGAATGTTTCTCAAACCGCTAAAGAGTTTAAAGATCCTACTAATTTTGTTTTAGGGGCTAATATCGCTGGTTTTAGAAAAGTAGCGTCTGCGATGATAGCGCAAGGGGTTTGATGGGTTTGTTTTACAAACTTATTTTTTAACCCACCTCCTTATTACGCGCAACAAAGGCAAGGATTTTTGATAAGCTTTGCGATAGATTTTAAAAGTAGTGTTTTGAGAGAGTTCTAATAAAGGCGAAGCGTTTTGTAAAAGCCGGTCATAATTGGCTCTCAAATCATCATAATTGGCTCTCAAATCATCATAATTGGCTCTCAAATCATCATAATTGGCTCTCAAATCATCATAATTAACCCTCAAATCATCAATGGATATTAGCGGCTCATGCAAATCACGATAAAGAGTGAAAGGGTTATTGTGATAGATCGTATCGTTTTCTAAAATGGTTTTAAAAAAATCTAAGATTTTTTTAAAACTCAAATCCTGGTAAAAGTAAGCTTTCCCATCAATGGTGTTTAAAGGGTTTTCATAGAGCATGTCTAAATAAGCGTTTGGGTGCGTGTGCAAGTATTTGATATAATCAATCGCTTCATCAAAATCTTTAAAATCATGCACATTCACAAAACTTTTAGGGTTAAAATCTTGTGCCACGCTAGGACTCCCCCAATAAATAGGGATCGTGTGGCTGAAGTAAGCGTCAATGATTTTTTCAGTAACATAGCCATAGCCTTGAGTGTTTTCAAAACACAGATTGAACTTGTATTGGCTTAAAAACTCGCTCTTGTTTTTGACATTATAGCCTAAAGTGTTTTTCACGCTTCCTCCCCCAGTGACCGGCTCAATAGCGTTTAAAACCTCATAGAAAGCACTCCTTTTAGGAGCGTTAGGGTTGCTGGCGACAAAACTTGCAAACCCTCTTTTGAAAGGATCGCTTTCGCCTTTCACTACAGCGCATAAATTAGGGTGGTTTTCTTTGAATTTATGGGAGGGCTTTTTTAAAGTATAAAGGCTATCAGTTTTAAGAGTGTAGGGTGCAGTGGTGTCATTCACGCTTTGAGCCTTATAATGCAAACTTGCATAATACAAAGGCATTCTCAAATAACGCTCTTTAAAATCCAATTCATCAAAGCCTATGGCGTAATCAAAGAGGTTGAAATTAGGGACTTCATTTTCGCCGGTATAGAATACTCGTTTAGTGTTTTGGTAGGAGAGGATTTTTCTGGCTGATTCAAGGGGGTTACTAAAAACTAGGTCTACATGCTTTTTAGGGTTTCGGTGATAAGTGATTTCGTAATATTGGCTTAAGATAACATGCAAGATAAAACGCTTAAACCCTTTGGTTTCTCTTTTATCCAAAGGCCACCAATTCGCTATGGCTATATTTAAGGGGGGCTTGTGGTCTATTGCATCTAAATAAGCACTGTCTGTATAAGCGTCTAGTAGGGGTTGGAACATGGTTATCCTTTAAACCAATTTAGGCAAACTCAAATGGCGTTTGAAATACGCCAAGATCACGAGAGCGAAAGGTATCGCTACCAAAAAATATAAAAAAGTAGGGATAGGCAAGGGATCGCCTGCGGCATAGCTGTGCAAGCCAGAAAGGTAGTAATTCACGCCAAAATAAGTCATTAAAACCGAATAAAACCCTAGCACGCTGCTGCTCGCTAAAATAAAGGGCCAATTGTGAGAGCCTAAAAAACGCAAATGCAAGATTAAAGCATAGACGCAAATAGAAATCAACGCCCAGGTTTCTTTAGGGTCCCACCCCCAATAGCGCCCCCAAGATTCATTCGCCCACACCCCGCCTAAGAAATTCCCGGCCGTGAGCATGAACAGGCCTAAAATCATGCTCATTTCATTGATGGCACTAATGGAGAGAATGGTTTTGTCTAAATTGAAACGCCCTTGTTTGCGCAAAATAAACAAAACCAAACTCAAAATCCCTAGCACAAAACACAAGCCCAAAAAGCCATAACTGGCGGTGATGACAGAGACATGGATATTGAGCCAATAGGATTTTAACACCGGCACTAAAGGGCCAATTTGAGGATCCATAAAGCCTAAATGAGCCACAAAGAGCGCGATACCGGCTAAAAAGCTAGAAGCCGATAGCGCGAGTTTGGATCGTAAAACAAACCCTGCGATAACAGAAGCCCATGCGATATAAAGCATGGACTCATAAGCGTTGCTCCAAGGCGAATGCCCGCTCACATACCAGCGTAAAACGAGTCCCATAGAATGAGCGATCGCGCAAAGCAAGATAGCCATATAAAGGATTTTAGTGAGCCAAATATTTGGAGTCGTGTTTTTAACCAAAGAGGTGATCACAACGATAAAAAGCAACAATCCTAAAAGGATATAAGGCAAGGTCAGGCTGTTAAAAAAATTGGTGTGGTTTAAAAAAATTTCAGAATCCACTTTTGAAGAGGGTAAATAGAGGTTTTTGGCATGCTCTTGTTGGTAAATGCTTAAATCTTTTAGGGTTTTTTCTACTTTATCCCATTGATTGGTTTTTAAAGCGTCATCAAACCCGCTAAAAATATTTTTTAAAAACTCCGTTGCCACGCTTGAAATTTCTTTATTGGGGCTGTTGATCGCTTCAATGGGCGAGAGCCAAGCGGTGGTTTTATCGCTAGGGAAAATGCGTAAAAATTGAGCGCTAAAAAGCGTATAGACTAAGTTGATTCGTTCATCTACTTTTAATATGTCTTTATCCAACTCGTTGCGCGCATTGGGGGATTTTTGATTGGCTTCTTCAACCAAATTTTTTAATTTATACCCACGGCTATCAAACGCATCTCTAAAGGCGATACGGCTTTCGTCTAAAGGCGTGCCAATAAGCTTCCTTAAGGCTTTATTAGAAGTGTAAATCATCTTAATACTGCGCCAATCGTTAGGGAAAAACATGATTCCTAAAAGCACTTGCATGGCGTTTAGCCCTTGAAAATCATCTTTTTTTAAAATCTTATGAATGTATTCAATGCTGATGGTATCAAGGGGTTTGATACGCCCATCAAAATCTTGGACTTGAAGCCTTTGAAAGGCTTTTAAGTGGTCTTTGGAATACTCTCTTAAATGCTTCAAACGCTCTAAAATCGCGCTTTTAGAATCTTCTTTATTGGCGGGATTTTCTATCTTTTGTCGTTCTATTTTAGTGCTTTTGCCCCCATGCATGTCAATTTGGCCTTCATTGGCAAACGAAGAAGTAAAAGGGCTGATTAAAATTAAAGCGAGTAAGAAACTAGCGGCTTGTTGGGATTTTAAAAAGCGTGAAAGCTTCAAAAAACGCCCGTTTTTATCCAAAAGCAACCACAAAGCCCCCAAAATAAGCATCGCATACCCTAAATAGGTGGGGATTTTGCCCGGATCTTTATTGACAGAAAGGATCGTGCCTTTTTCATCCATGTCATAGGAAGATTGGAAAAAGCGATAGCCCTCATAATCTAAAACATGGTTCATAAAAATCCTATAAGGTTTGATTAAGGTGTTATCCAATTCCAACACTTCCACTTCTGAAGCGTAAGATGAAGGGCTCATAGAGCCGGCATAGCGCTCTAATTCAAAACGCTTCAGTTTGATTTGAAAGGGCAATTCAATGTAAGCGGATCCAAAACTTAAAGAGAGCTTGTCGTCTTTAAACACCTCGCTTTCTTCTATGCCTTCATTCCTGTTGTTTTTAATGAGGTTGAATTTGTGGCTCACGCCGTTATAAGTCGCCTTTAACACTAAAATAGTAGCGTCATCTTTTTTAATGGCGTTTTGCTTGTAAATCTCTAAGGGTTCTAAAATCAAAGGCTTGTGATCTAAAGTGGCATGAATGGGTTTTAATCGTTTGGAATAATAAAAAGTTAAAGGCGTTTTTAAAGAAAGTTTTTTTTCGTCATTTAGGGTGATATTAAGGTAAGTGTCCGCGCTTTCAAAAGAGCTTTGCGCGCTGTTTTCTCGCACATGCATAAGCCCTTCTACGCCAAAAAAACGCGTGATGGCTGCCCCTAAAATGATGAAAATCAAGGAGCTGTGGAAAAAAAGGCTCGCATACCTTTTGCGCTCCAAAGCTTTAGATTTAATGAATGTGCCTATTAAAACCACCAACAAATACGCATGCAAGAAATTGAACCAAGAGGTGTTATACACAATCGCCTTACTCGCGCTCGTGCCGTAATCGTTTTCTATAAAAGTGGCTATCGCGCACGCGCAAGCGTAGAGCGCGATTAAAGGGATAGCGACCCAAAAAGAAGCGAACAAAAAAGAGAGCAAGCTCTTAAGGTTTTTCATTCTCATTCTCTAGCTGGACTTGCTCTTAGAAAGGTTGGTTTTATACTTGATGTAAGCCTTTAATTTTTTAGTGAGATCCTCATCGTTTTTCGTGTCTTGATACTTCCCATCGCCGATAAATTCTAACACGGCTAAAAATTGCACAGAAGGCATATAGCCGGGCAATTCATAGATGGTTTTACCGGTTTTATCGGATAAAACAATCGTAGGGGTGGATTGGACGGCATAAATTTGCGCTAATTCTTCTGTGGACATTTTGATTTCTTTTTCATCATTTTTATCCTTATCGCCGACTTTAAAATTATGCTCTTTAGAATAGCTGATATTGACATAGTAAGCGCTAAAATGCTCTCTAATATAGTTGCGCAATTCTTTGACATTTTTGAGATCTTTTTTAAGCCTTTCACAATAGGAGCAACCATTGCGCCCAAAAACTAAAAGCATGTATTTATCATTAGGGCTAATGGACTTGTTGTCTAAAAAAACATCTTCTAAACCAGCGTAGCTCTTTTTGTCTATATTGTCTCGCTCATCGTTCAATTCTTTGGAGCTTTGAGAGCCGGAGCTTAAAAGATTTTCGTCTAATTTGTCTTTATTGTTGGATTTGCAAGCGCTTAAAAACAGCGAAATCAATAGCAACACGCTTAAAAATTTCTTGGAAACATAAGAAAGTGAAAACATGTAATAACCTTTATTGTTTAATAGATTTGAAAACTAGGTATCTTACTACAATAATCGCTTTTTTATGCAAATTTCACTCACTTTTAAGGTTATTCACTAATTCAATGATAAATTTTGCAAACTCTATGGAATCGTTTAAGCATGGGCAAACCAAATATTCCTTAATTGCCAAGCGCTCTGCCATCAAGCGGTATTGCATGTCTAATTCATAGAGCGTTTCAGAATTGTCAATCGTGAAAGCCAAAGGATAGATGATAATATGAGATTTGCGGTGCTTTTCTATCAACTCTTCAGTGCTTGGCTCTAGCCATTTCATAGGCCCTAGCTTGGATTGGTAAGAGAGTAAAACTTCTTTAAAAGGGATATTTTTTTGTTGCATCAACTCTTTTAACAAACTCACATGGTGTTCGCATTCTTGCTGGTAAGTATCACCGGCATCAATAACGCTTTTAGGTAAGCCATGAACAGAAAAGATTAAGACAAAATCCTGACTCTTGCGGTTGTTTAGGGTGTTTAAAATCGTGTTTAAAATGATTTCATTAAGCTTTGTGCTGGCATAAAAGCGCTCTATCACTCGCACTTTAGGGCGGAAAGTTTCTAAGGATTTGAGAGCGTTAAAAGCGTCATTGAAACTAGAAAGCGTGGTAGTGCTAGAATATTGAGGATACATGGAAAAAAACACCAAGCTTTCTACCTCTTTTAAGGCCAAATCTTGCAAGACCATAGACGCATAAGGGGGAGTATAGCGCATCGCATAAGTGTAAAAGCGAGAAGGATCCAATTCATTCAAACGCTCTGTAAGGGCGAATGTGATAGGCGTTAAAGGGGATTTGCCCCCTAATTTTTCATAGATTTTTTTGGATTTTTCTATGCGGCTATTGACAATCATTTTACCCACCATTTTACGCATGAAATTATTTTTAATGGTAAGGATAAAGGGGTCATCAAACATGTTTTTTAAAAACACCCCCACTTCATAAAGGCTGTTAGGCCCTCCCATATTCAAAAGAACAACCGCTTCTTTGGGGGATTTTATGGCGTGATTTTCTAAATTATTGAGCTTTTCATTGATCAAATTCATTAGCACATGCTAAAATAAAACGATTAATAAAAAATAAATCGTTAGAAAGAAGTTAATGTTAGAGATGAGTTTGCAAGCATTAAATACACAAGATTCTTCTGTGATGGCTCAATCCTTGCTTGTCCATGCCTTTTTTGCCGCTTTGCTCGCCCTAGCCTTTATGATCAATCTTTACACCCTTTTTAAAGAAAAGAATTTTATCCAATTGAACAAAAAAATCTATCTTGTCATGCCAGCGATTTACATTCTTTTAAGCATCGCTCTTTTGAGCGGGATTTTTATTTGGGCGATGCAGCAATTTGAATTTTCTTTTAGCGCTGTTGCCATGCTTTTAGGGTTGTTGTTGATGCTTATAGCAGAAATCAAACGCCATAAAAGCGTGAAATTCGCTATCACTAAAAAAGAAAGGATGGAAGCCTATATCAAAAAGGCTAAAATCCTGTATTTTTTAGAAACGATTCTTATTGTTGTGTTAATGGGCCTTTGAATGCGTTTTGTCTACCACCCTTTAGCCAAAGAGCCTATTTTAAAAATAGAAGGCGAGAGTTATATCCATTTATACCGATCAAGGCGTATCAAAAGCGCGAGCTATTTGGATTTAAGAAATTTAAAAGACGGCTTTTTATACACCTATGAGCATGCAGAAATCACTAAAAAACACGCCCTTTTAAGGCTAGTGGGCGTGCAACCATTAGAGATTATGGCTAATAAAAAAACGCATTTGATTTTAAGCGTGATTGAAATCAAAAGCATTGAAAAAATCCTACCATTTTTAAACCAGTTAGGCGTGAGCAAGTTGAGTTTATTCTATGCGGATTTTAGCCAACGCAATGAAAAAATAGACAGCGCCAAATTAGAGCGCTTTCAAAAGATTTTGATTCATTCTTGCGAGCAATGCGGTAGGAGCGCTTTAATGGAATTGGAAGCGTTTCCAAACACCAAAGAAATGTTAAACGCCTACCCTAAAGCGAGCGTTTTGGATTTTAACGGCGAAACTTTGCCCGCAAGCGCGAATTTTGAAAAAGGCGTTATCATAGGGCCTGAAGGGGGCTTTAGCGAGCAAGAAAGAGAGTATTTTAAAGAGCGTGGAATTTATCGCATCCCGTTAGATATGGTGCTAAAATCTGAGAGTGCATGCGTGTTTGTGGCGAGTATCGCGCAAGTTTAGGGGGTTATTGGGGATTTTAAATCCTAGAAAATCCACCCATAGTTGAAAAACACTTTAAAATGGCTGCCCCCTTCATTCAAAACAACAGAGTTCGCATAGATGCCATTATTAGAAGCGATTTTAATACCGCTTTGGATTAAAGGAACGCTAATGCCTATGGAATATTTAGAATGCTTGTAGCGGTAATTAAACCCAGTAACTATATCTAAATTACCGCTTCCTTTGACTTGATTGAAAACATAGTAGCTATTGTATAAGCCCCTTAACCCCCCAAACACCCCAAAAGAGGAAGCAAAAACTTTTTTAGTTGGATTGCCTTGCTTTTTATTGGCATAAGTGGTGATGAAATCAAACAACACATCCATTCCCCCACCATAGCTTAATTGCTGGATTTTTTCGTTATTGGCTTGAGCGTAGTTGTATTTGATGATGCCGTAATAGGCTAACCCTATGTAGTCATTGAAATAATGTTGGTAGCCTATTTTAACATTAGCACCTAAAATAGGGCTTCTAAAATTCTTACTTGAAGAGCGGTAAGTGGTGGTGGAAGTGGTGGAAAAATTTTGCGCGATCGCACTGATCATAGAGGTTGCAAAATTTTGCGCGTTCAAACTGGCGTCTAAATAGTTGGCTTGGCTGCTCAAATTAGCGAAATTAATGGGCAGAGCGTTTTGATTGATGAGCTGTTGCCAAACAGCGGTAGTAACCCCTATAAGCCCGGCGGGGACTTGAGCGCAATTCGTATAAATGGAATTGGGGTAATTGCTAGGGAAAGCGGGCTGATTTTTGCCGCCAAAACGAGAGCAAACATCATAGGTGTAACCATCCTGATCTTTTACTTCTTTCCCATTTGTAAATTTTAGTTCTTCTTTCCCATTGACCAATTCTTCTTTTCCACCCTCACATTCTTGTATAGCTCCGCCGTTTTCTTGACACAAGCGTACCCTTTGATAAGTCATGTTCCCGTTATGCGTATAGCCTTTAGTGTGGCTAAATTCATGGATAATGTCTCTTAATTCCACAATATCAACTTTGTTCAAAGTTTTACCAAACAATTTTTCGGGATTTAAAGCAGAAGCTTCTATCCCCAGATTACCATCATTATCATCAAGTTCATACCCTAGCCCTACAAACCCTGATTTTAGGATATTCACTTCAAGATTGATCGTTCTTCTAAACGCATCTATAACGGATTGTGGGGTTAGCACATATTTTTCATAGATGGGAGCGACACGCCCGTTATTGAAAGGATTCACGCATTTAGGAAAGTCAGAGCCGCACTCTGATGAGCTGTTAGAAAATTGGAAAGGGGCGTTTAAAACGGCTTCTTCCCAAGATTTAGAGTCAAACACCGCAATCATGTCCAACATTAAATTGGTCAATTCTTCTGCGGTTTGTGGGGTGAAATCTGACACACAATCATGGCAATTACCTTTAAAATTGTTGGTATCGGCGTTTTCATAACTCATCGTTACATTGGTCGTGATTTGGCTGAGCTTTTGAAACAAACTTTGCGTGTTAGCATCAGAAAATTGTGTGGCAGTGGCTTGAAGTTGTTGGTAATTAAAGCTATCAGCTTGTTCAAATTCTGAATCATTAAACAAGCTTGCAGGCAGAATGATTTGAGAATCTTTAGGGATAGTCTCTATCACGCCTAAATTGATTACCTTGCCTTGAGCGTCTTTAAAACTAAGTTCAACATTGTTTAAATTGTAAGGCAGAAAGTTTTGTATGGTTACGCTCCCATTAACCATATTCGCATACACAGGGCTTTGAGAATAAAAAGTTAAGCCATTTTCTATATTGTTCGTGGTGAATAAAGCCGTTGCGTTTTTTAAAATGGTGCTTTGGGGTATGTAGTATTTTCCGTAAGTGCTTTGTGGGGTGGCTGTATCGCTTTTGTTTTGTTCTTTAGGCTGTTCTTTAGTTTGGGGGTGGGTTAGGGGGTTTTCATAGATTTTTTGAGTGTTTTGGGTGTTTTGGGTTATTGTTTGTTCTTTAGTTTGTGTGCCTTCTAATAACCCGGTTTCAAACCCGGCTTCTATAAAAAAGCCGTCTTTTTGGTTTTTTTGAAAGGCTTCTAAAGGGTTGAATAAGCCGATTAAAGACAAACAAATCGTTTTACTAACGAATCTTAGCATGGTAATTTCCTAAATAATTTAGCGTTTTGTTCTCAAAGAGTGTGTAACTCAATAGAGACTGAAGTTTCGTATTATAATATATTTTTGAGAAATTGCGGTATTGTTTGTATTAAAAAACGAATAACACTGATAAAGAAAGACCTTGATTGTTATGGGAATGGATAAAAAGATTAAAAAGTTTGATGGAGTTAGATTATTCCAACTTTAATTTTTTGTCATTTCAAAATTTTAGGCAAAGTGATGCCCACTTGCCCTTGATACTTACCGCCTCTGTCTTTATAGCTTTGCTCGCACATTTCATCGCCTTGTAAAAACACCACTTGTGCAATCCCTTCATTGGCATAGACTTTAGCCGGTAAATTAGTGGTGTTAGAAATTTCAATCGTAATATAGCCTTCAAATTCCGGCTCAAAAGGCGTAACATTCACAATAATCCCGCATCTGGCGTAAGTGCTTTTGCCTAAACAAATCGCTAAAGTGTCTTTAGGCATTTTAAAATACTCTATCGTATGGGCTAGAGCGAACGCGTTAGCGGGCAAGATAAAAAAACCCTCTTTACTCGCATCAATTTTGGTTGCGTTGTTGGGGTCAAAGTTTTTAGGGTCAATTAAAGCGTTTTTGTTATCAAAGAGCATGAACTCACTCCCCACTCTAATATCATACCCGTAACTGCTCAAACCATAGCTGATCACATTCTTACCGACTTGCTTTTCGCAAAAAGGGCTAATCATGCCATGCTCTAAACTCATTTTTTTAATCCAAGAATCCGCTTTCAATCCCATATACACAAAGCCTTTAAAGTTTGTTAATAATTATGTTATTATAACAATAATTTTTTGCTAAAAACGCTTATGGTTAGTAAGATGATGTGTTTGTGGCATATTTTAAAATAATATTAAGGAATAAATCGTTATGAACCTTTCTGAAATTGAAGAGTTGATCAAAGAATTTAAAGCTTCTGATTTAGGGCATTTGAAATTAAAGCATGAGCATTTTGAACTGGTTTTGGATAAAGAATCCGCTTATGCGAAAAAAAATGCGCTAAATCCCGCTCATTCTCAAGCCTCCATCCAAGCCCCCATCATGGTAGAAGCGAGCATGCCAAGCGCTCAAACCCCTGTGCCTATGGTATGCACCCCTATTGTGGATAAAAAAGAAGATTTCGTGCTTTCGCCTATGGTAGGCACTTTTTATCATGCACCATCCCCTGGGGCTGAGCCTTATGTCAAAGCCGGCGATACGCTTAAAAAAGGGCAAATCGTGGGCATTGTAGAAGCGATGAAAATCATGAATGAAATTGAAGTGGAATACCCTTGCAAGGTGGTTTCTGTTGAAGTGGGAGACGCTCAGCCGGTAGAATACGGCACGAAACTCATCAAAGTGGAAAAGCTTTAAAATCCATGAATAACAAAAATAAAAAGGTAGAAAAAAAAGAGCTTTCACGCATTTTGATCGCTAATAGAGGCGAGATCGCTTTAAGAGCGATCCAAACCATTCAAGAAATGGGTAAAGAATCCATAGCCATTTATTCTATCGCTGATAAGGACGCCCACTACCTCAATACGGCTAGCGCCAAAGTGTGTATAGGGGGGGAAAAATCCAGCGAGAGTTACTTGAATATCCCTGCGATCATTAGCGCGGCGGAATTGTTTGAAGCGGATGCGATATTCCCTGGGTATGGGTTTTTGAGTGAAAACCAGAATTTTGTAGAGATTTGCTCGCACCATTCTTTAGAATTTATTGGCCCGAGCGCGAAAGTCATGGCTTTGATGAGCGACAAATCCAAAGCCAAAAGCGTGATGAAAGAAGCCGGCATGCCTGTGATTGAGGGCAGCGATGGGTTGCTTAAAAGCTATCAAGAAGCTGAAGAAATCGCTGATAAAATCGGCTACCCTGTCATCATTAAAGCGGCTGCTGGTGGGGGCGGGAGAGGCATGCGCGTCGTAGAAGATAAATCCAGGCTTAAAAACCTTTATTTAGCCGCCGAAACGGAAGCTTTGAGCGCGTTTGGCGATGGGAGCGTGTATTTAGAAAAATTCATCAACAAGCCTAAGCACATTGAAGTCCAGATTTTAGCCGATAAGCATGGTAATGTCATTCATGTGGGCGAAAGGGATTGTTCGGTGCAAAGACGCCAGCAAAAGCTCATTGAAGAAACCCCGGCAGTGGTTTTAGAAGAGGGCGTGCGTGAGCGTTTGCTAGAAACAGCGATCAAAGCCGCTAAATATATCGGTTATGTGGGTGCTGGGACTTTTGAATTTTTGCTCGATTCTAACATGAAAGATTTTTATTTCATGGAGATGAACACTCGTTTGCAAGTGGAACACACCATTAGCGAAATGGTGAGCGGGTTAAACCTCATTGAGTGGATGATTAAAATCGCTCAAGGCGAAAAATTGCCCAAGCAAGAAAGCTTTTCTCTCAAAGGGCATGCGATAGAATGTAGAATCACGGCAGAAGATCCTAAAAAATTCTACCCAAGCCCAGGCAAAATCACTGAATGGATCGCCCCTGGTGGGGTGAATGTGCGCCTTGATTCGCATGCGCATGCCCATTATGTCGTGCCTACGCACTATGATTCGATGATCGGCAAGCTCATTGTGTGGGGTGAAAACAGAGAAAGAGCGATCGCTAAGATGAAAAGGGCTTTAAAGGAATTTAAAGTAGAAGGCATTAAAACGACCATTCCTTTCCACCTTGAAATGCTTGAAAATGCGGATTTCAGGCAAGCAAAAATCCACACGAAGTATTTAGAAGAAAATTTTTAAGTTTTAAGGATTTTTTTAAGCATAGTTTAAGGGTTTTAAGCGATCAGAAAAAGTCAGCATTAAGTTTTATGGTTTTATAGTAAAGTTTTTTCATGCAAACCTTGTTTAAAGAAATTACCCCTAAACGCTATGTCAATGGCAATGAGATGAAAGAAAATTCTAGCAATGCCCTAGATCAGTATTTCACTAAGCCTAGTGTGGCTTTAAAATGCTTTCAAAAAGCTTGTGAAGTGATTAAAAAATACGAAAATCTAGATGACTTTATTTTTTTAGAGCCAAGTGCAGGCGATGGGGTGTTTTATGACTTGTTTCCTAAAAATAGACGCATTGGTATAGACATTGAACCTAAAAGAGATGGATTTATTCAATGCGATTTTTTAAATTATAAATTGCCTACACATCAAAAAATAATTTGCTTGGGCAACCCTCCTTTTGGGCATCGTGGGGTTATGGCATTAGAATTTATCAATCATGCTAGAAATTGTGATTTTGTGTGTTTTATCTTGCCTATGTTTTTTGAAAGTCAAGGAAAAGGCTCTATTAAGTATCGTGTGAAAGGTTTGAATCTGCTTTATAGCGAACGCTTAGAAAAAAATGCGTTTATAGATTTTAAAAATAAAGAAGTGGATGTGCATTGCGTGTTTCAAATTTGGAGCAAAAAGTATCAAAACAAAAAAAGTGAATTTTCTTGGTATAAGAATCGCCATAAAGAACCCTTTGGCGAGTATATCAAGGTTTTCACGGTTTCATTAGCTAAAAACAGAGAATGCGGTAAAGAGTGGATTTTTAATCAAAAAGCGTCTTTTTACATTTCATCAACTTTTTATAAAAGCACACAAATTGTAGAGAACTTTGAGGAAGTTAAGTATCAATCTGGTATTGCTGTGGTATTTACTAGCGCTGACAAGGCTTTAAACGCTAAATTAAAAAAACTATTCAAAGAAATTGATTGGACAAAATACGCAAGTTTAGCGACTAATTCTTGCTATCATTTAGGCAAAAGTCATATTTTTCAAGCCTTATATGATCATTTGGATAGCTTAAAGGATAATTGATGGACTTAGAACAAACTTTTTTAAAAATTATTGAAAAAAAACATAAAGAATTGAATTTAGGGCAAGATTACAACGCTATTTTTTCAAAAATTAGAGATTTTGAAGCCAACGCTATAGGGCAGATTGGCGAAGAATTTTTAAAAAGCGTGCTTAACGCTATAGACGGAGTGATCAATGATGGCATCATCCATGATGAATACGATATTATGACAAAAAGCGGCGTGTCTTTTGAAGTTAAAACCGCGCGAAAAGGCAGAGCTAACAACACTTTTCAATTCAATGGCATAAACCCACGATACAATTATGATTTTTTGATTTGCTTAGGGGTGTGCGAAGACAAATTGCTTTATAGAATTTTTAAAAAAGATGAAATCCACTACATTCATAAAGAAAGAAAATACTTTATGAAACAAAATGAATTTAAAAAGCAATTAGTGTCAATGAATCCTGATAATCAAGTCAATTATAAGCTCACCCTCCATCTTAAAGAATTGGAAGAAATTGCAAATCTCATCAAAGAATTAGAAAGAATTTTAGAGTTAGATTAATATTTTTAGATAAGATTAAGTAAATGATAATGTTTATAGGAATAGAGTTTGCTTGTCTTATCTTTAAGAAAACCAAATGAAGTGGAGGATAGGATGCCTAAGATTTCAAATAATTATAACCCGTCTTTGATGGTGAAAGATTACCATACCCAAAGGGTTAGTTCGCGCACAAGAAAAGAAGAAAATAAGGAAATTCAAAACCTTTCAGAGAATGATGAAAGAATCAAATTAGCCAAACAAGCTAAGCAGGATAACCTAGCCATAGGGAATTTAGAAAGCCGTCTTAAAAGCTTAAAAAGCATGGATAAAGACGCTAAAGAACTGATGAGTATTTCTAAGGCTTACGCTCATAACAATGAAAAAGATCAAAACGATTTCAAGCATTTTAAAAATCGTTTGGATAAAGCGATTGATGCTTTCAATCAAAAATCAGGCAATGATAGTTTGAAACTCCCTAGCAATATTGACATTGACGACACGAAGGCTTTGGAGAAATTTTCAAAATCATTAGAAAGTGAGAAAGAAAGCATTCAAAACTCTTTGCACCAGTGGAAAAAACAGCTCGCTGAAACGAATCATTTGAACAAGGAATACAACACCTTAGATAAAACAAGACTGAACGCTCAAAAATTCCAAGATGTCCATGACACAAGCAAGATCACCCCATCTCGCTTGCAAGACTTACTCGCTTGAAAGAGTTTGCTTATAGCGAGCCTTGTTTAGATGAAGAAGATAAAAAGGCTGTTTTAGAGGTTTTAAATTCTAAACAGCTCACGCAAGGCAAACGCTCTCTGTTATTTGAAGAAGCTTTGTGCGAATTTTTGGGCGTTAAGCATGCGTTAGTGTTTAACAGCGCGACTTCAGCCCTTTTAACGCTCTATAGGAATTTTAGCGGATTTAACGCTCATTGTAATGAAATAATCACCACTCCTATAAGCTTTGTAGCGACGGCTAACATGCTTTTAGAAAGCGGCTATACACCCGTATTTGCCGAAGTCAAAAACGATGGCAATATAGATGAATTGGCCCTAGAAAAGCTCATTACTAAAAAAACCAAAGCCATAGTGAGCGTGGATTATGCCGGTAAAAGCGTGGAGATAGAAAGCATTCAAGAGCTTTGCAAAAAGCATTCTTTGAGTTTTCTTTCTGACAGCTCGCATGCTTTAGGGAGCGAATATCAAAACAAAAAAGTAGGAGGCTTTGCGTTAGCGAGCGTGTTTAGTTTCCATGCCATTAAGCCTATCACTACGGCTGAAGGGGGAGCGGTCGTTACTAATAATAGCGAATTGTATGAAAAAATGAAATTGTTTCGCTCTCATGGCATGCTCAAAAAAGATTTTTTTGAAGGCGAAGTCAAAAGCATAGGGCATAACTTCCGCTTGAATGAAATCCAAAGCGCTTTGGGTTTGAGCCAGCTTAAAAAAGCCCCCCTTTTAATGCAAAAAAGAGAAGAAATCGCTCTAGTTTATGACAGGATTTTTAAAGATAACCCTTATTTCACCCCTTTACACCCCTTGTTAAAACACCAAAGCTCTAACCACCTTTACCCTATTTTAATGCACCAAAAATTTTTTACATGCAAAAAACTCATTTTAGAAAGTTTGCACAAGATTGGCATTTTAGCCCAAGTGCATTACAAGCCCATTTACCAATACCAATTGTACCAACAGCTCTTCAACACAGCCCCATTAAAAAGCGCAGAGAATTTTTATCGCGCTGAAATTTCCTTGCCTTGTCATGCGAATTTGAATTTAGAGAGCGTTCAAAACATCGCTCATGGCGTTTTAAAAACTTTTGAGGGTTTTAATAGAATAAGTTCCATTTAGGGCTTCAAGTCTTAATCATTAAGAATGGTGCGGAAGAAAGGAATCGAACCTTCATGCCTTGCGGCGCTAGATCCTAAGTCTAGTGCGTCTACCAATTTCGCCACTTCCGCACACCGCACGCAATCGCACGCATAAGAAGTAAAAAATAAAGAAGCAGTATTATAGCTTTTTAATCCTTTAAAAATACTGAAAAATTGAAGTTTTTTAAAATTTGGAGTTTTTTCTGGCTTTTAGGGGGTTTTAAATTCTTTTAAGGTATTCTAACGAGACTATATTGTTAGATAGTTTTAAGGAAATTAAGGAACAAAATGGAAGTTTCACGCAAGAAAATTTACAACCCCAATTCTACAGAAAGTGTGAATGAAAGAAAGATTTTTGGGGGTAATCCTACAAGCATGTTTGATTTGAATAAAATCAAGTATCAATGGGCGGATCATTTGTGGAAAACGATGCTCGCTAACACCTGGTTTGCTGAAGAAGTGAGCATGAATGATGACAAAAGGGATTATTTGAAATTGAGTGCAGAAGAAAAGATCGGTTATGACAGAGCTTTAGCGCAACTCATTTTTATGGACAGCTTGCAAGCGAATAATTTAATTGATAATGTCAATCCCTTTATCACCAGTCCCGAAATCAATTTGTGTTTGGTGCGTCAAGCTTATGAAGAAGCCTTACACAGCCATGCGTATGCGGTGATGGTGGAAAGCATTAGCGCGAATACTGAAGAGATTTATGACATGTGGCGTAACGATATGCAATTAAAAAGCAAGAATGACTATATCGCGCAAGTGTATATGGAATTAGCCAAAAACCCTACAGAAGAAAACATTCTCAAAGCGCTTTTTGCTAACCAGATTTTAGAGGGGATTTATTTTTATAGCGGGTTTAGCTATTTTTACACTTTGGCTAGGAGCGGTAAAATGCTAGGATCAGCGCAAATGATTCGTTTTATCCAAAGAGATGAGGTAACGCATTTGATTTTATTCCAAAACATGATCAACGCTTTAAGGAATGAAAGAGCGGATCTATTCACGCCGCAATTGATTAATGAAGTCATAGGAATGTTTAAAAAAGCGGTAGAAATTGAAGCCTCATGGGGGGATTATATCACGCAAGGCAAGATTTTAGGGCTCACTTCAAGCTTGATTGAGCAATACATCCAGTTTTTAGCGGATAGCCGTTTGAGTAAGGTGGGTATCGCTAAAGTTTATGGCGTCCAACACCCCATTAAATGGGTAGAGAGCTTTTCAAGTTTCAATGAGCAACGCTCCAATTTCTTTGAAGCTAGGGTGAGCAATTACGCTAAAGGGAGCGTGAGTTTTGATGATTTTTAAGGGGCTTGTTTGAATAGTATCAAAAACCATTTGATGTGTGAAGAAATCCACAAGCGTTTTCATTTGCACCCCAAAGTGAGGAAGGCTATGGAGAGCATTGAAAGGGAGGTTTTTGTGCCAGCCCCCTTTAAACATTTTGCCTACACTTTAAACGCGCTTTCTATGCAAGCGCAACAATACATCTCTTCGCCCCTAACCGTGGCCAAAATGACGCAATATTTAGAAATCGATCATGTGGATAGCGTGCTAGAAATTGGCTGCGGGAGCGGCTATCAAGCGGCGGTGCTGTCTCAAATTTTCAGGCGCGTTTTTAGCGTTGAAAGGATTGAAAGCCTGTATTTAGAAGCGCGTTTGCGCCTTAAAAATCTCGGTTTAGACAATGTCCATGTCAAATTCGCTGATGGGAACAAGGGCTGGGATCAATACGCCCCCTATGATAGGATTTTGTTCTCTGCTTGCGCTAAAAATATCCCCCAAGCGCTTATTGATCAGCTTGAAGAAGGCGGGATATTAGTTGCACCCATTCAAGAAAACAACGAGCAAGTCATCAAACGCTTTGTGAAACAAAATAACGCCTTGCGCGTCCAAAAAGTGTTAGAAAAATGCTCGTTTGTGCCTGTTGTAGATGGGGTGCAATAAAGATTAAAGCATGATTAAACACTATCTTTTCATGGCGGTTTCGCAGGTCTTTTTCTCTTTCTTTTTAGTGCTGTTTTTTATCTCCTCTATCGTGCTATTAATCAGTATTGCAAGCGTAACGCTCGTGATTAAAGTGAGCTTTTTGGATCTAGTGCAACTCTTTTTGTATTCCTTGCCAGGAACCATTTTTTTTATTTTGCCAATCACTTTTTTTGCGGCTTGCGCTTTAGGGCTTTCAAGGCTTAGCTATGACCATGAATTGTTAGTGTTTTTCTCTTTAGGGGTTTCGCCTAAAACAATGACTAAAGCGTTTGTGCCTTTAAGTTTGTTAGTGAGCGCGATTTTATTGGTGTTTTCGCTTATTTTAATCCCCACTTCTAAGAGCGCTTATTACGGGTTTTTGCGTCAAAAAAAAGACAAGATTGACATTAACATCAGAGCCGGTGAATTCGGGCAAAAATTAGGCGATTGGCTCGTGTATGTGGATAAAGCTGAAAACAATTCCTATGATAATTTAGTGCTTTTTTCTAATAAAAGCCTTTCTCAAGAAAGCTTCATTCTGGCCCAAAAAGGCAATATCAACAATCAAAACGGCGTGTTTGAATTGAATTTATACAAAGGGCATGCGTATTTCACTCAAGGCGATAAAATGCGTAAAGTTGATTTTGAAGAATTGCATTTGCGCAACAAGCTCAAGTCTTTCAATTCTAATGATGCGGCTTATTTGCAAGGCACGGATTATTTAGGTTATTGGAAAAAAGCCTTTGGTAAAAACGCTAATAAAAATCAAAAACGCCGTTTTTCTCAAGCGATTTTAGTTTCCTTATTCCCTTTAGCGAGCGTGTTTTTAATCCCCTTATTTGGCATCGCCAACCCACGATTCAAAACGAATTGGAGTTATTTCTATGTCCTTGGAGCGGTTGGGGTTTATTTTTTAATGGTGCATGTGATTTCTACGGATTTGTTTTTGATGACCTTTTTCTTCCCCTTTATTTGGGCGTTTGCCTCTTATTTGTTGTTTAGAAAATTCATTGTAAAGCGTTATTAAATGCGTTGTTTTAAGGCTACTATCGCTTATGATGGGGCGTATTTTTTAGGCTATGCCAAACAGCCTAACAAACTCGGCGTTCAGGATAAAATAGAGGGCACTCTCAATTTGCTAGGGATTAAAAGCGTTGTGGTTGCGGCTGGGCGCACGGATAAAGGCGTGCATGCGAACAACCAAGTGCTGTCTTTTCACGCTCCAAAACACTGGAATGCCGCTAAATTGTTTCATTATCTAGCCCCCAAACTCGCCCCCCATATTGTCTTAAAAAAACTAGAAGAAAAAAACTTCCATGCGCGTTTTGACGCTCAAAAAAGAGCGTATCGTTACCTTTTGACGAAGAATTTAAAAACGCCTTTTTTAGCGCCCTATATCGCTTGCGGGGATTATGGCTCACTAGATTCATTAAATACCGCTTTAAAGCAATTTATAGGTAAGCATGATTTTTCCATGTTTAAAAAAGAAGGCGGAGCGGCAACCAACCCTAATCGCATCATCTTTAACGCTTTGGTTTATAAAACCTTTATCATGGGGCATGAATGCGTGGTGTTTAAAATCATTGGCGATGCGTTTTTACGCTCCAGCGTGCGTTTGATCATTCAAGCATGCGTTCAATATTCACTAGAAAAAATCACACTCGCTGAAATTGAAATGCAAATCCATAACCTCAAAGCCACTATAAGAACGCCCATAATGGCTAATGGCTTGTATTTGCACAGGGTGTATTATTGAAATCTTAAAAGGTGTTCTTCCCAATCTAGAGCGCTTTTGATAATGGTGTCTAGATTGTTATAAAGGGGTTTGAAAGGGGTGTTTTGCAAGATTTTAGCGTTATTGGCAATAAGGCTTGCTGGATCGCCCTGTCGTTTGTCTAAAATTTCTACTAAAAAATCGTTGTTTGAGATTTCTTTGACCTTTTCTACCACTTCTTTCACGCTATGGCCTTGATTGTAGCCGACATTATAGATCTCGCTCTTATTTTTTTCTAAAAGAGTGTGATAGCTCGCTAAATGCGCGTTAGCCAAATCATCTACATGGATATAATCCCTAATGCAAGTGCCATCTCTAGTGGGGTAATTGGTGCCAAAAATCCCCATTTTTTTCCTTTTACCCACCGCGCATTCGCATGCGATTTTGATCAAATGCGTGGCGTTGAGCGTGCGTTGTCCCAGCGTGTAAGGCGTGGTATAATCATTGTGCATGCATGCCCCAGCCACATTGAAATAGCGCAAGATAACGCAATTGAAATCCGCCACTTTAGAAGCGTCTAACAAAATCCTTTCACTCATCATTTTAGACGCTCCATAAGGATTAATGGGGTTTAAGGGGCTTTCTTCATTCAAGCTAAAATCAGACTCGCCATAAACCACAGCCGTGGAAGAAAAAATAAAACGCTTGATCGCATGTTTTAAACAAAGTTTGACAAGCTCTAAAGTGTTGAGCGTGTTGTTGGTGTAGTATTCTAAAGGCAAGCACGTGGATTCTTCTACTGAGATTTTAGCCCCAAAATGCAAGATGGCTTCAATGGGGTCTTTTAGCTGTTGCTTATTTAAAAAGGCGTCTAATTTGTGCGTTTCATTCAAATTCGCTTGAATAAAAGTAACCCTATTAGGGTAGTAACGCTCTAACGCTTTGATATGCTCTAAAAAACCAGTGCTTAAGTCATCTACAATAATGATATTTTCTTTGGTTTTTTCTAAAAACGCCCTTGCGGTATGCGAGCCTATATAACCGCACGCTCCTGTGAGTAATAATGCCATAAAACCCCTTTTAAAATGAAAAAATAACAACTATTATAACATCTTAATCCCATTTATCATTTAAGGATTTCTTAAGAAAATTTAATCTATAATTTCATCTTTATTGACTTTAAGGGCTTATAGCTCAGGTGGTTAGAGCGCACCCCTGATAAGGGTGAGGTCGGAGGTTCAACTCCTCCTAAGCCCACCATTTTTTACAATCTTTGGGGAATTAGCTCAGCTGGGAGAGCGCCTGCTTTGCACGCAGGAGGTCAGCGGTTCGATCCCGCTATTCTCCACCATGTTTTCTCCTTAAATTTTTTCTTTTTATCAGTCGTGTCTTTGGTTGAGAAATCCTAAACGATTGGATCGTCTTTGTTTAACGCCACAAGTCTTTTAATTTAAAGCTCCTTGATAAAAGATTAAATTGAGATTTTTGGTTATAAAAATTCTTATTACCGCTCGTTAAGGCTTTATAAAAAATGTTAGAAACCCTTACAAAACAAGCTAATATATTCTATTCAATTTGCTTCAAGGACAAACAAACATGAAAAAATTTCTTTATACCCTACTCGCGCTTCTTTTAATCGGCCTTTTAACAACCTATCTTATCCTTTTTACAGAATGGGGGAACCAAATCATCGCTTCGTATATAGAGAAAAAAATCAACCCGAACGAGCGCTACTTGAGCGTTAAAACCTTTAAATTGAGATTCAACTCTTTAGACTTTAAAGCTCAAGCCAACGATGATTCCACGCTCATTCTTAAGGGGGATTTCTCGCTTTTAAAGCAAAGCGTGGATTTGAATTACCAGATAGATATTAAAAATTTACGCTCTTTCAAAGAATGGATACCCTACCCTTTAAGGGGGGCTATTGTTACTTCTGGGAACATTAAAGGGCATATAAAAGCCCTTATAATTCAAGGCGTCTCCAATGTCGCTCAATCCCACACTGCCTACAACGCCCTTTTAGATGATTTCAAACTTTCTCATTTAAGCTTGAACGCAAAAGATGCCAATTTAGAAGATTTGCTTTATTTAATCAATCGCCCCGCTTATGCGAACGCAAGAGTGTCCTTACAAGCGGATTTTAACTCTCTAAAGCCTTTAGAAGGGCATTTGATCCTAACAGCTAATAACGCTTTAATCAATAACGCCCTAATCAATCAAATGTTTCATTTAAACCTTAAAGACACGCTCGTTTTCAGCCTCTCGCACTCAAGCGATTTTAAAGAGAACAAAGCCATCAGCGATACCACCCTAACTAGCCCTTTAGTTAATTTTACAGCCCTAAAAAGCGAATACCTTTTCTCTGTTTTAAAACTCAACGCCCCCTACACTTTAGAAATACCCAATCTAGCCAAACTCTATAACATTACCAACCACCCCTTAAAAGGGAGCTTGACTTTAAACGGCAATATAGAGCAAAGCCCCAAACTTTTAAAAATCAGCGGCCATTCAAATTTATTAGACGGCGCACTGGATTTCACGCTTTTAAATAAAGATTTGAAAGCCCGTTTTTCCAATATTTCCACTTTAAAAGCTTTAGATTTATTCCATTACCCCAAGTTTTTCCAATCCATTGCAGACGCTAACTTGGACTATGATCTTAGTGCCAAGCAAGGCGTATTGAAAGCCCGCCTAAAAAACGCAAGATTCCTCAAAAATGCATTCAGCGATTTCCTCTACTCCATTTCTAAATTTGATATTACTAAAGAAATTTATAACGATGCCAATCTGGTAAGCCAAATCAACCAGCAACGCCTACTCTCTAATCTCAACATGAAAAGCCCCAAAACCCAATTGAAAATCCATAACGGCTTATTGGATTTAAACACCAAGCAAATGGACATGCTCATGGATGCGGAAATCTTAAAATTCATTTTTAAAATGAAACTTCAAGGTAACATGCACCAGCCAAAATTTTCCCTCATTTTAAATGAAAAAGCCATCCAACAAAACCTGCAACAAGGCTTGAAAGAAATCCTAAAAAACGACACCCTTAAAAAAGGTTTAGACCATTTATTTAAAGATGATAAGCTCAAAGAAAAGCTTGAAAAAGGGCTTAAGGGGCTTTTTTAAAATTTTAAAGGATAGAAATGGCGCACATTTTAGTTAGCGGGGCGACTTCAGGGTTTGGGTTAGAAATCGCTAAGGCGTTTTTACAAAAAAACCATGTGGTTTTTGGCACAGGGAGGCGAAAAGAGAATTTACAAAAATTGCAACTCGCTTACCCCAAGCATTTCATTCCCCTGTGTTTTGATCTTAAAAACAAGCTTGAAACTAAGCGAGCGCTAGAGGCTATTTTTTCCATGACGGATCGCATTGACGCTCTAATCAATAACGCCGGCTTAGCGCTAGGCTTGAACAAGGCTTATGAATGCGAGTTAGACGATTGGGAAACCATGATAGACACGAATATTAAGGGGTTGTTGTATCTCACTCGTTTGATCTTGCCCTCTATGATAGAGCATAACCAAGGGACTATCATCAATCTTGGCTCTATCGCTGGCACTTACCCCTATCCTGGTGGGAATGTCTATGGAGCGAGCAAGGCGTTTGTGAAGCAATTTTCTTTAAATTTGCGAGCGGATTTGGCTGGCACTAACATCAGAGTGAGTAATGTTGAACCTGGTTTGTGCGGCGAAACCGAATTCAGCATGGTGCGTTTTAAGGGCGATAAAATCAAAGCCCAATCCGTCTATGAAAACACCATCTACCTCAAACCACAAGATATTGCTAACATCGTGCTATGGATTTATGAACAACCCTTGCATGTCAATATCAACCGCATAGAAATCATGCCCATAAGCCAAACTTTCGCTCCCCTACCCACCCATAAAAACCCTTAAGGGGTTTTAAATAAAGGCTTTGTTTTAGTTAAATACTTAAGGTTTTTTTAAACTTTAACGACTCTTTAAGTTTTAAAAAAAAGAATTTTGGTTATTTTATTTTAAACTCACTATTTTAATGGGATAGGAAGTATTTTGAAATAATCCTCTCCTAAAATCCGCCTAACCCCCAAAAGACACTTTTTAAAGCCGTTTGATCAAGCCTTATTCAAACTAAACTTTGATTTTAAGCTGCTTGAGAATATCGCACGCCCCTTTAGCGCCCAATTTACAGCCTTTTTTAAAGTTTTCTATGGCTTGTTTTTCATTCCTTGTTACGCCTTCGCCATTGTATTGCATAGCCCCTAAATTGAAACACCCTCCGCCATTTTCCAATTCGCATGCCTTAGAATAACGAGCGAGAGCCTCTTTAAAATTCTTTACCACGCCATCGCCATGATGATACATATTCCCTGCGTTAAAGCACCCCGGGCTGTCTTTTAAGTCGCAAGCTTTATCATACGAAGCGAGCGCTTTTTTCAAATCTTTAGGCGTGCCTCTGCCTGCATCATACAAGCTCCCTAATATCGTGCAACCATCGCCATCGTTTAAATCGCACGCTTTAGTGAAATATTCCACCGCTTTTTTAAAATCCCTAGTTACCACTTTACCATCATGATAGATCCCCCCTAAGCTCGCGCACCCTTCAGCGTATTTCAAATCGCACGCTTTAGAATAGTATTGTAGGGCTTTGTTGGTGTTTTGGGACACGCCTTGCCCGCTATAATATAAATTCCCTAGCAAATGACACCCATTACTGTAATTTAAATCGCAAGCCTTAGCGTAAAATTGAGCGGCTTTTTTCAAATTCTTTTCTACCCCTTGCCCTTGATAATAAAGCACCCCTAAATTAAAACACCCGCTATTTTCTTTCAGATCACAAGCTTTTTCAAAATATTTCTTCGCTTGAGTGAAATCTTTCTCTTTGTAGCTCTTTGCCCCCAAACCCACAAGCTCTTTAGGGTCTTGCTCTGCCATTAGCCCCCCTAAACACAACGCACCCAAGCACAAAACCCTAAAAAAGGACTTTTTGACATTTTCTAACATGATGTATCTCCTTATTAAAAATTTTATTATAGTGTTATTAAGCAAATACAAAATGCCATGATCTTTTTATTGTTTTAAGCCTAAGCTAACGCTCGCTTGCAAATTTCTGTGATTTTATCCCACTCTTTGTTTTGGATTAAATCTTTAGGGGTAAGCCAGCTCCCCCCCACGCACAAAACATTTTCTAAATTCAAATAAGAACGCATGTTATCTGCGCTAATCCCCCCGGTGGGGCAAAATTTCACCCCTTTAAAAGGGCCGTTAAAAGCGTTTAAAAGCTTAACGCCCCCACAATACTCTGCCGGGAAAAATTTCAAAGCGCTATAGCCCCATTCTAAAGCTTGCATGACTTCACTACTGCTAGAAACCCCGGGTATTAAAGGCATGTTTTTTTTCTTTGCGTGTTCTAAAAGGCTAGGCGTAAGACCCGGGCTAATCAAAAACTCTGCCCCCCTATTTTGAGCTTGCTCTAATTGAGTAAGATTTAAAATCGTGCCAGCACCCACGCGCATTTCTGGCACATTCTTAGCGATAAGCTCTATGGCCTCTAAAGCGCAACTGGAGCGCAAAGTAACTTCTATGATTGGAATACCCCCCTCTATCAGGCTTTGCGCTAAAGGCACAGCGTCTTTTATATTCTCAATCACCACCACAGGGACAATGGGGCTGATTTGTAAAACCTCTATTATTTTATCTTGCATTTTATCTCCTTTATCTTTTTATACCTTTATGCCAAAACTCATGCCACCCTCTTCAGCGGTATTAACATTCAATCTTAAACTCGTAAATAATTCCCTACCCAACCCAAAAGTAGGCTTTTCTAAATTTTCTAAGGTTTCTAAAAACAAGGGGTTGATACCTCTCTTTTCAAAATCCTTTTCAAGCACATTCAAAGCGTTATTAGGAGCGTCTAATTCTATCAAATCGCCATCTTTAATCTTAATGATCGCCCCATTTAACGCCCCCTCAGGGCTTAAATGGATCGCGCTAGGCACTTTCCCGCTCGCCCCGCTCATGCGCCCATCCGTAACCAGCGCAACCTTATAGCCCATATCCTGCAAAGCCCCTAAATTCGTGGTGAGTTTGTGCAATTCTGGCATGCCGTTAGATTTAGGCCCTTGGAAAGGCAAGACCGCCACAAAGTCCCTTTCTAATTCTTTATTTTTAAAGCGTTCTAAAAATTCGCTTTGGGTTTTAAAAACAATCGCTCTGGCCTTAACTTTCCTATGCTCATCTTTAATGGCTGAGATTTTAATCACGGCCCGCCCCAAATTACCCTTCAAAATTTTAAGCCCCCCATTAGCGGCAAAAGGCTCGCTAACAGGGCGTAAAATATCCGTATTCAAGCTATGATTGATGGCGTCTTTATACACCAATTGGTCGTTTTCTAAAAAGGGGGTTTTAGTGTAATTTTGCATGCCTTTTTGCGTTTCTGTATCCATAATCGTATGAGTGTCTTCAAATAAAAGCCCCTCTTTTAGCAATTCTTTGATCACAAACGCTAAGCCCCCACACGCTTCAAAAGCGTTCACATCCGCTGATCCGTTAGGATAGACTTTAGCTAAAAGAGGTATGAGATTAGAAACAGCGTCAAAATCGTCCCAATTGAGAATCACCCCACACGATCTAGCGATAGCGATCAAATGCAAAGTATGGTTAGTAGAACCTCCGGTTGCCATTAAGCCTATGAGAGCGTTAAGAATGCTTTTTTCATCAATGAGTTTGGCTAAAGGCAGAACCTTCCCGCTCGCTAATCTCTTCGCGCTCTCTTCCACTAAAACCTTTCGTAAGGGGTTGTTAGGGTTGATAAAACTAGAATTAGCCACATGCAATCCCATAAATTCCATCATCATTTGATTAGAATTAGCCGTGCCATAAAAAGTGCAAGTCCCCACATCATGATAGCTTTGCATTTCCACTTTTAAAAGCTCTTCTCTGTTGATTTTTCCCATTGCAAAATCTTGGCGCGCTTTGGCTTTTTTAAAATTTTCTATCCCGCTCACCATAGGTCCGCTTGGCACAAACACGCTCGCTAAATTCCCAAAACTTAACGCTCCTATGAGTAAGCCTGGCACGATTTTATCGCACACGCCTAAAAAAAACGCCCCATCAAAAACATTATGGCTTAACCCTACGGCGGTGCTTAATGCGATCACATCTCTACTAAACAAGCTCAATTCCATGCCCTCATAACCTTGCGTGATACCATCACACATCGCTGGCACCCCACTGGCGACGCTCGCATAAGCGTTATGCTCTTGCAACTCTTTTTTAATCAAATCAGGGTAATTTTTAAAAGGTTGGTGGGCTGAAAGCATGTCGTTATAAGCCGTGATAATCGCAAAATGCTTTCTTTTATGCGAACCTAAAGGCATTTTTAAATGCTCTGGCATGCTCGCTGTAACATGCGCAATATTCGCGCAACCCAAGCTCTCAATCTTAGGCTGGTTTTTAGGGTTAAAGATATTTTCTAAATAAAGCTCTCTGGTTTTTTTGCTACGCTCTGTAATTTTTTCTTTGATTTGTTCTAAAGAATGCTTAGGCATGAACACCCCTTCAATTAAGATTTAATATATAATAATAACTTAAAAACACTCTAAAAGGGTTATTGATGTTAGATTTTGATTTAGTTCTTTTTGGTGCAACTGGGGATTTGGCCATGCGAAAGCTCTTTGTTTCGCTCTATGAAATTTATACCCATTATGGTTTTAAAAAAGATTCTAAAATTATCGCATCTGGGCGCAAGGAACTATCCAATGAAGAATTTTTAGCGCTCCTTTGCGAGAGAACGCAGTTGCATTCAAGAGAAAAGGGTAGGGAATTTTTAGCCCATATCAGTTATTTGCGCATCCGTTTGGATAACCCTAAAGACTTTGGAGAATTGAGTAAAATCGCTACAAAAAATAAGCCCTTGATTTTCTACTTTTCTATCTCCCCTAGTTTTTTTGCAACGACCGCTCAAAATTTGGCCCAAAACGCGCTCAATCACGCCAACACTCGCTTGATTTTAGAAAAGCCTTTAGGGCATGATTTAAAGACTTGTAAAGAAATTTTCCAAAGCATTAGCGCTTTTTTTAAAGAAGAACAAATCTTTAGAATCGATCATTATTTAGGGAAAAAGGGCGCTCAAAATATCCTTGAATTGCGCCTGAATAACCCTATCTTAAATGTTTTATGGGATCAAATCAGCGCGGTTGAAATCTGCGTGTATGAGACTTTGGGGGTGGAAGAAAGGGGTGAATTTTACGATAAAATCGGGGCTTTAAGGGATATGGTTCAAAACCATCTCTTGCAAGTTTTATCCCTTATCGCTACAGATTTACCCAACGATTTAAAGGATTTGAGAAAAGAAAAAATCAAAGTTTTAAAAACCTTACAACCCCCTAAAGACTTTAAAAAACAGGTTATTCGGGCCCAATATCAAGGCTATAGAGATGAAAATAAAGTCCATAAAGAGAGCCAGACAGAAACTTTTGTCGCTATTAAAGCCTTTTTGGATACGCCTAAATTTAAAGGCGTGCCTTTCTACCTTAAGCACGCTAAAAAAATGCCCCATAATCAAGCGAGCGTGAAAATCCATTTTAATGCAGTCAATACGCTAGAATTTTTCCTCTCTCAAGATAAAATCACCCTCACCCTAAAAGACAATCAAAACCCCCTTGTTTTAGAAACCCATAACAAACAAGAATTTTTACAGCCCTACGCTAAATTGCTCTATGATGCGATACAAAATAACCACAATAATTTCGCCCACCAGCTGGAATTAGAAGCGTCATGGGTTTTTATTGACACGCTCATAGAGGGTTTTATCAATAACGCCACGCCCTTACATTCCTATGAAAGCCATAATCTCAACGAATCAGAATTTTTAAAACCACTCTATCAATAAAGGGATTTCATGGGTTATCAATTGTTTGAATTTGAAAGTTTAGAAGATTGCCACAAGGCTTTAATAGAGCGTTTTAAAGAATTTTTTAACAACGCCTTAAAAAAGCACCATCAAGTTTCTATCGCTTTTTCTGGGGGCCGTTCGCCCATTGGTTTGTTGCAAAAATTGAGCGTCTTGAATCTCAAATGGCATGAGTGTTTAATCAGTTTGGTAGATGAACGCATTATAGACACAAGCCACAAGGATAGCAACACTAAATTATTGCATGATTACTTGTTGCAAAATAACGCCTTAAAAGCTTCTTTCACCCCGCTTTTGCCCAAAAAGATTTCTAGCGATACAAACGCGCTTTTTCATTTTGCTAACCAGCATTTCAAACAGCCCCATTTAGCCATTTTGGGCATGGGGACTGACGGGCATACGGCTAGCCTTTTTCCTGAAACGAGCGCTTTTTTAAACGAAGAAAAAGAAAATATCGTTTTGACTAAGCCAATTAACGCTCCTTATGAGCGCCTGAGCATGTCTGTTAACGCCTTAGAAAATTGCGAAAAACTTTTCTTAAGCATTAGTGGGGCAGAAAAAAGGGAGGTTTTAGAAAAAGCTTTAAAAGAAAACACCCCCTATTCTCTGCCGATTGCTCGGATTTTACATTCTAAAAAAGTTACCACGGAGGTGTTTTATGCCAAAAACTGAAACTTACCCAAGACTCTTAGCCGATATTGGCGGCACGAACGCACGCTTTGGTTTGGAAGTCGCCCCACGACAGATTGAATGCATTGAAGTCTTGAGGTGCGAAGATTTTGAAAGCTTGAGCGATGCGGTGCGATTTTACCTTTCTAAATGCAAAGAAAGCCTTAAACTGCACCCTATTTATGGCTCTTTTGCTGTGGCTACGCCCATTATGGGGGATTTTGTCCAAATGACGAACAACCATTGGACTTTTTCTATTGAAACGACACGGCAATGTTTGACTTTAAAAAAATTGCTTGTCATCAATGATTTTGTCGCGCAAGCCTATGCCATTAGCGCGATGCAAGAAAACGATCTAGCTCAAATAGGCGGGATTAAGTGCGAAATCAACGCCCCTAAAGCGATTTTAGGGCCAGGAACCGGGCTTGGGGTAAGCACTCTTATCCAAAATAGCGATGGCTCTTTAAAAGTCTTGCCCGGCGAAGGAGGGCATGTGAGCTTTGCCCCTTTTGATGATTTAGAAATTTTAGTGTGGCAATACGCCCGCTCTAAATTCAACCATGTGAGCGCGGAAAGGTTTTTAAGCGGTAGCGGTTTGGTGTTGATTTATGAAGCCCTGTCTAAACGCAAAGGCTTAGAAAAAGTGGCGAAGTTAAGCAAGGCTGAATTAACCCCACAAATCATTAGCGAACGCGCTTTGAATGGGGATTACCCTATATGCCGATTGACCTTGGACACTTTTTGCTCCATGCTAGGCACGCTCGCTGCTGATGTGGCTCTCACTTTGGGGGCTAGAGGGGGCGTGTATTTGTGTGGGGGGATTATCCCACGATTCATTGATTATTTTAAAACTTCGCCCTTTAGAGCGCGTTTTGAAACGAAAGGGCGCATGGGAGCGTTTCTCGCTTCTATCCCTGTGCATGTCGTGATGAAAAAAACTCCCGGACTTGATGGGGCAGGCATTGCGTTAGAGAATTATTTACTGCATGATAAAATTTAGCAAATAGTAGCCGCTTAAGATAAAAGCGATTAGTGTAAGGGGTGCGTTTAAACGTGCCAAACAACGCTACCATATAACCAACAGCTGTAAAATTAGTTAAACCTATAGAAACATAAGCAAACCATAAAAACGATACAATAGCGGTATTTTAATCAAACAAGGAGTTTTTATGAGAGTTCCATCTAAAGGTTTTGCTATTTTTTCTAAAGACGGGCATTTCAAGCCCCATGATTTTAGCCGCCATGCTGTAGGCCCTAAAGACGTGCTGATTGACATTCTTTATGCAGGGATTTGCCATAGCGATATTCATAGCGCTTATAGCGAATGGAAAGAAGGCATTTATCCTATGGTTCCTGGGCATGAAATTGCTGGGGTCATCAAAGAAGTGGGTAAGGAAGTTAAGAAATTTAAGGTTGGCGATGTGGTGGGCGTGGGCTGTTTTGTCAATTCATGCAAAGCGTGTAAGCCCTGTAAAGAACACCAAGAGCAATTTTGCACCAAAGTGGTATTTACTTATGATTGTTTGGATTCTTTCCATGACAATGAACCCCACATGGGCGGATACTCTAATAATATTGTCGTGGATGAAAACTATGTGATTAGCGTGGATAAAAACGCTCCTTTAGAAAAAGTAGCCCCCTTGCTTTGTGCGGGCATCACCACTTATTCGCCCTTAAAATTTTCTAAGGTTACTAAAGGCACAAAAGTGGGCGTCGCTGGGTTTGGCGGGCTAGGAGGCATGGCGGTTAAATACGCTGTGGCTATGGGGGCTGAAGTGAGCGTTTTTGCAAGAAACGAACACAAAAAGCAGGACGCTTTAAGCATGGGAGTTAAACATTTCTACACGGACCCCAAACAATGCAAAGAAGAATTGGATTTTATCATTTCAACCATTCCTACCCATTACGATTTAAAAGACTATCTCAAGCTCTTAACTTATAGTGGCGAATTAGCCCTTGTGGGACTCCCCCCTGTAGAAGTCGCTCCAGCACTCAATGTTTTTGAATTTATCCATTTGGGCAATCGCAAGGTTTATGGCTCATTGATTGGGGGCATTAAAGAAACCCAAGAGATGATGGATTTTTCTATCAAACACAATATTTACCCTGAAGTGGATTTGATCTTAGGCAAGGATATTGATACCGCTTATCATAACCTAACCCATGGGAAAGCGAAATTCCGCTATGTGATTGATATGAAAAAATCGTTTGATTAAAGGTTTTTTACTCTAGCTCTTTTTTAAGAGCTTGAGTTGGATTAGGATTTTTTTCACCAGTGCATGGAGTTTTAAGAATCGCAGAGTCTTACCCACAAGGCTCTTGAGTGGTATGAGGATGCAATGTTTGACAAACACCCTAAAGAGTTTCTTTTGCGCGTTTTTAGGGAGCCTATAAACATGCGAGAAGTAGTGGTTCAAGAACGCTTCAAGGGAGTTTTCTTTGATCTCTGCATGGGCATGCGAGAAGTAGTGGTTCAAGAACGCTTCAAGGGAGTTTTCTTTGATCTCTGCATGGGCATGCGAGAAGTAGTGGTTCAAGAACATTCCGAGATTTTCTTGCTTGATTGTGGCATGGATGTGCGAAAAATAATGGTCTAAAAAGGTCTTGAGTGCGTCGTGGGCGATCTGCTCTTCAGTCTTCCATAGGGGAAAGTAGTAGTGATAGGCAACAATGCTGTGGTAGCGATGCCATTTTTCACTGCCTATTTCCACCCTAGCAATCGAATCAATCCAGTCGCTCATAAAAGGGGTTTTAGCCAAAGCGTTCAGCCACAAATCCGCTTTTAAACCAAAAGGATAATCCCAAGGCTTCACCGCCCCCCACCAAACATCATAATGGATGATTATAGGGTTTTTGAGCGCGTTTGAGATGGTTTTCTTATAAATCTCATGCAAAAAATAATTCTCAGGCAAGGATGCAGAAAAATCTTTGACAGTGTAATAATAAGGGAAAACGCAATATTCAATCCCTAAAGCTTTCATATTGGGCCAACACCATTGGGTGAAATCCAATTCTTCTGTAGCCTTGTTTTCTTCCAAAAGTGCATGGGTTTTTGAGACAAAATGGTTCTTGCGCTGGTAATCTAAATTACAAAACAAAAACCCTTCCAACACATGGCACTTTCCACCTCCTAAAACCCCATAAAAATAATTCTCATCATTTTCCTTAATGTTTAAGAAATCAGCGCTAAATTCATTACAAAAGATAACGTCCACATCGCTCCACACCATTTTAGAATATTTGGGGAATAAATCCGCTAGAAAATACTTCACTAACACCATTTTAGAAAAACGCTTGGTGAAATCCTCATCAAAAGGGTTAGGGATAGTGTCTAAAAAAGGTTCAATATCTTTTACTTCTAAAGTAGCAAATTCTTTAAAAGGCTCTGTGATTTGATTAAGCTTTGCTTTATCTTCTTCATTCAAGCCTACCACTAAAGCGTGTAGGGTGTAGCGGATTTTTTTATTGGCTTTAGCGATGCTTTCTAGCAAGGAATAAAGACACGCGCCCGCAGGAATGAGGTAATTCTTATCAAAAGCAAAAGCGATAGGAATATGAAAATCTTGTTCTTTAAAAGAATAATTTGAAGCTGAAGTCATAAAAAACTAAACACCCTTTTTTAATGGCTATTTTATCCAAAAAAAAAAAAAAAACCGAACTTGAAAGGGTTCTGTTTTTGGTTTTTATGTTGTTTTTAAAGCAAATTAATTTAAAATCGTGCCTTGTCTTTAAGTGCCGCCATTTTAAATGCTGCAATTTTAAAAGGCGTTGATGAAAGGGGCTGTGTTTTAGTTTGATTTCCTTAAAAAAATCTCTTTATGCGTTGTTGTTTTCAGGTTTTTTAATAGCACCTTTAATGAAAGCGGCTAGTTTTGTCTATGACTTGAAATTTATGAGCTTTAATTTCAATTTAGTGGCCCCAAATAACAACCCCTATTGGAATAGCCTAACCAAAATGCAAGGTCGTCTCATGCCTCAAATTGGCGTCCAATTGGACAAAAGACAGGCCTTGATGTTTGGAGCGTGGTTCATTCAAAATTTGCACACGCATTATAGCTATTTCCCTTATTCGTGGGGGGTTACCATGTATTACCAATACATAGGGAAAAATTTGAGATTTTTTTTAGGCATTGTGCCTCGAAGTTATCAAATAGGGCATTACCCTTTAAGCGCTTTTAAAAAACTTTTTTGGTTTATAGACCCTACTTTTAGGGGAGGAGCGTTTCAATTCAAACCGGCCTATGATCCTAATCGCTGGTGGAATGGGTGGTTTGAGGGCGTTGTTGATTGGTATGGGGGGCGTAATTGGAACAACCAGCCCAAAAAGAAAAATTACGACTTCAGCCAGTTTTTGTATTTTGTTTCTTCAGAATTTCAGTTTCTTAAAGGGTATTTAGGTTTGGGGGGGCAGCTTGTCATTTTTCATAACGCCAGCCCTCATAGCATGGGAGATAACTACCCTTATGGCGGGAATTCCTACTTAAAACCAGGCGATGCAACCCCGCAATGGCCTAATGGCTACCCCTATTTCAGTCAAAAAAACAACCCGCAAGGCGGCGAAATAGGGAAATACTCTAACCCTACCATTTTGGATAGGGTTTATTACCATGCTTATTTAAAAGCGGATTTTAAAAACCTCATGCCTTATATGGATAATATTTTTATGACTTTTGGCACGCAATCGTCTCAAACCCATTATTGCGTGCGTTACGCTAGCGAGTGTAAAAACGCTCAATTTTATAACAGCTTTGGGGGGGAATTTTACGCCCAAGCGCAATACAAAGGCTTTGGAATCTTTAACAGGTATTATTTTTCCAACAAACCCCAAATGCACTTTTATGCCACTTATGGCCAATCCCTTTATACCGGGTTGCCATGGTATAGAGCCCCTAATCTTGATATGATAGGGCTTTATTATGTTTATAAAAATAAATGGGTGAGCGTGCAAGTGGATGCGTTTTTTAACTTTTTAGGTGGGGGCGATGGGTATCATTTGTATGGCAAAGGGGGTAAGTGGATCACCACCTATCAGCAATTCTTAACCCTAACCATAGACACACGAGAATTGATTGACTTTGTCAAATCCAAAACCTCCAAATAACTATATCTAAAAATTATAGATATAATTGAAATAAGCGACCGGTAAGCGTTGCCATAAAGTGGTTGCACTCAAGCCATCAACAATCTCTGTTTTTTTGTTAGGAATGACAGGGAATTTCAACCCAAAAGTGATTTCATTGTGGAAAAAGCCAAAACGAAAACCCACTTTCACAAGCAATTGGAAAAGCGAATTTTCTTTGCCTAAATTTTGAGCGATAATCCCATGCATAGCCCCTCCTGGCATGTAAGTCGCCCCAGCAATGCCTAAGCCAAACTCTAACCCTAGAAACATCTTTGGCGAATTGAAAGCGTCCCACAAACCGCTAAACTCCAAACCATAAGTAGAAATATAGGATTTGTGAGAAGAAAAAGTCTGATCATAAAACAACCCGTAACGAAAACCCACATGCTCTACAGCTTGCGTTTTAGCCACAAATTTCCCCCCTAACACCACACCAAAACCATTGCCGGTCATGAAATACGATTTATCTATAGAGCTGGTGCTAAAAGATGTGTTGATCGCGCTAAGTTGATACCCAACCCCTAAATAAAACGCATTCCTGTCCGCAAATTTAGGTTTTTTTGATTTTTCATCAAGCTCTGCGGCTTGAAGCGATGATAATAACGCCACGCTCATCAATATTTTAATCATTGTTTTATCCATAACCCAATTCCTTTTGTTATCCTGCCCCACACTCGCTCCATCATAAGATCAAATCACACCTTGAATAATAACAAAGTTTAAAATAAATATTAGTGATTTTGATTAAGAACGCCTGTCTTTTTAGAATAAATAGCTATGAAATAGCCATAAATAAATAAAATATCCCATCAAACACCCATAAAAATGGTCTCCATTCTTGTGGGTATGCCCCCATTTTTCTATAAAAATTCCTAAAAAGATATTGTTATAAGACACATTAATAGTTTTTCTTGTATAATCTAGGCTAAATTCAATTTATTTTATAAATGCAAGGAGACATATTACCATGTTTCAAATTAGATGGCATGCACGAGCTGGTCAGGGCGCTATCACCGGCGCTAAAGGGCTGGCTGATGTGATTTCAAAAACAGGTAAAGAAGTGCAAGCGTTCGCTTCTTATGGTTCAGCCAAAAGGGGGGCAGCTATGATGGCTTATAACCGCATTGATGATGAGCCGATTTTAAACCATGAGCGCTTCATGCAGCCTGATTATGTGCTAGTGATTGACCCCGGTTTGGTTTTTATTGAAAATATTTTCGCTAATGAAAAAGAAGACACCACTTACATTATCACTAGTTATCTCAGCAAAGAAGAATTGTTTGAAAAAAAACCTGAATTAAAAACCCGTAAGGTGTTTTTGGTGGATTGTTTAAAAATCTCTATGGAAACCTTAAAACGCCCCATTCCTAACACGCCAATGCTAGGGGCGTTGATGAAAGTGTCTGGCATGCTTGAAATCGGGGCTTTTAAAGAAGCTTTTAAGAAAGTTTTAGGCAAAAAACTCACTCAAGAAGTCATTGACGCTAACATGCTCGCTATCCAAAGAGCTTATGAAGAAGTTCAATAACATTAAGGATTAAAGATGAAAGATTGGAATGAATTTGAAATGGGAGCGGTGCTCTTCCCTTTTGAAAAAAACGCACAAAGCGAAATGGAAAAACACAACGATGAGCGCCATTACACCGAGCAAAGCTACTTCACCACTTCAGTGGCTCATTGGCGTGTGGCTAAGCCTGTGCATAACAATAACATTTGCATCAATTGCTTTAATTGTTGGGTTTATTGCCCAGATGCGGCTATTCTTTCAAGAGAGGGCAAGTTAAAGGGCGTGGATTATTCTCATTGTAAGGGCTGTGGCGTGTGCGTGGATGTCTGCCCCACCAACCCTAAATCGCTATGGATGTTTGAAGAGCAAATTGAACTTGCCACCGCTCTCACTCAATGGCCGCAAAAACAAGAAAAGAAAAAATCATAAGGAAAAAATATGGCAAGAAGTATTGAATTGCAAGAAATAGAAGTGTGGGATGGCAATACCGCTAGCTCTAACGCTTTAAGACAGGCTCAAATTGATGTCATCGCAGCTTATCCTATCACCCCATCAACGCCCATTGTGCAAAATTATGGCTCGTTTAAAGACAATGGCTATATTGATGGCGAATTTGTTTTAGTGGAATCTGAGCATGCCGCTATGAGCACGTGCGTGGGAGCGGCGGCTGCTGGTGGGAGGGTCAGCACTGCGACTAGCTCTCAAGGTTTAGCGCTAATGGTAGAAGTTTTATACCAAGCCTCTGGCATGCGTTTGCCTATCGTTTTAAACTTGGTCAATCGCGCTTTAGCAGCCCCCTTAAATATCCATGGCGATCATTCTGATATGTATTTGAGTAGGGATTCTGGTTGGATAAGTTTATGCACATGCAACCCTCAAGAGGCTTATGATTTCACTTTAATGGCGTTTAGGATCGCAGAGCATCAAAAGGTGCGCGTGCCTACTATTGTCAATCAAGATGGTTTTTTATGCTCACACACCGTGCAAAATGTCCGCCCCTTAAGCGATGCAGTGGCTTATCAATTCGTGGGCGAATACCAAACCAAACATTCCCTTTTGGATTTTGATAAACCGGTAAGTTATGGCGCGCAAGCTGAAGAAGAATGGCATTATGAGCATAAAGCCCAACTCCACCATGCGATCATGAACGCGCCTTCTGTGATTGAAGAAGTGTTTAATGATTTCGCTAAACTGACAGGCAGGCAATACCATTTAACCAAAACTTTCCAACTAGAAGACGCTGAAATCGCTATTTTTGCGTTAGGGACTACTTATGAATCCGCTATCGTAGCGGCTAAAGAAATGCGTAAAAAAGGCATTAAGGCCGGCGTGGCGACCATCCATTCCTTGCGCCCTTTCCCTTATGAAAGATTGGGGCAGGATTTGAAAAATCTTAAAGCTTTAGCGATTTTGGATAAAAGCTCTCCAGCCGGTGCTATGGGGGCGATGTTTAATGAAGTAACGAGCGCGGTGTATCAAACCCAAGGGACTAAACACCCCGTAGTGTCTAACTATATCTATGGTTTAGGCGAAAGGGATATGACGATCGCGCATTTATGCGAGATTTTTGAAGAAATCAATGAAGACGCTCTTAAAGGCACGCTCACGCACCCTACCCAACAATTCGTAGGCTTGCGTGGCCCTAAAATGAGCTTTTTTTAAAAAGGAAATATCATGGTAAAAGAAGTCAAAACACTCAAAGGTTTTAGCCAAAGCGCTGAAAAATTCCAAGGCTCGCACTTGCTTTGCCCAGGTTGTGGGCATGGCATTATCGTGCGCGAAGTTTTAAACGCTGTAGATGGGCCTATTGTTTTAGGTAACTCTACCGGTTGTTTAGAGGTATGCTCGGCGGTGTATCCGCACACTTCATGGGATGTGCCTTGGATCCACATTGGTTTTGAAAATGGCTCTACGGCGATTTCAGGGGTGGAGGCTATGTATAAGGCGCTAGTGAATAAGGGCCGTTATCAAGGTCAAAAGCCCAAATTTGTGGCGTTTGGAGGCGATGGGGCTAGTTATGATATTGGTTTTCAATTTATCAGCGGTTGCATGGAAAGAGGGCATGACATGACCTATATTTGCCTGGATAATGAAAACTACGCCAATACCGGTGGCCAAAGAAGCGGCTCTACGCCATTAGGGGCAAGCACTTCCACCACGCCAGCAGGTTCAGTTAGCTTTGGTAAAAAAGAAAAGAAAAAAGACATTGTCAATATCATGGCAAGCCATGGGGTTCCTTATGTGGCGCAACTCTCGCCTAACAAATGGAAAGACATGAACAAAAAAATTAAAACCGCGCTAGACACTGAAGGGCCTTGCTTTATTAACGCTCTTAGCCCATGCACGACTGAATGGAAATTTGAATCCAATAAAACCATTGAATTAGCGGATATGGCTGTGGACAGCTTGATGTTCCCCTTATTTGAAATTTTTAATGGCAGAGAATTAAAAATCACTTACCGCCCAAGAAATATCATTCCTGTAAGGGATTATTTAGGGGCGCAAAAACGCTTCAAACACCTTTTCAAAAAGGAAAACGAGCATGTCATTGAAGAATTGCAAAAAGATGTGAATGAGCGTTGGGAATACTTGCAACGCAGAGAAGAAGCTAAAGTATAACTCTCTAATCAAATCAAGGGGCTTTCTTGCGCCTTGTGCGATTTTGCCCCTTGATTCTTTAAACCCCTTTAAAGTAACATAATCCCATTTTGATTTAAGGATTGTCAGTGTTAGAACGCTATGCGAATGAAGAAATGAAAGCCCTATGGAATGAGCAAACCAAATTTGAAACTTATTTGGAAGTGGAAAAAGCTGTCGTTAGGGCGTGGAACAAGCTTGGGCAAATCCAAGATAGCGATTGTGAAAAAATCTGCTTAAAAGCGGCATTCAATCTTGAACGCATCAAAGAAATTGAAAAAACCACTAAGCATGATTTAATCGCTTTCACTACTTGCGTGGCTGAAAGCTTGGGCGAAGAGTCCCGCTTTTTTCATTACGGGATCACTTCTAGCGATTGCATTGACACGGCTATGGCGTTATTGATGACCAAAAGCTTAAAACTCATTCAAAAAAGCGTTCAAAATCTTTATGAAACCCTTAAAAACAGGGCTTTAGAACATCAAGACACGCTAATGGTAGGCAGAAGCCATGGGGTGTTTGGCGAACCCATTACTTTTGGCTTAGTTTTAGCTCTTTTTGCTGATGAGATCAAACGGCATTTAAAAGCCTTAGATTTAACGATGGAATTTATCAGCGTGGGAGCGATCAGTGGGGCTATGGGGAATTTCGCGCACGCCCCCTTAGAATTAGAAGAACTAGTGTGCAACTTTTTAGGCTTAAAAACCGCCAATATCAGCAATCAAGTCATTCAAAGGGATCGCTACGCCAGGCTTGCATGCGATTTGGCTCTTTTAGCGAGCAGTTGTGAAAAAATCGCTGTCAATATCCGCCATTTGCAACGCAGTGAAGTTTATGAAGTGGAAGAATACTTTTCAACAGGGCAAAAAGGAAGCTCTGCGATGCCTCATAAAAGAAACCCCATATTGAGCGAGAATATCACCGGGCTTTGTAGGGTGATTCGCTCTTTTGCTACCCCTATGTTAGAAAATGTCGCCCTATGGCATGAAAGAGACATGAGCCATAGCTCTGTGGAGCGTTTTGCACTGCCCGATCTGTTTATCACCAGCGATTTCATGCTCAGCCGCTTGAATGGCGTGGTTGAAAATCTGGTGGTTTATCCTAAAAACATGCTTAAAAATCTGGCTTTGAGTGGGGGGTTAGTTTTTTCCCAACGGGTGTTATTAGAATTGCCCAAAAAAGGTTTGAGCAGAGAAGAAAGCTATAAAATCGTGCAAGAAAATGCGATGAAAGTATGGGAAGTTTTGCAACAAGGCGCTTTTAAAAACGCTGATGGAAATTTGTTTTTAAACGCTCTGCTTGATGATGAACGCTTGAAAAAATATTTGAGCGAGGATGAAATCAAAGCGTGTTTTGATTATGGCTATTACACTAAAAATGTGGGTGCGATTTTTAAAAGGGTGTTTGGATAAGGCGCGTTTTATAAAAAATTTTGGCTTTATTCATTGAGTAATAAAGTTTAAATCTATTTTAAAAATTAAAATTCCACTCAAAGGGGACAAAGGGGATTTTTGAAGCGAGTATTATGTTTGATTTTGGGGCTTTCTTACGCCTTGCATGCGGATAGTTTTAAAGATGTTTTGACTAAAGGGGATTATATTTTTGGCAATAAAAAAGTGATCTCACCCATCAAACGCTATGCAGATCGATCGGCGTTTTATTTGGGGCTTGGGTATCAATTAGGGAGCATTCAGCACAACTCTAGCAATTTGAATTTATTCCAACAATTTAACAAAAATCAGATCATTTTTAGCGATAGTCTAAGCCCTGTTTTTAAAAATTCGTATGTGTCTAATGGTCTTGGCGTCCAGGTGGGCTATAAATGGGTGGGTAAGCATGAAGAAACGAAGTGGTTTGGCTTTAGGTGGGGGCTATTTTATGACTTGAGCGCTTCTCTTTATGGCTCTAAAGAATCGCAGTCCATTATCATTTCCACTTACGGCACTTATACGGATTTATTGCTCAACGCTTATAATGGGGATAAGTTTTTTGCCGGGTTCAATCTAGGGATTGCATTTGCGGGGGTGTATGACAAAGTGAGTGATGCATTATTGTATCAAACGCTTCTTTTAGACACTTTTGGCGGGAAAGTAAATCCAAATGGCTTCCAGTTTTTAGTGAATCTAGGGGTTCGTTTAGGGAATAAACACAACCAGTTTGGTTTTGGGATTAAAATCCCCACTTATTATTTTAACCATTATTATTCTATGAACAACATTAGTAACAATAATGAAGATGTCTTAAAGGTTTTACGATTTTTGGAATACGGGATCAATAGCGTGCTGTATCGGGTTGATTTCAGGCGCAATTATGCAATTTATTTCAACTACACTTATAGTTTTTAAGTGCAGTTTTAAAGCGGTAATTTTTAGAGCGTTCTTAATTTAGCAATCTCATCTCTTAAGCGCATCGCTTCTTCAAAATCCAAATTTTTCGCGCATTCTCGCATTTTTTTATCCAACTCTTTAATGATTTTATCTCTTTCGCTTTTAGGGATTTTGTCCTTTTTTAAAGCTTTAGCGATTTTAGCCTCATCATCTCTTAATTTCAACTCCTCTTCTAAAGCGCGCGTAACGGTTTTAGGGGTGATATTATGGAGTTTGTTGAATTCTTCTTGCTTGGCGCGTCTGTAAGTCGTAGTCTCAAAGGCTTTTTGCATGCTTTGAGTGATTTTTTTAGCGTATAATAAAACCTTCCCGTTAGCGTTTCTAGCGGCCCGCCCCATGGTTTGAATGAGGCTTGTTTCACTCCTTAAAAACCCTTCTTTATCCGCATCCATGATCGCTACTAAAGACACTTCAGGCAAATCCAACCCTTCTCTTAAAAGGTTGATCCCTATTAAAACATCAAATTCTTTAAGCCTTAAAGAGCGGATAATGTGGTTTCTTTCAATCGCATCAATTTCGCTATGCATATAACGCACCTTCAAGCCCCATTCAGCATAGTATTTGCACAATTCTTCTGCCATTTTTTTAGTGAGCGTGGTGATTAGCACCCTTTCATCTCTAGCCACCACTAACTTGATTTCATCAAACAAATCTTGGACTTGCTTATCGCTATCTCGCACTTCAAATTTAGGGTCTAAAAGCCCGGTAGGGCGAATGATTTGCTCAGCGACATTCTTTTTGGAAAGCTCTAATTCGAGCTTATTGGGCGTAGCGGACACAAAAAGGAACTGGCAATTTTTATGGATAAATTCATCAAATTTTAAAGGGCGGTTGTCTAAAGCGCTAGGCAATCTAAAACCATATTCCACTAAAACGCTTTTCCTGCTCATATCCCCTGCATACATCCCCCCAAATTGCGGCAAACTCACATGGCTTTCATCTACAATGACTAAAAACTCCCGCTCAAAAATCCCTAAATAATCAAACAAGCAAAAAGGCGTTTCGTTAGGGGCTTTGCCTGTAAAATGACGTGCGTAATTTTCAATGCCCTTACACACACCGGTCGCGCTAATCATTTCTAAATCATGCTCGGTGCGTTGTTTGAGGCGGTTGTATTCAAGCATTTTATCCTGCTCTTTAAAAAATTTCAACCTTAGAGCGAGTTCATCTTCAATGCTTTTAATGGCTAAATTCAACCTCTCACTCCCTACGGCAAACTGACTGGCCGCATAAAGCATGACAGAATCCAAGCGCTTGATTTCATTTCTTTCTAAAGCGTCAAAGACCGCAATCCTTTCTATCTCATCGCCAAAAAATTCAATCCTAATAAATTCAGCGTCATTATAAGCAGGGAAAATATCCACGCATTCTCCGGTCGCTCTAAAACTCCCCCTATCAAACACCACTTCATTACGGCTATAACCCATTTCTACTAGTTTGAGTAAAAAGCTCTTATAAGTGCGCTTCTCGCCCACTTTGATTTTTTCCATGACTTTTAAATATTCTTCAGGGTTGCCCAAACCATAATTAGCCGAAACGCTCGCTATCACAATCACATCATCATAACCTAAAAGTGAGGTGGTCGCACTCAATCTTAAACGCTCTAAATCATCATTAATAGAGCTGTCTTTTTCAATGAATAAATCCCTTCTAGGGATATAGCTTTCAGGCTGGTAGTAATCAAAGTGGGAGATAAAATACTCCACCCTATTATGCGGGAAAAACGCCTTAAACTCGCTATAAAGCTGCGCGCATAAGGTCTTATTATGGCTCATGATCAAAGCGGGTTTATTGGTTTGAGCGATGATATTGGCCATCGTATAAGTCTTACCGCTTCCTGTAACCCCCACTAGAGTTTGATAATGGTTGTTATTTTTCAAGCTTTTTGTTAAAGCTTCTATGGCTTGGGGCTGATCGCCTGCTGGTGGATAGGGGCTTTTTAAATCAAATAAAGGCATCTTTAAAACTCGCATTTTTTAGGGGTATTATAGTGGATTTTTAACACGCCTTATTCAATCTCAAAAAAATCAATGTTTTGATAATGATCGTGTTTTTCGCTTCGGTGATCTCGCTATAGGCTTGTTGCTTTTGTTGCGTGATGTTGTTTAAAACTTCTTGCTTATTGGTGTTAATTTGATTTGTAGCGTTTTCTTTCGCTTCGTTAATGTTAGTTATCGCTTGCGTTTTATTCTCGCTTATTTCGTTGTTGGCGTTCGTTTTGGCTTCGTTAATGTTAGTTATCGCTTGCGTTTGGTTGGTGTTAATTTGCGTTGTAGCGTTTTCTTTCGCTTGATTTAAAAAGATTTGATAGCTCGTTAAAAGCCTTGTAGCGGTTTCTATTATTTGATTTTCTAGCTTTTTAATCTCGCTTTTGATGTTTTCGGTGTTGGCGTTTAAGACGCTCGTTACTTCTTGCTCATTAGCTCGCATGCTCGTATTGAAATCATTAAAAAAGCTCTCGTATTCTTTCATTTTGTTTTTTAAGCTCTCGCCGGCGTTACTCAGCCACTCAATGGAGTTTCTTAAACTGCTATCAATCTCGTTGGCGTTTTTGAAAAAATCCAAACTCAAAAGCACTTCTAAAATCCTAACGATCCCTTTAAGGCTTAATTCCACTTGCTCGGTAAAAAGACTATTAGATTTTAAAGCGTTTTGTAGTTGCTTTAATAACTCGTTAGTGATTTCTTTTACCTGTGGTTGCTCGGTGATTTCTAGCGTGCTATTAGGCAAATTAGGGTAATTGATCATTTTTTACTCCTTGACTTTTTCAAGTTTTTGTTTTAATATTTCAAAATACATTAGCTTTATCAAGTATGTCTAGCACTCAGCTCATAACTGATGGTCAATCGCTATTCTGAGATTTTGCTAATGTTTTCCTATAGATTAAACTATTCTTATATTCTCCCTTAGCCTTATACATTGTTTTTAACATTAGTTCATTCTTAGCGTTGGATACTTGCTCCACCACTACAAAAAATCCGTTAATTTGATTAAAACTAGTTACTACCGGTTGGTTTTGATTATCTTTTAATTTTAAGGTTTCATTAGCTTGTTTAGCTAATTCCCTATAATTAGCTATATCTTCGTAATCTAAATTATTATGATCTTTTAGTATGTGGTTAATAGCTTGATAATCAATAACCGCCCTTGCATCATCTGGATATTTCAAATTTAAATCTTTAGCAAAACTTGGCTCTATCTTTTCAACCGCTATTCGTTTATGATTCTTTTGAATGTATTTGACCGCTTCTGCGTTTAAATTTTGCATTCCTAAAATAGGCATACTGCTTCCAGTTCGTGGGCTTTCATCAATAAGCTTTTTAATTTCATCAAAAGAAAGTTTTTTAACCGCTTCTTCTTTAACTTCTTCCTCTGTTTTTTCTATAACTTGCTTACTGGCTTCTTTCAAACCCTTTTCATGTTCTTTTTGCATATCTTTTACGGCTGCTATCAAGCGGTTTAAGGTAGGGTTATGTTCGCTTACTTCTCTATTGACCATTAAAAGGTAATGCGTGAAATCGTAAATATCAATGTCCTTAAATTCCTTGCTTTTAGGATCGAACATGTCCTTAGTAATATCTGCTATTTTAAACTCTTTTAACCCTTTCTTAATGTTATCGCTCTTTAAGGCTTCAAATAACGCTTTACTGGGATCATCAAGCCTCGCAAATCTTGCTATTGCTCCCCCTAAAATCTCGCTTATATCGCTCGTAATTTGATCGCTCTTTTCAAACATATCTAATGAACTCGTTTTATAGAATTTCTCGCTCAAATCCTTTAAGCTGTCCGTCGTGCTTGGATAATTCTTTAAATTCGCAAAACTGCGATCCATAATATCGCTTAAATAAGCGTTCAAGCTCACATTAGGGAAATTCATGTCATGGATTAGATTGTGGAAGCTCCCTGCATTATCTACAAACATTTTTTTAACTTTTTCATAGCTTTTAATGTCGTTAGAAAACTCTTTCTGCCAACGATTGAGTAGCTCTATCCCTTGGGTTTTAGTCCTTGGCATGTTATACATAAGCAACGCTAAATTACTATCCCCTATATTAGGGTGAGTCGCTTTATCAAAATTCAGGTTTTTAGCTACAACGCTTTTTAATTGATAAACGCTATCAGCGTCTAACTTCTTTTCTAATTCTTTTAATTTCGGCTCGTAATGGCTTAAAACGGCGATCGCCTTATCGCTCTCGCTATTAAAGCGTCCTTGATTGCTTGAAGCCGCTAAATTGTTGATCTCGGTGTTGTTTAGTCGGTTGTGTGGCACTCTAACTAACAACTCGTCCGGTTTCAAGTCTATGTTATAGTAT
>NZ_MVWR01000005.1:0-102272 GCF_003637665.1 Helicobacter pylori | reverse complement strand
TAAAACTCTAATAGACGATTTAGCCAAAATGAGCAAAGACAGAGATTATAAGCCTGTGTTCAACCCTAAATCTAAAGAAGTCTTAAAGAATTTGAACGCTGAAAAAAGAGCGAGCTTAGAGAATGAGAGCCTGACAATAACCGAAATTGAAAACAGCAATAAAGAACAAGAGATTAAGGGGAACACAAAGAACGATGATGAAGTAAAACAACATATAGAACAAGTGATTGAGAAAGAGATAGGAAAAGGAGCTGAAATTATCTATTCTAAGGAAGTTGCAATTACTAATAATGTTGATTACTACGAAAACGAAGAAGAAGAATTAGAAACCACTCAATCAAGGAGCAGAAGATGAAACAGCCTAGCAAAAAATCTAACAAGCTCTAAACTAGATTTGAGAGAAAAACGCTTGAGTAAAATCAACAAAGACCTACAAAAGCTAAACAAAAAACTTGAACAAGCTAAAAAAGAATTAGAGGATTTGCGTTTATTTAGAAGAAGAACGGCGAATGGAAAAATACACTCAATCAAGTAATGATTTTAGTAAGCGTTTATTAAGATTTGAAAATCAGTCTAAAAATTTTAGTTTAGCCTCTAAACATAAACAAGAATACAAATTATCTCTACAAGAGATAGAAATAACAGATGAAATTCCATTTTAAAGGAGCAACCAAATGAAAGATAGCGTTATTATTATTGAAAGCCCTAATAAAGTGGCTAAGATTAAAGAAATCACAGGAGCAAAGGTCTTTGCTACCATAGGGCATTTTATGCAACTTAAAAGCTATGATGAAAACAATAACTTTAAGCCGACTTTTGATTATGACCAAGAAAAGAAAAAACGTATTTTTGAGATGATAGAGGCATGTAAAAATAAAAAGGTTTATATTGCTACTGACCCTGATAGAGAGGGTTATGCTATAGGCTATCATTTTTATGAAAAGATTAAAAAAATAGCTAGTTCTATTTATAGAGCGGAGTTTTTTGAAATCACACCAAGTGGGATTAACAAAGGCTTACAAAATGCTCTTTTATTTGAAAACACTAATAAGCAAATGTATCAAAGTGCCTTAGCTAGAAGAGTGGCTGATATGCTTTTAGGTTTTACGCTCTCCCCTTATTTAGGCAAAGCTTTAGGGCAAATGAAAGGCTCTAGTGCTGGAAGAGTGCAAACCCCTTGTTTAAAACTCATTGTAGATAGAGACAGAGAGATTGAAAAATTTAAGGCTTTACCTGAAAATGAGAAAGTAAGCTATCAAATTCAAGCTAAGATTAACGATAGTGCTAACAGAGAAGTAACTATCAAGCATTGTGATGAAAAGGGCGAAGAGATTAAATTCAATGATAAAGAAGAGACTTTAAAACTCTTTGAGAGCTTAAAGGATAATAAAGCTTGTCTTTTAAAGGATTTAAAAAACTCTGTTGTAGAGACTAAACCTAAAAAGCCCTTTATCACTTCTACGCTTTTAGAAAAAGCAAGTTCTATGCTTGGTTTAAGTATTAGCGAAGTGCAATCTTTAGCTCAAAATCTCTTTGAGGCTGGACTGATTACTTACATTAGGACAGATGCGGAAAGTTTGAGCGTGGAGTTTTTAGATGAGGCAGAGAGCTTTTATGCACCTATTTATAAAGAAGTGTATCAAAAAAGAGAATACAAGGCTGGTAAGCAAAGCCAAGCAGAAGCTCATGAAGCCATTCGTATCACGCACCCCCACAAATACGAAGATTTAGAAAGCATAGTCTATAATGCTAGTATCACTAATCAAGACGCTTTAAAACTCTATAGATTGATTTTTGAAAGAACCATTGAAAGTCAAGGCAAGAATGCCATTTATGACAAGCAAGATTTGCTCTTTAAAATCAAAAACGAGTATTTTAAATGTTCTGTAAAGGGTTTAAAAAGCGCTGGATTTTTAGCAATGTTTTCTAAAAAAGAGCTAAAAAATGATGAAAGTAACGATGATAAAGACAATAAAGAAAAAGAACAAAACGCACAATTTAATCTAAAAATTGATGATGTGTTAAGTCTAAATGACTTAGTTTTAGCCACCATTAAAAGAAATGCCCCAAGTGCTTATAAAGAGGCAGATTTTGTCAAGCTTTTAGAAAATAAAGGCATAGGCAGACCTAGCACTTATGCGAGCTATTTGCCTACGCTTGTAAAAAGAGAATATATCAGCATTAGCCAAGATAAAAAACACATTATTACGCCTACACATAAGGGTAAAAGAGTGGTAGAAGTGTTTGAAAATGCTTATCAATTCATTATTGATTTGACCTATACTAAACAAATGGAAGAAGTGCTAGATGAGATTGTAGAAAATAAAAGCTCTTATGTGGATTTTATCAGCAATTTAAATTCTAAATGCCCTAAGATTGAAAAGCTAGAAAGAAATGATGATGAGATAAAACCTAGCAGTGAAGGACAAATCACTTATATAGAAAATATTTTAAGAGATTTGCAATTAAATTTAAGCGAAGAGTTTAAAAACTACAAAGAAGACAACAGAGTGGCTAAGGCGTTTTTAGACCGATACATTAAAGAGCATGAGTTTTTTAAGAAAAACAACAAAAAGGCTAGTAGCTCTAATAATGATGAAAATAGACCCGCTACGCCTAAACAAATTAACTTTGCTGAGATGTTAGCTAAAAAGCATAATGTCAAGCTCCCCAAAGGATTTAAATATAGTATGAAAGTGTGTGGGGATTTTATCAATGAGTATCATAAGAAGTAGTAAGTGAAATTTTGCTAAACTAGAACCTAATTAAAACTAATGAGGGAGTTTAGCATGCTTTATATTCCACCCACTTCAAAAGAAGTCTATGTTAGCTCTATTGTGGCTTTAAATATCCATAGCCCACAAGGCACAGGAGATTGGCATAGTAGCTATGCTTTAATGGAGAATGCGTTTGATGATATAGGGGTTTATATCTATGGTGAAAAACAAGCTCATAATACTAATAAACTACTAGGCAATCTAGGCATTATAGATGGCACAGCAAGGCTCAATAAAATGGGCTATTACCCTAAACATACTCCCACTTATATTGCAGAGCATCCAAGAGCTTGTGTAGATTGTCTCTATGTTTCTGTATTGCAAACTGGAAAGCTAGGGGTTGTTATGCTAGATGAATGGTTTCCTAGTATTGAAGATAAAGAGAGTGTCTATGCTCTTATAGAAGTGATGAAACCCAAATTAAACAAGCAAGAAAGAGAGAATTTGAATAAATGGATAGCAAGAAACCCCATTATAGAGTGAGTTTAAGCGAACAAGCTCTTAATCATGAAAAACTGATGAGAGCCATTGTTAAAAATCTAGCCGACACCCCTATGGTATTAAAAGGCGGAACAGCTTTGTATCTAGGCTATGGCTTAAATCGTTTTTCAGAAGATTTAGACTTTGATTGTCATAAAAAAATCAATCTCTTAGGCAGAGTAAAGAGCGCTATTCCTAATGGCATTATCTTAAATGATATTCATATTAAAAAAGACACTGATAGTGTGGGGCGTTATATGGTGCGTTATGCTACCAAAGACAATAAAGAAGAACAAACTTTAAAATTAGAAATATCTTATAGAGACGCACCAAAAGAGAGCGAAGTCAATGTGATTGAGGGAATGCGAATTGCTAAAATAGAGCGTATTATTGATAACAAACTCTGTGCTTGCTTTGATGGGGAGCATACAAGAACTAAAGCTAGAGATTTATTTGATTTGCATTTTTTAGCCAAGCATTATGAAGAACATTTTAACTTAGATTTAGCAAGTCGCTTAAAAGATTTTAGCAAAGACCCTGATAAATTAGTGAGCGATTATTTAGTAGATGTAAAACTAGATGCTTTATTAAATCAAATTATGGACTTAGAAGAAACAGCCCTAGAATTAGGGGTAATGGCTCAACTAATACATAAAAAACTTGAAAAACAATCTCATTCCCTTAATGCCTTGCAAGAGCAACAAGGCTATAGCAATAATGATAATAGCCTAGACAATTCTAATGAAAACACCTACACACCTAAGCGTAGGCGATAAGTAACCTTATTGAGTGGGTATTTGATAGTGTTTAGTTGTTTTTATAGTGCTATATTAATTACATAGTGCTTAATAGTTTTAGAAAAACTATTAAAAACCTATTTTTTAAGCCTAACAAGGTTTAGTTAATACGCTTACTTACTAAAAGCTCTTTAAAACTTTCTTTTGTAAGCTCGTTATTTAAAAACTCCATAATCTCTTTAGCATACCCTTCTATTAAAACTTGTAACAAGTCAATGTCATAAGAGAACTTATTTTTAAGGATATTTTGAGCGATTTCTATCATGCACTCATCATAGATTTCTATGCTTTCTGAAACTACTTCTATTAAATCGCTTTCTTTTACGCCATTTAAAAATAGATAGTAATTAAAGAGCCTATCTTCTTTTTCTTCATTGAGCCATTCTAAGTCGTCTTCATATTCTTCTTCATCTATGGGGCGAAAATCACTAGGAATAGTGCTTTTATAATCAATAGGATTAAATTTACACATAAAGCGTGAAATAAGAATTTTAGGGGCATTTTCATTATCTATTTTAGCAAACACCATATTAGCTAAGGCATTAGCTAGGACTAACTTCTTTTTTAAACTAGCTTGGCTAATTTCTTGCTCTAGTTTCTCTTTGAGTTTTAAGGGTGTGTCTTTGTAGATTACCTTGTTAGTAAAAAATTCATTCAAGTTCATTGTTTTCATTATTGCCATTTTTTTGTAATTTTTCTAATTGTTTTAAGAGTTTTTGCTCTTGGGTGTTTTTTCTGTATTTTAAATGCCTAATAAGCGCTTCTTCAATAAAAGTGCTTCGTGTCTCTTTAAATGAGCCAAATTCTAGCAAAAATTCATCAAGTTCTTTTATCACACAAGGACTAAAGGCAATGTTAAAGCTCTTTTTCTTATCTTCATCTAACAAGCTTTTTTTACGCCCCCTTTTTTTAGGGATTTTTACTTCCTTTGTGCTAGGCTCTTGTTTTAGGGGGGTATCTTGGGCTTGTTCTTCTTGTTCTTCAAACTTCTTTTCTAGCTCATCAATTTGTTGTAAATCCATACTTGTATGCTCCTTATTGTGTTTATTTTTGTGCTTTTTAACTCTTCTAAAACGCATGTCTTTTCTCTTTTTCTAAATGGCTTTTTAATTCGTTATAAAAATTAACCCACTCATTGATAGCCTTTTTATCGCTGTATTCTATGACCCCTAAACCTTCACTCACGCTACGCTTATAAACAATACGCTCACTCAAAGAGCTTTCTAAAAGCGTGATTTTATCGCTAGGGTTATTTTCTTTAATAAAATCAATTAAAGCTTTGCGTTCTTTAAGTGTAGGAATAGTAGGCATTCTATTGATGATGATTAAGGCTCTTAGGTTTTCATTAAGCTCTTGGAGTTGTTCTATCCTTTCTAACATGTTAACTAACACTTCAGTATCTAATTGACTAGGAGTTGTAGGCACTAGCACAATATCACTTAAAAGCATAGCCTTTTGGGTTTCTTTACTATATTCCCCCTTAGTATCAATAAGGATATTTTCATACTTAGATACCATTTGTTTTAAGGTATCACTAAACCCACTACTACGATTAAATAAGCTAAAAGTTTTATATTCGTTATTTGAACGGATTTCTGTAAAAGTTTCCATAGACTTTTGGCTATCTGTATCTAAAACAACCACTTCTTTATTGTCTTTGAGTAATTGTACCGCTAGGTTTAAACAAAGCGTGCTTTTACTACTCCCCCCTTTTTCATTAGCAATACAAATGGTCATGCTACTTCCTTAATTAGATTATTTTAGTAGTATAGCATAGTTTTATACAATTTGAATTAACTTTAAATAATTTACTTATTTAAGATTATTTATATAAATATAATAAATAATTAAATTTAGTAAGAGATAATTAAGTTATTACTATTTAATAAGTATTTAGTCTTTAATTGAATATTTTAATATTAAAAAAATAGATTATTATTTATCTTACTTATTGAATTATTTAAAAAATTAAGTTACTAATTGTATTCAAAGAATTTTGAGTGGGCTTTTAGTTTGATATTATTGCATGATAACTAGCATTTTTCTTAAAAAAAGATAATATTAAACATGATAAATCAGTAAAAAACTATCATTTTAGCTTAAAATCAGCTTAAATTTTAACTTTTTTCATTAAATTTTTATGGTTATTTACTTTTCATTTACTTTAAGTTTAGGTTACGTATTTTAGGGGGTTATAGGGTTTTAACCTTAAAAATGTGTCATCACACATTTGCGTTTTTTGCTTAAATTTAGCTTAAAAAGTGGTATATGTGTGATGACACACTTGAAAATTTTAAAAAAGTCAAGACCTTGATTTTTTTGTAATTTTTATGACATTCTAAAAAGATTTTTTAAAAGACAAGGACAGAAAATGACACAAGATTTTTTAGAACTTAAAGAGGGAAAATACCCTATGAATGAATGGCAAATGATAGAGTTTATGCAAATGGGAGTAGAGCCTAAAAGCGAACAAGAAACAAAAATAGAGTTAGAACATTCCTTAGAAAATGAAGTCAATAAAAACAAGGAGCATTAAATGAAAGCGTGGAATGAAATGGATATTAAAGAGCAAAAAGAGGTTTTTGCTAGGTTTTTAGCGAGCGAAATTGCTAAAAGTTTAGAATCTGGATTAGAGTTTAAGCCAAATAATAGAGCTTATAATGGTAATGCTGGCAATGCTTATAATGGTTTAAATTCTCTTATTTTAGATGCCAAGCAACATGAGAATGGCTATGAGAGTAATGTTTGGGTAGGTTTAGATGATGCCTTAAAACTTGGGGCAAACCCTAAAGAAGTGGAGCATATTAAAAACAACACTAAGAGTAAAAATAATCCTAATGGCTTTTATGATAAGGCAAGTATTGCTTATATTAGAGATTATGAAATGCGCTATGTTAAAGCAAGAGATGAACAGGGTAATTTAATCCCCCTTAAAGACAAAGAGGGCAATCTTAAGCATTATTCTAATGGCGAAGTGATTTATGAGAATGAAAAAGTTCCTCAAAGAGACAAAGAGGGCAATATCAAGTATATGCAAGATGGCAAAACGCCCTTTTACGAATTTAAAAAAGAAAAGATAGATATAGAGCCGACTTTAGAGATTAAAAATCTCTACAATGTCAATGTTTTTCAAACGCTAGACAAAACTAAGCTTAAAGAATTAGACCCTAAAACTTTAAGAACACAATACATTAGCAATACTTTCTCTATGAATAATCAAAATTTGGTGATTTATGATTTATCCAAGCATTTAAATGAAAGCCAATATAAGAAAGTGCTAGATTATGTGGAGCAATATGGAGCAACCCATTCTGAAAAAAGAAAGCAATACCACATTTCTCAAAGCTATCAGCAAGAGAATAAGATTGAAAATACTCCTAACACAGAAAATAATGTCAAAGAAAACAACACTAAAGAGAATAACAATAATAGTGAAATGAATATGGAGCAATTTAACAAAATGCTTGAAATGGCTCAAAACAATCCCCAAATGTTAGCGATGTTGCAACAAACTCTTAATAAAGGAGCAGAGCAACAAAAGTATGACCACTACTTTGCTAATGATGAAGTAGTGCTTACTCAATCTAAAGGCAGGGGCAGATAATGCAAGATTTTATCAATGGATTTTTAAAGGCGTGGAAAGCTTGGAGTGATGATGGAAAGGACGCTTTTTTAGAGAGTTTTTTAGATGAAGTTAAAAATTCTAAAAATGACCCCACTAATTTTTTAGGCATTTTAGAACAAGAAATCAAGTCTTTAAGCCAAGAGGGCTTAAAAGATGACATTTCTTCTATGCCAGAAGTCATTGAGAGCATAAAAAATGAAATCTCTAATACAAAAGACAATATCAAAAGAGCCGAAGAAATTAGTATCACAGAGAATGAAAATGAGTTAGCCAAACAAGAACTAGAAAAATACGCCCTAGAGGGTGAAAATAAAGCCCTAGAGCAATACAATGAAAGCCAAAACCCTGATACTCTCTATGAGCAACAAGTCGCACAAGAGCAAAGCAAAGAAGAAGAACTATCAAATAAGCAAGACTTAGAGTTAGAAACATTAAGGGATAACAATATCAAGAAAGGTTTAGATGATGAGAGTTTAGGGCTTTTAGAAAGTTTGCAAATCCTAAAAAATGAAACAAACGAAGTTGCTAACTATTTAAGAGCTAATGAGATTGACTATTCAAGACCCACAGGTGAGAACACTACAAGTAAAATCGCCTCTCTTGCTTTAGAAGAAAACAACCAGCTTAATGAAAAAGAAACTAACACACAAGAACAAGCCAAACACACAGAAAAAGAGCAAGAAAAGCCCAAGATTGCCCCTAACAATGACATAGACCTTAAAGACAAATACGCTAACTTGCATAGTTTCTTCAAACAAACTGAGCTTGACATTAAACAAAAAAGGATTAAAACCAAGCTTGATTTTAAAGAGAGCTTTTTAAATTACGCTAAAAACCACATGAATGAAGATGAGTTAAAAGTCTTATTAGTGGTGAGCCAAAAAGAACCTACAAAGCTTACTAAAGAGCATATCAATTTGATTAAGGATTGCTTAGAACAAGCGCATGGCAATAAGCACATGCAAGATAAGGGCTTACAATTAAGCGTTAAATCTATTTTAGGGCATGAATTAGAAAAAGAACACCACGAAGTCTTAAAAGACTATTTAGCTAAATCTAAAGACAGCTTAGAGCCTATGGATAACAGAGTGTATGAAGTGATGCGAAAGCATTTAGACAAGCAACAAGCAAAAACACTCAAAAATTTAGATAGCACCACTCAAAGTGTGGGAGTGAATGCTATTAAAGAACAAAATAAGGCTAATGAAAACGCTCAACAAGAAACAAAAAACTCACAAGCACAAGAGACTACTAGCTCACAAGCTTATGAAAGCGTGTCTCAAGCAAACACACAAGCCACTACTCAAGCTAATGAGAGCATTAAGCCACAAACTAATAACACAGCTACACAACAAGAGAACGCAAAAGAAAGCCAAGCTATAGAACAAAATAGAGCTACTCAAGAGCCACACGCTAAAGAAGAACCTAAGAAAGTCTCACACCCTGATGAACCATGGCTAGATTATAACCCTAAAAATCATGCTGGATTGAAAGAACGACAAGAAAACCAAGAAAAAACACCAAGTAAGGGAAATGATGAGCCTTGGATTGAATTTGCCAAACTAGAACAAGCTAGAGCCAAAGCCCATTATCAAGCTTGTTTAGAAAAAGAAAGAGCTAAACAACAAGCACAACAAAACGCAAAAAACACCAACTCCATAAATACCCCAAACAAAGAAGTGGCAATAATGGATTATGGCTATACACAAAGTGCACCAGCTAAAAGCAGAAAGCGTTAGGAAAGCATTATGGCTTACATTCCTAATCTCACTTCCTTACCCTTACATGAGATTTTATTAGATAATGGCTATGTTATCAACAAAAATAAGCATAGCAAGAATAACCCTTGCTTAAAGCATGAAAACGAAGAGGGAAGTTTAGTCATCTTTAAAAATCAAAATAAAGATGGCTCAATTAGTTACACCTACAAAGAAACTCATACCGATAAGGTCGGTAATATCATTACTTTTTGTAAGGATAGAAATATCAGCGTTGAAGACTTACTCGCTGGGAAGTTAGAAGGCTATCGCAATAAAAAAGATACTCTACAAGCAAGGGATAACTCTAGCGAAAATAACGAAGAAATTCAAAAAATCATCAATGAGTTTAAAAACCTTAAACCCTATGATTTACAAAACGCTACACTCATTAAAAAGCGTGGCATTGATACAAAGCTATTAGAGCCTTATAAAGAGCATTTAAAGACTGATAGCTTTAACAATCTAATCTTAGCGACTTACTTAGCTTTTGAAGATAAAAGACTTAATGTCATACCCATTCATCAATATGGCATTAACAAACGCTTAAATACCCCATTAACTACAGATAAAGAGGGCAACATAAGAGACAAACCCTTAAAATCTATCACACAAGGGAATAAGGGCATAGAAGTCTTATACCCTAATGACTTAAGCTTAGTTAAAAATGTCATTGTTGCTGAAAATATCTTTGACAATTTAGCCTATTTAGAACTACAAGATTTAGACCCCAAAGAAAGCGTTTTAATTAGCACCGCTGGGCAATTTAACAAACAAAAATTAGAACTCTTTTTTAAAAGCTTTTTTAATCAATTACACAATAGACAACAAGGGGCATATAACAATTATCTAAGAGAAGAATCACAATGGCAAGAGTTAGTGAGACAAGGCAGAGCTAATGATGATTTTAAGAGCGTAGTAGTAGAAACCTATACAGACATTATTAAAAACTATCAAAGAGAAAAGCATACCCCCATTTATAATAAAAGAGTGGAAAAAACAAGAGAATACAGAAAACCTAAGCCTATTAACAAGCCACAAGAGAGTTTTAACATTATCTTAGCCTTTGATAATGATATTAAGGGTAAAGAATATAGAGAAAAATGCGAGGGCATTTTATACGCTCTTACACAGCAATTCCCTACTATTTACAAGCCTTTTTCTAAGGATTGTAACGATGATTTGAAATTAGCACACATTATAGAAAATAAGGCGATTAACATTGACACTATGGCGGAGTTTTTAGAAAGCTCTTTAGAAAAATTAAAAGACAACTACACTTCAACACAAGAAAAGGAAAATATCATGGATAAATTAGAACAAATTGATAGCATTAAGCCCTTTAATGAAAGGCTTAAAGGCATTTTAGAAAACGCTAAAGAAAACTTACAAGCACAGAGTTATACTAAGGGGAGGGGGAGATAATGCAAGGCAATAATCTAAGTATTTATGAAACGATTTTATCGCTATTTAGCGACCCAACAAAAAAAATATTTTACAGCATAGCAACTCAAACAGCAGAAGCTTTAAAAGCTCAAATGATAATTAATGCTGTTTTGGTAATTTTATTTATGGTATGGGCTTATAGGCGAGTGAAAGAGGGCGATATATTTCAGTTTAAAACCGCTATGGGCGTGGTTGTATTTATCGTGTTTGTGGGGTTTATCAATTGGGCAATGGATAATCCAACAACTTACATGAATATGCTTAAAGACACCATTTTTTACCCTTCTAATAAACTCACTGAGATTATCACAAACAGCATGTCTTCATTGCAAATAGGCAATAATAATTTAACTTTAGGCTCATTGATAGATAAGTCCTACTATTCCATAATACAATTATACAGAGAAGTATTTAGCGATTTAGGCTGGAAGACATTTTTTACTATGTTTCCTATGCTAATCATTTTTCTTTTGTTAGTCCTAGCTCAAATTCTTTTAATTGGACTAATTTTAATCATTGTTTTAATCACTCTTGTTGAAACTCTTACATGGCTATCATTGGGCTTTGCAGTTTTACCACTAGCACTATTCCCCCAAACTAAAGGCATGTTATTTAGCTACCTTAAAAAACTCATTTCCCTTACTTTTTACCAACCTTGTATTATGGTAGTAGCCTTTTTAAATTTTTCAATAATAGAAAGCATTACTTTAAAAATTCCTACCAAAGCAGAAATAATCAATGGGTTTTACAACAAAGGACATATAATTGACCAAATGATAGAAAATGGCTCAAGTCAAGCAATCAATAATTTTCAAAATGCTATGGGAGCTTATACTAGCGTGTTAGGATTTTTTATTATCTTAATTTTAGGCTCTGTGATTTGTTTCTTTCTCATCAAACGAGTGCCTGATTTTATCAATAATATCTTTGGCACAAGTGGAGGCGTGGGGGCAGTAACAGAAATGATGCAAAAAATTGGCATGACAATAAGCGGAGCTGTATTTGGGGGTAGTGCAGTTATGGTTGCTAATCAAGTTAAGCAAGCCTATCAGAGTGCTGGGGGCGGACTAGCAGGACTTCAAGCTGGAGCTAAAGCTCTTGGACTTGCTGGACTAAGTGGAGGGGCAAATGCTATGGCAAATCACAGGAGTGTTAAAGCGGGGGTGAAACACTTTGTAGCAAGTGTTAAAAATGGATTTGATAATAATAGATGAAGGGTTTAACAATGAAGAAATTAGTTTTTAGCATGCTTTTATGTTGTAAAAGCGTGTTTGCAGAGGGGGAAACCCCCTTGATTGTCAATGACCCAGAACTCCATGCTGGTCAAGCCACTGTGATAGGTAAAATGGTAGATAGCATTAAAAAGTATGAAGAGATTATCTCTAAAGCTCAAGCCCAAATCAATCAGTTGCAAAAAGTCAATAACATGATAAATACAACTAATTCTTTGATTAGTGGTAGTGCCATTACTTTAGCCAATCCCATGCAAGTGATACAAAACGCTCAGTATCAAATAGAGAGCATTAGATACAACTATGAGAATTTAAAGCAAAACATAGAAAATTGGAACGCACAAAATTTGTTAAGAAACAAATACTTACAGCAACAATGCCCTTTTTTCAATTTTAACAAATTGACTAATAAAAAAATTGTCAATTTAAGCAATCTTAACAATGCTATTACAAAAACAGGAGAACAAACCACTCGCATGAGAGATATGCAAAATTTAATCCAAGCCCTAAGTAGCAGTGGCTATGAAAACATGCAATCTCTTGTGGGGCAATTAAGTGGCAGGGATATGGGATTGATTTTGTGTGAAGAGCTAATCAAAGATGAAAATCAAGCAAGGTATAACCAACTATCAGCAGAAGCTAGTTTGGATATTCTAAATGGTAATTATCAAGTATATAAAATGAAAATGTTTCAACAAGATGCAATGAAATTAACAGAAAGGATAAAAAAACAACAAGAAATTCAAGCAAGAGCAGATTATCTAAAACACAGACTAGCCGATATTCAGCAAGATTTAGGCGTAACTAATCCAAGTGCAAATCACAATAAACAAGGAATAAAATATTGTAAGGAAAACAAAGAAAATGGCACTTGCACACCATTAGCCCTAGAAAAAACTCGCCTAGATAACGACTTAGAGCAAGAAATCCAAACACTCACGCAAGATTTAAGTAAAGCCCCTAATAAAGACGCTCAAAGCCAAGCCTACGCAAATTTTAATCAAAGGATTAAATTACTCACTGTGAAATATCTTAAAGAGATTACTAATCAAATGCTCTTTTTAAATCAAACTATGGCAATGCAAAGCGAGATTATAGCGGACATGTATCAAACAGACTATGGGTTTGGCACAAACTTAAAAGGAACAAAATCAACGCAATACCAAACAAGAGAGCAAATTTTAGGTAAAGTCAAGACAAACAAATTTGGTTTTCTAGAGATTACTTCTGATTGAAAATTAAGGCTGTCTAACAGCCTTTTTTATTTCTAATTTAGGGTGCATTATAGCAAGACTTGCAGCTTTTGAAAGGCATTCATTGTCAGCTTGATTTTGTTCGTTTTCAAATTTTTCTTCAAAGTGTGAGCCACTATAAGTCCACCATTTAGGTTTTGTGTCTCCATAGGCACTATAAAAAGCATTGCTATAACACGATATTTTACCATCTTCGCTTTTGCTACAACGATTTTTTTTTAAGAAAATTACTTTCCGCTTTTTTACGGCTTTCTCTAACATAGTTTCTACAAGCAACTAGCCACTCTTCATCTTTTTTAATTTGCTCATTTCTTTCATCTACTATTTTCTGTAATTCTTGTTCTTTTTTAGATAGCTGTTTTTTATTAACACAAGAAAGAAAGGCAGTTTTCCATTCTTGTGGAAGATTTTTTGATAAATTCCAACCATTATTCAAATATTTAGAACCATCAATTTGAGAGTTACAATCAATGGCGTATTCTTTTTTAATATTGCTTTTAGATTTGCTGAGATAGTCAATTAAGTCGGTATCCGTGAATAAAGGTTTCGCCATTAAGGGAGTGGTAACACCTAGCAACGCTCCAGCTAATAACCCTATCCTTAAAATCTTATTCAAACCTTTTAATCTAATCATTTTTATTCCTTTTGATTGAAACTTAATAATCTCACTCATCATTATAACATAAAGTTTTAAAAATATATCAATAATAATCAAGTATTTAGTTATTTTATCAGTATTAAGTTAGTTTTGATTATTTGAATTATTGATTAAATATATTCTTAACAAATAATAATCTCTTATAGCTCATGTTTGTTTGTGTTATAATCTATCTAATAATCCATTTAAGAGACACTATGAGATTTACAAAATTTCAAAAACAATATTACGCTCATTCTATCCAAAGACAGATTAGATACTTATGATAGCTTGGAGCAATACAAAGAAAATTTAAAACTCATTCCTTTGATTACGCCTAAAATCTCTAATTTAGAGATTTATTTACGCAATGCACTAGATTATTGCCTCACTCAAAATAAGGGGAGTGAATGGGTGCTTGATGAAAATTCTTTAATCCCCTTAATTAACGAGCTAAAAGAAAAGAAAAAAGAAATCTCGCATTCTTTAGTCTTGTCTAAAATGTCTTTAGGAGCTGTAATTAAGCTTATCTTTTTTTATAAGCTAGAAAGCTCAGTGCTAGACCTACAACAATGGAGTTTTAAAAAATACTATAAAGACAATAGAGATGTTTTGCTTATTAGGGGTAAAAAACAAGGTCTCTATAACTATGTTAAGGTTCATATCGCTTTGAATTTGCTATGGACAATTAGAAATCGTGCATATCATTGGGAAAACCTACTAAAAATCAAGCCAAATAACCGCCCATGCATTACGACTTGCTTTAGTGGGTTAAGGGGTGATGATAAGATAAATACAAGTATAGAGCCTAATAAAATCGCCTTATTCTTGGATGATTTAATCAAAAGCATTGGAAATAAAGATTTGGAAAAATTAAGCAGTCTTAAAAGATTGGGCTTCCGTTAGCCCTTGAATGTAGGCGTATTATAGCCAAATCATTATCAATAGTCAAATATGGCATCACTAAGTTATGGCAAGAAAGTCTCTAAATATACTCACTAAAGACTTTTATAGCTAAAATGTTTTTTAGCTAACTTGCTATTTCTAGTATAACATAAAAACAAAACTTTAATAAACTAACAATAACACAAAATTTGCTAAACTAGAACAAATCAATTTAAGGGGGATGAATTATGGAATTTGCTCCTATGTTACTAGCTACAGCAAATAATTCTATAGGGGATAAAAATAAGCATGTGAGTTTAGAATACCTTATAAAGCTTTTTATGGACAAAAAAACGACTAATTTAAGCGATATAGATAAATATGTGATAGATACCATTCAAACAGAGGCAACCAAGCAAGAGATAGAATGGTTTTCACAAGATTATCATGTCCCTATGGAGAATATTAAGCATGTCCTTTCTATCAATCCCTATCAATGAAAAAAGCCTTAGTTTTATCAAAAACAATTTTGTAGCTCAAATTCAAGCCTTAGAGCAATTTTACCCCATTATTAAGAGTGCTTTAAATTTAGGGCTTAAGCCTAGTATGATTAAGTTTGGCGGTGGCACAGCTTTGAGTATGTATTACTTCCAACATAGATTAAGCTTTGATATTGATTTGTTTGTTAATGACGCTCAATACTTAGGATTTTTTAGCCCTAAGCTATGGATAGATGATTGCAGTCATTTTGACAGCACTAGATATATAGATCAACACAATCACATAGGTGTAACCAATAAGGACAACATTAAAATAGACATTCTAATAGATTACGCTAGTAATGAGGGGTATATAGATAATTCTAAAAAGATTTTTGCTTTTGATATTTATATAGAAAGTTTGGAAAACATTATTGCTAAAAAGATTACCTTTAGAAAGACCGACAATAAAACAAGGGATATTTTTGATATATCAGTGGCTTTACATCATAATGATGGCTTGTTTGATCAGCTCTTAAACGATCAAAAGATAACCAAACAAGACTTACTGATTTTTCAAAATTCTCTAAAAGATCTAAATAAGGAAAAATACAACGCCCAAATAAAGATTGTAAAGCCCACACAAGAATATAGCCATATTGCCCTAAACGCTTATGAAATATTGACAGAAAAAATAGACCAAATTAAAACAACTACGCATTCAAACTCCTATGATGACAATACCGATAATTTAGACAATTCCAATGAATACACCACCACACCTAAGCGTAGGCGATAAATAATATCATTAAGGAAGTATTTGATAGTGCTTAGTTATTTTATCAGTATTGAGTAGAATTTAGTTATTTGTATTGTTTGTTAAGTATTTTTTTAATGAATGAAAACAAGTAATAATTACATTATTTTTAGAATATTTTGTAATTTAAGCTAACTCTATAAAATCTCAATGATTTTAACAACCCTTATAAAACTAATCATTTTTAATTAGCAATAAAACATTAAATAGTTAATTAAAATTATCTAATGCTAGATTATTTATCTTAATAAGATTATTTAAACTAATTACAATAAACTACCTAATCAATTTTAACCACCTTACTTCTTGTTCTCTATCAAACTATCAAACACAAGAGCCACTTTCTTGTTATGCTCTTGTGTGGTATGAATATAAATCTTAGTAGAGAGTAAGGAGCTATGCCCTAACGCCCTTGAAGTTAAAACTAAGTCTTGGGTTTCTTGATAAATGAGTGTTGCAAAACTATGCCTAAATAGATGTAAGCCTGTGCCATATTGCTTATAGTGTTTGATTTGAGCTAGTTTAAAGATTAAGGGGATAAAGTTATAAAGCGTTAAAGAATTTTGTGCTTTTTGTTTGTCTTTTTTAAAAAGATATGCCCCATTAAAATATTTTAGTCTATATTCATCACTAAGCCAAGCATTCAAGCTTGGTTCTAACAAACTCTTTTTAATATAAGCTTTTCTCTCTTTTCTACCTTTACCTTGAATTAAAATAGAGTAGTTTTGCTCTTCTACTTGAATGTGTTTTAATTCTATGTTTAACACTTCGCATTTTCTAAGTCCACCAAGTATTACAATAAGTAGAATACACTTATTACGCTTTTCAAAACTTGTGGCTAGACTATAACTCTAAGAGTGTTTTTAAGAATGCCTTTAAATCCTTGTAGTTTAAATGTCTAGGCAGACTTTCTTTGGTTTTAGCAAAGGCTAGGTTTTTAAGCGTAAAATCAAAGCTATAACGCCTTTTTCTATCCAAATAATCAAAGAATTGTCTTAAATACATCACATACTTAGCCATAGAGCTGGGTTTTCTATTTTGAGCGAGTTCAAAGAGAAAGTTAATCACTTGCTCTTCGCTAAGCATTCTAAAACTTCTTAATTTGAGATTATCTTTAAAATAGTTAAAGAATAAAAACAAGCCTTGCATCATTATAGTGTGTTTAATGCCTTGATTATAAAGAATATGACAGAGTTGTTTTAATTGCTCTATATTGTGGCATTTTAAGATTTTATCTTGTGTGTTTAATATCAAAGCCATATCATTCACATCTTGAATAGGCGTGAAGTTTTTAACCTTAGTGTATAAAAAGGCTTTAAGATTATCAAAGAGTTCTCTTTGAGATTTGGTGAGTTTGTTATTTAGCATATTGCTCCCTTATTAAAATGTAAAAATAAATCTTAAAGAATGAGAGTTTTATGTTTTTTTAGTTTGTTAGGTTCTAAAAGCGGTATTTTTAACAATTCCGCATTATCCATTAGAGTTATTAAGTTCCGCCTTTAAATCTTAGTTTTTAAAAAGTTCCGCTTTTAACTAAAACATAAAAACAAAATTCCGCCCCCTTAAAAAGCAAATAATCAAATACATGGTTATTTGCATTACCTACTAAATATAAAAATTGAATTTATCAACTATTAAATAGCTCTTGAAAGTTAGCTTTAAGCACTTTTTAAGATTAAGAAGTTCGTGTTTATGGGTATTAGATATAAAAGCGGAACTTAAGTTCCGCATAAGTATAATTTGTATTAAGGGAAAGAAAGGTTTACCTTTCTTTCCTAACCTATTGAGTAAACATGTTATTAGTAAATATCATGTCATGAGGGGGATTTCTTTTTTTAAAAAACTTGATTAAATTAGACAACTAGGAACTTGCTAAAGGAAAAAAAGAAAAATCAAAAAAAAGAACTTTTGATTAAAAGAGACAAACTGACTGAAAGAGCCATAAGGTTAGTTGTGACTAGGTTTAGTTTAAGGAAAGTTTTTAATTTCTTTTATTAGTAAAAATAAGAACAAAATCAAAATAAAAGAAAAATAAGAATTACCTATCAATGACATGTTAGTTGTGGGGGGAATGGTTAGTCAAGGCTTGTGTTATTTAAGTTAGGTTGTAAGCGGTTTGTCTCATTAGCATTTAGGATTAGAAAGGTTTTTTGTTTGGAATGCGTGGGGCTAGGATTTGTTAGTTTAAAGGCATGTTATTTTTTGTATTTTTTAAGATAACTTTAAGGTTATGGATTTTTCAGCACGCCGCTTAAGAAAAATTTAAGCTCTACAAGGCGTTTTAAAGCGTTTTTGTTTTTAGGTTAATAGTTTGTCTTATCTTATGGCTTTATTTTGATTGTGGGGCATTTTAGAGTGCTTTATTTGTATATCTGTTTAAATAAGCTAATTTGTGAAAAGAACAAGAATAAACCCCTTTAATCAAAGGGTATATTCTTTATTAAGAACATTAAAGGCAATCATCGCTTGAGAGCATTATCTATTACGCCCTTTAAAGTTTGTGTTGTCATTTTGTTTTAATCCAGCATGAGCTTTAGGGTCATCATCAAGCTCATTAGAGTGCAAGGTGTTAGCTTGTTGTTTAGCTAATTCTTTAGCTTTTTCTTTTTCTAGCATAGCTTGATAGTGTGCTTTAGCTCTAGCTTGCTCTTTTTTACCAAACTCAATCCAAGGCTCATCGTTATTAGGTTCTTTTGTGATGGCTTGAATTTCCTTTTGCTCTAGATTAGTCTCTTTAGCGTGTTCTAGGACTTTTTGAAGTTGCGAAATGTCATAGTGGGTTAAGAACCTATTAGCCCCTATGATTTCATTACAGATATAGACAATATCCTTAGAGAGTTTAGAAAATTGTTTGTTTTGTTTGAGAAAGTCTTGCTTTTCTTTTAATGAAAAAGTCTCTTTATGGCTCTCTAGGGCTTTGAAATAGCTCTCTTTAGCTCTTTTAAACTCTTCTTCTTTTGTTTTTAAGTCTTGTTCTAAAAAGAGCAATCTTTCTTTGGCTAATAAAAGCATAGTGTTTTGATAATCTTGTAATTGCTTACTCACTAGCTCATAAGTATTATCATTAAGCTTATAAGTGGGGTCATCTTGTTTAGCTTTAAAGCTTCCTAGCATGAATTGATATTTTCTAGCATTAAAATAAGCGTTTTTAAAAGTTTTAAGTGTGGGGCGTTTATCCTTAGGAAGTTCTAAGGCTTTGGCTAAAAGAATAGGATTAGTTAGAGTGTCGTATTGGGTGTTTTGCTTGGTTTTAACTTCATTTCTTAGCTGGGCTAATAGTAAGTGTGAGTTTTTATCTAAAAGGCGTTTGTCTAGGCGTTCTAACTTGCTTAAAAGCATTTCTTTTTTCTTTAACACAGAAAAACCCTTAGTCTCTCTTTCAAAGTTTTTGTCTAAATCATTGAGAATAGCAAAATTCTTAAAAGCAGAATGGTTTTGTTTTTTATCTAATTCTTTTTGATAAAAGCCTAAGAGTTCGTATAGCTCGTGTTTGTTAGTGTTTTTTAAGTGTTCGCTTACTGGTTTTCTCTTATCTATCCTGTCAATATCTAGCTGTTCTTTTTCATCATCGCTTGTGTCTTTGTGATTAAACAGAGCGATTTTAAATTCAGAAATCTTTTGTTTTAAAGGGGTGCTGTGGTTATTTTGAATGTCTAGGGCTTTTGCTTTGTTTTTATCTTTGAGTTCTTGTAAATACTCGCTTTGTAAAGCCTTGTTTAAGTCCCACTCATCTTGTGGGGATTTGATTTGTTCTAAGGCTTTTTCTTCTTTTTCCAAGTCTTGTAATTGTTGTTTGATATTGTCTAGCTCTTTAAGTTTTGGCTCATTGACATACAAGCATTCTTCGCTCAATAAGTAGTCATTCAACCTATAAGCAAACTCACTTCTTAATTCATTAAAAAATTCTTTACAATCTTCATGCCCCTTAAAACGCAGTCTTCTTCGTGTGAGCTGATTAGTCTTATTGATAAAACAATGGATATGGGCATGGTCTTGATGAGCGTGTGGCACAAGGGCAAACTTGTATTCAGGCAATCTTATTTTTAAGCTCTCCCAAGTAGAATGTAAAAGCCCTTGCATTGTCTCTTCATCTGGCTTATCTTTGATAGAAAAAACTAAGTGCATAGTCTCGTTATAATCTTTAGTCAAATCAAAGTCATTGAGCCAACTCTCTAAGATGAATTGCTTATCGCATTCTAAAAACATTTCATTGTAAGCTGTTTCGCTATTTTCTAAAGCATAATTTAGGGCATTTTCTAAGTGGGAGCGTTTCATTTGCCCTATGTTTTTAATAAGCACAGGACTAGCTGTTTTTGTGCCAACTAGATTAGATTTAATAAACTTTGAGTTAGGGTTAAATTGATTGAACTTAATGAGTAATCTTTTATCTACTTTATCGCTATCACTAAATCTAGGCTTTTGCATATGCTTTAAAATATCATCTAAGAAAGATAAGTCCATAGGGCGACTATCTAGCTTAGTATCTAATATAGCCCTATCTAGCATACAAACCCTTTAAGACTTAACAACATTGCTAAATTTTTATCTAATTCGCACACTTTCAAGCTAAACTTCTTTCCCTTACTAACAAGGCATTTAAAACGCCCAAATTTTATTCAAGCTAACGCTAATTTAAGAGCTAGACTTTTGATTTTAAATCTAGCGATTTTTCAATTCTTTGTAGCATAGCACAAAGAATTGAAAAAAGACCTAAATCAAAATACGGTGCAAAATACGGTGCAGGATAACACCATGTGTGCGTACACATTAGGTTAAAACTTCGTATTCAAGGGACTTGGAGCTAGATTTTTAAAAAATAAGGGTTTTTGCTAACTTTTTTCAAAAAGTTTTTAAAGAGAGTGCTTTGATAGATGAGATAATTTTTTAATCTAGTAAGAGAGAAAAATTTTATTCAAAAGCTTTAACCCCCTTACTAAAAATTTAAGAGCCAAGAGCTTGTAAGCAACGCTATAAAAACTTAGAGGCTTTTATTGAAAGAACTAGATAGTTAAATAATAAGAGCTTAGTAGCTAACAAAAAAAAACTTATAGCCCATTGATACGAACTTGTAAGCAAAAGTTAGAGAACTAGATAGCTACATGATAAAAACTAAAAGCCACAAGTTAGAACCTATGGCTACACTTATAAAGAACTAAGGAAAAATAGATTAAGAACTTGTTTGCTCTAATGGTAGGAACTAAATTGTCTATACGATTAAAAACTAAAATGACACACCATTAAAACTTACTAGAAACTCGCATGATAACTTACAGCTAGAGCCAAAGAACTTCCAGCTCATTTCATAAGAACTTGTAGCTTGCTAAAGGAATGAAATTATTTTTTAAGCTTTTGTTTAGAAAGTTTGTGTTATAATTTCCAAATGATTTTTAATTGAGTTTAACTTAAAACTTAGAGAACGCTTAAAACTTACATTCTTTTTTAACATAGTCATCAACATCATCTTCTAACCGAAAAGCTTGCATGGTTTTATCCTTTTAAAAAATAAAATTATAACTCATTCATCCGCGCTGCAAAGCGCGATCGCAAAGTGCACTTTTGTGTTTAGGGTTTTAAGGTATTTTAGGGCTTCTTTTAAAGTGGTGCCGGTGGTGATAATATCATCTAGCAAGAAATAATCCAAACTTTCATCGCCCTTGAAGGTGAAATCCCGTGGGTTGTTAGCACGAAATTCTAAGCTTTTCCCGGCATACGAAACAGCATTATTAGCCCTTAAAGTCCCATAAGTGGGCTTTAAATTGCCTTGACAAAAGCCTTTTAAAAGCGCGGCTGAATGCGAGTAAAAGGATTTGATTTTATCATCAATGGCGATGCCATAAAGGGGGGTATTCAAGCCTTGTTCTTGCAGGATTCTCACAAACTCCGCGCCGGCTTTTTGAGAAAGCAAGGGCAAAATGCGAGAGCCAATCAGCGCGTATTTGCTTTTAATGAGTTCTTCTATTTCGCTATAAGCGTAAAAACTATACACGCTCACGCCCTCTAAAACCCTTACTTTTAAATTTAAGGGCAAATCGTTCAAGCAATTTGGGCAAAGAGGCTTAAAAGAAAGCTTCAAACAAGTTAAACAACGCATTTTATAAAAGCGGTGATTTTTTCGTGCAAGTTTTTAGCGCTTTTTTGAGCGTCTAATTCCAAAACTTCGCACCCGAATTTTTCTCTTAACGCGTAAGCGTGGGTTTTGATCTTTTGCTGGATATGAAGTAATTTTTCTATGCCTTGGTTTTCTATTTTGTCTAAACTTTTAAGGCTTAAGCGCTGTTTTAAGCCCTCTTCATCTATCACTAAAAGAATGATTTTTGTAGGCAAAATGCTTTGAGTGGCAAGCAGGTTTAATTCCAAGCTTGAAAATTGGCTATAAGCCATGCCAGAAATCAAACTCCTGTCGCTAATGATGAGCTTTTTTTCTTTCAATGCCGGTTTGATCACGCTTTCTATATGCTCAGCCCTATCGCTTAAGAATAAAAACGCTCTAGCCAATTCGCTGATGTTTTCATTTAAAGCGATATGCCTTAAACTTTCGCCTATTTTTGTCCCCCCTGGCTCTTTGGTAAAAAGGGCGTTTTTAAACCTGTTTTTTAATAATTCTACTTGAGTGCTTTTGCCCGCGCCATCAACGCCTTCTAACACCACATACATTTTAAGCCTTTGAAATCAAAGGATAAATTTCTTTAGGCACTAAATGGCTCGCATCGCCCTTATGCGCGATAATGGATCTCACGATAGAAGAGCTAATAAACGCGTTTTGTAAAGTGGGCATGAAATACAAGGTTTCTAGTTCGTGGTTTAAAGATTTGTTCGCATAGCCCATTTGCAATTCGTATTCAAAATCGCTCACCACCCTTAAGCCCCTAACCAACACCTTACAATGGTATTCTTTAGCCAGATTGGCTAACAGCCCTTCAAACGCCACGCATTCTACATTTTTAAAACTTTTAGTGGCCAGTTGCATCATTTTTAAGCGCTCATTTAAACTGAACATGGGGTTTTTAGCGCTTGAATGCGCCACAGCGACAATGAGCTTTTCAAACAATTCGCTGGATCGGTGGATAATGTCTATATGCCCGTTAGTGACCGGATCAAAAGTGCCCGGGTAAATGCCGATTTTTTGCATCAGTTCATTCCCCATCGCGGGTATAAGTCATTTTCTATCCCTAAGCTGTCAAACCACTTCCCCACTAAAAAATCTTGCATCGCTTCTAAGGTCTTGCTCTGGGTGTAATAAGTCATCATCGGCGGCGCAATGATTGCATTAGAGCTAGCGAGTTTGAGCAAATTTTCTAACATGATAGCGCTTAAAGGCATTTCTCTAGGGGCAATGAGTAAGGGGCGCTTTTCTTTAAGCATCACAGACGCGCTCCTAGAGATCAAATCCCCTCCAAAGCCATGCGCGATTTTAGCCACCATGTCCATGCTCGCTGGAATGATCGCCATTTTATGGATACCATAACTCCCTGAAGCGATGCTCGCATGGATGTCTTGCTCGTTGAAAAAAGTCGCGCCAGGGTGCAAGTCTTTCATGGCGTTTTTAAGGTTGATGTTAGACTCTTCTAACGCCACGACATGCGCGTTTTTAGACGCCACGACAAAAACTTCAATTTCTTTAGGTAATTTCTCTAAAAACCGCAAGGCTAGGGGTATCCCGCTCGCCCCACTGATGCCTAAAACTAATTTCATGAATGTCCTTTATAAGATTTGCGCTTTAGAGCTGCTCAACACTTTTGCTTTGAGTATTTTATTGCTTTCTAAATTTTTCGCTTGAATGATTTGATTAAGCGCGCCATTTTCTAGGGCTTTTAGGCTTATTTCTATGCTGATTTGCCCCTCTTCATACACCCCGGTGATGATGTCGTTTTTACGCACGATGATTAAGGCTTGGGTTTTATCTGCGCTTAAAAGCGTGTCAGGGGGGATAAAATGTTTCGCGCTCACTTTATCAATCGCGCCCTCTAATAAGGGGTTAGAAAGCGCACCAAACAAAACGCGCTCTTTTTGGGTGTTGTTAGCGGTGATGTTCTCGTCTTTCTTAATCGCCTCTATGCTTTTAAAAGCCTGCATGCTGCCTACCACGCTATAACGCACCGGTAGGCGTAAATTAGGCTCATTTTCTAACCTTAAAAACACGACCCCATCTTTTTTAAGCTTATTGGAAGCGCTCAATTCATAGCTTAAAATGGGAGCGTGAGAAAAGCGCTCTGGGATTTCTAAATTAATTGTTTCAATTTCTAATTTTAAGTCTTTGTATTCTTTAAGGTAGGCTTCTTTAATTTCTGTTTTAAGCGCGTTTGAATCCAGAGCAAATAGCGCGTTTAAACAGATCAAAAAAAGGATTAAAATTTTCAAAACCCGTTATCCACTTTTTCTACAAATTTTTCTGAGATTTTATCATAGACATTCCCTCCGCAATTGATTTTCAAGCACAAACCGCTCAAGCCTTTTTCTACGCCTAAAACCCTCCCAGTGCCAAAAATCTTATGCCTAATCAAATCCCCCACTTTAATGGGCGTATTTTTTTGGTGATTTTGTTTAGGGGCTTGATCGCTTTTAAGCAGCTTAGCCTCTTCTAAAAACACCGAGGGCGAGCAAGAAATTTTCCTCCCAAAATACGAACGCTCTTTGACACAAGAGAGCTGCAATCCTTCTTTAGCCCTAGTGATTGCCACGTAAGCCAAGCGCCTTTCTTCTTCTAAATCGCTTTCTTGATTGAACCCCCTATGCGGGAAAAACCCCTCTTCTAACCCGATCACAAACACATGCTTAAACTCTAACCCCTTACTCATATGCACGCTCATGCAACTCACTTTTTGCACATTTTCTGTATTATGGACATCCAACACGCTTTCATTCAAAAAATCCAGCAAAGAATGCGTGGGGTTAGTTTTAAAATGCTCTTTCAATAAGGTTAAAAGCTCTTTGACAAAGCCCTCTCTTTCTTCGTAATTGTCTTCTTTTTCATAGCTTTTTAAAAGGTTAGTCTCTTCTAAAAACCGCTCGCAAAACTCCTCCACTGAAATTTCAAAAGCCTCCCTCAAACGCCCTATCATAACGGTGAATTTCTTTAAAGCGTATTCGTTTTTAGGGTTTAGTTTGTCTTTAAACGCCCCAAGTTTTAGCGCTTCTTCTAAATTCAAATTCTCATCATCTAAAAGAGAAAAAATCCATTCTTGAGTGATCTTGCCAAGACCTCTTGGGGGTTTGTTTAAAACGCGCTTGATAAAAAAGCGATCGTCTTTTTTCGCCACTACATGCATGAACGCCAAAGCGTCTTTAACCTCGGCTCTTTCATAGAAACTCAGCGCCCCAATAAGCCTATAGGGGATATTCAAAGCGTTCAAGCTCTCTTCAATGCTGCGGCTAAGCCCGTTTAAGCGGTACAAAATAGCGATATTTTCTAAATTTTCGCCTCTCTTTAAAAGGGCTTTGATTTGATAAGCCACATCCAAACTCTCTTCTTTTTGCGTCAAATATTCCTTACAAACCACGCTTTTATGCGAGCCTTTGAAACTTTGAAGCGTTTTAATGTGGCGGTGTTGGTTATGACTGATGAGGGAATTAGCGCACGCTAAGATTTCAGCGCTAGAGCGGTAGTTGGTCTCTAATTTCACTATTTTAGCCCCTTTAAAATGCTTGGAAAAATTTAAAATGTTAGAAATATCCGCCCCCCTAAAACCATAAATGCTCTGATCGTCATCGCCCACCACGCACAAATTATGATGCGCGCAACTCAATTGTTTTAAAAATTCTAGTTGCAGGGCATTCGTGTCTTGATACTCATCTACCATGATGTAATGGTAGCGTTCGCTAGTCTCTTTGGCGAGCTTTTCATTATCTTGTAAAATCTTAAGGCTTAAACAAAGCAAATCGTCAAAATCCACTAAATTGTCTTTTTTGAGCGCGTTTTGATAAAGCTCATACGCTTTATAACATTCGCTATCTTGCATGCTCAAATCCATCATGCCGTTTTTGATTTGAGAAATGCTCGCCCTGAAGTTTGAAATTTTGAGCTGTTTGCAGAGCGTTTTCACTTCATCGCTATCTAGCACCGAAAAATCGCACGCCCTTTTTAAAAGATTCATGTGTTGCCTTAAAAACAGCAAACCAAAACGATGGAAAGTGCAAAGCAAGGGGGGGATAAGGGCTTGATTTTTCAACAATTTCAAAGCCCTTTCTTGCATTTCTTTACTCGCTTTATTGGTGAAAGTGAGCGTTAAAGTGTTTTCGCTAGGCACGCCACAAGCGCCAATCAAATACGCTAAACGGCTCGTTAAAGTCTTAGTCTTACCGCTCCCAGCTCCCGCTAAAATCAATAAAGGCCCTTGAATGTGGCTTGCGGCGATTTTTTGCGCTCCGTTTAAATGGTCTAAAATGCTTTTTTCAAAACCCATCATTCTAAAAACTCGCCCTTTTCTTCTTGATTCAAACGCTCTTTTAAAAGGTTAGCATCAATTTCAAAATCAAAATAAGGCGACGAAAAATCAGATGTTTTAATGGCTAAAAAATGGTTTAGCGCTGATTTCAAGTCCCCTTTTCTTTGATACAACAACCCTAAAGCGTAACGGATATTTTCATTATTTGGATCGTCTAATTTCCCAAGCTCTAGCCATAAAGCGGCGTTATTGTAATTACTTTGCACGATATAAGTTAAACCCGCTAGGATTTTTAAGCGCACTTCATTATCCTTAAGCCCGCTAATTAAATTTTGATACAACGCGCTCGCTTTTTCATACTGGCCTTGAAACAAACTCACTAGCGCTAAATTTTCTAACCAATCGTTAGGGGCTTCTTTCTCTTCTAAACTGGCGATTTTTTGCTCCAATAATCTTTCTTGATGGTCTAAATCATTGACCATAAATCCCATGTAAGTGTAGAAATGACGCCCTAAAATTGGCCCTTGCATGGTTTGATCCCAACTGATTTTACGCGAATCTAAAAGGGTGTAAATGCTTAAAGTGTGCCGGATGCTCGCATCATAATACGAAACGATTTCATAAAAGATGTTAGAGATGAGATCTTTAGGGAGCATTTTTTTCAAATTCCCAAAAGATTGCACCATCAATTTTTTATCCTTGCTCTCTTTAGCGAACACCGCTTCTAGCGCATAATAAAAAGGGAGCTTTTTAGGGGCGTTTTTAAGCCAGTCCATATCCCAATTGGTGCGGTAATTCAAATAAGCGATGAGCGAAGAGAGTAAAGCTTTTTGCGTGGGGCTAGAAAAATCCTGGCTATAAAAATTCTCTGTGATTTCTCTTAAAAACTCCGTGGTGTCTTCGTGGGTGAAATGCGAGGCCAAAATTGCAAAAATCGCGCTCAAATAATCCGCAGAATTCAAATGGAAAGCCCTTAAAAAATGGAAATAGGCTTTGTGGTAATTTTCTAATTGCGCATAAATCAAGCCTGTATTATAATGGAGGAGCGCGTTATTGGGGCTGTTTTTTAAAGACAAATCAAAAAAAGAAAGGGCTTTTTTTAAGCGCTTGTTTTCTAACGCTTTCAACCCTTTGAGCGCGTTTTTATCCGCTATCGCCATCAAACGCCCCCTTTTAAAAGCAAGGCTTGCCCCCTCTAAATCCTTTTTGGCATCTGAGTCTAAAAGAAACAGCCCCTCTTCAATCACGCCTAAGGTTTCTTTAGAGTCTAAAACTTTAAAAGGGGCGTAATAAAAGAGCAAGCGGTAGATAAAATCCCTTTTACCCTCAAAATATTGCGTGTTCCAAAAACGCTCTTTGGCTCTTTCTTTGTCTAAAAAAACAGGGTTTATCGTGGGCTTGATGGGGTAAAAAGAGTTGGCTAGCACGCTATCTTCTTTGGTGTGGCTGGCTAATTTTAAGGCTTCGCTCGCTTTAAGGGTGTCGCCTTTTTTCAAACTCACCAATTCCAAAGCCATTAAAGCGTTTAAATCTTTAGGGTAGTTGTGTAAATAATGCTGCAAATGCTCCAAAGCCTGCTTGTAATGGCCCAAACGCGCCTGCAAAAGCCCTAAAGCAAGCTCATCTTGGGCGTTCGCGCTTTTTTGTAATTGCTTGTAAGCGTTCGTTTCATCTTTAAACATCAAAAACAATTTAGACGCTAGGCGCGCGTTAGGCTTTAAAAAGGCGTTGGAATTAGGGTGCATTAAAGGCGAAAGGGCTTCAAAATACTCTCCAGCGTAATAGGATTTGAGCGCGTAAGCGTAGGAATAAAAAGACTTTTTATAGTCTTTATACAAAGTATCTCTCACAATTTTTAGATAATGATAATACAAATCCTCATCTTGCAAATGATAAGCGCTCACTAACGCATCAATCGCGCTCACGCTCGCGTTTTCTTTAGAAGCGATGCTAGAATCAAACAAATCCAACGCCCCGTTAAAATCCTTTTCTTTAAACTTAATCACCCCTAAATTATGGCTCGCAATCCCTTGCGAAAAAGAAGCGGCTTTGTCAAACAAGTGTAAAGCTTCATCTTTTTGCCCTTGCTCATACAAAAGGCTCGCTTTTTTCATGATCGCATCCACTTGATTTTCATCGTTTCGTTTGAGGGAATCCTTGCCGATTAAATCGGGTAAGTCTAAATTCTCTATTTGCCCCTCGGCTTGTGTGTTGTTAGCGTTGTTGGTGTTATTAGGCGTTTCGTTATTGGTGGTGGCGGTATTAGTTTGTAAAGAAGTTTGTTTATTTTCTTTTTTATGCCCTAATAACAAGCTCAAAATTACAATGAGCGCGATGAGTGAAAGCAATATTCCAAGCGCGATATAAAGCTTTTTTTTATTGTGTAAAATCTGTTTAAAAAACTCTTTAGAGCTTTTGATTTTATTAATCGTCTGCTCCAAAGCCTGCTTCAAAGAGGGGATTTTAGAATGAATGCCCTTTAAAGGGGTTTCTTTTTCGTTTCTGTTTTCGCCCCCTTTTTCTTCTAATGAATTTTGCTCTTCATTCAGCACGAACTAGCCTTAAAGGTATTTTTCTAACGCCTTAGGAATGTGGATGCTCCCATCCGCTTGCTGGTGGTTTTCCATTAAAGCGACCATCGTCCTGCCTACCGCTAAAGAAGAGCCGTTTAAGGTGTGCGCTAACTGGTTTTTTTGATTTTCTTTGAAGCGGATTTTGGCACGCCTGGCTTGAAAATCCCTCGTGTTAGACACCGAGCTGATTTCTCTGTAGCAATTTTGCCCAGGCAGCCACACTTCAATATCTATCGTGTTGCTCGCGCTAAAGCCTAAATCCCCACTGCACAATTGCACGAACCGGTGCGGTAATTCCAAAGCCTTTAAAATTTCGCTCGCGCTCTCTAGCATATATTCTTGCATGGCATCGCTTTCTTTAGGGTGCGTGATAGCCACAAGTTCTACTTTATCAAACTGGTGCTGTCTTATCATCCCCCTTGTGTCCTTGCCAGCGCTCCCTGCTTCGCTCCTAAAACAAGGCGTGTGCGCGGTCATTTTAATGGGGAGGTTTTCAACGCTAATAATGGTGTCGTTGTATAGATTAGTGAGCGTTACTTCAGCGGTGGGGATCAAATACAAATTTTCATTTTCTATTTTAAAAACATCTTCTTTGAATTTGGGTAATTGCCCGGTCCCAAAAAGCATTTTTTCATTCACTAACGCCGGCGTGTAGATGATTTCAAAGCCATTTTTTTCATTAAAATCCAGCATTAAATGAATGAGCGCGCGATAAATTTTCGCCCCAAAACCCCTGATGACCGAAAAACGGCTTTTAGCGAGTTTCACGCCGCTTTCAAAATCAATCCAGCCGTTTTGTTGAGCGAGTTCAAAATGCTCTTTGGGTTTGAAAGTGAAAACCCTTGGGGTTAAGATTTTTTTAATTTCTATGTTGTCTTCTTCATTTGCGCCTAAAGGGGTTTTTTCATCCACTAGATTGGGGATTATGGAAAGCTTCAAATCTATTTGTTGCTCCAATTCGCCCACGCTTTTGGAAAGCTCATTCAATTTGATTTTATTGTTTTCTAGCTCTTTTTTGAGATCGCTTGCATCCGCTTTTTGAGCCATTTTGATGCCAAATTCTTTAGAAACCTTGTTTTGAAAGGCTTGCAAGCTTTCTAATTCAATGAGTTGCTTTTTATAATGCGTGATGACTTCGCGCAAACGCTCTAACTCATCATCCATCGCATGGTTACGCTTTTTTAAAGAAAGAGCCACCTTGTCAAAATCTTGCAATAAAAGTTTTCTATCAATCATTCAACCCTCTTTAATCGTTCTAAAATGCCACAATTTAGCCCATTCGTCTATATCGTTTTTATCTATTTGAGCGCTCAAAGCCCCCATTTTACCCTCTAAAGAATCTTCAATAGCACCATTAGGCAAGGCCACAAAACTATCCCCATAAAATTTCCACAAAAATTCGTTTTTTTGATCTTCTTCTACAATAATTTGGCGATACGCTCCGATCCTATTAGCCCTAACCACCACGCAAGAAGCGCAAAAAGCACGCATCTGGCACAAAAGCCGCCACCTTTCATTGGATTCAAAAGTGGCCACGCTGCTTAAAAGCACCACATCCACGCCCTGATTTTTAGCCTGAACCCATATTTCATCAAAATGCGCTTCAAAACCAAACAAAGGGGCGAATTTCAAGCCGTCTCTTTCAAAAACAAGCAATTCTTTAAAAGCGCTTTTTTCATTGTCAAAAAAGCTCTCTTCATCCCAGTGAGGATAGGGAATCAGGCGTTGTTGCGTGTAATACTTCACGCTTTCTTTAGAAATGAGGGCGATTTTTTTATAGATTTTAGAATCTTCTTCTAAAAGCACCGGGGCTGAAACGATCAAGTCCAATTCTTCGCATTTTTGAGACAAAAACTCAACCGCTCGCGCAGACTGCGCGTTGATTTCACTCACATCCAATCCCATGTTATGGTGGAAAAAGGGGTTGATCACGTATTCAGGCAACACCACCACGCTTCGCTCGGGTATGGAGTTGAATAAGGATTGCATGAGATTTTCTTCAAAAGACTCTAATTGCAAAGCAAACACTCGCATGCTTTAAGCCTTTTTGTCTAGCGTTTGGAGTTTTTCATGCTCTAAATAAGCGTTTTCTAAAAGCTTTTGAGCCAAAAACAACTCTTGCATGGCCGTTTTATACAAATCCATCCCGTCTTTTAAGGACAAGTTAGGATCATTCAAGCGATCTATGGCTTGCTCTAGGGAATGAACATGCTCTTCAAAGCTTTTTTTAGGGGTATTTTTAGTGTTTTTAGTGTTTTTAGTGTTTTTTGGGGGGGCTTTTTCGGTTTCAAATAATTCATCTTGCATAACATTCCTTTAGCTTTTTCTAACAAGCATGGTCGTTGAAATTTGAGCGATAGAATCTTCAGTCCTTAAAATCTCAAACCCTGCATTTTTCAATTCATGCTTCAAACCCTCCAAACTCAAAAACTCCTCAATGGATTGCGGTAAATAAGAATAAGCACCATAATTCTTACTGATAGCCCCTCCCACTAAAGGCAAAACCTTATTCGTGTAAAACCCTGAGATTTTATCTAACCATGTGGGGTTGTCTTTTTTTAAAAATTCTAAAATCACCAAAACGCCCCTGGGTTTTAACACCCTAAAAAACTCTTTTAAGGCCTCTTGTCTTTCCACGATATTACGCAAGCCATACGCAATGGAGAGAATATCCACGCTGTTATTTCCAACGCCTTTTAAATCTTTGGCTTGAGCCTGAATGAAAGAAGCCTTGTTTTCAAGCTTCTCCAATTTTTTAATGGCCAATTCAAGCATGTTATTAGAGGGGTCAATCCCCAAACATTCCTTAAACTCTATGCCGCAATTTATGGCGCTTTTTTGCCAAGCGACAAGCATATCCCCCGTCCCGCATGCCACATCCACAAGCCTTAACGCTTTCTTGTTTTCTAAAAACAAAAACGCATGCTCGCAAGCCCTTTCTCGCCATTTAATGTCTAAGCCAAAACTCATCAAGCGGTTGGCTTGATCGTAAGAGCCGGCTATATCATCAAACATGTTGATGATTTTTTCTTGCTTAAAGTGCTTTTCTTTCTTCATGATTTTTCTTTTTTCATGGCTTGTCTTTAAAAAGGCTTGACAACCACTAAAACCACAATGAGAATCATTAAAATCGTTGGCGCCTCATTAAACACACGATAAAACCTTGCGTTTCTTCTTGTAGGGTCTTTTTCCAGCTCGCGCATGCATTTTTTGCAATAAAAATGATAGGCTAAAAGTAAAACCACTAAAGCCAATTTAGCATGCAACCAGCCCCCACTTTTAAAGAGCGTAGGCTCTATCAACAACATTAAAATCCCTGTAATAAGCGTGAAACCCATAGCCGGTGAAGCGATAAAGGAATAAAGCTTTTTTTCTTGGATCTGAACCACGCCTACAAACTCCTTTTTATGCGCATTTTCGGCATGATAGACAAAAAGGCGCGGCAAATAAAATAACGCCGCCATCCACGAAATGACCGCTATCACATGGAAAGCCTTAACCCATAAAAAATACCCGCTCAAAAATTCCATACTACTTTCCCTAATTCATCTTATTTTGTTGTAAAAACGCTTGCAAATTTTCTCTTGCGCCGCTGATTTCCACTTCCACGCTTTGGTTTGAAAAATTCTTTTTGCTTAATTGTAAGCTAAATTTCTTAATTTCACGCTGAAGAGCGTCTAATTCTTTGTAAGAATAATGAACGATTAAAGTTTCCAACTCCACAAAATCCTTAAAAGCGTTTTCTCTTTTAGCGTTTTCTACGCACAATAACGCGCTAGTGGCATAAGCTTTCATCAAGCCCCCCACCCCTAAAAGCGTGCCTCCAAAATAACGCACGCTCACTAATCCTATATTGATTAAATCCTCTCGCCTCAAAACGCTAAGCATAGGCATCCCTGAACTCCCTTTAGGCTCGCCATCATCGCTAAAACCCTCCGTGATTTTGCCCCCTAAACAATAGCGAAACGCCGTTACAAAATGCGCGGCTTTAAAATGCTCTTTTTTCAATTGTAAAAGGGTTTTTTCAAAATCGCTAAAAGGCATAAGATACCCTAAAAAGCGAGACGCTTTAGTCTGATGCTTGGAAGCGATGAGATTTTTAAGCGTTTTCACAAGCTTTCTTTAAAGAGCTGAGTTTGAACACACTTGCAATAAAACTCGCGATAAAAATCGTAATAAGCGCATAAAAATGGATGGAAACATCTATAAATTCCGCATGCATTTGATTCAAGCGCCCTAACAAACTAATCGCATGATAAGCTGGCACTATTTGGACGAAAGCCTGTAAATAAGAGGGCAAGGATTCAAAAGGCCACACAAAACCCATCATAAAAATCAAGGGCAAAGAAGAAATTAAAACGATTTGAGTGGTGTGGGCTTCATTTTTGATCCATGCGCCTAAAAACGACCCCAAACTCAAGGTTGCAAGCATGAAGATGGAGCTATTCAAAAACACCATTAAAGTGCTCGCATGCCGTTCAATCCCATAAAAAGAAAACAGCACCCCAAAATACAACAAAACAAAAACACTAAACGCTCCCATAAACACCAAGAGTCTTGCACACAGCCTTAAAGCGATTTGCTTTTTGTCTAAAAGGGCTAATTCCAAACGCCTGGAGCTAGTAAACATGCTGCTTGCAATGAGCATCACCTGGTGTAAAATGAAAATAAACACGCTAGAGAGCGCGTAATTCAAATACCCCTCACTAGGGTTATACAAAGCGATAGGCCTGATTTTAATCCCGTCTGTCCCTAATTCAGCTTCTTCTATTTGGGCGTTGCGTTTGAACCTTATCTCATCATTTAAAGCGTTGATGCTCTCCACCACCGCATTCGCTAACGCGCCATAAATCAAAAAGTAATTGGAATTCGCATAAAAATCTATCGTTACAGGCACTTGCTTATGGATATTGGCTTCAAAATGCGAAGGGATATGCAAGATCCCATAAACTTTTTCTTCTTTTAAAAGCTTTTTGGCTTCTAACATAGAGGGGCTAAAAAAAGCGATTTCTAACTCGTTGGAGCTTTGCGCCATGAAGGCTAATTGCCTAGAAAGAAAGGAATTGTCTTCATCTACAAGGGCGATTTTTTGCTGCGTTACAATATCTCTTAAATAGGGCAAAGGGTATAATAAGCCATAGATTAAAGGAGCGCCTATAAGGATTAACAAAACGCCCTTATGAGAAACAATAGCCCTTAATTCCATTAAAAGGATTTTAAAAAAATTCATGCGCTAGCCTTGCCTTTTTTAAAAGAAAAATAAAAAATCAAAAGCCCTAAGGCTAAAAAGATTAAAAAGAACGCAAGCGGCATTAGAGAATTTAAAGATTCTGTAAAATCCGTCTTATAATAGGCCTCTTGTAAAAAGAACTTCATAAAATGGCTAATAGGCAAGCAATGGCTCCAAAAATCCCCAAAAATTTCCATGTTGTTTTGCGGGTAAGTAACCCCAGCAAACGCAAAACTTGGAGCGGTATAGACCCCAATCGCGCCAGCGGTTTCAACAACGCTTTTTGAAACGCCATAAACTAGCACTACAAACCCGCTCATAATAAGCGTCATTAAAACTACCGCCAAAAAGACCAACAACAAATGCGCATAATGCCCCTCCATGCCAATGAAATTAAAATAAAACGCCATGCCCATCCCCCAAAAGCTAAACACGCACACATTCGCTACGATACTGATTAAAAGCTCGCGCATGTTAGAGGTTTTTTGAATGAAATTGAGCATGCCAATCGCAATGAAAATAAGCCACATGCAAGGCAGTATCACGCTTAAAAGGTATTGCGTGTAATTGTTTTCTTCATTGTATAGGGCATGCAATTGCAAAACAATAGGCATTGCTTGAGCTTTAGCAGAAATCAAATTGGAATCTCGCACTAAAGCTTTGGTGGCTAAGGTTTTAGCGTCTAAAGTCAAAGCGGTTTGTAAGAAGGCGTTTTTGAGCGTTTTCCCCACTAAAACATACTCAGCGTTATAATAAAAGGGCAAATCCACCTTTCGCCCCATTTTGATTTTTTTCTCTAAATCTCTAGGCAAAACTAACGCCCCATACGCTTCAGCGGAGTTTAAAAAGCGTTTGGCTTCTAAAAGGCTAGCCACTTGGTATTTGATTTGAAGCGCGCTCGTTGCGCCTAATTCAAACGCTACTTGATGGCTTGTCGTGGTCTTATCCAAATCCACCACCACGATAGGGAGCTGTCTTGGGATTTCTTGTTTAAAGATTTGCGTGCCTAAAACCCCTAAACAAAAAGGCAATATAAAACACACGACAAACAAGAACTTGTCTTGTAAAACCCATGCGCTTATCAATCTGAACAAAACAATCCTTTCTAAGGTTTAATGGTAACTAACACGCTCATCCCTACCCTAAAATTTTCCAACTCTTCTAAGGGTATGGCCTCCACTTCATAGCTTTTCATATCATAAGTGTTGGAATTATTCGTCGCTTTCCAGGTCGCAAAATCCCCCATCACGCTCAAATATTTGACCCTGAATTTCGCGCTTCTTTTCAACGCTGGGATATAGCCTTCAAATTCCTTGCCCACCTTAAACTCGTTCAAATACTTTTCAGGCACGCTGATTTTTAACCAACTATCCTTTAAATCTATCATTAAAACCACAGGAAAGCCCTTAGGGCTAAGCTCGCCACCGCTTAAAAGCACATTACTCACTTCCCCATCAATTGGGGCTGTCGCTTTGACATCTTTTAAATAAGACTCCACTTCATTCACTTGCCCTAAAGCCGCGCTCTCTTTAGCCTTAGCGGCAATCTTGCTTTCAGAGCTCGCCCCCCCTAAAGCCATTTTATACTTTTGGTAAGCCGCGCTCTCGTTGTATTTGGTGCTTTCATAAGCCGCATAGGCTTCATCGCGCTTTTGCAAGCTCGCCACGCCGTTATCATACAAATCTTGAACGCGCTTATAAGTCTCTTTGGCTAAAGTGGCTTGAGATTTGGCTGCTTGCCAAACGTCTCTCGCAGAATTAATCGTTTCGTCTCTTGAGCCTCTTTTGACTTCATCGCTAAGCGCTTTAGCGGCTTTATGCCCGGCTTCAGCTTGAGCGAGCTTGGCTTCTAATTCAGGGCTAGAAATGCTAAAAACCAAATCGCCCTTTTTAATGTGATCGCCTTTTTTAACAAACACCTTTTCAATGCGGCCAGGGACTTTGGAGCTCACGCTGTATTCTCTGGCTTCCAAAAACCCTTGCAACACTTCAGCCTTAGGGCGATAAGCTAAATAAAAAAGCACGATTAGCCCTAATAATAAAGCCCCACCCCCTGTAAGAATCGCTTTATTTTTATCCCACATGCTATTTGACATGATTTTTTCCTTTAATAAACAAATTCATAAAATAAATCAATATGATCGCTTAACGCCATTAAATTCGCCAATGAAACAATGTATTTATAAGCCACGCTTTTTTGCTCCACGATGATAGAAGAAAGCGTGTTCCTCGCGTCAATGACTTGAGCGTTCGTGCTTAAGCCTTGTAAAAAAGCCTGCTCTTGGAGTTTTAAATTTTCCTTGGCTAATTCCACGCTAGAAAGCAAGCTTTTGTATTCTTTCAAATAAGAAAGCGTCTCTTTATAAGTCTTATTCACCAACAATTCCATGTTTTTTTTAGCCTGGATTTGCTCGCTACTAGCTTGCAACTCCGCTAATTTGCTCGCTTGGTATTTTTGGAAACGCCCTGTGGGGGAGAGTATGGGCATGCGCCCAGCCACGCCCACAAACCAGCTAGGGATCATGTCTTCAAACACCGAATTGTTTTGCTTCATGATATAGGAGCCAAAAAAACTCACTTGGGGCAAGAATTTAGCGATCTGTAGTTTCGTGTTTTCTTTAGAAATTTGAACCTGATTTTCTAAAGTCTTTAAAGCCGGGTAGGAATTGAGCGTGGAAGCAACAAAAAAGCTCAAATCGGGCAGATTTTTCTCGGTGTGGATCTCTAATTTGCTTGAAGGCGCTAAATCGTCCTTGCTAGATAAAATGGAATTGAACGAGAGCTGCGAAACTTCTAACACGTCTTTAGCCTTAACGCTAGCGATATGGGCCTTATCATAAGCCACTTGAGCACCTAAGGTTTCTACCCTAGCGATTTGCCCTACTTTTTGCATTTTTAAAGCGTTTTGGAAATGCTTATAATGGCCTTTTTCCACCTCTTCTAAAGTTTCAGCCACTTCTGCGTTTAACACCATGCCATAATACACGCTCACAAGCTCTTGAAAAGTGGAAAGCTTTTTCAAACGATACACTTCATTAGCGTCTTTTTGCATCAAATCCGCAATGCGCACCATCGTGAATCTTGCCCCACCCATATAAAGGGGATAAATAATGCTCAAAGCCCCAATCACCACATTTTGCTTAGAAAACAATAAGGGGGATTCTAAAGTGCTGCTCAAAGCCCCAAAACCTTGCATCACCCCTTGCATGCCCGCTTGGATTTGAGGGGTTAGGACTTGAGGGGGGATATTTTGCTGGATGTTTTGCAAGCCTTGATGGATCTGGTTGGTGGCTTTTTGCACGCCCGGTTGTTTTTGGCTGGCAAAATCCATTTTAATCGGGTTAGAGAGATACACGTAAAAAGCGCTCAAATCAATTTGAGGCAAAAAAGAGAGTTTAGCCGCTAATTTCATTTTACTCGCTCGCTTAATGGCGTATTCTTGCGCATGCAAGCCTTCATGGTTGGACAATACCCTAGCCCATGCGTTTTTTAAAGAGAGCTTTTGAGCGTCAGGATGGTTCAAAGGCGCACTGTCTTCAGCCAAATTCAAAGAAGAAGGCTCGGTTTTAGGAACTCCATCAACAGCGCTTAAAGAGCTATTGAATAATAAGCCCAATACAAAGAGAGTTGTTTTTTTCATGCTCATTCCTTTATCCTAATCCTTATTTTCTTTACTCGCTCTTAAGCGTTTTATCCTAGCCCCATCCACGCTTAAGACTTCAAAGGCATACCCATGTGAAATGATTATATCCCCCTCCATAGGCATGCGCTCTAACAAGCTAAAAACATAGCCCCCAAGCGTTACCTGCTCGCATTCTTTGTCAAATTCAATGTGAAGCACTTCTTCTACGCTCTCTAAATCCAGCATGCCCTCTAATTCAAACACGCCCTCTTCAAGCTTGTTCACGCCCTCTTGTTTTAAGTCGTATTCGTCGCTAATCTCGCCCATGATCTCTTCAATAATGTCTTCCATAGTGAGCAACCCGGCTGTGCCGCCGTATTCATCAATCACCAAAGCGGTATGGATTTGCTCTTTTTTCATTTTAATAAGGATTTGAGAAATGGAAGCGCTCTCAGGGACGATGATCATTTTCCTAACGATTTGATTGAAATCATGCATTTTGGGGGTAAAAATAGAGCGAGAGAGCAAATCCCTAATATGCACCATGCCGATAATGTTATCCTTAGAACCCTTACAATAAGGGTAGCGCGTGAAATGGCCTTTTAAAACAATGTCTATATTTTCTTCATAGCTGTTTTCTTCGTCCAAACACACCATGTCTTTTCGTGGGGTCATGATTTCTTTAGCGCTCGTGTCAGAAAAATCCACCGCATTTTTAATGATTTCGCCCTCCACCGAATCAATAATGCCCTCTCTCAAACTCTCGCCCACAATGATTTTTAACTCTTCTTCAGAATGCGTGCCGTCATATTCTTTAGGATTGATGCCCACTTTTTTTAAAAAGAAATGAGCGATCACATCAAACAAGCGCACCACCGGGTAAAACACGACCCAAAACACATGCAAAGGGCGCGCGGCAAAAAGAGCGGCTTTTTCAGATTTAGCGATCGCTAAAGATTTAGGCACAATCTCGCCCAACACGACATGCAAAAAAGTGATGCTTAAAAACGCTATGACCACGCTCATTGAATGGATAAAAATAGGATTTTCTCTCAAATCCATAGACTCAAACAGCGCGGCTAACAATTTTGCGATAGCGGGCTCACCCACCCAGCCTAAAGCTAATGAAGAAAGGGTGATGCCTAACTGCGTGGCACTCAAATAAGTGTCTAGTCTTTGACTCATCTTTAAAGCGAGTTTAGCGTTGGAATTACCGATTTTAACCAGCTCTTCTAAGCGGGTTTTACGCACTTTCACAAGGGCAAACTCTGAAAGCACAAAAAAAGCGTTCAACAGCACCAATAAAAAAGCAACCATCAACATCAAAATCGATTCAGACGGATCCAAATAAGCTCCTTGATTCCTCCCCATGATTTAAACCTAAAACCTAACGATAAAGATAAAATATAAATATAAAATCTCAGAATTTTAACATAAAAGATTAAGCCTAACTTTAAAAATCAAGCCTTCAAAAACCCTAGAAATACTTTTCTATAAAACCAAGAGCCACAAAAAGAAGCGCGCCTAAAAGCGCAGAAACCGGCACGGTTACAAGCCAAGCGGTAACAATCTTTTTTAAAATGGAGCGTTTGATCACTTCTTCTTTATACACTTTTTTAAGCGACTTTTTTTCTTTCTTTTTCAATTCCAAAGCGATGGCGGTGTTCTTGCTTTTTTTCAAGCTCTCTAGCATGAGCGATTTTTCTTTCAAATTGGCTTTATCAAAGCGCTCTAAAAAGCCCTCAATCTCTTCTAAATCTTCCCCAAAGTGCGCCGCTACAATATTGTCTCTGATCCTAGCAAAACGCCTTCTGGATTGCTCCCTTAAGCGCTCCCTTAAAAAGCCCACCCCAAACACCGCGCCCACCACAATATGCGTAGAGCTTACGGGCAAGCCTAATTGAGAGGCTAAAAGCACGGTGATGACTGCAGAAAGCGCGATGCAAAAAGCTTGCATTTTGTCTAATTCTGTGATTTCAGACCCCACCGTTTTAATGAGCTTTGGCCCATACAAACTCAAGCCTAAAGCGATCCCAGCTGCCCCTACTACCATAATCCACAAAGGCACAGAGCTTAAAGTATTCCCCATAGGGCTATTTGCATCTTCTAAAGTTTGGCTGATCGCTGCTAAGGGGCCAATCGCATTCGCCACATCATTAGCCCCATGCGCAAAGCTTAAAAGCGCAGCGGCAAAAATCAAAGGGACATTAAAAAGTTCGTTAATGCTTTCATGGCTATTTTCTAATTCTGGGGCTTTTTTCAATACAAATCTTTTAAAAAGAATAAAGATTAAAAGTGCAAGGATACAGCCGCAAGCTAGCTGGATTTCAAAACCCACTGTGTAGAGGCGCTTTAGAACTTTAACGATCAAATACCAGCTAAACGATAAGCTCATCAACGCCACCAAGTAAGGCACGACCTTTAAAGCCGCGCTCTTTTTATCTTCTTTATAAGCGATAGTCTTTTTAATGAGCATTAAAAAAAACATGGCTATTAAAGCCCCCATTAAAGGCGAAACCACCCAACTCGCTACAATACCTGATAAAAAATGCCAATTGATTGCAGACATTCCAGCGGCTGCCATTCCAGCCCCCATAATCCCCCCCACCACAGAGTGTGAAGTAGAAACAGGCGCGCCGATTAAAGTGGCCACATGCAACCACAACGCCCCACTCAAAAGGCTTGCTAGCATGACATTAATGAAAATGTGTGCATCATTAATAGATTCAGGCGAAACGATGCGGCCCTTAATCGTAGAAACCACTTCCCCCCCAGCAATAATCGCCCCAAGCATTTCACAAATCCCGGCAATCAAAATCGCCCCGCCCATGCTAATGGCTTTAGAGCCTACGGCAGGGCCGACATTATTAGACACATCATTCGCGCCAATATTCATCGCCATATACCCCCCAATCACCGCCGCAAAGATGAGTAACAATCCCTTAGAATTAGCCTGACCAAAAATAAGAGCGAGCAAAGCAGCACCAATGAGAAACAAAAGAGCGAGAGCGATCTTTAAAGTGTCTTTTTGGAGTTTTTTAGAAGCTTTTTCAAACTCCTTGATGTTTTTAATTTCCATATCGTCATAAAAACCTTATTCTAATAGTGGTTTTATTCTATCCAATTAGCCCTTGAGCCACTCTTAAAAAGCGTTGTTTGATAAAAATGGCTCATTATATGGTATCTTAAAGTAAAATTTTAAAGAGAGTTTTAAAAAATGATAGAATTTAGCGATGAAGATTTACAAAAACCGGTGCGTATTGTGATAGAAAAAATCCGCCCTTACTTGCTCAAAGATGGCGGTAATATTGAAGTGCTAGGGGTAAAAAGCATGAAAATTTATGTGGTTTTAGAGGGAGCGTGCAAGACTTGCTCTAGCAGTAAAATCACTTTAAAAAATGTCATTGAAAGGCAGCTTAAAATGGATATTCACCCCAATTTAGAAGTGGTGTGCTTAGAAAACGCTAAGGAGTTTCACGAGCTTTAAGGATTATAGGCATGCAAAAGTTTGATTATGAATTTAAAAAGTGCGTATTGATTAAAGATGGCTTTTTAGCGTTCAAACAAGCCCGTTACGCTGAAGCGTTACGCCTTTTTTCTGAAGTGTTGTTTTTGGATAAAGACAACCAAAAAGCCAAAATAGGGGCGTTATTAAGCGATATAGCTAAAGATTTCCCTAAAGAAGCCCATAGCTTTTATGAATTGTATCAAAGCTTGATCGCTATGCAAAAACGAAGTTTAAAAAACCAGGCTGAAGAGCAAATCATCAATTTAATCGCTTCTTTTGATGAGGGGCTAAACCAAATGGCTGAAAAGATCGATGCGCAAATTTCTCAAAAAAGCGAAGAATTGAACGGCATTTTGTATGCGGATTTCAAACGCTTGAGCTTGGAGCGCGGCTTTAAGGAAGCGTTTGAAGATTTGATGTTCAGCTCTAGGGTGATTTTTGACAATAAAGAGGATTTTTATGAATTTTTGAAAGAATTGAACCATTATGGCTATTATGAATTAGCGATCAATTACATTGAAAACATGCATGAAGATTCTTTTATTTACGATAAATTTTTGCGTTCTCTTTTAGAAGACGCTCTCAAATCCAACAAGGCTTAAAGAATGAAGCTTAAAAAAACCCTGACTTATCAAAACCACACCTATTCTTTTTTAAGCGATAACACTTATGAAGTTTTAGAAAACCCTAAAGAAATCCTTTTTGTCAAAACGCCTTTAAATGAAAAATACTCTCCTTTAATCGCAGAAAAAAACCTGGCTGTTTTAGATTTTAACGAGCTTAAAAACTATTTTGATTTTAAAATGAAAATTGTAGGGATTACTGGCACTAATGGTAAAACGACCACAGCGAGTCTGATGTATTCCTTACTCTTAGATTTGAATAAAAAGACCGCTCTTTTAGGCACAAGAGGGTTTTTTATCAACGACAAACGAATCAAAGAAAAGGGCTTGACCACGCCCACTCTTTTAGAGCTTTATAGCGATTTAGAAGAAGCAATGCGTTTAGAATGCGAATACTTTATTATGGAAGTGAGCTCCCATGCGATTGTCCAAAAGCGCATCGCTGGGCTTGATTTTGCCCTTAAAATCCTAACTAATATCACAAGCGATCATTTAGATTTCCACAAAAGCATAGAAAATTACAGAGACGCTAAAAACAGCTTTTTTAAAGATGAAGGCTTGAAAGCGATTAACAGAGATGAAACAAACGCCCTTTTTAACCCCATTAACGCGCACACTTACGCGCTGGATAAAAAAGCGCATTTAAACGTTCAAGCCTTTTCGCTCAACCCCTTTATTAGCGCGTCTTTATGCTACCAACAAGATTTAAGAGATTCTAACAATAAAGAGACAGCTCTAATCCATTCCCCCCTTTTAGGGCGTTACAACCTTTATAATATTTTAGCGGGCGTTTTGGGGGTCAAATTACTCACTCAATTACCTTTAGAAGCGATTGCGCCGTTATTAGAAAACTTTTATGGGGTGAAAGGGCGTTTGGAAGTGGTGCATTCCAAACCTTTAGTGATCGTGGATTTTGCCCACACCACAGACGGCATGCAACAAGTCTTTGAAAGCTTTAAAAACCAAAAAATCACCGCTCTTTTTGGAGCAGGGGGCGATAGGGATAAAACCAAGCGCCCTAAAATGGGAGAGGTAGCGAGTTGTTACGCGCATAAAATCATCTTAACTTCAGACAATCCTAGAAGCGAGAACGAAGAAGACATTATTAAGGATATTTTAAAAGGCATCAGCGATTCTTCTAAAGTCATTATAGAAAAAGACCGAAAAAAAGCCATTTTAAACGCTTTAGAAAATTTAAAAGACGATGAGGTGTTGTTGATTTTAGGCAAGGGTGATGAAAACACTCAGGTTTTCAAAGACAAAACGATTTTTTTTAGCGACCAAGAAGTCGTTAAAAGCTATTACCAACATTTAAGACAAGGATAAAACATGCAAGAATTCAGTTTGTGGTGCGATTTTATAGAAAGGGATTTTTTAGAAAACGACTTTTTAAAGCTCATCAATAAGGGGGCTATTTGCGGGGCGACGAGTAACCCTAGTTTGTTTTGCGAAGCGATCACCAAAAGTGCATTTTATCAAGATGAAATCGCTAAACTCAAAGGCAAAAAAGCTAAAGAAATTTATGAAACTCTGGCGCTAAAGGATATTTTACAAGCCTCTAGCGCGTTAATGCCTTTATATGAAAAAGACCCTAGCAACGGCTACATTAGCCTAGAAATTGACCCTTTTTTAGAAGATGATGCCACTAAAAGCATTGATGAAGCCAAGCGGCTATTTAAAACATTAAACCGCCCCAATGTGATGATTAAAGTCCCGGCGAGTGAGAGCGCTCTTGAAGTCATTAGCACTTTGACTAAAGCTTCTATTCCTGTTAATGTAACTTTAGTCTTTTCGCCTAAAATTGCCGGTGAAATCGCTCAAATCTTAGCCAAAGAAGCGCAAAAAAGAGCGGTCATTAGCGTGTTTGTCTCACGATTTGACAAAGAAATAGACCCTTTAGCGCCAAAAAATTTGCAAGCTCAAAGCGGGATTATCAACGCTACCGAGTGCTATTATCAAATCCATCAGCATGCGAATAAGCTAACAAGCACCCTTTTTGCCTCCACGGGCGTTAAATCCAATTCTTTAGCTAAAGATTACTACATTAAAGCGCTGTGTTTTAAAAACTCTATCAATACAGCCCCATTAGAGGCTTTAAACGCTTATTTGCTTGACCCAAACACCGAGTATCAAACCCCTTTAAAGGTTACAGAAATTGAAGCGTTCAAAAAAGAATTAAAAACGCACAACATTGATTTAGAAAACACCGCTCAAAAACTCCTTAAAGAAGGCTTGATAGCGTTCAAACAATCCTTTGAAAAGCTTTTAAGCAGTTTTTGATTTTTAAGGGTTTTTTGGATAAAATAAGCCCTTATTTTATTTTAAAGGATTGACATGTTAGAAGGCGTTATTAGAGAGAGTATTACTAAAGCTAACGCTAAAGCTTTAAAAAAAGATGGCTATCTAATCGCAAATATTTATGGAAAGGGTGTTGAAAACGTGAATGGCGCGTTCAAATTAAACCCTTTCATTAAATACCTTAAGGAAAAAAAGCATTTGATTTTCCCGGTGAAATTAGGGGATAAGACTTTTGAAGTCGTGGTTCAAGAATACCAAAAAAACCCTGTTACTAACGAGCTTATCCATGTGGATTTACTCGCTGTTACTAAGGGCGTGAAGTCTAAGTTTAAAGTCCCCGTTAAACACCAAGGCACTCCAGTGGGCTTGAAAAATAAAGGGATTTTGATGCTCTCTAAAAAGCGTATCAGCGTGGAATGCACTCCAGAGCATTTGCCCGATCACTATTTAGTGGATGTGGCCCCTTTAGACGTGAATGAGTCTATTTTGGTGCGCGATTTAGAAAAACACGAGAATGTTAAGATTTTAGATCATGATTCTATCGCTGTGATCGGTGTGATTAAGGCGAAGTGATTTCAGGCTATGACGCTTTTAGTAGGTTTAGGCAACCCTACTTTGCGTTACGCTCACACCAGACACAACGCTGGTTTTGATATTTTAGATTCGCTCGTTAGCGAGTTGGATCTTTCTTTCACTTTTTCTTCCAAACACAACGCTTGTTTATGCGTTTATAAGGATTTTATCTTACTCAAGCCCCAAACTTACATGAATTTAAGCGGCGAGAGCGTTTTAAGCGCTAAAAATTTTTACAAAATTAAAGAGCTTTTAATTGTCCATGACGACTTGGATCTACCTTTAGGCGTTGTGAGGTTTAAAAAGGGTGGGGGGAATGGGGGGCATAATGGCTTAAAGTCCATTGATTTATTGTGTTCGAATTCTTATTATCGCTTGAGGGTGGGGATTTCTAAAGGGATTGGCGTGATTGAGCATGTGCTTTCAAAATTCCACAAAAACGAAGAGCCTTTAAAAAACGCTGCGTTTGAACATGCCAAAAACGCCCTAAAATTTTTTATAGAAAGCCATGATTTTAACGCCATGCAAAATCGTTTCACGCTTAAAAAACCTTTAAAAATAGAAAGTTAGGGGTTTAAAGTGCGTTTGTTTAGATTTGTGGGGTGGTATTATTTCAAATACTTTTTAATCGTGCTTTTGGCTTTGGAATTGTTTTTTGTAGGCATTGACAGCCTGAAATACGCCGATAAAATGCCCGATTCTGCGAACATGATCATTTTATTTTTCACCTATGATATTTTATTCGCCCTCAATTACACCTTGCCCATTTCCTTGCTTTTGGCGATGGTTTTATTTTACATCGCATTCATTAAATCCAACCAATACACCGCCCTGCTCTCCATTGGCTTTTCCAAATGCCAGATTTTAAGCCCTATTTTTTTGATTAGCCTGTTTTTCACGGCTATTTATGTGGGGTTGAACGCGACTCCTTTTGTGTATATGGAAGAAAAAACGCAAAATTTAATCTATAAAGACAATTCTTTGAGCGTCTCAGAGCATTTGTTAGTGAAATATAACGATGATTATGTGTATTTTGATAAGATCAATCCCTTATTGCAAAAAGCCCAAAACATCAAGGTTTTTCGCCTAAAAGATAAAACTTTAGAATCTTACGCTGAAGCTAAAGAAGCTTTTTTTGAAGACAAGTATTGGATTTTGCATGACACTACTATCTATGAGATGCCCTTGAGTTTTGAACTGGGCGCAAACGCTTTAAGCACCACGCGTTTAAAAACCTTTAAAACGCTCAAAAATTTCCGCCCTAAAGTTTTAGACACCATTTATCAAAACAAGCCTGCGGTTTCTATCACAGACGCTCTTTTATCCTTGCATGCTTTAGTGCGCCAAAACGCGGACACGAAAAAAGTGCGCTCGTTTTTGTATGTGTTTGCGATCTTGCCCTTTTTTGTGCCGTTTTTAAGCGTTTTAATCGCTTATTTTTCGCCCAGTCTCGCCCGCTATGAAAACCTGGCTCTTTTAGGGCTAAAGTTTATCATTATCACGCTCGTTGTTTGGGGGCTATTCTTTGCTTTAGGGAAGTTCAGCATTTCAGGGATACTCATTCCTGAAATAGGCGTGCTATCGCCCTTTTTTATATTCTTAGCTCTTAGTCTTTGGTATTTCAAAAAGCTTAATAAGAGATTGTGATTTTTAAATCTTATATGTTACTAAGTGGTTTTATTCTTTTAGTTTAAAGGTGGCTAGTGGAAAAATTTAATCTAAAAAACCGCCGGTATATTGGCTCAAAAACCAAGCTTATAAAGTGGGTATTTGGGAGTTTAAAATTAAATAATATCAAAAGCGTGTGCGATATTTTTGCCGGAAGTGGGGTAGTGGCTGGTCAATTTGCCACTATTCCTAACATTAAAAATATTATTATAAATGATATTTTATTTTCTAATGAAATCATTTATCATGCTTTTTTTATGGGGCAAGACGCTGATTTTAAGGTGCTTGAAGAGCTGAAAGAATATTATACTCAAGCTTTAAAGCTAGAAGAAAATTATTTTAGCCAACATTTTAGCGACAAATTTTTCAGCTATAAAGATTGCGTCAAAATCGGTAGCATTAGAGAGCATATAGAAAGCTTGAATTTAGATAAATTAAATAAAGATATTTTATTAACAAGCTTGATTTATTCAATGGATAAGATAGCTAACACGGTGGGTCATTATGAAGCTTATAGGAAAAAAGAGATTTTGCAAGATAGATTTATTTTTGAGCTTATTAGCCCTATAAAGCATGATAAAAATATCATGATAGAGAGAAAAAACGCTAACGAATTGGCTAAAACCTTAAAAATAGACTTAGTCTTTATTGACCCCCCATACAATTCAAGGCAATACAGCCGGTTTTATCATCTCTATGAAAACCTAGTGCAGTGGAAAAAACCCAAACTCTATGGAACAGCTTTAAAGCCATTATGCGAGAACATGAGCGAATATTGTCGCTCTAATGCCAAGAAAGAATTGAGCGATTTAATTGAAAAACTAGATTGTAAAAGGATTGCTTTAACTTATAATAATACCTATAATTCTAAGTCTAGCTCTTCGCAAAATAAAATAGGCTTTAAAGATTTAGTGGAAATTTTAAGCCAAAAAGGAAAATTAAGCGTTAAAGAAAAGGCTCATAGTTTTTTTAATTCAGGAAAAACTGATTTTAAAGAGCATAAAGAATTTTTATTTATAGTGGAAGTGAAACCTTGAAAAAAGGCATTCGTTCTCCCTTTTTCTATGTAGAGGATAAATATAAACTCATGCCACAACTCAATAAGCTATTCCCAAATAACATTAATCAATTTATTGAGCCTTTTGTGGGTGGGGGTAGCGTGTTTTTAAACACTAAGGCTAAAAGATACTTAGCTAACGACATAGATACCAATATTATCAATTTACATAAAACTTTAAGCAAGTTCAATATTTGTGAGCTTTTTGATGAATTGTCTAAAATTATCATTCATTATGGCTTGTCTTTCTCTTTTAAGGGGATTACAGCCCCTGATGAATTAAAAAAACAATATATAAAAACTTACTACGCTAAATACAATAAATTAGCTTATGAAAAACTAAGGGCTGATTTTAACTCCAATCAAAACAACATGCTCTATTTATATTTACTTTTAATTTATGGGTTTAATCACATGATTAGATTTAATTCTAAAGGGCTTTTTAATTTACCTGTAGGTAATGTGGATTTCAATGAAAATGTTTATAATGCCCTAAAAAACTACATAGATTTTATACAGCAAAACACCATTATTTTTCACAATGATGATTATATTGATTTCCTTAACCACACCACTTATTTAAAAGATGATTATGTTTATTTTGACCCCCCTTATTTAATCTCCAATAGTGAATACAACAAGTTATGGGATAGCGATAATGAGATAGCCTTATATGGTGTTTTAGATAGCCTAGATAAAAAGGGAGTTTTATTTGGTATAACTAATCTTGTTTATCACAAGGGAGAGACTAATTTTATTTTAAAAGAATGGGCTAAAAAATATTATATTTTTAATATCAAGAGTAATTATATCAGTTATAATGACAATACTATTAAAGAAGATAGTCAAGAAATCTTTGTAACTAATTATAGGTAATTATTATGACTAAAAAACCGGCACGAAAAATTTTAAGCTTTTCAACCACCATGCGAAACCCTAAAAGAATAGGGCAATTTTTAGCTGTTTTAGGAAAATTTGAAAATCAAATCCTTCAATCTTCAACGATCATGCAAATTATCAAATCCGTTTTGGCTCATAGGCTTTATAGACCTACTTCTATCAATCAAAATAAAGAATTGAAAGAAAAATTTGACTCCAATGAATATGTCTTTAGCGATGAAGAGTTAGAACGCATTATAGAAATATCCCCACAACAGCATAAAGAAATGGGCTTTGAGCATGGATGGGAAAGTCGGTTTGACACTTGGTATAAGCTTATGTGTGAGTTTGGTTTTTGCTACTATGCAAAATATGAGAAAATACTCATCAGCGATAGCGCTAAGATGCTTATTCTTGCTTATTACGATAAAGAAAACGATGCTTTTAAAGAAAGCGTTGATGAAAGCGTAGTTGGGGCTATATTTTTAAACGCTCTGTCTAAATATGAAGCAAGAAACCCTTACAAAAAGAACTTAAACCATAACAACCCTTTCAAACTATTACTCTCGCTTTTGAAACGACTCAAAAATGCCCATCTAACTCCCCTATCTGTCAAAGAAATCCCTATTTTACTTTGTTGGAGAAACGATAACGCTAATGATCTTTATGACTATATCATTCATTTAAGACAAGAAATCGTTGCTATCAATAAAACAGAATTCAGTTACTCAGATGAATTTATCTGTAAAAAATGCCTAAAACTTTTAGAAAGCATCAATAAAATACGATTTAAAATGAGCCAAATCACTAACGAAGCTGTTGATGAATGCATTAGAAAAATGCGTATTGTAGGACTTATTTCATTGCGTGGTAATGGTAGGTTTATTGATATTAACACTAATGAAAATAATAAAATAGATTATATTTTACAAACCCATAAGGCTTTTAAGGGGGATTATTTAGATGACACTCAAGCTAACAAACTCGCCTTTTTTAACCATAGGCGAGTGTGGATAGCTTTCTTGTTAGCGTTACTCCAATCAGCACTAATGAGAGCGTTAAATCAAGCAAATTGAATGAACTAGCAAACACTTATACTAAAGATTTTATCAAGCAAGAATTGCTCATCGCTTGCAACAAGAAACAAGAATCAAAAGATAGTTTCTTAAAATTCATCAATAGGCCTTTACGCTTGGAATTTTTAAGCGCTATTTTCTTGAAACAACATTTTAAGTATTTAAGCGTGATACCCCATTATAAAAGTGAAGGCTTGCCCGTATATACAGCAAGCGGTAATAAACCTTGTAGCTTATAGACAGCCCAAAGTTATACAGAAGTGAGCTTGATTAGAGACAGGAGTCAAAGCAAAATGATACCCAGACACTTAAAAGATTTGATCAACAATAGCACCGATATTAGAGAAAAATTCAGTGTTTTTGTGGCTCCAAATACCCATGATGATGCCAAAGAATATGCAAAATTTGCCCCATTCAAAGACAATATTAATATATGCTACTATGCTATCAATGATTTTATCAAAAAAGCAGAAAACAGTGCAGAGTTATTGCAACTCAATGATGGTTTGAAAGCTTGAAGCACAAAGCTTTCATGTCTAAGCCTTGCCTAAAAACCCTACTGAATTTAAAAAGTATAGACATAGCGTAAATACATGGAATACTGACGGCGTAAGGTTTGGGTTAAACTGAAATTGGTTTCTGCTCCGGTGATAGTGGTCGGATTCCCATTCTCTAGCGGGCCTTGTTTTTTCGCTTTTATAGTGGTAGAGCCTTTGAAAAAATGATTAGGGAGCGTGGGGATTTTGATACCAAACTCAATGCCATGGTGTTCAAAAATATTGGTTCTAACCCCTACATTCACCAAAAATTGGAAAATCGTGTTATTCACTTTAGCGTTTAATTTTCCTGTAGTATAGACGCTGTTAGGGTTGATCCCCACATTGCAACTCGCCGGCGTCGTGTCCCCACAAGTGATTGTGCCATCAGCGTTAGTCATGTAGGCGTCAGCGTCAGTATTAACGCCATAAACATACCCGTCCTTAAAATACCCCACACGATTATTGGTCCAAGTGTTACCTGCAAAATTCACGCCCACAAAAAACCCGGCCGTGGCTTTAGGCTTATCTATAATATTAAAAAGCATGTCTGTGCCAAAACCATAAGTATACATGTCGGCTTTTTGATCGCTCAAATAAAAAGGCGATATAGCGTTAGCGGCTCTAGAATTAGAAAAATTGGAATGCCCATAATCAAAGAAACCATAATAGCGTAGCCCAAACCACCTTTTTTTACCCATAAAATGCTTATAGCCTGTGATCACGCCTAGCCCATACATCGGCTGGTTACGGCCAGGAATGTTTTTATTGGTGCTTAGCATGGTGCGAGAAGTCCAATTGACCACGCAGTTAGCTTGAGTATAGCCTGGCGTTCCTGGTGTCCCTGAAGCGGGCTGACAGCCACCAGTCTGCCCATCAGGCACTTTGCCATCATCATTAGCCGAAACATCGCCAAAAGGCACTTGAAACAATTCGCCGTTTTTGTAAGCGTTGGTTTTTTGATCAGCCCTACCCACTTCTAAGCTAATCCCCACAAACGCGCCATTTTTTTCATAAGCGCTTAAGGGGTTTGTCAGCCATAACGAACTCAAAAGAGCGCCTAAAACTACCGAGCCTTTTTTAGAAATATTTAAAGATTGAGCCATCAAAACAGATTCCTTACGATTAAAATTTTTACAAACCATCTTGCAATCTTGCATTCTATTTTCTTCTTTGCTATAAAATTGATCACCACTCTCTAGGGCGTTCCGCTTAAGTATTACTTTTTTAATTATTTTATTATAGCTAATTGCAGTCTTAAAAGTCAAACAAAAACCACCCTTAAAATTCCCATAATAGTGGGATACTTGACAATAAAATCCTTTTATAGTAGATTAGAAACTCTTTAATTTTCCCATGAATAAAGGATTTTGAATGGATGCGATTTATCCTTATGCGTTGGTTGTTCATTTATTGTGCGCCATTATTTTTATCGGTTACTTGTTTTTTGATGGGGTGATTTTCCCTAATGTGAAGAAAATGTTTGGCGAAGATTTTGCCAATAAAGCAAATGCAGGGATCACTCAAAGAGCGGTTAAAATCATGCCCTTATGCGTTTTAGGGCTTGTTTTAACAGGGGGAATAATGCTTAGTCGGTATATGGGAGGCGATAAAGGCTGGTGTGAAACCCCTTTTCAAAAGATACTGATGGTGAAGGTAATCTTAGCGTTAAGCGTTTTTCTTTTAGTGCTTTTTTCTTTATTGTGTAAGTTTTTGGGCAAGAAAAACCCTATTGGCAAATATATCCACCCTATCGCTCTAACTTTTGGTTTTTTAATTGCCATTTTAGCCAAAACGATGTGGTTTGTTTAAGAGCGTTTCAACCTCAAAGAATTTAAAACCACTAAGAGTGAGCTAGCGCTCATGCTCAAACTCGCTATTAAAGGGTTGATGTATCCTAGCATAGCGACTGGGATTAAAACAGCGTTATAAATCAAGCTCAAAACAATGTTTTGCAACACCACTTGATAGACTTTTTGAGCGTTATGAAACGCTTTTTCTAGCAAACTCAAATCCTCTTCTAAAAGCAAAATATCGCATGCGCTTTTACTCAAAGCGCTTTTTTCAAACCCTAAAGAAACGCTCGCTTTTTTTAAGGCTAGCACGTCATTATTGCCATCGCCTATCATCGCGCACACGCCCTGATAAGAGCTGACGATTTGAGCCTTATCTTCAGGGGTCAAATGGGCATGATACTTAGAAATCCCTAATTTTTTCGCGCACTCCTTAACCGAGCTTTCATTATCCCCGCTTAAAATTTCTAATTCTAAGCCTTTATTTTGTAAAGCCTGAATGACTTCTTTAGCGTTATTTTTCAAACGCTCTTCTAAAATGAATAACGCGCATAAAGTCTTGTTTTTCGCAAAGCCTACCATGATATTAGCGCTCTCTTTAGTCTTTATATCAACCCCCATAGCGTTTAAAAATTTCAAACTCCCCACTAGCAAAGTTTCGTTTTGATAATTCGCTTTCAGGCCATGAGCGAAAAACTCTATCTGTTCTAAATTAACCTCATCGCCATCTAATGTTTTAAGAATCGCATTATGGGCTAAATGCTCTCTCACTTTTAAAAGGCTCTTCAAAAGCCTTTCATCAAATTCTTCATAAATGATTTTTTCTTTTAAAAGGACTTCTTTTTGCGTGAGAGTGCCGGTTTTGTCTATAAAGATTTTTTCCACTTTAGCCAGAGTTTCTAAAAACAACGCTTCTTTAAACACGATCAAAGGGTTTTTAAACACCCCTATCACTAACGCAATGGGCGTAGCCAAGGCGAATGCGCAAGGGCAGCTGATGACTAACACGCTAATACACACCATTAAGGCTTTTTCAAAATCACCCCCCAAACCAAATTGCCATAATAAAAAGCTTATAAAGGCTAAAAACAACACCGCTTTAGAAAAAATATCCGCAATTTGATTCGCGCTGCTCTCAATTAAGGGCTTTTCTAAAAAACTCTTTTTTAAAGTTTCTAACAAACCAGAAAGGCGTGAGTTTTGAAAAGTAGCGCTCACTTGATAGCTAAAAGGCATGCCCACATTCACATAACCCCCTAAAATTGGATCATTAACCTCCAATTCCAAAGGCTTAAACTCCCCGCTGATCAAAGACGCATCCACGCTCGCATGATTTAAAAGCACGCCATCTAAAGCGATTTTAGCCCCGCTTGGCACCCAAACAACAGAGCCTATCGCCACATCTTTAGGGTGTTTTTCTATTTGTTTGTCCTTTTCTACAACGATCACGCTATGGATTTCATGCGATTCTAGGGCCAAACATTTTTCATTCGCAAACAGCCTGGCTTTTAATTCCAAAAACTTAGAGCCAAAAACAAGCGTTAAAATCGTGCTGCTCGCTTCAAAATAAGTCTCTTGGGACACCAGCATGGCATAAAAAGAATAAACAAACGCCGATAACGCTCCAAAAGACACGCTCAAATCCATGCCCAAAACGCCATTTTTTAGCCCATAAAACGCCCCCTTAATGAAAAAACGCCCCACCACCACTAGCACCAACAAGCTTAAAAAGAGCGATACGAGATCCAAATTCCTTTGCATGAGCTTATCCATGCCAGTGCCATAACTCGCACCGCCATAACTCGCGCTACCATAACTTGCGTATTTGGCAATGGCAATAAACATCAAATTCATGGTGGCAAAAAACCCAACGCTTAAAGTGAGCAAGTAGGAGCGCTGCTCTTTTTGGGCTTTTAGGGTGTAATTTTTTGCGTTATAAATTTTAGCCCCATAACCCAAACTCTCAATTTTTTGAACGATTTCTTTAGGGTCTAAGGACTTCTCAAACACGATTTGTAAATGGTGGGTGGTGAAATTCACGCTCACTTTTTTAACCCCCTTTAAGCGCTCTAAAACCTTTTGATTGAGCCACAAGCAAGCGTTACAATGCGTTTTTTCTAGCAAAAGATTAAGGATTAATTCGCCTTTATTGTTTTCTTCAAGGGCTTGTTCTAATTCCAAAGCGCTCATTGAATCTTGGGGCGTTACAGGGGCTAAAGTGGAATCGTTTAATTTGTCATAAAAGCTCTCTAAATTCAAATCCAATAATAACGCATACACCCTAGCGCACCCCGTGCAGCAAAAATACAATTCTTTATGATGGATCACCTCTTTAAAAAGCTCACTTTCTTTAAACTCCAACTGGCAATGCGAACATTTCATTTTTTAATCCTTAATTTAAGGGCGCTAATTGAGAAGCGCTTTGATAGAATAAGTGTTACAAATTTGATAGATGCTTAGAACTTCCTTGGTGTTGTCGCTTTGGTTTTTGGAATGGTGCGTGATTAAAGGGGGCAAAACTTTTAGAGCGCTTTTGGAATTATTCCTAGCCGCTCCAAGCATCAAATGGGCGTTTTTGTCTTTAAAACTTTGGACAAACCTTAAAGTTTCTAGCGTGAGCTTAACGCTTTTTAAGCTCTCTATGACCAAGCAAAGCGACAAGGCTTCATAGCAAAAAATAAAATACCCTTTAGGTTTTAAGCATTTTTTCACTTTAGCCACCAAAGAAGCGAAGTCTAATTCGCTCTGGTGCCTCGCATGCCCTTTAATTTGAGATTTAATAGAGCCTAAAGCGTAAAAAGGAGGGTTGCACACAATCACATCATACAAAATCGGGGGGTTAAAATCTAAAAAATCGCTTTCAAACACTTGAGCGTTGGGGAATTTAAGGGCGTTTTTTTGGGAGCAAAACGCCATTTTGCCATCCTTTTCCACTAAATGAACGATCGCTAGCGGGTTGTCTCTAGCGCAGAGTAAGCCTAAGATTCCACACCCTGATCCTATGTCTAAAATCGCGCCGCTATTTTTAATCAAAGGGCGTGAAAAATCGTATAAAAAAAGCGAATCGCTGTTGTAAGAATAAGCGTTTAAAGGCTGGTATAACCTTAAGAGTTTTCTATCCATAAAAGGGCTTCATTTTCCAAGATTTGCGCATGCAACAACCGCCCCTTAAAAGGGGTTTTTAAAGCGAATGCACTAAACGCTTCGCCAATCATAGACGCATGCGAATGCAAAAGCAATGCGTCTGTTTTATCCCTCAAGCTCTCAAACAATTCCCACCCCCCTTCAATGAAATTAAACCCCTTCTCTATGGGTAAATCTTTAGGGTCATAGAAAGCATTAACCAAACGATTGGGCGCAGAAAAAACTTTTGAATGGGGGTTGATTGGACGCTTGGATAAAATAGCGATATTGGGGTTTTTATTGTGATAAAAGCTGCCGCAAAAGCGAGCGTCTAATAAGGGGTTGTCCGTTCTTATGGTTTTCCCAGAAACAATAAGCGTGTCGCATACCGCTCGCTGGTTGTGCGTGAAAATAACGCTTTTTTGCCCGGTGATCTTACCATGATAATAATCCCCATTCATTCTTAAAGCGAGTTTGAACAAATTAAAACGCCCCTTTTGTTCCATTATCCTAAAAGGCAAGAGCAAGTCTTTAGCCTTGTTTTCTAAATTGTGGCAAATCATTGTTTCAATACGAGCCTTTTTTAGCCTTGCTAAACCCCCTTTTTTAGCTTCGTTTTCTTCTGTGGCAATGACCACTCTTTTAGGCTTTAAAATTTCTAACAATTCGCTGCACGCCGGGGTTTTGCCATAAGAATTGCATGGCTCTAAGGTGATTAAAAAAACGCATTCTGTAAAAGCGTTATCGTGGTGCGTTTTTAAAAAATCGCTTAAAGTTTTAGGGTCTTCTAACTTTTCTAAATCGTTTTTCAAACTGGGGCGTAAAATCTTTAGCGCTGATTGGGCGGCTAAAACTTCTGCATGCGGGGTTTTGGCTTTTTTGTGGGTTTCTAAACTCAAGATCTCATGGTGTTTATCTAGCACCATGCAAGCCACGCTTGGGTTTTCTAAGGCTAGGGTTTGATGCTCCCATGCCTTATTCAAGCACATTTCTAATAAACTCTCATAAAGTCTCATGACGGGAAAAAAGGCAAGAGCAAAAAGCCTTTAATCGCTAAAGCGTTGATAATATCCACAAAAAACGCTCCCACTAAAGGCACGACGATAAACGCTACATGCGATGGCCCGTAGTGGTTGGTGATGGTTTGCATATTCACCATAGCCGTTGGAGTCGCTCCAAGCCCAAAACCGCAATGCCCCGCACACAACACCGCCGCATCATAATCCTTCCCGCATACCCTAAAGGTTACAAGCACCACATAAAGGATCATAACCGCCACTTGAACGCTCAAAATAACCGCTAACGGCACAGCGAGTTTTAACAATTCCAATAAATTCACGCTCATCAAAGCGTAGGCTAAAAACAGACTCAAACTCACGTTCCCTATGACTGAAACCTCTCTGTCAAACACGCTATGGATTTTAAAAAACGACAAGGCATTTCTTAAAATAACCCCCACAAACAAACACCACACAAAAGTCGGCAAAGTGAAACTTTTAGGCATCAAGTGCGATAAAAAAGTCCCCACCAATAAAGCGATCGCAATCAAAGCTAAAGTTTCTACAAAACTGGATGCGGTGATTAGGCGTTGCTCTTTAGGGGTTTCAAAGCCTTTAGACGCCACGCCCTCTAAAGTGTCTTTTTCTTTAGTGTCTTTAGGCTCTAGTTTGTATTTTGAGATCAAATATTTAGCGACAGGCCCTCCAATAATCCCCCCACTCACCAAGCCAAAAGTCGCGCACACCATGCCCACTTCTAAACTGGAGCTAAAATTATAAGGTGGTTGGGTGAAAAAATTAGCCCATGCCGCGCTAGTGCCATGCCCTCCCACTAAAGCGATAGACCCCCCTAAAAGCCCCATTAAAGGATTGACCCCTAAAAGGCTAGCGATAGAAATCCCCACTGCATTTTGACACACCACAAACCCCGCCACAGCCAGCAAAAAAACCGCAAGCATTTTCCCGCCTTTTTGCAAAGATTTGAAATCCGCGCTCAAACCAATGGTGATAAAAAAAGTCAGCATTAAAGGATCTTTTAAAGAAGAATCAAATTGCAAGCCAAAATTGTAAAACTGACGCGCTAACATGATAAAAAAAGCGACTAAAACCCCGCCCACAACAGGCTCTGGAATATCATAATCGCGTAAAAACTTGACTTTAGAAATCACATAACGCCCCAAAAGCAGCACTAAAACCATGCACACCAAAGTGGCATAAATATCCAACTTAATTTCTTGCAAGCTTGCATCCTTATTAATCAAATTTATCTTATTATAATATAATACCCCCCTAAAAGAACGAGATCAGTTAGAAAGTAGGTGTTCCTTGCATACAGTATTACAAATTGGAGCTGGTGGCGTAGGCAGTGTGGTAGCACACAAAATGGGCATGAACAGGGATGTGTTTAAAAATATCATTTTAGCAAGCAGGAGCTTAGACAAATGCTATGCGATTAAAGAAAGCATGCTCAAAAAGGGTTTGGGGGAAATTGGCGTTGAGCAAGTGGATGCCGATGATACGCAAGCCTTAGTCGCTTTAATCCAAAAACACAAGCCTAAAGTCGTTATCAATGTGGCTTTACCCTATCAAGATTTAACGATCATGCAAGCATGTTTAGAAACTAAAACGCATTACATTGATACCGCCAATTACGAACACCCGGATTTAGCGAAGTTTGAATACAAAGAGCAATGGGCGTTTGATAGGGCCTATAAAGAAGTGGGGATTTTAGGGGTTTTAGGGGCTGGGTTTGATCCGGGCGTTACTAACGCTTATGTCGCTCACGCTCAAAAACACCATTTTGACACTATCCACACTTTAGATATTTTAGATTGCAACGCTGGGGATCACAAACGCCCTTTTGCGACGAATTTTAACCCCGAAATCAATTTGAGAGAAGTCAGCTCTAAAGGGCGTTATTATGAAAATGGCAAATGGATTGAAACAAAGCCTTTAGAAATCAAGCAAGTGTGGGCTTACCCGCAGATTGGCGAAATGGATTCGTATCTTTTATACCATGAAGAATTGGAATCGTTAGTCAAAAACATTAAAGGCTTAAGGAGGGCGAGGTTTTTTATGACTTTCTCTCAAAATTATTTAACCCACATGAAATGCTTAGAAAATGTCGGCATGCTAGGCATTAAAGAAATAGAGCATCAAGGCGTAAAAATCGTGCCGATACAATTTTTAAAAACCTTGCTTCCTGATCCAGCGACTCTAGCCAAAGACACCACCGGTAAAACCAACATCGGGTGCTATATGACGGGCATTAAAAACAACCAAGACAAAACGCTCTACATTTACAATGTGTGCGATCACAAAAAATGCTATGAAGAAGTGGGTTCGCAAGCCATAAGCTACACCACCGGCGTGCCAGCGATGTGCGCGGCTAAAATGATTTGCAATGACACTTGGAGCACGGATCATTTTAGGGCTGGGGTGTTTAACGTAGAAGAATTAAACACCGATCCCTTTATGGAAGAATTGATCAAACAAGGCTTGCCTTATGAAGTGATTGAGCGCTAGTTTTAGGCTTCAATCCTCACTTGGCGCAATAAACACCGATTCCCTTTCTATCGTAATATTCTCATCGTCTGCACTATAAGCTTGTATGGTAATAGGGATTAGAGCGTCTTTAGTGCGTTTGTATTCTGTAGCGTTACTCTTTAAGGGTTTTCTTAAAATCACTACCACCTTGATCTTTTGCCCGGCTTTAACCATGATGGGGGTTAAAGGTTTTTTGATTTTAATGTCCTTTTGCCCTAAAATTTTGAAATAAAACTCATGGTCTTTGTTGTCCGTGTTGTGGAATAAAAACACATAATCGTTATCCACATACCCGCTAGATCGCAATTCATACAAATTGCTGTTGCGGTTAATGTCTAAAAGCATGCGTTCTTTTTTAAACGAAGTGATGACTAAAAGAGCGATTACAATAGCGATAACCCCCATGTAAGCGATCGTTTTTAAGCGCACTAAGCGCACTTTTTGGTGCGTGTTTGTGGCGTTGGTTGAAGACCATTGGATGAGTGAAGGGCGATTGTATTTAGCCATGGTGATGGTGCATGCATCCACGCATTCCAAACAATTGATGCATTCTAATTGCAAGCCCTTTCTAATATCAATATGCGTGGGGCAAACCTGCACGCAATGCAAACAATTCACGCACTCATTTTCCGCGCTACGCTTTTTAGGGGATAGAGGGTAGAGGTTGCCTTGATTATCATAAAGCGCTCCGCCACGCTTTTCATCATAAATAGGGTTTAAGGTATCATTATCATACAACACCGATTGCACCCTGGCATAAGGGCATAAATAGATGCAAAAACGCTCCGCAACCACCACTATATCAAACAACACCACAGCCGCGCTAAAAAGCCAAAAACCCATAGCAACAGGGTGCTCGCTAGGGTTTTTAAGATATATAAAAAAATCTTCAGGGGCGATGAAATAAAAGAAAAACAACATCATAAGCCCCGCCACAACAGGAGCGAATAACAAAACGCTCAATACTTTACGGATCTTATAACTTGGGGTGTTTTTAGGGCTTTCTTGCTTGTTGCTGATCTTTTTATGGAGCTTGAAAATCTTGGTTTCAATCACGTCTCTATAAAGCACCCTTAAAAAGGTTTGCGGGCAAGCCCACCCGCACCACACACGCCCAAGGCTAGTGGTGATGAAAAAAATCCCTATAAAAAGCAAAATAACCATAAAAGGCAAAATTTGCAATTCTTCAGCGCTAAAGATCTTGCCTAAAAAATGCAATTGCTTATGCTCAAAGGAGATCAAAAACAAATGCGCCCCATCAATGCGGATAAAGGGCGTGATTAATAGCGCTAAAGAAATCAATAGAAACCCTATATAACGCTTCAAGCGAAACGATTTTAAAAAATGGCTAGAAGATTCAAGCATTCTCATATCCTAAAATTTTTAATCCACTATACCCTAACAACTTAACGCTTTCACTTAAAAAGCAACATGTTATAATGACAGCTATTTTATTTGAAAGGGTATTTATGGAAAGCGTTTTAAACTTCCTAACCAATATTAATATTATTTTCACCCTTTTGGGCTATCTTATTGGGGGGATTCCTTTTGGCTATGCGTTAATGAAAATCTTTTACGGCATGGATATTACTAAGATCGGATCGGGGGGCATTGGCGCGACGAATGTTTTGCGCGCTTTGCAAAGTAGGGGCGTGAGTAACGCTAAGCAAATGGCGCTATTAGTCTTAATTTCGGATCTCTTCAAAGGCATGTTCGCTGTTTTTTTAAGCAAATTGTTTGGGCTAGAGTATAGCTTGCAATGGATGGTCGCTATCGCTAGCATTTTAGGGCATTGTTATTCGCCTTTTTTGAATTTCAATGGAGGCAAGGGCGTTTCTACGATCATGGGATCTGTGGTGTTGCTTATCCCTATTGAAAGCTTGATCGGTTTAATGGTGTGGTTTTTTGTGGGCAAGGTGCTTAAAATCTCTTCGCTCGCCAGCATTCTAGGGGTAGGCACAGCGACAATTCTTATCTTTTTTATCCCTTACATGCATATCCCAGATAGCGTCAATATCCTTAAAGAAGTCGGCACGCAAACGCCGATGGTGTTAATCTTTATTTTTACCCTTATCAAGCATGCGGGCAATATTTTTAACTTACTCGCTGGTAAAGAAAAGAAAGTCTTATGAAAATCAAGCAAGCCGTTCACATCCATCATTTGGTGTTTGAAACGATTTTAGGGATTTTGGAGTTTGAACGCCTAAAACCTCAAAAAATAAGCGTGAATTTGGATCTTTTCTACACAGAATTGCCTAACAAAACCTATTTAGATTATATGGAAATCCAAGAAATCATTCAAAGCACGATGCAAGAAAAACAATACTTCCTCATTGAAGACGCCCTTAAAGATTTGAGCCATATCTTAAAAACACGCTACAAGGAGATCACTGATCTTTTTTTAAAGATCAACAAGTTAGAGGTTTCTAAAAATTCTCAAGTGGGGGCGAGCGTGAGAATTAGCTATGAAAATAATCCTTAACCTCTTTTTTCTCCTTATCATTCTAAAAGCGCACCCCATAAACCCCTTACTAGAGCCTTTATATTTCCCAAGTTACACGCAATTTTTGGATTTAAAACCCCATTTTGTCATCAAAAAAAAGCGATCTTATAAACCCTTTCAATGGGGGAATACGATCATTATCAAACGCCACGATTTAGAAGAACGCCAAAGCAACCAGCCAAGCGATATTTTCCGCCAAAACGCTGAAATCAATGTGTCTTCTCAAACTTTTTTAAGGGGCATTAGCAGCGCTTCTTCACGAGTAATGATTGATTCAGCCGCTCAGTAAAATGCTAAAGCGTTTTTTAATCATATTTTTCTTCATTTTTTCTTAATCCTAAAACAAATTTAAGGTATTATTAAATAGAATAATGTAATAATAACCTTAGGTTTAAAACTTGACTAAATTTTTAGAAAAAAGTAAATGAAAAGGCAAAGAAATGCTTAGAAATCAATTTCGTATTGTGTTTGTCTCTTGTATTGTCGCTAGCAGTTTGCAAGCTAAGGAAGAACATACTTTGGGTAAGGTAACCACCAAGGGTGAAAGGACTTTTGAATATAATAATAAAATGTATATTGACAGAAAAGAACTCCAGCAACGCCAAAGCAACCAAATCCGTGATATTTTTAGGACCAGGGCCGATGTGAATGTGGCCAGTGGGGGCTTGATGGCGCAAAAAATCTATGTTAGGGGGATTGAAAGCCGTCTTTTAAGGGTAACGATTGATGGCGTCGCTCAAAATGGTAATATTTTCCACCATGACGCTAACACCGTGATCGATCCTAACATGATCAAAGAAGTGGAAGTGATTAAAGGGGCAGCGAACGCTTCAGCAGGCCCAGGTGCAGTGGCTGGTAAATTGTCTTTCACTACGATTGACGCTAACGACTTCTTAAGAAAGAATCAAACTTATGGGGCTAAAGCGGAAGCGGCCTTTTATACCAACTTCGGGTATCGCATGAACGCTACTGCAGCCTATCGGGGGAAAAACTGGGACATACTCGCTTATTACAACCATCAAAATATTTTTTACTACAGAGACGGGAACAACGCTTTTAGGGATCTCTTCCACCCTAACTACGATTTACAAGATCCAAGCAATAGCGAAATGAGCGTAGGGACTCCGAGTGAAGTCAATAGCGTTTTAGCTAAAATTAATGGCTATATCAACGAAACCGATAGCATTAGCGTGAGCTACAACCTCACACGAGACAATTCTACAAGGCTTTTACGCCCTAACACCACTTCAGCCCTCTCCAAAGCCAATGACCCAGGAAGCCAGCCAGCGCCTTTTGTGATTGACTTTGGGAAAGAATTAGCCCATACGATCAACTTCAACCACAATTTGAGTCTGAAATACAAGCATGAAGGCGGCCCTAATTTTAACCAGCCGCGCGTTGAATCCACCGCCTTTTTAGGGGTAAGGGGGGGCAATTATAACCCTGTGGTGAATCCTTTCGCTTACAATTCTAACGAGCCAGCCAACCCGGATTATATCCCTGAAGTGAAAGAGTGGTGTAATAACCCAGATAATATCAGCCAATGCACGCAAGGGGCTATCAGGCCTTCTAATGGAGGCTATCAAATAGGCTATGGCGCGCCTAACTCTATTAATTGGCAAGGGGATAGCGATTCTAGTGGAGGGGCGCAAGCAGGGTATGGGCAACTTAGCACTACCATGCTTTCTGCAAACGCGAACGTTTATCATGGGCTTGTCCCTAAAAATCCTGATTATGACATGACCCCCCCTAACGCTCAAAACCCTAGCGCGAACGATTGGACTTTAGGGAATGCGGACGCTGAGGGGACTTTAGCCAGAAGGATTTTTTTAATCAACTCAGGCGTTAATGTTAAAGTAACCCACCCCATTAGCGAAGATTATGGGAATGTGTTTGAATACGGCATGATTTATCAAAACCTGAGCGTTTTCTCTGGATTGGATAAAGGCAAAAACGGCTTTTATAAAAATAATATTGATCCTAACGACCCTAACGGGCCGGGCTTGCCTTACCGCCATTACTACACCGATCAAAGCTCTCAATACCCTCAAAATCTCAACACGCCTAACCCGCTCTATCGTAACATGCCCCAAAATTCGCATGCGATCGGCAATATCATCGGAGGGTTTATGCAAGCGAACTACAATATTTTAAGCAATGTGATCGTGGGTGCGGGAACTCGTTATGATATTTACACCTTGCTAGACAAAAACGGCCGCACGCATGTAACTTCTGGTTTCTCGCCTTCTGCAACCGTGCTTTATAACCCCATTGAAAGCATTGGCTTGAAAGTGAGCTATGCGTATGTAACTAAGGGGGCTTTACCGGGCGATGGCGTTTTGATGCGCGATCCTACGGTGATTTATCAAAGGAATTTGCGCCCATCAATCGGTCAAAATGTGGAATTCAATGTGGATTTCAACAGCAAGTATTTCAATGTGCGCGGGGCAGCGTTCTATCAAGTCATCAATAATTTCATCAACAGCTACGGGCAAGACACTTCTAAAAATGGAGGAGGTAACGCGACCGCAAAAAACATGTCAGGGAATTTGCCCGAAACCATTAATATCTATGGTTATGAAGTTTCAGGGAATGTGAGGTATAAGAATTTCTTAGGGACTTTCTCAGTGGCTCGCTCTTGGCCAACAGCTAGGGGGCATTTATTAGCGGACACTTACGCTCTAGCTGCAACGACTGGGAATGTGTTTATCCTAAAAGCCGATTATGATGTTCGCAGATGGGGGCTTACTTTAACTTGGCTCTCGCGCTTTGTAACTAACATGTATTATGAGGGTTATTCTATCTATTACCCGCAATACGGCTTGATCAAAATCCATAAACCCGGGTATGGCGTGCATAATATCTTTATCAATTGGACTCCGCCTTCTAAAAAATGGCAGGGTTTAAGGATTTCAGCCGTGTTTAATAATATCTTAAACAAGCAATATGTGGATCAAACTTCTGTGTTTCAAGCGAGCGCGGACGCTCCAGCGAGCGATATGATCCCTAAAGGCAAGCGCATGGCGCTCCCGGCTCCTGGATTTAATGCGCGTTTTGAGGTATCCTATCAGTTCTAAAATGAAAGGAATCTTAGGATTTCTTTTTGAATTTTGAACATGGAAACAAACATGAAAAAGCCCTATAGAAACCGCCAAACTCTATGGAAAAAGTTCCGCTCGCTCAATAAGCTCATTAAAATGCTCTTAAGGATTTTAAAAAAGTAGTTTTATCAAAAATTTAGCGAGTTTAGTTTAAGATAACGCTTTATTTAATTCTCAAAAAAGGAACCAAACGCGCTTCACTATGGCTAAAGAAACGCTTGAAATAACCCCGGATCTTTTGAAAAACCCTTATCAAAAAATCATCAACGCGAGCGCGAGCGTTTTTGATGAAACTCATGGGCGATCGTTTTTTAGCCCGCAATTTTATGAAAAGATTGAACCTTATTTAAAAGAAGTTTTAACCCAACCCATTGATTTAGAATGCGATCTCAACACCGCTAAAAAAAAGAACCGCTTAACCCCTTTAAAACAGCTTTTTAAGGCGTGTTTTAACACGGAAGAAATTTTAATTGTGAATAACAACACCAGCGCAATATTCCTCATCGCTAACGCTTTAGCGCAAGAAAAAGAAATCGTTGTTTCTTATGGCGAATTAGTGGGGGGGGATTTTAACCTTAAAGATATTTTATTGAGTAGTGGGGCTAGGCTGCATTTAGTGGGGAATATTAATCGCGCTTATTTAAGGGATTACCGCTTAGCCTTGAATGAAAACAGCAAAATGCTCTTTAAAACCCACAACCCCGCTTTTAAAAAAGACACGCCCTTTAAAGATTTGCAAGCCCTAGCCAAAGAGCATGGTTTGATAGATTATTACAATTTAGGGGATGTGGATTTGTTAGACAGAACGGCTTTAGAAGAGGTTTTAGCCCTAAAACCATCGCTTTTAAGCTTTAGCGCAGATAAATGCTTTAACAGCGTTCAAGCCGGTATTATTATGGGGAAAAAAGAATGGGTTGGAATATTAAAAAACCACCCCCTTTATAGAGCCTTAAGAGCGGATAAAATCACGCTCACCTTGCTTTTTTGCAGCCTAAAAACATGGGTCAATCATCAAGAAGAAATCACAATCCATGCGCTACTAAACCAAACTAAAGACGCCTTATTGCAAAAAGCCCTCAAACTCTACGCCCTTTTAAAGCCTTTAGAATTGAATGTGAGCATCGCCTCTAGCTTTTCTAAAATAGGGAATTTGTTTGGTAGGGAATTAGAATCCTTTTGCGTGAAAATCCAGCCCAAAAATACCCGCGCTTTAAATGGTGAGAAACTTTATTTAAAGCTTTTCCAAAAAGGCGTTATTACAAGAATTTCATGCGAATTTGTGTGCTTTGAAGTCTTTAGCCTGAATGAAAAAGATTTTGAAAAAATCGCTTTGGTTTTAGAAGAAATTCTTAATAAAGCTTAAAAATTCGCTATAATAAAATTTCTTTTAAACGTGCCATATCCCCCACAAAACGCTAGAGAATGATAGAAAACGACAGAACATCAATTTAAAGGAACTTAAGAATGGAAAAAATCAGCGACCTTATAGAATGCATTGCGTATGAAAAAAATTTGCCTAAAGAGATGATTTCAAAAGTGATTCAAGGCTGTTTGTTAAAAATGGCGCAAAACGAGTTAGACCCCCTAGCGCGCTACTTGGTGGTTGAAGAAAACAAGCAGCTCCAGCTTATCCAGTTGGTGGAAGTTTTAGAAGATGATGATGAAAGGTTAATTAACGATCCTTCTAAATACATCAGCTTGTCTAAAGCCAAAGAAATGGATCCAAGCGTTAAGATCAAAGACGAATTGTCCTATAGCTTGAGTTTGGAGAGCATGAAACAAGGAGCGATCAACCGCCTTTTTAAAGATTTGCAATACCAACTAGAAAAAGCGTTAGAAGACAGCCACTTTGAAGCGTTTCAAAAGCGTCTTAACAGCGTTTTAATGGGGCAAGTGATTTTAGTGGATCACAATCAAAACACTTTTATTGAGATCGAGCAGCAATTTCAGGGCGTTCTTTCCATGCGCCATCGCATCAAGGGCGAGAGTTTTAAAGTGGGCGATAGCATTAAAGCGGTTTTAACGCAAGTCAAACGCACGAAAAAAGGCTTATTATTAGAGCTGAGCCGCACCACCCCTAAAATGCTTGAAGCTTTGTTGGAATTAGAAGTCCCTGAAATTAAAGATAAAGAAATTGAAATCATCCATTGCGCGCGAATCCCAGGCAACAGAGCGAAAGTGAGCTTTTTTTCCCATAACGCTAGGATTGATCCCATAGGCGCGGCGGTGGGGGTTAAGGGCGTGCGCATTAATGCGATCAGTAACGAATTGAATAAAGAAAACATTGATTGCATAGAGTATTCTAATGTGCCTGAAATTTATATCACTTTAGCGCTCGCTCCAGCCAAAATTTTAAGCGTTGAAATTAAAAAAATCCCCATAGAAGAATTGAATGCTGAAGAAAAAGAATCCGTTCAAGAGCGTTTTATCGTCAATAACCATTTGCAAAAGGCTAAAGTGCGCTTGTTAGACATTGAAAAATCTAAGGCTATCGGTAAAGGCGGGGTGAATGTGTGCCTAGCGTCCATGCTTACAGGCTATCACATAGAGTTTGAAACCATTCCTAGCGTCAAAGAAAACACAGAAAATGAAAGCGAAAAAGAAACGCCAAAAGTGGGGGTAGAAGCTTTAGAGTCTTTGTTTAAGAATTAGGGGTATCTAAAATTCAATCTCTAAAAAAGCTTTTAACTAAATTCAAAAATTGGGAAGAAAGTTTTTAATGCGACTTTAAATGAGTGGTTTGCAGCTTTTATAAAAATCGTTTTTGTGAGATTAGGATAAAATAACGCTCACCCCCTAATTTTTATTCCACTAGAGATTAGGGGGTAAATTACCTTCAAAGGATTACTATGTCCAAAAAACATGGTAAAAAACCTTTGGTTGTATTATACTTAAAAATACCTTTTTTTAAGTATAGGGTTAAAATCGTTGTTAAAAAAACCCATTAAAACCAAAGGTTTCCCCTATTTAAGGGGTTTCCTTTAAGGTAAAGCGCTTTTTATTTCTTGTGAAGTTTTTCAATACGATTTTAAATGAGTGGTTTGCAACTTTTATAAAAATCGTTTTTGTGAGATTAGGATAAAATAACGATCACCCCCTAATTTTTATTCCACTAGAGATTAGGGGGTAAAATCCACTTTTAGGAGCTTACTATGAAAAATCATCGTAGTAAACACTCTTCTTAAAGAATTATACCTAAAAATCAGTTTTTTGGGTTTAAAGTTTGATCTAGTGATTAAACGCTAATTCTTAAAAAGAGTTGCCCCCTAAATTAGGGGGTTATCCTTAAGTGGAAAATCAGCTTTTCACTGCCCGTCTTCAATGATCTTAATTTCTTCATCGGTGAAGTGGTAGAGCTGATAGACTAAAGCGTCAATTTCTTTTTCTAATCTTTGGGTGTTGGCTTTAGGGTCGTTTTCTTTTAATTGTAGGATTTGCTCCACTAAAGCGGTGATTTTATCGGCTGTAGGCTTGTTTGATTTGGTGATTTGTGGGATTGGAAGAGTTTCAAGTTCATATAAATTAACATGGTTATTAGTGCTTGTTTTTCTAAATAACCAATCAAGAAGTCTAGAATTTAGCAACCCAACAAGAAATTTTGCATGCTCTAGCTCCTTACAATATGAAAGGTTACAAGTATGCAAAAAAAGCATTTCTTGATTCTTTACTTCTATAAGATTAGCATGAATGCGATAAGCGTCTGAAGTCCCTGTAATATTTTGTGTTACGATGATATTTTGATAGTAATTTTTTTCAAAAATTTGTTGAGTGATCTGATTATCTTTTGCAAATAAATATTGCGTGTCTAAAAAATACCTGTGGCAATTTGCACCCTTGTAAATACGACCATTAGTTTCTTTTTGATCTTGAATATCTTTTAAATGTATGGTGTTAATGTTGCCTTGTAGAGATTTTTCCAATAAATCTCTAAGTGAAATCTTGTCTGTTTTGATCTTTCTAACAATTTCCATTTCCCCGCTTTTAATTAGCGGTATTTCATAAAGTGGGAAAAATTTTAAAATTTCATCTTGTTTGATTTGCTCATATTGAATTTGGTTCATTTGGATTTGAGTGTTATTGATAGCAATTTTAAAGGCATGTTCTTTATTAGGTCTATCTTTTAAAAATTCTAATATACATACCCCTTGAATCACATTGCTGAATAATTTTTGTTTTTTATTGAACTCCACAAAATAATGTATTTGGCAATATTTTAACAATAATTCTCTTGTAAATTGTGCAGAACAATCACACATGATTGAACTTTGTGTGATAAGAGATATTAGCCCTTTTTGTTTGGTTAGATTAAAACCAAGCTCAATAAAAACCTTGTAGGTATTTTGTTTTCCAATATCTTTTCCCTCACTAAAAGGATAAAAAATAGATGAATACAATCCTTTTTTAACTTGCATATAAGGCGGATTCCCAATAATGCAATCAAAGCCTAAAAAATCCCCCTCATCATTTAAAACTTCAGGGAATTCAAAGCGCCATTCAAACGCATCGTGATACTCTCTACCACTCAAGGCATCATCAAGCTTTTTTCTTAAAGCTCTAATACGCCCATAAGAAGCAAAAGCCTCTTCCTCTTCTTTGGGGCTTAGTTTAAGTGCGCCAAAAAGGCTTGGGATAAAGTAATTTAACCCATCTAGCAAACTCTTATCGTCTAGGGCAAAGAAATTGTATTTTTTGATGTGTTTTTCAATAGCCTTTTCAAGCTCTGCTTTGGTTTTAGGGTCTTTGAGCGTGAGGGAAAAAGTGTTTTTTAAGTCTTGGATTTTGTTGATAAGATCTGCTTTATTTAAGGGATAGAGAGGGTTTGGGTCTTTGTATTGGGCGACTAAATCTTTGTATTCTTGGATTTTTTGCTTGATATTGGGGATCTTTTTGAGATCGTCATTCAAATTAAAGCGTGAGATAAGCGAATTAGCGCACTTGATGTTAATGTCAATGTTGGGGAGGGTTTCAAGATTGTTAGTGTTCTTACCCTCTTCAAAAATATAATAGCTGTATTTTAAAAGCTCTATCCATAGCCTGAGCTTGGTGATTTCGCAAGAATTGGGGTTAATATCCACGCCAAAAAGGCAGTTTTCAATGATGTCTTTTTTAAGATCAAAAAGTTCTTTTTGGATTTGGTGGTGGGGGTCGTTTTCGCTATGCGGTTTTATGTAGTTAAAGATTTCACCCGTTGGCGTGTGGTGAATGATGATTTCATCGTTTTCTAATCTAAGCTCGTGGCGATACAAGGAAGCAATAAGCCCTAGCTCATAAGCAATCCACACCATTTCATTGAGCGCAGAAACCAAGAAATGCCCGCTCCCCACCGCCGGATCGCAAACGCGTAAAGTGAGAAGGAATTGCAAGTATTCTTTGCGTTTATCCTCTTTATAGCTATCATTTTTGAGATAATTTTTTAATTCTTCTAATTTTTCACACTCTATAATATATTTTTGATTGAATTTATCCAACACGATCTTACTGATACTCTCTTTGCACATGTAGCTTGTAATGAAGCTTGGGGTATAAAAGCTCCCCTCTTTATAGCCGTTGAGTTTTTCAAAAACAAGCCCTAAAACGCTAGGGTTAATCAAACGGCTTTCGCTGGTATTTGTATTATCTTTAATGTCTTTAGGGGTGGTGGTGAAATCATAAGCGCGCAAAAATGCAAAAAGGTATTTTAGCAAGGGCAAAGGCTCTTGTTTTGGGTTGTCTTTTTTGAGAACGGAATTTTTATAGATTTCTAGCTTTTTATTGTCTAAAAGCTTGATTTCATGCCCCTTTAATTCTAAAGGCGTTTTATCAAACAAGCTGGAATTCAAATAAGGGATTTTTTCTAAAATCTTGTCTTTTTTGTCTAAGCGCTCGTTATTTTTCTTGGCTAGGACTTCAAAAAAAAGGTTGTTTAGGGCGTTGAAATCTTTAAAATTATCTGTGGTTAAGAAACGATCTTCAAAATTATCTGTGGTTAAGAAAGATTTTTTAAAATGCTTGAACGAGATTAAAAGGCTTTCTAAAAGCCGTAAAAACAAGATGCGGTTATTCCAAGCGATGAGTAACGCCATGACTTCTTCATCGTCTAAATTTTTGTATTTCTCTTTTAGGGCATAACTTAGGGAGTTTTGGGTGCGGCTGGGCTTGATTAAAATTTTCCCTTTGTCATTTTGCTCTTCTAACCCTAAAATGTAGAGCAATTCTTCATAAAAATCTTTGTTAAGCGTGTTAGCGTCAAGGGTTTTCCTTTGTTTTAAAAGGACTTCTTGGCTTAAAACTTGATAAATCAAAGGAAGTTCTTTAAAATCATCGCTCAAATTAAAGTAAGTGTAGCGGAGTTCGCCTTGAAAATCTTCTTGCAAAAATTGTTCTAAATCTTTGTAAAATTTTGGTTTTGAAGAGTCTGTGCCTTCTTTTTTAGCGTAATTTTTATAGAGTTTTTTGATGCATTTATCTTCGTTTAAAAAAAGCAAATCCTTACAATCAAAGAGAAAAAATTCATGCGCGTTGCAAATAATGGTATGTTTCAGGGAATTGTTTTTTTCTTTTTCTATCTCTTCTAAAAAATACAAAACCATTTGACAAAAGGCTTTACTGAGCGGGTTTTCTCTGTTTTTAGGGAATTCTGTCTTTTTATCTAGGGCTTTGACTTCAATAAGCACTTGGACTTCCTCATCCACATAAATCGCGCTATCCACTTTTTTAGATGTATTGCAGTCATAGCCATAGACATTTTTTAAAAACTTATTGATTTCATTTTTTTGAAATTCTTCATCATCTTGTCTTGGCGCGTTTTCTAATAAGCTGTTTATTTCTTTTTCAAAATTTTCTATAGTTTCCCTTTTGGGTTCTTGGGGATTGTGTTTTTTAATAAAATCCTTGAGCGGGATGTGAGTGAAACGAATCATAAAACGCCTTTGAAATGGGATAAAAACGATTATAACAAAAGCGCCATGAATTTTAAATAAAACGCTTTTCTTTGAAATTGTTCCATGTGAAACATTAAAATAACTCTAATCTTTACGATTTAAAACTTCATTAATCAACGCGCTTAATTGATCATTATTCAACTTGGTTTTGTATTCAATATTCACGCCTTGCTTTTTTAAAGCTTCAAAAAATTTCTTAGCGGTTGAAATTTTCCGCTCTTCTTCAGGGCGTAATTCGCTTTCTCTATCAACCCCCTTAGTTTCTACCACTAACAACACTTTTTTATCGTTGTTTTCAACCACATACCCAAAATCAGGGCTATAAGTTTGATTTAACCCTACCGGGATTTTAACCCTAGGGAGCTTGCCAAAAACAATGATTTTAGTGTCGTTAGATTCTTCAATCGTGTCTTTTTCAATCTCGCTATCCACTTGCATGAAATTTTCATACAGGCATTTTTCTCGCGCGCTTGAATTTTTAATCTCATATTTATCCGCCCCCAAACTCCCGTCTAAAAATTCTCTAATTTCTCCTTTTTCATCATAAAACGCATCGTTTTTTCTGTTTTTAATCGTCGTTTCGCGCATTTGATAGGAAATTTTATCTTTAATATTTTGATAAATGATTTCCAAAAACAGCTCTTCTAAGCGCTTTAAGCCCTCTTGTTCGTTTTTTTTAATTTCATTAAACTTGTTTTCATCAATTTTTTCTAACACTTTAGCCACGCTTTTAAAACTCAATTTCACCTTATTAGACAAGGTGCTGATAAATTCATGCAAACTCCACACGCATGCGCTTTCTCGCTCAAAAATCTCTGTTGTGGCGTTATTTCCCATCGTTTCTACTTTTTTATGCGTCGTAACCGAAACGATTTTTGAACTGACCTTAAAAGAAGAATTAATATTTTTGACAATCTCATCAATCAAGCTCTCGCTATCCATGGCATAAGCGATCCGGGCTTGATGGTTCAAACCCGCCCATAAGGTTTCAAATTTTTTAAAATTTTCTTTATTGATTTTGATTTTTTCAGTTTTTCGCTCGTTTTTGTCCCTCACTCTAGAATTACCAATCAAGCGATCTTTTAAAAAATCTTTTAATTTTTCAAAATCCAAGTATTTTTCATCTTTTAATCTTTCTAGTTCCGGCTCTTTTTTTAAAAATTCGTTTTGATTGAGGGTGAGTTTAAAGTTTTCATCATCTGTTTTTTCTCCAAAACCCAAACCCTCTAACTTTTCAAATAAAGCCCCGTAATACCCTTTTTTAACCATGCCGCTTTTTTCTAACTCTTCTGCGCTAAATACTTGTTTGATCAAGCTGTGTTCGCTTATCTCTTGCTGGATCGCTCCCACAAAATCCCCCTCCACTTGCGGCACGATCACCACCAATTCATTGACAAAATCAAAATCAGCATGCTCTTTAGTGATGCGTTCGCCCTTATCATTCACAGCGAGCCTTAACCCCCTACCGATTTGTTGCAATTTAGTGATATTGGAATGGCTAGGGGCTAATTTGCAAATCGTCATCACATTAGGGTTATCCCACCCCTCTTGCAACGCCCATTGCGAAAAGATAAACCTGAGATCGGATTCAAAACTCAGCAATTTTTCTTTTTCTTTTAAAATGAGCGCGATCACTTGGGCTTCATCGCTCTCTTTCTTGCTTTTAGCAAAATACCCTCCATGCACTCTTTTAATATCTTCTTTAGTACGCTCTAAATACGCCCTATAATTTTCATCTAAAGGCTTTTTTAAAACTTCTTCAAGCTTTTGCTGGTAGAGTTTTTCAAATAAAAGGGCTAATTTGGCCGGCTTTTCATTCTCGCTTAAATAGCTATTCACCCCGCTAATAAACACCATGCACAAGGCTTTAATCCCCTTTTTAAAAAGCCCTTCTTCTCTTTCAAAATGGCTTTTTATCGCTTCTTTCAGCATCACTTCTTGCTCGCCCTCTAAAAGATGAGAAAAAGGCTCTTTTTGATCCAGTAACAAATTAAAGCCATTGAGAAAACGAATCTCAGTTTTAGTGATTTTTTCTACAATGTAATCTTCTAAAGAGCTGATTTGAGTTAGCACCCCTAAATTATCATGCTCTTTGACTTTGATACTTTTAGTTTTATTTTCTAAATTCGTGTAGTTAATTGCAGCTTCTCCTTTTTCAATCCCTTTAAGCTCTAAAAAATACTCATCACTCTCCCCCACAGATGCCACGCTAATGCTTTTCACTAGGGCGCAATCAAACGCTTTTTTGCTGTCTAGCGCGTAAATCAAATTATTATAATCATCTTTAAAAGTCGCCCCAAACCTGAGCGTGATTAAAGCGTTTAATTGTTCCAAATATTTTTTTGTTTTATCGCCTAAAAATCGGTGCGGTTCGTCCATGATTACGATGGGGCGCATACTCGCTAAAGCTTGCATGTAACTTTTTGCACCATTGAATAGATTCGTGTTCTCTAAGCATGATTTATTGATAGTGTTTTTCTCTTTATTAAAAGCAGAAAAAGTCATCACCAACACACAGCATTTATGATTGCTCGCTAAAATGAATCTTTCTACATCTTCATAGCTTTCTAAATGCGTGTTAGAATACTCACTTTTAAAAAATTCTCTTGTGATTTCAACGCTCTTTAAAACCCCTAATTTAATGGCGTTGCTTGGCGTTAAAACGATGAATTTTGACAAATGGTAGTTTTTGTGCAAGGCATAAACGCATTCCAAAAAGCAAAAGGTCTTCCCGGTGCCTGTTTCCATTAAAATATCGCAGTTTAACGACTTCTCAATCCCCACGCTTCCTTGGGTTATTTTTTGCTCGGATCGCAAATTTTGGATATTTTCTAATAAAAGATCTTTGACTTTTTCTGTTTCAAAAAAAGGGTTAAAAATCCTTTGAATGTCTTTTTCTGACTTTTCAAAATAGACCCCCTTAAACACCCCTAAAATTTGCTGCAAGCATTTTTCTTGATAATCCAATCGTTTGAATTTGATTTTCACCTCTACCCCCTACTTTTTAAATCGTTAATCTCTAAATGCAATTCATTCAAATTACTGCTCAACTCCAGATACAAATTATCGTTACTGATAGCGGGCATATACATGCTAATTTTTTCTACCCCCTTATCTTTCAAGTTTTCTAAAACTTGGCTCATTTCTATATCCCCCACAATGAAAGCCGTATTTTCAGCCAGATACAAGGCGTTTTCAATCAAGCAAATTATAGGGGTAGTGAGCTCCAAACCCTCGCAGCCTAAAAGCTTGATTAAAATCGTTTGGGTTTCCATTTTGTCAAGGTTAGAATAAGCGAACAAATCCTTTTGATTGGCTTGACTGAGATTTTTATCGTTCGCATGCGTTTCATCATCAACGATTTCAAACGCTCTAAACCCCACGTCTAAATCGGGGCAAGTTTCTTGGATTTTAGCCCCCGCTCTTTTAATCCTTTCTTCAGTGATGTCAAAAATGCTTGGGGAGGTGGATTTTAGGGTGTTTAAACAAAAATCATGCGCGCTTTTGTTTTTCTTGGGATCAATTTTTTCGTCTAACTGGACGAGAATGAAGCGCCTTTCTTTAAATGCGGCGTTCAAGCCATTAAATAACCCCCCCCCCCTCACTTAATTTTTGATAATCGCTCTTATTACTCTCCAACACCGCATGCGCGGTTGTCCCGCTCCCGGCGAAAAAGTCTAAGATGATGTCGCCTTTTTCGGTAGTTTGCTCTATGAGAAAACTTATCAATTCAACAGGTTTAGAATAATCAAAAATATTCTTAACATTAAAAATTGATTGCAATTTTTTATTTGACATATCATTAGAGTATTTATTATCTAAAAATTCTATACTTGAAATATTTTTAGTGCGGTTAAAATATTCTATTTTATAAGGTTTGCTGTCAGATATTTTAGCCTTTGTGTAAGTTTTTGTATAAATTCTATTGTTTTTAACTTCTACAAAACCATTAGCCAATCCAAAATCAAATTTTGCTTTGCTCCAACGCCAAACCCAATCAATCGTTCCAAAATTACCTTTTTGTCTTTCAATATAAGTTTCTAATCCGCCAGCGTAAAACTTTTCATTACCAATTACAATTTCATAATCCATTTTTTTATTATATTGAAGTGAATTGTAATCCAAATTTTGATTTAATTTATACCCACCTCTTTCATTGTAAAATTCATCTTTTAAAGGATAATCATTTTCATTAATAGCAATTTGTTGAAAATTAATATTATTCTTTTGATAACACAAAACATAATCATGATTTTTAGCGATTTGATTAGTGGATTTTCCTGCTTTCTTTGTTAATCTTGGCATTTCAGCCACAAAATTCCCCTCCCCAAAAATCTCATCGCATAAAAGTTTGAGTTGGGCGGCTTCATTATCGTCAATAGAAATGAAAATCACGCCGTCTTTTTTAAGCAAATCTTTAGCGAGTAACAATCTAGGATACATGAAGCTAAGCCACCCGCTATGGCATTTTGACCCAAAAAGATTCTTGATATAATCCAATTTTTCTTTAGAATAGTCCAATTGTTTTAAAAGCGCTTCATTAGATTGTGAGAAATCATCGCTATAAATAAATTCATCGTTTTTGGTGTTGTAAGGAGGATCAATGTAAATCATTTTGATTTTTTCGCTGTAACTTTGTCTTAAGATTTTGAGAGCGTCCAAATTATCGCCCTTGATGAGAATGTGCTTGCTAGTGGATTTGTTTAAGGGTTTTAAAATCTTATCGTTTTTCTTAAAAGCTTGAGTTAAAGCGATTTTTTTACCCACAAAGTTCAACCCATAACCTTCTTCTTTTATCCCGCTAAAATCCCCTAATAACGCTTTTAATTTTTCTGTATCCAGCGTGAGTTGATTATCATTTTCCATGCTCAAGCAACCGGGAAAATAGCGATTAAAAATTTCTAAATTTTTTTCATTAACGCTTTTTTCTTCACAAACCTCTTTATTTTGCATCTCTATCCTTTATTTTAAATGATTTAAATTACCCAATTACACCTTAATTTTCAAATGTTCCATGTGAAACGCTAGCATTTTTTAAAAAATCTTTTTTCACTTCAGCGATAATGCTTTCATCTTTGGCTAAGTCAATGTATTCAAAACTATTCCCGCTCTGCTCCCCACCCTGGAGTAAATCCCCGCTTTTTCTGTATTCTAAATCCAATTCAGCGATTTTAAAGCCGTCTAATTCATCAGCAAACTTTTCTAATCGTTCGTTTTCTTCTTGAATCGTGCATAAAAAACAATAGCCTTTCAAGCCATTACGAGACACGCGCCCCCTTAATTGGTGCAAGGTCGCTAAGCCTAACCTTTCAGGCGCTAAGATCACCATCACGCTCAATCGTGGTAAAGAAATGCCCACTTCAATGAGCGTGGTCGCTAAAAGAATGCTCCCACACTCTCTAAATTCTTCAATCACTTCTTCTTTATTTTTATCTTGCCCTGAAGTGGTATAAACCTTTTTAAAGCGTTTTTGCCAAAAACTTGCCCCCTCACTGAGTGATAAATACGGGATTTTTTCGCTTTCATTCACTAGCGGATAGACGACAATGACTTGATGGTTTTTAGCGATTTCTTCGCTGATTTTCTCCATCACTATTTTAAAATCTCTTTTATGCAAGATTAAAGTTTCAATCTCTTTAGGGTAAGGGATTTCTCTGATCATGGTCGTTTTCACAAACGCGCTTTTGGCTAGGGCGAGCGTGCGAGGAATGGGAGTAGCGGAAAATTGCAAGGAATGGGGTTTATGACCCTTACTGCTCGCCATTTTTTCTAATTGGTAGCGTTGCTTTGTGCCAAATCGGTGCTGCTCATCAGTGATAACTAGGGCGAATTCATTCAAATCGCGCTTATCAAACAACAACGCTTGCGTGCCTATAACCACATGAGTGATTGTTTCAAACAAATGATTGGATCGCTTCTTGTAACTCCCACCAAGCAGTAATTCCACTTCAAAATAAGGGGGTAAAAATTTTAAGGCTTCGTTATAAAGCTGTTTAGCGAGAATGGAAGTGGGCGCCATTAAAAGGGTTTTATTAGGGTAAGCTAATACCATGCTCGCTAAAATCACCATTGTTTTCCCGCACCCCACATCGCCCACGATCAAACGCTTGCACGCTATAGAACTGGTGAGATCGCTTTGGATTTCTTTAATGGCGTTTTGTTGGTCGTGTGTGAGTTTAAAGGGTAAAGAAGCGATAAACGCTTTCAAGCGTTCGCTATTATTGGGGCATGCGATTTTAGCACTGAATTGCAATTTTTTGCGCTCTAAATTTTTCATATAAAAAAGCATTTCAATGTATTTTAATGCATTTAAATGTTGTGAAGGAAAATTTTTATTCGTTTCAAAATCCTTGACAAAATGCGGCGTGGGGAAAAAGATTTCTAACAACAAACGCGCGATATTTTCTTTAACGCCTTCCTTTTTTAAATTTTCTAACGAAATGAGTTTTTGTAAATTTTCTTGTATTTTTTTATGGTTTTTAACTTTTTTAAAAATTAAAGAAATTTTTCCAAATTCGGTAAGGATTTTAGGCGTGTTAATGATATAAGCTTGATTAAAAGAGCTTTGTTCTAATTTACCATAAATGAATAAACTCTCGCCGGTTTTGAACTGGCTGTAATGGAACGCGCTGTAATTGAAAAAAACAAGTTCTAAATTTTTGTAAAATCGTTTGGAATAGGCAAAAATCTTTAAAACTTTGGCGTAGTTTCTTTTCTCTAAAATACCCACTTCTAAAACGCCGCTCAAGCCCGTTTCAAAACGCTCTAATAAATTTAAATCTTTGTAGCCTTTGGGCGTATAAACAAGCAAGGCTTCTAAAAGCGATTTCACGTTCAATGTTTTTAATAAATTATCTGTTTCTTGCAATTTGTTCTTATCCTAGCCAATCCTTAATCATTTTTATGATAAGATAGTCAAATTATACATTGACTTAAGGAAATTTAATTGATGAAATCTAAAATCACTCATTTTATCGCTATCTCTTTTGTTTTAAGCCTGTTTATTGCATGTAAAGATGAAGTTAAAAAATCGTCTCAATCGCACCAAAACAACACTAAAACCACTCAAAACAATCCAATCAATCAAGCGAATAAGGATATAAAAAAAATTGAACATGAAGAAGAAGATGAAAAAGCCACCAAAGAAGTGAACGATTTGATCAATAACGAAAATAAAATTGATGAAATCAATAATGAAGAAAACACTGATCCTTCGCAAAAAAGAACGAACAATGTTTTGCAACGAGCCACTAACCACCAAGACAATCTCAATTCTCCGCTTAATAGGAAGTATTAAAGTGTGAAATTTTTTTCAAAGGATTTATTTAAAAAAGTAACCCCCTTATTTTTAAGCGTTTATTTTTTAAACCCCACCATTATACAAGCCAAAAGCCGTTTTTATGTGGCTTCTCAATATCAGGTAGGGAAAATGATCATGAAAAAATACAACGATCTTAAACGCACGATTGAGGGGGCGAGCTTTTCTTTAGGTTGGGAGATTAACCCCACTAATTATTGGTTTTATTCTCGCTATTACTTTTTTATGGATTACGGGAATGTCATCCTCAATAAAAGAACAGGTGCTCAAGCGAACATGTTCACTTATGGCTTTGGGGGGGATTTGATCGTGGAATACAATAAAAACCCCTTGTATGTATTTTCTCTTTTTTATGGCATGCAAGTTGCTGAAAACACATGGACGATTTCCAAGCACAGCGCGAATTTCATCATTGACGACTGGCGCAGCATTCAAGGGTTTTCGCTCAAAACTTCCAATTTCAGGATGCTAGGTTTAGTGGGGTTTAAATTCCAAACCGTGCTATTCCACCATGACGCTAGTATTGAAGTGGGGATCAAATGGCCCTTTGCTTTTGAATACGACTCAGCCTTTGTAAGGCTTTTTTCTGTCTTTATTTCGCACACTTTCTACCTTTAAACTAATTCCAACCCCACTGGGCAATGATCGCTCCCTAAAATATCTTTATAGATTAAAGCGTCTTTTAAGCGCGTTTTTAAAGGGTTAGAGCATAAAAAATAATCAATGCGCCAACCAATGTCTTTATCCCTTGCTTGTTGCATATAACTCCACCAGGTGTAAGCCTTTTCTTTGTTGGGGTAAAAATAACGGAAAGTGTCAATAAATCCAGCGTTCAAAAGCTCGCTGAATTTCCCTCTCTCTTCATCGCTAAAGCCCGCATTTTTTCGGTTGGTTTTGGGGTTTTCTAAATCAATTTCATTGTGGGCCACATTCAAATCCCCGCACACAATGACCGGTTTTTTTAACTCTAAAGCTTTTAAAAATTTCTTGAATTCCACTTCCCAACTCATGCGATAACTAAGCCTAGATAAGGCTTGTTGGGAATTAGGGGTATAAACATTCACTAAATAAAACGACTCAAATTCGCAAGTTATTACGCGTCCTTCTTTGTCATGCTCTTCAATATTGATACCATAGCTCACGCTTAAAGGCTCTTTTTTAGTGAAAGTTACCACCCCAGAATAGCCCTTTTTAATCGCGCAATTCCAAAAATCAAAATACCCTTTAAATTCAAAGGTGTTTTGTTCTTGCTGCATTTTAGATTCTTGAATGCAAAAAATATCCGCATCAACGCTATTGAAAAAATCCATAAAACCCTTAGTCATGCAAGCCCTTAACCCGTTCACATTCCATGAAATCAATTTCATTTTAATCCTTATTTAATTTTGAGTGAATTATATCTTTTTAGTCATTTTTTTAAAAAATTAAGCTTTATTTTACCTTTTTTATGTAATAATTATCTTTTGCTTGGCTTGATAGCTCAGTCGGTAGAGCAGAAGACTGAAAATCTTCGTGTCGGTGGTTCGATTCCGCCTCAAGCCACCATTTCAAACTTCGTTGAATAAATAATTCCCCTTTTTGACACACACCACACGAGAGTTTTCAATACTCAAAGGCGTGCTTTTAGCTCGTGGTTGCTCTTCTATTTCTAAGGCCATGCACACCCCTTCTTTAAAGCGCACATGGTTTTTAACCCATTCTTTGTATTCGCTGCTCTCTTTAATTATATCGTTTAAATAATGCCCCTCATACACTTCCACAAATTCCATGAATTTTTCATTCAAATTCAATTCGTTTTGCGTTATTTCGCTTTTTCGTGTGGAAGAATAAGCCAATTCGCTGGTTTCATAAAAAGTTGGCTCTACTTGATCGTCTTGTTTGGGGCGTTCATAAATGGCTTTCACTAATTGCGTGGTGATTTCATATTCACTCTCCCACGCTTGTTTTAAAGGCTCTTCTATCAGATAGCATTGCCTAGTTGTGCCGTCTTTTCTTGCTCTAGCCCTTTTGCATTTTTCCGTAGAGCTTCTGGCTTGAAGAATGGCGAAATTGTTTTTAGCTTCAAAAGTTTGCGGCTCTTCTAAAGGCTCTGTTTTATGAACAGAGATTTTAGTATAGGGGGTAATGATTTTACCGCTTTTATTTTCAGCAGTGCTGTAATCGCAAGGGGTAATGTCTGTCGCAGTCTGTTTGTCTTCATCAACGCGTTTTAAAATGCTTGGGCGGTAGGCTTGTAAATTTTCATCGTCATAAACCCACTTCCCGCATGCAAATTCTTTAACATTAGGATCTCTAATCGCTTGTTTTTCCACATTGTCCCTATTTTCGTTGCTTTCATTGTTTTCATCAATATCAGCGTTAGAGGTGTTGTTAGGGAGCGTTTTTTCGGTGGGTGGCATTATAAAGAGGTTGTTTTCTTGATCTTCTGAAGAATGCTTTAAAGGGGGTTTAGTGTCGTTTGTTGGCGTTTGAGTTTCGTTAGTGGGGCTTATTTTGCTAGGAGTTACTAAAGGCTGTAAAAGGCTGTTTTTAGAGTTTTTAGAGCCTAGTTTGGACTCTGGGTAAGAAAAGTTTTGAGGAGATTGTTGCGATGAATGGGGCTTGTTTTGTGGTTTTTGCATGGGCGCGTTTAAAGAAGGCATTTGGTGTGCGTGCGACTCTTTCAATTCTTTTGAAGAAAAAACAATCTGGGTGTTTCTAGGGATAGTAGGGCGGTTAGGGTTTAAGGTCGTTTCTAAAGAAAGTTTTTCATCAAGGGGTTGATAAACAATTGCAGTAGATATGTGGGTGATAGTGAGCGTGAGTTTTTTGTGTGGGGAGATATTATAAACGCCTAAAACTTGTCTGGGTTCTTTAGAATCAAGGACTTTAGCCTTAAAAGTGCCTTTATGCGGCGAAGTTTTGATCTCTTCTAAAAGCTCGATCACAAGGGCTTGAAGAGGGTTAGAGAAAGTCAGAAAGAAAGACAGACAAAGGGATTTTTTCATGTGTACTCCTTTTTTAATTTGGATTATATCTTAAAAAAAGGTTTAGTAAAAGTCATCAATAAGTTATAGATAGGTAACACTTTAATTAATAATAATTAGTAACAGTAGTAGGGGCGTGAATGGATGGAATGAAACAATAAAAAGCTTTAGAGGTGCGCGTTTTTAGGGGGGTTGTGGGATGTGTAAAAAAGTGAATGAAACGCTTTTTCATAAGCCTTTTTTCATTCACTTGAATTGAAAGCGGTTTTTTTATCATTCAATTCGTTCAGGCGGTTTTTGATTTCTTCTCTAAGGCTTAAAATAAAAGGGCTTTTTTCTTCTTCAAGCATTTTTTTAACGCTAGAATACATTTTAGAAATGCTTGAATGATCCTTTAAATCTAAAAATTGAGCGAGCGAAAGCGTGGGGTTAGGGGTATAAAGCCTGGCGAAATACACGACTAATTTCCTAGCTAGAGCGACATTTTTTTGGCGCGAAGAGACTTTGATTTCACTGGATTTGAGATTCAAGCTTTGCGCGACAGCGAGTAAGATATTTTCCAAGCTTGAGCCTTCAGCATGATCTTTTTGCAAATCTTCTAAAACGGTTTTAGCGAGGTTCAAATCAATGGGAGCGTTCATTAAGTTCGCGTTCACGCTGATTTTAATGATCGCGCCTTCCATTTGGCGGATATTGTCGCTGATGTGTTGGGCGATGTATTCCATCACTTCTTCAGGCAAAGTGATTTGATTGAGTTGGCATTTTTGTTTGACAATGGAAAGTTTGGTTTCTAAATCAGGAGGCATGACTTTAGCGGTTATCCCCCATTCAAAGCGCGATTTTAAGCGATCTTCTAAGCCGGCGATGTTTTTAGGCGATCGGTCTGAAATCAATACGATTTGTTTGCTGTTGGCGTGCAATTCGTTGAAAGTGTGGAAAAATTCTTCTTCTAGTTTGGGTTTTCCTTGCAAAAATTGAGCGTCATCTAACAAGAAAAAGTCGCAATGGCGGTATTTTTCTTTAAAAGAATCCATGGTTTTGTTGTCTAAATGCTTTAAAAAGTCTGTTAAAAAATCTTCTGAAGTGACTAACACGACTTTTTTATGCTTTTCTAGGGCATGGTTACCGATAGCGTTTAAAATGTGCGTTTTGCCTAACCCTGTGCCGCCATAAAAAAGCACCGGGTTATAAGGGGGGGTATCGCTTTGGGCGACTTTTTTAGCGATTTCATAAACGGTGTTATTGCATGAGCCTACGACAAAATTTTCAAAAGTGTAAGAGTCTTTGACGCTCGTTTTCACCGCTTTGTAATTGATATTAGATTGGGCGCTAATTTGGATTTTAGGCGCTACTTCAATACGCACATCCACGCTATGGGCTAAATGCATGCCGACTTTATTCTGGCTTAAAATTTCTTTAAGCAATGCGCCGTATTTAGCTGTAATCGTGGTGCATAAGACTTTGTTGGGGGCATAAAAAAAGGCAATATCGCTCTTGCTCGCGTTAGGGTTGTATTTGAGTTGGCTCAAGTAATTTTCATATTCTATGAGACTAACTTTAGGATTTTGTTTGACTAGCGCCAAGATTTCTTTTTCAATATTGTTGTTGGTATCCATGGCGTTATTATAGCGTGAATAAGTGGTGAATGAAAAAGGAATAACATGTGAATGAAATGTGAATGAAGCCTTAAAATTAAGGTGTTTCTTTTAAGGGTTTGTCTATAATGCTTGCTTTATAATAAGCTAATGGATACAAAAAAAAGGATTTTCATGCTGCTTTGCGCGGGAAGGAATGAAACTTTAAAAAAAGCGACGCCTATTGGTGTGGGCTTGATAGAGAGCGCGATTAATTTAACGAGAATGTGTTTAAAAAACCCTGATACAGAAAGCCTTATTTTTATAGGGAGTGCGGGGAGTTATAGCCCAGAAATTGAGCTTTTAAGCGTGTTTGAAAGCGTTTGCGGCTATCAGATTGAAGAGAGTTTTAGCCATTTAAACAGCTACACGCCTTTGGATAATTTCATTCACATAGAAACTGAAGAGGAAGCTCTTTTTGAAAGGGTGTGCGTCAATAGCAGTAACTATATCCACACCAGCGAAATGTTTGCTAAAAAAATGGTTCAAAAGGGCGTTTTATTAGAAAACATGGAATTTTTTAGCGTTTTAAGCGTGGCTAAGGCGTTTTCTTTAAAGGCTAAAGGGATTTTTTGCGTGAGTAACCATGTGGGACTTAACGCGCATCAGGAATTTAAAGAAAACCACGCCAAAGTCAAACAGATTTTAGAAAACATCATTGATAGTTTAATAATTTAATAGTTTAGCTATCATGGGGCATTCTAAATTAAAGGCGATCACATGTTTGAAAAAATACGCAAGATTTTAGCGGAGATTGAAGATTCGCAAAATGAAATTGAAATGCTTTTAAAGTTAGCGAATTTGAGTTTGGGGGATTTTATTGAGATTAAAAGAGGGAGCATGGACATGCCAAAGGGCGTGAATGAAGCGTTTTTTACGCAACTAAGCGAAGAAGTGGAGCGCTTAAAGGAGCTTATTAACGCTTTAAACAAAATCAAAAAAGGGTTATTGGTGTTTTAAATGTGCGGGATTGTAGGTTATATAGGGGATAGCGAGAAAAAATCCGTTCTTTTAGAGGGCTTAAAGGAATTGGAATACAGAGGCTATGACAGCGCGGGTTTAGCCGTATTGAGTAATGATCGTTTGGAAGTGTTTAAAACTCAAGGGAAATTAGAAAACCTTAAACTAGAGCTTAAAAATAAAGAGTTTTTAAATTTTGGCGTGAGTATCGCTCACACCAGATGGGCCACGCATGGCAAGCCAAGCAGCGCGAACGCCCACCCGCATTTTACAGAAAATTTAGCCTTAGTGCATAATGGCATCATTGAAAATTACGCGAGTTTGAAAAAAGAATTAGAAGAAAAAGGGCATGCGTTTTTAAGCCAAACGGACACGGAAGTCATTGCGCATTTATTAGAAGAAACGCTTAAAAGCGAGAGCGATTTATTGAAAGCTTTTGAAAAAAGCATCAGCCTTTTAAAAGGGAGTTATGCGATTTTAATGCTCCATAAAAGGGCTAAAGAGAGCCTCTTTTACGCTAAATCTTCTTCGCCTTTAGTCGTGGGTAAGGGCAAAGAGGGGGTGTTTTTTGCGTCCAGTTTGAGCGTGCTAGCCCCTAAAGTGGATCAATTTGTCATTTTAGAAGAAAACAGCGTGGGGCAGATTTCTTTAGAAAATTTTAAAGATTTAAAACACATTGAAAACATGAAAGATTACGCTTTTGACGATAAAGATTATTCTAAAGGCAATTTTAGGAATTATTTAGAAAAAGAGATTTATGAGCAGCATAGCAGTTTGTTGGAGTGTTTAGAGGGGCGCTTGGAAGCCTTGAATGTGTATTGCGAGATCGATCCTGAATTTTTAGAGAATGTGAGCGAAATCACGCTGTGTTCTTGCGGGAGCAGTTACCATGCGAGTTTGGCGAGCGTGTATTTGTTTGAAAGACTAGCCAAAATAAGAGCGAGGGCCATTTTAGCGAGCGAATACCGCTACGCCCATTTTAAAAGCAACCCTAACGAGCTTTTTATAGCGATTTCTCAAAGCGGCGAAACCGCTGACACTTTGGAGGCTTTAAAATTAGCCAAAGCCCAAGGGCTTAAAACCATTAGTTTGTGTAACGCTCCTTTTAGCATGATGAGCCGCATCAGCGATCACACGCTTTTGATTAGAGCGGGGGTAGAAAGGAGCGTGGCATCCACTAAGGCGTTTTCTTCGCAAGTGATGCTTTTATGGCTTTTGAGCGTGTATGTAGGCAAACAGCTAGGGACCATCTCTAAAGAAGAAGAAAAGATCCAGGCTAAAAACATGCTCAATAGCGTGAATGCGATGAAAGTAGAGCCTAAATTGCATGAAAAAATCAAGCGCTTATCCAAACGCTACTTGCATGGGCATGGCTTTTTTTATATTGGCCGTGATGTGTTTTACCCGCTCGCTTTAGAAGGAGCGTTGAAACTTAAAGAAATCAGCTACTTGCACGCTGAGGGGTATGCGAGCGCGGAGATGAAGCATGGCCCTATTGCGTTAGTGGATTCCAACCTTTTTACCATTGCTTTATTGTCTAAGCATCTGTTATTTGATAAAACCAAAAGCAATATTGAAGAATTGAGCGCTAGGGATTCTACGATTTGCGTGTTAAGCTCTGAAATTTTAGAGATCGCTGATGATTTTATCCAATTAGAAGAGAGCGAAAGCTACATGGAGGAATTTTTCCGCATGAATTTAGCGGTGCAGCTTTTAGCCTTAGAAATCGCTATGCGCCTAAATCACGATGTGGATCACCCAAGAAACTTAGCTAAAAGCGTTACCGTGGAATAAAAAGCGATATTAGGAGTCAAATAATGGAAGTGATTTGTAAGCACTACACCCCTTTAGACATTGCGAGCCAAGCGATCCGCACTTGCTGGCAGAGCTTTGAATACAGCGATGATGGCGGTTGTAAGGATAAGGAACTCATCCACAGGGTGGGGAATATTTTTAGGCATTCTTCCACTTTAGAGCATCTTTATTACAATTTTGAAATCAAGGGTTTGAGTAGGGGGGCGTTGCAAGAATTGAGTCGGCATAGAATAGCGAGCTTGAGCGTGAAATCAAGCCGTTACACTTTAAGGGAATTGAAAGAAGTGGAGAGCTTTTTACCCCTTAATGAAACGAATTTAGAAAGAGCGAAAGAGTTTTTAGTGTTCGTGGATAATGAAAAAGTGAATGCAATGAGCGTTTTAGCTTTGGAAAATCTAAGGATCTTATTGAGCGAGCATAACATTAAAAACGATTTAGCCAAATACGCCATGCCGGAGAGCTATAAAACGCATTTAGCCTATAGCATTAACGCTAGGAGCTTGCAAAATTTATTGACTTTAAGAAGCAGTAATAAAGCCTTAAAAGAAATGCAAGATTTAGCCAAAGCCTTATTTGACGCTTTACCTGGCGAGCATCAATATTTGTTTGAAGATTGTTTGAAGCATTAGATCTAAAAAATACCGCTTAATAACGCTCATTCTTTAATGTTTTAAAAACGCCTTGTGTTTGATTAGATGAGATTTTAAGGGGGTTTGTTGTAGGATTTCATCACGCCCCATAGTTGCGTTATGGGGCAGACCAACATTGTAAGGAGCATGCCATGCGATCAAAAAATGGCAAACGCTCTTCTCAAAACATTATACTTTGAGTTTGCTTTTTTGGGGCTTAAAGTGATCGTTTCTGTGAAACGCTGATTTTTTCAAGAGCGTTCCCTTAAGCTTAAAAGCTTAGGGGTTTCCTTTATAAGCGGGTTTGTCCTTGAGTTTTGGGGCGTTGGTCATTTTGTTGTAAAACTTATTTTTTTAAAACCCTGATTTTAGCGCTCATTAAATCGTGGTTTAAAGCTTTTTTGATGTTTTCAAATTGGCGTTTTTTGTTTTTAAGGCTGGCGATCTCCTTATCCAAAGCGCTTAAAATGTCAGCGATAGCGATTTGTTCGTTTAAATCTTTAGGAACAAAAAAATCAATTTCTTCAAAAACTTGTTTTGATATTATATAAGTAGCAGTAACTCCTGCTTTTCCTAATAAGTATTGTTTATTGTTTTCCATCAGATAATAAATAAAATCTGCATTAAAATCCTTGTTAGGAATAATAGCGTTTATCTGTTGATTACATGCCCCATTAACTCTTAAAATTGCATTTTTCCCAATACTAGCAATACAAGTAACCAAAACACTATTTTTTGGTATCATTCTTATCGTATCCAATCCTTTTTGCGTGATTTTTCGCTCTGAGTTAAAAATATCTTTATTGTCATTTATATCTGTTGGTGTGATCCAAGAAATTGTTCCATTCCAATACTCGCTAATTTGTGTTAAAGGTGTAGAGCCTGTGATAATAATTCCAAAATCTTTAACTTTTACTCTTTGCCAAGCTTGATTGAAGCCTTTCAAGCGTTTTCTTTGGCTCAATAGTTCAAAGCTTAAAGCTTTTTTAACGCTCTCTTTTTTAAGAATGAGAGAATCTAAAGCATGGAGATAACGATCCAAAGCGCTTAAAATGTCAGCGATAGCGATTTGTTCGTTTAGAGGGGGTAGGGGGATTAAAGTATTTTTAAAATTATCGTTATAAAGTCTTAAGATGGTTGTATGCTCTGTATTCCATTTAACATTAGAATAAGCATAAAATAAAAAATCATTTTTTACTAATGTTTCATCGTTGTCAATCCAAACAATATTTGAGTCTTGAAAATAAGCGGGTTTTCCGTCATAAATGACCGCCCTACCAATAGTTCCGGAAGCAGAAATTAAAATATCGCCTTTTTTTGGAAAAGAATATTTTGTTTGGTATTCTAAAAATAGCTTTTTTGAAATAAAGGCATCAGCGGTGTTGCCAAATGTGCCTATTTTATAGAATGGAATTTCACCATATCGTGTTGTTTGATGCTTCATAACTCTTTTACACATGCATGGTTTGCCAATATTCCCAAGCCTCACTCTTTGCCAATTTGAGGGCAGCATTAATGCGTCCATGAACTCTATTACCCCATTAACCCCAAATCTTTCAAATGCTCTAAAACTTTGGATTCGCTCTCTTTGACTTCTTTGTCCAATTCTAACAAGCTGTTAGAATAGTTTGAAATGATTCCATTAAGGGCGCTAATAAAAGCGTTGGTGCGTTTTAAAATTTTGTTTTCTAGGGCGTTTTTTAGGCTCTTAAGCCATTTGTCTTTGATGATGAGATCTTTAATTTCATTTAATTTCAAGTTTTTATACTGGTGGAACGCTTTTAATTCCAGCTCCTCATGGGCTTTATTTTTCATTTTTAGCACCTTGTTTTTAGCTTCTAGCAATTCTAAAGCGGTTTTTAGGATTTTCTTATCTTCTGAATCGGTGGCGTTTTTTAGCTCTTTTTTCAAAACGCTTTCATTGATTTTCAACTCATAAAAAAGCCCCTCTTCATTAGAATGCTCTTCTATAAATTCTTCAAAATTGGCCTCTTTTTCATTAAGGGCGTTTTCTAATTCTTCTAATTCTTTTGTTTCTTTTTCAAAAAAGCGTTGTTTGATTAAATGTTTAGGGATTAGATCGCTTTTATAGTAGGTTTTTTGAATGACAAAATCCGGCTCCTCTAAATAGTTGGCTTTTTTGTTTTTGTCTTTTAGGGGGGTTAATTTCCTCAATTCTTTAGCGCTAAAAAAACCATTGAATGAAAGAAGGAACCAATCGTCTTGTAAAACTTCATTGTAGTAATCTTTAAAGAGCTGATACACGCCGTATTTGTCTAAAATTTCTATTTTTTCAAATTCGTATAAAACTTTTTGACAAACGCTCTCTATGAGGGTTTTTGGGTTAAAACCTGGCTCTAAATGATCAAAAGTTTCCAATAGTTCCAATCGGTCAAAAGCACTCAAAACAGAAGCGTGGAAAGTTTGGTATTCTAAACTTTGAGTAATGTAATCTTTAATGTTTTCGCATTCTGTTTTTAAAGCGTAATAGCCCTCTTTATCGCTCTTTTTAAACAGCGTGTTTTTAAGCTCTTTAAACACTTTAAAATAAGGGGCGTAGGCTTCAATCTCGTTTTTGGGCAAATAACTGGCCTTGTGGCTGTTGATTAAAGCGAACAAGTCTTTTTCTGATTCTTGCTTGGCGATAATGTAGCGCGGGATATTCAAGTTATAGTCGTTAGCGCTAATTTCTTCTAGGCTCACCATTTTGGAATAATAAGGGATTTCTTTTGAAGCGTTAAAAGTGTCTATCATTTTTTGGACATCTTGATCCCTTAAGCGGTTTTTATTGCCGTCTTTTTTAAAATCCTTGCTCGCATCGATCATAAAAACGCCCTTTCTGGCATGCGCGTTTTCTTTGTCTAAAACAATGACGCATGCAGGAATGGAGGTGCCATAAAAAAGATTAGGGGCTAGGCCTATCACGCCTTTATATAGCCTTTCATTAAAAGATTTTTTCTAATTACGCCTTCAGCGTTCCCCCTAAATAGCACCCCATGAGGTAAAATCACTGCCCCTTTGCCTGTGTTTTTTAAGGATTTGATGATGTGGAGCAAAAAAGCGAAATCGCCATTTTTTTCAGGGGGCGTGCCGTCTTCAAAACGATTGAAACGATCATTAATGACTTGCTTGCTTTTAGGGTCTATGCTTAGCCCATCAGTCCAATTTTTCAGGCTAAAGGGAGGGTTAGCCACAACATAATCAAAGGTTTTTAGCATGCCATTTTCAGTAGTAAAAAGGGGGTTAGAAAGGGTGCTAGAACCCCCTTTAGCAATATCAGCAGTAGCGCTATTGTGTAAGATCATATTCATTTTACAAAGGGCTGTGGTGGAAATGTCTTTTTCTTGACCATAGATAGTTAAGCCTTTTTTGCCGGCCAAACTAGAAGCTTTTAATAATAACGAACCGCTCCCGCAAGTGGGATCATAGATGCTTTTATCCTGTCTAGTGTTTTCATCAATGCCAAGCAAAAGGGATAATAAAAGCGAAACTTCGCTAGGGGTGTAAAACTGCCCTTTGGATTTACCGGATTCGCTGGCGAAATGGCGCATTAAATATTCGTATGCATCGCCTAATAAATCATCGTCTAAAGCCCCATGCGTGCCCAAACTCAAATCAGCAAAGATTTTAACCAGATTAGAAAGGGTGTCTGTCATCGCTTTACCCTCTCCAAGCTTAGTGTTATCGTTAAAATCCACGCTGTCAATCACGCCTTTTAAATCGTTTCGCTCTGCGATCTTGGCGATGATTTTATTGAGCTTGTCGCCTATTTCCTTATCGCCCTCTAAAGCGAGAATGTCTTCATAAAAACACCCTTGTGGCACTTCTATTTCACTAAAGTTATTGTTTCTGGCTTTATCGCTGATGTATTTTAAAAAAAGCAGGTTCAAAACATAGTTTTTATACTCGCTCGCATCCATTCCGCCCCTTAAACTATCCGCTCCAGCCCATAAAGAGCTATACAATTCGCTTTTTTTGATCGCCATTTTTAAATCGCCCTATTTTGTTTTTAGGATTATAATATAAAGCGGTAAAAAGCGTTCTTAAGGGGTTTATGATGAAAACAGAAAGAGAAGTTCAAAAACAAGTCATAGAAACTTTTAAAAGCATGGGCTATGCGTATTTAGGGGATTTAACAAAGAGCGATAATAAAAACATTAATAAAGAAAGCTTGAAAGCATGGCTATTTAAAAATCAAAAGATCAATGATGAAAGGTGGCATAAAATTGAGCAGAAAATCCATAACGCTTTAAAAAACGACTTATACGAAGCCAATCAAAAATTTTACGAGCTTTTAATTTATGGCGTGAGAACTAAAATAAGCTAGAATGAAAACACTCAAACGACTTATCTCATTGATTGGAAAGATGTTTCTAAGAATGAATTTAGCGTGGCTGAAGAAGTGAGCGTTAAAGGGCCAAACGCAAAACGGCCGGATGTGGTGCTTTATGTTAATGGGATCGCTTTAGGGGTGTTGGAATTAAAAAAATCCAGCGTGAGCGTGGAAAGCGGTATCAGGCAAAATTTAGACAACCAAAAGAAAGAATTTATTAGAGATTTTTTTAAAACGATCCAATTGGTTATGGCGGGCAATGAAAGTCAAGGGCTAAGATACGGCGTCATAGAAACTAAAGAAAAACACTACCTTTCTTGGAAAGAAGAGGGCGTTTTAAAAAATTTGTTTGAGACGATTGAATGCTTTTTAAACAAAGAAAGGTTTTTAGAATTTATCCATGATTTTTTGATTTTTGATAAGGGGCAAAAGAAATGCGCCAGATTCCATCAGTATTTTGCGGTTAAAAAAACGCAAGAATTTATCCAAAGAAAAGAAGGGGGGATTATCTGGCACACGCAAGGCAGCGGTAAGAGCCTTACTATGGTGTGGCTCACTAAATGGCTAAGAATAAATACCACACAGCCAAGGATTTTAATCGTTACGGACAGGAGGGAATTGGACGCTCAAATTCAAGGCGTGTTTGAAGGAATAGGTGAGCCTATTTATCGCGCAGACAGCAAGAAGGATTTGTTGGGTGCGCTGTTTGAAAATAAGGAATTTTTGGTTGGATCGCTTGTCCATAAATTTGGTGACAATGGCTTAGAAGACTTAAAAAAGCAACCTGTTTTAAAAGAATGGATTTTTTAAGTTAAATCTAATCTACAAGATAATTGGTAGCTTTATTATACCAAAAATCTATAAAACTAACCTTAAAGAATGTTTTATTTTTTCTTAAAACTCACATTCTTTTTTCTATTATTCCTTCCTTTCTTCTTTTTTTCTTTTTTTTGAAAACACTAATAGCTACATGATCTAATATCAAACAAAAACTTCTTTCCCTTTATTGCAATATAATTATGCGGAAAATTTTTTCCGATTTCTGTTTAATTATCGTATTCATGGGAACTCAAAAGTTTAAAATAGTCTTAATTTTTAGGATATTTAACGGCATTTTACTTCGTTATTGTTGTGAAAAAAGTCTCATTCTTAACCCTACAAGATAATTTTTATAGATTAAAAAATAATTAAGGGAGAAAGATGAGTAATTGTAAAATGAGTAGGGTTAGTAGGGAATTGTTTAATAATATTAAGTCATTTTTACATTATAGGCTTAAAACAATGATACGCATCCAAAGCGTGAATGATTTACAATTGGTCTTAAAATGGCAAGATAGAGTTTTAGAGTGCCAAAGTCTTATCGCATTAAAAGAACTCAACCACAAGCTTTATAATCAAGGCATTAGACATACAATTATGATGCAAGGCTTGTTTTTGTTCTTTGAATATTTTGATAATAGGATTAAGCTCAAATCCTTGCGCAATCTAGCAGAAGAACAGGTTATAGACTTCTTATTTGGATTAGCTAAAAATAGGAAGTCAAGCTCTATGGCTAAATATGTGATGTATTTAAGACAATTCTTTGACTATTTAGACAGAAAAAGAAATTATAACTTTGATTTTGAACTTAAAAATCTATCGTTTGCCAAGAAAGAAACGCATTTGCCTAAACATTTGAATAAAAATGATTTTAAGGCTTTTATCTACGCTCTTCTAAAATACCATCCCAAAACCAGCTTTGAAAAACGCAATCAGTGTATTTTACTGCTTATTGTATTAGGGGGGTTAAGGAAGTTTGAAGCCTTAGATTTGGAGCTAAAAAACATTGCTTTAGAAAATAACCACTACCGCCTTTTAATCAAAGGAAAAAACAACAAAGAGAGATACGCTTATATTGAAAAAGAGTTTTTGCAAGTTCCTCTAAATGCGTGGCTAAGCGATACTAAACGATTAAAGAGTTTTAAGGGTCGTTTTGTGTTTAAGAAAGCAAAAAACAACACCACACAAAAAACTTGCTCTTTAAAGGGCTTTATCGCTAAAATTTTTAAGCTCTCTAATATTGATGTAAAATCTTATGGATTAGGTTTGCATCTTTTTAGGCATAGTTTTGCTACTTTTATTTATGATGAAACACAGGATTTGGTTTTAACTTCAAGAGCGTTAGGGCATAGTTCTTTGCTTTCTACTAAAATCTATATCCATACCACTCAAGAACACAATAAAAAAGTAGCTCTTGTGTTAGGGGGGTTATTAAGAAATGAAAAAAACGAGTAATTTTTTAAGAAATCTTGATTTATTCTAATTTTTGAGTTATAATATTTCTACATTATAAGGGCTTCAGTAGCCCACTTTTTACAAACTACTTAAACATTCAAAATCTTTATTCCCAATGCTTTTGATCAAATCATCTAAAAACAAAGCGATTTTATTAGGCTCAATACCAACCACTAAAATTTTGTCCATTGGAATATTTTCTGTTTCTCCATTGAATGATGTGGCTATTCGTGGGCGGTTGTTCGGCTTGATTTTGAGTAAGTTTTCCCAATGATACGCGCGGTTTCTAATTGTCCATAGCAAGTTTAGGGCAATACGAGCTTTAATATAGTTGTAAAGAAGTTGTTTTTTACCTCTAATAAGCAAAGTATCCTTATTTTCGTGATAATAAGTTTTAAAACGATACGCTCTCAAATCTAACACGACCCCCTCTAACTTATAACAAAAAATAAGCCTAATCACTTTCCCTAAAGACATTTTAGATAAAACTAAAGAATGCGTGATTTCTTTTTTCTTTTCTTTTAACTCGTTGATTAAAGGGGTTAAAGCGCTTTCATCAAACACCCACCCACTCCCTTTCATTTGAGTCAAGCAATAGTCTAAAGCGTTGCGTAAATAGATCTCTAAATTAGAGATTTTAGGCGTGATAGAAGCAATGAGTTTTAAATTCTCTTGGTATTGCTCTAGGCTATCATAAGCGACTAATCTTTCTTCAGATAGAATGAGGGTAATATCATTTTTAAAATGTTGTAAATCTTGCATAATTTCTCTCAAGGTTTTTTGAAAAATTATAACTAAAAATAATTTTCAAAAATTGCCCTAAAAGGACTTTTATCATTTGCTAGCTCTATGAGACTTGGGAAGTTCAATCGTCTCCACACCCACTCTAACACCAGGATGTCCTGGCATGTCTCTCATGTTAGCCGTGGTGCTGTTTATCGTAGATTTTGTGTCTTTGTAAGCTTCTAGCGTTCTACCAAATGCTGAATGACCCACACTCTTAAGACTTCCAGCTATGACTCCAGCTCCAGCACTAGCTATTTGCACACCTTGATATATAAAGCTTTTAGCATCCGTTAGACCACCTTGTGTGCCAAAGATAGCGTTAATCATTTCGGGGACTTTTTGAATGAAAGTCAGTGAAATTCCTATTACTACAATAATGCCAAATTTAGCCACTATTTCATTGCTCCCTCCCACTTTGATTGCGTATTGTAATGCAAAAGAGTTGAATAACACTACTAGCAACAACAAAGGCATGTAAAAAGTCAATGAAATAATTTTTTTCACATAAGATACTAAAAAACCTCTAGTCTGCTGAAAAAACCCTAGCGGTAGCATGAAAATAACCAAAGACAAATAAATAATTTTTTCTAAATAAGTCATAAAAACATAACAGAAAACTTTGAATAATAAAAATAATTCTAATCCTAAAATAACTAATAATAAAACAGCTGCAATAATGGTTTCTAGCGATAGTCCATTATTAATTTTGAAGTCTTCATATAGTTTATTCAAACTCGTTAAAATTTGTCTGACATGGAATGAAATATTAGCGTTAGTGATGCTGTGGTGCGTGTCTATCTTCTTATATTCTCCTACACTATTTGTTTGATATTCCTTAACCACATTAGAAATTCCGGCATTTAGCAAGTTAGCAGGCGTGTCAAAAATTTCTGTTACATGATTTTGAAAGGCAAAACTAGAGCGACCATTACCGTTACTAGAACCATCAGATTTAAAAGCATAATGGTACAAAGAAAGGTATCCTACAAACACAAAAAGCATTAAAAAGGTTTTTATTTCAAATAAATCGTTGTTTTGATAGCGTTTAAAAGAATACAAAAGGATTAAAAGCACTCCTAAGACCATACCAAAAGGTTGGATAACACCAGCTAAAGGCTCACCAATTCCTTTCAAGATCTTACTAGAAAACGAAATAAAAAACCCAAGAATTTCACTATAAAGCCCATCTGCTTGCACAACTAAAGAATCTTGCTTGTTGGAATACAAGTAAGCACCCACTCCTATGACAGCTAAAGCACCAAGCACTAAAGGGTTAGAAAGAAAGGGCAGAGCAAGTAGTGGAGCGGCCATGTTATTTAATCTCTAACATTCTTCTATTTCTTTCACCAGCAGCTATTCTCATAGCAGCCGAGCAATCCACTTTATCGCCTCCTTTTTCAAGGCATTCGCTATCCTTTTTCAAAGCTTCTTCTATGTGGTTTTTATAATATTCTTCCCTTTCTTTCACTTGTGATAAATAATGATCATGTCGCAAATCTTCTATTTTGTATTTTATGACATCCCAAAAAACCACCAATAAAACCCCTAAAATCCCTAATAAAATCCACGAATTTAATCTGCTTTTAAACACACAAAATCCTTTTCAAAGTATTTGACTAATTTTAACATAACAACCCTTATTTCAATACGGATTAAACGACTGAATATTGTCAGAGCTTGGAGCTTCATTATTACTATTTGAATTCACGCCACTCGCCTTTCCTACACTACCATTAGGGAAACCATAAGCGTCTAATCTAGCCCTATAAACTTTTTCTATTTCTTGTTGTTTTTGTTTAAGATTTTCTTGATGCTCTTTGTCATCTTTTAAGGTATCCGTAGGAATAATGTCTTCAAAATAGCCCATTTGTTGCTTGAACGCATAGCTTTGCATTTGTGCCATTAAACCCAGCGTCTTATTCATAAAGCTCAAGTTTTGAGCGATTTCTAAAGCAGTTTCTACGCTTAATTGCTGAAATCGGTGTTTGTAGTCATTGAACACTTTAGCAGCAGCTTCACCTTTTTTACCAGCAATATCCCTACTATAATCTAAATTAAGCTCATCAAATTGCACTTTCAAACGATTAATATTGAGCATGTTGGGGATGCACTCGCTTTTGCCATTTCTGTTTTCTTTCTTGCAATAACCTTTTTTGGCATTCTCATCGTTAAACCCAAAAGTTTTAACCCCCAACTCATTATCCATTTGACTAAACGCTCTATCTTGGGAAGCCACAACAAGCTGTTTGACTTTCGCATACACATTTGAAGCGATTTGTCTTTTTAATTCTTCTTTTTCAGCTCTAAGTTTTTCATAAGCCGTATAGTCGTTATTGAGTAAAGCTAAAGTCATTTGGCTGTCTAATAATTGGATTTTTTTAGCCACTTCTAGATTGCCTTTTTGAATGCAAATGTATTCTAATAAGGCTCTGCCTCTAAGTCCAGCTCCTAAATCGTTTGCCGTGCTGATTTGAGTGTTGCCTATGGCGTTAGCAAAATCCTTTAGAGCCTTTGTGTTAGCGCTTTCTTTCCCCTTGCTCGTGAAAAATTGATGTAAATTTTTCTCTGTAGGGCTTGCATCCTGACTGACATCCCAGTTGAGCTCAGGGCATTTTTCAGAGATGCGTTTGGCTGCAATTTGATTGCGTATATCATAGTTTTGTGCATTTTCTTTGATCCTTTCAGTATTGGCTTGAACTTGTTTGGCAAAACTTTGGATTTTTTCTACATACTGCATGGAATTGGGGATACTTAAAATACTGCCTGTTAGAAATTGATTGGTTTTGTTCAAAACATCATTCGCTTTGTTGATGGAATTAAGTGTCTGATTAGCCCTATCTAATGTGTCTTGAGCGAGTTTGATCCTTTCAGTGATAGTGGATAAATGTTTAGCCCACTTGCTTTCATCCCATGCTCTTTTAGCGCCATTCCAAGCGTTCTGCGTAGGATTATCCACAATCATAGCTACAGCGTTTAAGTGGTTTAAAGCAACCACCAATAATAGAATAAGGGATTTTTTTAAAAAAGTCTTCAACGCTTTCATGTTTTATCCTTAAAAAGGCCTATAAATCAGTCTTTGAGTGCAAGAAATTTTATTATTATGCCAACTATACCAATTTTTACCAATCTTTGTGTTTTCACTCCAAATGCTGTATTGAGAGCAAAAGCCTTCACTTTGATTGAGGTAGTAATTGGACCAATCAATATAGCCTTGCGATTGTTTAAGATCATTATCCTTGTAATAACCTTGATGGATTTCTACATACTTCAAATAATCATTACTCAAATGCAATTCGTTTTTCAAAACGCTTTGAGTCCTGTTGATGGTGGTTTGAGTGGTGATAAGATTATAGGTTGTGGGGCTTTCATTATCTTGGGCTGGGCGTAAATAAGGTTGAGTGGTTTGAGTGGTAGTGGTTTTGTAAGTGGCGTTCCAATCGGTGATACTAGGATCAGTATGGAAATATTGCGGTTGGCAACGATTGACTCTATAAGGTTTTTGGCATTGTTCTTTCTCACCATAATTTTTCCTTTCTATCCTAAAATAATGGCTTGTAGTAATATCGCTTAAGACTTTGGAGCTAGACACGCCCATCACATAAGGGCTAACAACCGCACCACTTTTAATCCCTGATTCAAAATTACAAGGCGTAACTTCTACCCATTCGCCATTAAGCTTGTTATAGCTTTTTAGCATTGTAGGTCTTTTGGCTTCTAATTTAGCGTCATTGTATTCCCATTGACCGCATGCAAATTCTTGATATTGTGAGCTTAATTGGGTAGCAATCCCGCGATTTAAAATCTCTTGCTTGTTAGGGTTACTAGGATCATTGTAATATTGATCTACTATAGGCGTTAAGGTTTGGGTTTTATCGTTTTTTTCATACCTAACAATCCTGTCTTGCACCCTTGCATAATCGCTGCAAGGCACAGCGACATGGATTAAATTATCCATCCCACGAAACACGATTTCAGTTTGAAAGGTTTGCGTTTTCCCCATGCCATAACCTTTATCGCTTGTGGTTTGTAAAGCGCATTTGCTGTCATCTTTGTAAAGTTGCATGGCGTATTGAGCGCCTTGTAAATCCACACAACCACCGATATTTTGCGTTTTATTTTCCCTATCTACATAGTAGTATTGCGTTTGCTTGATAGCTTTACCGGCTTCAAAATCGTATCTATAAGCACACTTAGTGTCATCTCTTAAAGCGTTCATAGAAATACAAGAGCCATCTTTGGCGATAACATCTAGTTTCATCGTGTTATTGGGGCTTAATTCAGGCACTTTACAATACTGGCTAGAGTAATTGTTTTCTTGCGAGTTAGGATTAGTGGCGTTATTAGAACTACTGCCATTAGTTGGGCTAGTGGTGTTAGTAGGATTATTGGAATTGTTTGTGTCTCCATTACCAAAAGGAATAGGGAAAAGCCCCCCATTCCCTAAACTTCCACCACTTGAGCTACCATTATTAAAATTGTCATACCCTCCTGTGTTATTGTTAGTAGAGCCATGATTAGTGAAATTATTCTCATAACCCCCTACAGAGCCACCACTTGAAGAGCTAGAGCCATTCACCCCATCCACCCCTAACACGCCATCTGTATCAATACCACTGCCTATTGCATTATTGTTTGAAGTGTTTCCATTACTCCCATTTGCACCATTACTCCCACTGCTCCCATTTATCCCATCGTTACCATTTATCCCATAGCCATTACTTCCATTTGCGCCATCTTTACCATTGATAGCGTTATCATTGGGGCTGTTAGGGTTGTTGCTAAAAGGCGTGTTAGCATACATGGGGTCATTGGTAGCGTTAGTTTGAGAGATGTTTTCTAGCTTTTGGTATTCTTCTTTGCTAATACCTAAAATCTTAGCCACTTCTTCAGCATTCTCGCCTTTTAAAACAATAATAGTGGATTTTTTGATCTTGGCGTTAGGAGGTATTTTCAAACTGGTTTTAGCGGGGCTAGTTAAAGGAAACGATTGATTATCTCTTAAAAGACTGGTGATTTCTATATCTATGCTGTTAGTTGCATTGTTTCTAAAATAAAACCCTTGAGCTTCTGCCTTAAACACCCTCTTGCCTAACACCACCCTGCTTTCTATCGCCCCATTAGGCAAATTAGCATCAATTTCTTTAGTGGTGATAATACTCAAAGCATAAGCCGGACTAATCAAACCTAATAAAAACGCTCCTAGAATAAAGCAGAAAAATAAAAAATGGTTATATGAATAAGTTTTCATTTGTTTTTGATCCTTTATTTCAAACGCCATTTAACATTGTTTAAAAAGCTTTTGTTGGGGGATTTTTTGTGTTGATTTTTCATTAACGCTCCATTCCAACATCTTTGGATTTAGTTTTTTGTGAATACAAATAAGCACTATACTCACTAGCATTACCGGTAGCGACTTTATAGGGAGTTTTGTTATCGTAAGCTTGTGTACTAAATTTTTTGCCAACATAATTGCCATTAGCGTCCATTTGATTTTCAAACATGTCCGCTACAAGCTTGTTGTAATCGGTGTTTGAAGTTAGATCCAAATTTGAAAGCGAATGATTTTGTTTAGAGTTATTAGATTTAGTGTTAGGCTCTTTTACATTATTTTGTCCTACACTATTTTGAGTGGTGCTATTTTCATTAAAATGAGATAATTTAGAATTATTCTGCGTTAATTCTTCACTCATAGAGGCGTTTTCTTTGCCTGCTTCTTTGCTTCCAAGCTCCCATGATTTGAAAGTTCTTGCATCTATTTCATTGTTTTCTAAAGCGGTGTTCAAAACTTGTTTTTCGTTTGAATTTAAGGGCTGCAGTATTTCTTTTTCTTTTTTAGGGATTTTAAGTTTTTCAGCAATATTTTCATTAAAAATCTCCAATGAATGATTATAAGTTCTAACTAAAAAGCCTTCTGTTTTATTGATGGGCAAGTGTGCGACATTTTTTCTAATGGCATACTCAGTGGTCTTATTGATATTTTTATTGTGCAAAACCGCTTCTATCAGGCAAGCTTGTAAAAATTCCTTATGACTAGGTCTTAGATTACCTTTTTTGTTGTTGATCATCAATAAAAGCACTTGCATTTCTTCATTAGTCATGTCGTTTTTAGCTCTGTCTTTTAGAAATTTTTTAAATTCCTTATCGCTAAATCGCTTGTTAGAGCCTTTTTCTTTTTCTTTTTCATTAAAATGATTTTTAGATTCTTCAATGCGGCTTCTTAAAACGCTGACACCTAAAGAGTGGTTAAAACCTAGTGTTTCTTTTGGTTCTTTTTCCTTGCTTTCCAGTTCTTCTTCTTTTGAAGTTTCTTTTTTATCAAGAGGAATAGGATTAGATTGTAATAAACTCAAATTCTTTTTAAAAACTTTTTCAAGTTCGCCGTTTTCCTTATTATCTTCATTGTTTTGCAATTCAATTTCTCTTTTTTGCTCTCTAATAGGAGTAATCTCTTGTTTTTCTAATTTTTCTAAAGAGCCAGTGAATGCGTCTAATAATTCGCTTGAGTTTTCATCATTGTCAAGGCTGGGATCATAATCTCTATTGGTTTGATAAAATTCTAGCTGCTCTTTAAAGGAAAGACTGTTTAGCTCTTGCATGAATTCTTTGACTAACTCGTTATCTTGGGCTTTTATCATCTCATTTTTATTTTTAGCGAAAGCCAAATCTTTCATAAAGGCTTTCATCATGTCTTTAGACTTATCATTAGAACCAAACATCTCATACCAATACAGAAAAATGCTTTTAAGGTCTTTTAAGTTTTTTCTTGCTTTGTCTATCATGATAAGTTACCTTTCAATACTACTAGAAGCTTTATTTTTCTTTTGATAATAGCTTTGAGATTGAGAGTGCGTTTGGGTTTGTTGCTTTGTTTCATTTGCTAATTGATTGTATTTTTCATTTTTAAGCAGAGTGTAGCTACGAATTCTTTCCAATAAAGCTTCATTCCTGTTATCTGGAGACAAATCTCTATGCAAATCTTCATAAATAATGTTTGTCTTGTCTCTTTTTTCTTGCGAATAATCTTTTTGATGGAAGAGCCTAGTCTTATAGGCATAGTTTGAGAGCTTGTCCAAGTTTAAAGGTTTGATTTTTTCCTCATTGATGCTTGGAAACATTTCTACATTATAAACAAACTTGAATTGCACTTGGGGTTCAATGTATTTGTAAGCAGGTTTGAACACCTTTTGGCCATTTTCAATGACAGCAAACTGCTTGTGTTTAGGTTTTTTAGTGTTTTTATCAATCACTAATTCGCCATTATTATCCACTAAAAGCACAGGCTCTTTGTTTTTGATAAACATCAAACGAACAGGCGAGATTTCTTTATTTTGAGTGGCTTTAAAAATCGCATCTCTTTCTTCTTTGCTCGCTCCAAGCATTTTAGCTTCCTCTAAACTCACCCATGCATTACTTTTAAATCCTAATCGGTTTTTTTCCATATCTAAAAGCATGTCGTTAAGATTGCAATAAGGTTCGCCATTTAAAGCGTTATGCCCTCTTTCTTTGTTGGCCACTATTTCAGGCTTGTCCCAAAAAGGCGAGTTTTTTTCTTTCAAACCTTGAACAATCCTTGTTTTAAGATAATTGATTTGACCTAATTTAGCTTTAAGTAAAGCTTCTTTGCTTTCTGAATTCTCTTGGGTTGATTGGGTTTTTTGCACTTTAGATTCTTCTGGATTGTGTGAATAGTGTGAATCTTGTGGTGGTTCTTGCTTAAGACCTCCCCTTTCTAATAAGATGTTTTGCAAATAGTTAATCATGCTATTGATTTGTTCATCGCTTAAGTTGTTAAGATTATTCATCTTCTTCTTCCTTGTAGGTTAGATTAGCAAAATCTCTTTGAGCGATGTATTCTTCGTGTTGGGTTTCTATGCTCAATTCATCGCAAAACCCAGCTCTATAGAAAGCGTCTTGTTCTAGTGTGTTTTCATTTTCTTGCATAATAGTTCCTTAAAAATATTGATGAGAAAAAACTTGCCATAAGTAAGGTAAATGAAAAAAGGCGCATGGATTTTAAAAAATGCCCTAATTTTGAAAAAAATGTGTGTTTCTTTATTTCTTAAATCTAGTTTTACTTATACTTATTGAAATCTACTCTAAAGGACTACGCATGCAAAAAAAGAAAGCTAAAAACCCACAACCGAATTTATTTAGCGTCTTAGATAATGGCAATATTGCAACAAATAATCCTACTAAAGAATCAGACAAGATCAATGCAATACAAGATCCACTCCCCTATGTTGTGAAAACGCAAATCAATAAAGCAAGCATGATTTCTAGAGATCCTATTGAATGGGCAAAGTATTTAAGCTTTGAAAAACGAATATATAAGGATAATAGTAAAGAAGATGTCAATTTCTTTG
>NZ_MVWR01000004.1:0-105936 GCF_003637665.1 Helicobacter pylori | reverse complement strand
AGGGTTTAAATTTATTCAAAAACAAGGAGTCATGACATGGACATTAGCATTTTTAGAGAATACGATATTAGAGGCATTTACCCCACCACTTTAGACGAAAATACGGCTTTTAGTATCGGCGTGGAATTAGGGAAAATCATGCGAGAATACGATAAAAGCGTGTTTGTAGGGCATGATGCGAGAACGCATGGGCGCTTTTTGTTTGAAGCTTTGAGCGCGGGGCTGCAATCAAGCGGCTTGAAAGTGTATGATTTAGGGCTAATCCCCACACCGGTAGCGTATTTTGCGGCCTTTAATGAAATCAATGGCATTCAATGCCCTAATTCCATCATGATCACTGGCTCTCACAACCCCAAAGAATACAACGGCTTTAAAATCACGCTCAACCAAAACCCGTTTTATGGCAAGGACATTCAGGCTTTAAAAGACACGCTTTTAAACGCCAAGCATGAAATAAAACCCTTAAAAGAAATACCAGAGAAAGTCAATGCCCTAGAAGCGTATCAGCGCTATTTGATCAAGGACTTTAAGCATTTAAAAAATCTTAAATACAAAATCGCCCTGGATTTTGGTAATGGCGTGGGAGCGTTAGGATTAGAACCTATTTTAAAGGCTTTAAACATTGATTTTAGCAGCCTTTATAGCGATCCTGATGGGAATTTCCCCAACCACCACCCAGACCCTAGCGAAGCGAAAAACTTAAAAGATCTAGAAAAGCACATGCAAGAAAACGCTATTTTAATAGGCTTTGCTTTTGATGGCGATGCGGATAGGATTGCGATGCTAAGCTCTCATCACATTTATGCGGGCGATGAATTAGCGATTTTATTCGCTAAACGCTTGCATTCTCAAGGCATCACCCCCTTTGTGATAGGCGAAGTCAAATGCTCTCAAGTGATGTATAACACGATTAATACTTTTGGTAAAACGCTCATGTATAAAACCGGGCATAGCAATTTAAAAATCAAGCTCAAAGAAACCAATGCGCATTTTGCGGCTGAAATGAGCGGGCATATCTTTTTTAAAGAGCGCTATTTTGGCTATGATGACGCTCTTTATGCATGCTTAAGGGCTTTAGAATTATTGCTCGAACAAAGTCCAAGCGATTTGGAAAACACCATTAAAAACCTCCCCTATTCCTACACCACGCCTGAAGAAAAAATCGCCGTGAGCGAAGAAGAAAAATTTGAAATCATTCATAACCTACAAAAAGCACTTAAAAACCCGCCAAGTCATTTCCCTAAAATCAAAGAAATCATCAGCATTGATGGCGTGAGAGTGGTTTTTGAACATGGTTTTGGGCTTATTCGCGCAAGCAACACCACCCCCTATTTAGTCAGCCGCTTTGAAGGCAAGGATGAAACAACAGCGTTAGAGTATAAAAGGGCGTTACTCAGTTTGTTAGAGAAGTAGTAGAATTCTCTTTTTGCATAGCCATTGCACAAAACAACAAAAATTCATGATGTTAGAGTCATTAACTAAAATTAGTTATATTTGTGGAATCAGTAGTTGCATGATAACCATATAAAGGGAGCAGAGCCATGAAAGCATTAGACGCAGCAAAAATTTTGATCAATTTAAGTTTAGATAATCAAAAACCTATAACTAACCTAAAATTGCAAAAAATGCTATATATTGCTCAGGCAGAAAGCGATTCTAAACTCATTAAAGAAGATTTTCAAGCTTGGGATTATGGGCCTGTTATTCCTGATGTTTATCGTAATTTTTGTATCAATGGATCAACCCCAATCACTAAAAGAGAGGAAATACCGAATAATATAGACAGAGAAAAAGAAAAAGAACTTGCTAAAATCTACAATCAGTATAAGGATGCAGATGCTTGGAATATGGTTAGAGCAACCCATCAAAAAGAAAGTGCATGGTCTAAGCATCATGTGAAAGGTATGAGAAAAGTTATAAAAAGGGATGATATTAAAGCAGATAAAGAATTATTACAAGAAGCATTACTTCCTAAGAATAAACCATGAAAGATAGCTTAGAAAAATTTCTCCGTGCTATTGGGGGGCTAATAGAAGATGATGCTAGCATAAAAGAAATATTAGGGCAGATCGCAGAACACTACAAAAATTCTACAGAATTAGAGCTAGATTTTGAAGATGTAGTGGTTAAAATAGACACAGAAATGAGTGCAGGTTATGCGAAAAAAGTCCCTTTTGTTGTGGCTTTAATTGAAAACTCTAAGGCTTTTTTAGAATCCCAAGGAGAAGATATCAGTGAGAATGAAAAACGAATTTTAAGAAGAGTTATTAGACTTTCTAGAATCGAAGATAGTAGTATAAGAATCCAGTATCTTGATAAAGAAGCAATAGATGTTGGAAAGAAAATGGAGCTTCAAATCAACAGAATGAAAAGCCAAGATGAAGTCATAAAAAACCTTAAAGAAGAAATTAATAGCATAACAAACCAAACCAACACCATAAAGGGTCAAATTGACAATACAAAAAGAGATTTTGTTGCTATTCTTGGGATCTTTGCTGCTATCTTTATGGCATTTGATAGTGGGCTTAAAATTAATTTGGCTATTTTTGATAAGAAAGGGCTAGATGGTTTAATTGCCTTATGCTTATTCATGTTCGCATCGTTTTTCACTCTCATTTTGTTACACTCTCTCTATCGTTTTGTAAAAGATATTGCAAACAGCAATCAAAATTTCAATAAAACTAACTCAAAAGAATATAAGGTCTCCATTGTTTTGCTTATCGTAATTTTTATTACGGTGGCAGTGGTTGTGGGTGTAAAGACTTATAAAGATTTTAGCACAAGTAATAATAGCTCCCAAACTAACCACAAGATCTCTTATTGTCATACAGCCATGCATTTGTTTGATCCTACCTAACAAAACCCGCTCATAAAAACTTTTGATACACCAACACCACCGATTTAGGTGTAGAGCTAAAGCTAAAAAAATTATCTGTAGCTTCATTGAGCGAGCCAGAAAAGAGCGTTTTTAAACGCAAGTTTTTTAAGGGGTATTTGAGGTTTTTAGAAGTGAATTGGGCTTTAAGATCCAGACTAAAAAGCGAGATTTGTTCCCCTTTAAAACTGGGCAAAATAAAAGGGGTTTCTAGCACCCTAAAAAGACCATAGTATATCAAAATCAGCCTTTTATTATCAAAATACCTGCGATTTTAGCCGCTATCAACCACACTACAAGGTTACTTTTATATTGTTGTTAGGCTTATGGCAGTATTTCCTACGCTACACATTTGGTGAATGGTATGCCTAGAATCGGAAAGCCCAATACAACAAGAACAGTGCCTTTCATAGATTTAGAAAAATACACCCAATAATAACGTGCATGCAATAAAGCTTGATGATTGTTAATCTGTGACTTTAATTCTTGACGCAACAAAGCCTAAAAGCCTTAAAAAATCATTCCTCCTATAAACCCTTTAATTTTTTCTAGCATGGCGTTTTCATTGTTTAAATTTTCTTCTATGATTTTGACTAACGCTGAGCCACAAATCACGCCATCAGCACCCATGCCTTTAGCGTTTGTGATGTGTTCTTTTTTGGAAATGCCAAAGCCTAGTAATGCGGGGGTAGAGCTAAAGGTTTTTAAGGTTTTAATAATAGCGCTTGCGTCATTTTTTAAAGTATGGCTCGCCCCTGTAACCCCACTCCTGGCTAAAGTGTAGATATAGCCTTGCGAATGCATAGCGGCTTGTTCTAAATCTTTAACGCTCGCATTAGGGCTGGCGATAAAGATTTGCTTGATTTGGTGTTTTTGAGCGGATTTGATGACTAATTCTTTTTCTATTAGGGGCATGTCCGCTATTAAAACGCTATCTATACCGCATTCTTTAGCTTGAGCGTAAAAGCCATCAACGCCGTAAGAAAAAATGAGATTCGCATACGCTAAAAGCCCTATGGGAATGTGGGGATTGTAATCTCTGAGCGCCCTTAAAAGCTGGAAATTTTTAGCCATGCTAGCGTGTTTTAACGCCCTTAAATGGCTCGCTTGTATGGTAACGCCATCCGCTACAGGGTCTGAGAAAGCAAAACCCAATTCTAAAGCGCTCACCCCACTAGCAATTAGGGTTTTAATGATTTCAAAACTCCATTCATAATTGGGATCGCCCAAGGTTACAAACGGGATAAACGCCATTTTTTCTTGTTTTTTTAAGGTTTCAAACATGTTTTGATACCTCATTTTAAACCTCCTTTTAAAGCGTTATAAACGGTGCTTAAATCCTTATCCCCTCTGCCGCTTAAATTCACTACAATAATGCTTTCTTCTTCGCATTTTTGAGCGAGTTTTAAGGCATACGCTAATGCATGCGAACTCTCTAATGCCGGGATAATGCCTTCTTTTTGGCACAACAACCTGAAGGCCTCTAGCGCTTCAGCATCGCTTGCGCTTTCATAAACCGCACGCCCACTTTTTTTTAAATAGCTGTGTTCTGGCCCCACCCCTGGATAATCAAGCCCGGCGCTAATGCTATGGCTTTCTGCAATCTGGCCTTCATCATCTTGTAAAAGATAGGTTTTATTCCCATGCAAAATCCCCACACGCCCCTTATTCAAAGTCGCCCCATGCTTATTGGTTTCTAGCCCTAAACCGGCTGGCTCTACGCCTATGAGTTTGACCTCTTTATCGTTTAAAAATGCGCTGAATATCCCTATAGCGTTAGACCCCCCTCCAACGCATGCGATCACATAATCAGGAAAGCGGTTTTCTTTTTCTAAAATCTGGCTTTTAACCTCATCGCCTATCATTTTTTGAAAGGTTTTAACCATTGTGGGGTAAGGGTGCGGTCCGGCGGCTGTGCCTAGCAAATAATGCGTGTCCTTGTAACTGCTCGCCCAATCTCTTAAGGCCTCATTCACGGCGTCTTTAAGCGTCGCGCTCCCTGAATTGACTTCTCTCACTTCAGCGCCTAATAAGTGCATTCTAAAAACATTCATTTCCTGGCGCTTGATGTCTTTGCCTCCCATAAAAATCACGCACTTTAAATCCAATAACGCGCAAGCAATAGCCGTTGCAACGCCATGCTGCCCAGCGCCTGTTTCAGCAATAATCCTTGTTTTACCCATTTTTTTCGCTAAAAGGGCTTGCCCTAAGGCTTGATTAGTCTTGTGCGCCCCGCCATGGATTAAATCCTCTCGTTTTAAATAAAGCTTGACTTTAGGGTTAGAAACGATGTTTTGACACAAGGTTAAGGGGCTAGGACGGCCCACAAAATCTTTTAAAAGATGGAAATATTCTTTTTGGAATTCCTCATCTTTCAAACACGCATCAAACGCCTGTTCTAATTCTCTTAATGCAGGCACTAACAATTCTGAAACAAAACTCCCTCCAAACTCCCCAAAATACGCTTTTTTATTCATTTTAATACTCTCTTAAAATTCGGGCTAAGCGCTTGATTTTATCCTTATTTTTAATCCCGGGGCTTATTTCTAAACCGGAATTGAAATCCAAACCCAACGCTTTAATTTTCAAGGCTTTTTGAATATTATCCAAATTAAGCCCACCAGCTAGCATGAAAGGCGTTTTGACATTTTCTAAAATTTCCCAATCAAAACTCACGCCATTGCCTCCCATTTTATCCCCCTTAGTGTCGTATAAGATTAGAGAGGCTTCTTGAATTTTAGGCGCTAAATCTTTAGCACTCCTCACATTCACTACTTGCCAAATCGTGCAAGTTTTAGGGAGCGATTTTTTTAATTGAGCGATTTTTTTAGGCGAATAGCCATAAAGCTGCACCGCTTTTAAATCAAGCTTTTTAACGATTTTTTGAATTTTTTTAATTTTATCTTTCACAAACACGCCCACAAAATCCAATTTTTTAACCGCTTTTGTGATTTTTAGGGCTTTTTTAGGCTTAATGTATCTGGGCGAAGATTTTTCAAAAATCAAACCTCCATAAATAAAATGGTTTTTATAGACGGCTTTAGCGTCTTTGATTCTTGTAAGGCCGCACACTTTATTTTCGCCTAAAATCAATTTTGCACACGCTTTTTTCAAATCCTTTTCTTTCATTAAAGAGCTTCCCACTAAAAAGCCATTCACATAAGGGGCTAGGGCTTTGATTTGCGCATGCGAATGGATACCGGACTCGCTGATGATGAGCGCATCTTTTGGCAAAAGGGGGCGTAATTCCAGCGTTTGGAGCGCATCGGTTTTTAAGGTGTGCAAATCCCTGTTATTGATGCCTATAATGTCGTATTGGAGTTTGAGCAAGCGCTCAATTTCTTGCTTGTTAGAAACTTCCGTTAACACGCTCATGTTTAAGGACTTGGCGAGTTCAAAAAGCTCTAAATAGTTTTTGTCATCTAGCGCGCTTAACATTAAAAGCACCGCATTAGCCCCCATAACCCTAGCGAGTTTGACCTGGAAACTATCAAGGATAAAGTCTTTGCACAAAATGGGCTTGGTGGAATGCTGTGAAACAATCTTAATGTTTTCATAAGAGCCTAAAAAATATTTAGAATCGGCTAAAACCGAAATGCAAGAGGCAAATTTTTCATAAACCTTCGCTATTTTTAGCAAATCAAAATCTTTTCTGATCAAGCCTTTAGAGGGCGATGCTTTTTTGCACTCTAAAATAAAGCCTGTTCTTTTTTCTGATAACGCTTTTTTAAAATCCCTATCGCTTGGGTTTATGCTTGCGGGCAAAGGATGGTTTTTTTTGAGTGCAGAAACTTCTAAAAGTTTGTCTTTAAGGATATTTTCTAACACGCTAGGCATGGCTTAATCTTATGATTTTTTGCAAATGCGTATAAGGCACTTTGGTTTTTAAATGCTCTAAAGTCATGCTCACGCCCTCTTTTAAATCTTTAGCCCTGTTGCTCAAATACAACAAACTCGCCACATTCGCCACAACCACCATCGTGTGCGAATCCTTTCCCTTATTTTCTAAAATATCCAAACACGCTTGAACGCTTTCTTGTGCGCTTCCAATCTGCAATTCTTTCAAATCATAGGGGGGCAAATCAAAATCTTTAGCATTCAAGTCATACTCTAAAATCTCGTTATTTTTCAATTCACACGCATGCGTAATGTCATGCAACACGATTTCATCTGTCCCTCCTCCATGAACCACCATCGCCCTTTTAACGCCTAAAGCCTTCAGTGCTAGCGCCATAGTCTTGCACAAGGATTTGTCATACACGCCTAAAAGCTGGATTTTTGGTCTTAAGGGGTTGATTAAAGGCCCTAAACAATTAAAAATCGTTTTAGTGAAAAGCTCTTTTCTTAAAGGGGCGGATTTTCTAAAACTTTGGTGGTATAAGGGCGCGAACAAAAACCCAAAATGCGACTCCTTGAGGCCATTTTCTAACTGGGTGCGATTCATTTCAATATTCACGCCTAGATTTTCTAACAAATCCGCGCTCCCGCTATGACTGGACACGCTTCTTGAACCATGTTTAGCCATAGGTAATCCCATAGAGCTGGCAATGAGTGCAGCAATGGTGCTAATATTAATCGTTTTTAGCCCATCGCCCCCTGTGCCGCAATTGTCTATTAAATCCAATCCGCTACTAAAAGGTTTAGGGGCATGCTCTAAAAGCGTGGCTGCAGCGGTGCTGATCTCGCTAAAACTCTCGCCCTTGATTTTCAAAGCGCACAAAATCGCCCCAAGTTGCACGGGGCTTACTTCTTCGTTAATAATGAGAGTGAATAGTCTTTTGACTTCTTTATCATCCAAGTCTTTTTGATGATACAAGGCGTTTAAAATCTCTTTCATGATGATAACCCTTTTAAAAACCCCACGCTTTGCTCTAGCAGCGCCCTCCCTTGCAAGGTCATGATGCTTTCAGGGTGGAATTGATAGGCTAAGATTTTATCCTTTTCATCAATAATAGCCATAGGGATATTTTCATGTTGTGCGATCACTTCTAAATTTTTAGGCAACTCGCTCGCCATTAAAGAATGGTAACGCCCCACCACCATGCTCTCCCCCAAGCCTTTAAAAACGGCATGCTTTTTGAGCGCGATGGTTGTGGCTTTGCCATGCACGATCTCTTGACTCCTTATGATTTTAGCCCCATAGCTTTGCGCTAAAGCTTGCAACCCCAAACAAACCCCTAAAATGGGGAATTTCTTTTTAGCCATTGCAATGATTTCTAAAAGATGACCCGAACTGCTAGGGTTACCAGGCCCGGGCGAAATAAACAATAAGGGCGTTGTTGATTCTTTAAGCATTAAATCCATAAGGTAATCAGGCTCAATATCGTTTTGATAAACAGCCACTTCATAGCCCAAGCACTCCAATTCATACACTAAGTTGTAAGAGAAAGAATCAAAATTGTCTATAAAAAAAATTTTCATAAGCTTGTTTTCCTGATCGCATCAATAAGGGCTTGCGCTTTAGCTCTTGTTTCATTCGCTTCGTTTTGTGGCACGCTATCTAAAACAATACCGGCTCCTGCTTGGATCACGGCTTGATTGTTTTTGACAAAACATGAACGGATAGTGATGCAAGAATCCATAGACCCTTCGCTATTTAAATATCCCACACTCCCCCCGTAAGAGCCTCTTCTTTGGTTTTCTAACTGGTAAATGAGCTTGATCGCAGAGATTTTAGGCGCCCCGCTGAGCGTGCCAGCGTTCATAAAGCTCCTGTAAGCATGCAAACTATCGCACCCTTTTTTCAATTCCCCCACAACCATTGAAACTAAATGCATGACATTGGAATATTTATCCACTTTTAAAAGCTTATCGCAATAGCGTTTTTTTGAAACTCTGGCCATGTCGTTTCTGGCTAAATCCACTAGCATGATGTGTTCAGCCCTTTCTTTATAGTCGTGTTGCAAATCAAATTCCATTTTACTATCCAAATCGTAATCAATGTTCCCTTGTTTGTCCTTACCCCTTAAACGAGTGCCAGCAATGGGATAAATTTCAGCCGTATTCGTTAAGGCGTTGTATTTTAAAGCGCTCTCAGGGCTTGCCCCAAAAAGGATAAAATCGCTGTCTTTGATATAGAACATATAAGGGCTAGGGTTAGAGAGTTTTAAATGATAATACGCGCTCAAACCCTCCAAGCACTCCATATAAAAGCTGCGCGACAACACCGCTTGAAAAATCTCGCCTTTTTTGATTTCTTCTTGTAAGGATAGCACCTTTTTTTCAAACTCGCTATCATCACAACTAACGCTAACTTCTCTACTTTGCTTGGATTTTTTAGGGATAAAATCGCTTTTAATGTTTTTAGCCAACTCTTTTAAGTTTTGTAACTCCTGGGCTATCTCTGTTTTAAAGCGTTCATCAAAACACGCCCCCAAAATTTCAGCGCTTTTTTCTTTATGGTCTATGATGATCAAATTTTGCGCGACATAAAAAATAAAGTCATGCGCGGTGTTGTCTTGTGCTTTTAAGTTAGGTAAATCTTCAAAAAAATTGAGCATTTCAAAAGAAAAAACGCCCGCGCTTAAAAGCATAAAAGGGTGTTTGGGTTTTGTTTTAACGCTTTTAAAAAGCCCCCTTAAAGCGTCAAAAGGGCTAGGTTCAAAGAGCTTTAAAAACTCATCTTGCGTTTTTTTATTTTTGGTGTAGGTTAAAGTTAGGGCGTTGTTTTGTATAGGCGTCTTAAAAAACGCGCTCAATGTTTGCAAAAACGCCCCACCATTAGGTGTTAGGCTAGTGATGGTTACGATATTGTGGTTGCAAATTAGCTTCAAACAGGCTTTAGCCATTAATAGGGATTTGGTGTGCGCTTTGCTCTCAATCTCAGCGCTTTCAAAAAGCAAGGTGTGTTCGCGCTCTAATTTTTCATAAAGAGCTAGGGGATAGGGAATGTAAGGGGCTTTTTCTATGAGACTAACCATCAATTTCTTTACGCTAAAAATAAACTCGTATTCTACAAGAAATAGATAAATGAGCGGTTAAATTAATGACCATTATAAAGCCTAGTTGGTGCGAAAACTAACAACTCAAGCTGTTATCAAATTGGATTTCTCAAGGCTCAATTTATGAGGAAATTAGAAATTTTAATTAGGAATGCGAAAAACCACTTTAATCAGATTAAGATTTTGAGCGTTGTTAAGGTTGCTTGTGTGGTGCTTGTTGCCGTTATCTTTCTTGTGTGCGGCAAGAAAGATTTGGTGCGATAAATTCAAGGATATTTTCACCCTCTTTTTTGATGTCAATCAAACCCATATCGTTTGAGCCATTAGGCGGGGTGATGCCCAAAAATCGTTCATTAAAAGGCCGCCATCTGGAAATAGAAGCGCTGAGTTCGTTAGGATAAAACCCGATAGATTGGTTGTCAAACAAAGCGTTCACATGCAAAGGGCCTGAAGCGTTCCCAATATAGACGCTTAAATTCGCACACAATTTGGCTAAATCCACTAAACTATGGCTCGTATCATAGAGGTGGGCGAAAGGGACTTTTTTAAGGAGTTCTTCTGTGGCTTTCCTCTCGCCTGGCCCGCAAATAAGAATGATCTCACAACTTAAATTGTTGTGTAAACAATCAATCAGTTTGATAAAGTGTGAAGCAGGCAATACGGGCGAACTGCCTCCGCTATGCATATGCACGCCAATCCACAATAGATCAATATTAGCGTTGAGTTTTGAAGCGATGATGGATCGCTCTTTGGATTTGTCTTTAAGCTTCCATGCGATTTTTTTAAGTTGGGCGTTAGGGAGGTTGTGATCTTTACAAAACGCATGGATTAAGTCCAAATTGTATTCGTATTCGGTTTTTAAACACAGCGATCGGCTTTGGCGCACGCTCTTTTTATAGAACCAAGAATAGATTTTAGTCTTTGGGGCTAGGATATAAGGAATGGATTTTCTCAAACTAAAAGCGAGTCTGGCGTTTTTAAAATTAGAAAATAAAAAGATAAGAGCGTCAATGGGTTTACTTTTGAGAGTGGCGCTCAAATGGTTATCTTCTATAATGACTTCATCAATGAAAGGGAATTCTAAGGCTATTGGGGTGGTATAGCTAGGCACAACCACGCCCAAATACACTTCCTTGCCTTTTTCTAAAAAAGCTTGCTTTAGAGCGATTAAAGCGGGTATGGCTAAAATAAAATCGCCTAACTTGTCGTTACGGATCACAAAAACTTTTTGAGAGTTTTCTTTATCTTTGCATTTTAAATCTTCAAACCCTACAAAATCCATAACTCCGCCTAAGAGATCAAATTTTTTGTCATGTTAGCAAAAATCGTTCTTATGCGATGGATAAATTTTATTTTTTATTCTGCCATGCTTTTATAGGCTCATCTTCCCATGTGCCATAGAGAGAATTGGGTAAAATGATCCACTCTGTGCCGAATTTTTGAGCGTTTTGCAAGACTTTAGCTCGTTGTTCTTGGCTGTTTTTAGCATCTTTAGCAAAAAGCGCGTCAAAATCATGCAAAGTATCGCCCACCTGTAAAACAATCTCATAATCCTTAGCGACTAACTCTCGCCTAACGGCTTTAGGCTTGCCTTTTTCTTTTAACAAAACGGATTCTTCACTCACTTGGGGGAGTTTGAAACTTTTGAGCGTCTTTAAAGTGAATGCCTTATTTTTTTGCGTGCGGTTAGAAATGTAAAAAATCTTAACGCCCTTAGAATTAGCGTATTCTAAAAAGTCTAGCGCTCCAGGAATGAGCGTGAGAGAGCCTTCTTTTTCAAATTTATCCCAAGTTTCTGGGGTGTATTTGATGCAATGTTTGGTCAAATAGCCCGCATAATCAAAAGTGTTTAAAACGGTTTCATCTAAATCCAAGATGACGGCTGGCTTTTTGTCTTTAACGAGCTTGAGATTATTGTCTAGCGCCATTTTCGCCATTTTGTAACTTTGCAATTGCAAGGCTCTAATTTCAGCGCTTTGCTGATGATACTTAACGCTTCTTGTTAGGGGCGAAACGCATTCTTTGGCATTTAACACACTCATCAAACTCAATCCTAATAAAACTGATGCAAGGGTCTTTTTTATCATAACAACACCTACCTAATGGGGATTTTTTGTATTATACCTTAAAACAGATGATTAGGAGTATTTTTACCATTAACCAATTTGTTGTATAGTTGGCGTTTTTAATTCAAAATGAAGTGAGGAAACAATGAAAAAAGCGTTAATGTTCACCCTTTTTGGTGTTAGTTTGGCGTTTGCAAAACCTTATACGATTGATAAGGCAAACTCTAGCGTGTGGTTTGAGGTTAAGCACTTCAAATTCAATGAAACAAGAGGCGTGTTTGATAATTTTGATGGTAAAATTGATGCCGATCCTAATACCAAGGCTCTCAATGTTTTTGAAGGTAAAATTGATATTAAAAGCATTAACACCAGGAACAAAAAAAGAGACGACCACTTAAGGACAGCAGAGTTTTTTGATGCCATGAAATACCCCAAAGGGAGCTTTAAAATGACCAAATACGAAGATGGTAAAATCTATGGGGATTTGACTCTTCATGGCGTAACCAAGCCTGTCGTATTGGAAGCCAAAATCCAAGCCCCCTTACAAAACCCCATGAATAAAAAAGAATTCATGGTGCTACAAGCTGAAGGCAAAATCAACCGCAAGGATTTTGGTATCGGCAAAACCTTTAGCGATGCTGTCGTTGGAGATGAGGTAAAGATTGAGCTCAAACTAGAAGCTTACGCTCAATAATCGTTTTGCAAGAGATAGATGTTTTCTTCTCTTGCGTTTTTCTAACAGCACAAAAACCTTTATTCAACTTTGATACGCCATATCCCAAAACAGATATTCGTATTCGCTTGTAGTGATAAAAATCTCCTTTAATTTTTCAATTTCTTGTTTTGAAGAAGCGAGGGTGAGGGAATCAAGCAAATTAATATTCCAATTTACGCACGCTTGAAATTCTTTGGAACTATAGCCCTTAATCCAATGCCCATAAAAGGCATGTTCTAAAGCGTTAGGGATTTGGCTTAAATTTTGCGCGATCACTAAATAGCTCCAACCACAGGATAGAACAGCCGCCGCAACTTCTTTGATAGAGCCCTTAAACCCTTCAGCGAGCATGTAGCTTGTATAGGATTTATTCGCTAGAGTGGGGTGCGCGTTTTGCAATTCTTTTGGAGTGATTTGAAGCTCTCTAATGTAATGGTTATGGATACTCATCTCGTTATTCAAAATGTCTTGTATAGCGTTAGAAAACTCTCTCATCACCGCTTCATCACAAGCCTTAACTACGCCCAAAGCAAACACCTTAGCGTATTCTAAAAGAAACAAATAATCCTGAATAATATAAAAACGGAATTTATCTCTTTCTAAAGTCCCACGCCCTATGCCTTGAACAAACGGATGGGAAATACAATCCCCCCAAATAGATTGCGCGTTTTGATACAGATATTGTGAAACTTGCATTTTTACACTCCTAAAATCAATTCAATACGCATTCTAACACGAAAGCTCGCAACATGGTATAAAAATTTGTTTTTAAAAAGGCTCGTGAGTAAGCTCTTGCTTTCAAAAATTGAACGCTGTATTAAAATATCTGTGATTTTGAATAGCGGTTAATGATATTATAAGGCTTGTATTGCCTTTATGTTGTTTAAGATTGGCTACCCTTTGCAATCGTAAAAGGTTAATTCCATCTCGCTCTGTAGGTTTTGATTTTTAGAAGTTTTTATTATGGGAACTTGTAGTATGGCACTTACAAGATAGGAGTCAATCTTAGATGCATGGTTTCAAACCTATTACAGAGCGAGATGGAATTAACCCTACTATTTATGATTGGTTTAACCTCTGTATGAAGTCATATCGGCTGAAACTTAAAATAGTTTAGCATAAAAATAAAAAAAGCGTCTAATATATTCAAAATAGGCGTTCAATTTTTAAGCGGTTGGTGTAAAAACGCAATTATAAGGCTTTAATGCTTGAAACTTAACGCTCTAAAACGCTTAAAAAATACTAAAACCATAAAACCAATGATTTACCTTAATATTGTAGTTTGTGTATAAACAAAACATTTATTGAGCTTCTTGTGATATTTTTCCGATCTATAACAATGCTTTTAATAGGGTTGTGGTATAAATATTCTTATCAAGGTGTGTCAAACATGCCTTGAATCTCAATTTTATGAAAGGATTTGTTATGAGTGGATTAAGAACATTCAGTTGTGTAGTTAGTGGTTTTATGCGGTGCAATGGCTAATGTGGCTATAGCTAGTCCTAAAATAGAGGCAAGGGGTGAATTAGGCAGATTTTTAGGAGGAGCTGTTGGGGGTGCAGTGGGTGGTGCAATGGGCGGAGCAATTGGGGCTCCTGGAGGTCCATTGGGTATTGGATTAGGGAGATTTGTTGGTGGTGGAGTAGGGAGAGAATTTGGTCGTGAAATAGGCGATAGGGTAGAAGATTATATCCGTGGCGTTGATAGAGAGCCACAAACCCCAAGAGAACCCACCTATGATCGTCATTTCGTGTATGATAGGTAGCTTTGGGCAAGAAAGGAGAGAGCATGAACATCAAAAAGCGTTTGAGCGACTGGGAATATCAATGGGCAGTGGCCATAGTCTATGCGGGATGTCTGTCTACATTTCCTTGGAGCCAAGGCGATATCCTTTTTAACCCTAAAGACAGCTATTACGCATGGCTAACGCTTTTAATAGCAACCCTATTGTCTAACCTTTTATTTGACCCACGAGGCAGGGATTGTTATAAATCTTTCCAAGTAAGATACCCTAGGTTTCTCAAAGCCATTTTTAAGGCTAGGTTTTTTGGCGCGTTTTATAACGCTGTGTTAGGATCAAGACTAAGGGATTTTTATGTGATGCTTTTAACGATGCCCTTTATTGCCGCTATCCATGAGATCTCGGCGTATTGTGGGCATCCTAGCACCTTCCTTATAGAGGGTTTGGTTATGCTTGGCTTTCTTGTGTGTTTTGGGATTTGTTCTAGGCTTTGCGCTAAATTAGGGTGGTGATTTAACCCAAATGGCATTAATATGGAGAGGGGAGTAAAAAATTAAAGAAACTTTAAAGCATGTTCTCACTGATTTGTGTTACAATAAGGAGCATTTAAGGGGTGCTTTTTAAAAACGCTCAAGTTTTTAAAAGGCTGAGATCAAACCCATAGAACTTGTCAAGGTAATTCTTGCGTAAGGAATAACATGTTAATAACCACCCAACTATCCAAACGATTTTACGCCACGATCATTCTTTCTTGCGTGTTTTTAACCATCACTAACATCCTTGTCAAAGGCTCGTTTATCAATCTTTTAGCGGGGCTTAGTGGGGTTTTGTATGCGTTTTTTGCCGGAGAAAGGCAAACTATTTGCTTTGTGTTTGGTCTTGTTTATAATTTGAGTTACGCTTATGTCGCTTATCAATGGAAATTAAACGCCGATGTGATTTTATGCCTTTTTTTGTATATGCCAGTAACGGTTTATGGGCTGTTCGCATGGAAAAAGACAGAGCGGCATGAGGGTGCTATTAAGGCTCAAAAACTTCCCAAAAATTGGCGTTTTATACTCATTTTAGGCATAGGGGTTTTAACTTGTGTGAGCGCTTTGTTTTTTAAAGAGATTAAAACGAATTTTTTATGGGCAGAGAGTTTTAATTTCGTCATCTTTATTATTGCTTTTATTTTACAGGTTTTGCGCTATATAGAAAATTATGCACTAGTAACTTTGGGGAATATCGTGTCTATTATCGTGTGGTTTTGTATTTTTCAAATTTCTACAGAAAGCTTAGTGCAACTCTTCACAACAATTCTATACCTTTTTATTGGTTTGTATTATTTTAACCGCTGGAATAAGTCATGCGAGCAGTGATTTTAGCGAATGGGGAGTTTCCTAAATCTCAAAAATGCTTAGACCTTTTAAAAAACGCTCCCTTTTTAATCGCATGCGATGGGGCTGTTATATCATTGCATGCACTTCAATTCAAGCCCAGCGTTGTTATAGGCGATCTGGATAGCATTGATTCGCATTTGAAAGCCTTGTATAACCCTATACGCGTGAGCGAGCAAAACAGCAACGATTTGTCCAAAGCCTTTTTTTATGCTTTGAATAGGGGCTTTGATGATTTTATTTTTTTAGGGTTGAATGGCAAGCGAGAAGATCACGCTTTAGCGAACACTTTTTTATTGTTGGAGTATTTTAAATTTTGCCAAAAAATCCAAGCCATGAGCGATTATGGTCTTTTTAGAGTTCTAGAAACCCCTTTTACTTTGCCTAGTTTTAAAGGGGAACAAATCTCGCTTTTTAGCCTGGATCTTAAAGCCCAATTCACTTCTAAAAACCTCAAATACCCCTTAAAAAACTTGCGTTTAAAAACGCTCTTTTCTGGCTCGCTCAATGAAGCTACAGATCATTTTTTTAGCCTTAGCTCTACACCTAAATCGGTGGTGTTAGTGTATCAAAAATTCTTATAAGCGGGTTTTGTTAGGCAAATTTTTGTCTGTATATTGCACCAGGTTAAGAAGCGTTTGAGTTAGCAAGTATAGAAAGATTGATTCAGTTTCGCTTTGTGTGGAAAAGGCGGTCGGATTTTGCGTTTCCATTATGCATTGTGTGGCGGACACAATAATAGGAGTTCATATTTTTTCAACAAAACCACTACAAAGCGAACAAATCAACCCATCACCTACATCGGCTAAAATCCAAAGCAGTTTAGTATAGAGGAATAGCCAATATCTAGCGTGTCTCAAAATACGCTTGAATCCATCTGGATCAATCTCCAGCAGTTGGATTTTTTAAAATCATCAAACCAATTAAAAATCTCAATAAAAATGCAAGAAATACCGCTCAATTAAAGGGTGGGATAGAAGCGAGTTTTGAGTTTATTTTAATTTTGTGAAGCACCCAAACGCTAAAGCGATTGGGCTTCCTAGACTGATGTTGGGGGAAAGTTTGGTTCTCACTCTGTGCCCCTAATCATAGGGATTTTACAGAGTTTGATCTCCAACGCATTCCCTACAGGTCTCACACATCATATCTATAAAGGCGTAACTTTGTGCACTTCCTACGCTAGATACAAATGTATGGGGGTATTATACTACAAAGATGTTTGGGATTTCTGCTTGGGTGGTTTTAAAATAGGGTTTTAGTTACTTTATTTTTGCCGTTTGGAGGTTATCGCTTAACTAAGCTCTTTTATATTTTGATCACAGAAAATGTTTTTTAGCATTTTTTAAATTTCATGATCAATAAAACAAAGTCAAAGCTTTTGAGTGCTTCTTTTAAAAAGATAAAATCAAAGCGATAACCACCAACCAAAATCTTGGCTAGCAGTTCATCAAATTTCATACAAATTCAATGGTAGCTAGAGTGGAAGCGTCCCCTCTTCTAAAAGTGGTGCGTTGGATCCTGGTGTATCCGCCATTCCTTTGCGCGTATTTGGGCGCGATTTCAGTTACAAGCTTGTGGGTGGCTTCTTTGTTTTGCAAATACGCAAAAACATGGCGGTGTGCGTTAAAATCGCCCACACGAGCTGCTGTCGTTAATTTCTCAATGTAACTGCGCAATTCCTTAGCCTTATAAATCCCTGTTTCAATTTTGTTATGCTCAATCAAAGCGATCGCTAAATTCTTTAATAACGCTTTCCTGTGCGAGCTGGTTCTCCCAAGCTTGCGGTATCCGTGTTTGTGTCTCATCAGTCGTTACCTCCTTTATCTTCTAATTTTTCTAATCTTTTCTTTAAACTCTCTCTTTGTTCATGGCTTAATTCTGTGCCTACCGGATAGCCCAAATCATTCAATTTTTCAGCGATTTCATCATAGGATTTTTTGCCCATGTTTTTCACGCCTTTAAGCTCTTCTTCGCTCATCAAAACCAATTCGCCCACATACTTGATGCCGATTTTATCCAAGCAATTAAAACACCTAGCGCTCAAATTCATGCTTTCAATCTTAGTGCTCAAGTCTTTAGCGTCATCTCTTTGGGCGTAATCGCCTGAATACTCCGTGTTAGCAATGGGTTTTTCACCAAAAACGCCTAGCTGCTTGCTCATCACTTTCACCGCTGATAAAAACGCTTTATAAGGATCAATTTGCCCGTCTGTTTCAATATCAAAGATGATTTTTTCATAGTTGGGATCGCCCTCAACCAAAACATTTTCAATCTCATAAACCACATTTTTAATCGGCGTGAAAGAGCCATCTAGTGGCATGTAACCTTCAGGCATCAATTCCCTTGTGTTTTCGCTTGGGACATACCCCATTCCCTTGTAAATGATGAGCGAAAAATTCAATTGAGCGTCTTCGTTGATCGTGGCTAGAGGCATTTCAGGATTGACGATTTCTATCTGCTCAGAATTCAAATCTCTAGCCCTAATCTCCATAGGCCCTTTAAAAGAATAATCCACCACAACCGATTGGTTTTCTAAAGAACTATCCTGCCCCACTAACGCCTTGGCTATAAAGCGGATATTCTTTAAATTCATGATAAAAAGCGACACATCTTCAGTAACTCCCCTTAATGAGTCAAACTCATGATGGACGCCTTCAATCTTTAAACCTACAGGAGCATACCCCACAGAGCTTAAAAGCAAAAGCCTTCTAATAGGATGAGCGAGCGTAACAGCGTAACCAAACTCAAATGGAGCCAGAGAAATCTTAACCCGATTGCCCTCTTTCTCTAGCACCTTAATTTCTGATGGGATCAAAGGTGCTGTTTTGATAACTTTCATGCTCTAACCCCTTACTTAGAATATAATTCTACAATGAGTCTTTCTTCAATAGGGACAACCACTTCTTCTCTTTCAGGGTAGCGGGTGAAGATGCCGTATTTTTTATCTTTTTCCACATCAATCCATGGCACAATCCCTGTTTGAGCTGTCAATTCCATCGCGCGCACCACTTGAGGGTTGCTCTTGGTTTTTTCTTTGATCTCAATTTTTTGCCCTGAACGCACGAAATAAGAGGGAATATCCAAACGCTTACCATCCACAAGCACATGCCCATGCGTTACTAATTGCCTAGCAGAGCTTCTAGTGGTCGCAAACCCCATGCGATAGACGACATTATCCAATCTTCTTTCAATCAAGCGGATAAGGTTTTCACCCGTATTGCCGTCCAAACGATTGGCTTCTACAAAAATACTCCTGAATTGCTTTTCAGAAATGCCATACATCATTTTAGCTTTTTGCTTTTCTTTCAATTGCAACCCGTAATCAGAAGTCTTAGCGCGTCTTTGCCCATGCTGGCCTGGCCCATAAGCCCTTTTATCTAGCGCGCTCTTCCCGCTCAATCGCCTTTCACCTTTTAAGGCTAAAGAAACCCCAAAACGCCTTTCTAGTCTTTCTACTGCGCCTCTATATCTTGCCATAAAGCCTCCTTACACTCTTCTTCTTTTAGGGGGTCTGCAACCATTATGAGGGAGCGGGGTGATGTCTTTAATCCAAAGCACTTTAACGCCCTCTGTCGCACCCACGCTCTTAATGGCGGTCTCACGCCCACTACCTGGTCCTTGAACCTTAATGCCCACTTCTTTAACGCCATGCTCTTTAGCCTTGCTTAAAGCGCTTTCTACGGCTTGTTGGGCTGCATAAGGGGTGGATTTTTTAGAGCCTTTAAACCCTAAACCGCCCGCCGTGCTCCAGCAAATCACATTGCCCATTTCATCAGTGATAGTGATGTTGGTGTTGTTGAAGGTCGCTGAAATATAAACAACCCCCCTAGCAATATTCTTTTTGACTACTTTCTTTTTAGTCGCTGCATTTCTCTTAGCCATTAAATCATCATCTCCTTATTCGCTACTTGCTACCCACGGTTTTTTTCTTACCCTTACGAGTCCTAGCGTTATTTTTAGTGGTTTGGCCTCTTACAGGAAGACCCTTACGATGCCTGATCCCACGATAATTCCCTAAGTCCATTAAGGATTTAATATCCATTTGAACTTTTTTACGCAAATCGCCCTCTACTAAGTAGCTTTGCTGGATTTTTTTAGCGATACTAGACACTTCATCTTCGCTCAATTCATGCACGCGCTTGTCAAAAGAAATGCCCACCGCTTCTAAAATCTCTCTAGAACTCTTAAGCCCAATCCCATAAATATAGGTAAGGGCATACTCTACTCTCTTCTTTTTTGGTAAATCCACACCAGCAATCCTTGCCATGCTTTATCCTTGTCTTTGTTTGTGTTTAGGGGTAGTGCAGATCACTCTAATAACGCCCCTTCTTTTAATAATCTTGCACTTATCGCACATCTTTTTCACTGATGGCCTGACTTTCATGATTTTTCTCCTTTGAAAAAATTAGGCACTACTAAAAACTTTTATACTAACATATTTTTATTGAAATAACCCTTAAATTCATTTGTATCTAAAAGTTATCCGACCTTTGTCTAAACTATAGGGCGTAAGCTCTAGCTTAACCCTATCGCCTAAAGCAATCCTAATGTAGTGCATGCGCATCTTTCCAGAAATGCGACACAACACCACATGCTTATTGTCTAACTCCACCTTAAAGGTAGCGTTAGGCAACGCCTCAATCACTTTCCCATCCACTTCTATAACATCATCTCTTGCCATTAACGCTCCGTAAGAATCACTGCTTTATTGCCAACTATGGCGATAGTATGCTCATGGTGGCTTGTGTTAAGCCCATCCACTGAAACCACGCTCCACTTATCCGCTAGTATTTTAGGCTCGCCTTGTTTTTGACACACCATAGGCTCTAAACAAAATACCATGCCCTCTTTGATTTTAGGGCCGCTATTAGCTTTGACGCCTTTTTCTAGATAGTTGGGGATTTCTGGTTCTTCATGGGGTTTTTTACCAATGCCATGCCCGCAAAATCCCTTCAAAGGCACAAAGCCCCTTTCTGTAATAGCACTCTCTAAAATCTGGCTCAATTCTTTAAAATGCATGCCCACTCTAATTGAATCAATAGCATGCATCAAACTCTCTTTAGAGCAAGCGAGCAATTTTTCATCTTGTGGGCTTATCGCGCCTATAGGGAGCGTGAGAGCCGAATCGCCATAATAGCCATCCGCCTCCACCCCCAAATCCAAGCCTATAATATCCCCCTCTTGCAAAACATAATCCGTAGGAATGCCATGAATGACCACTTCATTTAAGGACATGCACACAGAGTTGGGGAATCCATACAGCCCCTTAAAAGCAGGCTTGGCATGAGAGGATTTGATAAAATCTTCAGCCATTTTATCCAGCTCTAAAAGCGAAACCCCAGGCCTTACTTCTCGCTCTAAAAGGGCTAACGCTTGAGCGGTTAATTCCCCAGCTTTTCTTAGAGCTTTGATTTCTTTTGGGCTTTTAATAGAGATCGCCATTAAAAGCCTACCGCGCTTAAAGTTTTATACTTGCTCATATAAATTTGCGCTTCAATCTTTTTCATGGTGTCAATAGCGACTTGAACCACAATCAGCACCGCTGTGCCTCCAAAGTAAAAAGGCACGCCCATAGCCTTAACCAAAATCCAAGGCACGGTAGAAATGAGCGCTAAATACAATGAACCCCACAAAGTGAGCTTGCTCGCTACAGAATTTAAAAACGATGAAGTCCCCTCTCCAGGCCTAAGCCCTGGAATATACCCGCCATTACGCCTCAAATTATCGGCAATATCCTTAGAATTGAACACGATAGAAGAATAAAAGTAAGCAAAAAAGATGATGAGTAAGAACATCAAAATATTATACGCATACCCTTGCGGGCTTAAAAAATCCGCAACCGCTTGCAAGGTTTTGTTGCTTGTGGCTTGTTGTAAAATCGTAGAAGGGAACACGAGCAAAGCTGAAGCGAAAATAGGGGGGATCACCCCGCTTAAATTCAACTTAATAGGAATGTAATTCATGATGCGCTTGTTTTGGTTTTGCATCACCACTTTACGTGCATAAGAAATAGGGATCCTGCGCTCAGCTAATTCCACATAGATAATCGCAAAAATCGTCGCTAAAACAATCAGCACAATACCAATGAGCATTAAGATATTAATAACGCCTGTATTGACCAAGTTGAATGTGCCTGAAATAGCTGATGGGATCCCTGAAACAATCCCGGCAAAAATAATAAGGCTAATCCCATTCCCCACGCCCCTTTGCGTGATTTGCTCCCCTATCCACATGAGTAGCATCGTCCCTGTAAGCATAGAAAACGCTGAAACGATCATAAAGACTTGCATATCAATCATGATCGCTCCATTCGCTCCCCCGCTAATGCTCCTTAAGCCCACTGAAACGCTCACCGCTTGGATTAGGGTGATTAAAATGGTCAAATAGCGCACGATTTGCATGTATTTTTGCATGCCGTCTCGCTCTTTTTTCATTTTAGCCAGGTTGGGGAAAGTCGCACTCAAAAGCTCCATGATAATGGAAGAAGTGATATAGGGCATGATACCCAAAGAGATGATGCTCAAGCGAGAAACCGCATTCCCACTAAACATGTTAAACAACCCCAAAGCGTTGTTGGAGTTGCTGTCAAAAAAAGCCTTGATCGCTGCTAAATCTACGCCAGGAATGGGGATATAAGCTAAGACTCTGTAGAGAAATAAAAAACCCAAAGTGATGAGTATCTTACTAGCAATAGCTTTATTCATAATAACTTATTCCTCTTAAATCAAGCTGATACAATAGGGGCATTACTTCTGCCCGCTTGTTTTGATTCTCTCATCTTTAATTTTAGAAGCCAAGTTTTTAGCGTCCTTACCGATCAATTTCACGCCTTCAATATAAAGGGGGAAATGGTGTAAAGCGCGCAAGCTTGAAAAAGTGATTTCTTCTAAATTTTTAATCGCTTCATTCTTTTCCACATTGATAGAATAGATATGAGAATCTTTAGTCCTAAAACCTATTTTAGGCAAACGGCGTTGTAAGGGTTGTTGCCCTCCTTCAAAGCCTCTTTTAGCCTTATAGCCTGTCCTTGCGGTTTGACCTTTACCGCCTCTTGTGGCCGTTTTTCCCATGCCGCTTCCTTGACCACGGCCCACTCGTTTGATTTTTTTAACGCTACCTTTAGCCGGTTTTAAATTTTCTAATCCCATTATCATATCTCCTTTTTAACTACGCCTTGATTTTCGCTAAAGCGTCAAAAGTCGCGCGCACCACATTATAGGGGTTGTTGGAGCCTAAAGATTTGGTGAGAATATCCTTAATGCCTGCTAATTCCACGATAGGGCGCGTTGAACCCCCAGCAATCACTCCCGTTCCCTCACTTGCCGGTTTGAGTAAAATACGGCTCGCGTTGTATTTATGCTCAATATCATGAGCGATAGTCGTGCCTTTAATCGTTACATGAATCAGGTTTTTAAACGCATCATCTACCGCTTTTTTAATCGCATCAGGGACTTCTTTAGCCTTGCCCAAACCAAAGCCTACAAGCCCATTTTTATTGCCCACAACCACTAAAGCGTTAAAACGAAACCGTCTACCGCCCTTAACCACTTTGGTTACACGGCCAATATTCACAACGACTTCTTGAAACTCTTCTCTGTTAATCTCTTCCATACCTTTCCTTTCTGTCATAGAGCGATCCCGTTCTCTCTCAAGCTTTCAGCAAACGCTGCCACCACGCCATGATAGAGGTAACCATTCCTGTCATAAACCGCTCGCTCAATCCCTGCTTTTTTCAATTCTTCAGCAAAGAGAGCGCCTAATTTTTTAGCGTCTTCTTGCGTGTTTTTAAAGCCCATTTTCCTGCCGTCAATATGCGTTATGGTGCTTTGTTTAACATCATCAATCGCTTGTGCATAGAAATAGCGATTCGAACGAAAAACGCTCACCCTAGGCCTTAATTTATCGCCCAAGAGTTTGCTTTTAATCCTTAATTTTCGGCGATCCCTTAAGGCTTTCTTTTTATACAATGCTTTCGCGTTCATCACTCCACCTTATTTATTTTTTAGCTGTTTTACCAGCTTTTCTAATAATGACTTCATCGCTGTATTTCACGCCCTTGCCCTTGTATGGCTCTGGGGGTCTGAAGCTCCTGATTTCAGCGGCGACTTGCCCTACTTTTTGCTTATCGCTCCCTTTGATAGTGATCGTGTTTTTTTCCACCACCATTTCAATCCCTTCTGGAATGGGATATTTCACCGGGTGGCTAAAACCCAAACTCAAATCCAAAGTTTTATTGCCCAAAGCCACCTTATAGCCCACGCCATTGACTTCTAAAGTCTTACTAAAGCCAGTGCTTAAGCCTGTTACAATGTTGTTGGCTAACGCCCCATAAGTCCCCCAATAAGCCCTAGACTGCGCGTCTTCGCCCACAGGCTGGAAGCTCAATTGGTTGTTTTCAAGCGTGATTTTCACTCGGTTGTGAGTTTCTAACTCATGCTTTTCTTTGCTGTTTTTAAAAAGAAGCTTGCTCCCTTCAACGCTCGCTTGCACAGAGCTTGGAATTTCAATGATTCTTTTCCCAATTCTTGACATTTTCAATCCTTTACCAAATGCTACAAAGCACTTCGCCACCGACATTTTGTCTGTAAGCTTCTTCGTTGGTGATCACCCCTTTAGAAGTGCTTACCACAATCACGCCATAGCCATTTTTAAAGCGCTTCAACTCGTTTTTTTGCTTATACACACGACGACCGGGCTTGCTTAAGCGCTTCACTTCGCTGATTTTTGAATGCCCTTTTTCATCATAAGCCAATTGCACATAAACCGATTGTTTCTTGTCTTTATCTTTGACATTGAAATCTTTAATGAAACCTTTTTCTTTAAAAATCTCTAAAATAGAAACCACGATCTTTGCGTAATAAAGCTGTGTGAATTCTAAGCGGCGCATAGAAGCGTTTCTCAAACGAGTTAATGAATCTGCAATTATATCATTTACCATATCTTATCCTTACCAACTGGCTTTTCTCAAGCCTGGGATGAGTCCCTCACTGCCCATTTTTCTTAGGCACACCCTACAAAGTCCAAAATCCCTATAAACCGAATGAGGTCTCCCACAAATGCGGCATCTGGTATAAGCCCTTACTTGAAATTTTGGTTTCCTTTGAGCTTTTGCGATCATTGATTTTTTAGCCATATTAACCCCTTATCTCACTTTTGCAAAAGGCAATCCAAGCAATTCTAACAACTTGAACGCTTCTTTATCGTTGTCCGTAGAAGTTACCATAGTGATGTTCATGCCATGACTGACCATAATATCATCATAAACCACTTCCGGAAAAATCAACTGCTCATTGATCCCAAAGGTGTAATTCCCGCGCCCATCAAAACCATTTCGTGAAATCCCTCTAAAGTCTTTCACTCTGGGTAATGAAATCACAATCAGCTTTTCTAAGAAATTATACATGCGTTTATTCCTTAAGGTAACTTTCGCCCCTACCGCCATGCCTTCTCTGATCTTAAAGCCTGCAACGGATTTTTTCGCTTTAGTGATGACCGCCTTTTGCCCTGCAATCAAAGAAATCGTTTGCGCGATATTTTGCATGATTTTCATGTCTTTTGCATAAGCCCCAGCGCCCACGCTGATAACGATTTTTTCTAGCTTGGGTAAAAGCATGGGGTTTTTGATGTCTAATTCTTGAGCGAGTTTTGCCCTCACTTCATTTTGATAAAATTGTTTCAAACCAAACATGTATCCAACTCCTTAGGCTTTCTTCACATTGGAAATGTGTATGGGCTTTTCTTTATGGATAAAGCCCCCTTTAGGGTTATCATCAGTAGGTTTAATCGCTTTTTTCACCACTTTACACCCTTCAACAACCACTTGAGAAGTCTTAGGCAACACCGCTAAAACCTTAGCGACCTTACCCTTATCGTCTCCTGCAATGACTTTCACCATGTCATTTTTTTTGATTTCGCTTTTCATTATACAACCTCCGGCGCTAGAGAAATAATTTTCATGAAATTAGCGTAACGCACTTCTCGGCTCACTGGCCCAAAAATCCTTGTGCCAACAGGATCTTTTTTAGCGTCCAAAATCACCGCTGCATTGTCATCAAAACGCACCAAAGAACCATTTTTCCTTTGGATTTCTTTTTTCGTTCTCACCACAACGGCTTTGACCACTTGACCGCGTTTCACCTTACCATTAGGGATAGCTTTTTTCACGGAAGCCACGATCACGCTACCCACGCTCGCATAGCGTTTATGGCTACCCCCTAACACCTTAATGCACATGATTTCTTTAGCGCCGCTATTGTCAGCGACATTCAATCTTGTAAAACTCTGTATCATGCTCATACTCCCACTACTAAAATTTCTTTAAGCGTGAAGGACTTGGTTTTAGAAAGCGGTCTGCACTCAATCGCGCTCACAAAATCCCCTACTTTCACCTGATTGTTTTCATCATGGATAGTGTATTTTTTGAACTTTTTAACAATCTTGCGGTATTTTTCATGCACCACTTTTCTTTCCACAAGAATCACAGCGCTTTTTTCAGCAAACTTGCTGATAACCTTGCCTTGCACCAGCCTTTTATGCGGCTCTTTTGTATTCATTGCTTGCCCTTTTTTACTCAACGCTAGAAGAATAATACGCGTTAATAGCTGTGTTAATGCGAGCGATATTTCTTCTGGCTTTCTTAATCTCGTTAGGATTACTCAATTGCATGGTCTTTAACTTAACGCGCAACTCAAAAAGCTCCGCCTTTTTAGCATGCAACAACTCTTCTAATTCCTTGATACTTTTATCTTTCAATTCAGTATATTTCATTTTCGCTCTCACAAGTTACAATTTTGGTTTTAAAAGGAAGTTTGCTCTGAGCTAACGCTAAAGCTTCTCTCGCTAATCCTTCTTCAATGCCTAGCATTTCATAAACGATTCTGCCCGGCTTGATATTCATCACCCATTTTTCCACAGAGCCTTTACCTTTACCCATCCTCGTTTCTAAAGGTTTGGCGGTCAAAGGCTTATCAGGAAACACTCTAATCCACACCTTACCCGCTCTTTTAATGTGCCTTGTCATAGCCACCCTTGCGGATTCAATCTGGCGTGAATCAATCCTCCCATGCTCTATGGCTTTAATCGCAATATCCCCAAACGCAATAGAGTTACCACGATGGGCTTTCCCACGATTGCGCCCTTTCATTTGCTTTCTGTATTTTGTTCTTTTTGGCATTAACATGATTATTGCCTCCCTCTTCTGCTTCTTCTAGGCTCTCTTTCTTCTTTAGCCTCTTCTTTTTTCTCAAATTGGATGCCTTTTTGCAAAACTTCCCCTTTGAAAATCCACACTTTCACGCCAATAATACCATATACCGTCATCGCTTCAGCAAAGCCGTAATCAATCTTAGCCCTTAAGGTGTGTAAAGGTACGCACCCTTCCATATACCATTCGGTGCGAGCGATTTCAGCCCCTGCTAAACGGCCAGAAACGCGCACCTTAATCCCTTTAGCGCCGGATTTTAACGCCGCTTGCATGACTTTTTTCATCGCACGGCGGAAAGCGACCCTTTTTTCTAGTTGGGTGGCTACATTTTCTGCGGCTAATTGGGCGTCAGCTTGGGGGCGTTTGACTTCTTTAATATTAATGGAGACTTCTTTTTTGATGAGCGTTTTTAAGCCTTCTTTGACCTTTTCAATATCCACGCCTTTTTTACCAATAATAAGACCCGGGCGAGCTGCTACGACCGTAACGCGCAGTTTTTTAGCCGCTCTTTCAATCACAATCTCGCTCACGCCAGCATAATAAAGCTCTTTTTTAAGGAATTTCCTAATCTTATTGTCTTCATCAATATTGCTTGGAGCGGTGCGAGCGCTAGGGAACCATCTGGAAGTCCAATTCCTATTAATGCCTAATCTTAAACCTACCGGATTAACTTTTTGTCCCATGCCCTACTTACCTTCTGCTTGATTTTTTTTATGGCTTTTAGAAGATTTCATTTCTTTCCCTTCTGCTACTTCTACGAATACATGAGATGTTGGCTTTCTAATGGCTGTGGCTCTGCCTTTAGCCCTTGGAATGGAGCGCCTAAGCACAGGGCCAGCATCCACTCTGCAAGAAACAATTAAAGCGCTCTTGGCGTCTAAAGAGCCGTTAGCGACCGCAGAAGCTACCACTTTTGAAAGCACTCTAGCCGCTTTATTGGGCGTAAATTCTAAACTAGCGATCGCTAATTCAGCGTTCATGCCTTGAATCTGTCTTGCAATCAATCTGGCTTTAGTAGGAGATAACCGCACAAATTTTAATAACGCTTTGCTCATTCTACCCCCTTACTTGCCAATCTTTTTTTGGACACTGCCTTTGTGCCCTTTAAAAGTTCTTGTAGGAGCGAATTCCCCTAACTTATAACCCACATGGTTTTCTGTGATATACACAGGGACAAAAACCCTTCCGTTATGCACATTATAAGTAAAACCAATCATTTCAGGCAAAATGGTGCTTCTTCTAGACCATGTTTTAATTGGGCGGTTATCCTTACCCTCTTTTGCCTTGAGCGTTTTTTTTATCAAGTGGTCGTCTATAAAAGGACCCTTTTTAATTGACCTAGACATTCTTTAACCCTTTATTTATGTTTCTTTCTGGAAATGATGAGCTTGTCGCTAGCTTTTTTCTTTCTAGTTTTATAGCCCTTAGCTGGAGTGCCCCAAGGCGATACAGGATGACCGCTTGTCCCTGTTTTACCCTCACCCCCACCATGCGGGTGATCCACGGGGTTCATCGCGCTACCACGAGTTTGTGGGCGAATCCCTCTGTGGCGGTTACGCCCTGCCTTACCGATAGAGACATTGATAAAATCTTCATTCCCTACCACGCCAACACTCGCCATGCATTCGCTTAGAATATAGCGCATTTCAGAGCTTGGCATTCTAAGGATAGTGTATTTATTTTCCCTACCCATGATTTGAGCGCTCATTCCTGCGCTTCTGGCTAATTGCCCGCCAGCCCCTGGATGCATTTCAATATTATGCACCACCGTTCCTATAGGGATATTTTTCAACTTCATCGCAAAGCCCACTTTAATATCCAAACCGCCTTCAGCAGCGATAACGCTATCGCCCACTTTCAAACCGCTTGGCTGTAAAATATAGCGTTTGTCCCCATCAGGATAGACTACAAGAGCGATGCGCGCGTTTCTGTAAGGATCATACTCAATCGCAACCACTTTCCCTTCAATGTTGTATTTGTTGCGCTTGAAATCAATAATGCGATAGAGTTTTTTAGCCCCTCTTTCTTTGTGGCGGCTGGTGATGCGCCCATTATTGTTCCTCCCTGCTGTCGCTTTAAGCTTAGTGAGTAAGCCTTTGACACTGCTTTTTGCGGTAATGTCTTTAGAGTCCAACACCGACATGAAGCGTCTGCTTGGGGTGTAGGGCTTATAAGTTTTAATCGCCATAACGCTTTCTCCTTTCTACGCACCAAGGGCGGCAATGCTAGCGCCCTCTGGAACTTTCACATAAAATTTCTTAAACGACTTTCTTTGTCCAAGCTTCCCTCTAAAGCGTTTCACCTTACCTTCTTGTTTCAAAGAATTGATTTTCAAAGGCTCAAAGCCAAAGTAAGTTTTAAACACTTCTTTGAGCTGGTTTTTGGTTACATTTTGAGCCGTTTGAACCACTAAAACACCTTTTTCTTGCAATCCTAATGACTTTTCAGTGTAAAGAATTGACTTTATATCCATGATGTCTGCCATTTTTTACTCCTCTGTCTTATCTTGCACCGCATGCTGAAACGCCGCTTCTTCCATCACCACAGAGCTAAACGCCGCCAAAAGATAAGCGTTTAACTCGCTCACATCAACAATAAGGCATTTTTTAAGGTTGCTAAAGGCTAACTCGGTGTATTCGTCCATGTTCATGCACACAAACAAAGTGTCTCGTTGCTCTAAAGCCTGAAACATTTGGTTGGCTTCTTTAGTCAAATGCTTTCTTTTATTGTCTTCAACCACGCCTTGTATAGCGATTTTTTCCACCACAAAAAGCTTGTTCGCTTGCGCTTTTTCTTCTAAAGCGTATTCTAAAGCCAAGCGCTTTTGTTTTTTGTTGATTTTAAGGTTGTAATTGCGGTTATTTGTAGCCCCATGAGAGACACCCCCACCGACAAACACAGGCGAAGTGATACTCCCTGCTCTGGCTCTCCCGCCCCCTTTTTGTGCCCAAGGCTTCCTACCGCCCCCGCTCACTTCAGCGCGGTTTTTACTTTTAGCGGTATTAGCGCGCGCAGAAGATAAATAATGTTTCACGTAAAGATAGAGGTTATGGCTGTTAATACTCTCATATCTTTTAGGTAACTCCACGCTACCCTTTTCTTTCAAATGGCTGTCTAAAACGATGGCCTTACTCATATCAAACCCTTTATATTATATTCAATGTATGGTTTTATACCGCTCTAATGCGTCCATAAGCCCCAGAAAAGCCGGCCACTGAACCCTTTAGCACTAACACCATACTTTCTTTATCAAAAGAGAGCACCTCGTTTTGGCAAGTAACTAGCTCATTGCCATAATGCCCTGCCATTTTCCTACCCTTTTGCACTCTTCCTGGCCATTCTCTATTACCAATAGAACCAGGGCGGCGGTGGAATCGGCTCCCATGCGCTGCAGGCCCACCTTGGAAATTCCAACGCTTCATCACCCCCGCAAAGCCTCTTCCTTTCGTTTTAAAGCTCGCTTTAACCCTTTTAAGCGTTTCTAAAGCGCTCAAATCCAAATCGCCCAACTCTTGTTGTTGGGAAGCTTTTAAGGTAGCGAAATGGTTGAACTCTTTGCTGAGTTGGTATTTCTTTTGCTGGCCTTCAATCGCCTTATTGTGTTTTTTATGCATCGCATAGGCCACTAAAGCTTTCCCGTTTTCTAGCTGGCACACCTTCGCTTGCAAAACTTTAAGCAAGGTTACAGGCGTGCTGTTAGCATCAATGGTGCGGCTCATGCCTATCTTTTGAACTAAAAATTCCATATCTAACCCTTATTTTATTATCTCAATGCGTTAGGACTACTTCGTTTCCATAGAAGTTACTTCTACATCCACTTCAGGAGCTAAATCCAACTTCATCAAGCTATCCACGGTTTCTGGGGTGGCCGAGATAATATCAATCAACCGGCTATAAACCCTAATCTCAAACTGCTCTCTTGAATCCTTATTGACATGCGGGGAGCGTAAAACGGTGTAACGCTTATTCTTAGTCGGTAAAGGGATAGGCCCTCTAATTTCAGAACCTGAACGCTTTACGGCCTCCACGATAGCCACAACAGATCGATCCAACACTCTATGGTCATAAGCTTTGAGCTTCAACCTGATTTTTTCCATAAACTCTCCTAAAAGAACTCGTTTCATTCATTGCTAAAACAGAATAAAACAATAAAATAAAAACTGAAATACTACTCAAAATGCACCCTTTAGTCAATAGATTTTACCCTTTTTAGGCGCTTTTTAAGGATTTTTACTTCCTTTTTATAAGGAAATATAAAGAAAATGCGCTATGCTTATCCCATTCCATTCCCTTAAAAGGAAGTTCATGCCCCTTTCTTGCTTGCACCCTTTTGGGCCTTTTGAAACCCCTAAAGAGCCGGCTTTAAGCAACCCGCTTTCAAGCCCACCTTCAAGCGATAAAATCTGTCTTTTAGGGCCGATGAAATCCGGTAAAACCACTTTCGCGCTCAAACTAGCGAAAAATTTTAAAAACCCTGTGTATATCAATTACAACGACATGCGTTTGAATAAAAATATCTTAAGCTCTTGGCTTTTAAAATGGCATTTAGAAAAGAAAATGGACTCACTCATTTTAGACAATATGGATCGCTTGGATTTTAGCCTGCCAAAGCTTTCTCAAATCATTCTTATCCCTAGCCTTTTAAGCCCTATCATACCGCCCGATTTTAGCCTGCGCTATGCGTTGGGGTTGAGTTTTAAAGAATACAGCCGCTTTTTCAAGCCCAACACCCCTAAAAGCGCTCTGTTTAACCGCTTTTTAAAAGAGGGCAACGCTTTAGATGCACTTTTTATAGGGAATGAACCAGAAAAAATCCTAAAAAAACAAGAAAATATTAAATCAATCTTTCAAGCTCACGCCCCCTTAATGGCTAAAATCTGCTCGTATCAATCCAAGTTTATGAGCGTTTTTTACCTTTATACGCAACTCAAAAAAGAGCTTAAAATCTCTAAAGACACCCTCTATAAACTTTTACACACGCTAGAACAACAACGAGTCCTTTTTTTAGTCCCTAATTTTGAAAGCCATAAAACCAAATTGTATTTGTGCGATTTTGCCTTGCCTTATAGCCTGACTCCTAACCCCTCGCTTTTAAGCGTTTTTGAAAACATGGTTTTTTTAGAGCTTTACAAGCAATTCCCAAATTACGAGCTTTACTCCCATGACAATGGGATTTTTATCTTGCGCGAAAATTCCACCAACAAGCTCGCCCTCATCGCCCACGCTTTCCCCACGCCCCATTTTTTAGAAAAACAGCTTTTGTGGTGCAATGAGCATGGGTTTTTTAACATTATTGTCGTTTCCGTCAACGCCCCCGCTTTAGCGGATAATCCTTCTTACAAACACCTTAATTTCATTGATTTTTCTTTGGATATTCAATCTATTTTGGTATAATAGTTATTATATACTTATATACTTATATACTTATATACTTATTATTACTCATTTTTACGAATTATTATTATATTTTTTATGTTTTCTTAAGCTAACCCACTATAAGCTATCCTAGTATTTCGCTTTTTTGAGAAATACCAACCTACCCTAAAAGCGTAGGGAATTTTAAATATTTAGAAAGGAAGCTATAATGAAAACATTGACAAAATTAAGTCTTTGCACCTTTTTGTCCCTAAGCCTTTTCACTCAAGCAGTGCATGCTGAGAGTTTGCAAAACATCGCAGACTATCCTAGTTGGCTTAAAGTCAATCTTTTTAACGGAAAGAACCCGCCCAATCAATATGTCGGATCGGCTTCTATTTCCGGTAAAAGAAACGATTTTTATTCCAACTATATTCCCTATGATGACAAATTATCCCCTGAAGGGAACGCTGAAAAAGTGGCTTTTTTAAGGGCTAGAATGAACGCTTACAGCACTTTAGAAAGCGTTTTAATCACTACAAAAATGCGCAATCGCATTGTTAAAGCGCTTCAAGTTAAAAATAACGTTATCAGCCATTTATTTGGGCTTGTTGATTTTTTAACATCTAAATCCATTTTGGCTAAAAGGTATGTGGATACCATCAGCCATCGTGTGTATGTTATGGTGCAATTCCCTTTCATTCAGCCTGAAGATCTCATCGCTTACTTTAAAGCCAAACGCATCAGTCTTTCTTCAGCGAGCGCTACCAACCTCAGCGCCATTCTAAACAAGGCGTTATTCCATATCTAATGGTTTAAAAAGCGAGCGGTTTTTAAGCGTGAAGCTATGCCTGTGAAAGGGCGTAGCCCCTAGTTTGTTAATCGCTTCTATATGTTTTTTAGTCCCATACCCGCAATTCTTATCCCAGCCGTATTCTTTAAACAAAGCGTGCAATCCTAGCATTTCCCTATCTTTGGAAGTTTTTGCCAAAACAGACGCCATAGCGATTTGAGCGATTTTCTCATCGCCCTTGATGATCGTTTGCAAATTAGGATAGCGTTTATTGAAGCCAAACGCCGTGTTGCCATCTATCTTTATTTCGTTGGCTAAAGAGCAAGCATTTTTTAAAATTTCTTGAATAGCGAATTTCAAACACGCCCCTAAGCCTAAGCTATCAATTTCATTCGCGCTTTTTTTAACCACAAAAAAACCCACCTCATCATGCGATTTGATTTTCTCTTCTAAGAAAAAGCGCTTTTTTTGGCTGAGCTTCTTGCTGTCTTTTAAGCCCATGCCTAAAAACTCTACCGCTGTTTGGTTATCGCACACCACCCCAGCCACAAAAAGCGACCCGGCCAAACACCCCCTACCCGCTTCATCAATGCCTAGAGTCATTGATACCCAACCAAATGAGTGGTTTTTTCAGGTTTCATCTCGCACGCCTAAGACTTTCAAGCCTTAGGCCCGATCATCTTTTCAGGCACCACGAATTGATCAAAATCTTCAGCGCTCAAGAGTTTCAATTCCACCGCGCTTTCTTTTAAAGAAATGCCTTTTTTGTGGGCGTTTTTAGCGATTTTAGCGGCGTTTTCATAGCCTACATGCGGGTTAAGGGCGGTTACTAGCATTAAAGAATGGTGCAAGTAATAATCAATTTTTTCTTTATTAGGCTCAATACCGCTTGCGCAATGGATATTGAAACTTTCCATGCTGTCGCTCAATAGCCTTAAACTTTGCAAGAAGTTATAAATGATCACCGGTTTGAACACGTTCAATTCAAAATTGCCCTGACTGGCCGCAATGCCAATAGCGGTATCATTCCCCATCACTTGCACGGCCACCATTGTCATCGCTTCGCATTGCGTGGGATTGACTTTACCGGGCATAATAGAACTGCCCGGCTCGTTTTCAGGGATATTAAGCTCGCCCAAACCACAGCGCGGCCCGCTCGCAAGCCATCTAATATCGTTAGCGATTTTCATTAAATTCGCCGCTAAAGCCTTAAAAGCCCCATGCGCATAAGCGATAGCGTCATGGCTAGTGAGCGCGTGGAATTTATTGGGCGCAGAGATGAATTTCACGCCGCTAAACTGGCTCAATTCTTCAGCCACTTTTTCGCTCAATTCCTTATGAGCGTTTAGCCCTGTGCCTACGGCAGTCCCGCCTATGGCTAATTCCCTTAAATGCTCCAAACTCTCTAAAATTTGTTGTTTAGAATGCTCTAACATGCTCGCATACCCGCTAAATTCTTGCCCCAAAGTTAAAGGCGTAGCGTCTTGTAAATGCGTACGCCCGATTTTGACAATCTCTTTAAATTGCTGGCTTTTGTCTTTAAAGGTTTTTAACAGATTTTCTAAACTAGGCAGTAGTTTGCGCGTGATTTCTAGCACGCTCACAACGTGCATTGCGGTAGGGAAAGTGTCATTGGAGCTTTGAGACATGTTCACATCATCGTTAGGGTGGATGAGTTTTTTCTCCCTAAAATTACCCCCTAAAATTTCGGTAGCCTTATTGGCAATGACTTCATTGAGGTTCATGTTCGTTTGAGTCCCGCTCCCTGTTTGCCATATCGCCAACGGGAATTCGCCGCACAACTCGCCTTTTAAAATACAATCGCATGCCTTGATAATGGCTTGCGATTTTTCCAAGCTCAATTTCCCCAACTTGTGGTTAACTACCGCCAAACTCCTTTTGAGTTTGGCAAACGCGCCAATGAGTTCTTTAGGCATTTTTTCAGTGCCGATCTTAAAGTTTTCAAGACTGCGTTGCGTTTGAGCCCCCCAGTATTGGTTATCATTTACTTTGATTTCGCCCATCGTGTCATGTTCGATTCTAAATTGCATGCTAATCCTTTGAAATTTGATTTTAAAACCTTAAAAAAATAGCATAAACTTTTATACCTTCTACTTAAAAACCTTAATTTTTTAAAAACCATTTCCACAATTTTTACACAAAAGAGGGTTATCATTCGTCCGCAACAAGGACTTCCTTGTTATCTTATTTTAAAGGTCAAAACGATGAAAAAGTTAGCCGCTTTATTTTTAATAAGCGCGTTGGGGGTTATGAGCTTAAACGCATGGGAGCAAACCCTAAAAGCTAATGACTTGGAAGTAAAAATCAAATCCGTGGGCAACCCCATTAAAGGCGATAACACTTTTGTGCTTAGCCCCACTTTAAAAGGTAAGGCTTTAGAAAAAGCTATCGTTAGGGTGCAGTTTATGATGCCTGAAATGCCTGGCATGCCAGCGATGAAAGAAATGGCGCAAGTGAGTGAAAAAAACGGCCTTTATGAAGCTAAAACCAATCTTTCTATGAATGGGACATGGCAAGTTAGGGTGGATATTAAATCCAAAGAAGGTAAAGTTTATCGCGCTAAAACAAGCTTGGATTTATAAGCGCATGCTATCTTTTATAAGCGCGTTTGATAAAAGAGGCGTTTCAATACGCCTTCTAACAGCTTTGTTACTGCTTTTTAGTTTGGGTTTGGCTAAAGATTTAGAGATCCAAACTTTTGTGGCTAAATACCTTTCTAAAAATCAAAAAATACAAGCTTTGCAAGAGCAAATTGACGCTTTAAATTCTCAAGCTAAAGTTATCAGCAAATGGGATAACCCTATTTTGTATTTAGGCTATAACAACGCTAATGTGAGCGACTTTTTCAGACTAGATAGCACCTTAATGCAAAACATGAGCTTGGGCTTGTCTCAAAAAGTGGATTTAAATGGTAAAAGACTCACGCAATCTAGAATGATTGACTTAGAAAAACAAAAAAAGATCTTAGAGCTTAAAAAAACCAAGCAACAATTAGCGATCAATTTAATGATAAGCGGCATTGAAAATTATAAAAATCAAAAAGAAATAGAACTTTTAAACACAGCGATTAAAAATTTAGAAAATACCCTCTATCAAGCCAACCATTCCAGTTCGCCCGATTTAATAGCGATCGCCAAGTTAGAAATTTTAAAATCACAATTAGAAATCAAAAAAAACAATTTAGAAGAAGCGCTCTCTAGCAGCCATTATTCCATGGGTGAATTGACTTTTAAGGAAGATGAGATTTTAAGCATCGCCCCTAAAAATTTTGAATTTAATAATGAACAAGAGCTGTATAACATTAGCGCCACTAATTACGATATTGCGATCGCTAGGATTGATGAAGAAAAAGCGCAAAAAGACATCACTTTGGCTAAAAAAAGCTTTTTAGAAGACATAAACGTTACTGGGGTGTATTATTTCCGCTCCAAACAATACTATAACTACGACATGTTTAGCGTCGCTTTGTCTATCCCTTTGCCCCTTTATGGCAAGCAGGCTAAATTGGTGGAGCAAAAGAAAAAAGAAAGCTTGGTGTTTAAAAGCGAAGTGGAAAACACCAAAAACAAAACGCGCCACCTAGCCCTAAAACTCCTTAAAAAATTAGAAACCTTGCAAAAAAACCTAGAATCGATCAATAAAATTGTAAAACAGAATGAAAAAATCGCGCAAATTTATGCGCTTGATTTGAAAACTAATGGCGATTACAACGCTTATTACAACGCCTTGAATGACAAAATCACTATTCAAATCACCCAGCTTGAAACCTTAAGCGCTCTAAATAGCGCTTATTTGTCCTTACAAAACCTCAAAGGATTAGAATGAAACGGCTTTTATTGTTAGCCTTGGCCCTCTTTTTTAGCCTCTCATGCGCTAACGCTCAAGAAATTAAAGAGACTCAAGAGACTAAAAAAACTAAAGAAACTAAAAGCCAAACGCATTTTAATTTTTCCACCACTAAGGTCATAGAAAAAGAATTCGCCCAAAGCCGGCGCTATTACGCGATTTTAGAGCCTAATGAAGCGCTGATTTTTTCTCAAACCCTGCGTTTTGATGGCTATGTGGAAAAACTTTATGCGAATAAAACCTATACCCCCATTAAAAAGGGCGATAGGTTATTGAGCGTGTATTCCCCTGAATTAGCGGGCGTTCAAAGCGAGCTGTTATCGTCATTGAAATTCAACCAGCAAGTGGGAGCGATTAAAGAAAAATTAAAACTACTAGGGCTAGAAAACTTTAGCATTGAAAAAATCATCAGCAGCCACAAGGTTCAAAATGAAATCACTATTTACTCTCGTTTCAACGGCGTTATTTTTAAAAAAAGCCCGGATCTCAATGAGGGGGGTTTTATTAAAAAAGGGCAGGAGCTGTTTCAGATCATAGATTTAAGCCGATTGTGGGCGCTTGTTAAAGTCAATCAAGAGGATTTAGAGTTTTTAAAAAACACGCATCAAGCGATCTTGTTCGTAGAGGGGGTTAAAGGCAAGCAAGCAATCACGCTTGAAAACATCAACCCTATCATAAACCCCCAAGACAAAATGCTAGAAGCGCGCTTCAATGTGCCTAACGCCCAACAGCTTTATTACCCTAACATGTTCGCTCAAGTAGAAATCTTTCAAAAACCCCAAAAAATGAAGATTTTGCCTAAAGAAGCGGTTTTGATTAAGGGGGGGAAAGCTATCGTGTTTAAAAAAGATGATTTTGGCTTAAGTCCGTTAGAAATCAAAGCCGTTCGCTTGAGCGATGGGAGTTATGAAATTTTAGAGGGTTTAAAAGCGGGCGAAGAAGTCGCTAATAACGCTTTATTCGTGCTAGACGCTGACGCTCAAAACAATGGGGATTATTGAATGATAGAAAAAATCATTGATTTAAGCGTTAAAAACAAACTCCTTACCACTTTAGTCACTTTACTCATTTTTTTAGCCTCTTTGTGGGCGATAAAGAGCGTCCGTTTAGACGCTTTGCCGGATTTAAGCCCCGCTCAAGTGGTCGTGCAAATCACTTACCCCAATCAAAGCCCTAAAATCGTGCAAGAGCAGGTTACTTACCCGTTAGTTTCTACTTTCATGAGTATCGCTAACATCGACACGGTTAGGGGGATTTCTAGCTACGAAAGCGGCCTGATTTACATCATTTTTAAAGACGGCGTCAATTTGTATTGGGCTAGAGATAGGGTTTTAGAGCAATTAAACCGAGTGGGCAATCTGCCCAAGGACGCTAAAGTAGAAATAGGGAGCGATTCCACTTCTATTGGCTGGGCGTATCAATACGCTTTATCTAGCGATAGCAAGAATTTAAGCGATTTGAAAGTCTTGCAAGATTTTTATTACCGCTATGCGCTTTTGGGGGTTGATGGGGTGAGTGAGGTCGCAAGCGTGGGGGGCTTTGTGAAAGATTATGAAATAACGCTTCAAAACGATTCTTTGATCCGTTATAACTTGAGTTTAGAGCAAGTCGCTAACGCGATTAAAAATTCCAATAACGATACCGGTGGGGGCGTTATTTTAGAAAACGGGTTTGAAAAAATTATAAGATCGCATGGCTATATCCACTCTTTGAAGGATTTAGAAGAAATTGTGGTTAAAAAAGAGGGGGCTATCCCTTTAAAAATCAAAGATATAGCCAGCGTCAGGCTAGTGCCAAAACCACGCCGAGGGGCTGCCAATCTCAATGGCGATAAGGAAGTGGTGGGCGGGATTGTCATGGTGCGCTATCACGCTGACACTTACAAGGTGCTTAAAGCCATTAAAGAAAAAATCGCCACCTTACAAGCGAGTAACCCTGATGTGAAAATCACCAGCGTGTATGACAGGAGCGAATTGATTGAAAAAGGCATTGACAATTTAATCCACACGCTCATAGAAGAAAGCGTCATTGTGCTAGTCATTATTGCGATTTTCTTACTGCATTTCAGGAGTGCTTTAGTGGTGATCATCACTCTGCCTTTAAGCGTGTGCATCAGTTTCTTGCTCATGCGTTATTTCAATATTGAAGCGAGTATCATGAGTTTAGGGGGCATTGCGATCGCTATAGGGGCAATGGTGGATGCGGCTATTGTGATGGTAGAAAACGCTCACAAGCATCTGCAACACATTGATATGAAAGACAACGCTCAAAGGGTTAATGGCATTATGCAAGGGGTTAAGCATGTGGGGGGGGCGATATTTTTTGCTTTAATGATTATTGTGGTTTCTTTCTTGCCAATTTTTGCGCTCACCGGTCAAGAAGAAAAGCTTTTTGCCCCTTTAGCTTACACCAAAACCTTTGCCATGCTAGCAGGAGCGCTGCTTTCTATCACCATGGTCCCTATTTTAATGGTATGGCTCATTAAAGGGCGGATTTTAGAAGAGTCTAAAAACCCCATTAACGCTTTTTTCATGAAAATTTATGGCGTGAGTTTGAAGGTTGTGCTTAAATTCAGATACGCTTTTTTAATAGCGAGCGTCTTAGGTTTAGGGGGCTTGTATGTAGCGTATAAAAAACTTAATTGGGAATTTATCCCCCAAATCAATGAAGGGGTAGTGATGTATATGCCTGTAACCATTAACGGCGTGGGCATTGATACCGCTTTAGAATACTTGAAAAAAAGTAATGCCGCTATCAAGCGGTTGGATTTTGTCAAACAAGTTTTTGGTAAAGTGGGGCGCGCTAACACCAGCACCGATGCTGCCGGTTTATCCATGATAGAAACCTACATTGAATTAAAACCGCAAAACGAATGGAAAGAAAAGCTCAGTTATAAAGAAGTTAGGGATAAATTAGAAAAAACCCTGCAATTAAAAGGCTTGACCAATTCATGGACTTACCCCATTCGTGGGAGAACGGACATGCTCTTAACCGGGATTAGAACGCCCCTAGGCATCAAGCTCTATGGTAACGATACGGACAAATTACAAGAATTAGCGATCCTTATGGAGCAACAGCTCAAAACCCTAAAAGAGAGTTTATCCGTCTTTGCCGAGCGATCCAATAACGGCTACTACATCACGCTGGATTTGAACGATGAAAATCTGGCTCGTTATGGCATCAATAAAAACGCCGTATTGGACACGATTAAATTCGCTTTGGGCGGAGCCACGCTCACGACCATGATTAAAGGCGTAGAAAGCTACCCTATTTCTTTACGCTTAGAAGACACTGAAAGAAACACCATTGAAAAATTAAAAAACCTCTACATCAAAACCGCTTACAATTACATGCCCTTAAGGGAATTAGCCCATGTGTATTACGACAACTCGCCGGCGGTGTTAAAGAGCGAAAAGGGCTTGAACGTGAATTTTATTTATATTGTGCCGCAAAATGGTATCAGCTCTGATACCTACAGACAACTGGCTCAAAAAGCGCTAGAAAAAATCCAATTGCCTAACGGGTATTATTATGAATTCAGCGGCGAAAGCCAGTATTTAGAAGAAGCGTTTAAAACCTTACAATACATCGTGCCGGTGAGCGTGTTTATCATTTTTATTTTAATTGTCTTTGCTTTAAAGAATCTCATTAATTCCTTATTATGCTTTTTCACTCTGCCTTTTGCGTTTTTGGGGGGGTTAATTTTTATGAATCTCATGGGCTTTAACATGAGCGTGGCGGCGTTAGTGGGCTTTTTAGCCCTTTTAGGGGTAGCGAGCGAAACGGCTATTGTGATGATTATTTATTTAGAAGACGCGTTTCAAAAATTCATCAAAACCCCTTTAAAAGAGCAAAACAGCGCCGCTTTAAAAGAGGCCATCATGCATGGGGCGGTGCTTAGGGTAAGGCCCAAGCTGATGACCTTTTTTAGCATTTTGGCTTCACTCATTCCAATCATGTATAGCCATGGCACGGGTAGTGAGATCATGAAATCCATTGCTGCGCCCATGCTAGGGGGCATGATAAGCAGCGTTGTTTTAACGCTTTTTATTATCCCTACGGCGTATTTTGTGATTAAAAACGCTAGGGTTAAAAGCGCTAGGAATAAAATATAATTTTAGGGATTAAAAAAAACTTTTTCTAACGCATGGCTTTGGACTAAAACCATATAAAGAATGGTAGGGAGCGTGATGCTTAAAACAAACACCTTAAAAATGCGGTGCAAAAGGATAACGGACAAAAAAGCGGTGATCTCATTGATCCCATAAGGGGGTTTTAAAACATGAATGTCTTTAAAACAATAAACCACGAGCATGCCTATCACTGAGCATGATAAAGCCCTGCCTAAATAGCGCACAAAGTCGTTAGGCGGGTTTTTAGAATTAAACACCATAAAAGGCCAGATGCGCGTGAAATAAGTCGTTATTATGATGACTAAAAGAATGAGTATAGAATGCATTAACATTCTAACTGCTTTCTAAACAAAATGAGGGCGAGCACCATTAAAACCAAAGCGATGAGCAAAAAATATTCAGTCCCAAAGAGTGCTAAACAAACAACCGCAATAATAATCCCAAGCCATGCGTTTTTGTGATTCGTGGTGCGTTTGTATTGCTCCATAAACAGCACGATAAAAATCGCTGTCATCACAAATTCCATGCCTTGAGTGTCAAAAGAAAAATGCGAACCCACCAACGAACCCACCAACGAACCAAAAATCCAATAAGAGTGGTTGAGTAAGGAAATGCTAAAAATAAAGTCTTTTTCACTAACCCCCTCTTTAGGAGCGTATAAATTCAATAAAGCAAAGGTTTCATCTGTGAGTGCATGCGCTAAATAGGGCAAACGCCATTTAGTGTTTTTAAATCGATCTAACATAGAAAGCGCATAACAAATCTGTCTCGCATTCACTAGCAAGCTCACAATAACGACATTCATCAAGCTCGCTTGCGCGCTTAAAAGCGTGATCGCTACAAATTGCACCGCCCCAGCGTAGATGAATAACGACATGAACAAGGCGACTTTATAATCATAGCCATGCTGGACTAAAAGCATTCCAAAAGTCATTCCCATAAGCAAATACCCTAAAAAGATAGAAATGGTGTGAGGGAAAGCGTCTCTAAAGGCTTTTAGAAAATCATGCATCAACAACCTTTTATTTAAACCAGTCTTTAATTTTAGAAATACAGGTTTCTAAAACGCTTTTATGCGGTTCGCCCTCATAGCCAAAACTCGCATGCAATTTTTCCAACAATTCTTGCTGTTCTTTATTCAAACTTTTAGGGTAAATCACTTGCAATTCCACGATCAAACTCCCTCTATAAGAGCTTTCAGGGTGTTTCACGCCCTCGTTTCTAAACACAAAAGTCTGCCTGTCTCTGGCGTTTCTAGGGATTTTTAATTCCAATTCGTCCCCTTTTAAAGACGGCACTTTAATCGTATGCCCTAAAGCGATAGTGGTGAAAAATACCGGCGCTTTAATGAATAAATCGCAACCTTCGCGCTTGAAATGCTCATCTTCTTTGACTCGCGCTTCTAAATACAAATCCCCTCTTTTTCCCTTCTCGTATTCATTGCCTTTATTTTTAAGCACCATGCGGTTTTGATCATCAATGCCCTCAGGGATTATCGCATCAATTTCTTCATCTTTAAGAATGTAGGTTTTACCCTTACACGCTTGGCATGGGGTTTTAACGATCTTGCCCTTGCCTTTACACGCCCCGCAAGTTTGCGCAAAACTCATAAAACCTTGACGCATAAACACCTGCCCCTGCCCATTGCATTGCTTGCAAGTCTCTAGGGCTTTGTCTTTAGCGCCTGTGCCCTCGCAACTTCCACAAACGCTCTGGTATTGGACCTTAATGGTTTTTTTACAGCCAAAAACCGCTTCTTTGAAACTCAATTCAATAATTTGCAAATAATCCGGCGTAATAGAGCTTTTTTGCCTTCTACTCCCCCTAGCGCCAAACCCAAAAGCGTCCTCAAAAAACGAGCCTAAATCTTCAAAAAAATCAGAAAAATCGCCTTGGCTTGCGCCGGCTTGGTTTAAGCCTTTTTTACCATACCTGTCGTATAAGGCCCGTTTCTTTTCATCGCTTAACACCCCATAGGCTTCATTGATGAGCTTGAATTTTTCTTCGGCTTCTTTATCGCCGGCGTTTCTGTCTGGGTGGTATTTTAAAGCCAGCTTTCTGTAAGACTTTTTAATGGTCTCTTGGTTGCTGTGTTTTTCCACTTCTAAAATTTCATAATAACTCAATTCCACGATCGCTCCAAAAATGGCATCAAAACGCTTATTTTATCTTAAAAGCGATGGGTTTGCACGATTTTGTGCATGCCAAAACTTAGATAAAATAACACGATGAAACTATAGTAATAAAGATAACCCCATGAGATTTTTTTGCCTTTTCTTATTTTTTCTAACCTTTTCAAACGCACAGATAATGATGACTTTTGATTCTCAAACTAACGCCAAGCTCTCGCGCTCTAACGAACAGCTTTCAGACATGCTTTACAAACTCAATGAAAGTTTAAGGATCTATCAAAATGTGCTTTCCAATAACCAGGATCAACTTAAAGAAATTAAAAAGGCTAACAGCACCCTAACTAGCCAAAGGCGTTTTTTTAACGCTAGCCAAATCCGCCTTATGGACACTGATGCGCTATTGAAACAAAGCGCTTTAGAATTAGAAAAATTACAAGCTTTAGAAAAACGCTTAAAAGAGAGCATGGAACAAGAACGCTTAATCAAAGAATCCCAAACGCTTTTCTTGCAAGAGCATTGCCCTTATTTGAGCGGCGTTAAGAATTTAGAAGAGGCGTCAAACGCTTTAGAAGTTCAAGAGCAAAACAACGCCCTTTTCTTGCTCAAAGAGCCTAAACTCGCCCATTTGCTCTCGCAATTGGATTTGATGAGCGCTTTAAACGCCTTATGCGATCAAGTTTTAGAAAACCAAGCCCATAACCAACAATCCCATAACAAAACCCTAGAATACAACGCTCTTATAAACCATGATTTTCAAGCCTATAAAGCCATGCGTTTGAAAAAAATTAAAAACAAGCTTCAAAGCCAAATCCAAGCTAAAGAAGACGCCCTAAAAACCTTTTTACCCCTAGAAAAACGCCTAGAAACTTTAAAATCGCGCTTTTTATGCGATAAAGAAAATCTAAAATCATGCGCTAAAGAATTGCACCAACGCTACCAAAACGCCCTTATAGAGCGAGATAAGGAATTAAAAAACGCTAAAAACAACAAAGAAAAGCATGCTCTAATCCTAGCCAATTACGAACACACTTTAAAAACCTTGAATATAGAATTTTTAAGCGAATTGAGTGAGCAAATGGCGTTTTTGAATGAAACCATGGCGTTAAACGCCCAAGTTTTAGCCCTTTTAGCCAAACAGCATGCCAAAACGCCAAAGCCTTCCAATTTGAATGGCGATTTGAGCGATAAAAAGGCTTCCATTAAAAATATCCGCCTAGATCCGCATGGATTCCCTAGCTTTGAAAATTTTAAGCAAGAGTGAGTTAAAAAAGCGATCAACTAGGATACAAACACAAAAAGCCTTAAACGATCACGCCCCCGCCCAGCAAGATGTCATCTTTATAAACCACTAAAGCTTGCCCTTTAGCCACGCCATAAAAAGGCTCTTTAAACTCCACTTCAATCACCTCATCTTCCAAGCTCACAAACGCTTTAGCAGGCACGCTCCTGTAACGAGCCTTGATGAAATATTCGCCATTTTTAAAATCTTTCATCAAAGATTTGTTTTTAGCCTTGAGGAAACGCGTGGCTAAATCTTCTTTTTTACCCACGACTAGCTCATTCTTTTTAGCGTCAATCCCCACCACAAAATGCGGTTCTAACGCCCCCTTAATGCTGAAGCCTTTGCGTTTGCCAATCGTGTATTGCATATAGCCCTTATGCGTGCCAATGATTTCGCCTTGTAAGTTTTTCACCACGCCCTCTTTTTCCACTTCAACATGCTTTTTTAAAGTGTCAATGTAGCTTTTTTCCACAAAGCAAATTTCTTGAGATTCCTTATAAGTCTCTAAAGTGCCTAAAAAAGGCATCGCATTCAAGGCTAAAGGCTTAATATCCTTTTTTAACAAATCCCCTAAAGGGAACACCAATTTAGCGATGACTTCATGCTCTAAAGCGTATAAAAAATAGCTCTGATCTTTAGTTTTATCCACAGCCTCTTGGATATAACTTATTTTGTCAATTTCTTTGACTCTCGCATAATGCCCGGTAGCGATCTTTTCACACCCTAATTTTAAAGCGTGATCTAAAGCTAGCCCAAACTTCATTAAAGGGTTGCACAACGCGCATGGGTTAGGGGTTTGCCCTTCTTCATAAGCGTTGATAAATTCATCATAAACCGCGCTTTTAAAATCCTTTTGAAAATCCAACACCTCTAAAGGAATGCCTAAAAACTCGCACGCTTTTTGAGCGTTTTTGATGTATAAATCATGCTTTTTTTCACTCGCATGGAGTTTCAAATAAATCCCCACTAATTCATGCCCTTGCTCTTTTAAGCTATAAGCGCTATAAGAGCTATCCACCCCCCCACTGAGTAATACCGCTATTTTCATTTTTGTATCTTTCATTATGAGTTATGGCTCGTAGTCTAGCGCAAAAACCATTCATAACCACCTTTTTTTAACCATTGGCATGCTAAAATACCCAAAGATTTTTTAAGATCGCATCAAAACGCATGGAGAAATGAGGGTAATGGCCAAAATTGAATTGTTAGCCAGATTCACGCAAATCGCGCTCCCTAACAACCACCCTTTATTGAAAAAAGTTTTACACTACGCTAAAAAGCATTTCAGCCAATGCCACATGCTCTCTTCATCGTTACTCATTTTAAACGATACGGAATGTTTTAAAAAAAATTACTTGCTTAACTGGGTTTATCATGCCCTTGAATGCGCGCATGAGAAAGATATTAGCGTGCATTCTTTAGAAGAAATTTTGCAAAAAAGCCACTTGCCCATACGCATTAAAATCATGGCTCAAAACACGCTTTTAGAAAAGATAGAGGTGAAAGTTTTAACCTTTGGGGCAGAATACGCGCTCTTTATCACCAAGCACCCTATCGCTAAGCGCTTTTTACGCCAAAAATTTAGCGGCTATGTGTTTTTAGAAACCCAAGATGAATTGCATATAAGAGGCGATTCAGAGCGTTTTTGGGAACTCATTGTAACGCTCAATGAAAATAGAATCGTCCATAACGCATGCTTAGATTTCATCTACCCTAATGGCTTTGGCAAGGACAGCTACACCACCTTGGCTGAACGCAAATTAAAAGAATGCTATAAAACGTTAGGTTTCATCAAGCATGAAAATTTCAGCGAAGTCAAAAAGCGCTATTTAGAATTGGCTAAAACCTACCACCCTGATTTGTGCGATCTTAAAGAAAAAAAGGCTCTTTATGCCAAACGCTTCGCTATCATTCAAGAAGCCTATAGCCACATTAAAAAACACGCTTAAACCCCTAAACTAGCCCTAATCGCGCTAGAAGAAATCGGTGCATCAATACCTTTTAAAGGGAAATAACGCCCCTTAAATTGGATCTCTTCATAGCCAATCCTTTCAAAAACCACTAATTCCACCCTTTTTAAAAGCTCTTTAGCGTTAGTCCAAGAAGAAAGATGCCTCAAGCAATCCGCTCCTATGACTAAATACAGCGTTTTAGAGCCATAGAGTTTTTGAAAATGCAAAACGCTTTCTATCGTAGGCACAGCCCTTTTTTGCTTGATTTCAAAATCGCTCAACAACACCCTAGGCATGCCTTTTAAGGCTAATTCTAATTCTTTAAAACGGGTTTGTGCGTCCAAAAAACATGGCTTTTTGAAAGGGTTTTGATAAGCGGGTAAGACAACGAGCTTAGCAAATGGCAATAATTCTAAAGTTTGATCAATAATGGCTAAATGAGCCTTGTGCAGGGGATCAAAACTCCCTCCATAGAGCGCTAATTCTTTGTATTTTAAGACGCTATTCATTGTATTCAAAGCTAGACGCCTTAGTCAATTTAGCGAATTTAACCCCCCTAAGCCCCCCAATTTCTAATTGCAAGCGTTGGATTTCATGCGAATTGCCTTGTAAAATAATCGTCTCTAAACAATTATGTGTATCCATGTGAATGTGCGTGGTGCATAAAACATGCGTCCCGCTGGCATGCTGAATGTCTATCATGCGCTGGTTCAATTCCCTTTGGTGGTGATCATAAATCACCACAAGCACGGCGATTTTACTCCCATCATTAGGATTGTCTTCTGCCCAGTTGTCTTCTACTAATTTTTCTCTGATCATGTCGCGCACTAATTCTGAGCGAGAAGAATAGCCGTTTTTAATGATGCGGTTGTCTAATTCGTCTAATAAATTTTGTTGTAAAGAAACCGAAAAGCGGATGATTGAATCGTCTTTGTTGGGTGTTTCCATTGAGAAAAATCCTTTTTTGGCATGAGTTGTTAAAAGCCGCTCATGCTAGTATGATTGAATTAATTTAAAATAAACAATTATAATACAGATTGGATTTAAATGGTTGGTCATAAGAGCGTTTGAATTTGATTGTAATTATTAGCTTAATCATTATTGACTTGTTATTATTAAAACAATATAATCAACAAACCAACATTCCTTTATCATTTTGGAGCATTTATGCGAACGAATGCTTCTTAAAGAGTGCATGCTCTTTAGAATGGCTGTGTTGCATGTTGCTTTAATCTTAAGGGGATTATTTTATCATAGACAAGGAGTTTTTATGGGCGGTTTTTCAATGGCAATGTTGAAAGATTATGTGGATGTGTTTATTTTTGCGGTGCTTGGCGTGGCGAGTTTTTTAGCTTTGTGGTTTGTGATTGAAAGGATTATTTTTTATTCCAAAGTCAATTTGAAGGCTTATGATGATATAGACGCCCTGAATTTGGATTTAACCAAGAATCTAACCATTCTCTATGTGATTTTTTCTAACGCGCCTTATGTGGGCTTGTTAGGGACGGTTTTAGGGATCATGGTGATTTTCTATGACATGGGCATGAGCGGCGGGATGGACGCTAAAACGATCATGGTAGGCTTGTCTTTAGCTTTAAAAGCGACCGCTCTTGGGCTTGCTGTGGCGATCCCCACTTTGATCGCTTATAATAGCTTATTGAGAAAATCCGATGTATTGAGTGAAAAATTCAGGATCATGAAAAAATGAAAAGCATCAGAAGAGGCGATGGGCTGAATGTTGTCCCTTTCATTGATATTATGCTCGTTTTGTTAGCGATTGTGTTAAGCATTTCTACTTTTATCGCGCAGGGTAAGATTAAAGTCAGTCTCCCTAACGCTAAAAATGCGGAAAAATCCCAGCCAAACGATCAAAAAGTGGTGGTCATCTCTGTGGATGAGCATGACAATATTTTCGTAGATGACAAACCGACGAATTTAGAAGCTTTGAGCGCTGTAGTCAAACAAACAGACCCTAAAACCCTTATAGACTTAAAAAGCGACAAAAGCTCTCGTTTTGAAACTTTTATCAGCATTATGGATATTTTAAAAGAGCATAATCATGAAAATTTCTCCATCTCCACGCAAGCTCAGTAAAGTTTCAACGAGTGTTAGCTTTTTAATTTCTTTTGCCCTATACGCTATAGGGTTTGGCTATTTTTTACTGCGCGAAGACGCCCCAGAGCCTTTAGCGCAAGCGGGGACCACTAAGGTTACCATGAGTTTAGCCAGCATTAACACCAATTCTAAAGTGAAGACGAATGCCGAATCCGCTAAACCCAAAGAAGAGCCTAAAGAAGAACCCAAGAAAGAAGAGCCAAAAAAAGAAGTAACAAAGCCTAAGCCTAAGCCAAAACCCAAACCCAAGCCTAAGCCTAAACCAAAGCCAAAACCTAAGCCTGAACCCAAACCAGAGCCTAAGCCAAAACCTGAACCTAAAGTTGAAGAACCTAAGAAAGAAGAGCCTAAAGAAGAACCCAAAAAAGAAGAAGCCAAGGAAGAAGCTAAAGAAAAAAGCGCTCCTAAACAAGTAACGACTAAAGACATCGTCAAAGAAAAAGACAAACAAGAAGAGTCTAACAAGACTTCTGATGGGGCCACTTCTGAAGCGCAAGCTTATAACCCAGGGGTGAGTAACGAATTTTTAATGAAGATCCAAACCGCTATTTCTTCTAAAAACCGCTACCCCAAAATGGCACAGATTAGAGGCATTGAGGGCGAAGTGTTGGTGAGTTTTGTCATCAATCCTGACGGGAGCGTTACAGACATTAAGGTTGTCAAAAGCAACACGACGGATATTTTAAACCATGCGGCTTTAGAAGCCATTAAAAGCGCAGCGCATTTATTCCCTAAACCAGAAGAAACCGTGCATTTGAAAATCCCTATCGCTTATAGCTTGAAAGAAGACTAATCAGTCTTTCTTTTAAAGGCGATTAGCCTTAGAACCCCCCATTTTCCGCAATTTACAAAAAAAAAAACAAAATCTCTCAAATTTAGAGCTAAAATTAGTCATAAATTTCCATTTATTGCTTACAATACGAAGTTTCTTTTTTTAAAGAAAAATCTATGTAAAAGGAGAAAACATGAAAATCAAAAAGGCTCTCTTACTCTCCCTTTCTCTCATAGCTTCGCTATCAAGGGCTGAAGACGATGGCTTTTATACGAGCGTGGGCTATCAAATCGGTGAAGCCGCTCAAATGGTTAAAAATACCGGAGCGATACAAAACCTTGAGAATAGGGTTGAACAACTCAACAACCTTCTAAACCAATACAACTACTTAAATTCGCTAGTCAATCTAGCCAGCACGCCTAGCGCGATCACCGGTGCGATCAATAATTTAAGCTCAAGCGCGATCAATCTCACTAGCGGCACCACCACTTCCCCGGCCTATCAAGCTGTGGCTTTAGCGCTCAATGCCGCTGTGGGCATGTGGCAAGTCATAGCCTTTGGCATTAGCTGTGGCCCTGGCCCTAATCTTGGCCCAGAACATTTAGAGAATGGAGGCGTTAGAACATTTGATAACACGCCAAACTACAGCTACAACACCGGTAGCGGAACGACCACCACCAATTGCAATGGAGCGAGCAATGTAGGGCCTAATGGCATTCTATCTAGTAGTGAATACCAAGTTCTCAACACCGCTTATCAAACTATCCAAACCGCTCTAAACCAAAGTCAAGGGGGCGGTATGCCTGCCTTGAATGGATCCAAAAAAATGGTAGTCAGCATCAATCAAACTTTCACAAGAAACCCTACAACAGAATACACTTATCAAGATGGAAGCGGCAATTATTATTCAGGCGGATCTTCAATCCCAATTCAGCTAAAAATTAGCAGCGTCAATGACGCTGAAAACCTTTTGCAACAAGCCGCTACTATCATCAATGTCCTTACCACTCAAAACCCGCATGTGAATGGTGGCGGTGGGGCATGGGGGTTTGGCGGTAAGACTGGGACTGTGATGGATATTTTTGGCGATAGTTTTAACGCTATTAATGAGATGATTAAAAATGCTCAAACCGCCCTAGAAAAAACCAAACAACTCAACGCTAATGAAAACACCCAAATCACGCAGCCAGACAATTTCAACCCCTACACTTCTAAAGACACACAATTCGCTCAAGAAATGCTCAACAGAGCTAACGCTCAAGCAGAGATTTTAAGCCTAGCCCAACAAGTAGCGAACAATTTCCACAGCATTCAAGGGCCTATCCAACAAGATCTAGAAGAATGCACCGCAGGATCGGCTGGCGTGATTAATGACAACACTTACGGTTCAGGTTGCGCATTTGTGAAAGAAACTTTAAACTCTTTGGTGCAACACACCGCTTATTACGGCAATCAGGTCAATCAAGAGAAAGCTTTGGCTCAAACCATTTTGAATTTTAAAGAAGCCCTTAATACCCTGAATAAAGACTCTACAGCGATTAATAATGGTATCTCTCACTTGCCTAATGCTAAGCCACTTCAAAATATGACGCATTCCACTCAAAACCCTAATTCCCCAGAAGGTTTGCTCACTTATTCTTTGGATACCAACAAATACAACCAGCTCCAAACCATCACGCAAGAACTAGGCAAAAACCCTTTCAGGCGCTTTGGCATGATCAGTTCTCAAACCAATAACGGCGCGATGAATGGGATCGGTATTCAGGTGGGTTACAAACAATTCTTTGGCCAAAAAAGAAGGTGCGGGTTAAGGTATTACGGCTTTTTTGACTACAACCATGCGTTTATTAAATCCAGCTTCTTCAACTCCGCCTCTGATGTGTGGACTTATGGCGTGGGCATGGACGCTCTTTATAACTTCATCAACGATAAAAACACCAATTTCTTAGGCAAGAACAACAAGCTTTCTGTAGGGCTTTTTGGAGGCTTTGCGTTAGCGGGGACTTCGTGGCTTAATTCCCAACAAGTGAATTTGACCATGATGAATGGCATTTATAACGCTAAAGTCAGCACCTCTAACTTCCAATTTTTATTCAACTTAGGCTTGAGAATGAATCTCGCCAGACCTAAGAAAAAAGACAGCGATCATGCCGCTCAGCATGGCATGGAATTGGGCGTGAAGATCCCTACCATTAACACCAACTATTATTCTTTCATGGGCGCTAAACTAGAATACAGAAGGCTCTATAGCGTGTATCTCAATTATGTTTTTGCTTACTAGGTAGCACAAACCCTCTTTTTAAGGGGGTTTCGTTGCGAAATGCCCTTATGCACTTATGAATTTTGATTAAAATTAGTTGTTCACGCTCAAAAAAACGCAAAACCTTTTATAAACCATTCATTCAATCTTAAAAAACCTAGCTTTTTTTCATTTTCTTTTCTATGAAGATATTCAAGCATTCTATAAGTAAGGCAAAACCAATACCCGCATACAAATAATTTTTATCAACATGCAAATGCAAGCCTTCTAAAAACAAAAACACGCCCACAACGAGCAAAAAAACAAAGGCTAAAGTTTTGATGCGGTAGTGCTTTTCAATAAAATTGCCAACGATTTTGGAAAAAAACATCATCACGATTACGGATAAAATAATAGCAAGCGCCATGACTTCTAGGTGTTTAGCGATCCCAATAGCCGTGATCACGGAGTCTAAAGAAAAGACAATGTCTAAAAACATGATTTCTATTAAAGTGATGGAAAAGCCAAATGCTTTTTCTTGGCGTTTTTCTTTAGGGTAGATCTGCTCTTTTAGTTCCACTAACGCTTTAAAAGCCAAAAACACCCCCCCTACAAACAACACCACATCACGCCATGAAAAGCTCATGCCCGCTATAGTGAATAAAGGCTTTTGCAAATGGCTGATGAAAAACAAGCTCCCTAAAAGCCCTATACGAGCGATCATCGCTAAGCCCAAGCCTAAAATCATGGCCTTATTTTGCTGGTGTTTGGGGAGTTTATAGACCATCACCGTGATAAAAATGATATTATCAATCCCTAGAACGATCTCTAAAAGCGTGAGCGTAGCCAAGGAGACTATGCCATGCGGTGTAGAAAGAGCGTCTAATAGTGAGGATAAAAATTCCATGAAAGGCTACAACCAGCCTTTCTTTTTAAAATAGAGCACAGGCAAAATCGTAGAAATCGCCATGACAATCAGCGCAAAAAGATACCCGTATTGCCATTCTAACTCCGGCATGAATTTAAAATTCATGCCATAAATCGTGCCGATCAATGTGGGGGGCATCATCGCCATGGTCGCCACCGTGAAGAGTTTGATGATTTTATTTTGCTCCACATTGACTTGAGAAGCGAACAGGTTTTGAATGTTATCAAGCGAGTTGAGATTGACCGTTGTAGACTCCACCAAAGAGCTAAAATCGGTTAAAATGATATTTAAATTATTTTTAGTATCGCTATCCACTTTATTGCTCCTTAATAAAGCGGTGATAATGCGCCGTTTGTCAAAAAAAGAATCCCTTAAAGCCACATTAAATTCTTGCAAATTGGACAAGCGCACTAAAATATCATCATGCGTAGAAGTTTCTTTGAAAATGATGTTTTTGCGCAACAGGCTCGTTTGTTTGTTGATCCACTCTAAACATTCCACCCCTTTTTCAAAATACACTTCAAAGATTTTAGTTAGAATATCAAACCCGTCTTCAAATTTTTTAGGGCTAGCCAAAACCTTTTTTTGGATAGAATCAAAGATTTCTAAAGTCCCGTAATAAATCGTGAAAAGAATGTTATTAGACAAAATAAAGGTCGCCATTTCCGTGTGGAAAGTCTCATTTTCATCCTGGTTGGTGAAAAAAGCGTTGATCGTAACGCTGGAGCTGTCTTCCCAGTATTTGGTAACTGATGAGACTCGTTGGGAATGATCCGTGTTGTAGTGGATAGCGTATTCTTGGCTTAGAGTGGCTAATTCATTGGGCGTAGGGTTGATTAATTCAAACCATAAAACTTCATTTTCTTCTATATCAAAGCCATTAAAATCATTAAAGCGTTTTTTAATGACGAATTTTTGCTGTTTGAAAAACACATTCACCATAAGCGATCCTTAGAGTTAATGGCGTTTATCCAAAACCTCAAAACAAGGTAAAATTTTGCCCTCCAATAATTCCAAACTCGCTCCCCCACCGGTGGAAATGAAACTCATGTTATCCTTTTCGCCCGCGCGGTTGATCGCATCAATGGTATCGCCCCCACCAATGAGCGAAAAAGCGTAAGTGTCAGCGATTTTGTGGGCTAAAAAGGTTGTGCCTCTGGCGAATTCTTGCTTTTCATGCACGCCTAAGGGGCCATTCCATATGATCGTGGGCGCGCTCTCTATGACTTCAGAAAACAATTTCACGCTCGCAGGCCCTATATCAGCGATCTTGTGTTTAGGTTCAATGTCTTGGACGGGTGAAATTTTGATGTGTTTGGGGTCAAGAATGTCGTCAGTGGTTACAGCGTCTATGGGTAAATAGACTTTGACTTTTTTTTCTTTCGCGCTTTGCAATAACTCTAAGGCGTCTTTTATCAAAGCGTCTTCTACAGGAGAATCTTGCACATCATAGCCTAAGGCTTTTAAAAAGGTGTTGCTCATCGCTCCAGCAATGATGAGCTTGTCAATGAGATCTAAAATGTTTTTTAACAGGGTGAGTTTGGAGCTGACCTTAGCCCCCCCTACAATCAACAATAAAGGGCGTAAGGGGTGGTTAAACGCTTGATAAAACGAATCAATTTCTTTTTTGAGTAAGAACCCGCTCACTTTAATAGGGGCGAATTGTGCGGTGCCATAAGTGCTGGCATGCTTTCTGTGGCTCGTGCCAAAAGCGTCATTCACAAACACATCGCACAAACTCGCTAAATCTTTAGCCAGATTTTCATCATTTTCTTCTTCGCCTTTTAAAAAACGGATGTTTTCTAAAAGAAAAATCCTTGTGGGCGCGTTTTCGTTTAGGGCTTGTTTGAGTTGCGTGATATTTTGAGAAAAAACCACTTCATGATTTAAAAGTCTTTCAAGGCGTTTTAAAAAGGGCTTTAAGCTCAATTTTTCTTCAACCCCTTTAGGGCGGCCCAAATGGCTTACTAAAATAATATCTTTAGCCTTATTGTCAATACAAAATTGGATGGTAGGCAAGCTCTCTCTAATGCGCGTATCATCAGTGATATTCAAATTTTCATCTAAAGGCACATTAAAATCCACTCTAATAAGCACCCTTTTATGGCTCACTTCCACTTCTTGAATGTTTTTAACGTTTTGCATAAACGACATTTTAGCTAACATGAAAAATCCTTTCTTTTAATTTTGTGCTATATATTGCGCCATGTCTATCAAGCGCTCGCTATAACCCATCTCATTATCATACCATGCCAATACTTTAGCATTTTTTTCGCCTATTGTCATGATTTGATCATCAATCACGATCGCGCTAAAAGGCGAAGAAATAAAATCGCTTGAAACAAGCCTTTCTTCATCAATACCCACAACCCCTTTAAAGGCATGCTTACAAGCGTCTTTAAGCGCATGCTGAACGCTTGCTTTACTCACAACTTTTTTAAAATTTAAAGACAGATCCACCAAGCTCACATTAGGGGTAGGCACTCTAATCGCAAGGCCTGTAACTTTAGGGCCTAAATGCGGTAAGACTAGCGAAATGGCTTTGCTCACGCCGGTGCTTGTGGGGATAAGGTTTAAACCAGCCGCTCTAGCGCGGCGGATATCTTTGTGCTTGGTGTCTAAGAGGTTTTGATCGTTAGTGTAGCTGTGGATGGTGGTTAAAAGCGCGTTTTCTACTTTAAAGGCTTCATCTAGGATTTTTAATAAAGGAGCGCTAGCGTTAGTCGTGCAAGAAGCGTTAGAAATCACGCTTTCGTTATGGTAATTCTTGTGATTCACCCCATAGACAAAGGTGGGCGTATTTTGCGCGGGAGCGGAGATGATGACTTTTTTCACGCTGTTTTTAAGATGAGCGCTTGAAGCTTCTAAGGAATTGAATTTACCGGTGCATTCTATGATGATTTCTGCGTTAGCGACAGAAAAATCAAGCTTGTTAATGTCTCGCTCGCTCAACACTAAAATGTTTTTACTATGCCCGATATTTAGGGTTCTATTGGCGTTTAATTGGGCTTCAAAATGCCCATGCACGCTGTCATGGCGGATCAAATGCAAAAGAGTTTCTAATTCAGCGGTAGAATTGATGGCTACGATTTCTATATCTTTTCTTTGACTAGCGACTCTTATAGCGCACAAACCAATGCGCCCAGTCCCATTGATAGCGATTCTAATTGGCATGTTTTCCCTTTATTTAAAAATTGCTATTTTATCACAAATGCTTTTAAATAAAGGCATTCTTAAGGGGTTCTATCTCATTAATCACAAGCTGAAATCAAAATCCTTGCGATAAACCTCTCTATAAGCTTTTTGAACGCTCGTAAAAACCCCACTCCCTAAAAACCCCCTAGATAAGGGGCTTGGGTGAGGGGCTGTGATGATGATGTGCTTATTAGGGGGAATTAAAGCGATCTTTTTTTGGGCGACTTTCCCTAATAACACCACGATTAAAGGGGAAATCGTTTTAAAAAGGCGCATCAATATTTGATCGCTAAAAGCTTCCCAGCCAATATATTGGTGCGAAGCGGCCTTATTTTTTTCCACGCTTAAAATGGCGTTCAATAAGAGCATGCCCCTTTTAGCCCATGCGCTCAAATCCCCACAATAAGGCACAGGCACGCCTAAATTCGCATGCAATTCTTTAAAAATATTTTTTAAACTTGGGGGGATGGGGGCGTTTTTTTCCACGCTAAAGCTTAAGCCCATCGCCACCGGCAATTCTTGCTCATTTTCTAGGTAGGTGGAATGGTAGGGGTCTTGCCCTAAAAGGATGATTTTAACCGCGCTAGGGGGCGTTAAATTGAGCGCATAAAACAGATTAGAGCTTCTAGGGAAAATGGTTTTAGGGCTTTTTAGGGCTTCTAAATAGCGTTTTTCTATTTCTAAAAAATAAGGCTTTTTAAATTCGCTTTGCAAAAACTCCCGCCAAGCCAAACTCAAAGGAGCGTAGTCAAAAAGCCTCATGCGTTTAGTTCGTGGTAGTGTTTTAAATACTCTTTTTGCATGCGTTCTTGTAATTCTTCATACCAGGTGGGCGAGTTAAAATCAGGCGTATAGCTTTCTAGCATGACTAAACGGGTGCGGGCTTTATAGGCTTCTAGGGGCTTGGAATTAAAGATTTTAATGGAATTGATTAACACCATGGGTTGGATTTTGAGCTGGAATTTTTCGGCGATGATTTTAGCCCCCTGCTTGAAAGGGAGGAATTTTTCTCCTCCTTTGCCTCTAGTGCCTTCAGGGAAAATCACTAAAGGGCGGTTTTGATCTAGCTTTTCCTTACACGCTTTCAAAAGGCTCACAATCCCCTTTTTATCCTCTCTGTCAATTAAAATCATTCCGGTATCCGTTAGAGCATGCCCATAAAAGGGGATTTCGCCTAGCTCTTTTTTAGCGATCCAGCAAATATTACTGGGGTGGTAGGCTTCTAAATAAATGATGTCTAGTAAGCTTTGGTGGTTTAAGACAATGAGTTTAGCGTCCGTATCAAAAGCGCCTATTTTTTCTAAATTAACCCCGGTAAGGGAAAAAAAGCACGAACAAGCCCTACGGCTAGAGCGCGCGTTATTGTTTTTGCGGTTAAAATAATTGAAAACAATGATAACAGCTAGTCCTATAGCGATCACTAAAGCCCTATAAATCGCTCTTAAACGATTGGATTTTTTATTTGACTTCATCTTTTTTGACCCATCCTATTTGTTCATGCGGCGTTAGAATTTTATAATAATCATCATGCGAACCTAAGATTTTAATCGGCATTTCATCTTTAGAAAGCCCTAAAATGGTGGAATTTTGCGTGGGCAGAATGCGGATTTTTTTATGAGCGAGCAATAGGGCTGATTTTTGCGTGAATAAAAGGTGATACAAAACAAACCCTAAGCACAAAATCCCAAGCCCTAAAAAAATGAGTTTGCGCCCAAAAATGAAAAACAACACCAAGAAAAACACGCACAAAGCGAGCAGCGCCACAAGCGCCACATTAGAAAAGACTAAAAAATTGTTTTTAGGGATGAGATCGCTTTGAATACCGGTAGTGTCTTGAGTGGGAATGGCTGAAAAAGATAAGGTTTTAAACTGCCTATTTGAAAGCGAAAAATAATCAAAAGAAAGGTTTTGAAGGGTTTTAGGCAACACGCAATAATAAAAAACGCTCCCTTCTTTAGCCTTGATCTGGTTTAAAGAGGCGTTATCAAACCCTTGCTTGATCGCTTCTTTAATAGTAAAATCTTCCCAATTAGCCTCTTTGAACGCTAATTCCATCACCAAAATATTGTTTTTATCGTCATAATCTTTGGTTTTGTATTGCACAACTTGTAAATCTTTGGCCATGACATTCGCATAACGAGGGTTTTTGGACAAATCCGTTACTTGCAAAGCAACTTTTGGGGCTATGGAATGATCGATGTATTTGTCTTTATTGGAAAATGCGCTCACTTCTAAAGGCGGAATGCTCGCTTTTATGCCTTTAATCTTATAATAATAAGTCGCTCTGAAAAGCTCTTTTTCCACCTTTTTCCATTTAGGCATTTTGCTTAAAAGCTCAATTTGGGTTTTATCCAACTCATCTTTGATTTTGGCTTCCAAAAACTCAGCGTCAAACAGCAATAAATCATAAGTTACGCCTATAGTTTGACCGATATAAACCGGGTTGTTTTCCAAATCTTCTAATTGGGGGATTTTCACATAAGCCACTTTAGCCTTGATTTCTTCTGGCCCATGAGCGTCTTCAGCAACCAAAAAGGTTACCAAAAAGCTTAAAATCAAACTGAAGGTTTTAACGATTTTGATTGAATGAGTGCAAAAACCCATCAACGATTTTTCAAATAAAAACCCCATGAGTTTTTATTTCTTCTTAGGCGCTTTTTCATCCATTTTCTCATCCACGATAGACCAGGTTTTCAAGCTGTCAATAGCGGTTTTTAGCTGAATATCATCGTTGATCATTTTAGGAGTAACCTCTTTTTCCTCTTCGTTTTTCTTGTCTTTATCCGCCTCTTTGGAATTAGGGGTTTTATCATCAAGTTTTTTAAGCTCTTGCTCTAAATGGTGTTTTAGATCCGCTTCTTTCAAGCTGAACTTATTTTCATTTTCTGGCACTTTACCCGGATAAATCACAATATCAGGCGTGATCCCCTTAGCTTGAATGGTGCGCCCGCTCGGCAAATAGTAGCGTGCGGTCGTGATTTTAATGGCTTCGTCTTTATTGACAGGGAGCAACATCTGCACGCTTCCCTTACCAAAGGTTTTTTCACCGATAATCACGGCCCGTTTGTAATCTTGCAGTGCCCCTGCGACGATCTCGCTCGCGCTCGCTGAACCGCCATTGACTAACACCGCAATAGGTAAATTGGTATAAGGGGCTCTGCCGTTAGCCTTGTATTCTAAATTTTCTTCTTTATTTTTGCCTTTTTGAGAGACTAAAACCCCCTCTTTAATAAAGAGGTTAGACAAGCCCACCGCTTGGTTTAACAACCCTCCAGGATTCCCCCTTAAATCCAACACGATCCCCTTAGCCTTAGGGTTAGCTTTTAAGCCGTCTAGAACCGATTTGGTAACATTCTTGTCAAAACCACTCACTCTCACATACAGATAAGGGGTTTCTTTAATCTTTTTCACATAGACAGAGGGGAGTTTAATGATGTCTCTAACAATGTTAAACACCAAGGGTTTTGGCTCGTTTTTCCTAACAACGGTGATCTGAATAGGGGTCTTTGGCTTGCCGTGCATGAGATTGATCGCATCATCAATGCTCATGCTCAGCGTGCTTTCGTTATTGATTTTTAGAATGTTATCGCCTGATTTAACCCCAGCCTTGTAAGCTGGAGTGCCTTCTAAAGGAGCAATAACGGTTAAAACGCCATCGCGCATGCCCACCGTGATCCCAAGCCCCCCAAATTCGCCCTCGGTTTGGGCTTGAAATTCCTTAAACTTCTTTTCATTCAAATACGCTGAATGCGCGTCCAAATTGGAGAGCAAGCCTTCAATCGCTTTAGTCATGATCTCAGAAATACTGATTTTATCCACATACTTTTTTTCAATTTCTGAAACCACATTAGAGAAACGACTGAACGCTTCCACCCTTTTAGCCGCTAATTCTTGCGGATCTTCTTTAACCGGCTTGACCGGCTTTTTTTCCTTAACTTCACCACCATGCAAACTCACAGCAAGAGAAATCGCTAACAACCCTTTAAAAAGTCGTTTTGTCATTGTTAATAGCACCACCCATTTTTGAGATTAGAAAGAATCACCTTTAAGGTTTTATTCAATTTTTTGCGTTTATTCTATCTAAAATTTAGATAACATGCCCATTCATTCACTCATTTTGAGCCTAAACGATACAACAAAAACGCATAACTCCCCGATCCATTCACATGCAAATCGCAAAGCATGTTCGTTACAAAAACATTAGAAATGGGGCTTACTTTAGAGCCTCTATCGCAAATGAGAGCGAGATTAGGCAATACAGAATAAGGGGAAAGCCAATCCTCCGCCTCTGCGGTAGATATTGTTGTCGCTCGCTTCTTTGCTGATGAATGCGGCATCAAAGTTAAAATCTCCGATGGCTTTGGCTTGGCGCGATAAGATAAGGGCGGTATTGGTATTAAATGGGGGAGCATTTTGAGAGCGTGATTTTGTCTCGTCTTAAAAAGGTTATTGGCGGTTTTAAAAGCGGTGCGGCTAAAGAATTTATAGAGGTGGGGTAATAAAAGTTTATGCATTAGAAAGCTGTGAAGAGATTTTAAAAGCCTTAAAAGAAGCGCTCATTTGGTAAGGAGAAGCAAATTTTTACAACACTAAAAGCGATAATTTTCGTGTTATAATCAGTTGGATATATTTGGTGGCAATTGAGTGTTTGGAAGGTAGTTATGGAATCAGTCAAACAAAATTTTATTGAAAAACTTAAGGTTTTTGCAACAGAATTGACTGGCCATGTTACAACTCAGTTGGGAGATTGGAAAATTAAAGGATTTATTAATATAGATAAAAATATTTATACAATTTCACCAGATACTAAAATTATTTCAAAAATTCTTGAAATCCAACTTTTCCCTAAGTTTAAAACATTTGCTAAGAAAAATGGTTATGAAATCATTATTGCTGAAAAATAAAATTGGTATCCTGATCTATCTTTTGTGTGCGAGAAAAATCCAAACATAAAGTTTGCTTGATGCACAGATTAGAGATTAGTGCTCTATAACATGCATGCTAAACTTCTAATAAGGTAATCATCGTTATAATCTTTCTCATGTTTTTTAAGGAGCGTTATAATGAAAACGAACGAAGTGCAATTTTATTTGTAACAGACCTAATCGCATAATTACAACCTCTATTTACACCCCTTATCTAGTCAGACACCCTAAAAGCAAGGATGGAAAACGGCGTTATAATAATAGATGGCGTTATTTGGACTGCTTCACACTTCTTCTATGAAGTAATCTTTATCAATATCATCAGGAGTGTTCTCTTTTAATAAATGCGGGGCGTGCTCTTTGATGCTTGCTATCACGGCACTAGGTTTTATCGTATTCACATCTCGTTGTTCCCAAATTTTCTTTGATTCTCTAAGATTTGCAAATTCAGTGGGATAAATAATATGATAGGTAGCGCAAAGCGTTTTAGGATAAGGGTGAAAGGTTGCATAAGAACTGCCATTGCTTAAAATAAAGATGTAAGGCACTTTAAGAGCCGCTGCAAAATGAGCGATACTTGATTCATTCCCTAATGCAAATTCAGCACCCTTAATGATATAGGCGTATTCCAATAAGCTAGTTTTCCCTACTAACGATATGGCATTTTTATGAGCTTTTACCAATTTAGCAGCTTCTTTTGCTTCTGTGGGCGTCGTCCCGCAAATCACTAGCTGAATGTGTTCATTCAAATAACGCACAATCCTATTAAAATACCTATAACACCTAAAAAAATCGCTTGATCCCAAATTCAACACGCCATAGCGAGAACTCAAACCATTGAGTAAATTTTGCGAACTTTCTTTAAGAACAGAAGATGGTGGCAATTCCATGCCAAAAGGCACAGGAGCTAAATCCACTCCTTTAAAAGTTTTGAAAAAAGCAGAAAATAAATCCTGATGGAATTCAAATAAGAATTTGCTCACCTTAGGGATATTGAAAAGATGGGTGTAAAAATGGCTGATTTTCCCATCGCTAACATAGACATCATGATGACCCCTATCCACAAAAGGTTCATGCCTTACGCTAACCTTAAAAGAAGCGTCTAAATGTTTCATCACTATATCATCTCTTAAAATGTCACCCCAAGGTAAAATGGGGTTAATGGCAATCTCATAATGCGTTTTTTTAAGCATCAACAATTCATTGTAGCGCTTGATGAAAAATTTGAGCAAATAACGCAGAAATTTAAAAGCATGCTGCCTGCTGTGAATGTATCCATTATATTGATTCCAAATGGAATGATCTAAGAAAATAAATTCATCAACATAAGGGCTATCGGCAACCACACTCAAATCTTTGATGACTGAATTGCCAATAAAAACAATTTTATAATCTTTGTAATGCTCTTTGAAGGGAGCAAAAAAATTGCGCGTTAAAATATAATCCCCCACCACATCCAATCTCACAATACACAAGGCTTTTTCTGTGGTGTTTTGGCGTTTAATGGGGGTGATAGAAAGCAGCTTGTCAATCAGGCGTTGTGCTATCCTAAAGAGACTATAGGAGCAATTAAAAACCTTTTTATTTATATAAAAGTAAAATAGTGGAATAGAAAATAGTAGTATTACAAGCAATAGTGGTATCAAAATACTCATAAGATCCCCAAATCTAAAATTTTATCTTCTATTATAGCAGATTAAATCCAAAGAGCGATATTAGAAGAACTCCTTAAAAAAGTCCCTTTCGCTCGCCTCTATGATACGAGCCATAGTTTAGTGGATTTAGCCAAATTGTGCGCGAATCTGTCTGTTTATATCGGGAACGCTTCAGGCCCTTTGCATGTGAACGCTTTATTTGACAACCACTCTATCGGGTTTTATCCTAACGAACTCAGCGCCTCTATTGCCAGATGGCGGCCTTTCAATGAGCGTTTTTTAGGCATCACCCCGCCTAATGGCTCAAACGATATGGGTTTGATTGACATTGAAAAAGAGGGTGAAAAGATTGTGGGTTTTATCAATTACCGCAAGATGTAGCTTTGATAAGAGACTTTTTGCTATAATCGTATCTTTGTTTATTCTTAATGTTTGCGTGAATTTTACACTATTGAACGCTAAAAAATAGGAGCTATTTTTGAAGTCTTTACTCTCTTTGTTTTTAAAATCAAAATTATCTTATCTTTATTATTACCCTTATGTAGCTTTCGTTTTGATGGTTGCAACCACTACAAGACTTTCTTTTATTAGAGATCTCTTTCTGCATCGTTATTCTTTTCAAGAACAAGTCCTTGATAACATCCAAAACCAACTAGACAGATTGCTCACCCTCACAAAGCCTACTCCTCCACCCATTCGTAAAAAAACCTTATGTTTTATCCGCTTGGACATTATTGGAGATTATATACTCTATCGCAATTTTTTACCTCTTTTTAAAAAATATTTTGAAGATTATGAAACCACCTTTATTGGAAACACCGTTATTAAGGACATAGCGACCCATTGCGATTCCCAATATAAATATATAGATAAGTTTATCTTTTTAGATAACATTTACTGGGAAAAATACTTGCGGATTGGCGCTAATGGCTCACGCCTTTCAAAATTAAAAGGATTGTTATTTTTTCTCCCAAAGTTCATGAGAAAACGCTACGAAGATGTTTCTAATTTAAGAAAAGAAAGCTACGAGATATGCATTAATAGTTCTATGTTTTATTTTTCAACTAAAGAAGACGCTATTATAAAGCACTTGATTGCCGAAAATAAAGTGGGGGTTTTTTGCACCCACCCAATAGAATCGCTTCATAGAATCCGCTTAAGAGAACAAACAGAAATTAGAAAAAGCTTTTACACGCATTTGTTCTATCCTAAAGAAGTGCCGCAATTCCTCTATGATTCAAATCAAGATTTTTTTCAGTCTTTTTTTAAGCATTTTAAAGGCGTGGATATAGGGTTTGTTGGACTTGAATTAAAACTCCCCATCGCTTTTGAATATGAAAAGTTTAAGAATATTCTAAAACCACCTTATGGCGTGTTGAATCTCGGAGCTAGCGATGATTTTAGAGTGTATAAGCGCTTTGATGAGATGATCTATTTTTTAAATCCTGACTACCAACTCGTTCTTTGCGGAAACTCTAAAGAAGATGAAAAGCTTGCCAATTCCATTCTAAAACGCCACAAAAATGCCATTTCTTTAGTCAATCAAACTGATTTGGCAGAATACATCCATCTTTTAAAGAACGCTAGTTTTGCAATAGGTAATGAATCTTCTATCATGCATTTGAGTGCTTGTTTGAAAATCCCTTATGCGTTCATAGTCTCTTCGGGTCTCTCAAGCCCAAGATTCCACCCCTACCCAAAGAAAGTTGGCCCTAATATCCACATGATCTATCCAAGGGATTTTCAAAAAATAATTTCTAGGTCTAGCAACTGGATGTTCAAAGCCATGACTATGCCACACCCGCCAACGGATTTTGTGAATCCGCAAGATATTATTAACGCCATTAAACATTTTGCCCCTCATCTCTTGAAAGAAGATGTGCCATCTAATACCAACGAAACAACCTATTTTGAACGAGTTTGATTGCGTTACAAGTTTTTAGAGAATAACTTTCAGTTTTAGATTGTAAAAAACATAGAAATCTGCTTTTTACTGAGCAATGATATAAACTCTTTTCAAATTCACGCTCTTAAAAAGGCTTTATTTTTCAACGAAGACGCTTGGACTTTTGACTTTAATAGATAAATCAGGCAAATATGGACAATCATAACCCTACCACTTTCTAATATCCATTCCCATAAACCTGATACAAGTTTTCCTTATACCTAAACTCACACTCTTTTAAATGGAGTAAATGGTTGATTTATGAGTGGTTTTTGCTATGTTAAACGATACAACAAAAACGCATAACTCCCCGATCCATTCACATGCAAATCGCAAAGCATGTTCGTTACAAAAACATTAGAAATGGGGCTTACTTTAGAGCCTCTATCGCAAATGAGAGCGAGATTAGGCAATACAGAATAAGGGGAAAGCCAATCCTCCGCCTCTGCGGTAGATATTGTTGTCGCTCGCTTCTTTGCTGATGAATGCGGCATCAAAGTTAAAATCTCCGATGGCTTTGGCTTGGCGCGATAAGATAAGGGCGGTATTGGTATTAAATGGGGGGGGGGGTGGATTTTGCAAGATTTCTTGCATTAACGCTTCGCTGTCATCCCCTTTTAAATGAGGCAAATCGCTCGTCAAAAATCCAAGCGTTTTTTGGATTTCAATCGTGCACGCGATGACTTTAATGATATTGCTTACATGATCAAAGTCGCAAGGCTCGTTTTTATGGCTTTTTAAATATTTGTCTAAAACGCAATACCCCCCTATCCTGTAATCATAAATTTCTTCACTCACCCCCCTAAAATAAGCGCTATGGTTGATATAAAGGCGTTGTTCTGGCTCGTTATGAGAGGGCTTTTTGATGATGGGGTTACGCTCATGCCCTTCTTCTTTATAGCAAGATTCGCCTATGGTGGCGTCTTTTAGTTTTTCAAAACTGTAATTCAAGCTTTCTTTATTTAAAACATGCAAGCCGATCAACTCAATCCCTAAAAGGCTTAAGGCTCTAAATAAATCTTTATTTTCTGTGAAAAGGATTTTAGGGTAATCGGCTTTGAGAAAGTCTTCATAACGCTTGCGGTAATTTGGGGAATACAATAACGCATAGATATAGCCTAAAATCTCTAGCGGCTCAAAAGGGTGGTTGTAATGCTTGTCTATAAAGCTTCTAAACTCTGGCGTAAAATTCTCGGTGTAGTTGGGGTGTTTGAATTGATAGAGGGGGTAATTATATCCTACCCCCATGCTTCCTGCCGAAGCTATTAGATTTATATCAACTAATTCTTTATGCGCCATCACATAACGCCATTCGCCATACATTTTGCTTTGTCGTGCAATATTTAGCGCGACATTTTTGCACGTTTGATTGGGTGTTTTAGGATCTGTTGGGGGGGGGGGGGGTAACATGTGCTTGAATGTATTCTCTCTCGCTCTTTCTAATTTTTTGGTATCGTAATAAACTTTACGAATATCAAAAGGACGATAGTGAATGTCCTTAACGCATTGTTCGTTAAACTCGTTATAATATTTTAAGACTTGCTCTTTTAAATTTTCAGTGTTGTTGGCAATAAAAATTTTATCTTTTCCCGTAACAATTCCTACACTTGAGATTTGAAACATATCCTGAACGCTAAACCCTTGCTCGTATTCATCTAAAAAGCGCGTTTCTTGGGGTATAAGCAAGCAAAAAGGCTCTCTTGGGGTAAGCTCAAGCCATTCAATACTATCCAAATCATGTTGGGCTAAAAAGGCGTATTTTTCAGCCCTTTCGCCATACACATCATAATAGTGGATTTTTTTCTTGGTGGCTTGCGGGCTTTTGACAAAAAGGTTAATAGAGACGCCTTGCATGATATTGAAAACGTTTTCATCTTTCGCACCTTGTGGGGTTTTCTCCTTTTTCTTAGCGTTTCCATGCAAGTTTAGGATATAAAGCTCATCGTAGCATTTTAAAAGAGAACGCCTTAACCCCCTAAAAGTCGGGTTATCTAAAAAGCCGTTGTTAGAAATGAAGCCAAAAAGGCCATGCCCTAATGATTCGATCTTGTTTTGAGCGAAACGCATGAATTTCACGTAATCATCTAAAAGCCATTTAGGGTTTTTTTCCTTTTGCTGTTTGTATTTAGAATAGAGGCTTTTAAGTTCCTTTAGGGCTTTTTTGCTGTCGCCTTGTTTTTGGGCTTGAATGTTCTTTAAAAGCGTTTGGATTTCATCGGTGAGTTTTATATTTTTCTTGGTTTCTATAGTTTGAAATTCAGGCTCTATGCCGTAAGTGGCTTTCACTTCCCATTCAAACAAGCCCTCATTGCTGCTCGCCCCGCTATAAGGGGGATTACCGGTGATGATAAGGATCTTTTCATCTTTCTTGATCTCTTGAGCGCTTAAAAGTTCTTTTTCAAAAATTGGGTTTAGCCCCCGATAAGCAGCGATCTCACTAGGCTGTATGAGGGTGTTGGTCAAAACGATTTGAAGCGCATCGTTTTCTTTGAGAGGTCTTTTAAATTCCTCCTTAAAGGCTTGGCTGAGATTCAAATGAGCGATCGCATAAGGAGCGATCAAGTATTCAAACCCATAAAATTGCTTTAAGAGGTTTTGGTATTTGTCTTCTTTAGTGGAGATGCCTCCATCGCTTGTTTTTCTCGTTTCTAGCGCTTTTCTAAACGCTTCCAATAAAAAAGTGCCTGTGCCGGTAGCAAAATCTAAGAGCTTGATGTTTTCATTGTCTAAAGCGCTTTTTAAACCTAAGGGAGCGTCCTTAAAATGCGTTTTAAGCAAACTATCTAAAGCGTTAATGATGAATTTCACCACAGAATCAGGGGTGTAATACACGCCCTTTTTCTCTCGCAATTTAGGGTCATAAGCGCTTAAAAAGGTTTCATAAAAGTGCAAATAAGGGTCTTTATCCTCGTTCAAATCTTTAAGGATAGAGTCCATATCAACATGATTGATCAAGCTTAAAATTTCATCTAAAAGCCATTGGATTTCTTTGATCCCATCAAGTTTCTTTAAAAAATCCGCCATCTCTCTGATCACAGCGAAATTTTTAGGAATGGATTTTCTCACATTGTCCCAATTTATTTTTTCAAAGGGGTGGTTGAGCTTGGCTATAAAAAGGCTGTAGGTGAGCGTTTGAGCGAACGCATCGCTAAAGTCTTCAAAACTCAATTCTTCATAAAGATATTCTTTAAAATTCTTAAAAATGCTAGAAACTTGCTCGTCTTTTTGGTATGTGATTAAAGCGTCTTTTAGATACTTGGTGGGCGTGCTTAAATGCGTTGCAAAATCTTTAGCGTTAGTGATAGGGGCTGCTTCGTAATTGAAAAAGCCTTTAAAAAATTCAATCAGATCGCGCTCGGTTTGCGGGTTGGGTTTTAGGGGTTTAGAGAGTTCATCAGGGCTAGCGACAGAAATTTCTTTTTTGATTAAAGGCTCATTATTTTCATCTTTCCCTACCCACACGAACTTAAGGTAATTCGTGAGCATGAGGTTAGGGTTTAATTCTAAATATTTAAGGATTTGAGCGCTTTTTTCGCTTTCTACAATCTTTCTAAGATCAGTCCCTACCCTTTTATTTTCTATATAACCAATGTTCAGCCCTTGAAAAGAAACGCGAAAATCAGGCTGACCCCCTTGTTTGTCTCTGTTAGGCTCATGTTCAATCTTAAATTCTTTATTGAAATGGTCTTTTAAGCGATTAAGCAAGTTGTGTAAAAAAGGGCGGTGCGTGAGTTCGTTCTTTTCAGGCGTCAGATCTTTAATGCCTTCTAAATATTCTTTTAGCATGCCAATAACCCCTTTTTAAAGTCTTTAAGCCATTTTCATGTGCATGTCAATAAAAGTGGCTTGATGGATTAACGCCCCTACGCTAATGGCATCCACGCCGCTTTTGGCGTAAGCGTTGATGTTCTCTAGTGAAATGTTCCCGCTCGCTTCCAATAAAACAAAGGGATAATGCGCATCTCTATAAGCGGCAATTTCTTTCGTTTCTCCAACGCTCAAATTATCGCACATCACAATATCCGCTCCCGCGTTCATGGCGTTTTTGGCCTCTTCAAAGCTCTCGCATTCAATTTCAATTTTAGCCGTGAAAGGCAAGTTTTTTCTGGCATGCGTTAAAAAGCTTTTGATATCTTTTACATGCTTTAAATGCGTGTCTTTAAGCATTAAAGCGTCATCTAGCCCTAAGCGGTGGTTGCTCGCTCCCCCATTAAGCACGGAATATTTTTCAAAGATCCTTAAAAGGGGTCTGGTTTTTCGTGTGTCCAACAAACGCACTTTATGAGAATTTAAAGCTTCTACAAAACGACTCGTTAAAGTAGCGATCCCGCTGCTGTGTTGCAAAAGGTTTAAAAGGGTGCGCTCAATCTTTAAAAGCATGCTAAAATCCCCCTTAATCTCCATTAAAGTGTCTTTAGGCTTGAAGCGTTCTTTATCTTTAATGGTTTGAGTGCATTCAATGCCGGTCATTTGAAGCAACTCTAAAGCGTATTTTTCGCCTGAAAACACGCCCTCTTGTTTAGCCCTAACAAAAGCCGTGGCTTTAAAATCTTTTTCTAACACCCTTTCAAACAAATCCCCATGCCCTAAATCTTCTTTTAAAGCGCGTTCTAAAAAGGTTTTTATCTCCATTAAGACAACTCCATCATTTTAGTTAAAGCGAGTTTGGCTAAGTGCGCCACCTCATCTTTTAATTCAATCGTATTGTAAGCCCTGTGGTTTTTATAGGCTTTTAAGACTTCAAACAAATCTTTTAAAGTCGTTTCGTTCATGGTAGGGCAAAGGGCGAGCGTGCTAGAAAGAATGAAAGTGTTTTGATGGTTGCGCTTGGCTTTCAAGCGGTTGACTAAATGGCTTTCAGTGCCTATGGCGACTTTTTGATCGGGGCTTAGCTTTTCTACAAATTCTATGATTTGACTCGTTGATCCGCTAAAATCAGCGTTAGAAACCACGCTAGGCTCGCACTCTGGATGGACAGCGATTAAAATATCCGGGTATTTTTGGCGGTAAAATTCAATGTCTTCTAATTTGAAAAGCTGATGCACCGAACAAAAGCCGTTATAACAAACCACATCAGCGTTTTTGATTTCTTCTTGGCTATTTACGCCTAAAATCGCGCTTTTTAAGCCATTTTCTAGGGCCAGATTTTCCCCCAAGCATTTATCCGGTAAAAAAAAGATTTTTTTATTTTGTTTTAAAGCGTGATTAAAGATCTTAGAAGCGTTGCGGCTCGTGCAAACCACGCCGTCATCTTTAGCGACTTTGGCTTTCACTTCAGCGTTAGAATTGATATAAGTGATAGGGTAAAATTCTTTAACGCCGTATTCTTTCAATAAATGAACGCTTCTATCGTAGTAATGGCTGTCTATCATTCTTGCCATAGAGCAGCATGAGAGTTTGGGCATGATCACTTGCTTGTCAAAGGCTAGGGCTTTCACGCTCTCACCCATGAAATGCACCCCACAAAACACGATGAGGTTTTTATCGCTTTGGCTTGCGATTTTAGCCAACTCCAAGCTATCGCCTGTATAATGGGCTAACTCTACAATCTCATCTTTTTGGTAAAAATGAGCCACTAAAAGCGCGTCTAAATCGTTCAACAATTCTAAAATAGAAGTTTTTAAATCGTTATCAGTTGGCATGAAATTCCCCTATACTTTCCCCAAACTTCACGCTTTTTTCTTTCAAATCTTTAAAAGCGGTGTTTTGAATGAATAAAACGATAGTAGAGCCCATTTCAAAATTCCCTAAATTATCCCCTTTTTTCACCTTAATCGGCGGGTTGTAAAAGTAGGTTTGCGTGAAACGGGCTTTAGCGTTAGTTTGGATATTCTTATCAAAATTAAAACGCATTTTACCCACATTTAACGCTCCCACCGCTACAAAATACAATCGATTGCCTTGAATGTCTTTTGCAACAAGCACTACCCTTTCATTGCCCACAAACAGATTGTTATTTTTGTGTAATGAGGGCTTATTGACTGGCAGTAATTTCCCCGCAAAATAACGAGCTTCTAAAATTTCTAAATCGCAAGGGGCGTGGTAGTGGTGGTAATCTTTGGGCGAAAGGTAAAAATTCGCATAGAAAAAAGAAGGGCTTAAGGGGTTGATTTCGCCCACTAATTCATGCGCTTTATAGGGCATGCCTTTAATCTGTAAGGCGCTATTATTGTCTAAAAAAGCGCATTCCGTGATCAAAGCGTCGCACGGCGCAATGCAAATATTAGGGGCTTTGTCAAAGGGGCGCTCTTTTTTTAAAGAGCGCGTGAAAAGGGCGTTCAAACTCTTATAATTTTCTAAAGGCTCAAACTCGCTCAAATCAATTTTGAAGATCTTAACATAAAGAGCGTTGATGCCTTTTTGGATAAAAGAAGGGAATTTATAGCCAGCCACAGAGCCAAAAACCCTTGAAAGAGCGTTGCTTAAAGCTACCATTTTAACCCTGCCATGTTCAATATAAATTCCACCTCGCCCTTACTCACTTTAAACTCTTTTGAAATAGAATCCACGCTATAACCCTCTTGATACATTTTCAAAACCTGTTTTTCATTGATTTCATCGCTAGCGGCATAATGCCCCATGTCTTTGAATTTGTTTTCTAAAGTAATGATTTTTTCTTCTAAATAATCGCGCTCTTTGTCCATGGATTTTTGGATTTCTTGCAATTGGTTATAAAGGTGTGAAAGGGTTGTTCTTAATGAGCTATCCTCTTTAGCGCTCTTTTCTAAAGAAAGGCCTTCCAAACGCCCCTCTAATTCTTTCAAACGCTTAGAATAAATATAATTTTCTTGATAGGATTCGTCTAAGGTTTTTTCTAAACGCCTCATTTTATGGTAAAACTCTTTTTCTTTAAGATACAAATACCCCACCAAGCACACCAACACCAATAAAATCGCCCCTAAAACGACCATAAACAAATCATTAGAAGATAACATGATTGCTCCCGTTCATAATTTTAAGCCTTTTCTTTCGCTATCAACAATGAAAGAATCATAACGCTTAATATCTAAGGCGTGCATGCGAGTGATTTCTAAAAAATCTTTATCCCTTGCCACGCCAAAAAAGGCTAGGATTTTCCCTTCTAACACGCAACGCCCATAGTAAGTTTGAGGCGCTATCAGGCTTTGTTTTTTTAGGCAAACTAGCCCATGCCCTAAAGCGATGATGCGGTTATTTTGCTCCAATTCAAGCAGGTTTTCTTTTAAAAGCAGGCTCTCTAATTTTTCTAATTTAAAATACAGCGCTTTGAGCAATTCCAGAGTGTCATTTTCAACATTCAAGCGTGAAAAATCAAAGCCAGAATTTAACCAATCAAATTCTTCTAACACCGCTAAAGAGCGTTTAGTTTTAGAGATAAACCTTTCATAAGAGAACGATAAATCGCATTGGACTAAGCGCGTTTCAAACCCTAAAGCTTGGGATCTTAAAACCAACTCATGCATGCTTAAACCCCACATCAAGGACAATAAAAATAAAAAACACCACCCCCAAATAGCCATTACTCACAAAAAAGGCTTTAGGAATGTTTTTATAATCTCTGGCCACTAAGATCTGCTCATAGAGTAAGATCAAGGCTGAAACCCCTAAGCCTAAATACGCAAAAAGCCCCCCATGGTAGCATTTCACAAAAAAAAACCAGCAGATCAGTGCTACAAGGTGTGAGAGCCTTGAAAGATTCAAGCACCATTTTTCCCCTAATTGACTAGGAATGGAAAACAAGCCCCTTTCTTTATCAAACTCCATATCCTGTAAAGAATAGAGCAAATCAAACCCAGCCACCCATAACATCACCCCTAAAGCCAAAAAGACATTCCATAAAGGAATATCCCCTAAAACCGCCACGCTTCCCGCAATGGGGGCCAAACCCAAAGCCAAACCCACGACAAAATGCGCCAAAGAAGAAAAGCGCTTGAAATACGAATACCCCCCTAAAATGATTAAAAAAGGCAGTGAGAGCTTGAAAGCTAAAGGGTTAATGAAATAGCTCACCACCACGAACAAAAGAGCGTTTGAAACGCTAAAAATGACCATGCCTTTAACGCTGATTCGACCATCCACGCTCGGGCGGTTTTTGGTCCTTGGGTTGTCTTTATCAATATCCCTATCCACTAAGCGGTTAAACCCCATAGCGAAGTTTCTTGCCCCTAATAAGGCTAAAAAACAAAGAATTAGGGTTTCTAACCCAAAAAAGAGCGTTTGATTTTTTTGATAGGAGCTTATGACCATAGCCATGAGTAAAAACATGCTAGAAAATATCGTATGCTCCAAAGCGACCAACTCGCTTAAAGCTTTGATTTTGTGCGTGATTTTTTTAAGCAATTATTTGATCCCTAAAAATGACTTTTCTAACCTACAATTAAGCTAGGCATTATAATATATTGATAGCAACAATACAAGAAAAAGCCCGCGCTTAAAACATTCATGCTTAAATAAACTTTAAAAAAACGCGCGCTCACAATCGTTAAAAACAAATGCACCCCTAAAAGCCATAAGGGTGAAGGAACCGAAATCGTAGGGATTGTTAAAGGCATGCTTAAAATATGATCCAATAAAGACCCTAAACCCACCGCATGCAAGAACAAACTCAAAGGGAAAAACACGATAAAAATCAAGCCTAAAGGAATGCTAAAGAGCTGGTAGGGCGAAAACATAGGGAAAAAGGCATGCGCAACAATGAGCATGTTCAAAAACACCAGCGCGCTTAAGCTTATGACCTGAAAAGATCGCATCAAAAAAGAAGAGGTTTTAAAAAAGGCTTGAGTGTGTTTTAAGAATAAAAAGATATACCACACCCCACAAACAGAAAGCAAAAACCCCACGCTAAAAAGCAATTTAGGGAGTAACGCTATGGCGATACAGCACGCTAAAATCAAAAGTTTAAAACTCAAAAGCCTTACCCCAAAAAAGCATGCCAAAAACCCTAATAAGCCCATTAAAAACGCCCTAAAAAAAGAGGGTAAAAAATCTAATAGCAATAAATACCCCAGCAAAAAAACCCACACCAAAACCCCTATATCATAAAAAGCGTTCCTATAAGGGAAATAGCGTTTTTGTAAGGGGGTATAAAAAAGAGAGAAAAGAAAATACACGCTCGCGCTCAAAATCCCTAAATGAAACCCGCTAATGGCTAATAAGTGGTTGATCCCTAGCGCGTTAGCCCTGTCTCTCAAATCTTTATTCAAGCTATCCCCTATAAATAACGCTCGATACAAATTGCCCACTAAAGCGCTTAAATGAACGCTGTCAATGAAATGGCGCCAATGCGATTTGAAATCCTGTTTTCGCGTTAAAGAAAAAGAATAAGTTTGAAAAAAGCATGATTTTAGAGACTCTAAAAACGAGCAGGGCTTGAACTTGCCAAAAAATTGTGCGTGGCGGTATTGGAGGTTTTTTAAAGGCTCTTTAATGGTGGAATAAAAGATCATGCCCTTTGATTGGAGCTTTAAAACAAAATAGGTTTTTTGATCTTTAGTTTTAGGGTATTGCAACAGGATTTGAGCGTTCAGGCTTGTCGGTTTTGAAAAATCAAGCTTTTGGTAATTCAAGTATTCTAAATAAAGATTGATCGCCAACAAAAGGCTTAAAATAACCCCACACAACAAGTATTCTTTGGGGGTTGTAAGAAGTTCAAACGCCCCCTGAAAGGTTTTGTCTTTCAAGGTGTAACTATATCGTAATCCACTTTAGTTTCTTGTCTCTCTTCTAAATGGGAATCTATGGGCATGTCTTCATAGCGCGTGAAAGGAGCGTTAAAGCGCGTATAAACCGTTCCTGTAGCCCCATTCCTGTTTTTAGCCACAATGATTTCAGCCTCTTCAATACTGCCATTTTGCTTGTGGATACGCCTTTCTTCATTAACTTTTAGGTGCAACTCTTGCGCCTCTTCAATTTTGCCTTCTTTTTTGAGTTTGTCTATTTTATTGTCTTCAGCCCTCATTTGATAGATATAGCCTCTATACAAAAATAAAACAATATCAGCGTCCTGTTCAATCCCTCCGCTGTCTTTAATATCCGAAAGAATGGGCCGTTTATCGTCTCGGTTTTCCAGGCTGCGGTTGAGTTGGACTAGCGCTATGATAGGGATTTCTAATTCTCTGGCTAAAGTTTTAAGCTCTCTTGAAATTTCAGCGATCTGTTCATGGCGCTCTTTAGTGGCTTTACTCCCTGACATGAGTTGCAAATAGTCAATAAAAGCGATACCCAATTCCTTGTGTTGGGATTTAAGCTTTCGCAGTTGCAAGCGGATTTGCTCTATCCTCACATAGCTTTTATCATAAAAGAAGAGTTTTTTTTGCGAAAGGTGATCGTAGCATTTGGCTAAATTTTCCCATTGATCATCATCAAGCCTCCCGCTTTCTAAATCATGCATGTTAATAGAAGTGAGATCCGATAACGCTCTTAAAGCGAGTTGCTCCGCAGACATTTCTAAACTAAAAACCGCTACCCCTCTATCGTCATTGAGTGCAGCTAAGACCATGTTCATCATCAAACTGGTTTTACCCATAGACGGCCTTGCCCCTATAATGACTAAACTCCCCTTATTAAAACCGCTCGTATAATTATCCAATTGGACAAAGCCAGTCGGTATGCCAGTAACTTCCAAACTCCCTTTTCTTTGGTTTTCTGTGATGAGATCCATTGCGCTTTCAAGCACTTCTTTAATGCTCCTAAAGCCCTCTATGGTGCTGCCATTCAATAACGCATAGACTTCTCGCTCCACAGCGCCTAAAATATCGCTGGATTTTTGCGCGCTTTCTAGGGCTTGCTCTCTAATGGTGTTAGCCAAGCCAAAAAGTTTTCGTTTAATGGAAGCGTTTTTAATCTCTTCCACATAGGCTTCAATATTATCTATGGGGCTTGCCGCAAAAATAGCGACCAGATCTTCTTCTTTGATTTGCTTGTCTTTAGGCATTTTTTGGCGGATAAAGTTCTCATCAATGGGGCAATCTTCTTCATGCAGTTTTAAAGCGATTTCAAAAAACAAGCCGTTAGGCGGGTAGTAAAAATCGCTAGGCTCTAAAACGCTATGGACCTCTTCAATCTTATGATTGGCCAACACAATGCCTGAAAGCACGATCCTTTCAATGTTTTGCAATTGCTGCAAATGCTTTAAATGATCCATTTTTATCCTTTTATAATCGTTTGATCTTTTCTATCAAATCTAGGGGCGTTAAAGCGTAATTATTCTTAAAATCTAAACCCGCTAGAGCGTGCGCTAGGCTTGCGTTAATAGCGGCGTCTAAAGGCGTGTAGTTTTGAGAAAGCAAGCTTAAAATAAGCCCCGCTAACACATCGCCACTGCCTGCTTTGGCTAAAGCCACGCTCCCTAAATTGTTGATAAAAGTTCGCCCTTGATGAGCGATTAGGGTATTAGCCCCTTTTAAAAGCAAAACCACTTTGGGGTATTTTTGAGAAAAATCCCTTGCGATTTCTAGTTTATTATCTAACAATTCTAGCATGCTTATATGGATCCCCACTAATTTTAACAACGATAAAAACTCTTTAGGGTGAGGGGTTAAAATCACTTCTTTTTCTAAGGCTTGCAAGACCTCTTTGTGATAAAAAACGCCCGCATCTAAAACGCATGGGGCTAATTCAAGCCACTTGTTAAAATCTTTTGGGATATTTTCTAACCCCATGCCAAGAGCGAACGCGCTGAGCTTTTTAGGGAAATTTTCACAAAAGACCAATTCTAAAGGCTTGTTATTAGAAGTTATCTCGCATTCTAACGCTTGAACGCTCACCACCCCAGATCCAAAACTTAACGCGCTTAATGCGCTCAATAACCCCGCCCCACTATGCTTGCCTAAAAGAACATGCACATGCCCGTAATCGCCTTTATGAGCGTTTTTTTTATCCCTTAGGGGCAGTTTCAAATCGCTTTTTTCTAGTAAAAAAGTGTCCGTTGGGATTTCATAAACTTGATGAAAAACCCCCAAATGCCCCACTTTCAATTCCCCTATATAATCTTTAGCCCTATCGCTCAATAAGCATGACTTGATAGCGCCCATGCTGATAGTCGTATCCGCTCTAAACGCTCCCTTATCCACTCTGCCTTTAGAATCTATCCCGCTAGGAATATCGCAAGCGATTTTAAAGCGCGCTTTTTGAGAAAAGCTTTCAAAGTCTAAAAACGGCTCTAATTCGCCCTTAAAAGCGCTCCCTACCACGCAATCTATTAACACATCGCATTCTAAATCTTCATTCTTTTCTCCCCATGTTTTGATGACCACCCCTGCTTTTTTAGCCCTTTCTTTTTGCAATTGGCACATGGGGCTTTTGGCTAATTTCATTTCAAAGACTAGCACTCTAAAACGCCCCACTAAACGCCTGGCTAGAGCATAACCATCGCCTCCGTTATCCCCACTCCCACAAAGGATAATGACTTTAGCGCCTAAAGAAGCGTTTTGTAAAACCGCCCTTTCTAAAGCCATAGCGGCGTTTTCCATTAAAATGTCTTCGCTTAAAAACAATTCTTCAATCGCCCTTTTGTCTAGGGCATTCACTTTTTCATACACTGAAAGCATTTTTATCCTTGAAAATGAATACAAAACGAATTTTCGTAAAACGATCCTTTTAAAGAGGGTTCGCTATGGATTTCTAAACGCATTTTATACTTTTCGCACACTTTTTTCACTAAATCTAATCCTATACCATAGCCCAACACGCCAGAATTGAAACGCGCGTAACGAACGCTTAATTCTTTAATCTTGTCTTTAGGGATTTCATACCCTAAATTTTTCACTTTCAAAAACGCATGCGTTAGTTCTATGTGGATATACCCATGCATGACGCTGTATTTGATCGCATTCATGAGCAAATTGCTATAAAGCGAAAGGAAATCCTGCTCTTTAGCCTTAAACGCCACTCCCGCTAAATCGCTTTTAAATTCCAGCTTGTGGTAGTCTATCATCTCGCTAAAAAGCGTGTTTTCTTTAATAATCAGGGCTTTTAAATCTAAAAGCATAGGGGTTTCGCGCTCAATATCTTGCATCACTAAATACGAGAGCGAGCGGTATAAAAAACTCATGCGCTGGATAGCGATTTTAATGCGGCGGTGTTGTTGGTTGTCTTCTAAGGTTTTTAAAGACAAGACTAAAGCGCTCATGGGGGTGTTTAATTCATGCGTGGTGTTTTTTAAAAAGTGATCAATGCGGGTGATTTCATTCCTAATGGGCTTTAAAAACAAACGCCCCAAAAACACAGAAACCCCTATCACGCATAAAAACGCTATAACAAACACTAAAACAATGTTACGATACAAAGAAGAAAAATGAAGGGGTTTAGGATTTTTAAAAAGCATTTTAGCCACGCCTAAATGAGCGAAAGTTTCATCAGTCATAAGGTAATACTCCCCCTTAAAACTAAAAAAGCCCACTTCTTTATGGTTTTTAATCAAATCCGCGCTTTCAGGGATATTGGAATACAAAACACGCTTTTTGCTATCAAAAAGGGCTATGGAATTATCTTTATAGCGTGAAATGAGGGCGTTTAAAGCGTGGTGGTAATTTGCATGCGTTTGCATGTGCAATTGGATCACTTCGCTAGCGATTTTAGAAGCCATTTTGTCCATATCCATGCGTATCATTTTGATTTTTTCGTTTTTTTCATAGTTGAACGCTAAGATACTAATCACTAGCATTAACACAAACGAAGAGCCTAAATAAGTCCCTAAAAAGAGTTTGAGGGATTTTTTTTCATAGTGGGTTAAAGCGATAGCCCACCCCCTTGTGCGTTTCTATGCAATTTTTACCCAAAAGCTTGCGCAACACTTTAATATAAGTGCGTAAGGTGGAGTCATCAATCGCTTGATCCCATAAATTATTTTCTAACACTTGAGAGCTGATGATTTGCCCCTTATGCTCTAAAAAATACTCTAAAAGTTGAGCGGTTTTAGGCGCTAGGATTTCCTTTTTCCCCTTAATATTCAAAGAGTGTTGGGAATAAAAAACATCAGGTGCAATTTCTATAGGATCATCATTGAAAAATCTTTTAATGCGCGCTTCTAATTCGTCCAAATCAAAAGGCTTTTTCAAATAATCGCTCGCCCCTAAATTAAAAGCGTTTTTTAAGGTAGCGTTATCCTGTAAGGCGGTGATAAAAATCACAGGCGTAGAGATTAAAAAATCGTTTTTGATGCGCTTAAACAATTCCAAGCTATTCATTTCAGGCACTTGCACGTCTAAAAGCAAGAGGTTAAAACGCTCAACAGAGAGCCTTTCATAAGCCTCTTTCCCGTTAAAAGCACAAAACACTTCATAGCCCAAATGCTCCAAAAACTCCTTGATACTCTCGCTTAAAAGGTAATCGTCTTCTAGTAAAAAAATCTTTTTTTGCATGGGGGTATTGTAGCGCTAATTGCCTTTATACTAAAAGCGGTTATGAAAAACGCCCTCTTTAAAAAGACACCGCTTTATTTTATCAGCCGTTTTTAGAATGCAATAAATCTTTATTGTATTCCAACATGGCATTTTGTAAATTAGGTTTATATAACACATTTTCAATATAAGTAAAATAAAGGCTTTCTTGTTCTTCTTTTAAGCCTTTAGATAAAATCACATCGCAATTTTCAAAATACAAACAAATATGTTTATTTTGCGTTTGAGATATTTTCGCATGGTTAAAAGCGTCAATATAGATTAAGTTTTCCCATTTATCCAAAAGATCAAATTCTTCTATAGAGCGAGCCAAGCATAAAGGCACAATGTGGTGCAATTCAAAACCCTTTTCTTTTTTAACGCCATGTTTTTCAAAATAAAGGGCTTTTTCTTTAATGGAGCGTTTGAGCTTTTTATCGTTTTGTTTGTTTTCTTCATTGAGCGTTTTTAAAATAAGCCTCTCTTTATTGGTTTCAAAAAACACGCTTTGTTCTAGCAAGCTAAAAATCTGTTGGGCTTGATTTTTCCAATTATGATAATCTCTCTTTTCTAGCTTATTCCCATTAAAATGGTTAGGATTGCAATAATCTTGCGCTAACTCTTTTAATTTTTCTTTTTGGATACGGCTTAAACTCCTATATTCTCTAACATATTCTATAATTTCGCTTCTAGTAAAATTTTCAATATTTAAAAATGTAACAAAAAACATCATTTCTTCAATGTCTAAATAATGATTTTCAAGCTCTATCATCACCTCTCTGCATTCTGCCCCAAAACCTTGCAAAAGATTTTCTAAAGCTTGCGTGTAACAAAAATTTTTTCTTGACAAATCTTGTGCATTTAAAAATTCTATAGCTAAGGGAGTTAAACTGATATATTTAATATTGCTTTGAATGTAGGGGTTTGTAGGTTCCTTATTTTTATTGTAGCGTTCAATCAGCCCCATTCTATGCATATCTACAAAAAGATTTTTTCTCAAGCTGTCTTGGGTTACTTGATTCTTTTTTCCTAAATTATCTTGAGGCATTTCAGACTTGCAGATATTATCAACCACTTTCGCATAAACTTCTTCGCCTATGATATTGCTAGGGCGTTTGCTCATATCGGTGGTGCGAATTTGTAAAAAATCTTCTCCCACTTCATTAAAAATAGCTTGAATAATAATTTTAATTTTATTTTGATCGTAACGATTGTGTTGGGATAAGTGTAAGCCCCTATAATCAGAGCTTTTTATGCGATTAGCTAAGAATTTCAAACACTCTTTGCTAGGATCAAGCTGTGTGATTTCTAGTAAAATTTTTTCTAATTTTGGCATGTTAAATATCCTTTTTTATTTGCATTCATTATACTTAAACATTTCCAAACTCTCATGCACATATTCAGCATGGGTTTCACACCCTATAAAATTACGCTCCAAACTTTTAGCCACTAAGCTAGTCATGCCACTGCCACTAAACAAATCTAAAATCAAATCGTTTTTGTGAGAGCTAGCCTTTATCATGCGTTCAATGAGCGCTTTAGGTTTAATGCTAGGGTGTTTTGGCTTAAGGATTTTACCCTTCTCTTTTTCAACATGCCTTTGTGAAGTGATTTCCCACACATCAAGGCATAATTTGCCCTTAGGGTTAGGGAACCAGCGTTTGTTGTTTTTTAAAATCCCCTTACTTTGAGCATGTTTGATGCGTTCGGTGGATTCATAAGCGATGCGAACCTCATCGGCATTAAAGGTGTAGTTTTTCTTGTGCATGCTATAAAATAAAATGCTTTCTTGCGCGTGGTTATAACGCTTTTTGGCGTTGGCAAACCCATCTTTTTTAACCCAAGTGATAAAATTTAAAAAATGCGCTTTTTTATGGCGCAAATACGCTAAAAATAAAGCGCAATTAAAAGGGGTATTAAAGATATAAAAACTCCCTGTGTCTTTAAGTTTGGGCAGCATTTTATCAATCCAAGCGTAAGAAAATGTTAAAAACTCTTCATCATTTTTAAAACTATCCCATGAAGCAATTTTAAGATTGTAAGGAGGATCAATAATGGCTAAATCAACGCTTTTATCTTCTAATTTGTCTAAAAATGTGAAAACATCTTCTATATAAATCTTATTCAAAATCAAACAAGTTTCCTAATTTTTGCTCAATCAAGGGCTTATAATTTTCATAGAGTTCATAACCTATAAAATTTCTTTTTAAAAGCTTTGCTTCTCTTAAGGTTGTCCCGCTCCCGCTAAATGGATCCAGCACCACATCGCCCACGCAACTATACAACCTAATCAAACGCCTTGCTAATTCAGCCGGCATTAAAGCCGCATGCTTACCAAAAGCAATATCGTTTTTATTAGGGATTGGGATTTCCCAAATTTGTTTGGTAAATTCCACCCATTCCTCTTGAGTCAATTGGCTTTGTTCTTTTTGCTCTTCTGTGGGTTGTTTGGGCTTGCCGTCTTTGACAAACACGCCGATAAATTCTATAGTATTTTGCGCATAAAAATTTCTGGGATAAGGGTAGCTCCCAAACATCAATCTTTTAGTAGGATTTATGCGTTTCCAAATATAGACATCTAGTAAGAACATTTTAGGCTTGTTTTCTAGCGTGTTGTTTAAATCATGCAAAATAGAGTGTTGGATATCAGCATGCAAATCAAAGATATGGCGGTTATAATGCGTGTTTAAAACCTTTTTAAGCATGGGCATTAAAGGCACATTAATGCATAGCTTACCATTTGGTTTTAGCACTCTATAGCACTCAAGCCAAACTTTTAAAAGACCTAAAAGATAATCTTCATATTTTTCTAACGCTCCTAAATCTTCAACATGTTGGGTTGAATGCTGTAAATCTTGTGTGCCATTTTTCGTGTAATCTTTAATGTTGAAATAAGGCGGGCTTGTGATGATCAAATCCACGCTATTATCTGGCACTTCATTCATGTTGGTGCTGCTGTGATAAAACACTTTATTGATATTCAATCTTATTTTTACCTTTTATTAAACTTCAATGGGTTTTGCATGAAAGAATTTTACAATGAAATAGGGGTATTTTAAAAAAATGAGTCAGTCAAGGCAATCTAAAATTTCAATAAGCCAATCCCCCTAACGCTCTCGCTCAAAAGGTAATCGTCTTCTAGTAAAAAAATCTTTTTTTGCATGGGGTATTGTAGCGCTTAATGGGTGGGCTTTGTTATAATACTTTCCATATTTTTAAGGAGCGTTATAATGAAAACGAACGAAGCGCAATTTTATGAAGTTTTAGAAAACCTTTTCATAGGCGTTAAGATTGAAGATAAGCAAGAAAGCCTTTTAGATCCTACCCCTAGAGCGCTGAAAAATGGCATGATCAATCTCATGAAGGCTAAAAGCCAGTATTACCACCATAAAAAACAAGAATTAAAAAAACTCATTGATTTGAAATGCCAAAACAACAACGATCTCAAAGAAGAATTGTTTGACAAACTCTATAGCTTTTTCAAGCGTTATTTGAGCGCTAATGGAGGGATTTATTTCAACGACACGCCCCTTTATGACAGCCTTTATACCAAAAGCGATTATGAAAAATGCTCTCTTAAAAAAGACACCGCTTTATTTTATAAAACTAAAGATCTTTACTATGTGAAAAGCGAAACGAACTATAAGGATTTTTGCTTTGAATTAGAAAACATTCTTTTTAACTTTGACACTTCTTTATTAGAAAGCAAAAAGTATAATGAAAAAGTGGATTTAGTCTTTGATTTAAAAAATATAGTAAAAGATACAGACACAAAAACTAACACCCTGAATTTTAGCGTTACTCTTAGCAGCAAGGGGACTCAAACAAAAATAAGTGAAATCATAAAAAAATGTTTCAATCAAGGCGTCAAACTTGATGAAGAGATTTTAAAAAAAGCGTTTGTCAAATTCAAAAAGCAAGGCAGTATGGATTATTTTATTCATAAAAACGCGCTAGGGTTTTTAAAAGAGCAATTGGATTTGTATTTGTTTGAATACCTTTTTAAAGAAATGACTGATTTTGATCACAAACGCCTTAATGGGATCAACATTATTAAAGAAGTGGCTTTAGAAGTGATTGTGTTAGTGAGCGAATTTGAAAACGAACTCTGTAAGATTTGGAACAAACCCCGCTTTGTATTGAACTCGCATTTCATTGTAAGCCTAGACAAATTGAAAGCTAAAAACTACGATTTGGATAAAATCACAAACCACCCAAACTACCTCAAACAAGTTAAAGAATGGCAAGACTTGAATTTAAAAATTACAGAAAACGAGTTTTTGCCTCTAGACACTCTCTATTTTAAAGATTTAGAAGAAGAGGTTAAAAGCTTATTTAGTGGAAATGAAATCAACGGCACGCTCATTAAAAGCGAAAACTACCAAGCCCTAAACTCCCTTAAAAACCGCTATAAAGAAGCCATTGATTGCATTTATATTGATCCGCCTTATAACACGCAAAACAATGAATTTGTTTATGCGGATAATTTCAAGCGCTCCAGTTGGCTTTCTATGATGGAAAACCGCTTGGAGCTTGCGCGCAAGCTTTTAAACGATAAGGGCGTAATGTTTGTGAGCATTGATGACAACGAACAGGCTTATTGTAAAACACTCATGGACGAAGTCTTTAATGGGGGGGGTGATAACTTTGTAGCGAGTATTATTTGGAAACAATTTCATTCAGTTAAAAATGATGCTACTAATTTTTCAAAAAATATTGAATACATACTATGTTATTGCAAAAATTTTTCTAAAAACCTTATTAGTAATGAGCCGTTTGATAAATCAAATTTATATAAATTAAAAGATGAAAATGGTTTTTACAAATTAGACCCTGTGTGGGCAAAAAGCGGTAATAATTTTAGCCCTTATACTTTTCTAAATGGTAAAACTTGGTCTCCCCCTAGCGGAACTTTTTGGCGTTATTCAATAGACACATTAAAAGATATGGAACAAAATAATAGAATAGTTTTTAATGGTAAAAATCCTATGGCTAAACGCTATCTTTCAGAAGTAGCCGAAGGTAGAAAATCTTCAACTTTTTGGGACGGATCAGAAGTTGGTTACAATCTTAATGGAGACGCTGAAATAAAGCAACTATTTAATGGAAATAAAGTTTTTAATAACCCCAAACCCGAAGCCCTAATTTCAAGAATTTTAGAAATTTCCACCAAAGAAAACGATCTCGTTTTAGATTTTTTCGCCGGGAGCGGGACGGCTTGTGCGGTGGCGCACAAGCTTAAGAGAAAGTATATCGGTATTGAAATGGGGGAGCATTTTGAGAGCGTGATTTTGCCACGCCTTAAAAAGGTTATAAGCGGTTTTAAAAGCGGTGCGGCTAAAGAATTTAATGGAGGTGGGGCAATCAAAGTTTATGCGTTAGAAAGCTATGAAGAGATTTTAAGAAAAATCAAGTATGAAGACAACGACAAACCCTTAGCTTATGATGAACAATACAGCGATTTAGTGGGATGCAAAAACGAGTCTTACACGATCAATTTAGATGCGCTAGAAAAAATGGGCGTGGATATTAAAGAGACTTTAGAAAATTTATGGGGGGTTGGAGTGGAGTTTTTCAATGAAAAAGTGGTGAAATTTAAAGGGAATGATAAAGAAGTAGAGATCTTAAAAGCCTTAAAAGAAGCGCTCATCTGGTAAGGAAAAATCATGGCAAAGAAAAAAGATTTAACCACCGATAATGAAATTTTTGTCGCTCAAAAACTCGCTGAAGAGGAATTGAACACTAACGAGATTAACGAGCCATTAGAAATGTTAGACTTTAAAAGCTTTGATAATAATAAGGAGCTTTTAGATTACCAACAGCAAGCTTTAATCAACGCTTTTAGAATGCTTGTCGCTTATTTTAAAGATTTCAAAGGGAGTAAAAAAGAATTTTACGCATTTTACCAGAAGCATTATTCGTTCGCTAATTGCGATTTCGCTAAAAAGAAACTCCATCCTTTGTTAAAGAATCATTTTAAGGTGGAAAATCATTGCGTGAGTTTTGAAAATTTCATCAACCGCTTAGCCTTTTACATGGCCACAGGGAGCGGTAAAACGATTGTCATTATCAAACTGGTAGAGCTTTTAAGCGTGGCTATAAGAATGGGTTTAATCCCTAAGAAAAATATCATGTTTTTTAGCGCGAATGAGCATTTGATCAAGCAATTTGAAAAAGAAATTGAAAAATACAACCGGGGTAAGGACTATTTTAAGCAAATTGATTTCAAAAGTCTTAAAAGCGTTAAGAATAAGGATTTTTACCACGCTCCAAAAGATTTTTTCATAGAAAAAATCGCTCTTTTTTATTACCGCGCGGATTTAATGAATGATGAAGAAAGCAAGGAAAACCTTTTAAATTATAAAGATTATTGGGATAATGGGGAAAACTATGTGATTTTAGATGAAGCGCATAAGGGGAACAAGTCTGAGAGCAAAAGACAGGCGATTTTTAGTCTGCTGTCTTTAAAAGGGTTTTTATTCAATTTCAGCGCCACTTTCACCGAAGAAAGCGATCTCATCACTGCGGTGTATAATTTAAGCGTGGGCGAGTGGGTGAAGCTTGGCTATGGCAAAGAGTCTGTTTTATTGAAGAAAAATAATTTAATCGCTTTTAAGGAATTAAAAGATTTAAACGATAGGGAAAAAGAAATCGCTCTTTTAAAAGCGTTATTGCTTTTGGGCATGCAAAAACGCTATCAAACAGAAGGCTATTTTTACGACCCTTTAATGCTCGTGTTCACGCATTCTGTGAATGTTGAAAACAGCGATGCGGAAATCTTTTTTAAAACTTTAGCGCGCGTGATTGAAAATGACGATGAGGGCGATTTTTTAAAAGCTAAAGAAGATTTATTAGAGGAATTAAAGAATCCGGAATTTCTTTTTAGCGATGATAAAGAACAAGACTACAAGGTTAAGGTTTTTAAAGAGGGTTTAAAAAGCATGGATTTTAAAGGCTTAAAAGAAGCAGTTTTTTATGCCAGTAACGGGCATATTGAAGTCATTATTAACCCTAAAAACAACCAAGAAATCGCTTTCAAGCTCAACACAAGCGATAAAGTCTTTTGCTTGATTAAAATAGGCGATATTACCGAATGGATTTATGAAAAATTAAAGAGCGTGAAGGTGGTGAGCAAGAATTTAAGCTTTAAAGAAGAGAGCTATTTCAGCCAGATTGATAAGAGCAGTATCAATATCTTAGTGGGATCTCGCACTTTTGAAACCGGGTGGGACAGCACAAGGCCTAGCGTGATTTTATTTCTCAATATAGGGCTTGATGATGACGCTAAAAAGCTGGTGAAACAATCTTTTGGCAGAGGCGTAAGGATTGAAAGCGTCAAAAACCAACGCCAAAGGTTAGCGTATTTAGACATAGATCCTTCCATTAAAAAAGCCTTGAAACCAAACGCTGCAATGTTAGAAACGCTTTTTGTGATACCCACCAACCATGCAAGCCTTGAAGCGATTTTAAAGTTCCAAAAAGAGAGCGAAAATAAGGGTGAGAATAGAGGTTCTTGGCGTGAAATCAAATTAGAAAAAACGCCTATAAAACACGCATTATTCGTGCCTTGCTACCGAAAAGAACAAACCAACGCTCTTAAAATTTCTCCAAGCGCTTCGTTTAAAATGAGTGAAAAAAATTTTAAGGATTTAAAAGAGTATTTTCATTTAATGAGTGAAAAGCATTTTATTTTAAAGCATGAAATTTATGACCCTAAAGATTACACGCTGTTAAAAGAAATGATACAAACAGCGCATTTTAAAAAAGTATCAACTTGGCATTATAAAGATTTAGATTACATGATTTCTGAAATCAAAGGCAAGCTATACCCTAATCAAAAAGTGCCTAAAGACGAGTTTAACGCCCTAGATAATGAGAAAATCGTGCATTTTAAAAGGATTCAAGTTAGGGCGGATAAAAAAGAAAAATTGATTCAAACCATCCAAGAAGTGAAAGAGTATGCGCCTTTGGATAAAGAAACTTTAAGAACAAAAATCGCGCAAGGCGAGATCGATCCTTATGATACAGAAAAACACAAACAAGACAAAACCTTTGAAGTTGATGGTGCCGAGCTGTTAAAACTCAAAGAGCATTACTACACCCCTTTAATTAAAGCCAAAAACTGCGATTGGCTTAAGCATGTGGTTAAAGTAAAGAGCGAGATTGATTTCTTAAAAGAGTTGCAAGAAACTGAAACCATAAAAGCGCTGCAAGAAAACTATGATTTTTGGGCGTTCAGCAAGATTGATGAGCATTTAGACAATTTGTTTATCCCTTATATAGACAACGCTACAGAAAGGAAATTTTTCCCTGATTTTATCTTTTGGCTGCAAAAGGGCGACACGCAGATCATTTGTTTCATTGACCCTAAAGGGACCGAACACACTAGTGGCCTACGCAAGGCAGATCCATATAAAAACCTTTTTAAAGATAAGGTTTTTAGATCTAAAGACGATCTAAATTTCAAAATCAGAGTGGTTTTAAAATTTTATGGAAATAAGGATAGAGTGCCGGAGCTTTATAGAGATGATTGGATCAAAAAAGGGAAACTAGAAGATTTTTTTCTGACCTTATAGCCTAAATTTTATCCCACTAGCGCGAAAAACTCCGTCCTTTAGGGCGCAAGATGTAAGCGTTTAGCCGTTAGGCTATATTCACAGCTAAAATAGGTTAAAATATATCCAGTCTTTTTGGGGTAGGAAATATCCATGCAGACTTTAAAGAACAAAGCCTTTCGTGTTAGCATTCAATGGAATGCTTTGGTTAGGAAGCTCCTTGTTTAGCAAGGGGTGGTTTCACTGAAAGGGGCTAAAAATGCGCTTGAATTAGCCTTGAATAGAGCGCTAGTTTTTCACATCGCTTAAAAACACATGCCTTAAAAGTTTGGCTTCGCTTAAAAAAGCGTTTTTTAATACCGCGCTTTTATAAGTGTAATGATCTTCAATGCTTGAAACTTCGCCCACAAACACCCCCGCTCCAAAAATCCCATCCAGCCCGCTCGTTAGCACTTGATCGCCTATGTTAATTTCAGCGCTTGGGACAATAAAATCCACGACTAATTCTTGCTTGAAATTAGATCCTATAAAGCCTAGCACTTGATTTTTGCCTATCATCACGCTATAAGCGCACCGCTTGTGAGCGTTCAAAAACCCGTTCAAGCGCCCTTTTTCTAGCACGGCAATGCCTATGGCTTGATTGTGAGAGACAAGGCCATAAATCTTATTTTCTTCTAAATTTACAATAGGGTTGAGAGAGACGCTGCGCGTGTCTTCTAAACTGATGAATGAAGTCATAAAAGTAGGGGTATAAGTCATTTTTGGATTTTCTAAAGGATAAACGCTATTCAAACGCTCTTTCAAATCGGCGTTTTCTAGTTTTAAAGCTTCTAAAATCAAGCGTTCTTTTTGAAATTCCTTAATGTTTTGGGCTTGAAAAAAATACGCTTGAATGTTGTCTAATAAGCTGTTTTTAGCGCTCATCAAGGCGTTTTTAATCCGGTCGCTGATATAAGAAGAACTGCCTTTAAAGTCTAAAAAATAAAAAATAAGAAAAATCCCTAAAAGCCAAAGGAATTTAAAATAAAAACGCATGCATTATTCACTAAAACCCACACGGCTGAGTAAATCCAAATCTTGTATGGCTTCCCCTGTGCCTTTGGCTACCGCCAATAAAGGCTCATCGCCCACATACACAGGGAGTTTAACCATATCGCTTAAATACTTGTCTAAGCCTTTAATCAAAGCCCCACCGCCGGTAAGCACCACGCCATTTTGCACAATGTCTTTAGCCAAATCCGGCTTCACTTCTTCAAGCACGCTCCTTAAAGCGCTAGAGATTTCCCTCACCTGATCTTTAATGGCTTCAAACACATCATCAGAACTCAATTCAATCGTGTGCAACAACCCGCTCACTTGATCCCTCCCTGACACTTCCATCGTTAGGGGCGGATCCAATTTGATCGCGCAACCGATTTCAATCTTGATCTCTTCGCCGGTGCGCTCCCCTATCAACAGATTGAATTTCTTGCGGATATATTCCACGATGCTTTGATCCAATTTATCACCGGCCACTCTAATGCTTTTAGAGATGACTAACCCCCCAAGGCTGATCACGCCAATTTCAGTCGTGCCTCCGCCAATATCCACGATCAAACTCCCTTGAGGCTCTTTCACGGGTAAGCCTGCCCCGATCGCGGCCGCCATAGGCTCTTCAATCAAAAAGACTTCTCTAGCCCCCGCGCTCAAAGTGCTCTCTTTAACCGCATTCCTTTCCACGCTTGTCAACCCATAAGGCACGCACACCATGATGCGCGGGCGAATCCATGTCTTTCGTTTGTGCGCTTTTTCAATAAAGTAGCGGATCATTTTAGCGGTAATGTCATAATCGGCAATCACGCCATCTTTCATGGGGCGAATCGCTCTGATGCTGTTAGGGGTTTTGCCTAGCATTTCCTTAGCCTCGCTCCCCACTGCCAAAATATCATAAGCTTTAGAATCAAACAATCCCATGCGCACCGCCACAATAGAAGGCTCATTGATAATAATGCCCTGCCCTTTGACTAACACAATCGTGTTAGCCGTGCCTAAATCTATGGCAATATCATGCGAAAACAAACCGATTAATTTGCTAAAAATCATGCCCTTTCTAATCCTTTATCATTAAATTTATAAGCGTATTTTTTAAGGAAGCATTTTAGAATGCGTTTTAGCAATGATCAAAGGTTCAGCTTGTTTTAAAACACAATCTTTGGTGATACGCACTTCCGATCCTTTAAGCTTGGGTAAATCAAACATAATATCCAAACAAAAATCTTCAATGATCGCCCTTAGGCCCCTAGCCCCGGTTTTTCGCTCTAAAGCGAGTCTAGCGATTTCTTTGATCGCTTCTTCTTCAAAGATCAAATCCACCTCATCCATTTTGAAAAGTTGCTGGTATTGCTTGATTAGGGCGTTTTTAGGTTTTTGTAAAATATCCACCATCGCTTCTAAACTGATGCTATCTAGCGTGCTTAAAACCGGCAAACGGCCAATAAGCTCAGGGATAAGCCCGTAAGTAACCAGGTCATGGGTTTGGACTAAATGCAAGATCGCTTCTTGCTCTTTTTTGCTCATCTTTTCTTGAGTGAAACCCAACACATTTTGCGTGGTGCGTTTTTTAATGATTTCAGCTAACCCGTCAAACGCTCCAGCGCAAATGAATAAAATATCGCTCGTGTCAATTTGAATGAAATTGCCCTCAGGGTGCTTTCTGCCGCCTTTAGGGGGGATATTCACTAAAGAGCCTTCAACGATTTTCAACAACGCTTGCTGAACGCCCTCGCCAGAAACGTCTCTAGTGATGGAGCGGTTTTCTGACAAACGGCTGATTTTATCAATCTCATCAATAAACACAATGCCTTTTTGGGCTTTTTGGACATTCCAATCGCTCGCTTGCAACAATCTTGTAAGGATATTTTCCACATCTTCGCCCACATAACCCGCTTCAGTCAAGCTAGTCGCATCGCTAATGGCGATAGGAATATCCAAATGCTTGGCGAGAGTTTGCGCCATTAAAGTCTTGCCTGAACCTGTAGGGCCGATCAATAAAATATTAGACTTGCTCAACTCCACTTCTTCTAAATGCTCCAACTCCACATTGCTGTCTTGGTTGTCTTGTTTTTTGAGTTTTTCTTTAAAAGATAAGCGTTTGTAATGGTTATACACGGCTACGGAAAAAACCTTTTTAGCCTGCTCTTGGCCTATCACATAATTGTCTAAAACCGCCTTAAGCTCTTTAGGGGCTGGAATGCGAGAGAGCAAAAACTCTTCTTCATAAGCATTAGATTCCATTCGCCTCAATCGGTCTCTTTTGAGCGTTAATAAAGAATCCATTCTGTCGTATTTGTGCAATTCCCCATGCATCACATCTATACAATATTCGCACACGCACACATCTTTATTGAGATTGCTCGCAAAAATAATGCGGCGTTTTTTGGGATCTCTGGATTCTGGTTTTTTGCAAAAACTGCAATAAAGCGTTTCGTTCATGTTATTCCTCTTGTTTTTCTTCGCTAGAATATTCGCTTGACTTATACGCCACGCCCCTAGAACTCTCTAAAATAAAAGAGCAAATCTCTTTTACAAAAGGGTTATTGGCATGCTCTTCTAACTCTAATTTAGCGCTCTCTCTTAAAGAGGGAATAGGGCGAAACAACCTCTTATAAAGCGCATGGATGAAATCAATATCCTTACTCTCTAATAATTGGCGCATCCTGTGGCGGTTTAACCCCCTAATAAAAGCGCGATTGCCCTCTACGGTGCAATAAGGCGGCACATCTTTGCCTAAAGCGCTCTTACCGGCTATCATGCACCCTTTAGCGATACGCACAAACTGATGGATTGCGGTAAGACCGCCAATATTGACATAATCGCCTATTTCAATATGCCCTGCTAAAGTTACACCATTAGCCAAAATGCAATGACTGCCAATCACGCAATCATGGGCGACATGCACATAAGCCATGAGCAGGTTTTTATCCCCAATAATGGTTTTTTTAATCCCCCCTTCAGTGCCGGGATTTATCATGCAAAATTCACGAATAAGGTTGTCTTCTCCAATAATCAGTTCGCTGTATTCGCCCTTATATTTTAAATCTTGAGGCTGTGTGCCTAGCACGGCAAAAGGAAAAATTTCGGTGTTTTTCCCAATGAAAGTATGCCCTTGTAAGGTTACATTGTTATGGAGTTTCACGCCTTCATCTAGTTTGACGCCATCTCCAATCACGCAAAATTCTCCAATCTCTACGCCCTTATTAATCTCTGCTTTAGGAGAGATGATGGCTGTTTTTGCAATCTTACTCATTTTTATTCTCTCTCTGCGATCATGGCTTTTAATTCGGCTTCAGCGACCACTTTGCCATCCACTTGAGCCGTGCCGCCCACTTGCCAAATCATGCCTTTATGCTTTAAGACTTCTAAATGGTATTCTAATCTGTCGCCTGGGGTTACAGGAATGCGGAATTTAACCTTATCAATCGTCATGAAATACACGATTTTTGTTTTGGCTATTTCAGGGTCAAACCCCCACAAGCTAGTGAAGGCTAAAAACCCTCCCGTTTGCGCCATGCCCTCTACGATTAAAACGCCCGGGAAAATGGGCTTATTAGGGAAATGCCCGTTAAACACATCTTCATTAAAAGTGATATTCTTATAAGCGACAATTTTTTGATTGGCTTGTAACTCTATAATTCTATCCACTAAGAGCATGGGATAGCGGTGAGGTAAAATCTGTAAGATATGCTCTATAAAAAATGGGGATTGTAAGTTTTGATGGCTTTGTTCCATAAAATAAACTCCTTGTTTTGGATTCAATTAAAGCGCTGTTTTTAGCGTTGGTTATTCTAAAAAATAACCGCTATTATACCATAAGAAAACCGCTCGCTTGTATTTGCAAAAACACCGATGCATTGCACCATAAGCTTAAAGAAACGCTTTATTCAAACACCACTCATGCATCATTCATGCGTGTGGCTTAGAATATTCTCTCTTAAATGGTAGTGTGGGTATTTGTTAGAATCCAAAACCACTTGCCCCATGAGCTGCTTGTCCAAATTGAAAATTAAAGGGGCTAAATAATTCACGGTGGAAAGCTCAATGGGGGTTTGAACGACCATGATATTAGCGACTAGAACGCTCTTTGCTCCCTCTAATTCTAAAAGGATTTTTAAGGGGGTAGGCACTTCAAATTCGTATTTTCTTAAAGCAAAGGGATTGACCAGCGTGAAAGACACGACAGAATTGTCTTCTGCACTATTCAAACGCAAAAAGATTTCATCAACCTTTTGCAAGTGCATTTTATGAATGGTTTCAAACCCTAATATAGGCGCTTTCACATCAAAAAGCATAGGCGATTGCATTCCCTTTAAAAAAGCACAAAATCTTCTCCTTAAAGAATAAAAGACCGCCTTAAAACCAGCGCTCAATGATTTCTAAACTAAACTCTGTATTATATCAAACAATTTTGGTAAAATCAATTTTTGCTAGTTTTGGGTATAATCCCAATAACTTAACCATGATGGAAGTTTAACTGAATCATTATAAAATATAATAAGGAGTAAGAAATGAGCAAAATAAAACTACAAATCAAGAAAAATAATCCCAGCAAATCTCATTTTAGCGATGGGTGGAATGTTTTTGGTGCGGCTGGGTTTGATTTGGAGAAATGGTGCTGACATTATTCGGTGGGAATAAGAAAGATAAGAAAAAATAACCATGATTATTCAAAAATTCAATTTTATAAGACAGGTGGCATGCGTTTAAAACACTTTAAAACTTTCCTTTTGATCGCAATGGCGATTATTGTGATAGGTACCGGTTGCGCGAACAAAAAGAAAAAAAAAGATGAATACAACAAACCGGCGATCTTTTGGTATCAAGGGATTTTGAGAGAAATCCTTTTTGCTAATTTAGAAACAGCGGACAATTACTATTCTTCTTTACAGAGCGAACACATCAATTCCCCCCTTGTCCCAGAGGCGATGCTAGCTTTAGGGCAAGCGCACATGAAAAAGAAAGAGTATGTTTTAGCGTCTTTTTACTTTGATGAATACATCAAGCGCTTTGGGACTAAGGACAATGTGGATTATTTGACCTTTTTAAAATTGCAATCGCATTATTACGCTTTCAAAAACCATTCTAAAGACCAGGAATTTATTTCTAACGCTATTGTGAGTTTAGGCGAATTTATAGAAAAATACCCTAACAGCCGTTACCGCCCCTATGTAGAATACATGCAAATCAAATTCATTTTAGGGCAAAATGAGCTCAATCGCGCGATCGCGAATGTCTATAAAAAACGCCACAAGCCCGAGGGCGTGAAACGCTATTTAGAAAGGATAGATGAGACTTTAGAAAAAGAGACTAAACCCAAACCATCGCACATGCCTTGGTATGTGTTAATTTTTGATTGGTAGGATATTTCAAAACCATACAAATTTATAACAGAGAGATGAAAAATGACTGAAGATTTTCCTAAAATTCTGCCTTTATTGGTAGAAGAAGACACTTTTTTATACCCCTTTATGATAGCTCCTATTTTTTTGCAAAATAACGCGAGCATTAAGGCGGTGGCTTACGCTAAAAACAATAAATCATTAGTCTTTATTGCATGCCAAAAAGACAAATTGAACGATAATGAAGCCCCTTATTATGATGTGGGGGTGATAGGCTCAGTGATGCGTGAAGCCAACATGCCTAATGGGCGCGTGAAATTGCTCTTTAATGGCATCGCTAAGGGGCGTATTTTAGAGCCTGCTAAAGAAAACGAGCAAGGCTTTTTAGAAGCTCAAATAAGCCCTATTGAGTATTTAGAATACGATAAAGAAAACATTCAAGCGATCGTGGAAGTGTTAAAAGAAAAAGTGATCACTCTAGCCAATGTCAGCTCACTCTTCCCTCCGGATTTGATCAAGGCTTTAGAAGACAATGACGATCCTAACCGCATCGCTGATTTAATCGCAGCGGCCTTGCATTTAAAAAAAGATCAAGCGTATTCTCTTTTTGCGAACAACAACACCGAACAGCGTTTGTTGGATTTGATTGATATTGTGATAGAAGAGACTAAAACCCAAAAGCTCCAAAAAGAAATCAAATCCAAAGTCCATCAAAAAATGGAGCAAACCAATAAGGAATATTTCTTAAAAGAGCAGCTCAAACAAATCCAAAAAGAGCTTGGCACAGACAAACAGCGAGATGAAGATTTAAACCAATACTACCAAAAATTAGAAAGCATCAAGCCTTTCTTGAAAGAAGAAGCGTTTAAGGAGATTAAAAAGCAAATTGACCGACTGAGCCGAACCCATGCGGATAGTTCAGATAGCGCGACTTTACAAAATTACATTGAAACCATGTTAGATGTGCCTTTTGGGCAATATGAAAAAAAAGCGCTTGACATTAAGCATGTCAAAGAGCAATTGGATAGCGATCATTATTCCTTAAAAAGGCCTAAAGAGCGTATTGTAGAATACTTTGCCACCATGCAGCTCTTAGAAATGCGCCACAAGAAAAAACCAGAAAAAAAAGACAAGGCTAAAGGCACGATTTTATGCTTTTATGGGCCTCCTGGCGTGGGTAAAACGAGTTTGGCTAATTCTATCGCTAAAGCGATAGAGCGCCCTTTAGTTCGAATCGCTTTAGGGGGATTAGAAGATGTGAATGAATTAAGAGGGCACAGACGCACTTACATAGGCTCAATGCCCGGGCGTATTGTCCAAGGGCTCATTGAAGCCAAAAAGATGAATCCGGTCATGGTTTTAGATGAAATTGATAAGGTGGATCGAAGCGTTAGGGGCGATCCAGCGAGCGCTTTATTAGAGATCTTAGACCCTGAGCAAAATATCGCTTTTAGGGATCATTACGCGAATTTTAGCATTGATTTGTCGCAAGTGATTTTTATCGCTACCGCTAATAATATTGACAGAATCCCGGCGCCTTTAAGGGATAGAATGGAATTTATCAGCGTGTCCAGCTACACGCCTAATGAAAAAGAAGAAATCGCTAAAAACTATCTCATCCCCCAAGAATTAGAAAAGCACGCCTTAAAGCCTAGCGAAGTGGATATTAGCCATGAGTGTTTGAAACTCATTATTGAAAAATACACCAGAGAAGCGGGCGTTAGGGATTTACGAAGACAGATCGCAACGATTATGCGTAAAGTGGCTTTAAAATACCTAGAAGATAACCCGCACAAAAAAGGGCGAACCAAAAAAGGTGAGGATCAAAAAAGCGGAGATAAAAAAGGCGAAAATGAAGAAAACGAAAAAAGAGGTGGAAACAAAGATTTCTGCGTCTCTGTCACGCCCAGCAACCTTAAAGAGTATTTAGAACGCATGGTGTTTGAAATTGACCCCATAGATGAGGAAAATAAAATCGGTATCGTCAATGGTTTGGCATGGACTCCAGTGGGCGGCGATGTGCTTAAAATTGAAGCGCTTAAGATTAGAGGCAAGGGGGAATTGAAACTCACCGGGAGCTTAGGCGATGTGATGAAAGAATCCGCCATTATCGCTTTTTCTGTTGTCAAAGCCTTATTGGATAACGAAACCTTAAAAGCGCCTAAAATCCCTAGTGAAACCGATGCAGAGAATAAGAAAAAGAAAAAAGCGCTGAAAGTTTATAACGCTTATGATTTGCATTTGCATGTCCCTGAGGGGGCTACGCCAAAAGATGGCCCAAGCGCTGGGATCGCTATGGCGAGCGTGATGGCGAGCATTTTGTGCGATAGGGCTACAAGAAGCGAAGTGGCAATGACGGGCGAATTGACTTTGAGCGGAGAAGTTTTACCCATAGGAGGGTTGAAAGAAAAATTGATCGCCGCTTTTAAAGCCGGCATTAAAATCGCTCTTGTTCCTGTCAAAAATTACGAAAGGGATTTAGATGAGATCCCTGCTGAAGTGCGAGAGAATTTAAACATCGTTGCGGTGAAAAACATCGCCGAAGTGTTAGAAAAAACTTTGCTTTAGAATCTGGCATGAAAGCAGGCATTATTGGTTTAGGGCTTATGGGGGGGAGTTTAGGGTTGGCCTTGCAAGAATGGGGGCGTTTTAAAAGCGTTATAGGCTATGATCATAACGCCTTGCATGCTAAATTGGCTTTGACTTTGGGGCTTGTAGATGAATGCGTGGAATTTGAAAAGATTTTAGAATGCGATGTGATTTTTTTAGCTATTCCAGTTGAGGGCATCATTGAATGTTTGAAAAAAATGACTCCCGTTAAAAAAAGTGCAACGATTATTGATTTAGGGGGGGCAAAAGCGCAAATCATTCACAATATCCCTAAAAGCATCCGTCAAAATTTCATCGCCGCGCACCCCATGTGTGGGACAGAGTTTTATGGCCCTAAAGCGAGCGTTAAGGGGCTGTATGAAAACGCTTTGGTGATATTGTGCGATTTAGAAGATTCAGGGGCTGAGCAAGTAGAGATCGCTAAAGAAATCTTTTTAGGCGTTAAAGCGCGCTTGATTAAAATGAAATCTAGCGAGCATGACACCCATGTGGCTTATATCAGCCATTTACCCCATGTTTTGAGCTACGCTCTAGCTAATAGCGTTTTAAAGCAAAATGACCCAGAAATGATTTTATCCTTAGCGGGTGGGGGTTTTAGGGATATGAGCCGTTTGTCTAAAAGCTCGCCTTTAATGTGGAAAGATATTTTCAAACAAAACCGAGACAATGTCTTAGAAGCGATTAAAAAATGCGAAAAAGAAATTGCACAAGCTAAGGTCTGGATAGAAAATAACGATTATGAAAGCCTTGCAGAATGGATGGCGCAAGCGAACAAACTCCAGGAGTTCATGTAAAAAATAATTTAAAATTTTGTATATTGTTGTTTTTAGGGGTGCGAGGAGCGAAATGGGGTATTTGGATTGTTTTTATGGATTATAGGCTGTTTCATATGGATAGTATGGATTTACCCAGCAACCAGCAAACAACCATAAGAGATTATCTTAAACCCGGATTCATTGTTGTGTTTGCCATAATTGTAATAATAATTCTTGTCTCATTCCTCCAACGCCCATAAAACCCTTATCGCTTCTAATAAAAAACCAGTTTTAAGCCGTTTAGAAATTTGTTTTCTTAAACCTTTTTATCCAAAATACCGGTGTTTTACGGGCATTTTAAGAGCGGTTTTAATATTTCTTAGCGTTGTTAAGATACTTAGGCAATTCATTCAACTCAGTGTTTTTATTGTTTTTAAAAACCACTTGCTTTTCAACCCGCTCGTATTCTTTACAATCTCTTCTCATTTCTTGTAAGGGATAGTTTTGGTTGTCATTAGGGATATAAAAGCATTCGCTTTTAGCGTTTTCATAGCTATCCGTTAGGCTTATATCATAGTGGTACCAAAATCCGCTAGGGATAGCGATATTTTTAGAGCTAGAGGTTCTATAACCCTATTTGATGATGGTGAGCTCTTCTACTAAAACTTGATGGTATTTCCTGGCCAAATTACGGCCCTCTTTTTCCACTAATAAAACAGAATGCCTGTTGGTGTTTTTGGCTTCAGGGGTGATATTAGTCGTTCTGTAAGTCTCTCTTAAAGGGTTAGAGGCAAAATCAAAAGAAGCGTCATTCGCCACAAAATGCCCCCTATCAAAACCGCTTCTGGTGTAATCTTGTGTCGTGGCTTGTTGGTATTTGGCTAATCGTGTGTCCGTCTTAAACTCATAGCGTTTTTCAATATTATTTTTATCCACTAAATCCCCAAACAACACGCTCACGCCATAAATAGGGTTTTTTAACTCGCTAGAATAACACACCGAATAGAAGTTATTTTTTAAGACTTTACAATCAATGTTAATGAGCATGCCATTAGCGTTATGAGTGGTATTGTGGTTTTTAGTAGGATTAGCGCTATTGACTTGATCCTTGATTTCATTAAGCTTTTTAGTGGTGTAGCTGTTAATGGCCTTAGTGAAATTATCCAGCATGTCCGCTTGGAGCCAACTCATAGCGATCAGGATAAAACAGAGCCAGTTTTTAAAGGTTTTCATGTTTTGCTCCTTGTTGGTTGGCTTGAATACTACAATAATATTTTTAATCGTTTATTTTTGCCCACTAAATAGGCGTAGCGTTTTGATGCGTTAAGTGGCGCGCGTTGAATGATCAAACTTAAGAATAAAAAATTTCATTGTATTTTTTAGTGCTTTCATCTATCCCCCATGCGTCTTCGTCAATATCGCCCAAGTTCAAATAGTCTTCGTTAGAGTCTAAAAGATCGTAACAAATCCTTTTTTGCTCGTTTAAATCTAAATTGTGGAACTCTTCGCTATGGATTTCATCCATCTTACAATCGGCGCGTTTTAAAAAACGCTCATTAAGAGCGTTAAAGATTTTTAGGCATTCGCTCGCGCTGTTAGCGTTAAGGATTTGTTTTTTAATTTCTAAATTCACTTCTTTCAATTCAGCATAAACAAAACTCCCGCCCCCTTTAAAATTATATTTTTTAGAAATGCCCCCTTGCTCGCCCTCTATGACTTTTTTTAACCTTTCTTTGGTGATCGTTTCTATGTAGTCCATTTGCTCGATGCCAATGTAGCGGCGTTTCATCTTGTGCGCCACCGCGCAAGTCGTCCCGCTCCCAGCAAAAAAGTCTAACACGAGATCGTTTTCGTTGGTAGAAATTTCTAAAATGCGTTGGAGTAGGGCTTCGGGTTTGGGGGTTGAAAATAAATCGGTATTTGAATTTGCAAAAAGGACTTTTATTTCACTTGTAGCTTTTATATTTGTGGTAACCCCACATTCTGCATTAAAAACATTGCTTGCCTTTACTTCCCTATCGCCTTTTCTAATATATCTCATAGAAAACTCATCGCTTTTTATCACAAAAGTTGTGCCTTCTTTCACTTCGTCATCCAACTTGTCTTGTGTCCATTTAAAAATTTGGCGTTAATTCTTACCATGTTTGAATTTGTTTTATTTACTATTCTTAAATCATCAATTAATTCCATTTTATTAAATTTTGTAGGCTTAATCACTCCCTTAAAGGTTTTAAAATATATGGAATTTGGTGGAAATTGTAAAGTTCTCTTTACATTTACTTCATTTAAAATAGGAAAATCTTGTCCTTCTTCAGCCATATCCCCATTGAAAATAAGCCCAAATTTAGTTTTTTCATAGCACAAAATATACTCTGTTTTTATGCGTATTCTTGATAAGCTATTACTTGTCTTTTCCCACACAAAACAAGCAATAAAATTCTCTCTCCCAAAAATCTCATCCATTAAAACTTTTAAATAAGCTTGTTCGTTGTCATCGCATTGCACAAAAATCACGCCATCATCGCTTAAAAATTCCCTAGCCGCTTCAAGCCTGTTTTTCATAAACACTAGCCATGAGCTGTGGTTGAAATTATCGTTGTAATTAAAGCTGTCATTACCCGTATTATAAGGAGGGTCAATGTAGATGCATTTCACTTTTTTAGCGAATTTCTTTTTTAAAGAATGAAGGGCGATCAAATTATTGCCTTTGATAAGGTAGTTCGTGTTTTCATCTTTTAAAGCGTTTTCTAGATCGCCCTGTCCATGCATTTCAAAACGGCACAACACTTTTTTTTGTAAAAGCGTGTCAATTTTGCTTTTATGCAGTATTTCATGGTAAAAAAGCTCGTTAGATTTGGTGTTGTTATCTTTAGCGTTGCCGAGTAAAACATTGTCTTTAAAAGGGAAATTCAAAACGACTAGTTCGCTGGATTTGATAGGGCGTCCTTGTGAATATAAGCCTATTTGATTTTTAAATCGTGTATAAGAATTTTCTAATTCTCTTGTTTCTAAACATTCTAATAACGCCTTTTCATTAAACACGAGCGAGTTGGCGATAGTTTTAAAAAAGTGTTTTTTATAGCCGTTAGCGTTTTCATTCTCAAGCATGAAAATTAAAAGCCTTTCATCATGCTCTATGATTAGAGTTTCTAAGCGTTCTTTAGTGAAATGATTGATTAAAGTGTCTAGTAGGTTTTTTAGCATTCTTGGTCCTTAAAAATTTGATTGAAGGCGGTTGTAAATTTTTCTTTTACTACGCCATTATGGAGCGTGAAAAAGGGTAAGCCTTTTAAATGGAGCTTTTTGTTGTGGCTTTTGAGCGTGGCGTTTTCTAGCATTTCTAAAAATCCTTCTTTCCAAGCGTTAGAATGCTCTAAATGCTCGCCCTTAACTTCCATGTAACAAGTGAATCCTAAAAATTCATCTTCATGCGTTTGAGCGAAAAGGATAAAATCCGGCTCAAAACCTTGCGGGTACCGAGAACCTTTTATGTTGCAAAAAACTTTTAATTCAGCGAAATGATCGTTCCTTAAAACGCACCACTCTTTGAATTTCTTGTCTAAAACCTCTTTATGGTCGTTGATAAAACCTAAAAACTCCCTTTCTAAATCGCTGTCTAATTTTCGCATGTCTTTAAAAAGCAGCCATTCATAAGTGTCTTTTTCCAATTCGCTAACGCTAAGGCTTCTTTCATGCGTTTCAAATTCTTTTAATTCTAGTGCGCTCACATCGTATTTATCTTGCTCTTTAAAAAGCGTGTCTTTTAGGTTTTCAATGAGATACACAGCGAGTTTTAAAAGGATTTTGTTGTCATCAAACTTTTGGTTTTTATGGAAGTTTGTTTCTAATGGAAAGATATATCGCTTTATAAATTCCACTTTATTGTTGAAAGCATGCTTTTTAAAAGCCTTTTTAAGCCTTTTAAAATCCAGTTTTTTTAAATTCAGGGCTTTTAAAAAATAATTTATAGGGATTTTATCTAGGGTATGGGGTATAAAATAAGTTTTATCGCCTTTATCTTCTTCTTTAAAATCCACCTTTTTTTCACGCACGCCAGAACCAAATAAGGGAATATGCAAACTTGTGAGTTTGACTTCAATAGGGTCTGTATAGTCTTTATTAAATAAGTTTTTATTTTTTTCTCTTTTGTTGCTCGCATAGTAGCATTTGAAACGCTTGGTGGGTTTTAAAGGGATAGTCTGTTTTTCATTTTCAAATCCTAAACCTAAATCTCGTAACTCTTTTTTTAATTGAGCGATAAACTCGCTGTCATAAATGGCATGGTAGTCTAGTCTCTCTAACGCGCTTAAGGGGTTAGAGAGGTCAAATTTGCGTTGGTAAAACTCTATGCGATTTGGTTTAAAATCCTTGTAACTAAAGGGGTAATATCTCGCTCCTCGCCCTATGAGTTGGGCGTCTTTAATGGTGTCTTTTTGATTGGCTTTATTTTTAAGCCTGACAATGTCAAACAAATTCAACACATCCCAACCCTCATTGAGCTTGTCCACGCTAAAAACCACTCTTTTAGGGTTATCCCTGTCTTCTAAGGAGTTCAATAAAAGCATGCTCTTTTCTAATTCTTTTTCGTTATTGGTGTTGATCTGAACGCTTTCTTTGAATTTCGTTTGCAAGAATGCGGCAAGGTTGGGGGTGTGGTTTTTTCCATCAAAAAAGTTTTTAGCGTCTTTAAAAAAAGCGTTGTGGCTGTATTTGAAAAAATTTTCTAAATCTAAAGGGCTTAGATTTTCCAAAAAGGCGTTGAAACGCTTTTGATTGTCTTTACTCTCTTCAATCCTTTCGCTTTTAAACAAAATGCATGGTTTAAAATGTTCAATGTTATGGTGTTGGGCTAGTAATTCTTTGTATAAACTTGAAACGCATGCCCCTAAAAAGCGCGTTTCTAAGGCTTTATTTTCATAAGAAAGGGAGTAGATGTTTTTGCAAAATCTGTCTTCGCTAAATTTTTTTAAGGTGTAAGTGATCGCCTTTAAATTTTCATATTTTTCTTCAACGCTTTTTTCTTTAGGGATAGTGGCGCTAAATTCCAGCAATAAATTGTCTTTGTTTTGTTCTAGGGCTAATTTCACGACGCTTTCCCAATTGCGTTTTTCACTAGCCTCGCTATCATTCAATTTCTTTTTGGTTTCTGTGTTTAAATGGTGCGCTTCATCCGCTAAAAAAACTAATTTTTGATCTTTTAAATCCTCTATGGTGATAGCGTTTTCTTTAGCTTTAGTGAATAACGAAAACAAGCCTTGAATGGTGCTGAAATAGATATTGATAGCGTTGTTATGGCTCTCGTTTAAATTGTTGATGCTTTTAATTTCTATGTTTTCACTTTCTGTGTTTTCATCATTGATATTGATATTGATGTTTTCACTAAAAAGGTATTTTGATGAGGCGCTGTCTGTAAAATTCAATTTCGTTTTTTCTAAAATGCTGGTGCTGTTTACAAAAAAGATAAAGTTTTGATAGCCTTGTTTGTAGCATTCTAAAATCAAACCCGCCATCACTAAAGTCTTACCGCTACCGGTCGCCATTTCAAACATGAAATGTTTTTGAGTTGGGTTAAATTTTCGTCTTTCTAAATAATTGTGTATCGCTTGCTTTTGATAATCTCTAAGCTCTTGTTTTAAATTGCTTGTGATGTGGGTGGGTAGCTCTATGCTTTCATTATTGGGCGCGTTACTTAGCGCGTGATCTTTTATGGCTGATTGGGGGGGGGGGGGTAACTTTAAACGAATAGTCTTGCATAAAATCCCTTAATGAAAAAGTGGGGAAATTATAGCGTAAAGTTTTAAAATTAGTTTTAGGGGGCGAGCTTGCACTTAAATTTAAAATCAAATAAAGTTTTAGTTTTATATTTAATGAAAATAGAGCCTTTAGATTTCAAAGCGCTTCTTTTTCTTTGCTATAATCAATCTCAAAAAAACCAACTTTTTTAAAACAAAGGAATGATTATGCAAGAGATTTTTTTATGCTCCATTTCCAATGTGCGCAGTGGGGATTGCAAAGAAGATTGCGCTTATTGCACGCAAAGTTCGCACCACCAAGGAGCGATCAAGCGCTATAAATTTAAAGATGAAAAAGTGGTTTTGCAAGAGGCTAGAGCGTTAAGGGAGCTAGGGGCTTTAGGGTTTTGTTTGGTTACTTCAGGGCGCGAATTAGACGATGAAAAATGCGAATACATCGCTAAATTAGCCAAAGCGATCAATCAAGAAGAATTAGGCTTGCATTTAATCGCATGCTGTGGGCGTGCGGATTTAGACCAATTAGAGTTTTTAAGAGGTGCAGGCATTCATAGTTATAACCATAATTTAGAAACTTCGCAAAATTTCTTCCCCAAAATCTGCTCCACGCACACATGGGAAGAAAGGTTTATCACATGCGAAAACGCTTTAAGAGCGGGGTTAGGGCTATGCAGTGGGGGGATTTTTGGGCTTAATGAGAGCTGGGAAGATCGGATTGAAATGCTTAGGGCGTTAGCTTCGCTCTCCCCGCACACCACGCCGATTAATTTTTTCATTAAAAACCCGGTTTTACCCGTTGATGCAGAGACTTTAAGCGCAGATGAAGCCCTAGAATGCGTGCTTTTAGCCAAAGAGTTTTTGCCTAACGCTAGGCTTATGGTGGCTGGAGGGCGTGAAGTGGTATTTAAAGATAACGACAAACAAGAAGCCAAGCTTTTTGAATACGGCATCAATGCGGTGGTGTTAGGGGACTATTTGACCACCAAAGGCAAAGCCCCTAAAAAAGATATAGAAAAACTGCTCTCTTATGGCTTGAAAATGGCGACAAGCTGTCATTAATGAGAGAACTTTTTAAAAGCGTTAGAGGGATTTTTTTCCTTTTTAAGATGATTTTCCCCATGCGCTTACAAAACGCCTTTTTGGGGTTAAGCGAGTTGTTTTACTACGCTTCAAGCTTGAGTTTTTATACGATTTTGTCTTTATCACCCATTTTGTTGTTTGTGTTTAGTCTTTTTGTGTCTAACTATATGCAAGCGCACAGCGGTGAAATGGAAGCCTTGATTTTCCCTAACGCCCCCAAACTCATTGGCGCGATCAAGGATTTTTTGGAAAACTTTAAAAAAACGGACATGACCTTAGGCACGCTTGAAGAGGTGTCTATTGTGGTGGCGTTGGTGTTGTTTTGTGAAAACTACCGCTCCATTGCATCAAAAATTTTTCAAGCAAAGCCCAGAGATTATGCGCATTTTAAGGGTAAGGAAATCTTTTTGTTTTGGGGGTTTGGCACGACCTTAGCGTTTTTATTCGCTTTGCCTTTGGTGGTGTTTTTTGACATTAAGATCCAAATCTTTTTTGAAGATAAAGATTCAAGCCTGTTGCATGTTTTACGATGGATAGGCACTTATGCGTTTTTTTTAATCCTTTTTACCATTCCTACGAATAAGGTGTTTAAGCATTATTTTTGGGTGTTTTTGTGGGTGTTTTTTACGAGCATTTCTTGGCATGTGTTAAAGTGGGCTTTCACTTATTATGTGTTGTATAACCGCACTTACCATGAGCTTTATGGGAGCGTTTCTATTTTGTGGTTTTTGATGAGCTGGGTGTATGTGAGCTGGCTTGTGATTTTGATTGGCATGTATGGGTGCAAGGTGTGTGATGCATTCGATCCCAAAGAAGTGTTTAAGAAATTTTTAGGCTTTTTTAAAAAAGAAACTTGATGAAAAAAGTTTTCTTTTAGATCGGTTCTAAAAATCTAAACGCAAACCCCACAACACCCCAAACTAGAACAACTTAAAAACAAAAGAAATAAAAAAGCAACACTAACGGAATAAAGAATAAAAATCTAAAAAGCTAGAAGCGTTTTTTACAATCAAACCAAAGAGATTAGTTGTAAGCGATAACTTTTTTAAAGAATAAAACTTTCTAAAAATATTTTCTTGGTGCTCTTTAGAATTTAAGTGCAGTTTAGGGATTTTAAAAAAACTTCATAAACTTCCTTTTAAAAGAAGCTTAGATAAGAGTTCTATAAATAATTACATTCTCTAAAGATTAAAACTTTTTTCTTAAATCCATGTTTAATTGATGCGGACTCTTTTCTCACCAAAGGTATTAAACTTTCTAAAAAATTGGATTTTAGATCTTATGTTATGATTTTAAGTTTTATTTTATCGCTTCAGATTTTATTTTGTTTTCAAACTCGTTTTCTTAACCCTAAAACCTTTGAATAAAATAATAAAACAACCAAACCCCTAAAAACCCCTAAACAAACAAAACAATGAGTCAATAATGAAATAAGATAAAAAGCAAGACTAAAAAACATTTCCCTAATCCCTGCACCGACCTACATTCCCACCCTTGCAAAGGGTAACATGTGAGATTTTTAAACTAAGACAACTCTTTCACCTTTGGCTTTTAAGGCTTCTTGCACCTTTTCATACCACCCCATAATGATTTGCGAGGTTTCTGTCCCCGGACTTACGCACTTATTTAAAGTGCCTCTACCCTGTGGGATCGTCTGCCCCTCTTTTGCCCAATCTAAAATCTTAACGGGTCGCCTGTAATGTATCCAATCCACTAAAGGGTCTTCTTCTTCGCTAACACATAATGCCCGATCTTTGTGAATGTTATACGCCCCGCCGATGACTTGTGCGAGCGCTACAAATTGTTGTCCATGCTTGATGGCTACAATGTCATTCACCCGCATCACTTCTAAAAAATCTCTAATTTGTCCTTTGCTCTCTTCCCAATCCGCTAAACCAATGAAGTGGTATTCTTCTAAAATTTGGTGCACATCATGCACATCCCATCTTACTTGCAGATGTTGCTGATGGATTTGCATGTGCCAAAATCCTTGAAAAGGAATGCTTGAAACATTTACGACCATAAAAACCTCCTAATTGTTGGTATTCTCTACCCATTTTCTTAATTGCCCATACCTCTCATCTCCAGAAACTGAGAAACTTTAGCGTAAAAAACTAAATAACCCCTAAACAAACAAAACAATGAGTCAATAATGAAATCAAATAAAAAGCAAGACTAAAAAAACATTTCCCTATCCCTGCACCGACCTACATTCCCACTCTTGAAAAGAGCAGTATTATCAGCGAT
>NZ_MVWR01000032.1:0-594 GCF_003637665.1 Helicobacter pylori | reverse complement strand
AAACTCAAAGAACAAAACAAGCAAATAGCCGAACAAAATAAAGAAAAGCTAGACGCTATTAAAAAGCAATTTGCAAGCAATTTGAACGACTTGTTTTTCAATGAAGAAAGAGATTGTAAGCTTTTAGAATACAAGGGCTTTGTGGTGAATGCTTATAAAACTAAGTATCAAGTGGAGTTTAGTTTAAGCCCTAAAGACAATCCAAATATTGCCTATAGCCCTAGCAATATGGTTTATAAAAACGATACGGGCAACATGTTTAGCTCTTATAATTTCTGCGCTGAGATCAAATTTGATGGGTTTTTAAAGAGACTGGATAACGCTATCACTAAACTCCCTGAAAAAATCAAGGAATTAGAAAACTCCATTGAAACCACGAAAGAAAATATCGCTAAATACACCAGATTAGTGGAGCAAAAACCTTCTTACCCACGACTAGAATACCTGCAAGCTTTAAAATGGGATCATAAAACTCTAATAGACGATTTAGCCAAAATGAGCAAAGACAGAGATTATAAGCCTGTGTTCAACCCTAAATCTAAAGAAGTCTTAAAGAATTTGAACGCTGAAAAAAGAGCGAGCTTAGAGAATGAG
>NZ_MVWR01000031.1:0-612 GCF_003637665.1 Helicobacter pylori | reverse complement strand
GAGTGGGTATCCAAGGGCTGTTGATATTAGCCATGATTTCAGTGGCTTTCAAATCTTTAGGGATAATCCGCTCTAAATCTTTCACATTAGCCTCTAATCCCTCCACGCCTTCTTTGATGGCTTCTTTCACTTCTTTGAGTTTTCTTTTCACATTGCCGCTCAAATAATCGTTCGCTAAAATATAGCCGCCATTATCCTTGTGGTCTTTATAAATCAGTTTTTGCTCTAAAAGTTCTTTAATCGTGGTTTCTAAGCTTTGGGTTTTAAAATGATCCCTAATGAAATGCAAATCCAAACCCCCTTTTTGATTGACGCTTGCAATTAATGCCTCTTTAGCGTTAGTGATGATGAGTTCTTTTTTGGGGTTTAAAGTCCTTTCAAAAAAGATTTGAGCTTTTTTAGCTTGAGCTTGCCTTGGCTCTATGTTTTGCATTTTAGCGCTTCTAGGGGTGATTTCTTTTTCAAAGTCTTTTTCTAATCCTAAAACTTTAGCGCCATACAAATCTTGTTTGATGTCCTTGCGGTTTTTGTTTTCATTGAGATAGCCAAATTTCTTGACAAATCCATCATAAACAAGATTGAGTTTAGCCCTCTTGTTTTCTAGCTCTAAAT
>NZ_MVWR01000030.1:0-612 GCF_003637665.1 Helicobacter pylori | reverse complement strand
GAGTGGGTATCCAAGGGCTGTTGATATTAGCCATGATTTCAGTGGCTTTCAAATCTTTAGGGATAATCCGCTCTAAATCTTTCACATTAGCCTCTAATCCCTCCACGCCTTCTTTGATGGCTTCTTTAACTTCTTTGAGCTTTCTTTTCACATTGCCGCTCAAATAATCGTTCGCTAAAATATAGCCGCCATTATCCTTGTGGTCTTTATAGATCAGTTTTTGTTCTAAAAGTTCTTTAATTGTGGTTTCTAAGCTTTGGGTTTTAAAATGATCCCTAATGAAATGCAAATCCAAACCCCCTTTTTGATTGATGCTAGTAATTAATGCCTCTTTAGCGTTAGTAATGATAAATTCTTTTTTAGGGTTTAAAGTCCTTTCAAAAAAGATTTGAGCTTTTTTAGCTTGAGCTTGCCTTGGCTCTATGTTTTGCATTTTAGCGCTTCTAGCGGTGATTTCTTTTTCAAAGTCTTTCTCTAATCCTAAGACTTTAGCGCCATACAAATCTTGTTTGATGTCCTTGCGGTTTTTGTTTTCATTGAGATAGCCAAATTTCTTGACAAATCCATCATAAACAAGATTGAGTTTAGCCCTCTTGTTTTCTAGCTCTAAAT
>NZ_MVWR01000003.1:0-214105 GCF_003637665.1 Helicobacter pylori | reverse complement strand
TAAAACTCTAATAGACGATTTAGCCAAAATGAGCAAAGACAGAGATTATAAGCCTGTGTTCAACCCTAAATCTAAAGAAGTCTTAAAGAATTTGAACGCTGAAAAAAGAGCGAGCTTAGAGAATGAGGGCGTAACAGAAGAGATAAAAGAACAAGCCAACCAAGAAGCGCATAGACCAATGAAAAAAGCGGCTAATGATGATTACGACATGGGGATGTGAGTTTCACTAATACTTTCAATAACATATTTTTAAATAATGTTATTGAATTTGGCGTAACGCCTTTTAATATTCTTTTCTCTAAACTTTCCCCTTTTTAGAAACACTCTAAAAAACCACCACTAGTAAAACACTGCTAACCATTACAAAAAGAACTAACAGATAACATAACTATTTACAATAAAATAGTATTAAGTTTTTCTATTTTATATACTTTTAAGCTATTTATCTTTAAAATATATTTAACAAAATTCTAAAGGAATAAGCGATGATAATCACCATAGCTAACGAAAAAGGAGGGAGCGGTAAATCCACTTTATGCTTGAACTTGTGCGTTCAATTATTGCTAGACAAGAAAGATATTGCCGCATTAGACACTGATAGCCAAAAGAGTTTGGAAGTGTTCAACAATATTAGAAGCGAAACAAGTTTGCCCAATTTCACGCTCTTTAATCGCACAGGCAATATCACAGACACCTTAAAACAGATGACGGATAAATACGAATACATCCTTATTGATACTAAGGGCGAACATTCCAAAGAAAGCCAAAGGGCTATGCTATTGAGCGATTGGGTGCTAATACCCACCACGCCAAGCCAACTAGACATAGCGGTGTTATTAGACATGCTAGAAAGGATTAAAGACATCCAGGCGTTGAATGAAAACTTGAAAGCTTGTATTGTGATGAACCGCATCCCTACCATCCCTACCCTTAAAGAGAAAAAAGCCCTCATTGATTTTATCCACCAAAATAACGCTAATGAAAGCGTGTTTTTAATGGATAATCTATTAAGCGAAAGGATAGCTTATAAGCGTTCAGTGAGTGAAGGTATGGGGGTAATGGAATACAATGACCATAAGGCTAAAAACGAATGGTCTCAATTCTATGATGAATTGAGTGGGTATTTAGGGGGCAAAAAATGAAAGGGTAGAATTAGTTTAATTCTAAATAACGCTTAATTGTGTTATGATATTAAAAGTAATCTACTTTAAAGGATAAACATGGAATTTAAAAATACTAAAAAAGACAAGCTAAGCGATTTAGAAAACCGCTTTGAGAATGCCAACAAGCATGAAACAAACCAACATGAAAAAGAAGACAGGAAAAAAGCCCACACGCTCTATATTTCAGAGAAAGTGATGAATAGCGTAGAAGAGTATTTGAATGAATTTGGAGCGTTCAGGGAAAATAAAAGCGTGTTTGTTCAAGATTCTATTGTTTTTTATTTAGAATACAAGAAAAGAGAAATGAAGCAAATGCTTTTAGATAAGGCAAGCAAGTTGTGATTTCACATCATACCTTGTTTGTAAGGCTATCTTTCAAACCTATCATCTCTAGTGTATTGCTTCAAATTGTGTTTTGGTTCGGTATTTCTTGAAACTTCTTGTTGCATTTTTTGCACATTTTGTAAAGACACCATTTCTTGCAACACTCTTAGCGTTATATTAGCCACACCCTTACTTACACTCTTTTGCAATTCTAATTCTTTTTCTAAAAATTGCAACGACTTTTTAAGGCGAGTTAATTTTTTGCCATTATCTTCACATTCTAAAATCTCAATTTGCAGTCGCTCTTTTCTTTCAATACAGAAATTTTTTCGTTTTTTTAAAAGCTCAATGGTTTCATTTTCTCTTTGGGCAAGATTTTTTAGAAGTTCAATGTAAGAGTGATTAGTCTCATTAACATTTTCAGCCCTTAAAGTATCGCTTGCAATCAATGCAATATTGTTTAAATATTTTAAGTGTCTATTAAGAGCGAATGAATTTGTTTTGTCATTGAGTGCTAACTGTGAATAAGACAAATAGTTATACACAATACCTAAAGCATTTTTAGTGTCATCGTTATGTTCTTTAATTTCTTTTTCTAACAAAATAAGATTTTTAGTCATCGTTTTGTTTGCACCATGATGTTGTAATGGCTTTAATAATTCATAAGCTTTTCTTTTTTGAACAATTGCATGATAAGCCTTATTGAGAGCATGAAATTTATTGGGCATATTAATATAGTTAGAGCAAGCCTTATCAAGTGCATTTATTTTTTGCTCTAGTGTATGGATTTTCTTAACGCTATTATAAAAATTTTGTAGCTCTTTAAAAAATTCATTGAATGCTAGGGCTTTTTGTTTTAGTGCATTCAAGCGTTGTCTTTCTAAAAGAGAAGTCTTTTTGTTTTTTAAAGCTTTATCAAAATTCTTGATATGGTAATTATTTTCCTTAACTTTTTTGTAAGTTCCTTTTTTCAAAATGCCCAATTCTTTTAAGTCAGGTTTAGTGGATTTTTCTTTTAAAAACTTTTCAAGCCATACCATATGCTCATCATCTATTTCAAAATTTTCTTCTAAAAGCTCAATCGCTTTTGAAGTGATGATTTTAATTTTAATGAAGTCTAACTTGTCTAGTTCTTTGCTTTTAACACTAGCTAGAAGTTTCATTTCCCTATGAGCATCATCATAAGCCTTATCAAAAAACTCATTATGATTAAAATTTTGTTTAAATTGTTCTTGACCTTGTGAAATAAGTTTGGATAGCTCTTCGTTAATTCCAGCTATTCTTTTTTGAATATTAGGCTCATTAGAATAATTTAACCTACCATGCGAATGGATATATAACTGGTCTTGAAAGCTTTCTCTCAATTGAAAAAAGAATTCCCTAACATGCTGTTTATTAGCAAAGCGTAATTGTTTGCCTGTAAATTTGTGGGTCTTATTGATGATTACATGAGCATGTGGTTTGTTTTGGTGTGTATGGAGTTTAATCATAAAAGGATAGTCATATCTTAGCACATCAATCAAAGAGTTATGAACGCTTAATTCTAGAATTGCTAAATTACTAGGATGCAGATCTTCATCAAGGCTAAAAACTAAATGCATAGCCATGTTTTTCAATCTAGGATTTTTACTTCTCAACTCAGTGAAATCTGCATTCCAATCGTTAGCAATAATGCCATAATCAATCCATCTAAAAAATTCATCTCTAACCAGCTCGCCATCTTTAGCAATGTAATCCATTGCCTTGTTAGTGTGGAGCTGTGCCATGTTGCCTATGTTTTTGATCACAACTTGTTTTTTAGAATTGGTTTTCATATTAGAGTTCAAAGTAGAAGTTTCAATTTGAGAGATGAAAGTTTTTGCGTATTCTTTAATAGCTGCTGTAAAAACTTCATCATAAGATCGTTTGGGTTTAGGAGTTTTTTTAGGGCGTATCTCTTCATATTCAAAAAGAGATTCTTCCTCATCGTCTAAAAGAATTTGACATATTTTGTAAGAATAGTGTTTCTTTTCTATTCTTTTAAAGTTTTTCAAACCACTCAAAAATTCTTCCCCTTTGTTGTAAACTTGATTTCGCTTTTGGTATTTCAAAAAGGTAAAAAAGTCCCTAATAGAACCCAAATTTCACACCATTTATTTTACCAAAAAAATGGTGTTTTTTCAAGACCTAAAAAAGGGCAGGATAACACTCAAAAAGAAAAAAATGTGCACTTTTTGAGTAGGGGTGTCTTACGCAGACCACTAAATAAGGTGGTTACGGCGTTCCTTAAAAAAACCTTAAAAATGAGAACCCTTTTTTGGCTCTTTTTTTGAATTTTGCTAGAAGATGCTACAATACTAGAAACTCAAATAACGGAGTGAATTTGTGATGACTGAGTGGCAAAAGAGAAAATTGAACCACCAAAGAAAGCTAGATCGCTTAACAAAATTTCATTATGAGAATAAAATGCATTTTGAAATCATGCGTTGTGCTGTGAAAAAAAATTATCAGTTGTCGCCTGAAAAAGACAGAGAATATGAAAATTACATGATCAAGGAGTTGAGAAAATTCTATCGCAAATTGCAAAGCGAACTGAAAAAAGGCAGAGTGTTTGGAAAAGAGTTGTCGCACTATCCTAAAAAATATCAAGAAGAAATTACTTATCTCATTGAAAATATTTGGTGAAAAATTTTACTTTTTCTTTTTCAAGTTTTGATTGCTTTTAAGAACTAACTTTCTTTATTTTTAGCTAAAATCTTGTGTGCTTTGCCCATAACAAATTAAGCACTATATTTTTTAAAGGTTGTGTGTTTTGATGCATGAGTCAAGTGCTTAAACCACAATGCTAAAAGTTTACAAGTGAAAAAAGTTTGCCTTGATGGGTGAAATACTTATACAATCTTTTTTACAATTTGGAAAACACTTCTTCATTAGGTTTGACTTCCCAATTCAAGCATTCTGTCATTTTAGGATTTCTAAAATAGTAATTCGCTTTTAGTTTTAAAGGTTTGGCTTGATGACCGCCTACTAATATAATCACTTCATCTTTGTCAATATTTAGAATATCTTGCGGACTGATCAAATCCCATGCCTCTTTGCCTATACTAGAAGTTCCACCCATAATAAGCTGTCCTTTTTCTGTAGAATGGCTTCGTGTTTTTCTAGTCATCTTGCCGATTTCATTAGAAATTTGTTGTGCGTATTCATAATCGTTCATTCTAAAAAGAACTCTATAATTCACCGTGCCGTTTAAAATCTTAGCGTCTTCTTTGCCATAGTATTTTTCAATCATTGCATTGCTTTGAGTGATGTAAAGCAACACCACTCCATAACTTCTACTTAATGCTGGCATTTCTAACAAGAAACTGAGTTTGCCAAATCTAACAAACTCATCTAGTATAAAATAAATTCTTTCATCAAATCTTTTACTTTCTTTTAAAAGCAAGTTTTTGCCTATGCTTTCTAAAAGCACCCTAATCAACGGAGCAATAATGTCAATATCTGTTTGAGCGATTTTAATGTAAAGAGTGATATTATCTTTTCTTAGATCTTCATATTCAAAACTCATTTTAGAGGTTGCTCTTTTAACTCTATAATCCGTGAATACTTGCATAAATCTATCAAAAGTAGATTTGATAGAGCTAAATTCCTTGGTGTTAGTATTCGCCCATCTGTTTGCATAAGAACGCATGAAAGGATCTAGCATGCCTTCTTCTAAAATAGGCATTTTGTCTTTATCTAGCTTCAATTCTAACTTGTTAATTGTGCCATCATAGTTTTCTTTCTTGTCAATATCAATGTAAATTTGTTCAGCCACTTGTTGATACCATAATTTCCTAACATCAACATCAACAATTTGTATAGGTTTTTCATTAGCGTCTTTATCTAACATGTAAGTGCCATCATTATTCATCTCAAAACCACCACCTTCTTCTTTGCTTTTTTCAACACATTTAAAAACTTGTGGATAGAAACGCCCTCTTTTATTGATCAAAGGAGTGTAGTTTTTATCTAATGATAAAGCAATTTCAAAAAGGGTGGTTTCTTCATTGACACATAGCTCATACAATGCATGGAAAGTAAAGACATTCTTAGCTTGTTCTACCCAATGAGGGTCTTGAGATTTTTCGTTAAAGATAGTGTTAGCAATCTCTTCAACCAAACGACGTTTTTCGCTAAAGCTCATTTTATAAACAATCTTCTTATCAAAAGGATTGAAGTATAAACTATTATCTGTTCCATAAGGATTGAAAATAAAAATCTTATTTTTAAAATGCTTTTGCCTGTATCCAGCCGTTAAATTGCACAATTCGCCTTTGATGTCTAACACCACACAAGAGCTAGGCACGCTCAAAAGTGTTGGGATAGCCACTGCAGAAGTTTTACCAGCACCAGGAGGAGCAACAATTAAAGTGGAAAGGGGAGAATTATAATACACTACTTTAGCTCTAGTCATCACATCATACACGCCTAAAGGCAGTCCATTATCAAAATTTAAGGTGATGGGATTTTCTTTTTTTAAGCCTAATAACATAGAGACTTTTAGGTGTCCTAATAAGTTTTGGTAATAAGTTTTTTGACTTTTAAGCATCAACATCAAACCGCTTAAAAAATTTTCATAAAAAATTTGTCTTGTTATAATCTTTAAGGCGTTGTAGTAGGTTTTGAAATCAAAAATCCTAAAACCTGTTTTATCTTCAAATACTCTTTCATTACAAAAGATTATTAAGTGCTTTTTAAAGATGGCAAAGATGCTTAATGGAGCAAATAAAAACAGAAAAAACAAAGCACAAATGGATTTAACCCAAGAAACAAGCGAGTATTTATAGGTTTCAATATCTTTAATGCTAGCCCATTTAGCCTTACCATGACTATTCATATTCGCACCTTTAAAAAACAAATAGATAGTGAAAATCAACGGAGTAAGAGCGTAGATAAAAGCTAAATAAATTTGGGGCTTAAAGGATTTAAAATGCTTTAAATTTGCAAAAATTTCTTGACTGAGCAAAATGCTAGAGTGAAAACTTTTTAAGTCCATTAAATAGAATAATGCAATTAAAAATACAATAGGTACTAATACAATACTTAAAGAGTAAATAAAAGGGCGGTATTTATGCATGCAGTGAAGTCCAGTGATTTAAAATTTGTTGAGAAATTTGTCTATTTCTTTTTCTAGAAGTTCTTCAGCGATTTTGAGCTTTTCTTCTTGGCTATCTTGAGCGTTTTCTAACAAATTTATTATTTCATTAAAATTCATTAAAAGATTAGAAAGACTTTTATCTAATTCTTCTCTCTTGGCTATATTATTTTGCATAGCAATAGTTTGTTTCAAATTTACAACGCTATGTTGCATGCGAAGTAAAATGATAGAAATTTTTTGGTGAAAATTTTCCATACTAATCCTCCGTTATTATTTTTTTGTATCCAATCAAGCTACTTAAAATAACCTTTTTTAAAAATTGTGTTTCTTTAGCATAAGAAATAAGTTGTATCTCTATTTGCTTTAAAGAAGTCTCACTGAGAATAGTAGAAACCTTATTTTCTTGTTGCAATAAAACTTGAAGATTTAAATGATGAGCGATTTGGTTTAAATTATTAAAAGTTGCATTCAAGCCCTTATAAACTTGATTAAGATTTTTCATATAGACTAAAAGACTTTTTTTAAGGGCTTGATACTGCGCTAAAGATTGCGTGTTAAGATCGCTAGAATGGCTTAGAATACGAGTTTCTATATATTTAGTCATAGGCATATAGTGATTTTTAGATAATTCTTTGAGTTTCTCATAAGCGTTTTTCTCTAAAACCAACACTAAGCGTTTCCCACCATTTTTAAGTTTAGAGTTTTGATAAGGTTTGGTCGTCTTTTTCATTCGTATCCTAAAAGTTGTTTTAAATCTGTTTTGACATCTAAAAAATCTGTAATTTCTCTCTCATGGGTTTTATAATTAAATTTCAAATAGATTAAATAATCCATTCCAGCACAAAAATAATTTAAAAGAGCGGTTGGGCTTACTTCATTTCTGCTTATTGCCATATTCATAGAAATAGCTTCAAATGCATCTTTAGTGCTATTGGCATGTAAAGTACTTATCATACCACTATGTCCTGTGTTAGAGAGCCTTAAAAATAAAGAAGTGTTTCTTGTGTCAAGTTCGCCAAGCAAAAGCCTTTTAGGTGTCATTCTCATAGCCGAGTTTAAAGCTTGCTCATAGGTAAAAAAGCTATCTTCATTTTTTCCTACCAAAATGTTAACTTGATTAGGATTTTCCATATGTAATTCAGGACTATCTTCTATAGTAACCACTCTATCTTCTAAAGGAATAAAATTGAGTAAGCAGTTTGCAAAAGAAGTCTTACCGCTACTTGTCCCACCTACGATGAGCATGTTTTTTGCATCCATTACTGCATTGATAATTTGTTGGTAAGTCATGTTTTTCTCTAAACATTTTTGAGAAAGTTTAAAACTCTCAATAGGGAATTTAAAAAGACTGGGTATTCTAATATTGATCGCAATATTACTATTAGCAATAACACTAGGATGTAAGGCATGCACGCGAAATTGTGTGTAAGGTATAGAAGTAGCGAGCTGTGGGTGCTTTAAATCAAACATTTGATTTCTAAAATTCGCTAATTGTTCGCAAAAAGTGATCAAGTAATCTTGACTGAACCTTTCATCAGCCACTAATCTCATAGAAGAGCCTTTAGCCAAATAAAACTCTTTTTCTTTATTAAACATGATTTCATTGATGGGCATTTCTAAATAAGGCTTTAAATCTCTCACAAATCTTTGCAATACTAGTGGGAGTTGCTCTTGTTTAGAATTGAAAAGACCGTTCATTTATCTGCACCTTTTTCTATAAAACCATGATATTGTTCACCATCTTGAATTTTAAAGGTGCGTGTCTTTTTAGCGTTAATTTCTCTTCTTAATTCTAATAACTCCTTATTGATATTAGCTAACGATTTCCTATAACTCACTAGTCGTTTGTTAGCCAATCTGTTTTTTTCCTTGTTTTCCATAATAAGGAATCTTTCTTTAATGACCTTGTCATTGTAGAATTCTTTCTTTCTTAACAAAACCTCTCTTTTTTGTATTAGATCTTTCAAAAAGCCCAAACTCTGTAACTTATCTACCATTCTTAAACCTTATGATTTAGTTTTTTGAAATATCCTAGTTTTTTAGCACTAGTTATAATTTCCCCACTTTTAGCATCCAACTCATTATCAATAGCTTTTCTTTTGTTTAAAAGCTCTTCAAATTCTTTTACAAGACTTTCATAGCGTTCTTGTTCAACATTTTGCGTAATAACATACTTGTTATACTCCTTTAAACTCTCTTCGTAGCTCTTTTTGTTTTTAGTGTATTGTCTAGATCTTTTCACAACTTGATTGTTCTTGCTTTCGCCGGTATTTTCATTAGTTTTTTCAGCATCATGAATATTTTTTAATTCATCAATCATTATTATAAGTCCTTTCTATATCAAAAATAATTTCAAGCGTTTTCTCGTTTTGGATAATCTTGTTTGAAAAATGCTCTTCGGTATTTAAAATTTCTGAAACCAGTCTTTCAGTAATCCTTGCTTGCATTCTCGATCTTGACTCTTTGGTTTCATTTTCTAGGCGTTTATCCATAACTTTTCTTAATTCCATTTGCGTCTCTATTGCTTTTTTGCAAAGCTCCACATATTCTGCATCTTTGCTTTCTTCTAGAGTGTTCAATAATTCTTCTTCAAGGTTGAGTTCCATTAGCAATCCTTATGTTTAATATTGTATTTTAATTTTACACTATTTAGAATAAAATTATTATTAATAATGCTATTTTGTATCATTGTTTTGCTCCTTTTCTTCATTAAAGAATTTCGCTAAGACTTCATTGTTTTTAGGGATAGGAAACCAAATATCCGTATTAGGACTAATAAAAATATGGCTTCCTTCTCTAATAGTGATAATGGGCTTAATCCTTATTTGCTCTCGCATGATTTGAGCGATAATATTATTTAGGCTGATACCAGTTTGCCTTGTCATTTGCATCATCATGTAATCTCCAAAATAGTTTTGGTTAAAACCACCCCTTTTGTTTTTCATCGCTTCGGTAAGACCGCTAGTAAGACCTATGAGTAGCCCATTTGACAAGGTGCTTAAGGATAAAGGAATACCATAGCGTTCCCAATATTTGTTATGGAGTGTGCCTATCATGCCATTATAACCCTTGACATCAGCTCCCTTAGCATCGCTTAGTATGATATTGACCCCTTGAGGCGTGATTATCCTATTCCAAGCAATTTCTAATCGGTATTCTCCTATTTTGTTATTGGAGTTGTAATAACCTATGGCTCTACTCCCTTTAGGGATTAAAACCGCTCTACCCATCGTTGCGTATATATCGCTCTCCACTTGAGCGACTATCTTACTCCCCCCTATTTCACTGCTAATAGGAGTGATCAGAATGGCTGGGATCATCCTGTCAGCTGTAATCGTTCTTAAAAGTTTGTTTTCACTGCTCGCTACATTTTTTCTTTTAAAATTTTTAAACCCGCTAGAGCCGTATTCTTTTTCAAGCTCTCGTTTTTCTTTGGATTTTGTGTTAGAAACACTATTTTTTATAGAGATTGGAGGCTGTGTTTCTTTTTGAGTGCTAATACGAGACGCTAAAATCACCAGACGGAATTTTTCTTCTTCATTAGCGGTATTGTAGTTGAAGGATGGACTTTGTGGTTTAATAAGTGTTTTATTAAAATCCTTAGGCAAATTTGGTAAGTTATTAACTTGTTTTTGAGTGGCTATAATATTGCAATCATCATCTATTAAATTACCCTTATTATCTGTTATCTGACCCTTACAAGATTTTTTAATTTCTTCTTTCTCTTGTTTAACGACATTGTTCTGTGGTGGGATTTCCTTTTTATCTGCTTTTTTGTAGAGATAGTCAGAAATTGGAAACTTGCCTTTAACATAATTTCTCACTGATTTAGGCGAGCTATCATCATAAAGGAAAAACCATGCACAAAAAATAAGCATCAAAACAATAAAGATACTTACAATCGGTGCGTTTCTAATTACTCTAAAAAAGCCCATCATTTTTTAATCTCTTCATTAGGGTTCGCTTGAATTTGTTTTGGGGTGTTATTCAGCCCCTTTTGATGCTTCTCTAAACCATCAGTGGTTTTTAGTCTTTCAATATAGGGGATAGGCACGCAATATTGGGTTTTGATGGTGTGTTTTTTAGCGTTCTTTTTCAAATCTTTTTGCAAAGGCTTAGGAGCTTTTATGATGTTTTTAACCTCTTCTAAAGTCTTAACTTCTTCTTCATTTAAGGCTCGGCATTCTTTGCTTGGAGTTTGGTTTTTGATTTGAGCTAACAACTCCGTTACGCTAATGGCATTTTTAGGTTGAGGCGTAGTGTCTTCAATCAAGTGAATGTTGTTTCGTTTGGCTTTCATGGCTTCATCTTGCTCTAAAAGCCTTTTTAAACGCATGAAGTCCTTAGATTTTTGGTATTTGTGCTTATCTCTTCTTACGCACACATATTCCTTACCGCTCCTTAAAGTCCATTTTTTAGAAACATCTTCAGCAATAATGTAATTCCCTACAACACGGCTATTGATAGGATTATCATACCCATCTACAACCTTATAGGTGTAAGGAAATTTTGAAAAGGCTTGATCTCTGTCGTATCTAAAATAAGTGTATTTGCCATCATCAAAGACATCTAGTGCCTTTATATCAAGCGCGTCATCACTGGGTTTTTTATAGAGCCACAAACTCCACCAGGTGCGTTTGTGTTTGGGTTTTTGCAAATAACCACGATTGATTTTAGCTTTTTCAATGAAAATGTGATTGACTTCATCTCCAATTCTTATAAACTTGCCATCATCAATTTCCTTGCTCTCATAATTGATTTTTCTATAGTCAAGCTTTTGCTTATCTTGTTTATTAGAGCTATTCGTATCTGTTTCTGTTTTAGCCAATTGTTCTTGCTCTCTTTTTTCTAGATCGCTCTTAGACAAAATATTGAGCTTACCGATAGCTCTTTTATTAGAGACAAACACTGAAAAATAGCTTTGAAACTTGCTGGTGTAAGTGGTGCTAAACAAGTAAAAAGTATAAATTGTCCCGCTTGCTCCGACTACAGTTAGGTTTGTATCCACCCCTATAAGCAAGGGTTTGATCACTAGCATGTTGGATAAATCGTAATGATCGTTAGTAGGGTAAGTGAGCTCAAAACCGCTAGGATCTCCTAAGCTCACATAGATAATAGGATCATTGTCAAAAATAAAAGTGGTAGTCATCGCATAGCGTAAGCGGATTTTATTGGTGTTGCCTGCCACATATAAGACATTGAAATTATTGTCTTGCAATTTTCTATTTTTAGAAAAATACACGCTCTGTAAGGCTTTTAAATCCATAAGCTGTTTGGCTTTTTCTTTGTTTTCTTGCTCTTTGAAACTTTCTAAACTATCAGATTTTGCTGGGATAAGATTGTTGTTTTCTTTGCCATGTTCAAAAGAACTTGTAGGATCAGTTTCATTTGCATTGTTCCTAAAAATATCCTCTTCAGCACTAAGCAAAGCGCAATACAAAAATAGCGATAGGGTAAATTTTTTCATTATTGTTCCTTAACATCTTCATATTGGCTCATGTGAGGGTCTTTTTTCTCGGTATGGATAATCCTAGATTTCACACCATCATCTTTGACTTTATTTTTTTCATCCAAGTCTTTTAAAATCGCAATTTCAGTTACATCGTAACCTGTAACAATAAAGCCTGTAGGGTTTAAAGACATGGAGTCAAAATTGATTTCTTGCTTTTTGAATTCAAAACTCATCACCACTTTATAGCGCTTTAAGCTCTCTAATTCTCCACTATGATACAAGCTCACTTCAATGTCAATATAGGCTAAATCTTTATCTAAATAGATATTTGCAATCTTTACTTTTCTTGTGAGTAAAGGATTAGTGTAAATGCTGTCATAATGAGCGATGAGTTTTTCAAATTCATACCATACCTCATTGGAACTTTGCTCTTTAATGGTGTTTTGACGCATTTTTTCATGTTGTTTAATATGAGTAATGCTTTCCCTATTTAGCACATACGCTCCCACTAATGAACGAATAAGAGCTTTATTGGCTGTAATGGTGCTATCTGCCTTTTGAACTAAAGCAAAATTTTCTTTATTGTTAGAAAATTGCACTAAATACGGCTCTTTTTGTTTTAAGGGCAACAGAATAATCAGTAAGATAATAAGCAACGCTGTTGTGCCAAAGAAGAAACACGCTACATAAAAGATATAATCGCCTAATTTTTTCTCTAAATGATAGATAACGCTTGCATCTCTCACTTCTTCAAAGAGCATTGTGGGGGCAATACTTTTATCAAATCCTATTCTAGAGAAAAGGTTTTTAAAAATTCTTTCTTTTTTTTCTTGGATTGTCTCGTTTTGGGGCGTTTCTTTTTCTTCTGTTTCTGTCATAGGCTCTTCTACAAACTCTTTAGTTTCACTGATGATGGTTTGAGTGGGCAATGGCAAAGAAAACAAATCGTTAGGCTGGTTTTCTTGAGTGTCTTGATTTTCTTCTTTTGTGTTGTTGCCTGCTTTAAGATTCTTTTTGTTTTCTAATTGTTTTAATTCATTTTCAATTTCTTCTAAAAGCAAAGTTTGTTCTTCATTCTCTTTTAGATCGCCCCACAAATCCATGCGCCTTTTAGTTTGTAATTCTAAATTTTTTAAATCGCCATGAAATTGTTCTAAAGCTTTGCTTCTTTTTGACATCAACTAGCCTATGGGTTGATTTGAATGAAAAAGGCACAAGGGCTTTTATACATTTCATATTGTTTATTAGAACATCCACTTAGTGATAACAAAATTATTCCTATTAAAAATATTCTCATTTCTTTGTCTTTTTGTATTTATCAATCCATTTAGAGATAGCGAATTTGTTATTCAATATTTCATTGATTGGCATTTCTAATTTACACTCTTCACAAATTTTTTTAACCAGATCCAGTTGTTTTTGACTAGGTTTTTCTTTAATATGCTCTGCAATCCAATCAGAACATTTTTCCTTGTTCTGCAAGATTTCTTGACTGGGTTTTTGTAATTTTTTATCTTTACAAATTTTGTCTATGAGTTCAAGTTGCTTGTCGGTAGGCATGTTATTGTCAGCAGATTTTGTTTGATAAAACTTGGAGGTGCTTTTTAACTTGCTTATGACTTCAGACATAAACTTTTCATAACTAACTTCACCCCTCATGATTAAATCCAAGCATTCTTCAAATTGTTTGGTAGTGTTTCCTAATTTGCTCTTATCCTTGCTTGTAAGAGCGATGAAATCCACTTCTTTATCTTTTTTGAAAAATGAAATCACTTCTAATCCTTGACTAGTAGGGGTGATGGCGTTAGTTTTTGTATCAATGCTAATATATTTACGCTTCAAAAGAATATCTAAGAAGCTCGCATAAGTACTAGGACGACCAATCCCCTCGCTTTCTAATAAGGGAATAAAGGCACTTTCTTTATAAGGTTTAGGACTAGGTTTTTCTATTTCTTTAATAAAAACTTCTTTTAATGGGACACTATCATTTTCTTTTAATGAAAAGTTTTCTATTTCATTTTCTTGTTCTTCCTTGTTAGGTTCTTCTTTGCCTTGAATGAGTTCTTCAATCTCTAAAAAACCCTTTTCTTTTAAAAGTTTGAAAGAGAGCTTAAAACTCTCGCTTTTAATTCTAAAGATACAATCATATTGATTGTATAGGGCGTTTTTACTTTGAGAACAAATTGTATTGGCATAAATAAGTTGATACAACTTCAGCGCTAATTCTTCGCTTATTTTAGTGTCACTGCACACTTTTTCTAAGTCTTTTAAAGCATGCAGATGTGTAATTCTTATGGCTTCATGTGCTTCAGCTTGTGAATTTTTACCAGCCTTATATTCCCTGTATTGATAAACACTCGGATAAATAGGTTCAAAAAACGCTTGATGCTCTTTGAGATACTCAGGACTTAAAAATTCACTATCAGTTCTGTGATAAGTGATGAGACCAGCTTCAAAGAGTTTTTGAGCAAGCTGTGCGATTTCTTTAGTAGGTATTTTTAAGGCTTTACTCGCTTGGGATAAAAGTTTAGAAGTGGTGAAAGGTTTTTTGGGTTCTTTATTATAAAGACTTTCTTTTAATGAAGCTAGAACGCTCATAGATCCTAATCCGTCCTTTAAATCTTCTAAAAATTGAGATGCTTCGTTTTTGTCTTTAAATTTAAAATCCACTAGTTCGTTTTTTTCATTCGCCCTTACATGCTTAATAATCACTTCTTTTTCATTGCACACAATCTTAGCTTGGATTTGATAATCTACTTTTTCTTCACCATCCAACTTATCAAAATCCCTTATTTCTTGATCTCTGTGGCAGATTAAAGCTAGAGCTGGAATTTGTACTCTACCAGCGCTCAATTCACTAATGTTTAAACTTTTTCTTAAATAGTTTGTTAGAGCAAATCCAACAACCTGATCGCTTGCAATCCTGCCTAAGAATGATTGATATAAATTGGTGTTAGAACGAGAAAATAACACCGCATTTTTTAAGCCCTTTTCAATACCGCTTGGTGTGATCTCATGAAATTCTGCACGATAAATTTCACTAGCTACATTTTTAATTTTTTTATAGAATTGATAGCCAATACCATAGCCCTCTCTATCAGGGTCAGTAGCGATATAGACTTTTTTGTCCCTACAAGCATTAATTAAAAAATTTATTTTCTTAGCTTTTTCTTCTTTGATTTCAAACTTACAAGCAAAATTATTTTCAATATCTACGCCTATAAGGTTAGTAAAATGCCCTATAGTTGCATAAACTTCCGCACCTGTTAGTTGCTTAATCTTTTCAACTTTATTAGGGCTCTCAATAATAATCACGCTATCTTTCATTCCTACTCCTTTGTCAAATAAATTTCTTTGTAATCTCTTGGATTATCCTTTTTAAGCATTTCCAGTTCAAAAACGCTAGATGCGCTAGAGCTATACGCTCTTAAAAATTTTTTATTGGTGCTGTTTAACTTTTCTAAGTTGATCTCTAAAAATACGCTAGATTGAGTGAGGAGGTTTTTCACTAATATTTGCCTAGCGTTTAATGGTGTTTTGTTTAAAAAGGATTTTTCAATAGGACTTAATAAAATGCCATAGCTCTCTAATTTCTCAAAATTGCTTGTAGGATAGAGTATGACTTGAGCGGCATTTTCCACAATGGACTTTGCTCCCTCTACACCATCAAGTTGGTTAATGTCTTGAAAGGCTAAAGTTAAAACCCCATTGAGTTTTCTAGCTTGAGCGAGTGTGTCTTTGATTTTAGCTAACATGATGGGATTTTCAATAACAGATTTTGCTTCATCAATGAATATATAAAAAGGCTTGTTTTCTAATTTAGCTCTGTTCATGACTTTATAGAATAGGTATAATACTGCCAAGTGGAAATCTTTTTTATTACTAGAAAGAGCGTCCATATCAATAACGGAAAGCTTTTTGGCAAAGTCTAAACAATCAGTAGAATGCTTGTATAAGTCTTTTGAGCCCTCTTTTTCTAAAATGTCTTTGCTATCTAAATAGTCTCTTTCTAGCGTGTCTTTAAAATCCTTTAACTTAAAAATAGCACCCCCTTGTTTTGTGATATTGTTATAGCAAACTCTGATCGTTTTAGATAAGGCACTTAAAGTCTTTTTTTCTTTCTCATCTTTAGTATATTCATCAATATTGAGCATGAACGCTAGCCAACTCACTAAAAAGGTGCAATTAGCGCTTGTATCTTTTAAAGAAAACGGATTAATGTAAAAATCATTGCTATCGTTGTAGTGGCCATCTAAAAACTCAGTCATCACACGCATGCCATTATTTCTATCTAAAGCCAAAATACTTAAATCTTTATACTTAAAACAATTAGTGATTAAAAATTCAATTAAAGTGGTTTTACCAGCCCCTGTGCCACCAAAGATGATGGTATGACCTGATACCATATCATCTTTTCTTTTTGCCTCATAAGCATGGAAATTGAATAAATAAGGCGATTTGTCTTGGTTTCTAAAAATAGTTAAATGGCGGTTACCCCATGAATTTCTAGAAAAACCACAATTTTGCTTTTCTAATATGATTAAAGAAGCAATATTTTGACTAGACAACAAACGCTTTCTAAAATTCAAGCGATTACGATTGGGGAAGAAGCTAAAAAACATAGGAAGCATGCCAATACTTTCTTGTGTGTTTACAATGCCTTTTTGTTTGAGCAAGTTGGCAATTTCTATACAAGCACTATCTAAATCGGTTTTAGTTTTGGCATGAACTAAAATATTTAAAGAAATCTCTTGCATTAAAACTCTGTCTGTTTTAACCATGTCATTCAATTCATCAATTTCAACTCTAATACTCTTATTCGCTCTTTTTCTTTTAGTTTCAATCTTTTTTTCAGCCTTTGCTTTAGGAATATTGTCAATGTTTAAAATCACATCAAATTCTAAAGATAAATGCAACACTGAAGAAAGAGCAGTGCTGACAATTTTGTCTATATCATAAGTCTTAATGCTGATGAAACGCTTGAAAATCTCTTTACCATTATGAATGTGAGTGAAAAAATCTTTTTTAAAATGCACATCAGAATTGATCATGCCATCATGCAAACGACCTCTAGCAAAAGTGTATTCACTAGGAACGCCATTGATATATTCCGCATAAAAATTAAGCAAACTATTGGCGTCTAATTTTTCTACAAACAAATTGGAAAGCATGCTTTTGACATTATTGATAATGCTGTCTAATATTTTAGATTTATCTACTAAATTAAAATTATCAAAGCCTATGAAATAGTTTTCTTGATATTTAACTTCATTTTGTTTATCACTTTCTTGAATATTTTCTAATTCATTGGTAGTGATTTTTTTCTTAAATCGTTCCAAATAACCTTTAATGCTATCATTCTTAGTTTCAAAAATTAAATAATAGAAATTTTGATAGACATCCTCAACCCCTTGCTCCCATAAATTGATAACTTCTAATGCAAAAGGATTACTTATCTCTTCTTGAGTATATTCATGGTGCATGAAAATCTTACGCCTTTTAGCTACGATTTTAAAATGCACTCCATCTACAATTTCATTAAGAGCTAAAATGCGTTCATTAAATTTTTGCCCTATTTCTTTGTCATCTAAAGATAAATAAGAAATTCCCTCTAGCTTAAGAGCACCCACAAGGTTTGATTTTTCACTTAAAAGATAATGCTCATTGTAAATGCCTACAATGTTAGTTTCTTCTTTCATGCTATAACGCTTAGGAACTAGCGAGCATAAAGAATTAAAAACTTTCTCAAGCATAATAACTTCTAGCTCCTGTTCTTAAGGTGAAAAGGGCGTGCAAAATGGCTGTTATATCTTCATCAAAAAATTCTAAAATGTAGAATACAAACACACAACTAGCCATTAAACCCATAGCATAAAGTGGTTGGAATGAAAGTAACCATGCCGACATTAAGAAGCTAACAATCCAGCTATCCAAGTTTAACCCCAAAAAAGTTTCTCTTTTGCTGATTTCTCTAATGTTGGTACTTTCAATACAAACAATATGCAATGCCATCTAAAATAACCATTGACTTAAAGTTTTAGCATTAGAAATAGCAGCGGTTATAATGATAATCCCAGCGCATTTCCAACCAATTTCTCCAAGCCTGTCCCAATTTTTATAGGCGTAAATGCAAGTCCCAACAATGATTAGACCACCGATAGCTTTGATAAAATCATTACTTATGAAATCCAATATTTGAGTGAATTTTTGTCTGTAATCTGGTGCTGCCAATAAAAAACTAGGCATTAACATTGCCAAACTCATCATTCTGCGAATTTTCTTAAACATTCTTATTTCTTTATGTTTTGTTTTCATCTTTCATGTCCTTTGTTTTGAGATTGATTGTTGGTGTAATAGACAGAATTAGCTACATATTTAGATCCAAAGCCATGATCTTGTTGGTAACCATTAAACACTCCTTGTAGTAGTTTAGGTTTTGGCATTAGATCTTGTAGTTTTTGTAATTGGTTAGCCAAGATGCTTTTTTGTAATGGTGTGGTAGTAGGGTTTTGCATTTTTTCTTTAGCATCAAATAAAAAATCTTGTAAAATCATATTGCTAATTTGCTTCAATCCTAATGCTTTAGCAATTTTCAAATCATCGTTCGCATCTTTACTGATAGGCGTATAGATATTTGGAATTTCTTTAGTGTGAGCGTAAAAAATTTTTTCCAAAATAGCATTGAATTTTCGTCCTTGTTCATCATTATCCATTGCTAAAATAATATTAAGACTTAAATTAGGAATTTTTGGTTCTTTTAGGCGTAAGGCTAGAGCACTAGGTTTAAAAATGGGTTTAGGGATAAGATTATTTTTATCTCTTATGGGCGAGAAAAAGGGGTCATTAGGGACTTTTTTAGGGTCATTATTGTGTTTAGCTAACTCTTTAGCACGCCATTTCTCATATCTTTTTTGAAAATTTGTGTAATTTTCATAGTACCCTAATTGCTTGTTGTAGCGATCAATTTCTTTGTGGTATTCATTGTATTCCTTACACTTATGAGTGTTGATGGTATTAAGAAATTTATCTACAAATTTTTGCATTCTTTCTTCTGTGAAATTACCAATAGTAGAAATAATAGCTGTTTGATTGGAATCAAGCCCTTGCATTTCTAACACGCTTAAGCCATCAAAAACGCTTTCAGCCACAATAATATTTTGAATATTTTTAGTATTTTGTGGGCATAAAACTTCAAAACCCTTGATAGAACCTGCTTGCATTAAGTGTTTAGTGGGAGTAGTAGCTCCTTGCATAGTGAAAGGTTTGGACAATCGCTTGTTATACCCACTTTGTATCAAATTTCCATTATCATTGACTAAATAGCAAGGCACGCATAAATTTGCATGTTCATCTTCTTTAAGTAAATGATTATAAGGTTTTAGTAAAGTTTTATCCAAAGAGCGGCTATCTAATAAAGTATGAAACAAATCTGAGCTTTCTGTATCGTAGGTAGGGAGCTTTTCAAATTGTTTCACCACTTTTTGACGCTCTGCTTCTTGTTCTTTGGTAATGATTGCATAAAGCTTGGAATTGTTATATTTGTAGTTTGGCTTATCGCTAATTTCTAAATCATCTCTGTTTTTGAGTAAATCATTAAAATCTAGCCCACGATTTTTACAAAAGGCGATAATTGTGCCTTTATCTTCATCATTATGAGTGTTGAAATAATGATAACTCCCATCAGGCTTTCTTGAAACAATAAGTGTGCCTTTAACGGTATCGTATTCATTATAAAGAGCCGGATTATTTTTGCTTGATTTCTCTACTTTGTGTTTATAACCATTAGAAAGTAAAATTTCATCTAATGGTAAGAATTGTAAATTAGCGATATAAGCCATAGTCTTTTACCCAAATCTACTTTTTTTAATATTTTTGGCTAGTCTCATTTCATAATGTTTGGTTCTCACATCATACAAAACACGATCCATTGCTTGAGTGAGAAATTTCATGACTTCAATCGCTGTCTCTATTTCGTTGATTTCAAATAACAATCTCATAGCGATTTCAACTTCCCTATGCACTGTTTTAGGTAGATCTTTCACCAAAAGATTTTTGTATTCTTTGTTTGTAGGGTCAAAGCCTTTAGGAATCACATATTTTTGTGAAATTTTTAACTCTTTTTTGAGTGGAAATTGCATTTTTTATCCTTTGTTTTCTTTATGATGCTAAACTCACATTATCTATAGATAGTTCTTCTAATGCTCTATAGATATTCTTTTTTACAATCGCTTGTTGGTAAGAACACTTGATGTTTGGAATTTTTTTGCCAACAAGCTGATCATAAGTTAATCTACAAGAAAGACAAGAATTATTAACCGACACAAACTCCAAAAAAATATTGTTAAAGTTTTGCATTTGAAAATGCTTAGGGATTTTTAAAAAGAATGCACCGTGCTTGTTTGAGAGTTTGAATGTACTATCTTTTAATTTCTTAAAGAGTTTTTTCAAATAACAACAAATTCCTAAAAAGAAGTTATTAGGTAAATTGCTCTCCCCATTCAAACCCAAATGCTCGTAGCCTTCTATTTTAGTGAAGTCATGCATAGATAAGAAAATATAGCCCTTTTTGTTCTTAAAAGCAGTTAGAAATCCTATTTTCCCTAAAATTTGGAGATTATGCCTTAAAGTTCTATCGCACCACTGCAAGCGAGTTAAAGCATAATGGCGGTTTAATGCGATTTTGGAACTTCTAGAATCTATAACAATTTCACTTAAAAGTTCCATGAGTTTCTTACAGCCTGTGCCACCAAAGAAAGTTGTATTGCTAGGAAAGTTCAATATCTTTTTAAAGAGCTTACATTCAACATAATTAAATTTATTAAATCTGAAAGGAATAAACCTGTCTTTTGAATGTTTGGAATAAACGACATTGTTCGCATGCATTTCTTTTAAGATATTCGCATCCAAAACTTTTCTTTTAAAAACTGTTTCTTGCATAGTCATAATCCCTAGATATTGATTTCTTAGAGATTAGAAAAAAATTACATTCTCTAAAGAATGGATTGTTTTAGTGGATGAATGCCACAGAACCCACAGCGGTAAATTGCACAACGCCATGAAAAGCCTGCTTCCTAATGCGATTTTTATCGCCTTTAGCGGCACGCCTTTATTGAAACAAGATAAAAAGACAAGCCAGGAAGTGTTTGGGAATTATATCCATTGCTATAAATTTAATGAAGCCGTTAGCGATAAAGTGGTGCTAGATTTAAACTATGAAGCCAGGAGCGTGGATCAATATGTCAGCAGCCCTGAAAAGCTGGACGAATATTTTGAATTAAAAACCCAAAACTTGAATGATACGGCTAAAACAGAGCTTAAAAAGAAATGGGTTAATTTGCAAAAAGTTTTTTCCACTAAAGACAGATTGGCTCGCATTGTGCAAGATATTGTATTGGATATGGCAAAACTCCCACGATTAAGGAGTGAAAAGGGGAATGCCATGCTGGTGGCTGGAAGCGTGTATAACGCATGCCGGTATTTTGAACTCTTTTTAGAAACAGAATTAAAGGATAAGGTGGCTGTGATCACAAGCTATGAACCCAATATCGCTGATCTGAAAGATTGCGGGAGCGATGAGAGCGAAGAGAGTTACAAATACCGCGCTTATTGCACAATGCTGCAAAACTTTTTTGATGAAAAAGATGAGAAAAAAGCCCTTAATAAAATCAAAGAGTTTGAAGAAAAAGTTAAAGAGCGTTTTATTAATGAGCCTTCTAGAATGAAGCTATTGATCGTGGTGGAGAAGCTATTGACCGGTTTTGATGCGCCAAGCCTCACTTATTTATACATGGATAAGAAAATGCAAGATCATGGGCTTTTTCAAGCGGTGTGCAGGGTGAACAGACTGGATGGTGAAGATAAGGATTTTGGCTGTATCATAGACTATAAGGATTTGTTTGAGAGTTTAGAAAAAGCGCACAGCGATTACACTAATAAAGCGTTTGAAAACTACGAAAGAGAAGACATTCAAGGGCTTATCTCTGACAAAGCCCAAAAGATTAAGAAAAAATTAGAAGAAGCTAGAGATCAGTTGAAATCGCTTTGTGAAAGCGTGAAAGAGCCAAAAGATGAAGAGGATTATACCGCTTATTTTTGCGGGAATGATTTAGAAAAAAACGCTCAAAAAAGGCGGTTATTTTACCAGCTTGTTGGCGCGTTTTTAAGAATGTTTGTGGAGCTAAATAATTTAGAAAAGCCCGTTTATTCTAAAGAAGAAATGCAAACAATCAAACAAGAAGCGGAATTTTACAGGCATTTACAAAAGATGATTGGTTTAAGCAGTGGGGATAGCGTGGATTTAAAAAGCTATAGCGAAGAGATGCGTAGGATCTTAGACGCTTACATTAAAGCCACGGATAGCAAGACGCTCATTAAAATAGAAGATCAAGGGCTGTGCGAAGTTTTAGCCCAAATGGATATTAATGATTTTAATAAGGATCTGTCTCAAGCGTTTAAAAATGAAAGCTCTATGGCAGAATGCATCGCTAACAACACTAGAAAACGCATTATAGAAAAAGAAGCGAGCGATCCTAAGTATTACGAAAAATTATCTTCGCTTTTAAACGATTTGATCAACCAGTTTAGAGAAAAGAAATTAACCTATTTAGAATACTTGCAACAAATCCAACATTTAGCCAAACAAGTTATCCGTAAAGAAGATAAAAATTACCCTACAAAAATCAACACTGACGCTTTAAAAACCCTCTATGATAATTTAGATGAAAATGAAGCCTTAGCCCTAGAAATAGACGCATGCATAAGGGATAATAAAAAAGATGGTTGGGTGGGGCATCATCAAAAAGAAAAAATTCTTAAATTCGCTTTAAGAAAAATCATAGGTGATGAGGGTTTGTCAGAAAATGTCTTTAATTTAGCCAAACGCATAGAGGAATATCATTGATGAACGCTTATTGTTTGACTTTAAATAATACCAATATCGCTATAGAAAAAAAGGATATTAAGCATTTACACATTAGCGTTTGCCCGCCTAATGGCTCTGTGCGTGTGTCTTGCCCCCTAGCTTTAAACGATGAGAGCCTTAGGCTTTCTTTGATTAAAAGACTCCCTTGGATAAAAGAACAGCAACAAAATTTTTTAAACCAAAACAGACAGAGCCAAAGAGGAATGCTAGAAAGAGAAAGCCATTATCTTTTTGGGAAACGCCATTTGTTAAAGATTGAACACACCATAAAAAAACACTTCGTCCTCCAAAGCCCTAAATATTTAATCTTGCATGTCCATCAAAAAACAAGCTTAGAAAACCGCTTAAAGGTGTTAGAAAATTATTACAGACAAGTTTTAAGAGAAAAAATACAAACCTACATCAACCATTATGAAAAGATTTTAAACGAAAACATACAAAGCTTTAAGATCCAAAAAATGAAACGGATATGGGGGAGTTGCAACATTGCTAAACGCACCTTGCTTTTCAATTTGGAATTGGCTAAAGCGCCTAGTGAGGGCATTGAATATGTGGTTGTGCATGAATTATTGCATTTCAAAGCGCGCCACCATAACGAATATTTTAGGGATTTGCTGAGTTTGTATTTACCCAATTGGCAAAGGGCTAAGGCCAGCCTCAAAGAAACTTATTTGGAATATTCTTAAATGAATGCTCCACAATATTAGTGAAATTAGTGAAATCGCTAAGCGGCTAGTAACTCATCATAGCGCAATAACCCCCCTCCTTTTTAAAGCCTTTAGAAAGTGTAGTTCAAATACGCTGTAACCGATCTTCCAGGTGCGGGTTGCAAGCCTGCAGGGCTAGAGCCAATCCCTGTAAAATAATACTTCATGTTGAAGATGTTATTGATTTGCAAGCTTCCTGTAACTCTGTGTCGTCCGTTTTCCCAGAAAATTTGGCTCACTTGGATATTCCACACCCAATACCAAGGCAAGAGCCCTTCATGCTGGGTCATACACCAAGCTTCGCATTGATAACCGCTATTAAGAACGCTTTCATAGTTGTTCCCCCCACTATAATATTGCATCCCGTAATAGCCCCCTGCTGCGCTGTTGCTGATCCCGCTATAAGCGCGGCTATAAAAATAGCTAGAAATACCAATGGTGGTTTTACGCCAATTGTAACGAGCGTCAAAAATGAACTGGAAAGGGCTTACAAATGGGAAATGCTTGTTATAGCTAGTCCCTTTTAGCACATCCCCATTCAAGTCTGTTAAAGGGCCATGGCTGGTTACACGAGTGTCAATGTAGTTGAAAGCGGCATGGAATTGCAACCCTCTAATAGGCCTGTAATACAATTCCAGCTCCACGCCTTGAGAATAGCCATTAATGGGGCGCACATTACCTTTCATGGGACCGCTCGTATAGACTGAATACTGCCCGGTAGCAAAATCGCGCGCCCAAATCCTAAAGTAGTCCGCATTGAAGCTGAATTTATCTTTATAGGTGTAGCGCGCTCCTGCTTCCACCGTGTCAAAGTGTTGGGTAAAATACTCCGCTCCTCCATAGCTCAAAACGTCTAATTGAGGCGGGACAAAAGAGCGTTGGTAGTTGAAGTAGGTAAGCACATTGTGATCGCCTTGCACAGGGATAAAGCCAATGTTGGTTGAGGGCATCCAATTGTTCATGTGCTTGATTTTTCTTAAATCCTTCTCAGGGATTTGCGCCCAATTAGCCGCATTTTCGTTGTTGTATTGCACAAAAGCGTAGCGCAAACCAGGCACGATGAAAAAGCGCCCGTCCCAAGCTTCAATGCGATCGCTCAAATAAACTGCTGTGTAATTGTTACGCCAGTTATTCCAGTTTCTATAAACGCCATGCTTGATGTGGGGTTTCCAACCGCTCATCACATTAGCGCCCTCACACAAGAATCCTGCCCCCTCACCGCTCGTTTTGGTGGCGCATTCATTGGTGTTTAAGTATTGGCGCTGTAAAAAAGTGGTGGTCATGAAACGCAAGCCCATGATAAAGGTTTGCTTGACTTTCCCGGTATTGACGATCAGATTCACTTTAGGCTCAAAAGCGTTGTTAATGGAGCGCACAGGGTTTTCTACTTCTGCCCAACCATTGTAGTTGGTGGCATAATAAGGCACAGCCAAGTTATACCCTGCCGGAAGTCCCGCCGCCCTGCATGCCGCTTCGCTAAAACAAGTAACCATGTTAGCGCTATTGTAGCTAGAGCTCACTTGAAAGTCTCTAGTCATCAACTGCCCGTAGTAAGTGAAGCTAAAAGTCCCGCCCACTCTGTCTAAATCCCCGAAGCGGTTTTCATACACAGCCCCAAAGCGTTGTGAGCGCCCGCCTTTTTGGTTTAAGGGGCGCAAATTAGCGAAGCGGTTTGTTTTGTAATCTTGCTCGCTGAGTGATCCCGGTTGGGCGATAGCAAAATCGTAGTATTGGTAATAGGCTTTAATCCCATTGCTTTCATTGATGTCATAGATCCCATCCAGCCAATAGTTTGAAATACTAGAGGGGCTATTGTCCCTAAAGCCTTGGCCTCTAACCCAGTTAGCTTGCGCTTGGATACCCACATGCTTATTGATCATCCCTCCGCTTCTCACATAGGTGTTATAGAGGAGGTTGTTGCCTAAAGACTTGATAAAAGAAGGATCGCCGGTTTTATCAGGGGGAGCGGCAAACCCGGCGTTTCTAGCCTTAGCCCAATAAGTGATCCTTTCAGCCGCTTGGTTTTCCCATTGAGTAGGGATAGGCTTAGTGATGATATTGACAATACCCCCATAAGTGTTAGGCCCGTATTGCACGCTGCCTCCACCTTTGATCACGTCAATGCGATCAATGGCTTGAAAGGTAACAGGGAAAATGTCTAGCTCAATGTGAGCGTAGGGGGCCATATACACAGGAATACCATTAACTAACATCAGCGTCGCATCGCTATGCCCTGAACCGCCCGCTCCAAAGCCACGGATTTGGATAGTAGGCATAGCCCCCACACCGGTGGCGTTCCTAATTTGCAGACCGGGGACATTCTGTAAAGCTTCTTCAATGCTTTGGTTAGCTTGTTGGGTGAGCGCTTTATTAGAGATCACCGTGCGGCTTCCTGTGTATTTTTTCACTTCTTCATCTTGCCAACTTTTAGGTGCGGTAATCCCGCTATAACCCAAATTGACCTGCCCAGAATAATCAGATCTATCCTTTTTGCCGGCAGTAGAAACCTTGCCTAAAGTGTAGTCTTTATCCTTAGCAAACAAAGACTCTTGGCAAATCAAGCTGGCAGTTAAAGCCAACAGAACTTTTTTATGCAACGCAAACTCCTTGCTAGGTTTTGAGAGATTTAAAAATGGTTTAAATTTTTCAAGTAAAATCGCACTAATAATGAACGCCTATTAAGTAATAAAAATAAAAAAAACTTAATAATTCGCAAAATTTTATCATAAAATTCTTAAAATTTTATTAATCCCATGAAAATCTTTTTTTTTTTTTTTGATTTTGCTGATTTTGCTCAATCTCTAGTGAAAAATCCCCATTTTTGACACACAGATAGCTTGCATGCGTTCTCAAAACACACAAGACATTTTTTGACGCTCAAAGCGGGTTAATTTTTCATCTAAACACTGCCCCATTGTTGGTTTCATTTTCCAACTTTTTATCGTTTTGCTTGAAAAGCGATCAGCTACTCCTTGCAAAAGAGTGCTTCTTATCTTTAATTTTACAGCTCTTGATGATGAGATCCAAGATTTCCAAAACCTGCTTTTCTTCTTCGTTATTGTGTTTGACACTCACCGTGGGGTTGTATTCGGTTACCTCAATCGCTCCTAATCGGTCTTTAAAATTTTCTAAAAGCAAGCCCAGTAATTGCTTTAATTCATCAAAACTCAGCCCGTTATTTTCACGCACGCCGGTAGAAGTGAAAAGCTTGCCATCCATAATGTCTAAATCCAGACTCAAGTAAATAATATCCACCGCTTTTAATGATTCTTTGGTTTTTTGAACCACTTCTTGCATGTTTTCTCTTATCGCGCCCACGCTAAATAAGGGGATTTCTAATTCCTTAATCACATCTCTTTCGCTTTTTTCTGTGCTTCTTACCCCAAAATACACCAAACATTTAGGATCAATTTCTAACCCTCCCTTTTCTAACCCCAAAGAGCAAAGCTTTTGCCATGCCTTTTCTTCGCTCTCGCTCATGCGATTAAACCCGCTACGGACACGATTTAAAACCATGCCTAAAGGCATGCCGTGAATGTGCTTTGTATCGCTGTCATAAGCCGTATGGATATCCGCATGCGCGTCTAAATACAAAATCCCTATTTTTTTGTCTTTATGAACGCTCCTAAAGGCTTGGAAAATCCCAAACATGTTCGCATGCTCTGAGCTTAAAATCAAAGGGAATTCTTTTTTCTCAAACACTTCTTTCATGCAAGGGATCAAATTTTCTTTACAAAAAAGGTAGTAATCTTCAAAATTCTTAGCGTATCTGAACTCTTTATAAAGCACGCACCGCTCTTGAGTGATCGTTTGCATGCCTTTAATCACATCGCCATGCGTTACGCTTAAAGCCTCTCTCAAACGCCTAACCCCTGTATCGGTGCCTCTTTTTGACGCTCCTAACTCCGCTTCTAATCCTACTAAAATCATTTTATTGCTCCTTTTTAAATCCCCACTCATATTTTTTATTCTAAACCAAAATTAACAACCAATTATTAATTAAGAAAATGAATAATAAATAGAACAATTTCATTGTGTAAAAGAGTAAAACCATTCAAGTTTTTGACAGAAAAACACTCAAATAGTCTTATTGAGCGAATATAATCATAACTGACACTACTATTTAAAGGATTAACATGACTATTGGACTAGTTAAAGAAAGCATGGATTTAGAATCACGAGTGGCTTTGGTGCCTGATGATGTGGCGCTAATCATTCAAAAGGGCGTGGAGGTTTTGGTGGAAAATAATGCCGGTGCTAATAGCGGTTATAGTAACGAAGCGTATGAAAGCGTGGGGGCTAAAGTCGTGGATTCTAAAACAGCGTGGGGGCAGGATTTGGTGGTCAAATGCAAAGAGCCTTTAGAGCATGAATACCCTTTGCTAAAAGAAAAAGCCACGCTGTTTAGTTACTTGGATCTAGCGTATCAAAAAAGCTTGTGCGAAATGTTTATTAATAAAAAAATCACTTCTATTTGCACTGAAACCATTGCCGGGCCTAAAAACGACTACCCTATTTTAGCGCCTATGAGCGTGGTGGCTGGGAGGTTGGCGGCGCATTTAATCCAGCATTATTTATTGGCTTTAGAGCATGTTAAAGGGTTTATGGGTAAGGGGGTCATGCTAGGGGGGTTATCGGGTGCACAAAGGGCTAAAATCGTTGTGGTTGGGGGCGGTGTGGTTGGCATGGAGAGCGCGAAAGTCTTAAGCCAAATGGGGGCTAAAGTAACGATTTTGGAATTAGACTACGCTAAATTGCAAAACCACCCCTATTACCATTTGTATGACTTAGAAGTTTTAAGCGTGAATGAAGCCAATATCATTCAGGCTTTAAATGGAGCGGTGGGGCTAGTGGGAGCGGTGCTAGTTACAGCGAGCCAAACCCCTAAAGTGATCTTAAGAAAGCATTTAAAACACATGCAAAAACAAGGGGTAGTCATTGATGTGGCTTGCGATTTAGGGGGGTGCATAGAGACCATACACCAGACAAGCCATTCTAACCCGGTGTATGTGGAAGAGGGTTTGTTGCATTATGGCGTGCCGAACATGCCAGGGATTGTCGCTAAAACGAGTTCTACGGCTTACAGCCATGCGAGCGTGCCGTATTTGTTGTATTATTTAGAGCATGGTTTGAAGGGCTTTTTAACAGCCAACACTAAAATCGTGGCAAACACCCTTGGAGGCTTGAGCGCTTATAACGGCTATATCACCCAAGAAGGCATCGCTAAAGCGTTCAATCTAGCGTTCAAATCGCCTTCAGACATTTTAAAGGAGCTTTAAAAATAAGTTGTAAAAAAGGGCATGGCGATAAACCATGCGTCTTAATATATAGAAATATTTCAAAAAAAAAAAAAAACACTTTTTAATGTTATAATCTACCCTAATCAATACAAGGGGTTTTTATGGCAAAAATTGAAAGCGAAGATTCTTACCTACAAGATATTTTAAAAGACGAACTCTACTATCAAATCCCCATTTACCAACGCCCTTACCAATGGACAGAAGAAAACTGCGAAAAGCTTTTAGACGATTTGTTTTTTAATTATGAAGATGACAGAGAAAGCGATTATTTTTGCGGCTCATTAGTCTTAATTACAATCAGCGAAGATTCTAAAGCCAAAACCTATGATGTTGTGGATGGCCAGCAACGCTTAAGCACTTTCATTCTGCTCGCAAAAGTTTTAGCCACGCTTTATTCTGAGCGTTTAGACCCTGAGCGTAAGTCCCAAGAATATTTACAAGAGAGTTGGAGCGACAGGCATGAATATAAAGGAAAGAAAAAGAAAAAGCGATTGGATTTTGATCTGGTAGGGTCTAGTGCCAAAAAAGATTTTCAAGATACCTTAGATTTTTTTGACGATCTTGATGCAAGCAAGGGCGAGGACAGCAAGAGCAACGGCTCAAGTAAGAGTAAGAACAACTACTTGAAAAATGCGATTTGTTTAAAAAACTATCTCAGAGAAAAAGAGATTGGAGACATTAACGATTTCATTGAGTGGCTGTATTCTAATGTCGTATTTATCACCATCACTTGCCCTGATGCAGACAAGGCGTTAAGTATTTTTAATGTTTTAAACGCTAGAGGTTTGGCTTTGAATGCGACAGATATTTTTAAGGGGGAATTGTTAAAAAAACTCACCGAAGAAAAAGAACAAGAAGAGCTTGCGATCCGTTGGGAGGATTTGCGTCAAAAATGCTTGGATAATGGTTTCGCCATGGAGACATTGTTCAGTCAATATTTGATATATTTTTATGCAAAAACTTCTAGAGAGAAAATGGACAAGAGCCTCAACACCTAGTTTGACAAACTCCAAAAATCTCCTCTGGAATACCTTGATGGCGTAGAAGATTTCTACAACGCTTATGTGGAAGTTTTAGAAATGCCGGATCGATACGCCCACTTGCTCTCTTATAAAGAAGATAATTATTTGCGTGTCATCTTGTGTGCTAGCTTGTTGCACCGCTATAGCCAAAGCGAGATAGAGACTTTAAAAAAATTGTTGGTCAAGTTTTACTACCAACATTGGGTTGCAAGGACGAAACAATCTCAAATCGAACAGACTTGTTGCAACATGATCACAGCTTTGAAAGAAAAGAAAAGCATGGAACACATTCTCTCTATCGCAAGAACAAATTTAGCCTTATACAGCGTAATGCAACACTTCAAGGAAAACCTGGGAGACAGCCATGTATACAAAAAACAACCCACAAAGAATCCGTATCTCAAACCCATTCTCATTTTAGTGGAATATTTCATGAGCGATGATCCCAGACCTAAACGCATTCAAACGAACGATTTTCATGTTGAACATATCTTACCCCAAAAACCCGATCTTTCAAGCCAATGGGTGAAAGACTTTAGCGAAGAAGAAAGAGGATTATACACGCATTCTTTAGCCAACCTCACGCTTTTAGGAGGCACGAGAAACACTCAAGCTTCAAATTTGGATTTCAAAGATAAAAAGAAAATCTACATGGGAGAAGAAATCAAGTTAAACAAGAAGAAACCTTTTAAGGTGATGACTTGTTATAAGATGACCATAGATATTGCACACCACTACACAGAATGGACGCCCAAAAGCTTAGAAAAAAGAAAAGAAGAGTTGATTCAAATCATTGAAAGCGTGCTAACGCTCTAGGGACGCACCCCTAGAAAGTGAACACGTAATTCACATACCATGAATACACGCGCCTAAATCCTATATCCAGATTTTTCGCAGTGATATAGGGGTTTTTCTTTAGCATAGGGAATTTCACGCCCGCTTCAATGCTGGAATGCTTTAAGATCCTTAAGCGAGCCCCCACATTGAATAAAAATTGGAAAGAAGTGGCTTTTTTGCTCACCAAAGCTTGCTCCACCAAAATGCCCTCAAAACTCGGTGTCGCCATAAGCCATGAATTGCCGGCCAATTGCACCCCACCAAAAGCCCCCAAACTCATGATGCCGTTATTAATGACATTAACCATCAAGTCCATAGCCCCCCCATAAGTGAGCATGTTTGGCTCAAAGGTTTTAGGATCAGCGAGGCTCGTTAAACGATTGATTTCTTGTTTCCCAAGAATTTGACCCGCCAATTGCACCACTTCGTTGTTATAGTTAGGGTTTTTAAGCCTAATAGAATTGGCATGAGCGTAGTCAAAAAACCCATAAAGGCGCAAGCCAAAGTATTTCCCAAAGAAAAACTGATACCCTAAAAGCGCATCAAAGCCCTTGATAGTAGCGTTAGTGGCTTGTTTTTGAGAATTAATATCCGCATGCATTTGGGCTTGCCCTTGCAAATAACCCGCCCCTAAAAAAACGCCATTGCCATCCATGGCTAATAGCACGTTCATAGAAACAATCAAAGCTAACAAAGATTGAGAAAAAAATTTTTTCATGTGTGATTCCTTAACATAATGTTTACATTCTTAAAAAGAATACCCAAAAAACAATTAAAAACGATTAAAGAATGAAACATTAACCACAATAAAAACTTTTCATGAACTTTACACAAGATGATAAAAAAGCAATTAAAACCCCCTTTTTTAAAATTTTGTTTCAAGCTTTAAGCTACAATATACGCATGAAAGATTCACATCAAACTATCGGCGTGTTTGTGCGGCCTACCCATTATCAAAACCCCCTTTTTAAGGAGCTAGAGCAGGCTAAAGAATGGGTTTTAAAGCTTTTAGAAGATGAAGGGTTTGAAAGCTTTATGATTGATAGCCTTGATGGGGCAAAAGATGAACGATTGATAGAAAAAGCCTATGCGTTTTTGTGTTTAGGAGGCGATGGCACGATTTTAGGGGCTTTAAGAATGACGCATTCTTACAATAAGCCGTGTTTTGGGGTGAGGATTGGGAATTTAGGGTTTTTGAGCGCGGTTGAATTGAACGGGTTGAAAGATTTCTTACAAGATCTCAGGCACAACAGGATCAAATTAGAAGAACATCTGGCTTTAGAGGGTCGTATTGGAAAAACCTCTTTTTATGCGATCAATGAAATCGTGATCGCTAAAAAAAAAGCTTTAGGGGTTTTAGACATCCAAGCTTATGCGGGCCATACGCCCTTTAACACCTATAAAGGCGATGGGCTTATCATTGCCACGCCCCTAGGCTCGACCGCTTATAATTTGAGCGCTCATGGGCCGATTGTGCATGCTTTAAGCCAGAGCTATATTTTAACGCCCTTGTGCGATTTTTCTTTAACGCAACGCCCCCTAGTGTTAGGAGCGGAATTTTGTTTGAACTTTTGCGCTCATGAGGACGCTCTTGTGGTTATTGATGGGCAAGCCACCTATAATTTAAAAGCCAACCAACCCCTATACATTCAAAAAAGCCCCACGACTACCAAACTCTTACAAAAAAATTCAAGGGATTATTTTAAAGTGCTTAAAGAAAAGCTATTATGGGGGGAAAGCCCTAGCAAAAAAAGATAAAAAAAGGGTAAAAAACATGCGAGATTTCAATAACGCTCAAATCACACGCTTAAAGGTGCGTCAAAACGCTGTTTTTGAAAAGCTGGATCTGGAATTTAAAGACGGCTTGAGCGCGATTAGTGGGGCTAGTGGGGTGGGCAAAAGCGTTCTGATTGCGAGCCTTTTAGGGGCGTTTGGACTTAAAGAGAGCAACGCTTCAAACATTGAAGTGGAATTGATCGCGCCTTTTTTAGACACGGAAGAATACGGCATTTTTAGAGAAGATAACCACGAACCTTTAGTCATCAGCGTGATTAAAAAAGAAAAAACGCGCTATTTTTTAAACCAAACGAGCCTGTCTAAAAACACGCTCAAAGCGTTATTAAAAGGTTTGATCAAACGCTTATCTAACGACAGATTCAGCCAGAATGAACTCAATGATATTTTAATGCTCTCCTTACTGGATGGCTATATCCAAAACAAAAACAAGGCGTTTAGCCCCCTTTTAGGCACGCTTGAAGAAAAATTCACCCGCTTAGAGGAGCTAGAAAAAGAAAGGCGGTTATTAGAAGATAAAAAGCGTTTCCAAAAGGATTTAGAAGAGCGTTTGAATTTTGAAAAAATGAAATTAGAGAGGCTGGATTTAAAAGAAGATGAATACGAACGCCTTTTAGAGCAAAAAAAATTGCTCTCTAGTAAGGAAAAACTGAACGATAAAATCGCTCTGGCGTTAGAGGTGCTAGAAAATACCCATAAAATCACGCATGCTTTAGAGAGCGTGGGCCATAGCGCGGAGTTTTTAAAAAGCGCTTTATTAGAAGCGAGTGCTCTGTTGGAAAAAGAGCAGGCTAAATTAGAAGAGTGCGAGCGTTTGGATATTGAAAAGGTGTTAGAAAGGCTTGGCATGCTAAGCGGGATCATTAAGGATTATGGGAGCATTGCGCATGCTAAAGAACGATTAGTGCATGTTAAAAACGAACTGCATAACTTAAAAGAAATTGACCATCATTGCGAAACTTACCACAAAGAAATAGAGCAATTAAAAACCGAATGCTTGAAATTGTGCGAAGAAATAAGCGGCTTTAGAAAAGAATATTTAGCCGGTTTTAACGCTCTTTTAAGCGCTAAAGCGAAAGATTTGCTCCTAAAAAGCCCCAGTTTGGTTTTAGAAGAAGCCCCCATGAGCGAAAAAGGCGCTCAAAAACTCGTTTTACATTTACAAAATTCCCAATTAGAGACTTTAAGCTCTGGAGAATACAGCCGTTTGAGGCTGGCGTTCATGCTTTTAGAAATGGAGTTTTTAAAGGATTTTAAAGGCGTGTTGGTGTTAGACGAAATGGATTCCAACCTGAGTGGTGAAGAGAGTTTGGCGGTCTCTAAAGCCCTTGAAACCTTAAGCAGCCATTCGCAAATCTTTGCCATTTCGCACCAAGTCCATATCCCAGCACTCGCTAAAAACCATATTTTAGTATTCAAAGAAAACCACAAAAGCCTTGCAAAAACCCTTAATAACGAAGAAAGGGTTTTAGAAATCGCGCGCATGATAGGGGGGAGCGAAAATATAGAGAGCGCGATTTCTTTCGCTAAGGAAAAATTAAAGGCGCAAGAATGAAATTTTTTCTTTTAAAGAAATTCAGCGAATTTTTAAACGCTCAAACGCATTTTAGCCTCAAACGCTTGAACGCGTCTGGTTTTTTATTAGAGACTTTTTCCAAAGAAAAACACGCCTTTGTTGTAGATTTGAACACGCCTTATATCGGTTTGTCTAAAAAACCCCCAGAGAGCGTTTTAAAAAACACCCTAGCGTTAGATTTTTGTTTGAATAAATTCACTAAAAACGCCAAAATTTTACAAGCAAACATCATTGATAGCGATCGGATTTTAGAAATCACATGCGCTAAAGATTTGGCTTATAAGAGTGAAAATTTTATTTTGCGTTTAGAAATGATCCCTAAAAAAGCCAATCTCATGATTTTAGATAAAGAAAAATGCGTGATAGAAGCCTTTCGTTTTAATGACAGGGTCGCTAAAAACGATATTTTAGGGGCATTGCCTTTTAATGCATACGAGCATCAAGAAGAGGATTTGGATTTTAAGGGGTTGTTAGACATTTTAGAAAAAGATTTTTTATCCTACCAGCATAAAGAATTAGAACACAAAAAAAATCAAATCATCAAGCGATTAAACACCCAAAAAGAACGCTTGAAAGAAAAATTAGAAAAACTAGAAGATCCTAAAAATTTACAGCTGGAAGCGAAAGAATTGCAAACTCAAGCCCAGCTCTTGCTCACTTACCAGCATTTAATCCATAAGCATGAGAGTTGCGTGGTTTTAAAGGATTTTGAAGATAAGAAATGCATGATTGAAATTGATAAGAGCATGCCCTTAAACGCTTTTATCAATAAAAAATTCACTCTCAGCAAAAAAAAGAAACAAAAATCGCAATTCTTGTATTTAGAAGAAGAGAATTTAAAAGAAAAAATCGCTTTTAAAGAAAATCAAATCAACTATGTTAAAGGAGCGCAAGAAGAAAGCGTTTTAGAGATGTTTATGCCCTTTAAAAATTCTAAAATCAAACGCCCGATGAGCGGGTATGAAGTGCTGTATTATAAGGATTTTAAAATCGGTTTAGGGAAAAACCAAAAAGAGAATATCAAGCTCTTACAAGACGCAAGAGCGAATGATTTGTGGATGCATGTAAGAAATATTCCTGGATCGCATTTGATCGTTTTTTGCCAAAAAAACACACCCAAAGATGAGGTCATTATGGAATTAGCCAAAATGTTGATTAAAATGCAAAAAGATGCGTTTAATAGTTACGAAATTGACTACACGCAACGAAAATTTGTCAAAATCATCAAAGGAGCTAATGTCATTTACTCAAAATACCGAACTATTAGTCTAAAGGACACTTAAACATTCTAAGGAGGTTAGCATGGGTGTTTCAGCTTTAGGCAATGTAACTTATATCAACCAAAACGCTCCTTTAAATTCTGCTATCCAACAGGGTGCAAGAAGTGATATGCTGGATTTAGCGCAAAGCTTTCAAAGCAAGCTTGAATTAGCCCAAGAAACAAGGGCGTTAGAAAACATGCAAGCTATTAGCGATAAAGATCCTAAAGAAGGCTCCAAAAACCGCTATCCAAACAGCCAAAGGGCTAAGGCGTTTGGCTTGGAAGAAGAAGAAATTGAATTGTGGCATGAAGAGCATTTGTTGGATATTGTGGGGTAGGGTGTCGCAAATAACCCCTATCCTTTCATGAGTTTAAAATAAAATAATCAAGTCCCTGTTTTTTAAACATTAAAAGATTTTAGCTATCAATATCAATCACAATAGAATCTTATATTTTTAACAAAAGGGAATGCGTCATGTTAAGGGGTGTCAAAAAAGCGGTTTTTAGGGTTTTGTGTTTGGGGGCGTTGTGTTTAGGGGGGTTAATGGCAGAGTCAAACCCTAAAGAGCTTATATTTTCAGGTATCACTATTTACACGGATAAAGATTTCACTAGAGCTAAGGAATACTTTGAAAAAGCTTGTAAATTAAACGATGCTGATGGTTGCGCGATCTTAAGAGAGACTTATTCTAAAGTCATCCTAAAAGGAAGTGCAAGAGAAAGCATTGAAAAAGCTCTTGAACACACCGCTACTGCTAAAGCTTGCAAATCAAACGATGCTGAAAAATGCAAGGACTTAGCAGAGTTTTATTTTAATGCAAACGATCTTAAAAATGCTTTAGAATATTACTCTAAATCTTGTAAGTTAAATAATGTTGAAGGGTGTATGCTGTCAGCAACTTTTTATAACGATATGATAAAGGGTTTGAAAAAAGATAAAAAAGATCTAGAATATTATTCTAAAGCTTGCGAGTTAAACTATGGCGATGGCTGTGCGATTTTAGGGGATATTTATCATAATGGTGAAGGCGTAACGCAAAATTTTAAAAGAGCTTTCAAATATTACTCTAAAGCTTGCGAGTTGAATAATGGTGAAGGGTGTTCTAAATTAGGAGGGGATTATTTTCTTGGTGAAAGCGTAACGCAAGATCTTAAAAAAGCTTTTGGATATTACTCTAAAGCTTGCGAGTTAAACGAGGCTCTAACATGCACGCTTGTAGGAGAGTTTTATCGTGATGGTGAAGGCGTAACAAAGGATCTTAAAAAAGCTTTTGAATATTCTGCCAAAGCTTGTGAATTGAATGATGCTAAAGGGTGTTACGCTCTAGCAGCGTTTTATAATGAGGGTAAAGGCGTGGCAAAGGATGAAAAACAAACGACAGAAAACCTTGAAAAGAGTTGCAAGCTAGGATTAAAAGAAGCATGCGATATTCTCAAAGAACAAAAACAATAAAATCCTAGCCCTATTAAGCCCCATTAAACAGCTTTCGTTTAACTGGTTGCTTTTATGATATTGAACAAGCCTTTTGTCCTCTCAAAAAGAGAAAATGGCGGTGGAGTCTCTTGGTATTTGGATCTTGGGGGTCTTTTGATTAGGGTGTTAGCGCATTTGGAAAAATCAATCAAATCCATTGTCGTTTTGATGTAGCTGGGTAAGTTTAATAAGCATATTTCAAAGAGTTTATAGCTCGCTAAAGCGTCCGCATAGGCTCTGTGGCTGACTTCTATGCCAAACCCTAAAAGCTCTTTTAAAAAGCTCAAAGAATAACGCATGGACAAAATGGCTCGTTTGGATAAATCCAAAGTGCAAAGCTTTAAATTCAATAAAGGGCAATGCAATTTCTCCACAAAATAACGCCCCAAAAAGTTGTAATCAAAATTAGCGTTGTGGGCCACAAACACGCTATTACCTAAAAAAAGCCGCAATTCTTGCAAAGCTTCATGCACGCTTGGGGCGTTTAGGGTGTCTTCATAAGTGATGCCTGTAAGCTCAGCGATATAATCAGGAACGCTTTTGACTTTCACAAGGGTTTCAAAACGATTAATGATTTCCCCCCCCTTCACTTGCACGGCCCCGATTTCTAAAATCTCATGTTTTAGGGGGCAAGAGCCGGTGGTCTCTAAATCAATAAAGGAAAAAACCTCATCTTTAAGGGGGGTTTTAAGGTTTTTGAGCGTGATTAAATTTTCGCTCGTTTCTATGAAATTAAGTCCGCACGCTTTTAAATATTCCAAATTGACTTCATCATAAATAAGGCGAGAGAGCGATTTTTCTAGCATGCCTAAGCTTAAATCCTGGTGCTTTAAGCGAGCGATTAGGGCTTGAATATCTTTATGCAAGAGACTGTCTGACATTCTGTAAGCCTTCAATAGCCAGCTTACGATCTTTGGATTTAAAAATATAACTCCCTGAAACCACCACATCCACGCCCGCTTGTTGGAGTTCAAAGATATTTTTATCATTCACACCCCCATCCACTTCTAAAAGACAGCTAGGATTGTAGCGCCTAATCAATTCCTTGACTTTCAGGCACTTTTCTAGCACCAGATCTAAAAACTTCTGCCCGCCAAAGCCCGGATTCACGCTCATTAAAAGCACTAGCCCCACGCTTTCTAGCAAGTATTTAATACTTTCTTCATGCGTGTGGGGGTTTAGAACAACGCCTGGCGTGATGCCTGAATTTTTAATGAGTTGCAACACCCTGTGGGGGTGCTTTTCATTTTCTGCATGAATGCTGATGATTTGCGGGTTTAAAGGAGCGAATAATCCCACAAAAAAGCTCGCATTTTCTACCATTAAATGCACATCTAAAGGCACTTGGCTCATTTGAGTAACATTCTCTAAAACCACAGGCCCCATGGTTAAATTAGGCACATAATGCCCATCCATCACATCCACATGCAAAAAATCAGCGTTACTCACGCTCTCTATCTCTTTGGCTAAATGCATAAAATCAGCGCTCAAAAGGCTCGGAGCTACTTTCAAAATACTTCCCTATTTCCAATGTTTTAAAGTAAAATATTAGCATCTTTAATCAAATCATAAAAGGGTTTTTATGGATTACAAACATTTTAAAGGCAAGCATGCAAACATCGTTATAGGAATCATCAGTCTTTTAGAAAAAGGGGTTAAAAAAGCCCAAGAAATTTTAGAAAAGCCGGACGCTGGGAGTTACACGAAGCTAGAAAACAGCAGCGGGGATACGCCCATTAAAGCGGATTTAGCCCTAGACAAGTTTTTAGAAGAAAGTTTTTTGAGTTTAGAAAATGTGAAAAGCGTTTTTAGCGAAGAAAAAGAAACGCCCATTACTAAAGAAAACGGCTCTTATTTGATCGCTTATGACCCCTTAGACGGGAGCTCAGTGATGGAGGCGAATTTCTTAGTGGGCACGATTATAGGGGTTTATGAAAAGGATTATAAGGCGCAAAATTTAGCCGCCAGCCTTTATGTGGTTTTTGGGCATAAAATAGAATTAATGGTGGCTTTAGAAGAAGTTTATCGTTACGCTTTTTATCAAAACAAGTTTCATTTTATAGAAACCATTGTTTTAGAAAATAAGGGTAAAATCGTCGCTAGCGGAGGCAATCAAAAGGATTTTTCTTCGGGCTTAAAAAAGGCTTTAGAAGAGTTTTTTGCAGAAAATTACCGCTTACGATATTCAGGGTCTATGGTGGCCGATGTCCATCATGTGCTCATTAAAAAAGGCGGAATGTTTTCCTACCCGCAAAAGAAATTGCGAAAGCTTTTTGAAGTCTTTCCTTTGGCCTTGATGGTTGAAAAAGCTAAAGGGGAAGCGTTTTATTTTGATAAGGGGGTTAAAAAGCGTTTGCTAGAGCAAAGCGTAGAAAATTACCATGAAAAAAGCGAATGCTATTTAGCCAGTCCGCATGAAGCTCAGATTTTAGAAAAATATTTAAAGGGAGAATGATGCAAAATAGCGCTAAAAAATTAGAATATGAAGAGCGTTTCAATGACGCTCTTTTGAAATTAAAAGCATGTCAAGAGGAAAAGCAAGTAACGAGTTGCTTGAAATGCGAGCAGGTTTTGAATTGCAAGATCCGCAACAGCTATGTGGATGCGGCTTATGAGAGCATGAGTTTAGGCGAAGCGGGCGGGTTTAATTTCAACTAAAATGGGATTAAAATGGTCAGTAATACTACCTTGCAAAAGAATTTAGACGCTTTTTACACCCACCCCAAAATCGCGCGATTTTGTTTGGATTTATTAAAAGATCTCATCAATCAAAATCTAGGGCTAGACTTAAACGCGTTCCATTTTTTAGAGCCAAGTGCAGGGAGTGGGAGCTTTGTTGATGCATTAAAAGGATTAGGGATTGCTGATTGTCTCGCCCTTGATATTGCCCCTAAAGCTCAAGGCATTCAAAAAAAAGATTATCTGTTGGAATTGATTGAGTTTAACAAAAAGCGTGTTATTATTGGCAACCCTCCTTTTGGGCATAGAGGGAAATTAGCCCTAGATTTTTTAAACAAATCCTTAAACGAAGCGCCTATTACAGCGTTTATTTTGCCCAATTTATTCAAACGCTATTCTATTCAAAAACACATTGATAAGCGTGCAAAATTGGTTTTAAACGCTGATTTAGAAAAAAACGCTTTTATTTTTAATGAACGACCCTATGATGTGAAATGCGTTTTTCAAATCTATATGCATAAAAATATCGCCCTAAATCTTAAAGACGAGCGCATCATTGCTCCCCCAAAAATCCGCCATAATGACTTTATTACTTACATTCATAACAACACGCCACACACCCTAAAATATTTCAACAAAGAAAAATACCAATGGGATTTTGCGGTGGTGAGACAAGGCTTTTATGACTACAACGAAAAGATCACCAATGCAAATTTACTGATTAAAAACCGACAATATTTTTTCATCAAAGCCCATTCCAAAGAAGCTTTAATGATTATCCATAAAATTGATTTCAACAAACTCGCTCATAAAAACACGCAAGTTTTAGGGTTTTCTACTTATGATTTTGTGGAAGAATATTGCAAATTAAAGGAAATGCATGCTTGAAAAAGTGTTCCAAGAAATTACCAATAAAAGAAAGTTTTTTGCAAGTTCTAGCACAGGAGAGCAGTTTGAAAACCAATTTAGGAATGAATTAAAAAAACACTTTAGCGAAATCAATGGCGATTTAACAGAAGAATTAAGCCATATTGAAGAAAAGCCTAATAAGGAAATCAAAACCGCTTTTAACCAACTCAAAAAGCAAGTTTTAGAAAAAAACCACCCACACACCCTTAAAAACCCTTTTTCAAACCTTACAAGCCATTTTTTATACCAGCCTTTTGGCTCACAAAATTACCCTGATTTTTTGGTTTTTATTTTTGATCATGTGGTGGGGATTGAAATCAAGTTTTCTAAAAACGATAAGGGTGAAAAAAATCTTCAAACATCTCGCCCCATGTGGAATTCAAACCTGCCTAAACCCAATGCGATTTATGTGTATGGAGTCGCTAATGCAGACATCACTTTTTTTAAAGGCTCAGATATTTTGAGTTATGAAACCAGAGAGGTCCTGCTCAAGTATTTTGATACTTTAGATAAAGATGAAGAGAGTTTGAAAAACGCCTTAAAGGATTTAGAAAACCCTTTTGGGTTTGCCCCCTACATCAGAAAAGCTTATGAGTATAAAAAGGAATTTTCTAACCACCACCAGATTGAAAGTTTCTTTTCGCCTAACCACATTTTAAGAGAACAAAATGTCTTAAAATTTTTGAAAACACTCACTCATTAGCATATTTGCACCCATTTATCTATTTCTTGTAAAACACGAGTTTATTTTTAATATAAAGAAATTGATGATCAGTCTCATAGAAAAAGCCCCTTACATGCTCCCCCCTTTTTAATTCAATGCACTTCGCTCCAAACTTTTCTTTTCCATGCATAAGCCAAGAACGACAACACCGCAAAGAAAATCATGATCTTAATCCCTAAGGTATTCCTTTCATGTTTTTTCCTATCGCCCGCTTTTTCCAAATATGCGATGACTTGTTTTTGAGCTTTTTCACTCAACCCCACTCTGGGCATAGCCGTGCCAGGCAAAAGCTTTTGCGGATCGTTGATGAAAACATTCAAGCCATGCTCGCCCTTAGCTCTAATCATCATGGACAAATCAGGTGCATGAGAGCCTAAATAATTGGCTAAATCTTTAGGATCGCTAAAGGCCTTATCTTTAGCATAATCCAGGCTATGACACCTTTGACAACTTTGCGCAAACACTTCCTTATCGCTCAAACTTTTAGGCAAAATAGAAGTGAGATACGCCACAATATCGCTCAAATCTTGATCGCTGAATTGAGAAAACGCCGGCATAGGATAGGGCCTTTCATCGTTGAATTTATGGCTCAATTTCGCCGTTTTCACGGGGTCTTTGATGAAGTGGGCTAAGAAATTCAAATTCAAAACCCCCGCCACATGGCTTAAATCCGGTGGCACGACCCCAAAAGAGTTGCTCGCGCTAAGGCTGTCCATAGGGGCTGGAATGTTTTGGGATTTAATGCCATGGCAAGCGGTGCAATTTTCGGCTACAAGCTGTTTGCCCTTATTAGCGTCGCCATTTTTTAAATCCATCGGCTCTAAATCCTTGAAAGCAAAATCTGCCGGAGCGACTTTAGGGTGCATCACCGAATGCGCATAAGGCTCAACCCCATAATAAATCACGCCTACCACCACAATAAGGATGATTAGAATCTTAAATTCTTTCATCTAACACCCCCTTGTTTCTTCCTTTCAGCGATAGTGATAATGGGCAACACCACAAAGAAAAGGGCTAAGAAAGTGATTGAACCCACTAACCCAATGTATTTACCAATCCCAAGCGGAGGCAATTTACCATAGATCGTTAAAACAATCATATCAATGATTACAAGCCAAAACCACACCATAAACGCAGGCCGTTTGTGCGCAGGAGCGACAACCGGGCTTCTGTCCAAAAAGGGCAGTAAGAAAAAGATCACTTGCGCCACGCCAAAGGCCATTAGCCCTAAATCAGCGCTAAAGAAAAAGCCCCTTAAGACTTCATAGCTCCATAAGAAATACCATTCAGGGTAAATGTGAGGCGGTGTTTTAAGGCTGTTAGCCCTTTCAAAGTTGATAGGATCCATCGCAAAATCATAGTGGTAACACACCAAGTAAAAGAAAAAGACCATGAACGCGCAAACCACAAAAATATCTTTAGACAAGAATACCGGCCAAAAAGGAATGACTTTAGATTCTTTTTTCTTGCCTTCAATGAATTTCTTTTCTTCTGATTCAAAGTCAATCTCTTCGCCTTCTTGATTATTGACATGCGGGATGCGTAAAGAATAAAAATGCACCCCAACAAGTAGAATGATCGCAATGGGCAGTAAAAACACATGGAGCATGAAAAAGCGCGTTAAAGTGGAATCCGCCACGACATAATTGCCCCTAATCCACTCCACCACATCAGCCCCAATAAAAGGAATGCCTCCAAATAAATTAGTGATAACCGCCGCAGCCCAATAGCTCATCTGCCCCCAAGGCAGCATATACCCGCTAAAGGCTTCCGCGCTAAAGACCACAAACAAAACCATCCCGCTAATCCAAATCATCTCACGGCCCTTTTTGTAAGAGCCATAATAGATACCGACAAACATGTGGATATAAATGATGACAAAAATCATGCTCGCTGCCGTAGCATGCATGTGGCGCCAAAGCCAGCCATAAGCCACTTCTTGCATGATGGTGAAATTCACGCTATCAAACGCCATTTTCGCATCAGGCTTGTAATACATGAGCAAGAAAATCCCTGAGACCACAAGCACGCCAAAAAGGGTCAATAAAATCACCCCCATAGCCCATAAGAAATTGATGTTTTTAGGGATCCAATATTCTGTCATTAGCACTTTAACAAGCTTGTTAGTGCCAAGACGCATGTCCAACCATTCGCCTAAATTCTTCGCTTTTTTTATCTCTGCCATGGAACTCTCCTTACGCTTTAGCCATCATTTTTTTGTATTCAGCCCCGGCTTCACCAAAAGTGATTTTAGTGCCTTCAATTTTAAAAGGCGGGATATCAAAAGGGCGTGGAGGAGGGGTGCCGGCAATATTCACGCCATCAGAAGTGAAACGCCCCCCATGGCATGGGCATAAAAAGCCTTTTTCTTCATCTTGATAAGTGGGGATACACCCTAAATGCGTGCAAATTTGAATGGCTGTGGTAAAAACGCTCTCGCCAACTTTAAAATCGCGCTTTTCATTAAAGCCCTCTTTTTTAGAACGCTTGAGGATATAGACCGGTTTCCCACGCCATTCCACGGTGGAAAACTGCCCTTCTTGCATGTTCGCCACATCTATGGTTGTAAAACCGGCTGAAACAACGCTTGGAAGCGGATCCCAAGTCTTTTTCATCGCTACTAGACTCGCTATAGCCCCTATAGCTGTAACACTAGCAAGGCTCATTCCTAAAAAATCACGCCTTTGAATATCTGCCATGATTAAAAAACTCCTTAATGATAATTACCTTTTAACGACTAAAGGCATAGCAAATCCCTATTTTACAACAAACTCTCTTAATAATCTTTTTAAAATAACAAATTGAGGCTAAAATCAAACGCTTTTAACGCCGTTTTAAAGAAATTTGAGCGCGCAAATGTTTCAAAAGGGTTTCTAAAATATCGTTATCGTCTTTGCTTGGGGCTTTCAGGCTTTCTTTATGTTCATCGCTATAAGTAAGGGTGATGTTTTGATTAAAATTAGAAAGTTTAATGATGCCAAGTTGGTTGGCTAAGATTTTAAGCGTAATGATTTGCAAAAATTGAGCGCTCAAATCGTCTATTTTGCCAAACCTGTCTTCTATTTCTTCATGGATTTGCCCCACCTCATCTACATTTTCACACAAACTCAAACGGCGGTATAAATCCAGCCTCAAACTATCGCTTGCAATGAGTTCAGGGTTTAAAAAAGCGCTCACGCCAAGTTGGATTTCTACGCTTTTTTCAAGCCTTTTTTTCCCCCCACTCAATTCATAAATCGCGTCTTCAAGCATGCGCGTATAGAGTGCATAACCGATATTTTTAATATGCCCGCTCTGATCTTGCCCGAGCAAATTCCCGCCCCCCCTGATTTCTAAATCATGATAAGCGATACTCTCCCCACTGCCTAAATACGAATTTTTTTCCAAAGCGAGCAAGCGTTTTAAAGCTTGATCGCTCAAACTTTTTTGATCTTCTATCAAAAAATAGCAAAAGCCTTCTTTTTTGCCTCTCCCCACACGCCCTCTTAATTGGTGCAAATCAGCCAGCCCGAAATTCTGTGCATTATCAATAATAATCGTGTTAGCGTTAGGCAAATGAATACCGGATTCCACAATAGAAGTGCATAATAAAACCTGATAATTCCCTTTAGCAAACTCTAACATGATCTCTTCGCTCTCGTTAGCGTTAATTTGGGAATGCAAAATAGCGATTTTGAGTTTAGGGATTAAATTTTCTAATTCCTTTTTGACTTTTGAAATGCTAGCGATATGGTTATGGATATAAAAAATTTGCCCGTTACGGCGCAATTCTCTATGGATAATCTCTTTTAAGAGTTCATCATTCTTTTCTTTCAAAAAAGTGCGGCTGGGCTTTCTGTCTGTGGGTGGGGTTTTTAAAGAGCTAATGCCTTTAATTTGAGAGAGCGCCATGTTTAAAGTGCGCGGGATAGGCGTAGCGGACATGCTTAAAAAATGCACGCTTTTGCTCAATTCTTTTAAGGCTTCTTTTTGTTTCACGCCAAATTTATGCTCTTCATCCACTACCATTAAACCCAAGTTTTTAAATTTCGCGCCTAAAATCGCATGCGTGCCTACAAGCGCATCAACTAACCCTGATTCCACCGCTTTTAAAAGCTTGTTTTTTTCGCTCACATACCGATCCAAACGAGCCACTTTAACGCCAAAATTTTCAAAACGCGCCCTTAAAGTCTCAAAATGCTGGTGGGCTAGTAAGGTAGTCGGCACGACTAATGCGCTTTGAAAGCCGTTTAAAAACGCGCAAAAAATCGCATGCATCGCCACTTCCGTTTTCCCAAAACCCACATCACCGCTTAAAAGTCTGTCCATCACTCTCTTAGAGCTTAAATCCCTTGAAATTTCAGCGATGGCTTTTTCTTGATCGCTCGTGTATTCAAAACCCGCATGCGATTTAAAGACTTCCAACTCCGCTAAATGCACATCCATCTTTTTACCCAAGATCAAATTGCGTTCAGCCGCTAATTCAATGATCTTGCTTGCAATCTCTAAAAGCTTAGTCCTGACTTTAGCTTTTAATTTGAGAAAGCTCCCTTTCCCTAGCCGGTCTTTGACCGGCACGCTATCGCTTTGCGCCACATAACGAGCGATGAGATGCAAATTTTCTACCGGTAACAGCAGTTTGTCTTCACCCAAATAAGCGATTTCTAAAAAATCCCTCTTGCTCCCTAAAACGCTGTGTTGGACTAATTGAGAAAACACGCCCACCCCATAATCATCATGCACCACCCATTCACCCGGATTCAATTCGTTCAAAGCGAGCTTGGATTTTTGGCGTTTTTTCTTCCTTTCAAAGGAATTGAGCGAGATAAAAATCCCATCAGGGGTTTTAAAGTTTAACACAAAGGGGGCGATCACGCATTCCATGCTGCTTTTTTCAAGCGCGCTTATCGCGTTGTCTAAAATCGTTTTATTGGGGGCTAGGAGCGTGATTTTATGATTTGAATGCAAAGCGATAAAGCCTTCTAGGGCATGCGCATGGATTTCTAAATCTTCATAACCTTGCGCGTTTTCTAAAACCTTTAACAATTTGAAACGCTCATAATTTAATTCGTTTAAGCTCGCTAATTCTTGAATTTCTTCTAAAGCTCTAGGGCTTATAACGCTTTTATAGGCATGCAACAAATCGTTTGCTTTTTCCCCTAAAAACCACAAACCAAAACTGGTTAAATCTTTAGAAAAGCTATTTAAGGGGCTTTGCTCCACTTTGGTTTTGAGATCCTTATAAGATAGTTCGTCCAAACTAAAAAGCGTGGGGGGGATTTCAATTTCTAACAAATCTTCTTTAAGGCTCATTTGAGTGGTGGGATCCAATTCCTTAATGCTCTCACACTCCGTGTCAAAAAAACTCAAGCGATACGCCTTAGAATTAGGTATATAAATATCCACAATATCCCCCCTAAAGCTCGCTTCGCCTTCCACTTCCACCAAGTCTAAAATTTCATAACCATAATAAAAGAGCTTGTCTTTCAAATCCTTAAGGTTATATTTTTCTAAAAGAGTGATTTTAAAGCTTTCTAAAAGTTCTTTTTTGGGTAAAGGGTGCAATAACGCGCTAATAGGGGCAATGATGATAGTTTCTTGCTTGTTTTCTAAGGCCTGATAAAACTCCCTCAAACCCCCTAAAAGCTGTAAAAATTCTTCAAAAAACGAACGCAAATCGTCGTTTTTTTTAGCCCTAAACTCCGGGAAAAGAACGGCTTTAATATTTGGCTTAAAATAGCTTATGACTTCTTTAGCGAGCTTGGATTCTTTAAAATCCTTACAAGCGAGTATTTGATCATCAAAGCCTTTGTTTAAGGCTCTATAAAGACTAGATTGGATCATTCCTTATTTATTTTCAATTTTCTTTTCTTGCTCATTGATTAACAACGCCCCCCCTTGAATATTCTTAGGGCGAGTTTCCCCAATCAAAATCCCCTTTCTTTCCACCACAAGCTCTTGGCTAGAGATCTTACCATCAAGGCGTCCTAAAGGCATGATTTCTACCACCTCCGCTTCCACCGTGCCAGTGAACTTGCCATTGACCACTAATTTATTAGCAAAAATCTCACCCACTACCGAGCCGGTTTGCCCGATCACCACCGTGCTTTTAGAATGCACCATCCCTTCTAATTCGCCATCTATGTGCAAATGGTAATCTAAATGAAGCTCCCCCTTTATTTTTGTGCCTTGAGCGATGATAGTCGCTGGTCCTGTTTTTGCATTAGCCGATTTATTATTGTTATCAAAGATTGCCATCTGATGCTCCTTTCTTTATTGAAAACTTCTTCAAAATTTTTCATGTTCCATTTGGTGAAACTCATGGGGTTTATGGGCTGATCTAAAAAACGCACTTCATAATGCAAATGCGGCCCTGTGCTCATCCCTGTATTGCCACTATACCCAATCAACTGCCCTTTTTTGACAAATTCGCCTGTTTTTACGATGATTTTATTCAAATGGGCGTAGTAGGTTTTAAAACCAAAAGGGTGGAAAACTTTAATCAAATTCCCATACCCCCCATTCCACCCCTTGCTCGCTAACCCCACTACCCCGCTTGCGCTCGCATACACAGGGGTGTTGATAGCGGTGCTTAAATCAAGCCCGGTATGGTTGTGCAACACATGCAAAATAGGGTGGATTCTTTTATTAAAGGCGGCTGAAACGCGCCGATAGGATTCTAGCGGGTAGTCATTAGGGATAAGGCGCATGATAAAGCTTTTTTGAAGCCCGGTAATCCCAGCGACATCCAAGCGGCTGGAAAAATTGCCCTCTTCTTTTTCTTCTTCAGGCCTATTCACTCCCACCACTTCTTCTAAATCGTTGATGCGTTCCCCTGAAAGTTGCAAATCGTCTAAAAATTCATCCATTTGCAAGGAAAGCTTTTCATTCGTTTCTTTTTTTTTCTCAAATTCTTTGGTGATTAAAGCATGCTGCTTGTCAATGTTTTTAATCTCTTGATTTAAAACTAGTAACGAAATGCCTAAAAACAATAAAGATCCCACAACGCTCAAAAGCGCATACAAGCCAATTTGACGGAATAAGATATGAACATTAAGATAACGGCTCCCTTTAGAGTCCGTAACCATCACAATCAAACGCCTGTCTAAAAACACTAAAATCCTTACTGGCTTATGAGCGCGTCTTTATCCACATGCTCTTGGAGCTGGACAATGTCTTCTAAAACCCAAAACAAATTCTTCCATTCAATAAATTTATTTTCTTCTAAAGCGCTTTGAAAATGATCCAAATCCCATGCCAGGAATTTTTCTGCGTCTAAAATTTTACCCAAAAAGCGCACTTCATAATGCAATTTTTCGCCGCCGCTATTACCGCTCTTCCCGCTATAGCCAACCAACTGCCCTTTTTGGATAAAGCTTTTGGTCTGCACATTGACATGATCTAAATGCGTGTAAATGGAGCTAAAACCAAACGCATGCTCAATGCGCACCAAGTTCCCATACCCCACATTAGAATTGGTTTTCACAAAATCCACAATCCCATCAGCGCTCGCATACACAGGCGTGTTTAGTGGCGCGATAAAATCAATCCCGGATTCAACGCCCTTAATTTTTTTAATGGGGTGGTTCCTTTCTTTGGTGGGCTTGATCGCGCTATAAGTTTTTAGGGGCATGCCATTAGGAATGAGCATGAGCGCTAAATGTTTTTGAGCCAGATTCAAATTGTCTAAATCCACTTCATCATAAAGATGCACGCCCCCATTAGCCCCTCTTTTGATTTCAATCAAGGATTCCAACCCACGAATCTTTTGCCCCACAATAAAAAGCTCTTCTCGCTTGTTTTTAATCTCTTTTGTCAAAGTGTAATTTTTTTGATACAAATCCCTAAAATCCCTTAAAACCGCATTCCTCTCGCTTGTCATCGTATCCATTTTAGCGATTAAAAATTTTAAAAACCCCACGCCAAGCCCCACGATCAATAAAAGAATGACAACAGAAATGATGAGGTTGCGTTTTAAATTTTTAGAAAATTTGAGCTGTTTAGAGCCTGATTCATCAATGATGGTGATCACAAGCTGGTTTTGTGGCATCAATCCCTCTTCTTTTGATAGCGTTCATAAAAAGCGTTGGCTACCAGAAATGAGCCATACACCAAATAATTTTCATTTTCTTCCACCTCTTCAAACAAAGCGTGTTCTAACCCTAAAGTTTCTAAAATCCCTTTAAGTTTTTCTAATTGGATAATTCTTTCATTATGCAATTCTAAAATCAAAACCTTTTTAACCACAGGCTTTAAAATTTCTAGCACCAAAAAAGCGTCTTTATCTTGATAGCAATTATAAATCAAAACGATTTTAGCGTTAAAAACGCGTTTGATTTCTTCTTTTAAGGCTTTGGCGCTATGGGGGTTATGCCCCACATCTATTAAAATATTAGGACTTAAAAGCTCGCAACGGCCGATTAAATTTAGGGGCTTTAGGTTTTTTAAAACTTCTTGTTTATTGTATGGTAATAGCGTTTCAAACGCTTTTAGAGCCACTTCTAAATTCATCGCTAAAAAATGGGCTAAATGGTAGCGTTCAATATAGGCTTTCACTTCTTGTGAAATCTCGTTTTGAACCACAATCAATTGCGCATGTTTGTCTTTGGCGATCTTTTGAGCGATATTTAAAACCAATTCTTGTTGGGGAGCGATGATACTAAGAGAACCCATCGCTTTTAATTTGGTTTGTGCAATGCTTTCTAAACTATCCCCTAAAAATTCCTTATGATCGTAATCAATGGGGGTGAAAACGCTTAGGGTTTTTTCTAAAGCGTTCGTGCTGTCAAACTCCCCCCCAAGCCCTGCTTCTAAAACCAAATAATCGCAATCTTTAGCGAGCATGACGGCTAATAAGGTAGCGTATTCAAAATACGAGCAAGCGTTGCTGAAAGCGTGTGGTTGCAATTGCTGGTGGGCGTTTTCTAAAACGCTTTCTTCAACAACAGAACCATTCAAAAAAAAGCGCTCCCTGAATTCAAAAACATGAGGGGAGGTGAAATGCAACACCTTAAAATTTTGATCGGCTAATAAAAGGGTTAAAAACCGCCCCGTGCTACCCTTGCCATTAGTCCCTACAATGTGAATGACTTTCGCTTGGATCTCAAAAAAAGCGTTTTTAAAATCTTTATAAATTTGAATGAAACGGCTAGGATCAAACTTGTGGTATTCCTTAGGCTTTGTTTCTAAAAACGCCTTTAATCCATTCAAAGAGCTATTTTTCATTATTGAACTTCCCCTCATAAGCGATTTGAGCCACAAATTTAGTCAAAGTTTGTTCCACAGCTTGATTGATAGCATAATAGCGGTTCTGGTAGGTGTTAAGGGGGTCTTGCAAATTCACGGCGTAATTGTAATACCCGCTATTTTGAAAAGTCTTTTGTGTGCCTCTTTTATTATCATAAGTGTAATTCACAGACACGGTCGCGCGATAGAAAGTCGTAAAACCTTCTTTATTTTGCGTGATGCTCGTATCGGTTACATTCGTGATTTCTATAATAATAATGGAATCCGCATCCTTTTCACTCGCTAGGCGGTTTTGGAAGCGTTGCACGACTAAACGATTCATCAAGTCTTTAAACTCTACGGAGTTTTCAGGGTTAGGCAAATTCACAATGAGTTTCACATATACGCTATCGCCTAAAGCGTTTTGAGCGTAAGCCGCAATGGGCTTATACCCACAGCCCTTGAACCAAAACAACAAAATAAAAAAAAGTAAAGCCCTCATGCGATCACAAAATTAACAAGCTTATTAGGCACATAAATTTCTTTTTTAACGCTCGCCTTTTCTAAATATTTCTCTAATTCTTTTTTGGCCAAAACAATAATTTCTTCCTTACTGGCGTTAATATTGACTTTCAATTCCGTGCGCCTTTTGCCATTAATGGTAAGCCCTAAAGTCATAAAGTCTTCCATCAAAGCGCTTTCATCGATCGCTATAGGCTTAAAATTCTCCCTTTTAAAAAGCCTCTCGCTCAACTCCCATGCCGTGTGCGGGATAATAGGCTCTAAAATTTGCAACAACACAAAATAACCCTCGCATAAAATCCGCTCATTATTTTGCACACTCAAAGCGTTTAAAGCCTCCATGCAACTTGCGATCAAAGTGTTAAACGCGTAAGCGCTTTCAGCCTTATTGAAAATTTCATGCGATTTTTTTAACGCTTCATAGACTTTTTTACGAGCTAGTTTTTGTGCTTCATTCAGGCTCACTCCTTTAAATTCAGGCTTAGAAGTGGTAGGGCTAATGGCGTTCGCTTTATCGTATAAGCGCTTGATAAACCGGTGCGCGCCTTCTAAAGCGCTGTCATTCCATTCTAACTCTTTAGCCGGTGGGGCAGCAAAAAGGATAAAAAGCCTCGCCGCATCGGCCCCGTATTTTTTCAGTATCTCTTTAGGGCTAACGACATTGCCTTTAGATTTGCTCATCTTAGCGCCATTTTTTAAAACCATGCCTTGAGTGATAAGCTGTTTAAAAGGCTCATCTAAATCAAGATAGCCCAAATCCCTTAAAGCCTTAGTGAAAAAGCGCGCGTATAACAAGTGCAAAATCGCATGTTCAATGCCGCCAATATAAGTATCCACTGGCATGAAATACTTCAAGTAATTTTGATCAAACGCTTGATTTTCACGCTGATTTTTGGGCGTGGTGTAGCGCAAGAAATACCAACTAGACTGAATGAAAGTATCCATGGTGTCTGTCTCTCTTAAAGCGTCTTTGTGGCATTTGGGGCATTGAGCGAATTTCCAACTCGCATGCTTTTCTAACGGATTGCCCTCCCCATCAATCACAATGTCTTCAGGTAAAGTTACCGGCAGTTGGGTTTCAGACACAATCCCGCAATGTTTGCAATGAATCATAGGAATGGGCGCTCCCCAATACCTTTGACGGCTCACCCCCCAATCTTGCAAGCGGTAGTTGATCACCCTTTTACCGAGGTTTTCTTTTTCAAAATAAGCGATGATTTTTTCTCTGGCCACTGAGCTAGAAAGATCGCTCCACTCCCCGCTATTTTTTAAAACCTCTTCTTTGGTGTGGGGCAAATTTTGAGGGCTTTGAGTGATCACTTTAATAGGGATATGATAAAGATTAGCGAATTCAAAATCCCTTTCATCGCAGGCTGGCACGCCCATTAACGCTCCAGAGCCATAATTAGCTAGGGCGAAATTAGCCACCCAAACCGGGATTTTTTGCTTTGTCAAAGGGTGGATAGCGTAAATGCCTAAAAACGCCCCTTTTTTCTCTAAAGCCCTTTCTCTTTGAGTCGTGTTTAAAATCGCTTTAATCATCTTTGAATCTTCTTGACTCACTTGCTTAATGGCATGCTCTACTAAAGGGTGTTCTGGGGCTATGGCGATAAAAGTTACGCCATAAATGGTATCCGCTCTTGTGGTAAAAACTTCAATTTCTTGAATGCCATTGCAAGCTTTCAAGCACTCATCAGCGATTTTAAAACCAAACTGCAACCCGCTAGATTTCCCTATCCAGTTTTTTTGCATAATTAGGACCTGAGAAGGCCAATGATTTTCTAAAGTTTCTAAGTCTTTTAGCAATTCTTCAGCGTAGTTTGTGATCTTCAAATAATATTGATAGAGTTCTTTTTGAACAACTTCTGTATCGCAACGCCAACACCTCCCATCAATGACTTGCTCATTAGCTAAAACGGTCTTGTCGTTGGGGCACCAATTGAGCATGGCTTTCTTGCGATAAATTAGCCCCTTTTCCCACAAATCAATGAAAAATTGTTGTTCAAATTCCGTGTAATTGGGATCTGAAGTGGCAAATTCCCTGTTTTTAGAAAAAGAAAACCCCAAAGCTTCAAACTCTTTTTGCATGGCTTCAATGTTTTCATAAGTCCAGGTTTTAGGGTGGATACCATGCTTAATGGCCGCATTTTCCGCAGGCATCCCAAAAGAATCAAACCCCATAGGGTGTAACACATTGTAATGGTGCAAACGATAATAACGCGCCAACGCATCGCCAATGGTGTAATTGCGCACATGCCCCATGTGGATTTCCCCACTAGGATAAGGCAGCATGCTCAAAATGTATTTTTTAGGGAGGTTAAAATCGTCTTTAGGCTCAAAACTCTTATTTTTCCACCAAAATTCTTGCCATTTTTTTTCTATATTGATAAAATCCATCACTACCCCTTAATCTGTTTCGCTCGTTACAACGCTTTCAATCAACAAAAAGATGAGGCTGAAAGCGTTGCTAATCAACGCCCCGATCATGAGCATGTAAGCGGTAACCAAATTGTTTAAAATCTGTAAAAACACAAACGCCGGTATGAGGTGCAACACGGTAGCTAAAGAGCTGGCCAACAGCTCTGAAGCGAAACGCTTGATCACCCCAATTTTAAGCGTAACAGAAATAAGGTTTAAAGCTAACGCTACAAACAACACCACCGTATTAGGCTCATACAAAAACCCTGCAATGGTGGTTAAAGAAATAAGGCTGAACAGCACATGAACGACCCGACCCCAATCCATAGAAACTCCTTAAACTTGACCGCCCTCATACAAACGGCGCATTTTTTCTTTCTCTTGAGCTTTTTTGATTTTTCTAGCCTCATTCTCATAGTATTTACCCATATCAAAGCCTAACAATAACGCTACTTTAGGGGCGATGAAAATAGAACTATAAGTCCCTACAATCGTGCCTATTAGCATGGGCAATGAAAAGCCAATGATGATCTTACTCCCAAACACGCACAAAATCAACACCACAAAAAACACGGTTAAAGAAGTTAAAAGCGTGCGCGTGAGCGTGCTAGAAATGGCTTCATCAATGGCTTGAATGGCGTTTTTGGTTTTTTGAGAGAGCATTTCTTCTCTGATCCGATCAAAAATAATGATCGTATCATTAATAGAATACCCAATCAAAGTGAGCAAGGCCGCAATCACTTCCAAATTCATATCAATCTTAAAAACAATCACTGAGCTTGCCACTAAAATCACGTCATGCACAAGCGCAATGACGCTCGCTAAAGCGAAACGCCATTCATAGCGGAAACTCACATAAACCATGATCGCCATTAACGCTAAAATCAGCGACAAAATGCCCTTTTCTTTCAATTCGCTCCCCACTCTAGGGCCAACGGTGTCAAATTTACGGATTTCAAAATCGCCGCTGGGTTTTAGAATGTTAGCCACGATAGCGTTCAAATCTTCGTTTTCGGCCGTTTCTACAAAAGGGAATTTGATTAAAATTTCTTCTTTAGAGCCAAATTCGCTCACTTGAACGCCCTTAAAACGATCTTCTTTTTCAAAAAGAACGCGCACTTCTTTAATGGGAGCGTTTTGTGCATAACGCACTTGCACCAAACTCCCCCCGGCAAAATCAATCCCTAAAGAAAACCCTTTAAAGAACAAAAGCCCTAACGCCAGAAGCACCAAAATCGCTGAAAGAATCACCCCATAATTGGAATAACGCATGAAGCTTAAGATTCTCGTTTGTTTGAATAATTCCATAAAAACTCCTAAGCCCTTTTATTTTTCACGCCAAACCAAAAATAAAGGCTCTTGGTTTGGGTCAATTTAGGCAAAAGGGCTTGATAAATCCCTTGCGTGCCTATAATAGCGGTGATAATAGAGGCTAAAATCCCAATGCCTGTGGTGAGCGCAAAGCCTTTAATCGCTCCTGTGCCATAAGCGTATAGTAACACCGAAGCGATCAAGGAGGTGATATTGGAATCAAAAATCGCTCGGCTCGCATTGATATAGCCTAAATGGATCGCTTTAGCGATGCCCTCGCCCTCTCTTAACACCTCTCTAATACGCTCATTAATAATGATATTGGCATCCACAGCAATCCCCACGGTTAAAACAATCCCTGCCATTCCCGGTAAAGTCAGCGTCGCTCCAAAAATCGCCATCACCGCCACGATCAAAAAAAGATTCACCACTAACGCCATACAAGCGATCACCCCAGCCATAGAGTAATACAACACCATAAAGCCCATCACTAAAATAAAACCCCCTATGAGAGCGATGATGGAAGTTTTAATGCTGTCTTTCCCTAAACTCGGGCCTATAATCCGTTTTTCTAAAACCTGAATGGGCGCGCTCATCGCCCCACTCCTTAAAGCGATCGCTAAATCGCTCGCTTGAGCCACGCTAAAATTCCCGCTAATTTGCCCGCTCCCCCCACCAATACGCTCCCTGATCACGGGGGCTGAATAGACTTTATTGTCCAAAACGATCGCCATGCGTTTGCCCACATTCGCGCCTGAAAAATCCCCAAAAATCTTAGCCCCTTGAGCGTCCAAAGTGAAGCTCACCACCGGCTGGTTGTTTTGATCATACACCACTTTAGCGTCCGTAAGCATTTCGCCATCTAAAATAGGGATCGCTTTGAGCAAGATTTTACCCCCCATTTCCGCATCAGACAACAACACGCTGCCTAATTTTTGAGCCTCTAAATCCGTCATTTTCATCGCATCTTTATTGTGTTCTTCATCCACTGCCATCATCTGCAAATGAGCGGATCTTGAAATCAAGTCTTTAGCGCGCCGCTCTTCTTCTAAAGTCTTAATGCCGGGCAATTGCACCGAAATTTCTTCTTTACCTTGCTGAATGACTACAGGCTCTGCCAAACCAAATTGATCCAAGCGGTTACGAATGATCCCTATCACTTGCAAAATCGTGTTTTTACGCAATTCCTCTTGCTCTAAAGGGGTGAGCTTCACGCTATAAAATTCCGCTTCTTTTTTGATTTCAAACTGGCTATGGCCTTGCAATTCCACTAAAAGCGCGTCTAATTTTTTCGCTTCATCTTCATCTAAAAGCTCAAAACTGATCCCCTCTAGGCTGGATTTAATGTCTTTAAGCAAGATATTTTGCTTTTTAGCGTTGTATTCTAAAGCGGACGCTAGGCTTAAATACTTGTTTTTTAAAGCTTCATCGGTTTGCACCCCTAAAAGCATGTTTAACCCCCCCCTTAAATCCAAACCTAAAGTGATTTTAGGGCCTTTAGTTTCTAGCAAAGAAGGCACAGAAAACCCTACCCCTAAAAGAAGCGCGCAAACAAAAACGATTAAACGAGGGTTAAAAAGTTTCATTCAGTTGTTATTTGGCGTTGTTTCAAAGTTTTAGTACCAGATAATTTTGCCGAGATTTCTTCTCTGCCTTGTTGGATGACTATAGGCTCTGCCAAACCAAATTGATCCAATTCGTCTAATTTGAACGCTACATAGTTTTTAGAAAGTTTAGCGGTGGTGTCATCATTGAGCTTCACGCTAAAAAAATTCGCTTCCGCTTTAAGCACCTCAACGATGAGACCTCCTTGAGTAACGATTTTATCGCCCTTAGTCAAGCCCTCTATCATTTCTTTATGCTTTTTTTGTTGCTGGCGTTGCGGGCGAACGATCAAAAAATAAAAAATAAGAAACAACACCACAAGGGGTAAAAGCGTCGTTAGAATGTCTTTAATTTGTCCCATTTAATTTCCTCAAAAGATGTTTTAATCTCAAATTATAGCATTTTTAACTATTTCTTTAAAGCCGCTTTTTTGTCTAGCGCGAATAAATACAAAGCCCCTATGGTCCCAGAAATCAAAGATCCGAGTAAAATCGCAATTTTTGCCACTTCCATAGCGTCCTTATGCTCGCTCGTGAAAGCCAGATTAGAAATAAACATAGACATGGTAAAGCCAATCCCTGCTAAAAGCCCAGCCCCTAAAATATGCCACCAGCTGATGCCTTTAGGGCGTGCGGTGATTTTAAGCTTTTCGCTTATAAAAGTGATTAAGAAAATCCCTAGAGGCTTGCCCAAACAGAGCCCTAAAATAACCCCTAAAAGCACCTTATCCACTTCTAAATTGATGCTAGAATCAACGCTCACCCCAGCGTTTGCAAACGCAAATAAGGGCATGATGAAATACCCGCTAATGGGGGCTAAAAAATGCTCCAATCTTTCTAAGGGGCTTTGTAAAGCGCTCGCTTTTTCTTCAATAGAGTGCAAGATTTCTTGCTGTTCTTTGGTTAAAAGCACCCCTGAACTCGTTTCTGCGTATCGCTTGCCTAATTCCAAAAGCTCTACATTTTTAGAATCTTTAGGGATTTTCACCGGTATCATAAAGGCCAGAACCACTGCAGCGATTGTCGCATGGATACCGCTTTGATGCACGCAAAACCAAAGCAACACCCCTAAAAGCAAGTAAGGGACAAGCGAGCGGACATTCAAGCGGTTCAATACCGCCAAGATAAGAACCACCCCTAAAGCCCCTAAAAGCCATGCGAATTTTAAATTCGTGGTATAAAAGAGCGCGATCACCACAATAGCCCCCAAGTCATCAGCCACCGCTAGAGTGATTAAAAAAACCTTTAAGGCGGTTGGCACCCTCTTGCCTAAAAGCATGATCACGCCTAAAGCGAACGCAATATCCGTCGCCATAGGGATCCCAAAACCATGCTGAGAAGGCGTGTCAGCGTTAAGGAAAAAATAAATCAATCCTGGAGCTATCATGCCCCCAAGAGCCGCAATCACAGGGAAAGAAGCTTTTTTGAAACTGGATAACTCCCCAAACAACAATTCTCGCTTGATCTCTAAGCCTATCATTAAAAAAAATAACGCCATTAAGACATCATCAATCCAGTTGTGCAAACTAAAGCCGATAAAAAAATCCCCTATTTGAAACCCAAAAGGGGTGTGCCATAGTGCAAAATAACTTTCTTTTAAAAACGAATTGGCCACCACCATCGCTAAAACAGCGTTCAAAAAGAGGAAAATCCCTCCAAAAGACTCGCTTTTAATGAAGTTCTTAAGCGTCAAACTGAGCGCGTTTTCTGTTTTTTTGAGATTCATAGACAACCTTAAAATTTTTAATTTCAGACCCATAATTTTTCAAGCAATCTTTTATGAGCGTAAATGATGCCCGCTTGTATCTTAAAATGGGGGGCTTGAGTTTTCAAAAACTCAGCGTAATGAGACACTTGAGCCTTATGGCTTTGTTGGTAATTTTGAGAGCTTTTATAATCTAAAACATACAAATTTTGCCCCTTATCCCACAACAAAACATCAATCCTAGACACAACCCCTTCAAATAAAAAAGCCACTTCACCCCTTAAGGCATAATTTTTAAAAAGAGCTTGTATCTCTGTATCGTTTTCAAAAAGCTCTAAACTCTCTTCTAACGCTTGGTGATCCAAACCATAAAAACCATGATGGTAGTTTAAATATTCTAAAACGCTTTTTTTAGGAATGTTATAAGCGTATTGGTATTCTAATCCCTTGTGCAAAGCGATACCAAAATTGATCGCTTCCTGGTCGTTATTCTTTTCATAATCGCTAGGCTCTTCTTCTATCTCTTGGATTTGCTCGCCATAGGCATGGGGCTTGATGAGAGTGCTTGTAATTAAAGGCTCTTTTTGTGGAGAAATAACCGGCATAATTTCTCCCTCTTCTAAAGGCGCAAGATCCAATTGTTCGCGCATTTTTTTGTTTTTGCTTTCTTTTTTGTCTTTGGCCACGACAATCAGCCCTAACTCAGCCCTAGTGAATGCGACATAATACACATTAATTTCTTCATGATCTTTGGCCGCTTCTTCTTTGTCTAAAGCCCTAGCGTAATCTTTATCTACGACCTCACGATTTTTCATTCTGTAATAAAGGCGCGTAAGCTCTGCGCCATTATATTCTTCAAGGAGTTGATTGGAATGGCTTGAATTAGGCTTGCCCAAGCGTTCGCACACGATCACATAAGGGAATTGCATGCCTTTAGATTTGTGAATGGTCATGATCTGCGCGCCTTTTGAATGGGAAGAAGCGATCGATTTAGCCTCTAATTTTTCTAAAAATCCATCGGCGTCTTCGCACCCAACCGCTAATTCCAAGCAGCTTTGTGCAGGCTCTCCATAAAGCTCAAACAATTCCATCACCTTCCACACAAAGCCTGCCACGCTCTCTTTTTTAGGGTTAAAACTGGGTAGAACGATCGCATCATCATGCAAGTATCCAGCGAGTTTTAAAACGCTGTGCTTATAAAAGGGCTTGTAAGGTTCTTCCGCTAAAGCGTATTCTAAAGCGTTCTTAATGATTTTAGATTCTACAAATTGAGACAATTTTGCGCTAGATTCCGTGCTTGGGCGAATCGCACTCAAACGCTCTTGCAAATAATTTTTGATTTCTAAAGCGTCGTCATTAGTGGCGCATAAAATGGTAATGTCTTTAGGATCAATACGATGATCTAAAAGGTTTTGAGCTTCTTGTAAGATTTGTTCTAATAACAATTCTCTTTCATCAGCCACTAAAGAAACTTTCACATAGCCGTCTGTAGCATGTTTATTGCTGGAAGCTTTAGGGTATTTTTGCTCCAAATAAGCGGTGGGGGAATTTTGATAAGCCTTTTTAAAAATGGTGTTCACATAATTAATGATTAAAGGCGCACTGCGGTGGTTGAATTGTAAATTATCGTGGTAAAAATCCTTAGAAACGCTTTCAAACAAAGAACTAAAACTCCCCCTAAAGGCATAAATGCTCTGCTTGACATCGCCCACAAAAAATACGCTCCTGTGCCATTTTGCTTGCCCTATTCCGGCTTTAATCTCATCAATAAAAGGGGCTAAAATCTTATAATCGTTCAAGCTCGTGTCTTGAAATTCATCAATCAAAATGTGCGCGATCTTGCTGTCCAACCTGAAATAAAAAAACTCCGCCGGCATTTCTTCATAACCATTCAATAAGACATGAACCTTATCTTTAATCGCATCAAAATCTAAGGCTTGGATTTTAGAAGTGGCGTTATCATAAAGTTGGATGAATTTAGGGAATTTTTTAAATATTGCGGTTTCTTTGGCTTCATAATAGCGTTTTAAATCGTTTTCAATCTCTTTGCATTCGCTCTCTAAAGTGGGGATTTCACTTTTAAGTTTTTTGAAAGATTGATATTCGCTCTTTTTTTCAAGCCAGGTTAAAGAGCTGTTTAAAAATCCCCTAAAACTATCGCATTTAATGGCTGTTTTAGCCCTATCTGACGCTGTTTCTATGCTTTGAATTTGGTGGTTTAAATCCCTTAATTTTTCTAAAAAACCCTTTTCATCAAATGCAGGCTCTTTCTTATTAGGATCAAATAAATAGAGCTTGTTTTTTAAAAAACGCAACCGCTCTAAAATAGAATCGCTTGTGTAACTATCATAACTTAAGCATTGAGCGATAAAAACGCTCAATTCCTCAAGCTGTTCGCCATTTAAAGTGCTCAAAAAACCCTCATTAAGCTGTTGCTGGTGCGCTTTGGTGTCTTCATTGACTTCAAAATTCGCGCTCAACCCCACAAACCAGCAAAATTTCCTTAAAATGCTTTGAAAAAACGCGTCAATGGTGCTGATTCTAATTTCAGCGTTTAAAAAGCGTTGGTAGATTTTTTGAGCGCTATTTTGCACTAAATCAGGGTTTAAATGGTATTTTTCTTCTAATTCTTTTAGGATATTTTGGGATTTTTCTTTTTCATTTTCAAGGTTTTCTTTTTGCAAAATTTTTAAATAGTCTAAAATGCGCTCTTTCATTTCGGCGGTGGCTTTTTTAGTGAAAGTGAGCGTTAAAATCTCGCTAGGATTAGCCCCCTTAAACAATAGGGCCAAAAACCGCACGCTCAAAGCGAAAGTCTTCCCGCTTCCTGCTGAAGCCTTTAAAGCCATGCATTGTCTTTTTGTATCCATTGAGATCTATCCTAAAATTCTATTTTGTCTTTATTATAACCTAAAAGCCTTTTTTACTTAAGCTAAAAAACCTTAATCTTTTGCTATAATCATAGGGTTTTGTCGTTTTTCTATCATTTTAATAGGAACAAGGCAAAGACAGCGTCAAATTCACACATGCTAATCCTTGTATTTAGGTGTTCTTAAGAATTTAAGAATCAAATGAGCATGGAGGAAGAGAACCAAAATAACTTTAAGGAGAATATTCTCATGGTAACCATGAAAGATTTATTAGAATGCGGTGTGCATTTTGGACACCAAACAAGGCGTTGGAACCCTAAAACCAAAAAATTCATTTTTGGCGTTAGGAAAAACATCCATATTATTGATTTGCAAAAAACCTTGCGCTATTTTAGATACACTTATAATATCGTGCGCGATGCGAGCGCTCAAGGCAAGAGCATCATGTTTGTAGGCACTAAAAAACAAGCCAATGAGACTTTGAAAGAATTTGCTGAAAGCATTCAAGTCCCTTATGTCAATTACCGCTGGCTTGGCGGCATGCTGACTAATTTTAGCACCATTAGAAAATCAGTGAGGAAATTAGAAATCATTGAAGAAATGGAAAATAGCGGTCAAATTGATTTATTGACTAAAAAAGAAAAGCTCATGATTTTAAGGAAAAAAGAAAAGCTGGATAAGTATCTTGGCGGGGTGCGCCACATGAAAAAAATCCCTGATATGATTTTTGTAATTGATGTGGCTAAAGAAAAAATCGCTGTCGCTGAAGCGAGAAAACTCCATATCCCTATCGTGGCTCCCTTAGACACCAACTGCGATCCTGATTTAGTGGATTACCCCATTCCTGGAAATGACGATGCGATCCGCTCTATCAGGCTATTTTGTAAAGAAATGAGCGAAGCGATTTTAGAGGGGCGAGAACTCATGCAAGAAGAAATCGTCCATGCGGATGAAAATAGCGAAGAGATAGAGTTCGTGAGCAATGAAGAAAAAGAAGAAATGCTCGCTGAAATCCAAAAAGAAATCACTCAAGGAGCCGAATAATGTCAGGAATTAGCGCTCAATTAGTCAAAAAATTAAGAGACTTAACCGATGCGGGCATGATGGATTGCAAAAAAGCCCTTGTAGAAGTGGCTGGGGATTTGCAAAAGGCTATTGATTTCTTGCGCGAAAAAGGCTTGAGTAAAGCCGCTAAAAAGGCCGATAGGATCGCTGCTGAAGGCGTTATCGCTTTAGAAGTAGCGCCTGATTTTAAAAGCGCAATGATGGTAGAAATCAATAGCGAAACGGATTTTGTGGCTAAAAATGAGGGCTTTAAGGAATTGGTGAAAAAAACTTTAGAAACGATCAAAGCCCACAATATCCATACCACAGAAGAACTGCTTAAAAGCCCGTTAGACAACAAGCCTTTTGAAGAATATTTGCACTCTCAAATCGCTGTGATTGGTGAAAACATTTTAGTGAGGAAAATCGCTCATTTAAAAGCCCCTAGCTCTCATATCATCAATGGTTATGCACATTCTAACGCCAGAGTGGGCGTGCTAATCGGTATAAAATACGATAATGAGAAAAACGCTCCAAAAGTGGTGGAACTGGCCCGAAACATCGCTATGCATGCCGCAGCGATGAAACCTCAAGTGCTAGATTGCAAAGACTTTAGCCTTGATTTTGTCAAAAAAGAAACTTTAGCCTTGATCGCTGAAATTGAAAAAGACAATGAGGAAGCTAAACGCTTGGGCAAACCTTTGAAAAATATCCCCACTTTTGGGAGCCGCATTGAATTGAGCGATGAAGTTTTAGCACACCAAAAAAAAGCTTTTGAAGACGAATTAAAAGCGCAAGGCAAGCCTGAAAAAATCTGGGATAAAATCGTTCCTGGAAAAATGGAAAGATTCATCGCTGATAACACCCTTATTGATCAACGCCTGACCCTTTTAGGGCAATTCTATGTCATGGACGATAAAAAAACTATCGCTCAAGTCATCGCTGATTGTTCCAAAGAGTGGGATGATGATTTAAAAATCACTGAGTATGCGCGTTTTGAATTGGGCGAAGGCATTGAGAAAAAGGCAGAGAATTTCGCTGAAGAAGTGGCTTTGCAAATGAAGTGAGATTTTAGCAAACAACCTTTAAAGGTTGTTTCTTCTAACCTTTCAACTTTCTTTATTTAAAATTTTCCATTTTAAAGTGCTTGAAATTTTTGTAATTTTCAATCTCTATGCTTCTAATTATTTGAATTTCGCCTTTTAATGAGCCTAGTTGATACTGCCAAGTTTATAGTCGCTCTAATTTTACATTATTTGCTTAAATTTTGAACACTCGCCTATTGTAAACTTTGCGTTTAAATTACAATAACAAGTTAATCCGCATTCTTTTTGATTTAAGGGTTAGTTTTGATTGTCTTTCTAGGGATCATGCAAGTCTCATTTTATTTAATTGGGTTCAATCTAACTTAAACAGATTTTTTCTAATCTGTCCTCTAAATTTGGCCTTAATGCCACAGAGCCGGCAACTTAAGACTCCTTTTTGGGGTTTGGGTTGAAAAGAGCCTTTTATTTTATTTTAAAGCGGTTTTTCTCCAGCGCGTTTTGAATCGCAATAGAGGGCGATAGGTAATTGTAACGCACTAAAATTTCGGTGATTTCTTTAAAAATAGGGGCTGCAATCTTGCTAGCGTAATATTCTTCCTTGCCATGCGAGCCTAAGATAACCACGCCGATAGTAAAAACCTGCCTTTCATCTTCAGCGAACCCAAAAAAAGAGCTGTTGTAGGACTCCGCACTATAACTCCCGTTTTTAGCAACCCTAGCCGTGCCGGTTTTTCCCCCTATGTATAGCCCTTCAAATTGAGCGTTTTTGCCTGTGCCATAACGCACCACTTTGATTAAGGTTTCTTTCATTTTCCTAGCGCTTTTGGGGCTAATGACTTGAAAAGTGGGTTTGGGGCTAGGGATGTAAATATCGCCATTAGGGGCGGTTTCTCGTTGCACTAAATAAGGGGTAGTCAATTTGCCTTCATTAGAAAACACCGCATAAGCCCTTAAAAGCTGCAAAAAAGTCGCGTTCAGCCCATAGCCATAAGAAACGCTGCCCTTTAACACTTCACGCTTGAAAGCGGACAAAGGAGGGATCTTTCCTGTGGCTTCTAAGGATAAGTCAATGCCGGTTTTTTGAGAAAATCCATAGCCTAAAAGCCCGTTATAGAAATCCTCTGGGTTTAAGTTTTTACTGATTTTTATCATGCCCACATTGCTAGATTGGATTAAAACGTCTTCCACAACGGTTTTTTTACTAGGGATAAAGTCGTCTTTAATGGTGTATTTTCCTAATTGGTAATAGCCATGGTTTAAATCAATGCGTTCTTTAGGGTTGATCAAATTCTTATCCAACAGCAAGGAATAAACAATGGGTTTGATCGTGCTGCCTGGCTCAAAAACCTTTTCGGCAACGCTCAAATTCAAGCTTTCATAATCGCTGGTTTTAATCGCGTTAGGATTGAAGCGCTTGCTTGAAGCCAGTGATAAGATTTCCCCGCTTTTAGGGTTGATGATACCCACTAGGATTTCTTTAGCCTTGAGTTTGTCTTTAGCTTTGTCTAATAGGGTTTCAATTTCTCTTTGGAGCTTTAAAGGAATGCTCAAATACACCTCATAGCCATCAAGCCGTTCAACCTCTGTGTAAGAGTGGTTTTGGATAAAGTTAAAGCTCACATCTCTTTTGCCTGTTTTTACGCCATTTTGTTGGGCTTTAAGCAAGTGATCTTGAGATTTTTCAACGCCTTTTTTACCGGTAGTTAAAGTGAGCTTGTCTTCTTCTTGTTTTTGCACATAGCCAATGATTGGCTCTAGGCTATTTTGATAAGGGTAATGCCTAGAAACGCCGCTCACTTCAATGTTTAGCCCTTGCTTTTGCCACACCTTATCGTGCGCGTCTTTGAAATTTTGAAAAACCCCAAAGGCTAAAAATTTCTTATTCAAGTCTCTAATATTAGCGGCCATATTGGGCGTGAGATCATAGGCTAGAATAATATAGCCTTTCGTATTGATGGCGTCTTTTAAGGACTTTTTAGGGATATTGCTATAAATAGAAAGGAAATCAATGAAAAAATCTTCTTTATCCGGGTTTAAAAACCTTGTATCAAAGCCCAGTTTGAAAAGGATTTGCGAAGCGGCCAGGCTGTAGTTGTCTTGACTATAGATAGTCCCCCTAGCCGCAGTGTCTTGTTTGCTCATCACTAGATTAGGCATGTTGGCTTGGGCAAAAAAAGCTTTTTTAAAAGCCACCATTAAAAAAACGATAAAAAGCAATAAAAAGATTAATGCTGTAACAGAACCCTTGTATTTTTGGGTTTCTAAAAATCGCTCTGGGTTGAAGTTGGGATCAATGTTTTTATTATCCATGAACGCTTACTTGAAAATGGCGTAACTTCGGTTTTTCACAACGCATGAGAGCATGAATTTTTGATGGTAAAATCTGTTAAAATGGGGTGTAGCAACAACAAACTCTCTCTTTAAAAAGGACCAAGCGATCATTTAAAGAGAAGCCACTTAAGAAACTAGATCTGCGTTCTTAAAAGCTCTTTATAAGCACTGATCGCTTTGTTGCGTACTTCAAGCATGAGTTTCATGCTCGTTTCAGCCTTCCCTATAGCGATAGCCGCTTGGTGCAAATCTTTGATTTGCCCTGTCGCCATGTCAGCTAAGGCTTTATCAGATTGCTCTTGAGTGTTGTTAAGCTCATTGATAGATTGTTTTAAGAGTTTAGAAAACTCCCCACCTTTTTGTTCTTTAAAGGTGCTACCTGATTCTTCTCTTTTAGTCCTGTTGTCCGTGTTAAGCTCAGAGAAAGGACTCAATAAGCTTTTATCATTGTGTATGGCTTGCATAGAACCTCCTTAAGCTCTTTTTTAAAAATTTAACTCTATTAAATATCTTATTCATTTCTGTATTCTACTGATCTTTGGCTAATACTACCTAAATTTCCTTATACTACCATAAATTGTTGAAAATCGTTCATGTTTGTAACATGCCGATCGCATTTTGCGCCATGTTTTTAGCGCTTTGAAAGGCTGCAACATTGGCCTGATAAGCTCTAGTCGCTTCCACTAAATCCGCCATTTCAACCACCGCATTCACATTGGGGTAAGCCACATAGCCTTGAGCGTTAGCGTCAGGGTGGCTGGGATCGTATTTCATCAAAGGCTCGCTATCATCGCGCACAATCTTATCCACCACCACGCTTGTGATAGGGATTAAGGGGGCTTCATCGCCTTCATCTAAAGGGTCTTCATAGGGGGTAATTTGGTTGTTTTGGGCGATTTTTTGGTTTAAAATCTCATTGAAATCAAAAGCCTTAAACACCGCTTCTTGCCTCCTGTAAGGGCCTCCTTCGCTCGTGCGCGTGGTGTTAGCGTTAGCGATATTAGAAGAAATCAAATTAGCCCTTAAGCGTTGGGCGGACAAACCATAACCGCTAATATCAAAAGAAGATAAAAACATGCTTTCCCTTAACTATAAATTCTTACTGGAATCAATGGCGTAATTGATCACGCCTCGATACTTTTTTAAGGCTGAACTCAAGGCTAAATACATGGTAGAGTTCTTGCCCATTTCGCTCGTTTCTATGTCTAAATCCACGCTGTTGCCATCATTTTTAGCCAAATGCCCGTCTCTAAAAAAAAGGCTTGCCCCATCTTTAGCGCTATTTTCAAAGTCTAAATGCCTAGGGTTAGTGTGGGCTAAAGGCAAAACTTTACTGGATTGGTTTTCAAAAATTTCCGCTTTTTTCTTCGCCAAAACGCTTTCAAAATCCAAATCCTTTGGTCTGTAAAAGGGGGTATCCACATTAGCGATGTTAGAAGCGATCATATCTTGACGCAAAGACCGATAATCCAACGCCTTATAAACTAGATCAAACGCTTTAGAAAAATCCATATAAAACCCCTTTTTTAAACCCTTGCAAATTTGTAACATGCAAAAAGCATTCCAAAACCGGCTCGCTTTTTCATTAAAGAATGCGATCCATTTCAAAGCATGCTTAAGCTTGAGCGATAAGCCAATTCAGAGCCATTATAGTGTAAAATACCCCTAAAATACCTTAAGAGAACACCTATTCAAAAACCAAAATAAGGAAATCCTAATGACTACAGACAGAAACTTGTTTTTTTGCACTTCGCTATTGATTTTTTTGGGGGTATTGATGAGCTATTCGCTCTCAACTTACACCACAGTGGTGCTGTATCATTATGGGGAATTCCATTTTTTCATGCGGCAGCTTTTAAGCGCGATCATGGGGATTGTTATCATGTGGGGGTTGTCTAGGGTTGATCCTAGCAAGTGGTTTAGCCGTTTGGGGTTTTTTCTTCTTTTTATCCCACCATTACTCATTATTGGCATGTTTTTTTTGCCAGAAAGCCTTTCTAGCAGCGCAGGGGGGGCGAAGCGATGGATTCGTTTGGGGTTTTTCTCTCTAGCACCTTTGGAGTTTTTAAAGATTGGTTTCACCTTTTTTCTTGCGTGGAGTTTGTCTCGCACCTTTGTGGCAAAAGAAAAGGCTAATGTCAAAGAAGAACTCATCACTTTTGTGCCTTATTCGGTGGTGTTTGTGGCCTTAGCGATTGGGGTAGGGGTTTTGCAAAACGATTTGGGGCAGATTGTTCTTTTGGGGGCGGTTTTAGCGGTGTTATTGGTTTTTTCTGGGGGGAGCGCGCATTTGTTTGGCTTGATTATTTCAGGGGCGTTTGCGATCAGTGTTTTAGCGATTGTTACAAGCGAGCATAGGATTTTGCGCCTGAAATTGTGGTGGTCTAATTTGCAAAACTCGCTTTTCACGCTCTTGCCGGATAGATTAGCGAACGCTCTTAGAATAAGCGACTTGCCCGAATCCTATCAGGTCTTTCATGCAGGCAATGCCATGCATAATGGGGGATTGTTTGGGCAAGGGCTTGGGCTTGGGCAAATCAAGCTTGGGTTTTTGAGCGAAGTGCATACGGACATGGTCTTAGCTGGGATCGCCGAAGAATGGGGATTTTTGGGGCTATGCGTTTGTTTTATTCTGTTTTCTGTTTTGATTGTTTTGATTTTTAGGATCGCTAACCGCTTGAAAGAGCCAAAATATTCGCTATTTTGCGTGGGCGTGGTGCTGCTTATTAGTTTTTCTTTGGTGATCAACGCCTTTGGGGTGGGAGGAATTCTTCCGGTTAAAGGTCTAGCGGTGCCATTTTTGAGCTATGGAGGGAGTTCGCTTTTAGCGAATTGTATCGCTATAGGGCTTGTTTTAAGCCTAGCGCGATACACGAAGGGCTAAAAAATATCGCCCTTTTTTTAAAATCAGTGCCATAAGAATGGTTCAACTTCTGCGTCATTCAAATCAAAAACCACCTTATAATAATCTTTCACCATCGCATTAATATCCACGCCCTTAAAGGCTTCAGGGTGGGCTTTTAAAGCGATATACAAGCTAATTAGTGGGGCTCTAGGCCCGCCAATATCCATTGTGGGGAGTTTATAAACTTGCTTGTTTTTGATGGCTTTGATAGTGGAAAATTTGGGGTTGTTTAACACGTCTTCAGGCGTGAGTGGGCTTACCCACCAAATGAAAATGATTTCAGGGTTTTCTTTAACGATTTTTTCCACGCTAATGTCAGCACGCCCAAATTTGACGTATTTCAAGCCAAAATTGTCTATGCCCCCTTTTTCTAAAATGTCTGAGCTAATGGCTTGATGGCCGCTAATCTTATTGGCTTTATGGAAAAGTTCCACCCCTTTTTTCTTTTTAACGCCTTTCAAACGCTCAGCAATGAAGTCTAAAGTTTCTTGCATTTTGGCGAATTTTTTGGAAGCGTCAATCTCTAAAACCGTGGCTTGAGCTTGCATCGCTTGCATGGCCTCTGCGATCGTTGTCTCTTGGAAAGAAAGAAATGATATCCCAAATTTTTTCGCATGCTCTACCGCTTTAGGGTTGCCCACAAAGGTTACCACAAGATCAGGGCTAAGCTTTTTTAATAATTCCACATTCAATGCGGCTGTATGATCAGTGCTCATGTGTTTGACTCGTTTAAGATCTTCGCCTTTGAGAGTGGCTTTAACAATGTCATCTTTAAAAGCGTAATCCGAAACGCCTACAACCCTATTCCAAACATTAAGCATGGCAGGCACTTCTACATAACTCCCTATATAGGCTATTTTAGAAACGGGAAGCTTTATCGTTTGCTCCCCGAAATAATCCTTGACTTTGACTTCTTGCGCTGAAGCGTTGCACACATTCAATAATAATGAAGCGACAAGTGCACCTAAAGAATAAGAAATGAAAGCTTTTTTAAAGCGAGTAACTAACATAACGATCCTTTTTGTATGATTTATAAAGTGATTATAACACCATTAAGAAAATAACAATAGTAAAAATGAAACTATTTTTCATAAAATCTTAAAAGATAAAAATATGGAAGAAAATTTTAGTTATAAGACCTGTTCTAATCCTAGCGCGATACACGAAGGGCTAAAGAATATTAGCCCCAAAAATCAGTGCCATAAAAAGGGTTCAACTTCTGCATCATTCAAATCAAAAACCACTTTATAATAATCTTTGATTATCGCATTAATATCCACGCCTTTAAACGCTTCAGGGTGGGCTTTTAAAGCGATAAAAAGGCTAATGAGTGGGGCTCTAGGCCCGCCAATATCCATTGTGGGGAGTTTATAAACTCGCTTGTTTTTAATGGCTTTAATAGTAGCAAATTTGGGGTTGTTTAACACGTCTTCAGGGCTAAGCGGGCTTATCCACCAAATAAAGATAACCTCAGGGTTTTCTTTAACGATTTTTTCCACGCTGATGTCAGCGCGCCCAAATTTGACGTATTTCAAGCCAAAATTGTCTATACCCCCTTTTTCTAAAATGTCTGAATCAAGGGCTTGATGGCCGCTGATTTTATTGGCTTTGTGGAAAAGCTCCACGCCCTTTTTCTTTTTGACATCTTTCAAACGCTCAGCAATGAAATCCAAAGTTTCTTGCATTTTGGCCAATTTTTTAGAAGCGTCAACTTCTAAGGCTTTAGCTTGAGCGTCAATATCTTCCATGACTTCTGCAATGGTTTTTTCTTGGAAAGAAAGGAATGATATGCCAAATTTTTTCGCATGCTCTACGGCTTTAGGGTTGCCCACAAAGGTTACCACAAGATCAGGGCTAAGCTTTTTTAAAAGCTCCACATTCAACGCCGCCACATGATCACTGCTCATGGGTTTAATGCGTTTAGGATCTTTGAGAGTGGCTTTAACAATATCAGATTTAAAAGCGTAATCCGAAATGCCTACGACCCTATCCCAAGTGTTGAACATAGCGGGCACTTCTGCAAAGCTACCCAAGTAGATTATTTTAGAAACAGGAAGCTTTATCGTTTGCTCCCCGAAATAATCCTTGACTTTAACTTCTTGCGTTGAAGCGTTGCACACATTCAACAATAATGAAGCGACAAGCGCGCCTAAAGAATAAGAGATTAAAGCTTTTTTAAAGCGAGCGAATAGCATGACAATTCCTTTTGTATGATTTATGAAGCGATTATAACACTATTCAAGGAAATACAAGCAGTGAAAATGAAACTTTTTTTCACAAAATCTTAAAATTTAAAAGGAAATATCCTTTCATTAACTTTTTAAGATTATACTCCACCATGTTTCCGCTGATTGAGTGGAAAGCATAATAAAATTAAATCTGTTTTAGGTTTAATTTTGATCCAACAAAATTTTAAAACACTTAAGGAGTTGTATATGTTAGTTACAAAACTTGCCCCCGATTTTAAAGCGCCTGCCGTTTTAGGAAACAATGAGGTTGATGAACACTTTGAGCTTTCTAAAAATTTAGGTAAGAGCGGTGCGATTCTTTTCTTTTGGCCAAAAGATTTTACTTTTGTATGCCCTACAGAAATCATTGCGTTTGACAAAAGAGTGAAAGACTTCCAAGAAAAAGGCTTTAATGTGATTGGCGTGTCTATTGACAGCGAACAAGTGCATTTTGCATGGAAAAACACCCCTGTGGAAAAAGGCGGTATTGGTCAAGTAACTTTCCCTATGGTGGCTGATATTACTAAGAGCATTTCTAGAGACTATGATGTGCTGTTTGAAGAAGCGATCGCTTTGAGAGGAGCTTTTTTGATTGACAAAAACATGAAAGTAAGACATGCAGTGATCAATGACTTGCCATTAGGTAGGAATGCAGATGAAATGCTTCGCATGGTAGACGCTCTCTTGCACTTTGAAGAACATGGTGAAGTGTGCCCAGCAGGTTGGAGAAAAGGCGATAAAGGCATGAAAGCAACTCACCAAGGCGTTGCAGAATATCTCAAAGAAAATTCCATTAAGCTTTAATCGGCTTAATTCTTTTAACCAAGAGAGTTCTTTCTTGGTTAAATCCTTTCTTTTTGATTCTCCGCTTAGTTTTAAAGTTTTCGTATCGTTTTATCTTTTTATCATTTTTGAATTAATTTTTTTTTTTTAATAAAGGTTTTTTATGAACATATTCAAGCGTATTATTTGCGTAACCGCTATTGTTTTAGGTTTTTTTAACCTTTTAGACGCCAAACACCACAAAGAAAAAAAAGAAAAGCATGAAATCACTCGTGAGCTTAAAGTGGGCGCTAACCCGGTGCCGCATGCGCAAATCTTGCAATCAGTCGTGGACGATTTGAAAGAGAAAGGGATCAAATTAGTGATCGTGTCTTTTACGGATTATGTGTTGCCTAATTTGGCGCTCAATGACGGCTCTTTAGACGCGAATTACTTCCAGCACCGCCCTTATTTGGACAGGTTTAATTTGGACAGAAAAATGCACCTTGTTGGTTTGGCCAATATCCATGTGGAGCCTTTGAGATTTTATTCTCAAAAAATCACGGACATTAAAAACCTTAAAAAAGGCTCAGTGATTGCCGTGCCAAATGATCCGGCCAATCAAGGCAGGGCGTTGATTTTACTCCATAAACAAGGCCTTATCGCTCTCAAAGACCCAAGCAATCTATACGCTACGGAGTTTGATATTGTCAAAAATCCTTACAACATCAAAATCAAGCCTTTAGAAGCCGCATTATTGCCTAAAGTTTTAGGGGATGTGGATGGGGCTATTGTAACAGGGAATTACGCCTTGCAAGCAAAACTCACTGGAGCCTTATTTTCAGAAGACAAGGACTCGCCTTATGCCAATCTAATAGCCGCTCGTGAGGATAACGCGCAAGATGAAGCCATAAAAGCGCTGATTGAAGCGTTGCAGAGTGAAAAGACCAGGAAATTTATTTTGGATACCTATAAAGGGGCGATTATCCCGGCTTTTTAAGTCATTTGGATAACATTCATCTTTGAGATGAATGGAGGGGGGTGTTTTTAGGTGCTAATAAAAAGCTCTTTTCTCATTAAGCATTGAAAACGCTAAAAGTATTTTTAAAACAAAACGAAAAGAGCTTGCGCTAATCAAGCGATAATTTCCTAAAAAGCGTTATTTCTTAAGGGGGAAATGGCACAAAATAACCCCTTATCCCTTTAAGAAAATCATGATAAAATCTAAAACGATGAGGCAAATAACTAAAACCCCATTTTCTAAAAACATTAAACAAGACTTCAGCTGTCAATATGCGGTTAGAATAAAGCCAAAAATACAGCAAGCCTAAATCTCATTAAAGTTTTACGCTTTTAGAGTGTTCTTTAATGAAGACCAGTTTTAAACCACCCGTTAGACTGGGTTATAGAGCGGTAAAATGAGTTGAAAACAAGTTGGCTGATGATCTTTAGCGTTTAGAGGGTTGCGTTTTTGAAAAGGTTTAAAATTTTATTAAAGATAGCCAAGCTCATAGAGTTTATTGCTCATTTTCACTAACAAACCCCCTAGTTTTGAGCCCCCTTCCCCATGTTCTACTAAAATGGTGATAGCGTATTTGGGTTTTTCGTAAGGCAAGAATGCGGTAATCCACGCATGGGATCGATGGAAATATTCCATATCCTTTTCTTTCATGCGGTTGACGATGTTTTGAGCGATTTCCACGACTTGCGCGGTGCCGGTTTTACACGCTAAAGTAACCTTAGAACCCCTTGTGGAATGATAAGCGGTGCCGTCTTTATGGTTGCACACTTCATACATGCCCACTCTCAAGGCTTGGAGCTTCTTTTTTTGAAAGCTATTTAGGGGATCTTTGAGCGGTTGTTGGTTGTTGATAGCGAAATGAGGCGTTGCCAGTTTGCCCGTAGCAATGAGTCCCGTGTAGGCTAGAACCTGCAAGGGCGTGGCTAAAAAAGAGCCTTGCCCAATAGCGGTAATGAGCGTGTCCCCAACGCGCCAATCTTGATTGAAGCGTTTGAGTTTCCACAAATTATCCGGCACAATCCCCACAAATTCATTCGGCAAATCAACGCCCGTTTTTTCTCCAAAGCCCACTTCCCTTAAGGTTTTAGAGAGTTTTTCTATAGAAATTTCAAGCCCAAACTTATAAAAATACACATCCACAGACTCCCTAATCGCTTTATACAAATTAGAATTGCCATGCCCTGTTTTTTTCCAATCCCTAAATTTGCGCTTACCCACTTCAATAAAAGGGGGGGTGGGTATGGTGGTGTTTTCTGTGATATGAAGGTTTTCTAAAAAGCTTAACCCCACGCCCATTTTAACCACAGATCCCGGCGGATACAAGGCGTTAGCGAAGCGGTTTAATAAGGGGTTATAAATATCATCTTGAAGTTTTTGCCATTTGTCTTGACTGATCCCGCCTACAAAATCGTTCAAATTGTATTCAGGGTAACTTCCTGCAACGAGCAATTCCCCATTTTCTGCATCCATCACTAAAATCGCCCCTCTCTTATTTTCAAAGAGCTTGTCCGCTTCTTTTTGCAAGCGTTTGTCTAAACTCAATTGCAAGTGGTTGTTGGTGCTTGGCGGCACTACTTCTAAAGTGGCTAATTCCTGATTGAGCGCATTGACACGCATGATTTTATAACCCACCTTGCCTTGTAAAAGCTTGTTGTATTCTTTTTCAATGCCGGTTTTGCCCACAATCTGGCTGTATTGATTCTCTTCATCGTCTTTTAGATCTTGCAAGCTTGCCACCCCCACATAGCCTAAAACATGCGAAGCTAAAGCGTTATTAGGGTAGTAGCGCTTGTCTAAGGGAAGAGCAAAAATGCCTTGAGTTTGGATGAGTTTGGCATAAAGAGGTTGCATGGCGATATAAGGAATGAATCCCACCACTTTAATGAGGTTGTGGTTATAAAGCGAATTTTCTTTTTGGTAATTGTTTAAAAGCGTTTCTTTAGAAAAGTTAGGGAAAAACTTTTGGATTATTTCAATTTTTTCCAAAAGCTCTTTTTGTTTCAGTCTGCTAGGCAAAAACACGCCAAACACCAATTCGTTAGTGGCTAAAAATTCATGGTTTCTGTCTGTAATATCGCCCCTTGTAGGGACTAAAAATTCCTTTTTGGTCATGTTGCGTTCGGCCAGTTTTTCATAGTATTCTTGATTTTTAACGCTTAGAATAAATAAATTTAAAACCAATAACCCCCAAAACCCTATAAAAACAAAGAGTAAAAGCTTATAGCGAAGATTTTTCATACAAACCCCACAAAGCGCTCTCTGTTAAAGCAAAAAGAGCGAGAAAGCCGAGTATTTTCAAACTCAAGGACACCGAAAAAAAGCGCGATAAATAGAGGTAATAAACCAAAAAAACATGCAAAGTTTTGAATAAAAAGCCGTCATTAAAAAGCTTTAAAGAGTTTTTATAGACGATTTGGTGGTAGATTAAAAACAATAAAGCTAAAACGCCTAAAGTCTTTAAATGCATGCTCTCAAACCAAAACAAACAACCAAACACGCTCAAACTGGGTAAAAAATGATCGTATTTTTTCGCATAAAACAAGAATAAAAACCCAATCATAGGGGGTAAAAAAGGCATTAAATCCCTCAAAAGGCTATAAAAATAAAAACCAAAGATCCCTAAACATAAGAAAAAAAAGGAATCTTGTTTTAAAGAGAGCATGGTTTTGTGGCTTATAAGGGGTTAGTGAGCAAGTGTTTCAAAAGGGTTTGGCGCACTGTTTCAAGGGTGGGGTATTTTGAAGAAAGAGCGTTAAAATGGGTGGTGTTGATTAAAAAAGGTTTAGGAGCGTTTAAAAAAAGGCGGTGTTGCTCGTTTTTATTCAACTTGTCAAATTTCGTGAAAAGAGAAAGGTAGGCTTGATCGGGCCTTAAAAGGGCTTGAATGTTTTCTTTAGCGCTTTTATCAATTTCTAAATCCAAATGGCGCGCATCCACTAAATGGATAAAAAGCTTGATTGAAGTCCTAACGCTCAACAATTCCCATAAAAACCCCTCCCATTCTTTTTTCAAGCTTTTAGGAACTTTAGCGTAGCCAAACCCGGGCAAATCAATCACATTAAAGGTTGTTATTAAGGCGTTTTCTTTATCTTCCCAAGTGGTGGAAAAAAAATTCGCTAAGCGGGTTTTTCCCGGCGTTGCTGAGCTTTTGGCGAGATTTTTCCCCAACAAGGTATTAATAAAGGCGCTTTTGCCTACATTGCTGCGCCCTAAAATGACCATTTCAGAAGTCAAGCTCGCTGGGCATTGAAAAAGTTGGCTTGAAGAAGTGAGAAAATGAGCGTCTTTAATGGCGATCATGGTTTTTCGCCTTTCTTATTCAATTTAGCCTTACGATTTTCTTCATTAATATCTTCCATATCAAACACGAATTTAGCGGGCCGCTTCGCGCTCCCCAACACGTCAGCATAACCCTTAGCTTTGTTTAAAATGATTTCATCACCGGTGATGACATTGGATTTCCCCACTTCTCTAACCACCGCATTTTGCAATAATTTGTATTCCCCATTCAGTGCGTTATAAATGAGCTTGTCAGCGCTCCCGCTGATTTCACGATTATCCTCTGTAAAGATATTAAAATGCGTGTTCCCTGTGGCTTCATAGCGCTCTGGCTTTCGTTTATCGTTTAAAAACACGCTCACTTTATCCGCAAACAACCGGTCTTTACCTTTTTTGATCTGCACATTACCTTGAATAACGGCGGTTTTGGTTTTGTCGTTCGCTACAAATTGGTTGCCGGTAATCTCTAAAAGCTCTCTTTCTTTTTTCAAACCTTTATTGTCTGTTTTTTGAGCGTCCATCACGCTTAAAATACCAAAACAACACACCAAAAAACACCACCAACGCATTAAAAACCTCCTTTGAAAGTGGGGAATTTTTTCTTTTCTTTCTGGCTTTGTTTGATTTCATCTAAAAATAAATGCGCCTGAATGCTTTGAGCTTCAATAACGGCTAAAGCATGCGAATAAGAAATGTCAAGCCCTTCAATCTTGCTGTCCTTTGAAGTGAGAATGAAACGGCCCTTGCCTTTAAAATTCTGCTCTTTATGGTTATAAATCCCTGTTTCACTCCAAAAACTAGAATCATCGCTTCTTTTATAAGTAACCCCATTAGGGAAGAAATACAAATCCTGCTGCCGTTTAGCTTTGGGGGATTCAACGCTTTCTATCGTGTCTTCATCATAGCGCTTGATTTTGGAATCAAAAAAGATCTCATGATCGTCGTATTGTAGAGCTTTTTTGCCCTCTATGGACAGATCAAGGATTTTATCGTTGATTTGAAACGCTTTAAAATTTTCCAATTCAATTTTAGGGATATTTTCTTTAGAGATCACGCTAGTGGGTTGGGAACGCAAAAAGAAAAAAACGAGCCCTATCATGATGAAAGATAAAACCACAAAAAAGTTTAAAACGCTATTAGAGGTAAAGCTTGAGCGCTTCATCTTGCAAGCCTTCTAATGTTAAAAGATAATCAATCGCTTCCCTAACGGCCCCCTTGCCCCCTGAATTTTGCAACACTTTATAAGCCTTGCTTTTAAGCAAGGGGTGTGCATCAAAAGGAGCGAAACTCAAAGCACATGCCTTAAACATGCCTAAATCGTTATAATCATCGCCTATGCATGCGATTTCTTGTGCGTTTAACTGCAAGTCTTTTTTGATCCGCTCCACAACCACGCTTTTATTTTCAACGCCCATAAAAACAAACTGAACGCCCAAACTCTCCATGCGTTTTTTGACCATGATTGAAGTTCTTCCTGTAATGATAGCGATTTTTTTGCCTAATTTTTGCCATAGCGTCATGCCAAGCCCGTCTTTGACATTAAAAGCCTTGATTTCGTGAAAATTTTCATCAAAATACAACGACCCGTCTGTGAGCGTGCCATCCACATCTAAAAGCAATAACTTAATCATTCTCTCGTTAAAACCGCATTCTGATTATATTTTTTCATAAAATCCCTAGCCTCTTCTTCGCTTTGAAACCCTTGAACTAAAACTTTATACAAATCGTCTTTAAAAGCAACCTTGACGCTGTAATTTGGATTTTCTGCTTGCAATTTATCCGCTAAAGTCTGAGCGCCTATTTGGTTTCTAAAAGCCCCCATTTGCAAAGAAAATTTCCCTCCGCTCACGCTTTTTTCGCTCTCGCCGACTTTAAATTCCTTGTGTAAGATCTTTGAAGAGCTAGCGTTAAAGGATTGTTCGTATTGCGTGGAGATAACCCCACCAAAGCCCAAAACAATAAGACGCACGCTGGCCGTGCCTTTTTTAACCATGTCAATATCCCTAGCGGCCGCATTAGACAAATCAATGATGCGATCGCTCACAAAAGGCCCTCTATCGTTGATGCGCACAATGGTGCTTAAATTGTTTTCCACATTGATGACTTTCACCACGGTGTTCATGGGTAAAGTCTTGTGCGCGGCGGTGTGGGCATACATGTTATAAATTTCCCCATTACTGGTTTTTTTGGCATGGAAATTGGGGCCATACCAGCTCGCAATGCCATCAAATTTTTCGCCTAAATCCACTTTAGTGGGGTAATACCACTTTCTCCCCACTTGATAAGGGCGCATGGTGGCTCTTTGGATCGCACTAGAATCGCGCATGCCGTTATCTAGTGGCTGATCTTTGGTATTGCCATCTTGCGGATTGGGATGGCGTTTGAAATGGCGTTCAAAAAAATTGCGTTTATAGGCGGCTTTTTTGGTTGTCGGATCATAGTCTTTAGCGTTTTCATAAGCGCGCAAGCTTTCATGCTTGTAAGACAAATTCTTTACCCCCTCTTTTTTAACTGCGCAAGCGCTAATCAAAAAAATGACGCCTAAAAAACAAACTTTTTTTAACGCCAAACCCATTAAAATTCCCTTGTAGCGATCAATTTCTTATTGGTAGGAATGATTAAGCGTTGGTGGATAAAAATATTAGAATCTTTGAGGTTATTGGCTAATTGGATACTAGAAATACTGACTTGATAGCGTTTAGCGATAGAAGATAAGGTCTCTTTAGGCAAGACCACATGGGTGATAAAAGGGCTTTTTGAACTGGCTTGAATGTTTTTATTTTGTTTGAGCTGGCGTTGTTTGAAAAGAGCGAGTTTTTCATAAGGGATATAAATGGTGTAGGTGGGGTCTTTAGAAGGCAAAATGTTATAGCGGAATTGGTGGTTGTAGGATTTTAAGGTTTCTAAACTCAAGTTTAAATTTTTAGCCACTTGGACTAAAGAAGTGTGCCTTTTAAACGGGACGCCCACTAAACTCACTCTCGCCCCACGATTGAGCAGATATTCTTTATCTTTGAGGTTGTCTAGGCTGTTGAATTTCAACGCCAAGCTTAGAATGGAGCGGATATACTCTCGTGTCTCTTTGGGGAGGTATTTCTTATCTTCATCCAGCAAAATCTTAATATCCGAAGTGCCGGCGGCTTTAATAGCGTTTTGAACCTTGCGTAAGCCGTAATTATACGCCATAGCGACCAAATACCACTCTCCGGTTTGCTTGTAGAGCCGTTTCAAATAAGTGATCGCCGCTTGGGTGCTTTTAATGGGATCTCTTCTTTCGTCAATGTAATGATTGACCTTAAGCCCTAATTCTTTAGCCGTGCTTGGCATGAATTGCCAAATCCCTACCGCTTTTTTCCTACTATAAGCCCTTGATGAAAATTTAGACTCGGCCATGGCTAAAAACAAAAATTCTTGCGGCACGCTCGCTTCTATGAGCATGTTTTTGATGATAGGGATGAACTGGTAATTCACATCAAATCTTTTGACTAACTTTTTCCATTCTTCTTCTTTATTCATTTTCTTTAAAGCGTTTGGCATTTGAGATAAAAAGCTCGCATTGACCCCAAAAGCCTCTAACGCTTTGGTGTCAACATTAGATTCAAAAGCCATTTTCGCATGGCCTAAAGAAGCCAATAAAAGGGTAACAAAAAAAACCAGCCATTTTTGACTAAAACACTTCATTCTTTTTGACATCGCATCCTAATAACTACAGCTATCCAGCTTTTAAAATAGCCTTGATTATAGCTAAACTTGAATAACGCTTTCTAACAAGCCCTAATTTTAGGGGAAACTAAAGAGCGTTTGAGCGTTATGCGTGCTTAAAGAAGCGAGCTCTTCAGTCTCTATGTTGATGATTTCGGCAATTTTTTGAGCGATTAAAGGGATATAAGTAGGGCTATTCCTAGTACCTCTAAAAGGGTGTGGGGTCAAATAGGGCGAATCCGTTTCTAAAAGAAGCCTGTTTTTAGGGATTTTAGGGAGAATCTCTACCAGTCTTTTAGCGTTTTTAAAAGTGCTAACCCCTCCTATCCCGTAATAAAAACGATCGCTTAATTCCAAAAGCATGCCATCAGCGTTAAAGCAATGCAACACCCCAAAAGCCTTAGGATAGCTTTTTAAAAGATTCAAACTATCAAAACTCGCCTCTCTAATATGGATAATCAAGGGCTTATTGTGTTGGATAGAAAATTCAATCTGTTTGGTAAAGATTTCTTTTTGCTTGCTTTTATAATCCTCTCTTTCATTCAATTCAGGCAAGCGGTAGTAATCCAGTCCGCATTCGCCTATCGCCACGCATTTTTGATGCCCAACAAACTTTTCAAACAGGCTTTCATCAAAACTCTCCACATCATAAGGGTGAGCGCCTATGGCAAAAAACACGCCTTCAAATTTTTCGCTAATTTCTATTGCTCTATTCAAATCTTTCATGTCCGCACCCGGAATCACGCATTGAGTAACGCCTTTTTCTAGGCTTTCTTTTAACACTTCTTCTAAATCGTTTTCATAATCCTTGTGATCCAAATGGCAATGCGTATCAATAAACATGCTTCTATCCTATGGTTTTATTTAATATGTTACAATACTTAAGCATTCTAACATAAGGAGAATAACAATCAATTATGTTTAGCGGGTTAATCCATAAAATAGCTAAAGTGAAAAGTTTCCACAACAATATTTTAAGCATAGAGAGCGATCTCAATCCCAAGCTTGGCGATAGCATTGCGATCAATGGGGCGTGTTTGACTGCTATAGGAAGTTCAAAAACGCATTTTAGCGTGGAATTGAGCCAAAAAACCCAAAACAGCGTAGCGTTAGAAAATTACAAGGATTTAGTCCATATTGAGCCAGCCCTAAAAGCCGATGCGAGTTTGGACGGGCATTTTGTGCAAGGGCATATTGACGCTATCGGGGTCATTGAAAAAATCATTCACAACGCTAATCAAGTGGATTTTTTCATCAGCGCTTCTAAAGAAACGCTTTTATTGTGCGTTGAGCAAGGCTCTATCGCCATTGATGGGGTGAGTTTGACTTTAAGCAAGGTAGAAGAAAAGGGGTTTTGGCTAACGATTATCCCTTATACTTTAGAAAACACCCTTTTTAAGACTTATCAACTCAAACGGCGCGTGAATATTGAAACGGACATGCTAGTGCGCAGCGTTGCGTCTATTTTGAAAAAAACAAAAGGGTTTGAAAAAAATTTCTCTTGGAATGACGCCGATTCTTTGACTTTAGGGTATTAGATGAATAAAACCATAAAAGCCGCCGCTTTAGCTTATAACATGGGGCAAGATCATGCCCCAAAAGTGATCGCAAGCGGGGTGGGCGAAGTGGCTAAAAGGATCATTCAAAAAGCTAAGGAATACGATATAGCGCTCTTTTCTAACCCCATGCTGGTGGATTCGCTTTTAAAGGTGGAATTAGATTGTGCGATACCTGAAGAATTGTATGAAAGCGTGGTGCAAGTGTTTTTATGGCTCAATAGCGTGGAAAATAACGTGCAAATGTCCAAGTGATTGGGGTATAAAGTTAAAACGATGGTAGTGGAATTAAAAAACATTGAAAAGATTTATGAAAACGGGTTTCATGCTCTAAAAGGCGTGAATTTGGAATTAAAAAAAGGCGATATTTTAGGCGTGATAGGCTATTCAGGGGCAGGGAAATCCACGCTCATTCGCTTAATCAATTGCTTGGAGCGCCCCAGTTCTGGCGAAGTTTTAGTCAATGGGGTCAATCTGTTAAAATTAAAGCCTAAAGAATTGCAAAAAGCGCGCCAAAAAATAGGCATGATTTTCCAGCATTTCAATTTATTGAGCGCTAAAAACGTGTTTGAAAACATCGCTTTCGCTTTAGAAATCGCCCGATGGGAAAAAACTAAGATTAAATCCAGGGTGCATGAATTGTTGGAATTAGTGGGGTTAGAAGATAAAATGCATTTTTATCCTAAACAGCTAAGCGGTGGGCAAAAACAACGAGTGGCGATCGCTAGGAGTTTAGCGAATTGCCCTGATTTGTTGCTTTGCGATGAAGCCACATCCGCACTGGATTCTAAAACCACGCATTCTATTTTAACGCTTTTAAGCGGCATTCAAAAAAAGCTTGATTTGAGTATCGTTTTCATCACGCATGAAATTGAAGTGGTTAAAGAATTGTGCAACCAAATGTGTGTGATCAGCAGCGGCGAAATCGTGGAAAGAGGCTCGGTGGAAGAAATTTTTGCTAACCCTAAACATGCCGTTACTAAAGAACTGCTTGGCATCAAAAACGAGCATGGGGATCAAAAATCGCAAGACGTTTATCGCATCGTGTTTTTAGGGGAGCATTTAGACGAGCCGATCATTTCTAATTTGATCAGGCGTTTTAAAATAGACGTGAGTATCATTTCAGGCAACATTGAAGAGCTTACGACTAAAGATATAGGGTATTTAGTGGTGCGGTTTTTAGGCAGTGTTGCAGAGACTCAAAGGGCTTTAGAGTATCTAAACGCTTTAGGCTTACAAGTGGAAAAATTAAAGGATTAAAATGATTTCTCAAATGCTCATTCAAGCCACGCTAGAAACGCTTTATATGGTGTTTGTAGCGAGCTTTTTGGCGGTTGTTTTTGGCTTGCCTTTGGGGGTTTTATTGTTAGTGAGTAAAAAAGGGCATTTGTTAAACAAACCCCTTTTGCATAAGATTTTAGACACTTCTATCAACATGACTCGCTCTTTCCCTTTTATCATTTTGATTATTTTGCTCCTGCCTTTATCGCGCTTTTTGATTGGCACAAGCATTGGCTCTAGCGCGAGCATTATCCCGCTAGCCATTTCAGCCATTCCTTTTGTCGCAAAGCTTTTTGAAAATTCTTTAATGGAAGTAGAGCATGGCAAGATTGAAACCACTTTAAGTTTGGGAGCGTCTCATTTGGAAGTCATTAAAATGATGCTTTTAGAGAGCCTGCCCTCTTTAGTGAACAATATCACCATCACCTTAATTTCTTTAATAGGCTATTCGGCTATGGCGGGAGCGTTAGGGGCTGGGGGCTTGGGGGATTTAGCCATTAGGATTGGCTATCAAAGTTATAGGGGCGATGTGCTTTTTTATGCGGTGGTTGTGATTATTGTTTTAGTGCAAATCATTCAAAGCGCGGGGGATTATGTGGTGAAACGCCTAAGAAAGCATAAGTATTAGGGATTTGGTTTTCATCAAATACGAATATTCAAAGCCAACTTTAATACGCTTTTTTAAATAGGATCGCTAAGCTTTGTTTGTGGCGAAACTCAATCCTCTAAGAACGCTTTAAAAGGTTATCATTCAAACTGAATTAGAGCTTTTTACGATGAATATTCCATTAAATTCTCATGCAACAATGGGCTTTATTTTGAATGGCCATTGATAAATTTATCCATCTGTTTTTCTAAGTCTATGATTTGCGTTATCGCTCCCTCTAAAATTTCAAAATTTTGAGCGTTTTTTGGGGCAATGCATGCAAGCTTGTTGGAAGCTTTTTCTAACGATTGGATGTCTTTAAGCAAGGTTTTTAAAACTTCTACGCTTTTAAAATCCTTCTCAAAATAGTCATCAAATTGCTGTTCTGTTTGAGACAAGTTCTCTAAAAAAGCGCTTTGAAGGCGTATTTGGGTGCGATCATGCCCGGTTTCTATGCAGGTTTTATAAGCTTGATGGATCGCAGTCAAAACTTCTTGGGCTTTCAAAAAAGCCTTTGAAAGCTCAACGATGATTTCATAATGTTCGCCTTCCGCTCTTAAAAACCCTAAAAAGAGCACAATGAATAATAACTTTTTTAGCACTTTATCCCTTTACCATTGATAAGAAAAGCTCACCCCATAGCGGCTACTGCCCTTAAAATCGCTAGAAATTTCAGGGTAGAGCATCCATTGCTTAGGTTTGTAGCGTGAAGTGAATAAATAAGCAAACCCCCATGCGATAAGGCTGCCGATCGTAACTTGCAAGATCGTGTGTTGTCCTGCCACCACTCTGCTAGCGTCAGTGAGGATTGCAAGAGCGATCACAGGAAGAGCCGGCTTCCACCCATAGCGGTAATACACAAACCCAGCCGCGCTAAACACCCCCCCAGCATGCCCGCTTGGCATGCCTCTCCAAGAATTACAGCATGGGCGTTTGGCAAATCCCACTCTAGCCCCATCTTTATGGGCGTTGCTAAAAGCTCCTTTAAGACCATAAATCACTCCTTGAGTGACTAATGTGCCGACCGCTAATTCCCCTAAACCTCTATAATCGCGCATCGCCAAACTGACCGTGCCGACAAAAATAGGCAAAAACCTAAGCACATCGCCAATCTCTTCTAAAATGTATGCCCCCTCATTGATCGGCTCACTCCTTAAAGGATAGACCCATAAGAGCAGGATCAAAAAAAGATTTTTGAGCTTTTTCATTGAAACGCTCGCTTTTCTAAAGTGCAAACTTGCCTGTTCAAATAAGCATAGCCTATTAAATAGCATGCGATAAAGACTAGGCTAATGACAATGAGCGCATAAGCGTTTAAGCGGAATAAGACGCTGATTAGAATAAAAGGCAGGTTGCACAGAATAAGGATAAACGCGCATAAAGGGTTGGGGTAATTGAAAGAGCGTTGTTGCAAGAATTTAAATAAAAGGGTGTGCAAATGCAAGTTATCTGGCATGGTGGCTTTCTGGCGTTTTATTTTGCGCCTAAGGATACTAAAAAGCACCTCTATGACCGGATAAAGCATTAAATTGAGCCCAAAAAACACGCTGATTTTTTGCTCCAAACTCAAATGTAAAAGGGAAATCCCGCACACCAATCCCAAAAAATACGCCCCTCCATCGCCTAAAAAAATCTTTCCTGAAGGGAAATTTAACACCATAAACCCAAGCACCATGTAAGCTAGCAAACAAGACAAACTGCTAGGGTCTATGTAATGAATGACTAAAAGCGCAATCGCGCAAATCCCTGATGCCAGCCCGTTAAACCCATCAATGATATTAATAGCGTTACTGATACCCACTAGCATAAAAATTGCGAATAAAAAAGCGATAAAATAAGGCAAACTAAAAAGGGGCGAAAAATCGCTCACCACTAAAGGCGTTGATGAAATGATGCAAATAACCCCTACGGCCTGTAAAATAAGGCGTATTTTGGGACTGAGTGAAAGGTTAATGTCTTCTAAAAAACCGCTTAAAAACACTAGCGATAGCCCTAAGAAAACAAAAAACCCCTTAAAAGGCGCCTCAAAAGACTCAAAAAGATAAGCTAACACAAAAGAAAGAAAGATCCCAAGCCCCCCGGCTCGTGGGGTTCTTGCATGATGGAAGCCTTGTATTTTATTAGCGTTATCCACAAAGAGCATGGATTTTTTAGACCACAGAACAATCAAAGAGCAAATAAATAAACTGGTTAAAAAATATAGCACCCACAACACTTTTTATTGGATTTAATTGACATTTTGTTTCGGGTATTATAGCAAAAGATAGCTTGATGATAAAATCTTATAGGTGTAAGAGGCGGATTTTATGTTACAATTCCAAAAATCATTATTATAAAATAAAGGATAGTCATGCGTTTTGGATTGAATATTGATCACATTGTGACTTTAAGAGAGATAAGAAAAACTTATGAGCCTGAGATTTTAGAGGCCCTGTTCATCGCTAAAAACACCCATAAAGTGGATTTAATCACCATTCATTTAAGAGAAGACAGACGGCACATTCAAAATGAAGATGTTTTGAGGTTGCTTGAAATAAGCCCTTTGCCTATCAACATTGAATGCTCTATCAATGCTGAAATCACTGATTTTTTATGCTCTTTGAAAAATAAGCCTAGTAAGGTTACGATCGTTCCTGAAAACAGAAATGAGGTTACGACAGAGGGGGGATTGGATTGTTCATTAAAGGGTTTAGGAGAGGTGATTAGAGCGTATCATAATAAAGGCATTGAAGTGTCTTTGTTTATTGATCCTTTAAAAGATGCTCTGCATTTTGCAAGGGAGCATCAAGTCAAGCAAGTGGAGTTCCACACTGGGGTGTATGCGAATTTGCACAACGCTTTATATTCTAACGCTAACAATCAAATCCATGCCATTAGCGCGCTCAAAGACAAAAGCCCTAAAGAATTGAAAGAAGAATTGCACAACGCCTTTTTGCAATTAAGGAGAATGAGTAAAGAAGCGTTTTTTATGGGCATTGTGGCATGCGCTGGGCATGGGTTGAATTATACTAATGTGAAAGAATTGTTAAAAATCCCTTCTTTAAGAGAGCTTAATATCGGTCATAGCGTGATTTCAAAAGCGGTTTTAGTGGGGTTAGAAAAAGCGATTTTAGAAATGGCGCAACTCATCAAGCGATAAAATGGCTAAAAAGAAAATTGCGATCAGTTGCGGGGATATTCAAGGCGTAGGCTTGGAATTGATCTTAAAAAGCCATAAGGAAGTGAACACGCTTTGTGAGCCGTTGTATCTCATTGATGGCGAACTTTTAGAGCGGGCCAATCAATTGCTTCATAACGCTTATGAAGCTAAAACGCTTAACACGCTCGCTATCCATTCCCCCTTACCCTTATTGAACTCTAGCACGATAGGCAAAGTCAGCGCTCAAAGCGGGGCGTATAGTTTTGAGAGTTTTAAAAAGGCTTGCGAGTTAGCGGATAGTAAAGAAGTGGATGGCATTTGCACTTTGCCTATCAACAAACTCGCATGGCAACAAGCTCAAATCCCTTTTGTGGGGCATACCGATTTTTTAAAACAACGCTATAAAGATCATCAAATCATCATGATGCTTGGGTGTTCAAAACTCTTTGTGGGGCTATTTAGCGACCATGTGCCTTTAGGGGCGGTTTCTCAACTCATTCAAGTAGAGGCGTTAGTTAAGTTTTTATTAGCGTTTCAAAAAAGCACTCAGGCTCAAGTCGTTCAAGTGTGTGGCTTTAACCCCCATGCGGGCGAAGAGGGATTGTTTGGGGAAGAAGATGAAAAGATTTTAAAAGCCATTCAAAAGAGCAACCAAACGCTGGGCTTTGAATGCTTTTTGGGACCCTTGCCGGCTGATAGCGCTTTTGCCCCCAATAAACGAAAGATAACCCCTTTTTATGTGAGCATGAGTCATGATGTGGGGCTAGCCCCTTTAAAAGCGCTCTATTTTGATGAAAGCATTAATGTGAGTTTGAACGCCCCCATTTTACGCACCTCCACTGACCACGGCACAGCGTTTGACATTGCTTATCAAAACAAAGCGAACAACAAAAGTTATTTGAATGCGATCCAATATTTGGCTTAAAGATTTTAAAATACAAGCCAACAAAGTATCATTCAAGCAAAAACACCACCCAAAGATAAAGGCATGATTTTAAGCATTGAAAGTTCTTGCGATGACAGCTCTTTAGCCCTTACAAGAATAGAGGACGCCAAACTCATCGCTCATTTTAAAATCTCTCAAGAAAAGCACCACAGCTCTTATGGGGGAGTTGTGCCTGAGCTTGCATCGCGCTTGCATGCTGAGAATTTGCCGCTCTTATTAGAACGCGTTAAAATAAGCTTGAATAAGGATTTTTCCAAAATTAAAGCCATCGCTATCACTAATCAGCCAGGTTTGAGCGTTACTTTAATAGAGGGTTTGATGATGGCAAAAGCCTTGAGCTTGTCTTTGAATTTACCCTTGATTTTGGAAGACCATTTGAGAGGGCATGTGTATTCGCTCTTTATCAATGAAAAACAAACCTGCATGCCTTTAAGCGTGCTGCTAGTCTCTGGGGGGCATTCTTTGATTTTAGAGGCTAGAGATTATGAAGACATTAAAATCGTTGCCACGAGTTTAGACGATAGCTTTGGGGAGAGTTTTGATAAGGTTTCTAAAATGCTTGATTTAGGCTATCCAGGAGGCCCCATAGTGGAAAAATTAGCCCTTGATTACGCACACCCAAACGAGCCTTTAATGTTCCCTATCCCTTTAAAAAACAGCCCGAATCTGGCTTTTAGTTTTTCAGGTTTAAAAAATGCGGTGCGTTTGGAGGTTGAAAAAAACGCCCCCAATTTGAATGAAGCGATCAAACAAAAGATTAGCTATCATTTTCAAAGCGCGGCTATTGAGCATTTAATCCAGCAAACCAAACGCTATTTTAAAATCAAACGCCCTAAAATTTTTGGCATTGTGGGAGGAGCGAGCCAGAATCTTGCTTTAAGAAAGGCGTTTGAAAACTTGTGCGATGCGTTTGATTGCAAGCTTGTTTTAGCCCCTTTAGAATTTTGCAGCGACAATGCCGCCATGATAGGGCGATCCAGTCTAGAGGCTTATCAAAAAAAGCGCTTTGTCCCTTTAGAAAAGGCCAACATTTCGCCAAGAACGCTGTTAAAAAGTTTTGAGTGAATGGATACAAAAAGAAAGCGTATGATAAAACGCCCTAAAATTTATCAATAGTGTCAAGTATCGGTTATTTTGAGGCAAGAGCTTAAAAAAGAGAGTGTTAAAAAAGTGTGTTTTAGTCAAATTTAATCTTATTTTTGGTTATAATTCTAGGCTGTTAAGTTTTAGTTTAAAGGGAAAAAATGCTCCGCTCTCTCTATAGTGCCACTTCAGGGATGCTCGCCCAACAAACGCATATTGACACCACTTCAAACAATATCGCTAATGTCAATACCACCGGGTTTAAAAAATCTCGCGCGGATTTTAACGACTTGTTTTACCAAGCGATGCAATACGCTGGCACCAACACAAGCAACACGACTTTATCGCCAGATGGCATGGAAGTGGGCTTAGGCGTGCGCCCTAGCGCGATCACTAAAATGTTTTCGCAAGGTAGCCCTAAAGAAACGGAAAACAATTTAGATGTCGCCATTACGGGTAAAGGCTTTTTTCAAGTCCAGTTGCCTGATGGTACCACCGCTTATACAAGAAGCGGGAATTTCAAGCTAGACGAGCAGGGCAATCTTGTAACAAGCGAGGGCTATCTTCTCATCCCTCAAATCACTTTACCTGAAGACACCACGCAAGTAAACATCGGTGTGGATGGCACGGTGAGCGTGACTCAAGGCTTGCAAACGACTTCTAATGTGATCGGGCAAATCACTTTGGCTAATTTTGTCAATCCGGCGGGGCTTCATTCTATGGGGGATAATTTGTTCTCCATCACCAACGCTAGCGGCGATGCGATTGTGGGCAACCCGGATTCTCAAGGATTGGGCAAGTTAAGGCAAGGCTTTTTGGAGCTTAGCAATGTGAGATTGGTAGAAGAAATGACGGATCTAATCACCGCTCAAAGGGCTTATGAAGCCAATTCTAAAAGCATTCAAACCGCTGACGCCATGCTCCAGACGGTCAATTCTCTCAAACGCTAAAAGGGGATTTTACTCTCCTTAACGCTCTTTAATCTCTGCTCCCTTGTTGTTTTTGTGCTTGGGGTGGTTTTGTGTTTTGGAGCGGTTGTTGCCATTCTTTAATTCTTGTGGCTAGGATTTTTGAATTTTTCAACACCGCTTGTTTGGCTATTGCTTGGGTCATTGCTTGAATGGTGTTTTCCTTTCATGTAAAAAACAGCTAAAACAGCTAGACCAATGAGAATACAAAAAGCAATAACCAGATACCACATTTTCTTTTCATTCGCTTCTTGTTCAGCTTTCTGTTTTGCTTCTTGTTCTGCTTTCAGTTTTAGGCGTAAGGCGGCGACCAAAACGCATGCAGGAACGGTTACCCTATAAGCCGGCCCTGCAAGATTGATGCTCACTAATGCGCCTGTAATGACCCAACCAATAGGCCCAGCTAAAATGCTCAAAGTTTTTTAAGCGCTACTTTACCCACCACAGACGATAAACCATGCCCTAGAGTTTGTCTTACCATTGCATCTGCAACACTTATAGCCAAAGCATAAGAATGAGAGCCACCCGCTTTAAACAGCGTTAAAACAGATGCGATTAGGACTTGTTTGTTCTCGCCAATCACTTTATCAATATTTGTCATGCCCAATTCATGGCCGAGTTCTTTAATCTCTCTCCCACTCATTTTTTCTAAACTATCTTTCAAAAGTTTAGAAAGTATGTTTTTCTCAATCAAAGAGGTTGGAGATTCTTCATGGTAATTAACCTCTTTAAATGATCGCACGCATCGCACAAAATCTCTTTGTATAAGACCCCTTCATCTCTAAAAAAATTAATAAAAGTATTGCTCCCATAACACTGCAATTCTTCAGCGATCCTTGTGGGGTATTTGGCGTAATCATTGCCATGTCTTTTATATTCTGTTGAACTTGTCAATTCTTCATTCACTCTCAGTGCGCCATCTTCATCATAGACAAGTACATCAAACAAATCTTTCAAATCATTAGAGCTTAATCGCCTTAAAAATTCCAAATCGCTATCGTATCTGTAGCCATGCAATCCCTTTAATTTGATTTCTACCGCTCGCTCAAATCCCACCAACCCCCTTTTTAGTGATTAGTGATTAGTGATTACAGCATCATTTTTTAAAATCATGTCTAACGCCCTAAAAGGCTAGACACACCCGCTAACTGCACATAAAAATAGCGCTACAGATGCTAACGGGCTTTATTGATTTTACAACCAAAGAATAATAATAATTAAAATATTTTGATACGCTTATCATTTTGGATAAGATAAATCTGATTTGAAAGTAGGAAACTATTGATTTTTCTTTGGGTATAATTTAATGAAACGCTACTTTGATTTTTGGCACAAGAAACCCCCTCCTTTAACCCTCTAACCCTTACTTTTTATCGTTTTTATGCTCGTGGTTAGCGTTGCATTGATTGGCTTGGTTTTGGCTATTTTTTTGACAACTTTCGTTGTTTTGATTTTTAGCATCACCTTTTTGATTGTGGTTTTGATTGCTGCAACTGTTACTCATCTTGTCTCCCTTAAATTAAAATAAAACCTAGATGCGTTTTCGCATCTAGGTCTCCATTCTATACCTTTTTCCCTAAAAAAAGCTTAAATGGATTCTATTTGCAACGACTTCTTATCTTCACTGGCTTGCTGTGTTTTTAGGCGTAAAGTGGCAACCACAATGCATGCCGGTATGGTTACCCTATAAGCCGGCCCTGCAATATCAATCGCTGTCCATACGCCTGTAATGATCCAGCCAACAGGGCCTGTTAAAAAGCTCAGAGTTCTTGTAAGCACTTGATTGCCCGCAAGCGATAAACCACGCCCTAGAATGGTTTTTGCGACCGCATTCGCAACAATGACCGCTAATTGATAAGATTTAAAGCCTCCCATTTTAAACAGCGTTAAAGTCGCCGCGCTTAAGGCTTGTCTGTTTAAATTGTCAGTGTTTTTTATGGACAATTCATCGCACATTTCTTTCACTTCTTCATCATCCATTTCTTCCAAACTTCTTTCTAAGATTTTAGAAAGCATGTTTTGTTCAATTAAAGTCGTTTCGGTTTTCTTGTTGTAATTGACCTTTAATTTATCGCACACATCGCACAGGATCTCTTTGTATAAGACTCCTTCGCCTTTAATGAAACTCGCAAAACTATTGCTCCCATAGTATTGCAACTCTTCAGCGATTCTTTCTGCGTATTTAGCGTAATCATCGCCATGCCTTTTGTATTCTATGGAGCTTGTGAGTTTTTCATTGTGTCTTTTTTCGCCGTCTTTACCAAAAACAAGCACCTCGAACAAATCCAATAAATCACTAGATTCCAGTTGCTTTAAAAATTCCAAGTCTCTATCATATTTGTATGCCATATTATTCCTTTATATTGTTTTATCACTTATTAAAAACAAACGACTTTTCGCACTCAATCGCTGTTTTTCTAAAGTGGTTACTGATTTTAATATCATTTGTCTAAAACTATACTTAATATTCTAAAAAGGCTTAAACTCAAAAGCCCAACGCTCTTAAGATTGCTTTAAAGCATCAATTTTTTTAAACGCTAAAAATAAAACCCAGACATTTTATAGCATCTAGGTTTATATTGTATTTTTAAAAAAGGTTTAAAAAGAGTTAAAGAAAATTTTTAATTTCGTTTGCTTGCGCTTTTAGGCGTAAAGTGGTAACCACAATGCATGCCGGTATGGTTACCCTATAAGCTGGCCCTGCAATATCAATCGCTGTCCATACGCCTGTAATGATCCAGCCAACAGAGCCTGTTAAAATGCTTAGCCCTCTTGTAAGAGCGGCATTTGCCCCTAGAGACAACCCTCTTTGAAAAATCGCCTTTATCACGGCGTTTGCAACAATTAAAGCTAATTGATAGGATTTGAAGCCCCCCATTCTAAACAGCGTTAAAGCAGCTGTGCTTAGGGCTTGCTTGCCTAATTTATTAGTGTTTTTCACCCCTAATTCATCGCAAAGCTCTCTAATCTCCTCATCGCTCATTTTTTCCAAACTTTTTTGTAAAATGCTAGAAAGCATGTTTTCTTCAATCAAAGTTGTGTCAGATTTTTTGTTGTAATTGACTTTTAATTTATTGCACACTTCACACAAAATTTCTCTGTATAAAACCCCTGTATCTCTCAACGCGCTCGCAAAGCTATTAGCCCCATAATGCTGCAATTCTTCAGCGGTTCTTTCTGCATATTTAGCGTAATCATGGCCATGTCTTTTGTATTCTTCTGAAAGCGTTAATCCTTCAGTAAATCTTTTTTTACCATCTTTGTCATAGACAAGCGCATCAAACAAATCTTTCAAATCATTAGAGCTTAATCGCTTTAAAAATTCCAAGTCGCTATCGTATTTGTATGCCATATTCTTCCTTTAATTTATTTCTACCGCTCACTCAAATCCCACCAATCCCCTCTTTAGTGAAGTGATTAGTGATTAGTGATTAGTGATTAGTGATTAGTGATTAGTGATTAGTGATTAGTGATTAGTGATTAGTGATTAGTGATTAGTGATTAGTGATTAGTGATTAGTGATTAGTGATTAGTGATTATAGCATCATTTTTTAAATTTAAGCATAAAACGCCCTCAATTCAAGGGTTTTTGAGCGAGCTTTTTACTCAAAGAATCCAAGATAGCGTTTAAAAATTTAGGGGTGTTAGGTTCAGCGTAGAGTTTGCCAAGCTCGATGCATTCATTGATGATGATGGGGTTTTGCGTGGGCGTGAAGCCAATTTCATACGCTCCTAAGCGTAAAATCGCCTTTTCCATGCTCCCTAATCGCTTGAAATCCCAGTCTTTTAAATGCGGCTCGATGAGGGCGTCAATTTCATTGATTCTTTCTAACACGCCATTAAAAAGGCTTAAGGCGAAAGCGAGCTGGTTGTTTTTAATTTTTTTTTCTTCCAACATGCTAGAAGCGATTTTTTTAATCTCTTCATTACCGCTCTCAAACGCATACAACAGTTCAACCACCGCCCCCCTGGCTTGAGTTCGTGTCGCCATTTTAACCCTTGAGAGTTTGGCACAAGCTCAATAATTCAATGAGGGTGCTCATCGCTTCAAAGCCCTTATTGCCGGCTTTACTGCCCGCTCTTTCAATCGCTTGTTCAATATTGTCTGTGGTCAGCACGCCAAAGCTTACCGGCATGCTGTATTTGAGCATCGCACTAGCAATGCCCTTAGTCGCTTCCGCGCTCACGTAGTCAAAATGCGGAGTCCCCCCTCTAATAATCGCTCCTAAAACGCACACGCCATCGTATGTTTCGCTCTCTAACAATTTGTCTAAAATCAAAGGCAATTCATAAGCCCCAGGCACTAGCACGAGATCTAAAAGATCCTCATCGCCCCCATGCCTTTTAAAGCAATCCATCGCCCCTTCTTTTAATCTGTCTGTGATGATATGGTTGAAGCGCGATGTTAAAATAGCGACTCTTTCATTCCCTTGTAATTGCAATTTCCCTTCTATGATTTGCATGAAATTCCTTTAAAATAAATTTTGGATTTTTAACATGTCGGTTACTAAATATTCTAACTCGTCAGGTTTTAGCATGTTTGCCCCATCGCTTAGGGCGTTTTTAGGATCAATGTGCGTTTCAGCGAATAACCCATCAATCCCTACCGCAGCCGCCGCTCTGGCTAAAATAGGGGCAAAAGAGCTGTCTCCTGAACTTTTCCCATTCGCTCCCCCTGGCATTTGCACGCTATGGGTAGCGTCAAAAATCACCGGTGCAAATTCTCGCATGATTTTTAAAGAGCGCATATCCACCACTAAATTCCCATACCCAAAGCTGCTCCCCCTTTCACACAGCCACACGCCATTTTTTAACGCCGTTTCATAAGTGGGGCTTTGAATGCTACTATCTCTTGTTTTAAGGGCTTTTAAGACAGAATATTGCATGTCTTTTGGGTTCATGAATTGCCCTTTTTTGATATTGACAATGGCGTTAGTTTGGCTCACTTCTACAATCAGATCCGTTTGGCGGCACAAAAACGCCGGGATTTGTAAAATATCCGCTACTTTGGCTGCCACGCTTGCCTGATAGCTCTCATGCACATCGGTTAAAATCTTATAACCAAATTCATCTTTGATAGTTTGTAACATTTCTAAGCCTTTTTCTAAACCAGGCCCTCTGTAACTCTCCAAACTCGTGCGGTTCGCCTTATCAAAACTCGCTTTAAAATAAAAATCCAACCGCTCGTTATTGGCTAGGGGTTGTAATTTAGTAGCGATACTTCTTAGATTTTCCAAGCTTTCAATGACGCATGGCCCAGCGATTAGAACGGATTTAGGGGTTTTTGTGCTAGAAGTTTTCATGACTTTTCCTTTGTTTAATGGTTTCTTCAATCGGCTCAAAAAAATGGCTTTCAAAATTATAATTATAAATCCTGCCTGTTTCTATGATATAGTGCCAACCAAAAATTTTTAATTCGTTATCCATCACTCTTTCTTGAATGAAATCATAGCTTAAGAGGTTGTTGAGTTGCAAGCACGCATTCAAACGCTCTGTAAGCCATGAACGCTTGGCGGAATGGCTGCTGAATTGCGGGTGATCTTTTAATTCTTCTTTAACAGGCTCTAAAAATTGTATCCAGTTTGCAATGTAAGGGGTTTTAGCTTTGGTGGTTTCATTATGGATTAAATGAATGCTCCCGCAAGTCCCACAATCGCTATGCCCGCAAATGATTAAGTTTTGAATCCCCACATGCGCGATAGCGTATTCAATGCTCGCAATGGTAGAAAGGGATTCTTTATAGCTCGTTTTAGGGGGGATCACATTGCCCATGTTGCGGATCACATACAATTCGCCCGGCTTGGTGCCAGTGATTAGATTAGGCACGACTCGTGAATCCACGCAAGAAATGAACAAAGTGTGGGGCTTTTGCTTAGTCTTTAAACTCTCATAAAGCTCTTTAAGCTCTTCATATTCATTCTCTTGAAACTCTAACGCTCCTAAAAACGCTTTCACTCTTTAACCCTTAAATCTCATTTTTTTAAACTTGGTTTTCATTTTAAAACGCTTATCATAGCTAAAAATCTTGCATTTCTTTTTGTTATAATGGCGTTATTTTACACTTTAAAGGGCTTTCATGCAATTATGTGTCGCATTAGATTTAGAAAAAAAAGAGGACAATCTTTCTTTATTGCAAGAATTAAAGGGCTTAGATTTATGGGCTAAGGTGGGGCTTAGATCGTTTATAAGAGACGGGGCTGTTTTTTTAGATGAAATCAGAAAGATTGATGGGAATTTTAAGATTTTTTTGGATTTGAAGCTCTATGATATTCCTTATACCATGGCAAATGCCGCGCTAGAATGCGCGAAATTAGACATTGATATGCTCACCGTGCATTTGAGCAGCGCTAAAAGCGCGCTAACCATTTTAATGCAACGCTTAAACGCTCTTAAAAAACGCCCCTTGATCATGGGCGTGAGCGCTTTAACCAGCTTTAGCGAAGAGGAATTTTTGATGGTGTATAACGCTCCTTTAAAAACTCAAGCGATAAAATTAAGCGCTATGGGTAAAGAGAGCGGGATTGATGGGGTGGTGTGTTCGGTGTTTGAAAGCTTAGCGATTAAAGAGGTTTTAGGTCAAGGCTTTTTGACTTTAACCCCTGGCATAAGGCTGGATAAAAACGATAAAGAAGATCAAGAAAGGGTGGCGAACGCTAAAGAGGCTAAACAAAATTTAAGCGATTTTATCGTGGTGGGCCGCCCCATTTATCAGGCTAAAGAGCCTAGAGAAGTGGTTTTAGAGCTTTTAAAGGATTGTTGAATGCGAGTGCTAGAAACGATTGCTACTTTAAGAGAGTATCGTAAAAGTTTGAAAGAAAGCGTGGGGTTTGTGCCGACTATGGGGGCTTTACACAAAGGGCATCAAAGCTTGATGGAAAGGAGTTTGAAAGAAAATTCTCACACGATTGTAAGCGTTTTTGTCAATCCCACGCAATTTGGGGCTAACGAAGATTTTAGCGCTTACCCGCGCCCTTTAGAAAAGGATTTGGCTTTGTGTGAAGGATTGGGCGTTAATGCGGTGTTTGTGCCTAAAATGAATGAAATGTATCCCTATGAAGCAGAGCAACGCTTAAAACTCTACGCCCCTATATTTTTATCTAGCTCTTTAGAGGGAGCGGTGCGTAAGGGGCATTTTGATGGGGTGGTTCAGGTCGTGTTAAAATTGTTCCATCTTATCAATCCCACTAGAGCGTATTTTGGCAAAAAGGACGCCCAACAGCTTTTAATCATCCAGCATTTAGTCAAAGATTTGCTTTTAGACATTGAAATAGCGCCATGCGAGATCGTGCGCGATAGCGATCATTTGGCGTTAAGCTCTAGGAATGTGTATTTGAATGCAACACAAAGAAAACAAGCCCTAGCCATTCCAAAAGCTTTAGAAAATATCAAGCAGGCCATAGATAAGGGCGAAAAAGCGTGCGAAAAACTGAAAAAACTAGGGCTTGAAATTTTAGAAACCTTGGAAGTGGATTATTTGGAATTTTGTAACCACAAGCTAGAACCCTTAAAAACCATAGAGCCAACTAACACGCTGGTTTTAGTAGCGGCTCGTGTGGGTAAAACCAGGCTTTTAGATAATTTATGGGTGTAGTTTGAAATTTTTGTGGCGACCCTTGAAAGATTTGAACTTCCGTTTCCACCGTGAAAGGGTGGTATCCTTGGCCACTAGATGAAAGGGTCATTTTTAACGACTGACTATTATATTGGAAATAAAGCGTAGAAAATGATTTAAAAAGCGCTTGGTGGCGGAGCGGACGGGACTCGAACCCGCGACCCCCTGCGTGACAGGCAGATATTCTAACCAGCTGAACTACCGCTCCCTATCCAAACTCCATAGCCTAAAAACGCATGCTTTAGTCATGGTGGTCGCTATAAGACTCGAACTTATGACATCTACCTTGTAAGGGTAGCGCTCTACCAACTGAGCTAAGCGACCAAAATATTGAGATAGAATCCAACTAAACCCGTATAAAAGAGTGGTGACTCCTAGGGGATTTGAACCCCTGTAACCACCGTGAAAGGGTGGTATCCTAACCACTAGATGAAGGAGCCACGATGCTCATGGTGACCCGTGTTGGATTTGAACCAACGGCCCATTCCTTAAAAGGGAATTGCTCTACCAGCTGAGCTAACGGGTCTCACAAAAAAAGATAATGATACAATTTTTTTTAACGCTTGTCAAGAATAATTGAAAAATATTGCGGTTTTTACAGAAACGAAACGCTCTTAAAACAGCACGGGTAATAGCTTTTATTTAAATAAAAACTTGGTTTGCGCTTTAACGCTATAAGGATCGCAACAGACGCCATGCGTTTTGGTTATTGGTTAGTCTTGTTTTTTGGGGTTTTAAAAAGCTTTGTTTTTATCAAGATCAATATTATTGGGGTTTAACGCTTTTTGGTTTAAAAAATTCCATTTTTAAAAAATGGGTTTTTGTTTTATTGCTTTAGATCTTATTTTGTTGTAAAACGCATTTTCTTTTATTTTATTTTCTTAAAGGGATAGGGGTGAATTTTACGCTTGACCCCCAAAAAAGAGGGTTCAAAAGGGGTTTAATGCGAGCTTTTAATACGCGAACACATAGTTGAGATACACGCTATAAAGCCTGCGGTATTGGAGTTGAGTGCCTAGCAGAGAATAGTAATTGGTGTTAATGGTAGGGATCTTCACGCCCAATTCCACGCCATGCTGAGCTACATGATCGCTTGCTTTTTTCTTATTCTTAGCGAGATTCATTCTCAAGCCCAAGTTGAATAAGAATTGGAAATTCGCCACATTCATTTTAGCGCTATAGAAATTATTGAATGTCGCTAAATTCACGTATTGGGAATTAAGCCACGAAGTGCCAGCTATTGCGATACCCCCAAACACCCCAAAAGAAATCTTATTGTTTTTGGTGGCTTTATCGTTGATAAAGTTATAGAGGACATCTGTTCCTACCCCATAAGTGAACACATCAGAGGCGGAGTTGAAAAAGCTAGATTTGATATAAGCATGGTTGTAGTCAAAAAAGCCGTAATACCTTAATCCCCATCTTCTTTTTTCACCAAAGAATTGCTTATAGCCCACTTGCACGCCGATCCCATTCATGGCACCATTGTTGGTTTGAGAGCTGATTAATCCAACGCGTCTGAAAGGGTTATGCCCTAATTCTTGCGTGGCGCTTAATAATTGCGAATAAGCGCTCTGGTTGACTTGATAAACGGCCTGTAAGCTCCCAGGGTTATTAGGGTTAGTGGATTGGCTTATCAAATTTTTAAGGAATGGGGAATTAGGCGTGTTTGAAGCGGTCGTGGTGATGCTGTTATAAGTGCTGTTTAAAGTGTTAAGACTACCCCTAAAATCAAGTATCGTGCGCGCCAACAACTCAGATTGCTTGATTTGCTCGGCTTGAGTGCCAAAATGCGCAAGGCTGTTATTTAGGGCGGTTACGGTCTCTTCCACATACGCGCAACCGGCTCCCCAAGTGTTAGAAGTAACCCCTTGATTAGGCGTTGTGCCATCACTTCTACAAGCTGCCAAGTAATTTGTGATAAATTGGCTTGGGATAGTGTTAAGGTCTTTTTTCATTTGATCGGCTAGTTCAAGTATCTTGGCTTGCGCTTGCGCGCGATTGAGCATGTTTTGAGCGAAAGCCCTATCAGCAGAGGTGTAAGGGTTGAAATCTTGCGGCGCGTTTTGATTGTTTTGGTTAGCGTTAAGGCTTTGAGCTTGCGTTACGATTTCTTGGGCGTTTTTGATCATGCTAGTAACGGCGCTAAATTCCGTGGCAAAAACCTGACACACATTCCCTGCCGTATTTAAACCCCACGGCGCCCCTCCATTTTGTCCTGGATTGTGATTTACCCATGGGCAGTTTGTAGTGAGGACGCTTATCATTTTACTAGCTTCTTGCAAAAGAGTTTGGGCGTTATTAGTAATAGTAATAGTAGTAGTAGTTTTATCTTGTTGCCCATTAGTTTGTGTTGTTATGCTTATAGTTACCTGTTTTCCTGCACCATCCAAAACAGGAAACCCATTGTCGTTTTTTAAGGCTTGTTGGATAGCCTGATAAGCGTTATTAAGCATCTTAAAATTTTCTATGGATAAAGGACCGCTAACTCCGTTGTTATAACCGGTTAAATTGCAATTAATGGAACTTGAGTTATGTCCTGGTTGACCATCAAAGGTTACGCTTGGTTGCCCACTATTACCAGGACCGCATTGCACATTATAAGCTATCACATTCCACAACCCCACCGCCGCATTGAGCGCTAAAGAGACGGCTTGATACGCCGGGGAATTGTCTTTTTCGCCGGTCAAACCTTGCGTGTTTGCTTTTAAATTATCGATCGCAGCATTGATTTCTGAAGGGCTGCTCGCGTTCGTTACCGCGCGATTGAGGTTGTTGAAATTGTTTAAAAGGTTGCTCAAATTCTCATAAGTGTCTGAGAGCTTTTTCAATTCGCCGGTGTTTTTCACCATTTGAGCGGCTTCGCCGATTTGATAGCCCGCGCTTATAAAAAAGCCGTTGTCTTCAGCGTTTAAAAGCGATGAAGCGAGAGAGAGAGAGAGAGAGTAAAAGAGTTTTTTTCATAAATATTCTCCTTGAAATAAAATTGAATGGTTGAAGTTTTATGCATTTAGAATGCATTTACAGCATTATAGCATAAAGGCGTTTTTTTTTTTTTGAGTTTGTGAAAAAATTTAGCATTTTTTGCATTTTTTGTGGGAAAGGGTTTTTAGGTTTTGTTTTAAGCGTTTAATATAAAGCTTGATTTTAATGGAGGTTTTTGTTTGCGCGTTTTTTAAAGCGAGCGGTCATTTTGTTTTTTTTAAAACGAGCGATCATTTCATTATGCGTTTTTTAAAGCGTTTGAAACGAGCGGTTTTATCAAAGCACCCCCCCCCCAAAAAAAGGGATTTTAGAAAGGGGGGTTTTAGAAGAGGGTTTTTAAAGGCGGGTTATTGGAAAGGGGGCTTACATCATGCCGCCCATGCCACCCATGCCACCCATGCCACCCATATCAGGCATTGCTGGGGCCGCTTTTTCTTCTTTGATTTCATGCACGGTGGCTTCTGTGGTTAAAAGCAAGCTTGAAACCGAAACCGCATTTTGTAAGGCGATCCTTTCTACTTTCAAGGGGTCAATAATGCCCTCTTTAAACATGTCCACATATTCGCCATTGCTAGCGTTAAAGCCAAAATGCCCTTCGTGTTTTTCCACTTCATTCACGACCACACCGCCATCATAACCAGCGTTAATAGCGATTTGAGCTAATGGGGCTTTAATGGCGCGCATGATGATTTCATAGCCCACTTTTTCATCATCGTGTAAATTCAAACGCACTTTTTGAGCCGCGCGAATGAGGGCCGCACCGCCACCAATCACAATGCCTTCTTCAACAGCCGCTTTAGTCGCGCTCAATGCATCATCAACCCGGTCTTTTTTCTCTTTCATTTCCACTTCACTCGCAGCACCCACTTTAATCACAGCCACACCGCCAGAGAGTTTAGCCAATCTTTCTTGCAATTTTTCTTTATCGTAATCGCTTGTCGTGCTTGCAATTTGGGTTTTGATTTGAGCGACTCTGTCTTTAACGTCATGGCTATGGCCTTTGCCATCTACGATCGTGGTGTTGTCTTTGTCAATCACAATCCTTCCGGCTTTGCCTAAAAACTCCACTTCAGCGTTTTCTAGACTCAAGCCCAATTCTTCGCTAATGACTTGACCGCCGGTTAAAATAGCGATGTCTTTTAGCATTTCTTTTCTTCTGTCCCCAAAGCCTGGAGCTTTAACCGCTGCGATATTCAACACGCCTCTTAATTTATTCACCACTAGAGTCGTTAAAGCTTCGCCCTCAATGTCCTCAGCGATGATTAAAAGCGGTTTGCCCTCTTTCATGGTTTTTTCTAATAGGGGGAGGATGTCTTTCATGCTAGAGATTTTTTTATCCGTTAAAAGGATGTAAGCGTTATCCAATTGAGCGGTCATTTTCTCAGCGTTCGTTACAAAATAAGGGGAGAGGTAGCCTCTATCAAATTGCATGCCTTCTACGACATCTAATTCGTCTTCAATGCCCTTAGCTTCTTCAACGGTGATCACGCCGTCTTTGCCCACTTTTTCCATAGCGTCAGCGATGAGTTTCCCGATATTGTGATCGGAGTTGGCAGAAATGGTCGCTACTTGGGTGATTTCTTCTTTACCGCCCACTTTTTTGCTAGACTTTTTAAGCTCGCCAATGATCGCTTCAGCGGCTTTGTCCATGCCTCTTTTCACTTCAATAGGGTTAGCCCCAGCGGTGATATTCCTTAAACCTTCTTTAAAAATGCTATAAGCCAGCACGGTTGCTGTAGTCGTGCCATCACCGGCAGCATCAGCGGTTTTGCTCGCCACTTCTTTGACTAATTGAGCGCCCATGTTAGCGACTGGGCAACTTAATTCAATCTCTTTAGCCACGCTCACGCCATCTTTGGTGATGCTTGGAGCGCCATAGCTTTTTTGAATCAACACGTTCCTGCCTCTTGGCCCCATAGTTACTTTAACAGCGTCATGGAGTTGTCTCACGCCTTCAAATAGAAGGTTTCTCGCACTATCTGAAAATTTAATTTCTTTTGCCATTGTGTATCCTTAATAATGATGTTTGTTAGTGTTTTTTGTGATCATGACAGCAAGCTTCATGCTCTTTAGCATGTTTATGGTCATGATTGCCTGTATGACAGCAAGATCCCGCGCCCACAATACCCAGAATGTCTTCTAATTCTAGCACCATGTATTCGATGCCGTCTAAAACGATTTCTGCGCCTTTGTATTTGCCAAAAGCGATCACATCGCCTTCTTTAACGCATTTGCAACCCTCACTGATTTTATGGCTAACGGCTTTGACTACACCCATTAAAGGCTTTTCTTTAGCGTTATCAGGGATGATGATGCCTGAACTGGTTTTGTTCTCTTCTTCAAGTCTTTCTACTAAGACCCTTTCTCCTAATGGTTGAAACTTCATTTCAGTTCTCCTAAGTTTTGATAAATAAAATAGAAATTTAGCGCTTATTGTTATTAAGCGACACAACTATAGCGCATTTTTAGGGATAAGTCAAGCCATAAAACCAAAGCTAAGATTATAATTATAAGGATTATTAAGTCTATTTGTATCAAGTTTTATTAGTTTAAAAATATAAGGACTAGAAAAGGGGGGCGTTATTAACAAACCTTTTTGAAGATTTTATTTATTGAGTATAATTCATTCAAACAGCTTAAAACAAGAAGCACGATGAAGAAAGCATGAAAAATGATTCTTAAAAGTTCCATTGATCGCCTTTTACAAACGATAGACATTGTAGAAGTCATTAGCTCCTATGTGGATTTGAGGAAGTCAGGTTCTAGTTACATGGCTTGTTGCCCTTTTCATGAAGAAAGGAGCGCGAGTTTTAGCGTCAATCCAATTAAAGGGTTTTACCATTGCTTTGGGTGTGGGGCGAGCGGGGATAGCATTAAATTTGTGATGGAGTTTGAAAAGCTTTCGTTTGTGGAAGCATTAGAGAAATTAGCCCACCGATTCAATATAGCTTTAGAGTATGACAAAGGTGCTTATTACGATCATAAAGAAGACTACCACCTTTTAGAAATGGTGAGTTCGTTGTATCAAGAAGAGCTTTTTAACGCCCCATTTTTTTTAGACTATTTGCAAAAAAGAGGGCTTAATTTAGAGAGTATCAAAGCGTTTAAATTAGGCTTATGCACAAATAGGATTTATCATGGCATTGAAAATAAAGATTTGAATAAAGACAAGCTCCTTGAATTGGGTGTGTTAGGCAAAAACGATAACGATCAGAAAACCTATTTACGCTTTTTAGATCGCATCATGTTCCCTATTTATAACCCTAGCGCTCAAGTGGTGGGTTTTGGAGGGCGCACTTTAAAAGAAAAAGCAGCCAAGTATATCAATTCGCCCCAAAATAAGCTTTTTGACAAATCCAGTTTGCTCTATGGCTATCATTTGGCTAAAGAAAGCATTTACAAACAAAAACAAGTCATTGTAACCGAGGGGTATTTGGATGCGATTTTATTGCACCAAGCGGGTTTTAAAAACGCCATAGCCACGCTTGGGACGGCTCTAACGCCATCGCATTTGCCCTTACTTAAAAAAGGCGAGCCAGAAATTCTTTTGAGCTATGATGGGGATAAGGCAGGGAGGAATGCGGCGTATAAAGCGAGCTTGATGTTGGCTAAAGAGCAAAGAAAAGGGGGGGTGATTTTATTTGAAAACAACCTAGACCCTGCGGAGATGATCACTAATAACCAGATTGAAACCTTGAAAGATTGGTTATCGCGCCCTATAGCTTTTATTGAATTTGTTTTAAGGCACATGGCGAGCTCTTATGTTTTAGATGACCCTTTAGAAAAAGATAAGGCTCTTAAAGAAATGTTAGGGTTTTTGAAAAACTTTTCCTTGCTTTTGCAAAGCGAATACAAGCCCTTAATCGCTGTGCTTTTGCAAGTGCCTTCGCATGTTTTAGGGATTAAAGAGCGCTCATCTTTCCAGCCTTTTTATGCAAAAATGGAAAAATTTAATCATTCTCAAAAGTTTGTGCATGTTTCTAACACGCTCAGTTTGGAATTTTTAGAAAAATTAGTGATCCGCTATCTTTTAGAGGACAGGAGTTTGTTGGATTTAGCGGTGGGTTATATCCATAGTGGGGTATTCTTGCATAAAAAACAAGAATTTGACGCTTTGTGTCAAGAAAAATTAGACGACCCTAAATTAGTTGCGTTATTATTAGATGCGAATTTACCCCTAAAAAAAGGGGGTTTTGAAAAGGAATTGCGTTTGTTGATTTTGCGCTATTTTGAGCGGCAACTCAAAGAAATCCCTAAAAGCCCGCTTTCTTTTAGCGAAAAAATGAACGCTTTGAAAAAGGCTCGCCAGGCCATTATGAAATTAAAACAAGGAGAATTAGTCGCCATATGAAAAAGATTAAAGCTTTAGCCCTATTTAGTGGGGGGTTGGATAGTTTGTTGTCTATGAAATTACTCATTGATCAAGGCATTGAAGTAACCGCCTTACACTTCAATATAGGGTTTGGGGGGAATAAAGATAAAAGAGAGTATTTTGAAAACGCCACCGCGCAAATTGGGGCTAAGCTCTTGGTGTGCGATATTAGAGAGCAGTTTTTTAACGATGTGTTGTTCAAGCCCAAATACGGCTATGGGAAATATTTCAACCCTTGTATTGACTGCCATGCCAACATGTTTAGGAACGCTTTTTATAAAATGCTTGAATTGAACGCGGATTTTGTTTTGAGCGGGGAAGTGTTGGGGCAACGCCCTAAATCCCAAAGGAAAGAAGCGCTCAATCAGGTGAGGAAATTAGTCAGAGAGGTGGGCGAAGAGGCGCGTTTTGATCCCGTTTTAGACCGAACACAAGCAGGCGATGAAAAACCGCAATTTTTAGATGAATTGCTCTTAAGGCCCATGAGCGCTAAACTCTTAGAGCCTACTTTCATGGAAAAAAAGGGTTTTGTTGATAGAGAAAAGCTTTTAGATGTGAGTGGTAGGGGGCGCACTAGGCAATTGCAAATGATCAAAGATTACGGCTTGAAATATTATGAAAAGCCAGGTGGGGGGTGCTTGCTTACAGACATTCAAGTGAGCAATAAGATTAAGAATCTGAAAGAATACAGAGAAATGGTGTTTGAAGACAGCGTGATTGTCAAAAACGGGCGTTATTTTGTCTTGCCCCATAACGCTCGTTTGGTGGTGGCAAGGAATGAAGAAGAAAACCATAAATTGGACATTGAGCACCCCTTAATGGATAAGATTGAATTATTAAGCTGTAAAGGCCCTTTGAGTTTAGTGGATAAAAACGCCAGCAAAGAAGATAAAGAATTGGCCGGTCGTATCGCTTTAGGCTATGCTAAGACTTTAAAAAATCAAGCTTATCTCATTCAAATAGGGAATGAAAAGCGCGAACTTTACCCTTTGGATAAAGAGAGTGCTAGGGAATATTTGTTCGCTTGAAAGGGGAGTTTTTGAGAATTTTAGGGGTTTTCTTTTATGCTATAATGAAAAAAGCTCTAACCAGCGTTAAGCTGTTTTTTAGGAGGTTTGCATGCAAGAGTTTTTAGGTTTTGGTGTGGTGGGGAATTTTGCAGGGCATTTGGAGCAAGCAGGAGAGAGTCATAGTTTTATTAACATGAAAAGCGAAGAAAAGGACGCTCCTAAGGGGTTGTTCCCTTTTTATATCCCCTATGAGAATTGCTATTTGGGGCGTTGTTGCATTAATAACCATAAGATTATTTTGCCTAATGATCCACATTTAAGGGTGCAAGCAGAGCCAGAAATCGCTTTAGAATGCGATGTTAAATACGATGAAAAACATTTGGTAACCAAGCTTGTGCCTAATTTTTTCATGGCGTTTAATGACGCTTCTGTGCGTAATTTAGAAGCCACAAAGCTCTCCCAAAAAAAGAATTTTTCACCAGCTTCTAAAGGTATAGGGCAGAAATTGCCTATTGATAGGTTTGTTTATGGGGGGGTGTGTAACAATTTTTCTATTGCGTCTTTTTTGAAATACAATAATGTTTGGCACATTTATGGGGAAAACAGCAAATTGCTCAAATACGAATTTTTTTATCAAAAGCTTTTAGATTGGATCAAAGACCAACTAAACCACCAACAAGATGGCGATTCTTTAGAGGCTCTAAGACCTTTTTTAGAGCGCCATAATTTCCCTACCAAAATGATTTTTGCGATTGGGGCTACCCCTTATATGCCTTTTGCGCAAGAGCATTTTTTGCAAAAAGGCGATGAGGTGGTGATTGTTGCTTACAACCATTTACAATATAGTTTTGAAAAGATTCAAAGCCTCTTAGAAGAAGACACCCTACAAACCAAAGAACACACCAATCTTTCTTATGTCTATCAAATCGTAGAATAGTAAGGCTTTTACCTCTTTAGCTTTGCTTTTTTACCCCTTTTAAAGATTAAATGCACCCCTTTTGACCCCCCTTTAGAGAGTTTTAATGGTTTTTTTGAGATAATAAAGCCCTATAAAGTTAATTAAAATTAAACAAAAGGGTTTTGATGTCCGATCATTTTTTAAAAATCGTTTTTTTAGTAGGCATGTGCGTTTCAAGTTTGTTCGCTGAAGGCTTAGAAGGGTTTTTTAACGCCCTAGAAGCCCAGCTCAAAAGCCCCATCGCTAAGGGGATTTTAATGGTGATTTTCATAGGGATCGCTATTTATGTGTGGAGGAATTTGGACCGGTGGAAAGAGATTTTATTCACGATCCTTGGCGTGGTGTTTGGGATTTTTTTATTCTTTAAGGCCCCGAGTTTGGCGAATTGGTTTATGGGAATTTTTTAATGATTATCCTCTCAGCGAGCGTGAAGAATTTGCGTGAAATTTCGGTTAAAGAAAAATTTTTATGGCTGAACGCTAAGTCTTATTTGATTTCTGTTTTTGCACCTTTTATTTTGCTCCCTTGGATTGATTTGTTGAGCGCTTTTTTATTGTATTTAGGGTTTTTAGCGCTCTTTAGCGTGCTGGAATTTTTTGATGAAGACATTGCAGATATTATTGTGGCTAAAAGCAAAATAAAGACTAAAACCAAATGTTATAGAGCGTAGGATGTTAGAAAAGCTTTTAAGCGCTATCAAACAAAAAGTTTCAAATTATTTTTTAGGGGCTTTGCCTAAAAGCTATTCTATGAGCGAAGAAAACAACCTTTTAGGCTTGTATGATGAGCATTTCTTGCTTACTAAAAACGAAAACTTAGTGGGCATCCTCCGTTTAGAAGGGGTGAGTTACACCCATTTAAGCACAGAGCAATTGCAAGATCTTTTCACCGAGCGCCAGATGGCGTTGGATTCTTTAGAAAAAGTCGTGGCGCGCCTGGTGGTTAAAAGGCGTAAAATTGATTATAAACAAAACATTCAATCTGACTCTAAATACTTGCAAGCGATTTTGAATCAATTTGAAAACAAAGAAGTGTATGAAAATCAGTATTTTTTAGTTTTAGAAAGCGCACACTCTTTACAAGGTGTTTTGGAACATAAGAAAAAATCTCTCATGCATGCCAATAGGGAAAATTTTAAGGATATTCTCTCTTATAAAGCGCATTTTTTGCAAGAAACTTTAAAAAGCTTAGAAATCCAGCTCAAAAACTATGCCCCCAAACTCTTAAGCTCTAAAGAGGTTTTGAATTTTTATGCAGAATATATTAATGGGTTTGATCTCCCCCTAAAGCCCCTAGTAGGGGGGTATTTGAGCGACAGCTATATCGCTAGTTCCATCACTTTTGAAAAAGATTATTTCATTCAAGAAAGTTTTAACCAAAAAACCTATAACCGCTTGATTGGCATTAAAGCTTATGAGAGCGAACGCATCACTTCTATAGCGGTTGGAGCGCTTTTATACCAAGAAACGCCTTTAGATATTATCTTTTCCATAGAGCCTATGAGTGCGCATAAAACGCTGGGTTTTTTAAAAGAGAGAGCCAAGTTTAGCATGTCCAATCTCGTTAAAAACGAGCTTTTAGAATACCAAGAATTAGTCAAAACCAAACGCCTATCCATGCAAAAATTCGCCCTAAACATTCTTATCAAAGCCCCCAGTCTAGAGGATTTAGACGCTCAAACCAGCTTAGTTTTAGGGCTTTTATTTAAAGAAAACTTAGTGGGCGTTATAGAAACTTTTGGCTTGAAAGGGGGGTATTTTTCCTTTTTTCCTGAACGCATCCATTTAAACCACCGCTTGCGTTTTTTAACTTCTAAAGCCTTGGCGTGTTTAATGGTGTTTGAAAGGCAAAATTTAGGCTTTAAGGCTAATTCATGGGGGAATAGCCCTTTGAGCGTGTTTAAAAATTTGGATTATTCCCCTTTTTTATTCAATTTCCACAACCAAGAAGTGAGCCACAACAACGCTAAAGAAATCGCCAGAGTGAACGGGCATACTCTAATCATAGGGGCTACCGGGAGCGGTAAAAGCACGCTGATTAGCTTTTTAATGATGAGCGCTTTGAAATACCAAAACATGCGCCTTTTAGCCTTTGACAGGATGCAAGGGCTGTATTCTTTCACCAAATTTTTTAAAGGGCATTACCATGACGGCCAATCTTTTAGCATCAACCCCTTTTGTTTAGAGCCTAATTTACAGAATCTAGAATTTTTGCAATCCTTCTTTTTGAGCATGTTTGATCTTGCCCCTTCAAGGGATAAAGAAGCCTTGGAAGACATGAATGCGATTTCTAGCGCGATTAAGAGCCTTTATGAGACTTTATACCCTAAAGATTTTAGTTTGCTAGACTTTAAAGAAACGCTTAAAAGAACCTCATCTAACCAATTGGGCTTGAGCTTGGAGCCGTATTTGAATAACCCCCTTTTTAACGCTTTGAATGACGCGTTCAACTCCAACGCTTTTTTAAATGTGATAAACCTAGACACCATCACCCAAAACCCCAAAGACTTAGGGCTTTTAGCCTATTATTTGTTTTATAAAATCTTAGAAGAATCCAGGAAAAACGACAGCGGTTTTTTGGTTTTTTTAGACGAGTTTAAATCCTATGTGGAAAACGATTTGTTGAACACCAAAATCAACGCTTTAATCACGCAAGCCAGGAAAGCTAATGGCGTGGTGGTGTTGGCCTTGCAAGATATTTACCAGTTAAGCGGGGTTAAAAATGCCCATAGTTTTTTAAGCAACATGGGGACTCTTATTTTGTATCCGCAAAAAAACGCTAGGGAGTTGAAACACCATTTCAATGTGCCTTTGAGCGAAACTGAAATTTCTTTTTTAGAAAACACCCCTTTGTATGCCAGGCAGGTTTTAGTCAAAAATCTGGGTAATGGGAGTTCTAACATGATTGATGTGAGTTTGGAGAGCTTGGGGCGTTATTTGAAAATCTTTAATTCGGATTCTAGCCATGTCAATAAAGTGAAAGCGTTACAAAAAGACTACCCTACAGAGTGGCGTGAGAAACTTTTGAAGAGTTAGTTTAAAAAAGTCAATATCATTTTGAAACACTCCTATTCAGATGGCTAAGGCACACAAGAAATCAGGGGACTCTGCTGTATTCCTACCCTGAAGCGTTACCCTAAAATCCTATTGCATAGGTCTAAATAAGAGCTTAGGGATCATTTTAGCCATAAAAAGCTTATGTTTTCATTAAAAATGTTATGATACGCTCAAATAGTCAAGCAAAAAAATGTCAATTAAAAGGGTTAGATTGAAAATATTCGTTCTGTTGATGTCGGTAATTTTAGGAATATCATTAACAGGTTGCATAGGCTATCGTATGGACTTAGAACATTTTAACACGCTCTATTATGAAGAAAGCCCTAAACAAGCTTATGAATATTCTAAACAATTCACTAAGAAAAAAAAGAACGCTCTTTTATGGGACTTGCAAAACGGCTTGAGTGCTTTATACGCCAGAGATTACGAGACTTCTTTAGGGGTATTAGATCAAGCCGAGCAACGCTTTGATAAAACCCAAAGCGCTTTCACAAGAGGGGCTGGTTATGTGGGCGCTACCATGATTAATGATAACGTGCGCACTTATGGGGGGAATATTTATGAGGGCGTTTTAATCAATTATTACAAAGCGATAGACTACATGCTTTTAAACGATAGCGCGAAAGCTAGGGTGCAATTCAACCGCGCGAATGAACGCCAGCGCAGGGCTAAAGAATTTTATTATGAGGAAGTGCAAAAAGCCATTAAAGAGATCGATTCTAGCAAAAAGCACAATATTAATATGGAACGCTCTAGGGTAGAAGTGAGCGAGATTTTAAACAACACTTATTCTAATTTAGACAAATACGAAGCTTATCAAGGCTTGCTTAACCCGGCGGTTTCGTATCTTTCAGGGTTGTTTTACGCTTTAAATGGGGATAAGAATAAGGGGTTAGGCTATCTTAATGAAGCCTATGGGATCAGTCAAAGCCCTTTTGTAGCCCAAGACTTGGTTTTTTTCAAAAACCCTAACAGGAGTCATTTCACTTGGATCATCATTGAAGATGGTAAAGAGCCGCAAAAAAGCGAATTTAAAATTGATGTGCCTATTTTTATGATCGATTCGGTTTATAACGTGAGTATAGCCTTGCCCAAGCTAGAAAAAGGGGAAGCGTTTTATCAAAATTTCACTCTCAAAGATGGAGAAAAAGTAACGCCCTTTGACACTTTAGCCTCAATAGATGCGGTGGTCGCTAGCGAATTTAGGAAGCAGTTGCCCTATATTATCACTAGAGCCATTCTATCGGCTACTTTTAAGGTGGGCATGCAAGCGGTAGCGAATTATTATTTGGGGTTTGTTGGAGGGCTAGTAACTTCGTTGTATTCAGGTGTGAGCACCTTTGCAGACACTAGAAGCACGAGCATTTTTGCCCATAAAATCTATCTTATGCGTATCAAAAACAAAGCTTTTGAAAATTATGAAGTTCGAGCTGATTCCATTGACGCTTTTTCGTTTTCCTTAAAGCCTTGTAAAAGATCGCTTGAAAACCCTAAAGTCATTGACGCTAGGGAATTGCTTTCTGGGTTTGTAGCAGCCCCACAAATCTTTTGCTCTAACCGCCATAATATTTTATACGTGCGCAGTTTTAAAAACGGGTTTGTTTTGAGTCGTTTAAAATGATTTAAAAACCCCAAAGATAGTTTTTAAGTGTCGTTGGCATTAAACACAAACACGATATAATTATAAAACGATACGAAAACCTAAATTAAGGGGAAGCCATGGCTGATAGTTTAGCGGGCATTGATCAAGTTACGAGTTTGCATAAAAATAACGAGTTGCAATTGTTGTGTTTCAGGCTGGGTAAAAACAAGGATTTGTATGCGGTCAATGTCTTTAAGATCCGTGAAGTGGTGAAATACCATGGCAACCTCACCATCATTAGCCACGAAAACAATTCGCTCGTTGAGGGGCTAATCATTATAAGAGAGCTCACCATTCCTTTGATTGATATGAAAAAATGGTTTTATTATGACAGCCAAAACAAAAGCAAGGATTTACGCCCTTACAGGATAGAAAAAGACAAGGGCGAAGACGATATTGTTATGATTTGTGAGTTTTCTCGCTGGACCATAGGGGTTAGGATCTATGAAGCGGATAGGATTTTGAGCAAGAAATGGACTGAAATGGAGCAAAGCGCTGGGCTAGGGGGATCTACAGGCAATAACAAACTCGTGAGCCGCACGCGCTATTTTGACGGACGCTTGGTGCAAGTGGTGGATATTGAAAAAATGCTTATAGATGTGTTCCCTTGGATTGAAGATGAAAAACACAACGATTTAGAGACGCTTTCTAAAATCCATTCTAACCAATGCGTTTTGCTCGCTGATGACTCCCCAAGCGTTTTAAAAACCATGCAAATGATTTTAGACAAGTTGGGCGTCAAGCATATAGATTTTATCAATGGTAAAACCTTACTGGAGCATTTATTCAGCCCAACAACGGATATGAGTAATATTGGCTTGATTATTACCGATTTAGAAATGCCAGAAGCGAGCGGTTTTGAAGTGATCAAGCAGGTTAAAAACGATCCTTTGACTTCAAAAATCCCTATCGTGGTCAATTCTTCTATGAGCGGTAGCTCTAATGAAGACATGGCCAGGAGTTTGAAGGCCGATGATTTCATTTCCAAGTCTAACCCCAAAGACATCCAGCGGGTGGTTAAGCAATTTTTGGAATTAGCATGAAAAAATACAGCGCTATCCCCACCCCTTGCTATGTGTTAGAGAGCGAACGCTTAGAAAAAAACGCCAAAATTTTAGAAATCGTGCGCCAACAAAGCGGGGCAAAGGTCTTGCTCGCTTTAAAGGGGTATGCGTTTTGGCGTGAGTTTGGGATTTTGAGACAAAAATTGAACGGGTGTTGTGCAAGCGGTCTTTATGAGGCTAGACTCGCTTTTGAAGAATTTGGAGGGCGAGAGAGCCACAAAGAAATTTGCGTTTATAGCCCGGCTTTTAAAGAAGCTGAAATGAGCGCGATTTTACCCCTAGCGACAAGCATCATTTTCAACTCTTTTTACCAGTACGCCACCTATAAAGACAGGATTTTAGACAAAAACAAGCAGTTAGAAAACTTGGGCTTAAGCCCCATTAAAATGGGTTTGAGGATTAACCCCCTTTATAGCGAAGTAACCCCAGCGATTTATAACCCATGCTCTAAAATGAGCCGGTTAGGGATTACGCCTAGCGGATTTGAAAAGGGGGTGAAAGAGCATGGCTTAGAGGGGGTGAGCGGGTTGCATTTCCATACGCATTGCGAACAAAACGCTGACGCTTTGTGCCGGACTTTAGAGCATGTGGAAAGGCATTTCAGGCCCTATTTAGAAAACATGGCGTGGGTGAATTTTGGTGGAGGGCATCATATCACTAAGAGCGATTATGATGTGAATTTGCTCATCCAAACGATTAAGGATTTTAAAGAGCGTTATCATAATATAGAAGTGATCTTAGAGCCTGGGGAAGCCATAGGGTGGCAATGCGGGTTTTTAATCGCAAGCGTGATAGACATCGTTAAAAACGATCAAGAAATTGCGATTCTAGACGCTTCTTTTAGCGCTCACATGCCCGATTGCTTAGAAATGCCTTATCGCCCTAGCATTTTTAAAATCTCTGTAGAAAATGATGAAGAGCTTATTGAAGTTGAAAGGGGTGAAAATCAAGGGGCGTTTTCTTATTTTTTAGGCGGCCCTACTTGTTTAGCGGGGGATTTTATGGGGAGTTTTAGCTTTGAAACGCCTTTAAAAAGGGGCGATAAAATCGTGTTTCAAGACATGCTCCATTATACGATCGTCAAAAACAACTCGTTTAATGGCGTGCCGCTCCCAAGCCTGGCTAAATTGGATCAACAAGGGTTTAAAATCCTTAAAAACTTTTCTTATGAAGATTATAAAAACAGAAACTAAAGCTTTTTGATTAAAACTTTTTGGGGCTTGTAAAAAGAGCCACGCACAACATTCCAACGCCAAGCCCAGCTAGCACTGCGCCAATGGTGTGCATGTCTAAATAAATGCGAGCGAGCATGGTTAAAGGGACTAGGGGTAAGAGCCAAAAGTATTTTTTAAAAGAATAACGGCGCATTAAAAACGCCACCGCCAAACCCACCATAGACGAATGCCCGCTTGGCATGTTGAAATTACCCCCATAAGGGCGCTCGCCCAAACGCTGATCGTTGATCGTTATATGGTTTAAGGCTCTTTTGGTGGTGTGCGTGAGAAGGGTTGTAGCGATAGAGGCGTTAGCGACTTGAAAAAGCCCTATCGCATCTCTTTGAATTAAAGGAATCGCCACAGATAAAATCGTAGGGATAAAGCGCGCGTAATGCTCGGTGAGATGAAACACCAAAGGCACGCTAGGCTGTTTAGGGACTTTAGGGAATGGCGCAAAAATGCCTGATAAAATCAAGCCCAAACTGAGCGCTAACAAAGTTTTAGAAAAGCTTTTAGGCAGGCTTTCACAAAATTTTTGTTTGAATAAGAATTTTTTCATGCGTGTTATTTCACTCTTTTTTGTGCTTAAATAAATCTAAAGAAGGGCGATAAACAGCACTAGGGTTTTTAAAATCCAAAAACACCCCTAAAACGCTATGGAAAATGGTATTTTGATTAATGGGGGTTTGGGTTTGAATGATGGAATGCTCCTTTTTAAAAAGATCATTGGCATAAAGAATAAAGGGGATCTCGTATTGTTCTTTAGGGGCGATGCTTTTAGGAATGCCATGCAAATAGAACGCTTCTTCGCCCAAACTTTCGCCATGATCGCTTAAATAGATCATTAAGGCGGGTTGCTTGGCTTTTTCAAGCATGCTAATGATTTTGTCTAACAGATAGTCGTTGTAAAAAATGGTGTTGTCATAGGCGTTAATCAGGCTTTCTTTGGAGCAAGAAGACAGATCAGTGCTTGAGCAATAAGGCTTAAACACCCTAAAATTTAAAGGCACTTTGTTGTCGTAGTTGGGGCCATGCGAACCGGCAAGGTGTAAGATGAGTAAGACATTTTCGTTAGAGTGTTCTTTTAAAAGGTCAGGCAAATTATAGAGTAAGGATTCATCATAAGGAGCGATCGCTTCACAATTGGGGCATTTTTGAATCAATTCGTAGTTTTTACGATAGCTTGTAACCTTAACATTCTTTTCGCCGTCATTCGCGCTATACCAAAAGACTTTGATACCGGCTTTAGTCAAGTAAGTCGGCAAATTTTCATAAGCGTTGTTTTTAAAAGAAGAATCTAAAATGCATTCCAAACTCGCTGTCGTGTAAGTGGCGCAAGAAGTGGCGTTAAAAAGGATGAGTTCATGATTTTCTAATCGTTTGCTTAATCTTGGGGTGGTGGGTTTTTGATAGCCATAAAGGGCGTAATTATGTTTCCTAGCGCTTTCGCCAATGACTAGCACCACAAACGAATGAGAATGGTTGGGCGAAAAGAGAGGGAGCGGCTTGATAGTGGGGGCGAAAAATTTAAGAGCGCTCACTCTAAAAGCGTTCACGCTATAAGCGAAGGGCAAAATTAAGCCCCCTATGAATTTCGCATGCTTGTCAAACCACAGCCAATTTTTAGCGTTAGCTAAAGCGCTAGCGATAAAAATAAACACTAACGCTAAGATCGCTAAAAAGGGCGCTTTTTTAGAAGAATTTTTAAGGGGGATTTTATAAATGATATAGCCGGGCAACACCCCAAAAACAACGATAAAAACGAATAATTTGACGCTCAAAAAGCCTAAAACTTCATGCGTGTTGGTGTTTAAGACATTACCCATCATGCTCTTATTTAAAAACACCTTATAAGCGCTAATGAAATAGAAAGCGACAGAATTGAGCCAACTAAAAACTATTGCGCTCCAACGCATCAAAGAAGCAGAGATCAAGCCTAACGCCAAAAAAAGAACACCATTCACGCAAAAAAGCACCACAACCATCATGGCTATAAAACTGACCTGGTTGCTTTCTTTATAAACATAAGCGAACAAAGGGAAATGGTATAAAACGCCAAAAATAAGGCTATAAAGCAAACCGGCTTGCAGACAACTCAGGGGTTTTAAAAACTTCAGATGGAATAATGATGCCAAACACGCCCCTTAAAATCAATCGATCTTAGGATTATATCGTAGGTATGGGGATTTTATGGTTTATTTTAAAGTGGAAAGCACATTTTTTAGGGTGGTTGCATTTAAGGGCTTTAAAGCGCGTTTGTTGTAGGATTTCATCACGCCCCATAGTCGCAATATGGGGCAAATCCAAATAAGGAGCATGCCATGAAGCGTAAAAGTGGCAAACGCTCTTTCGAACTATTATACCTTGAAATTTCTTTTTCTTGGTTTAAGGTAGTGTTTTTGATGAAACGCTAATTTCTAAGAGCGTTCCCTAAGCCTAAAAAGCTTAGGGGTTTCCTTGTGGGTGGGTTTGTCCTTGACTTTGGGGCGTTTTCATTGGGTTATAAAAAGGATCGCTTGAATAACGCTAATTTTTATTTAGATTGTAAAAAACGCCTTTGAGTGTTTTTTATGATTAACGCTTGAAGTCAAAAAACTTTGTTTGGTGGAAAAAATTAAAAAAGTTTAGAAAAATAAAAGCTTTATGAAAAGTTAAAAAGCGAGTGAGAAGTCAGTGAAAAAATCAGTGAAAAAGGATTAAACCCCCCAAAAAGAAAGGATTTAAAAAGAGGGTTCAAAAAAGGCGTTCAAAGAGAGCGTTTAATACGCAAACACATAGTTGAGATACACGCTATAGAGTCTGCGGTATTGGAGCTGAGTGCCGAGCAAAGAGTAGTAATTCGTGTTGATCGTGGGGATCTTCACGCCTAATTCCATGCCATGTTGCGCGCTATGTTCACTGCCTCTTTTCTTATTCCTGGCGAGATTGGTCCTTAAGCCTAAATTAAACAAGAATTGGAAATTCGCCGTGTTGATTTTAGCTTTATAGTAATTGTTCACATTCGCTAAATTCACATACTGAGAATTAAGCCATGAAGTGCCCGCTAACGCAACACCGCCAAACGCGCCAAAAGAAATTTTGTTGTTTTTGGTGGCTTTATCGTTGATGAAATTCACTAACAAATCGCTCCCCACGCCATAAGTCCAAACATCAGAAGAGGCGTTGAAAAATTGGGATTTATTATAGGTGTGGTTGTAATCCACAAAGCCATAATACCTAGCGCCCCATCGTTTATTTTCCCCAAAAAATTGCTTGTAGCCTGCTTGAAAGCCGATCCCGTTCATCGCGCCGTTATTGGTGGTTGAAGCGGCGATTAAGCCAGCGCGTCTGAAAGGGTTATTGCCTAATTCTTGGCTTCTAGATTGCACTTGAGAATGGATATTGGAGTCAATATAGTAGTTATCTTGTATGCCTTGCGGGCTATAAGGGTTGTTCTTTTTACTCACCACATTTTGCAAAGATTGAGCGTCAGGCAAGCTTGAGACAGCGGCTGTGATGCTGTCATAGTGTTCGCCTAGCTTTTGGTATTGGCCGCTGAAATTCGCTAAAGTGTAGGCGAGGTTTCGTGCATGGTTGATTTGATCGGCTTGGTTGCCAAAATGAGCGAGGCTGTCTTTTAAGGCCGTTACGCTTTGTTCCACATACGCGCAGCCTGCCCCCCAAGTGTTACCGGTCACTGTGCCGGATGGCGTGCCACGAAGGTTGCCATCGCTACCCTTTTCATGGCATACCCCTAAAGAGTCTTTCACAAAGGCTGCAGGGATTCTTTCAAAGTCTTTCACCACTTGTTGGGCGCGGTTTAAAATCTCTGCTTGCGCTTTGGCGTTAGCGAACATGCTTTGAGCAAAGTCAGCGTCTTTATAGGGGTTGAATGTTTTTCCAGCGTCCAGATTGATTTGGTTTTGCGCGTTTGCGGTAACGATTTTGGATTGCTCTACGGCTATCGCAGCGTTTTTGATCATGTCTTGAATCGCGCTGATTTCATTTTTAAAATTCCCGCACGCTGTCCCATCGCCGCCTATATCTTTCCAATAATTTTTACCGCCATTGCTCAACCATGGGCATGCTTCATTAAGGGTGGTTAAAATAATGCTGGCTTGTTGTAAAAGCTCTTGAGCGTTATTGGATACTTTGATGTCTTCTTTAGTTTCTGTATATTGCCCATTGACCCACTTGATCGAAACAAATTGCCCGTTAGTCCATGGGAATTTCCATCTTTCTCCTGGTGTGACGCTATCGTTTTTCTTCCCTTTAATTTCAAAAGCGAGTTCTTTGGTGTCGCTTAAAGCGGGAATATCTTGCCCGCTACTCCCAAAAGCCTTTTGAATGATCTGGTAAGCTCTATTGATTTTCGCATAGTTTTCAGTGGATATACCGCTCCACTTTCCTGGTTCATAAAACGAATCGCAAGTAATGGTAGTCCCCCCATTTGATGGCACATTTTCAAAGGTTTGAACGCCCCCATTTTTATCTTTGTTACTACCAGGACCACAAACGCTGATCGCATAGCTCATCACTTGCCACAACCCCGCTGCTGCATTCAAGCTCAAAAGCACCGCTTGATACGCCGGGGAATTGGTTTTATCATTGATTAAATTCTTCGCGCTCGCGTTCAAATTAGTCCTTGTGTTATTGATAGCGACCGGGTCGGCGGATTGCTTGATGAGAGTGTTTAGGACGCTATAGCTCGTTAAAAGATTGTTCAACCTTTCATAGCTGTCTGAAAGATCTTGAATGCCTTTGGTGTTTTTCACCATTTGGGTGGATTCACCGATTTGATAGCCCACACTGACAAAAAAGCCGTTGTCTTCAGCGCTTAAAGCGGAAACTAAAAGCGAACCTAAGGTTAATGACAGAAATTTTTTCTTCATGTTTTCTCCTTTTATGACTTGAAATAAGATTGATTTTGTCCGTAAACCTTGCACAAATGTGTCTTTAAGTAAGACCATAGCGCAAGCTTTTGTTAATATAGTATAAATTAATGGGATTTTGATATTAATTGGGCGTTTTTGCCCTTTCAAAAAAAAAAAAAAAAGGTTTTTGTAGCGTTTCTAAACAAATATTAAACCAATGAAAATGATTTTTAAAGAAATGGGGTTGTTTGAATAGGAGTAACTATAAAAAAGGGGTTTTTATTTTAAAGCTCATTTTCTTAAGGGGATAGGGGGTATTTGAAAACATTCTCCCTACAACCCCCTTAATACCCCCTAAGAAGAGCGCTTTTTAATCAAGTTATCGCTTGACTAGCGTCAAGCTTTTCTTATTAGCGCTTGTGCAAGCTTTTTACTAAAAACGCTAAAACATTTTGAGATTTTATTTCCCCATATAGACTTGTCTTGGGCGCGTGATCCTGGCTTGCGGGCTTTTGATATGCTCTAAAAGTTGCGCGCACCAACCCACGGTCCTACCAATGACAAAAACCGGCGTGAAAAAACGCACTGGGATTTTTAAAGCCCTTAAAATAGTGCCGGAGTAAAAATCCACATTAGGGTAGAGATTCCTTTCAATGAAATACTCATCTTTCAGGGCGATTTCTTCCACTTTAGCAGCGATTTCGCTCAAGCGTTCGTCCATTTTAACGCCCTTTTTATGCAATTCATCTTTCAAGCCTTTGAGGATTTTAGCACGCGGATCGTAACTCTTATACACCCTATGCCCAAAGCCCATGAGTTTGAAGCTGTCGTTTTTGTCTTTCACTCTTGCGATGTATTTATCCACATTTTTCACATCACCGATCTCTTCTAATTGGATAAGCACTTTTTCATTCGCTCCGCCATGCAAATGCCCCCATAAAGCGCTAATGCCCGCGCTAATGGCTGCATAAGGATGCACGCCGGTGCTAGCGACATTCCTTACCGTGGTAGAAGAAGCGTTTTGCCCATGATCGGCGTGTAAGGTTAGGATTTTATCAAAGGCTTCCACTTCTAGGGGCGTAATTTCCACCTCGCCTTGAGTGGTGTGTTTTAAGCGGCTATAAGGATACCCTCTTAGCATGAAAAGGATATTTTCCACATAAGAGCGTGCGATATCCGGATAAATAATGGGCGCTCCCACTTCGTTACGATAGCAAATAGCCGCAAGCGTGGGGATTTTAGCGACAATTCTTCTGGCCATCGTTTGGTAATCTTCTTCAGTGTGCATGTTTTGGTGCGTGGAATAAAGGGTGGATAAAATAGACACACCGCTAGAGAGTTTCGCCATAGGGTGGGCGTTACTAGGGAAGGCTGAAAACATGTTGAGTAAGCTCTCATGCACAAAGCTTCTGTGGCGTAGTTCCAGTTCAAATTTCAAGCTTTCATCTTGATTTTTGGGTAATTCCCCTGTGAGTAAGAGTCTGCACACATCTACATATTTGTATTTGGCGACTAAATCTTCTATTCTGTGCCCTCTGTAATACAATTCGCCTTTTTTGCCGTTGATATAGCTGATTTTAGATTGACACCCGGCGGTAGAAGAATACCCTGGATCGTAGGAAAAAAACCCGGTCGTTTCAAAAAGCTTGGAAAAATCCACCGCTTTAGGCCCACGAGTGCATTCAATTGTTTCAAATTCATAGCATTCATTATTTTCATTATTGATTAAAGTAACAGACATTGTGATTCCCTTAAGTTTTGATAATATTCAACTCCTAATTATAAGCCAAAAAATTAAATGATTTCTTTTAAAAAACATTTTCGTTTTTTCAAGTTATTTCCAACCGCTACTTTTAAACACGCATTCAAAAAAAGATTTTTAAGGGTTATATAGTATTTTTGCGCTAGTATAGTTACTTAAATTTTATAAAAAGGATTGAGAGATGGCTTACAACCCTAAAATTTTACAAAAGCCTAAAGAGGGCGAAGAAATTACGATTAAAGACAACAAATTGCATGTGCCAAATTACCCCATTATCCCTTTCATTGAGGGCGATGGCATTGGATCAGATATTACCCCTGCGATGATTAAAGTGGTGGATAGCGCGGTTCAAAAGGCTTATAAGGGCGAGAAAAAAGTCGCATGGTATGAAGTGTTTGTGGGCGAAAAATGCTATCAAAAATTTAAAGATCATAAGGAATTAAGCCCCGAAGAGCAATGGCTCTTACCGGACACTATTGAAGCGATCAACCATTATAAAGTTTCTATTAAAGGGCCTTTGACCACGCCTATTGGTGAGGGGTTTAGATCTTTGAATGTAGCGTTACGCCAAAAAATGGATCTGTATGTGTGCTTGAGGCCGGTAAGGTGGTATGGGAGTCCGAGTCCAGTTAAAGAACCACAAAAAGTGGATATGGTGATTTTTAGAGAAAATTCTGAAGACATTTATGCGGGCATTGAATGGCAAGAAGGCAGCGCAGAAGCGAAAAAACTCATCCATTTTTTACAAAACGAGTTAAAGGTTAAAAAAATCCGTTTCCCTGAAAGCAGCGGCATAGGGGTAAAACCCATCAGTAAAGAAGGCACAGAAAGGTTGGTGAGGAAAGCGATTGAATACGCCATTGATAACGACAAGCCAAGCGTAACTTTTGTGCATAAAGGTAACATTATGAAATACACCGAAGGGGCGTTCATGAAATGGGGCTATGCGCTCGCTCAAAAAGAATTTAACGCTCAAGTCATTGACAAAGGTCCATGGTGTTCTTTGAAAAACCCTAAAACCGGTAAAGAAATCATCATTAAAGACATGATCGCTGATGCGTTTTTGCAACAAATCCTTTTGCGCCCTAGTGAATACAGCGTCATTGCGACCATGAATTTAAACGGAGATTATATCTCTGATGCATTAGCGGCGATGGTAGGGGGCATTGGGATCGCTCCTGGGGCGAATCTCAATGACACGGTGGGCATGTTTGAAGCCACCCATGGCACCGCTCCTAAATACGCCGGGCTAGATAAAGTCAATCCGGGGTCTATTATTTTGAGCGCGGAAATGATGTTAAGGCATATGGGCTGGGTGGAAGCGGCTGATTTGATCGTTTCTGCTATGGAAAAAGCGATTAAGAGCAAGAAAGTCACTTATGATTTCGCTCGTTTGATGGATGGGGCTAAAGAAGTCAAATGCTCTGAATTCGCTAGCGTGATGATTGAGCACATGTAAAGAAGCGTTTTTAAGCTCTTAATGGCGTTTGAATGCAATTAGGCTAATACTATCATAAGGAATAAAGTTGATAAAATTTGTGCGTAATGTGGTTTTGTTCATTTTAACGGTGATCTTTTTAGCGCTCATGCTCGTGGCAAGCTATTGCATGCCCCATTATAGCGTGGCTGTCATTAGTGGGGTGGAAGTCAAAAGAATGAATGAAAATGAAAACACGCCCAATAAGGAAACAAAAACCCTTGCTAGAGATGTCTATTTTGTGCAAACTTACGACCCTAAGGATCAAAAAAGCGTGACCGTTTATCGTAACGAAGACACGCGCTTTGGCTTCCCTTACTATTTTAAGTTTAATTCGGCTGATATTTCGGCCCTTGCTCAAAGCTTAGTCAACCAACAAGTGGAAGTGCAATACTATGGCTGGCGGATCAATTTGTTTAACATGTTCCCTAATGTGATTTTTATAAAGCCCTTAAAAGAGAGCGCTGAAGTGTCAAAACCCATTTTTAGCTGGATTTTATACGCTTTATTGCTTGGGGGGTATTTTATTAGCGTGCGATCGGTTCGCTCCTTATTTAAGGGCAAAACTCATTAAGTTTTTCAAACTTTTTTGAAAAATCACAATGGGGTTATTGGATCGCTCATTAAAAAGCTCAATATAAGGCAAACTGATACTATGAAAAGCGGTGTTGTTTTCTCTTAAATTGATAGCGATTTGATAATCCATTTTGTGGGATTTCAATAAAAAGTCATTCAACAAACAATCGTTGATTAAGCCCAAATTGTCATGGCTAATCAAAAGCGTTTTGGCTTTTAATTTCATGGCGAAATCCAGCATGTTTTCTTCTAAAGTGATAGGCACGCATAACCCCCCAGCCCCTTCAACGATGACTAAATCGTAAGTTTTGGTGAAATGGTGGATGCGTTGGATTAAATGATGGGTGTCAATAGGGGCGTTTGGATCTTCTTCTTGTTGGGCGATGAGAGGGGCTGAAGCTTTATGATAACGATAGAATGAAATGTCGTTTAAAGTTAAAGAGCTGTCTAAAAGGCGGTTATCTTGCAAGAATAAATGCACATCGCTAGAATGATTGATTGCATCATTAACGCCGGTTTCAATGGGTTTTAACAAAATCGTTTTAACGCCGCAAGTATTGCAATATCGGGCTAATAGCCTAGCGCATGTGGTTTTGCCGGCGTTAGTGTTAGTCGCGCTGATAAAGAGCATGGTTTAACCTTTAAATTTAAAATCATCGCCCCTAAAGCGATAAGCCCCATCAAAGATTTGAGCGGTCAATACCTTTTTAACTTGTGGTAACTTCACATTTTTTAGCGCTTCTCTTGGGACTTCAATTACTAGTTGGTTAAACGATTGGTCGCTCAAAGGGTTATCAATATCAAAAATGAAATTTAAGATATTGTGGAGCGAGTTATACGAAAACTTGTCAATTAAAGCGTAAGTTAGTCGTGTCCCCTCTGCTTGTTCAATAGCGGTAACGATGCTTTTAGATAGTCTTGGGCTGATGTTGTTAAGCTGTGTCGCTAAATCTGTCGGTGAGATGAAACAATAACCTGCATCGGTGTCGGTGGTGTTAGCAAGCACGCTCGCTATCAGTCTTTTACTCGCTTTTTTGCCTTGTTTCATTGCTTTGACAAGGTTATTGACTTGAATGTTTCGCTTCATACCTTGTTTGAAGTCATCGCTTACCGCACATTTTCGTGCTTCTATGCGTTTAATCGCATTTTCCTGTCTCTCTATCATTGCGTCCAAAAAGAACTCTTTAGGGTGTCCATACCCACGAGTGATTTTCTGTAATGCCTTAATATTGCTTCTAATGTCCTCGCCAATAGTCTCTATACCCAATTTAGAGTAATCAAAAGGCATACAAGTCGCTTTTAATTCTGTCTTAACGACTTTATTCATAGCGAGTTTATTAAGACCGATACCCTCTTTATACCTAGAGAGAAAAGTATAAACGCTGTCATTTATGCGTGTGAGAGCTTGTGGTAAGTCGCTAGGAACTGAAAATTTAATCCCTGTGAATTTAGCCCATACTTTACCAAAACTATTAGGGCTAGAGCTTATCAAATCTATCCTATAAGTCTTATTCTTATTAGCCATCAATTGTCCGCCATAGCAAATCGCTGCTTGTCTGAATTGTTTTCCCCATATCAATAAGTGGTTTTTCAAATCAAATGTGCTACTAGGTTCGTTTTGGAATACGAAAAAGCTAACCTCTTTGTCTGGTAAAATATTGTCTTTAGGGTTGTCTTTCCAATATCCTAACACTTCAATGTAACCAATAAAGTCTCTATCAATATTCATTATGTCTTTTAGCTGTTGTGTCCTTGCCATATTTTCTTTTCTAGTGTAGCGATACCTCTCAACAAATTTATCACTAGACATAAGGTCTCTCATTGTGGCGTTTTTCTTAAAGAATTTGTCTGCATAAAAATTTCCTAATTTGTTATAGAGTGTCGCATAAATGTTCTTAATCATATCTTTGTAATTTTTAAATTTTGTGGTCTCTTTACCATTTTCAGGTTGTGGGTAAAAGAAATCTACAACTTTAATAGGGTCGTATGGGTCTAAATCCACAGAGTTACTTAACCAATATTGAGCTATTATGTCAGCATTTTTAGGGTCTGCTCCGCTCTTATAGGCATAGATTAGAGCGTTTTGTTCTTTTTCAGTAAAGTCTTTATAAAAAGCGTCTTTAAAAGGTCTAAACGCCGAGATAGTCCCAAAAGGTAGTCCGCTCGCAATCTTTTTATAAATGCTGATAAGATTAGAACTCTCAATTGTAGAACCTTTAATAGTCTTGTGGCTCATATCATATTTAAGTCGTGAGATTTCATCGCCAACCGCATCTAAAAACTTGCTTAAGGGCATCGCCTTGCCAAGCACCCTAACGCTAGGTTTATTTTGTCTTGCTAATTTCTTGTCCGCTAACGCTTTATCAATAGATGCTGTCAAAGATAAAGAAGTGTTTCTTTGTGGCTCATCAACAAATTCTAAAAAATCGTAATTCAATAGCATTTCATGCCTTTTTTGAGCCATATTATAGCGCTTTATCCTTGAGCTTTCAGCGGTAATTAGGGTTTATCTTGGTATAATATCAAAACTCCATTTAAGGTTGGTTCTTATGAATATTTTATTTGGGATTAGCGACACGCAAGAATGCTATAACGCTATTAAATTCGCTGTCAAATTAGCCCATTCGCTTAAAGAGGTCCGTTTCACTCTATTGCATGTGAGCATGGAGGTGTTTATTTATAGCGAGAGCGGGATGATGGATTACGGCCAGACAGAAGCCTTAGAAGAAGAAAAAGCTAAGGCTTTGTTAAAGCAATTTGAAGACGCTTTCAAAAAAGAAAATATAGAGTGCGAGAGCGTTCTAAAAAGCGGTGATTTGATTGATGTGGTTTTGGAAATGGCTAAGGATTATGATTTGTTATTGATCGGGGCGAGCGAATCCAATTTGTTGTATCGTTTGTTCATTTCGCACCAAAATAGCTTGGTTGAACAATCCAGTATCCCTGTTGTGATCGCCAAGTAGCCAAGTAGCATGGATAAGCAGCATGAAAATGTATAACATACCCACCCCCACCATGGCGCAAGTGATCATGGTTGATGACCCCATTACGACAGCGGAATTTGTGATCTCTGCTTTGAGGGATTTTTTTGACAAGTCTTTAGAAGAGGCCAAAGATCTCACATCAAGCATCCATCGTGATGGCTGTGGGGTTTGTGGCGTCTATCCCTATGATATTGCTAGGCATAGGGCAGCATGGGTTAAGGACAAAGCCAGAGAGCTAGATCTCCCCTTAAAATTATTGGTAGAAGAGATAAAATAATGGCTAAATTCAATCAAGATCTCAATGAAGTTCTAAACCAAGCTTTAAATTTAGCCTTGGATCTTAACCATGCCCTTTGCACCACAGAGCATGTGCTACTAGTCATTTTAGAACATGAGAGCGGGGAAAAGATTATTGGCGCTTTAGAAAGAGATGACTATGATAAATTAAAACAAATCCTTAAAGACTATTTGTTGCAATATATCCCCTTAAAGAACGATCCAGCCAAAATACCGGACAGGAGTTTTGTGCTATCAAGAGTGTTTAAGAAAATGCATGTGAGTTATTTAGAGAGCGTGGGCGTGGAAGAATTGCTGATTTTCATGCTAGAACACACCGATTGCTACGCTTCAAAACTCATGGATAGTTTTGGTATCACTCGTTCGTATTTCAAGTCTGCTTTGTTGGAATTGGATAATTTTACGGATACCATTCTTAATGAAGCTGAAGAAACGCCCAAAAATAACGCCCTAAAAAAATACGCTAAAAATTTGAGCGCTTTAGCTCAAGATAACGCTTTAGATCCGGTCATTGGGAGGGAAGAAGAAATTTTAAGGGTCATAGAAATTTTAGGGCGGCGCAAAAAAAATAACCCGCTTTTAATTGGCGAAGCAGGGGTAGGCAAAACCTCCATCGCTGAAGCTTTAGCTTTAAAAATCGCCCATAAAGAAGTGCCGGAATTTTTACAAGATTATGAAATTTATTCTTTAGATTTAGCTTTAATGGTGGCCGGGGCGAAATACAGAGGGGATTTTGAAAAACGCTTGAAAAAAACGATCAAAGAGATCCAACAAAACGGCCGTATCATTTTATTCATTGATGAAATCCACACCCTTTTAGGTGCAGGGAGCAGTAACGCTGGGAGCTTGGATGCGGCGAATATGTTAAAACCGCTCTTAACCGATGGGAGCTTGAAATGCTTAGGAGCGACCACTTTTGAAGAATACCGCAGCGTGTTTGAAAAAGACAAGGCTTTTAACCGGCGTTTTTCTATAGTGAATGTTGAAGAGCCTTCTAAAGAAGCGTGCTATTTGATTTTAAAAAAGATTGCCCCCCTTTATGAAGAGCACCACCAAGTGCGTTATGATGAGAGCGTGTTTAAGGCATGCGTGGATTTAACGAGTTATTACATGCATGATAAATTTTTGCCGGATAAGGCGATTGAATTATTAGATGAGGTGGGATCAAGGAAAAAGATTAACCCCAAAAAAGGTAAAAAAATCAGCGTTGATGATGTGCAAGAAACGCTTGCATTAAAACTTAAAATCCCTAAAATGCGTTTGAGCGGCGATAAAAAAGCCCTTTTAAGGAACTTGGAAAAATCGCTAAAAAATAAGATTTTTGCCCAAACAGAAGCGATCAACCTCATCAGCAATGCGATTAAAATCCAACATTGTGGGCTTTCTTCTAAAAATAAGCCTGTGGGGAGCTTTTTATTTGTGGGGCCTAGTGGGGTGGGGAAAACGGAGTTGGCTAAAGAATTGGCCTTGAATTTGGATTTGCATTTTGAACGCTTTGACATGAGCGAATACAAAGAAGCCCATAGCGTGGCAAAGCTTATCGGTAGCCCTAGCGGTTATGTGGGGTTTGAACAAGGGGGGTTATTGGTGAATGCGATCAAAAAACACCCGCATTGTTTGTTGCTTTTAGACGAGATAGAAAAGGCCCATTCTAATGTGTATGATTTGTTGTTGCAAGTGATGGATAACGCCACTTTGAGCGATAATCTAGGCAACAAGGCGAGTTTTAAGCATGTGATATTGATTATGACTTCAAATGTGGGGAGTAAGGATAAGGATACGCTAGGGTTTTTTAGCGCTAAAAACACCAAGTATGATAGAGCCATTAAAGAGCTTTTAACCCCTGAATTACGCTCCAGGATTGATGCGATTGTGCCTTTTAGAGCGCTGAGTTTGGAGGATTTTGAACGCATTGTTTGGGTGGAATTAGACAAACTCAAAGCTTTAGCATTAGAGCAAGATATAACTTTAAATTTCCATAAAGAAGTGGTGAAATTTATCGCGCAAAAGAGCTATCAAACGACTTTGGGAGCGAGAGAAATTAAAAAAATCATCCACCATGAAATCAAAACTAAATTAAGCGACATGCTGCTCTTGCAATCGTTTAAAAAACCTTGCAAGATCGCTTGCTTGTTAGAAAACAATCAGTTGGTTTTGAAAGAAATCAAGCGTGCGCAAAAGGTGAAAGAAAATGACTTTTGAAATGCTTTATAGCAAAATCCACAGAGCGACTATCACGGACGCTAACCTCAACTATGTGGGCTCGATCACCATAGATGAAAATTTAGCCAAGCTCGCTAAACTTAGAGAGGGCATGAAAGTGGAAATCGTTAATATTAATAATGGCGAACGCTTCAGCACCTATGTGATTTTAGGGAAAAAAAGGGGCGAAATTTGCGTCAATGGTGCAGCAGCGAGAAAGGTAGCCATAGGCGATGTGGTGATCATTTTAGCTTATGCGAGCATGAATGAAGAGGAAATGAATGCACACAAGCCGTGCATTGTGTTAGTCAATGAAAAGAATGAAATTTTAGAAAAATAAAAGGTTGGATATGGATTTTAGTCAATTGAGCGGGTTATTAGACGGCGTGAAAAAAGAATTTTCTCAACTAGAAGAACAAAATAAAGAAACGATTTACACTTCCAAAAGCGGTGGGGGAATGGTGAGCGTGAGTTTTAATGGGGTGGGGGAGTTGGTGGATTTGCAAATTGATGACAGCCTGTTAGAAGATAAAGAAGCGATGCAAATCTATTTGATGAGCGCTTTGAATGACGGGTATAAAAATGTGGACGAAAATAGAAAAAACTTAGCCTTTAAAATGTTGGGGAATTTTACCAAGTTGTGATGTTTCACAAAGCCCTTATCGTTCTAGTGTTTTTTGTGAATGGCTTAGGGGCTTATGATTTCAGGCATTGTCAGGCGTTTTTTCAAAAAGCGAGCCTTCAAAAAGGGGGCGTGGCTTTAAAAGAATTGCCTAAAGGCGTGTATTTATATTATTCCAAAACCTACCCTAAACACGCCAAAGTCATCAAATCCGATCCCTTTGTAGGGTTGTATTTGTTGCAAAGCGCGCCAAGCGAGTATGTTTATACATTAAGGGAATTAGACAGAGACGCCCTTATAAGGCCTATGGCTAGCATAGGGGATAAAGAAGCCCTAGAAGCGCGATTATTAGTGGGGCAAAAAGGCTATGACCGCTACGCTCAAATTTCACAAAAGACTCAAAAAAATGGCGTTATCAGCAATATTTGCTATCAAATGTTAGGGCTAGGGGTAGGGGGGAATGGCTTTATAGAAACGAAATTTATCAAGCGCTTTTTAAACCAACAAGAGCCTTATTATGGGGATATTGGGGTGCGTTTAGAAGAACATCATAAGCGTTTAGTGGTAGCGCAATTTGATCCCTTTTTCCCTAAAAACCCTTTTTTAAAAAACGATGAAATCCTAGCAATCAATGATTACAAGATCCATTCGTTAGCGGAGTTTGAATGGGTGGTGAGCAATCTTAAATACCAAAGCCTTGCCAAAGTGAGAATCAAACGAAACCGCCAAATCAAAGAAGTAACGCTCAAAGTCAATAAGCGTTACGGGGGGTTTTTACTCAAAGACACTTTTTTAGAGCGCTATGGCATCGCTTTAGATAGGCGTTTTATCATCACTAAAATAGGCAATCGTTTGCCCAAAGGCTTGGATTTTTTAAAGCTTGGGGATAGGATTTTATGGGTGAATCATAAAAGCGTTTCGTTCAACCCGAAGGCTTTAAGAGAAGCGTTAAGCGCGCCTAAAATTGAATTATTAGTTTGGCGTAAAGGCTTTGAATTTTACATTAAAGTCCGTTGAAGTATTGATGAAAAATGACGCTTATGAGATTATCCTTTCTTGGTTTATCACGCCTTTAACGGCGATTTTAGGGCGTTTCGCTGAATTTTTTCTCTACACTTTGCATGCGCAATTGGTGTTTAATAGCGTGGTCGCTTTGGCGTTCATGCTCTTTGCTTATAGGAGTTTGAAAGAACAGAATTTCTTCAGCACCAGCGTGCTAACAGAAGCGTTATTGTTTGTGGGGTTTTTTGCGCTTTTTAATTACGCTTTAAAAAACCCTTCGCGCTTTTATGAATTGTTTCAAAACGCTATTTTTATTGCACCTAACATGATCACTCAAAGCCTCTCTCAAAGCTTGAGTAACTTTTCTAACCACGCGCTTTCTTTAGATTTTATCTTTAATCATGGTTTTTATGCCCTTAGTTTCATCAGCGATTTGAGCCATAATGAAATGTCTGTGTGGCTTTTTTTAAGCATTTTGCAAGCGCTTTTTTTGAGCGTGCTGTTTGCGATCATCATTTTAGTGTATTTAGAAGTGCATGTGTGGTGCTCTTTAGGGGTGCTGTTTTTAGCGTTTGGGTTTTTTAAAACCTGGAGGAGCGTTGTGATTATGTGCCTAAAAAAATGCTTCGCTCTTGGGTTTTACAAGCCTTTTTTGTTGTTGGTGGGGTTTTTGAACGTGTCGGTTACTAAGGCTTTGATAGACGCTCATATGCAAGAAAAACAAGACTTAAGCCTTTTATTGGTGGTAGCGTTATTTTTGTGTTGCGTTTTTATCATAGGCGTGCCTTTTTTCATCAACGCTTTGTTTAGGGTGCAAAACAGCCTTAAAGAAACTTACAAACTTGCCACCAATTTGAGCGCTAACCTCAGCCAAAACGCTTTGACTTCCTTGCAATACATTACTACCCCACCTGTTACTACCACTCCCTCTAGCGCTCCTGCTTCTACAAGCGAAAGCGTCTCTAAAGAAAAAGAAACGCATTCCCCCACTTTTAAGGTAGAAACCACTCAATTAGATGTAAAAATTCCAAATTTCAAGCAAAAAAAGGTTAAAAAGGATACAATAAATACAAAAAATGAAATTTAAATAAATAGGAATTTAATGAGAATTTTTTTTGTTATTATGGGACTTGTGTTTTTTGGTTGCACCAGTAAGGTGCATGAGATGAAAAAAAGCCCTTGCACATTATATGAAAACAGGTTAAATCTCGCATGAAAGAAAAGCCTTTCAACAGCGAGCAGTTGATCTATTTAGAAGAGCTTTTAAGCCATCAAGAAAAGCATTTAGAAAACAAGCTTTCTAGTTTTTCAGTGAGCGATTTGGACATGCAAAGCGTGTTTAGGCTGGAGAGGAACCGCTTGAAAATCGCTTACAAGCTCTTAGGCTTGATGAGTTTTATCGTTTTTGTTTTAGCGATCGTTTTAATCAGCCTCCTGCCCTTACAAAAAACCGAACACCATTTCGTGGATTTTTTAAATCAGGACAAGCATTACGCCATTATCCAAAGAGCGGATAAAAGCATTTCTAGTAATGAAGCCTTAGCCCGATCGCTCATTGGGGCGTATGTGTTAAACCGAGAGAGTATTAATCGCATTGACGATAAGTCGCGCTATGAACTGGTGCGCTTGCAAAGCAATGCTAAAGTGTGGCAGCGCTTTGAAGACTTGATTAAAACCAACAACAGCATTTACGCGCAAAGCCATTTAGAAAGAGAGGTTCATATCGTCAATATTGCGATCTATCAGCAAGACAATAACCCCATTGCAAGCGTGTCCATTGCCGCCAAACTCTTGAATGAAAACAAATTAGTGTATGAAAAGCGTTATAAAATCGTGATGAGTTATGTTTTTGACGCTCCGGATTTTGATTACGCTTCCATGCCTAAAAACCCTACCGGCTTTAAGGTTACTCGTTATAGCATCACTGAAATTGCACCCAGAAATAAGAGCGATTGATGCAAAGATTTTTATTCATTCTTGCGTTCGTTTTTAGCGCTTTAAAGGCCGATGATTTTTTAGAAGAATTTAGCGAAAAAGCCCCCACGAATTTAAACCACCCCATGCAGGATCTAAACGCCATTCAAGGGAGTTTTTTCAATAAAAACCGCTCAACAATGTCCAACACTTTGAACGTTGATTACTTTCAGGGGCAAACTTATAAGATCCGCTTGCGCTATGCGATGGCGACTTTATTGTTTTTTTCAAAACCCATTAGCGATTTTGTTTTAGGGGATAAGGTGGGTTTTGATGCAAAAATCTTAGAAAGCAATGATCGCATTTTGCTCATCAAACCTTTGCAAATTGGCGTGGATTCTAATATCAGCGTGATTGATAGTGAGGGCAAGATTTTTTCTTTCTATGTGTTTTCTACGACTTTCACTAGCTCCAAACACCCTAATTTACAGGTTTTTATAGAAGATAAGAATTATTATTCTAACGCTTTCATGAAGCCTAAAAAAGAAAATACAGCTGAAAATGTTACTGAAAACACCCTTGAAAACGCTAACAAACCCTTAAAAGAAACCAAAGCCACAGAAGAAACCAAAGAAAAAGAAGAAGAGGCCATAACTATTGGCGATAACACCAATGCAATGAAAATCGTTAAAAAAGACATTCAAAGAAACTATAAAGCCTTAAAAAGCTCCCAAAGGAAATGGTATTGTTTGTGGCTATGCTCTAAAAAATCCAAACTCTCTTTAATGCCTAAAGAAATTTTTAACGACAAACAATTCACTTATTTCAAATTTGACAAAAGATTAGCGCTCTCTAAATTCCCGGTGATTTATAAGGTCGTTGATGGCTATGATAACCCGGTGAATACAAGGATTGTGGGCGATTACATTATCGCTGAAGACGTTTCGCCTAAATGGACTTTAAGGTTGGGCAAAGACTATTTGTGCATCCGTTTGATAACAAAGGGCAGAGATGAATAAATGGCTTAAAGGGGCGTTGATTGTTGCAGGGGGTTTTGTAACGATTACAACAATTTCTTTAATCTACCACCAAAAGCCAAAAGCCCCCTTAAACAACCCACCCGCTCTTTTAAATGACGATGAGGTGAAATACCCCTTACAGGATTACACTTTCACTCCAAGCTTCCAACCAACCCCTACAGAAAGCTCCAAAGACGCTACTATAAAAGCCTTACAAGAACAGCTCAAAGTCGCTTTAAAAGCCCTAAATTCCAAAGAAATGAATCTTCCTAAAGAAGAAACTAAAGAACTTACCAACTCTCCCATAGAACTAAAAGAAAACACAACCTCCCCTAAAAAAGACTTTTCTCTAAAACAATTAGATTTATTGGCCTCTCGCATCACCCCTTTCAAACAAAACCCTAAAAATTACGAAGAAAACTTGATTTTCCCAGTGGATAACCCTAAAGGGATCGATGGCTTTACTAACCTTAAAGAAAAAGACATCGCCACCAATGAAAACAAGCTTTTACGCACCATTACAGCGGATAAAATGATACCTGCATTTTTGATCACGCCTATTTCTAGCCAGATCGCTGGTAAAGTCATCGCGCAAGTGGAGAGCGATATTTTCGCTCACATGGGAAAGGCTGTTTTAATCCCTAAAGGTTCTAAAGTCATAGGTTATTACAGCAACAATAACAAAATGGGCGAATACCGCTTGGATATTGTGTGGAGTAGGATCATCACCCCCCATGGCATCAATATCATGCTCACTAACGCTAAAGGGGCGGACATTAAAGGTTATAACGGCTTGGTGGGGGAATTGATTGAAAGGAACTTCCAACGCTATGGCGTGCCACTATTACTTTCTACGCTCACTAACGGCTTATTGATTGGGATCACTTCAGCTTTAAACAATAGAGGCAATAAAGAAGAAGCGACTAATTTCTTTGGGGATTATCTTTTAATGCAATTGATGAGGCAAAGCGGTATGGGGATCAACCAAGTGGTCAATCAAATTTTAAGAGACAAGAGCAAAATCGCCCCCATTGTCATCATTAGAGAGGGGAGCAGGGTATTCATTTCGCCCAATACTGACATTTTCTTCCCTATACCCAGAGACAATGAAGTCATCGCTGAGTTTTTGAAGTGATTAAATGCTGCGTTAAAAACGCTATAATAACCCTAAAAACAAAAGAGAGCCTAACAAGAAAGCCCATGAAAATTAAAAATATCTTACTGAGTGGGGGGAGTGGCAAACGCCTATGGCCTTTGAGCCGTAGCTTATACCCTAAGCAATTTTTAAAGCTTTTTGACCATAAAAGCTTGTTTGAATTGAGTTTTAAAAGAAACGCTCCCTTAGTAGATGAAACGCTGATCGTGTGCAATGAAAAGCATTATTTTTTAGCCCTAGAAGAAATAGAGGGCGAAATCCACAATAAAAGCGTGGGGTTTTTACTGGAGAGCTTGAGTAAAAACACCGCTAACGCCATTGCTTTGAGCGCTTTAATGAGCGATAGAGAGGATTTGCTCATCGTTACGCCAAGCGATCATTTGATTAAAGACCTTCAAGCGTATGAAAATGCGATGCAAAAAGCGATTGATTTAGCCCAAAAAGGCTTTTTGGTTACTTTTGGCGTGAGCATTGAAAAGCCAAACACGGAGTTTGGGTATATTGAAAGCCCTAACGCTTTAGATGTCAAACGATTCATTGAAAAGCCAAGCTTAGAAAAAGCGATAGAGTTTCAAAAAAGCGGAGGGTTTTATTTCAATAGCGGCATGTTCGTTTTCCAAGCGGGCGTTTTTTTAGACGAACTAAAAAAGCATGCCCCTACTATTTTAAAGGGGTGCGAAAGAGCGTTTGAATCTTTAGAAAACACGCATTTTTTTGAACAAAAGATCGCGCGTTTGAGCGAAAAGAGCATGCAAGATTTAGAAGACGTGAGCGTTGATATAGCCTTAATGCAACAAAGCCACAAAATCAAAATGGTAGAATTGAACGCCAAGTGGAGCGATTTAGGGAATTTTAACGCTCTTTTTGAAGAAGCGGCTAACGAGCCTAAAGAAAATGTCAGCTTGAATCAAACGCCTGTTTTTGCCAAAGAAAGCGAAAATAATTTAGTGTTTTCTCATAAAGTGAGCGCTCTTTTAGGCGTTGATAATTTAGCCATTATTGACACTAAAGACGCTCTTTTAATCGCTCATAAAGACAAGGCTAAAGATTTAAAAGCTTTAGTGAGCGAGATAGAAATAAATAACCAGGAATTGTTGCAAACACACACTAAAGTGTATCGCCCTTGGGGGAGTTATGAAGTCTTGCATGAGAGCGGTTGTTACAAGGTTAAGATTTTAGAAGTCAAACCAAACGCTAGGCTTTCTTTACAAAAGCATTTCCATAGGAGCGAACACTGGGTGGTGATTAGCGGGATGGCGAGCGTGGAGTTGGATCATAAAATGTTTGAATTGCAAGCTAATGAGTCCACTTATATCCCTAAAAACACCTTACACCGCCTGGCTAATTATGGCAAAATCCCTTTAATTATCATAGAAGTTCAAGTGGGCGAGTATGTCGGTGAAGACGATATTGTAAGAATTGATGATGATTTTAACAGACAAAATCAAGGAAAATAAATAAAGGAAAAATAATGAAAGAAAAAATCGCTTTGATCACCGGGGTTACCGGGCAAGACGGGAGCTATCTGGCTGAATACTTGCTGAATTTGGGTTATGAAGTGCATGGGTTAAAAAGGCGCTCTTCTAGCATCAACACTTCTAGGATCGATCATTTGTATGAAGATTTGCATAGCGATCATAAAAGGCGTTTTTTCTTACACTATGGGGATATGACCGATAGCTCTAATCTCATCCATTTAATCGCTACCACTAAGCCTACAGAGATTTATAATTTAGCCGCTCAAAGCCATGTGAAAGTCTCTTTTGAAACCCCCGAATACACCGCTAACGCTGATGGTATTGGCACGCTAAGGATTTTAGAAGCCATGCGGATTTTAGGATTAGAAAAGAAAACACGATTTTATCAAGCCAGCACGAGCGAATTGTATGGCGAAGTCTTAGAAACCCCGCAAAATGAAAACACCCCCTTTAACCCACGAAGCCCCTATGCGGTCGCTAAAATGTATGCCTTTTACATCACCAAAAATTACAGAGAGGCTTATAATTTGTTTGCGGTTAATGGCATTCTTTTTAACCATGAGAGTAGGGTAAGGGGCGAAACTTTTGTAACCCGTAAAATCACACGAGCCGCTAGCGCGATAGCATATAACTTAACGGATTGCTTGTATTTAGGGAATTTAGACGCTAAAAGAGACTGGGGGCATGCCAAAGATTATGTGAAAATGATGCATTTAATGCTCCAAGCGCCCACTCCACAAGATTATGTGATTGCTACAGGAAAGACCACAAGCGTGCGCGATTTTGTGAAAATGAGCTTTGAATTTATCGGTATTGATCTAGAATTTCAAAATACAGGGATTAAAGAAATCGGTTTGATCAAAAGCATTGATGAAAAAAGAGCGAACGCTTTACAATTAAACTTAAGCCATTTAAAAACGGACCAAATCGTAGTGCGTATAGACGAGCGCTATTTCAGGCCTACTGAAGTGGATTTGCTCTTAGGCGATCCCACTAAGGCAGAAAAAGAGCTAGGTTGGGTTAGGGAATACGATTTAAAAGAGTTAATTAAGGACATGTTAGAATACGATTTAAAAGAATGCCAGAAAAACCTTTACTTGCAAGATGGGGGCTACACTTTAAGGAATTTTTATGAATGAGATTATTTTAATCACCGGCGCCTATGGCATGGTGGGGCAGAACACGGCGTTGTATTTTAAAAAAAATAAGCCTGATGTTACTTTACTCACCCCTAAAAAGAGCGAATTGTATTTGTTGGATAAAGACAACGTTCAAGCCTATTTGAAAGAATACAAGCCTACAGGCATTATTCATTGCGCCGGGAGAGTGGGGGGCATTGTGGCGAACATGAACGATCTTTCAACTTACATGGTTGAAAACTTGCTGATGGGCTTGTACCTCTTTTCTAGCGCTTTAGATTTGGGCGTGAAAAAAGCCATTAATCTGGCGAGCTCTTGCGCTTATCCTAAATACGCCCCTAACCCTTTAAAAGAGAGCGATTTGTTGAACGGCTCTTTAGAGCCAACGAACGAGGGCTACGCTTTAGCCAAACTCTCTGTGATGAAGTATTGCGAATACGTGAGCGCTGAAAAGGGCGTTTTTTATAAAACTCTAGTGCCTTGCAACCTTTATGGCGAGTTTGACAAGTTTGAAGAAAAGATAGCGCACATGATACCAGGGCTTATTGCTAGGATGCACACCGCTAAATTAAAGGGTGAAAAAAATTTTGCGATGTGGGGCGATGGGACCGCTAGAAGAGAATATTTAAACGCTAAAGATTTGGCTAGGTTTATCGCTCTCGCTTATGAGAATATCGCTCAAATTCCTAGCGTGATGAATGTAGGCTCTGGCGTGGATTACAGCATTGAAGAGTATTACGAAAAAGTCGCTCAGGTTTTAGACTATAAGGGCGTGTTTGTGAAAGATTTATCCAAACCAGTGGGCATGCAACAAAAGCTTATGGATATTTCCAAACAAAAGGCTTTAAAATGGGAATTAGAAATCCCTTTAGAGCAAGGCATCAAAGAAGCTTATGGGTATTATTTGAAGCTTTTAGAGGTTTGATCTAAAATCAAGGCTCTTATAGAGCTATAAAAACGCTCCGCCATTAAGCGTCAGGCTAGTGGTAGTTGCTATATTGTGATTATAGATTAACTTCAAACAAGATTTAACCATTAATGGGAGTTTTGGTGTACGGCTTCGCTCTCAATTTCAAACGCTTTTTTATCATCAATATCAAGCCCGCTTTTTTTGTAACACCCACCATAAAACCCTTTTGTTGTAAGTTTTCTCTCAAATGCCTTGAGTATAGTAGACTTAGACTTAGCTTAGGTGATCTCTAAAAAAATTAGAGATCAAGGGCGGTAGGGTTTTAAAAAGCGCCTTAGCAAATCCTAGGCAACAATTCGCCCTCTGGCACCTCTAAAATCCTTTCAAAACCCCATGCGTTCTTTAAAACCACGCTAGGATAAGGGTTTTCAAACACTTTGCCAATCACGCAAGCGTTTTTGGCTTTCTCATTACTTTTTAAAATTTCTAAGGCTTTAGGGGCGTCTTTTTGATTGAGCGCTAAAACAAACACCCCCTCATTGGCTAGCGTGTAGGGTTCTAGCCCTAAAATCTCACAAATCCCTTTCGTTTCTTCTTTTAAGGGGATTTTTTCTTCTTCTATAACGATTTTCACTCTAGAGCTGTTCGCCCATTCGTTCAGCACGCTCGCTAACCCGCCCCTAGTCGCATCTCTTAAAGCATCAATTTTGAGATCGCTTAAAAATAGGGGTTTTAATAAAGGATAGAGCAGTTGGCAATCGCTTTCTAGATTCGTTTTAAGCTTGATTTCATTACGCATCGCAAACAGGCTTGCCCCATGGTTAGCGATAGTGTCGCTTATAATAATGGCTTGGCCTTGTTTTAAGTGGTGTGAAGAAATCCCTGGTTTGATGGTTTTACCAATACATGTTGTGTTGATAAAAAGCTTATCCACGCTCCCCTTTGGCACGACTTTAGTGTCTAGGGAGAGGAGTTTCAGGTTGGCTTTAAACAATTCTTTTTGTATGGATTGTAAAATTTGTTTTAAAAGAGGGATTTCTAAGCCTTCTTCTAAAATAAAACCCATATTCAAATACAAAGGTTCGCCCCCTTGCACGCTCACATCATTCGCGCTCCCGCAAACGCAAAGCTTGCCTATATCGCCTCCATTAAAAATCAAGGGCGTGATGACAAAACTATCCGTGCTCACGCAATATTCCCCACTAGCCTTAAATTTAGGGGCGTCTTCATCAAACGCAACGATAAATTCTTTTAAATAGGGCATAAAGACTCGCTCAATCAAAGCGTTTGTTTCTTTCCCTCCGTTCCCGCATGCTAGAGTTACGCTATCCATTTTTATCCTTTTTTGATGATTGTAGGGTTGAAATACGCCATTAAGGCTTGACCGACAGGGATACTGCTGTCATTAGGGGGGAAATGCTTGTGGAAAAAATACTGCCTCTTTAGCCCCCTCAATCGTTGGGCTAATTGTTCGCACAACAATTGGTTACAAAACACGCCCCCACTGCACACCACGACATGCTCTTTAAAAGGCGCAATCAAAGCGGTAATGATTTCTACTAAGCTGTTAAAAAATTTCTTAGCGATGCGTTTGGGTTCTAAAACGCCCAAATCCTTTTCAAACGCTTGATAAAATTCTTTCAAACCCACCACACTGTTTTTGATTGTAAAAGGGTAAAAAGCACTCTCATCGCTTTGTAGGGCTAGATTTTCTAAAACCTGCCCGCTCTCGGCTTCAAAGCTAATCGTTCCCACTAGATCCAAACTAAACGCTACTATATCAAACAAACGCCCTATGGAATTGGTAGCGACGCTTTGAATTTTTTTGTCATGCATTTGTTGGAAAATTTCTAATTCGTCTTCTTTAAAATGCTTTTGAACGCGCTTTAAAAGCTTGTTGAGTTGGTGTTTTAAGGAAATTTCTAAAACCAGGCGTTTAGGCTCTTTGATCGCTTTTTGCCCCCCTAAAAGCAGAAATTCTTCAAACCTGGCGGTTTCTTCAATGCGTTCAAAATCCCCCACAAAACACTCCGCCCCATAAATCTTATTTTCATAAGCCCCACTCCCATCCCAAATGATGCCTATAAAAGGGTTGTTTAAATGCGGATCTTGCAACAACGCGTCTAAAACGCTCGCTAAAAAGTGGGCATGGTGGTGTTGGACTTGCAACAAGGGCGTATTAAAATCAAAAGCCATTTGAGTGGTGGTGTAGTTTTTGTGCTTATCGCAAGCTAAGAGCGTGGGTTTAAAATCATAGGTTTTTAAGAAAAAATTCAAAGTTTCTTTAAAGTGTTTTTCATTTTCTAAAACGCTCAAATCCCCACAAAAAGGCGAGAGTAAAAGAATGGAAGTTTCGCTATCCAATAAGCTAAAATGCCCTTTTTGCTCCGCTCCAAGCGCTAAAATCTTTTTTTGCGAACCATTAGAGCGTTTAGGCAAGGTGAGGTAAAGGGGGGCAAACCCCCTAGCCAAACGCATGGGGCGAATGGCGTTGTCTATGCATTGCGCAATGCTGTCATCAATCCTGTGAATGATGGCGCGATTGTGCGTGAGCTTAAAATCAAAAATAAAATGAAGCGAATCGATCTCTTTTTCATTGCTTGCTAAAGGGAGGGAGCTGAAATTCGCACTCGTGAACACAATAGGGAAATCCAATAAATCCAATAATAGAGCATGCAAAGGGGTATAGGGCAAGATGACGCCATAAAAGGGGGAGTTTTTAGCGATATTGGGGGCTAATTTTATATCAGGTTTTTTACGCGCTAAAAGAATGGGGGCACTTGCAGAATTTAGGCTTTCGCATTCTAATGCATTCAAAAACGCATGCTGTTTGGCTGTGTTCAAATCTTTAAACATGAGTGCGAAAGGCTTTAGGGGGCGTTTTTTTAAAAGCCGTAATCTTTCTATGGTTTGAAAATTCCTTCCATCGCACAAGAGAGCAAAGCCCCCCAAACCTTTAAGAGCGATGATTTTACCCTTTTGAATGTCTTTAGCGCATTCTAAAAGAGCGTCATCGTTTTTGAATCGCTTGTAATTGAGCGTAATACCGCACTTTTTGCAGCTGATGCCTTGAATGTGGAATCGTTTGTTATTGGCATCTTTATAAACGGATGTGCAAAATCCACAGAGTTTGAAAGGTTTTAGGGCGGAGTTTTCTCTGTCATAGGGCAGGGCGTTTAAAAGGCTGTATCTCGCCCCGCACTTCGCGCAAGAATTGAAAGCGTAATGAAAATAGGGGGAGTTTTTATCTCTGATTTCTCTCAAGCAATCCTTGCACACGCCTAAATCTTTAGGGATTTGACTGAGCAAATTTAAAGGGTGGTTCTTGCTTTCTAAAATCCTAAAACCATTGAATTTGAGCGACTTATCATAAGGGCTAATAATGATTTTTTCCACCAACGCTAAAGGGGGTAATCCTTTTTTGAGAGCGTTTAAAAAAGACTCTGTTTTGTGAGCGGGCAAGATGATTTCCAAAGCCGCTTGGGTGTTACGCACAAAGCCTACAAGCCCTAATTTTTGAGCCAGGGTATAAATAAAAGGGCGCATGCCCACGCCTTGAACCACGCCAAAAAGCGTGATTTTGTTCAATAAAGTTGCATCGTTACACAATGCAAACTCCCATGCTGTTTGATTAAGGTATTGCAATCAACCCCTATCACTTCTAAAGGCGTGTGTTGTTTTAAGGTTTCTAAAATGAGCGCGTCTTTAGGGTCGTTGTAGGTGGGCATGATTAAAGCGTTATTGCACAATAAAAAATTCACATAAGTGGCCGGCAAGCGTTGTTGGTTTTCATCAAAAATGGCTTTGGGGATTTCTAGGGGGATGAGTTTATAAGGCGTGCCGTCTAGTTTTTTAAAGGTTTTTAATTCTTCTTGCATTTTTTTTAAGGCTGTGTAATGCTCATCGTTTTCATCCTCGCATGCGCTATAAACAATGGTGTCTTTATTTAAAAAACGAGCGAGCGTGTCGGTGTGGCTATTTGTATCATCGCCCTTTAAATAGCCATGAGAATACCACAGCACTTGTTTAGCCCCTAATTCCTTTTTAAGCATGGTTTCTATTCCATTTTGATTCAAATGGGGGTTACGATTTTTTTCTAGCAGGCATTGGGTGTTGGTTAAAATGCTCCCGGCCCCATCGCTTTCTATGCTCCCGCCCTCTAAAATATAGGGCATCGTTTTTAAAGGGTGTTTTAAAAACCCTAAACTTTTGAGCTTGAAATTCACTAAATTGTCTAAATTGGACGGGTATTTTAACCCCCAGCCATTAAAACCAAAATCCAAGCACTCTAAAACGCCATGATTTTCAACGCTGATCGCTCCAAAATCCCTAGCCCATGTGTCGTTGGTGTCAATCCTTGCGATCTCTACACCGGGTAAATTTTTAAGCGTCTCATAACCGATAGTGTCGTTAGTATGGACGCACACCAACACTTTAGCGTGTTTGGCTATGGTTTGAATGATGTGTAAAAAGCTCTCCCTGGCCTCTTCAATACAATACGCCCAGTCGCCAAACTCATGGGGGAACGCCATTAAAATCGCTTGGATTTTTTCAAACTCTGCTAACATTCTTTTCATTAAAAATATCCTTTTAAGCAACTATAACACAATCTCATTCAAATAGCGTTTTTAAAAGCTAGCTCAAACGCTTTTGCGCGATTTGAAAATATTCTTTTTCTGATTCTATACCGATAAAATTTCGTTTTAAATTTTTGCACGCTAAGCCGGTGGTGCCGCTCCCCATGAAAGGATCTAGCACTACATTATTAGGGTTTGTGTGGATGGAAATGATTTTTTCCATTAAGGCTAGGCTTTTTTGCGTGGGGTGTTTCACTCTTTCAATCCCGCTCACTACGGGGCTTTTTAAAATCAAGGGGCGTAAATATTTTTCATTGTCGGGTTTGTTAAACACCCATTTAGCTTTCTTTTTAACCGCCCATAAGGCAAATTCCGTGTCTTGGACATAACGCCGGTGAATGTTTCTTGGCATGGGATTATCTTTAACCCATTGGATAAAGTCTTTGACCACAAAGCCGTTTTCTTCTAAAAAATCAGCGATATAGCTTATAAACCTGTAAGAGCAAAAAATCACCATGCAGCCGTTTGGATTGATTAAGGGGGCGTAGCGCGTGATCCATTCTAAAAGCTTGAAATTTTTATCCCATTCCCCAAAGTCTATGCCTTGCCTTTTAGCGCTCTTTAGGGTGGAAAAATTGTTTTTAACCGAAATGTTGTAAGGAGGGTCTGTGATGATCGCATCCACTTTTAAATTTTGCTGGTAAAAATCCTTGATGATTTCAAAGGCGTTAGCGTGATGGATTTGTATCATTTCTTGCGCTTTTTAAGATCGCTTTGCCTAAGGCTAGGGCTAGAAGAGGAGGCACAGCGTTACCGATTTGCTTGCAAATGTTCGTTTTATTGCCATAAAAGATATAATCATCGCTAAAACTTTGTATCCTAGTGGCTTCTCTGGGTGTGATAGAGCGGTGCAATTCAGGGTGGGAGTTGGTGCCATTGCTCGGGGTATCAAAGCGTGTGTCTATGGTGGGGCTGATTTTGTTCCAATTTAAGCGCCCCCATGTGCTTTTGAATTGCTGTTTGCCATGCAAGTTTTTAGGCAAGCATTCTTTGCCTTGCTCTTTATTGATGAGCTTTAATTTCTCTAAAGCGGCTTGCGAGTGGTTGGTGGCTTGGTGGTTGTATAATTTAGGGCTATCTTTTCGCATTAAGGCTTGATAGTTTGATTGGATAGGGTTTAAATAATCGCTCTCAAACGCCCCTTCATTAGAACAAAGATAGGCTAAATCGCTTATGGCATCTTGAACATTCACGCTTTGAGAAGGCTCTAAAAGATTGAAATCAAAACTAAAACAACTAGCCCCTACAATAAAAGCCCTCTCCCTGTTTTGAGGCACGCCATAATCTTTAGCGTTTAGGATTTGATAGCTCAATTGATACCCTAAAGCGTTCAATCTTTCTTTAATCTCTTCTAAAAAATAGCCTTTAGCGCAAGAGATTATGTTTTTCACGTTTTCAATGATAAAAATTTCTGGCTTTATGGCTTTGACTATTTCTATATATTCTAAGAATAAAAAATTCCTAGGGTCTTTTAGCCCTAAATTTTTCCCTTTATTAGAAAAGCCTTGACATGGAGGCCCGCCAATGATCATGTTGATTTCTAATTTTTGGGCAACGCTATGATATTTTTGCCTTTTATATTTATCGCCATTTTTAGAAACATTTAAGACAATCTTATTACCGACAATTCTATGAGGCTTTTTGTTTAATTCTGTATTCTCAAACGCACTTTGTCCTTCTTTTAAATCCTTAATCCATTCTTGCATATGCTTTGGATAAGTTCTAAAACTATGATAAAAATCTGCGCTATCATACTCGCCCCAAGTAAGTGGTTTTAACGAGCCTATCACTTCTTTTAAGGTTTTTTCTTGTTTGAAATCAGGAAAAAATTCTAACGCGCTTATAAAATCTTTAAACTCTTTACAAACCCCTATCACTAAAGTTCTTGTTCGGCTTGAATTAGCTCCAAAATTTTTAAAATTGATTACCTCATCATAGAGCATATAATCACCACTCAAATTTTGCTCTATCATAGATCCTATTTCTAGAAAATTGTCATTTTTGTCTATACAACCTGTTTTATAAAAACTAGGGACATTTTCTAAAATAAAAAATCTGGGTTTGATTTGTTTGATCAAATCAACGCTCTCAATAACCAAAGAATTCCGTTTGATTTCATCGTTTTTCTTTTTATGATTGGCCACGCTCATGCCTTGACAAGGTGGGGTTGCTATCACTAAATCAACCCTATCATTACCAAATTTTTTAGAATAAAATCCAATTTGCTTTAAAATTTTTTCTTTTGTTTCTGGCTTTTTAATGTCCCCACTAATGTAGCTTTCATCTAATTTGCATTTGCGATTAATCCTTTGGATATTCAAGCGTTTTTCTAAAATTTCATTGGTAGCAACGCATTCAAACCCCTCTTCTAAAAGCCCATAACACCCCACTCCTGCCCCAGAAAATAAAGAAATATAGGTTAAGGTTTGATTAAAGAGCATAGGGGGATTAAGGATTAAACCAAACTCATTTGAAGCGTTAATGCCTCAAGCTCTCAATTTCTTTAAGCATGGTTTCAAAAGCCTCTTTAGTGCCTGCTCGCACGCTAGAAAACAAACTAAACACCACAATAGCTACGCTCGCTACAATAAAGCCCGGAACGATTTCATAAATATCCAAAAAGCTTTTGCCAAATTTATCGTATAAAATCACCGTGCTAGCCCCAGAGAGCATGCCAGCAATCGCGCCAATGCGTGTCATTCTTGACCAAAAAAGTGAAAACAAAATCACCGAGCCAAAACTCGCGCCAAAGCCAGCCCATGCGTAACTCACAATGCTGAGAATGCTAGCGTTTTTATCCGTTGAAATGAAAAAAGCGATGCAAGCCACCCCTAAAACCGAAAGCCTAGAAATAACCATCACTAATTTTTGCGGGGCGTCTTTATTGAAAATCGTCGCATAGAAATCTTCAGCAATGGTAGAAGAGCTTACAAGCAGTTGCGAACTGGCCGTGCTCATCACCGCCGCTAAAATCGCGCTCAATAAAATGCCTGTGATCCAAGGGTTAAAGAGCAATTGACTCATCACAATGAAAATCTTTTCAGGGTCTTGTAAGCTCAAATCAAATTTATGCGCATACGCAACGCCTAAAAGCCCCATAACGCATGCCCCAATCAAAGAAATAACCATCCAAGAAATCCCAATAGTGGTCGCTTTAGGGACATCTTTAATGGAGCGGATAGACATGAAACGCACTAAAATATGGGGTTGCCCAAAATAGCCTAACCCCCAAGCAAGGCTTGAAATAATGGCGACTACGCTAGAGCCTTGTAAGAAAGAAAGGTTTTCAGGCTTGATTTCTCTAATGATTTTAATCCCCTCTCCAATCCCTCCAAGATGGATTATCATAACGATCGGCACCACGATTAAAGCACTCATCATCAAAAGCCCTTGAATCAAATCCGTCCAACACACCGCTTTATACCCTCCTAAAAAGGTGTAAGAGACAATGATTAGCGTGCCAATGCTTAAAGCGTAGGTGTATTGAATGCCAAAGGTCGCTTCAAAGAGCTTAGCCCCGCTCACCAGCCCTGAAGAAATGTAAAAAATAAAAAAGATTAAAATCACAAAAGCTGAAATCAAGCGCAAGATGTGTCTGTCATCGCTAAAGCGCGTTTCAAAATAATCTGAAATGGTGATGGAATGAGCGATCACGCTCGTATAAATGCGTAAGCGTTTAGCCACAAAAACCCAGTTAATCAATGCGCCCAAACTCAACCCTATGGCGATGTGTGAGTTGATTAAGCCCCCCACATATAAAGCTCCAGGTAATCCCATTAAAAGCCACCCGCTCATATCGCTCGCCCCCGCACTCAAAGCGCTAATCACAGGGCCCATAGAACGATCGCCTAAGAAATAATCTTCAGTCGTTTCATTTTGTTTGTAAAAATAAAAACCAATATAGAGCATTAACAGCGAATAAACGATAAACATCGTAACGATAGGGGTGCTTAAAACAACATGTCCCATTTTGATCTCCTTATTTAATACAATATTTATTTTTCAGCACAGCATGATTTGTGGCAAGTTGGTTGCCTTAAAACCCTTGAGCCTAAATTCCCATAACGATGATAAGAGATGCTAACTGATCGCTCTAAGTGGTAATACAGCAATTCAAAACGCCCGTTCAAGCATGGTTTAGCCGTGGCTAAAACCATCCCTAAAGCGCTCGCTTGTTCGTGCAATAAATCCAAATCGCTTTTTAGATAACGGACACGATTGAAAGCGTTCAATTTCTCGCTGAATTTTTGCAAGCTTTCATAAAAAATAGGGGCGTTTGCTCGGAGCGCTTTTAAGCATTCTAAAAAGAAGGTTAAATCTTTGTTCGCTCGCTCGTTTTCTGCGCTGAGCGTTAAAGGGATCTGAGAAATTAAACATGCTAAAGCCACGCCTAACATATCGCTTAAAGTGTCCTTTTCGGTGATGCGATAGCCCACGCTTTTAACTTTAGTGTAGGAAAAAAGGTTGTCTTCGCCTCTGATTTTGACATAGTCTTTAGCTTGGCTGAATTCATGCTTGTAATGATAAGCGTAGCTCTTTGCCATAAAAATCGCACGCTTCAACTCATGCGTATGCTCATCATAGCCTTTTTGAGTCAAGCCCTCTAAAGTTTCGCTTAAGGGGTTTTTTAAGGCGTTTTCATCTTCTTCTTCTTGGTAAATATTCACAAACTGCGTGATATAGTTAAAAATGCCCACCTTCCTCCCAAACCCCACAGCGGATTTTTTAACCCCTCCAAAAGGCTGGCGCAAAACAATCGCTCCTGTGGTGGGTTTGTTGATATAGATATTACCGGCTTCAATGCGTTTTAAATAATATTCCCACTCCCTTTCGTCCAAAGACTCTAACGCGCTAGTCAGCCCGTAACCGGTAGAATTGGCTATTTCTATCGCTTCGTCTAAATCTTGTGCCTTCATCACGGATAAAATGGGCGTAAAAAGCTCAGTTTGGTGCGTGAAATCGCCTTTTTGGGTGCCGTATTTGATGCTTGGCTTCATCAAATAGGGGTTATCATTCACAAAGCTTGCTGGGATTTCGTAATTTTCATAGCTTTTCAATTCATCTATGGCTTTGATGACCTTTTCATTAGGCTTGTCCGCTAGAGCGCCGATTTTGTTTTTGAAATCAAAAGGATCGCCCACGCTAAGGCTTAAAGTCGCATCTATTAGAGTCTTTTTGAAATTCTCATCTTCATAGACTTCTTTTTCTAACACTAAAAGCGAAGTGGCAGAACATTTTTGCCCCGAATTGCTGAAAGCTGAATGGATAACATTCTTAATCGCTTGATCTCTGTCTGCCATTTTGCTCACAATGGTGGCGTTTTTACCGCCTGTTTCAGCGCTCAAGGCTAGAGTGGGGTTAGCTTTGAGCATTTTATAAGCGGTGTCTTCGCCCCCGGTTAAAATGGCAAACTGGATGCTTTCATCTTTTAAAAGGTGTTCGCTAATATCGCTCCCTTTAGAGGGCAAGTAAATGAGTGCATCTCTAGGCACGCCCGCATCCCAAAAACATTCACAAAGCTTATAGCCGGTTACGCTAGACAAACTTGAGGGCTTGTAAATCACCCGATTGCCAGCGGCTAGGGGGGCAGCGATAGTGCCTACAGAAATGCCCACAGGGAAATTCCATGGGGCGATGACCACGCCCACGCCCTTGGGGGTGAATTTCGTTTTTTCATTTTGCTCTTGTAACACCCTTAAGCTGTAAGGGTAAAACTCTAAAAAGTCAATGGCTTCGCTCACTTCAGCGTCCGTTTCAGCGAAAGTTTTACCCACTTCTAAAGCGGAAATCCCTACTAAATCGCCTCTTCTTTCTCTAAAAAGCTGGGCGGTTTGACTCAATAAAGCATGGATTTCTGTGAAGCTTTTTTGGCTGAAACGGCTCTTATCGCTTTTAGCCACTTCTAGAGCTTTTAAAATCGCTTCTTTATCCGCTAAATGCACGCTGGCGATTTTTTTGTGATGGATTTTATCAAAGACTTCTAAAGGGGTTAAATTAGGATCTTCAAACCTCCCATCTATTTCTGGGTAAAGCTCTAAAATAGGAGCGTTATGTATTTTCTCGCGCACTTTTTTAGCCCACTCTCGGTTGGCTTTTAAAATAAAATCGGTATCGCTTTCGTTTTTAAAGGAGTGGTTTGGGTAAGTGGTATGGCCGCTTTGTTTAGCGTTTCTGTCTTGAGTCCTGTGGGTGGCATTGTCTAAAGTAGCGATTCCTTTAAGGCTGTTTAAAAAGCGTTGTTCTTGGTCTTTCCATTCGCTCGTGCCTACTTTGAGGTTAAAGAAAGCTTTCATGAAATTATCGCTTGAGGTGTTTTCATCTAGCCTCCTCACCAAGTAAGCGATCGCATTGTTGAAATGCGCTTCATCGCACACCGGCGCATAAAGAATGAGTTTGTGCATTTCTTTTAATTCCTGGCTCGCTTGCAAGCTCATGCCCTCTAGCATTTCAAAGCTAAAATGCTCTAACACAACAGGGTCGTTAATGGCATGGATGCGCGTATAGACATAGGCGATTTCAAAAATATTATGGCTCGCTGCACCGATATGAATGTATTTATAATTATCGCCCTCTAAAACAAAATCCAACATTTTATTGTAATTAGAATCGGTGTCTTGCTTATTAGAAAATGTGGGTAACGCCCAGTCTTTCACGGAAGCGATCGTCTCTTCGCTCTCCATGTTCGCTCCCTTAACAAAGCGGATTTTAATGGGCTTTAGCCCTTTTAAAACCCTTTCTTTAGAAAAAGCATGCAGTTTTTTCAAATATTCATAAGAATCAGGGATATAAGCTTGCAACACAATACCAGCGTTCAAATCAAATTTAGCGATGGATTCCATAAACGACTCCACTGTTAGCTCTAAATCCCTGAATTCCTCCATATCCAAATTGATGAATTTAGGCATGCCTTGCTTTTTTTCTTCTTCTAAAGCTAAAGCGTAAAGAGCGTCTAAGCGTTTGACAATCTCTTTTTTAGAGTATTCAAAATCAAGGATATTGATTTGAGAAAAAATCGTCGTGATTTTAATGGAAATGTATTGGATGTAGTTGGATTTTAGGGCTTGAGAGTATTTTTCAAAACGTGCATTAGCTTCTTCTTCGCCCAAAACCTCTTCGCCAATAAAATTCACGTTCAAAATGATTTTTTCATTTTTTCTTTTTAAAATCCGCTCTTTTAACTGGCTCTCTTCTTGATCCAATACCATCGCTTTCGTGTCGCTTCTGATTTTATTGACAAAGAAAGGCACGCTCATATCAGGGAGCATTTTCCCAAAGCTCAAAAACCCCATTAAAAGCAATTTTTCAAACGGAGAAAAAATCTCACGGCTTTTGTATTTGTCTAAAACATGCTCAATCATTTCAAAGCGGGCTTTATTGTCCAAGCATCTAAAACTCCGATCCATAAGCTCTATGAGCATGACTTTGTTTTCATGGTTGTTTAAAAGCTTTTGCATTTTAGAGTGGAACGCTTTTTCTTGCTCGCTCAAATGGTTACTGATACTATCTTGCAGTTTTTTAGCTAATTCTAGTGAATCGTCAATGATTTTTTGCATGAGCTTACCTTTTATTGAAGAATTTGGCTTGATTGTAGCATGTTTTAAGCGGGTTTTTAGGCGGTCATTTTTAATAATGATTTTTAATTTATGATTGTTTTCATACTAAATGAATTTAATTATTAAAATTGATTTGTTTAAAAGTGGTAATTATTTACCGCTTAAGACAAAAATTAGAGGAATTTTTTATCGTTTTAAAAGTTCATTTACTTTTCGTTTAAAAATGAATTTTATCATTCTCGCCGTGTAATTTAAAGTTTAGCTTATTCAATTAAACGATTTTAAATTAAACGGATTTACAAGAAATTTTACAAAACAAAGGATATAAAATGAAAACAATTAAAAATGGTATTATGATCGGCACACTCGGCGCGTTGTTATTGAGCGGTTGTTCTAGCTTTGATACTCAGCGTTTTGCTTGTCTTCCTAAAGACCATTCTTCAAAAGACGCTTCTACAAAAAAAGAAGTGCAATACACGCCTAAGGGCTTTTTTGACCCTTATTCTTCTAACTTAAACCACTGGGATTCTACATTCTAGGGGTTTATAAAGAGGGGGCGAAAAAAGGGGGGAAATAAAGCTCATTTTAAGTTTTCTCAAATTGCAATAACAATCTTTTTAACACTAATATAATATAAAAGGAGATATTCTTATGAGTGGTGCTCATATTGTAGAAAATACGAATAATGAAAAAATAGAAAAACCAAATATTTCAAATCCCACTGCTTCCACCCCCCCCCAATAATAATAATGAAGAGCTTTTAAAACTTGTTGGAGATGTTAGAGAACTTAAAGATCGCATTAAAAAATTATAAGATCTTAAGTTAGAAGACTTTGAACCCCTTAGAAAACTCTCTCATCTTATAGGCTCTTTCTTTTCGCTTGGAAAATCTTCTAACGACACCCAAGAAAACCCAAAAGACGCTTTAAAATTCAAAAATTTCCACGAGAAATACACCGAGCCGACTGAAACCACCGAGCTAGTTGAAAAAAATAAAGCGCTAACCACAGAAAAAGATAATCTAACTAAAGACAAAGAGAACCTAACCACAGCGCTATCAACAGCAAAAACCCAAGCCGAACAAACGAGCCAAAAACTAAACGAGTTAGAGCGAAGGCACGCTCCATACCAAAAATTAGAAAAACTCTATGAAGTCTTTTTGGAAGTCAAAGATCGCTTGAATTTTAATTTTGTAGCAACCACTCACAGCGCAATAGATTTGATCGCATACGTTCTTAGCGATAGCAAATACTATTTAGAAAGCCTTTATAACAAAGCGAGCCAAGAATTAAGCAATAAGAGGAGCGATAAGGGCGAGAAATTAGCTGAATTGTTTGATTTGATTTTTGAATACATTAAGGATAGTAAATTTGAGCGTTTGAAAGAGCCAAGCGCTTATGACTATTCATGCAAAATGCTATACCCAGAGCAAAACTCTTCTCAAAAGATACAAAGAGTGGTCTTAATCGGTTATACATACGATAAAAAAACACCACCATATTATACTATCGTGGATATGGGATCATAAAATGGGAACATTCATTGAAAAATGTTTTGGCTTCTATCAAATCAGAGAAGAATTAGAAGCCCGCATCGGTGAGTTAGAAAATGAAAACACCGAGCTAGAAAACAGAAATGACAAGTTATTCGCAGAAAAAGAAAACTTAGCTACAAAAATCAGTGGGTTAGAAAATTCTAACGATCAATTATAGCAAGCTAAAGAAAAGCTCACTAAAGAAAACACCGAGCTAGCTAGTAAAAACGCCGCACTGACTGAAAAAACCGCCGAATTGAAAACCGAAAACGACAAGCTCAACCACCTAGTTATCTCACTCAATAACGAGCAGGGCAGTCTCAAACAAGAACGAGCGCAATTACAAGTAGAGCGTGGGGTTTTAGAAGGACGATGCGCTGATTTAGAAAGAGAAAACCAACACCTAACCGACAAACTCAAAAAGCTAGAAAGCGCTCAAAAAAGCTTGGAAAACACTAATAACCAATTACGGCAGTCTTTAGAAAACTCTAACGCCCAATTAGCACAAGCTAAAGAAAAAACAGCCGAAGAAAAAACCGATCTGGAGCGAGAAATCGCGCGTTTGAAGAGCTTAGAGGGTATGGAAGCCAAAAGCAAACTGGATTTACATAACAGGCTTTTAGCGAGCGCAAACCAGGATTTAAAACGCCAAAACCAAAAATTAGAAGAAGAGAACATCGCCCTCAAAGAGAGAGCTTATGGCTTGAACGAGCAACTCTTCACATTGCAACCACAAAAACCACAATAAAGGAAATATCATGGTAAACCCCTTACAAAGTTTAAGACTACCTCTTGGCCACCCCTTAGTAGAGAAGCTGTGCGAGTTGTCTTTAAACAATAAAGCCGCATTCAATGAAAAAAGTAAAGTCAATTTCAAAGAAGAAGTGTCAAAAGAAGATCGAACTAAGTTTGAAAAAGCGCTGTGGGTGCTTCATGCGATCGTCAATAATGAGACTTCTTTAAGGTATCTTTCTGATGAAAATCAAAAATTCATAGAGGGTTTAGCGCAAGCTGAAAAGATCACTAATGAGAAAATAGAAAAAACCTTAGAGATCGTTTCTTATAGCGATGTGGATGTGGATTTTGAAAAATTTAAAGAATTGATGCTCAATGTGGATAGTGTAGCGATAGGCCTTAAGAGCTATAGCCAAAGCCAATTGCTTGATTTAAACGGAGGGCATTGGGATTTAGAGGTGCCTAGTGCGCCTAAAGAAAGCGTAACCTTTAGGTTTGATAATTTAGACAGCAACAACAAAGAAATGAACTTCTATGCGCGCTCAAGTTTGAAGGATTTAAACAAGGGCGTTGTCGCTATTGACTTTGGGGCTAAAAGCACGACCGCAAGCTATATGGATAAGAACGGAGATTACCGCTTGCTCTCTATTGGCGGGCTAGTAGATGACGCAAGCCCAACCAAGTTTGAAAACCCTACGATTGTGGAGTTTAGATATAAATAAAACTTTCGTAACGCTTACGATGCACTAGATCACCGCCCTTTCACAGAAAAGAACGATATAGAAGTGGCGCATATCGCACAAAGGGAAGCTATAGGCGTTAAAGGGAATGATTTGTATCGGTTTTTTTCTCAATTGAAGCAATGGGCTGGAGCGGATGAAAAACAGAATTTTAGGGATTGTGAAAAGGATTTTTCTTTAGAAAGCTTCACTAATTGCACGGATTTTAACCCCATAGAAATCTACGCTTACTGCATTGGCCGCTGCATCAACAACATGGAAAATGGCGTGTTTTTGAAATACTTTTTATCCTACCCCATCAAGTATGAAGAGCATCAGGCTGAAAAAATCAGAGAGAGTTTTGAAAGAGGCTTGAAAAAATCCTTACCCAGGCATGTTTTTGGCGATGAAAAAACGGCTAAAATGTTCAAAGTGGAATTGAGAGCGAGCGAGCCTTGTGCGTATGCCATTAGCGCTTTAAAAAGCTACGGGTTTTTTAAATCAGACAAGTTAGACAAGCCGGTTTATTACGGGGTGTTTGATTTTGGGGGCGGGACGACGGATTTTGACTTTGGCAAATGGGAAAAAAGCGCTAGCCCTAAATTCCTTTACAAAATGACGCATTTTAGCAGCGGAGGGGATAAATATTTAGGCGGTGAAAATTTATTGGAATTGTTGGCTTTTGAAGCGTATGGCCAAAATTTTCAAACGCTGAAAGAAAAAGATATTGTCATCGCTAAGCCCAACTATGACGGAATCGATGAACAACGCTTTGGATCTTTTATGCAAAAATCCAGAGAAGCGTGCTTGAATTTGCAAACAATTGCTTCTAAATTGCGCCCTTTTTTAGAAAATTTAGACGCTAATATTGTAGAAGCGATAGAAGAAAATGAAAACTTTGAGATAGAGGGTTTTAAAAAGGATTTTAAAACCATGCTGTTGGATAGGAATGGGGTAGAAACAGAATGCGATCTTAAAGTTGATTGCAAAGAGTTTTTAAATCTCTTAAAAGACAAGATCAATGAAGGCGTTGCCAACTTCTTTGCCGGATTTTCTAAAGTGATGGCTGAAAACATTGATGATGAGTGTCGGGCGTTTCACATTTTCTTAGGCGGGAATGCGAGCCGTTCAGTGTTAGTCAAACAAGCGTTTGAAAACGCCAAAGAAAAGCAGCTCAAAGATTACCAGCAAAAGACTTCTAAAGATGATTTCACATTCATCATTTACGAGTCGCTAGGCACAGAAAAATCAGACAAACAGATTTTAGAGCTTACAGGAGAAGATGTTTCTAACACGCCCGCTTATTTGAAGCCCACTTGCAAAACCGGGGTGGCTTTCGGGCTTTTAGAAAGCAGGGACAAGGCTAAAGGGATTGAAAGGCCCTCTATAGATTCCAATCCTGTGTTCAAATACGATTTAGGCATTGAGATAGAAGGGAAATTCCACGCTAAAATCCATAGGGATTCTTTAAAGCCTAATGAATACCAGATTTTCCAAACTAAAGAGGAATGGGGAGGCTTTGATGAGCTAGAGATACGCTATAGCGATAAACCTCTCGCCAACACCAACACTTTGGACATTAAAGATACGCAAATGATTTCCATAGCGCTAGAAGAGGTTGAAGAAGTGGATGTGAAGGTGTGTTGCGTGGATTCCCAAAGCATTAAAGTGGGGCTGTTTAAAGACGACCAATTGATCTATGAAAGCGAGGCAGAAAAATTATGATGACTAAGAACGCTTACGCGTTTGTCGTGATTGAAAAAAGTATTATGGTGTTTAAATGCGCCAAAGACAAGAGACTAATCCCTATCACTGAAGGCTTTGTGCCTTTAGAAGAGGGTTTTTCGAGAAGTTTTAAAGAGCGTTGCAACATGGATTTTTTAGAAAATTTAGATCTTTTGTTTTTGTATGACTACCAGTTTTCAAGCGAAGTTTTTTTCCTTGTGTAAGGAGTTGAAAAATTCCATTTGGGACAGAAAGCTTGTGGTGGAACTGGTGGAGGCTTTGGAGGGTTTTAAGGGCTTGAATTTGTCTCTTAAAATAGAAGACAGGCATTCTAATAGCTTGGGTAATGGCGTTCAAAAATTGCTCACCAACGCTGATTTGGGGAGCAACCACAAAGCAATCGTGATAGAGAGCATGAAAACATACCACCAAAGCCAGCAAGAAAAATACAAAAGAGAAAGAGGCCAAGCAAAAGAAGTGCAAGCAGAGACACCCCCTAGCTATGGGGGTGGGAGCATTAGAATCAGCGGCGATAAAAAGCCTGATTCCAATGAATAGAATTTTTAAAAGAAAGGACAACCGATGAGCAGAGTGCAAATGGATACCGAAGAGGTCAGGGAATTTGTAGGGCATTTAGAACGCTTTAAAGAGTTACTGAATGATGAAGTGAATGGCTTGAGCGGTCATTTCCATAACTTGGATTCATGGCAAGACGCTACAAATTTAGCGAGGTGTTAGACAACTTGAGAAGCACTTTCAACGAGTTTGATGGAGCCGTGCAAGAGCAAATCGCATGGCTTAAAGAGAGGATTAGGGTTTTAGAAGAATATTATTAAGGATAATTTATGGCTGAATGGAAAACGGACACAGAAGAAGTCAAAAAGGTTGTTGAAAAATGCAGGGATTTTAAAAAAACCCTGCAAGAAAAAAGGTGTCTTGGTTTTATCAAAGACCTTGATAGTTACGTGCTAAAAATCATAGTAGAGCGCAGAAAAATTGAAATGCAATTGGAAAAAGCCATAGAAGAATTAAAAGCAGCCAAAAAGGAGCGAAAGGGCTTTTGGGGATTTCTTGGGGAGCTTGGGAGAGATTTTGGTAATGCGGTAGGGTCGGTTATCCCTCCTGTTAAATTATGCGCTGAACTTTGTGAAAAGGGCTTAAACCTTATGGAAGACAATATAGAAAAATGGGAACACAATGTAAGGTTATTAGAACGAATGCTTGAAATCTACTCCACTCAAGCCAAAGCGAGCGTGGATCTTGTGAATCAAGCTTGGGAGAGCGTTAAAAAGAGGTTGCATTTTTATACCGATAAGCACCAGGAATTTATCAGGCGTTTGAAACAAGCGAGCGATGCGATAGATAACGAATACAACTTTCCAACCCCAGGCGTTTTAATGGAATACGATTTTGAACGGCCTACTTTCTCTTATAACCCTAAAAAAAGCGTTTTTGATGAGCACTTGAAAGATTTGAGGGAAGATTTTAGCTTTTCTTTATACGCTGATTTGAAAAACAGATTTAACGCTTCTTCTAAATCAGATCGCACTAAAGCGTCTAAAGAGCATGGATTGGATTTGATGAGCGGCACGCATTCTTTTGATGAGAGCTTGACTCTAGCCAAAAAGCATTGCGTTAAAAACATTAAGGAAGCTTTAGAAGGTTTTACAGAAAAAATCAAAGAAGCCCCTAACGATTCAAACGCTATCAATGAAGCTTTTGATAATTTAGAAACAGAGTTAGAGCGCACTACAGAAAATTTGAGCCAAAAAATAGCGCCCATCTTAGAGCAGTATGAAAACTATAAGCACCAAGCGTTGGGTTATGGCGAGTTTTTAGAAAAAGAAAAAGAGGGCTTTATGGTAGATGAGCAAAACCCCTATCCGGAAGAAGTCAGCTTTAATGAGTGGCGTTTGGCGGAGTTTGATAGCGTTTTTAGCGCCATTGTGCCTTTAGAAGATTTAAATAAAACCGCATGCGCTCATCATGCCCTAAAGGCTTTACAAGCCGCGCTTAAAGACAACGATTTGGGCTTTGATGCGACAGATTTGGAACAGATCGCAAAAGGATTCATCCCTAGGGGCTATTTATGGCATTTTGACGCGAATGTTTTAGGGAACTTGGCGTTGGTGAGAGAAGAGTTATTATTAGGCGTGAAACACACGAAAGGATACTTACTATGGAAACAATTCCTGCAAACTCAGAACTGAATTGGGAATTTGTAGATCCACTCAATGACAATGCGTTGAACGGGTTAGAAGAGCGATTAAAAATAGGCTTGAGCGATGCGTTTAAGGACTTTATCAAACGATCAAACTATGGCTTTAGCCAATGGCGTTCTTTTGTGGTGGGCAATAAGTCTTACACATTCAAACATGTTTTGAATTTCAATTTAGAGGGCAAGGGCTTATTGATTGATTTTATGCAGAGCTTGAAAGAATGGTTAGAGCCTGAAGAAATCATCTTCGCTAATGACGGGTATGGGGGGTATTATCTTTTGAATACGACTACTGAGGTGGTGCTGTTTTTAGACACTGATGATAGCTCAAAACATGCGTTGTTGCACCTTAAAATGTTTTTGAAAAAACTGGAATCAAGGGGTTAAAATGTTTTCTCATGAAGTTTATTTGGAGGGTTGCACCCTTGAATTAAGAAAGATTTGCGATGATTTTGAAAAAAATGCCATGCAAGATGATTTAGGGCAGAAACTTAAAAGTGAGGCGCTAGAGGAGATGCTAAAAATCGCGCATGACTTAGAAAATTTAGAGCAAGACACTCAATACCAAAGAAGAAAAATCAACGAACAAATTGAAGAAGTCAAGTCTTTGGAGAGGCGAATTGATATGAATTTCCATTCACCAAGCGAGATCGATAGGCTTATGCGTGAAGCCAAAGAGCATGAAAGAGAAGCTAAGAGGCGCTATGATGAATACTTGAAATCTAAGGATTAAAGATGATTGATGCGGGTAATTTATTAAAAGAACTGGACGACGCCTTAGATAAGGTTGTTGCTAAAAAAGAGCCAGAGAGTTTTCTCAAGCCGTCCACTTTAAAAATAGAGGAGTATCAAAAGAGTATCAGGCAAATTCAAGCGCAATTCACAGACGCGCCGCAATTCAATGAAGAGGGCGCTTACCCACAATTTTTGAGCTGTGGTTTGTTGCATGTTAGGGGCAAAAATGGCACTAACATGGAATTTTTATTGCCTAAAGTTTATCCTTTCCCCCCTAAAAGCTTGTATATAGAGCATGAAAAAGACGGGCAGTTTTTAAGAGAAATGCTCATGCGCTTACTCTCCAGCGCGCCTTTAGTGCAATTAGAGGTGATCTTGGTTGATGCGTTGAGTTTGGGGGGCATTTTCAATCTGGCCAGAAGGCTTTTAAATAAAGACAATGACTTTATTTACCAGAAAAGGATTTTGACCGAAAGCAAGGAAATAGAAGAAGCCCTAAAGCATTTGTATGAATATTTAAAGGTTAATTTGCAAGAAAAATTGGCCGGCTTTAGAGATTTTGCACATTATAATGAAAACGCCACAGACCCCTTGCCTTTAAAAGCGCTTTTTTTAAGCGGGGTAGATGCTTTAAGTCAAAACGCGCTTTATTATCTGGAAAAAATCATGCGTTTTGGCTCTAAAAATGGGGTTTTGAGCTTTGTCAATTTGGAGAGCGAAAAAAACAATCAATCCGCAGAAGACTTGAAAAAACATGCGGAGTTTTTTAAAGATACGACAAGTTTTGAACGCTTAAAATATCTTAGCGTAGAAGTGATCAACGATCAAGGTATTAAATCCCAACACATGAAAGACTTCGCTGATAAAATCAAAGCGTATTACAAGCAAAAAAAAGAAGTTAAAAGGGAATTGAAAGAATTACAAAAAGACGAAAAATTTTGGACTGAAAGCTCTCAGTATGAAGTGAGCGTGCCGGTGGGGTGGGATATTAACCATAAGGAAGTGTGTTTTAAAATCGGTAACGAACAAAACCACACGCTCATTTGCGACCACAGCGGGAGCGGGAAATCCAATTTCTTGCATGTGTTGATCCAAAATTTGGCTTTCTACTACGCGCCCGATGAAGTCCAACTCTTTTTGTTAGACTATAAAGAGGGGGTGGAATTTAACGCATACACAGATCCGATTTTAGAACATGCGAGATTGGTGAGCGTGGCGAGTTCGGTGGGTTTTGGTGTTAGTTTTTTAAGCTGGCTTTGCGATGAAATAAAAAAAAGATCCGAGCTGTTCAAGCAGTTTAAGGTGAAAGATTTAAGCGATTATCGAAAGCATGAAAAAATGCCCAGATTGATTGTAGTGATTGATGAATTTCAGGTGCTTTTTAGCGATAACTCCACTAAAGGGAAAGAGAGCGTGGAACGATCTTTAAACACTCTGCTTAAAAAGGGCCGTAGCTATGGGGTGCATTTAATTTTAGCCACTCAAACCATGCACGGCACTGACATCAATAGAAGCATTATGGCTCAAATTGCTAACCGTATCGCTTTGCCTATGGATGCAGACGACAGCGCTAAAATTTTGGACGATGATGTAGCTTGTGAGCTTGTCAGGCCAGAAGGCATTTTCAACAACAACGGAGGGCATCAAAAATACAACACCAAGATGAGTATCCCTAAAGCCCCTGATGACTTCACAGCGTTTATCAAAAAAATCCATGAAGAATTTAACCAAAGAAATCTCGTGCCCATAGATCGTAAAATCTATAATGGCGAGACACCTTTAAAAATGCCCAACACCCTTAAGGCTAATGAAATGCGTTTGCATCTGGGCAAAAAAGTGGATTATGAGCAAAAGGACTTGATAGTGGAGTTTGAAAGTAACGAATCGCATTTGTTGGTGGTGAGCCAAGATTTAAACGCTCGCATCGCTTTAATCAAACTCTTGTTCCAAAACATTAAGAGCACGAACAAAGAATTGGTTTTTTGCAATAAAGAAAAACGCTTGATAAGGTTTTTTGATGTGCAAAAAGAATACGGCATCACGCCTGTAGAAAATATTTTAAGCGTTTTAGACACTGCTATGAATCCTAATAGCGCGCTGATGGTAGACAATCTCAACGAAGCGAAAGAATTGCACGACAAAGTAGGGGTGGAAAAGTTAAAATCGTTTTTAGAAAAAGCCACCGACAACGAGCAGTATTGCGTCATTTTTGCGCATGACTATAGGCAAATTAAAAATAATTACCATCTTGACAAGTTAAAAGATTTGTTAAACAACCACTTCAAGCAATGCCTGGCCTTTAAATGCAATGGGGAAAACTTAAACGCTCTCAAAAGCAATTTATCTTCACCAAGCAATTTCAACGCACTATTTGTAGAGCTTTCTAAAGACAGCCACACTGAGTTTAGGCCCTTCAGCTTACAAGATTAAAAAAAGGGGGTTAAAAAAAGATAGTTAAAAAAAGAGAGTTAAAAAAAGAGAGTTAAAAAAAGAGAGTTAAAAAAAGAGAGTTAAAAAAAGAGAGTTAAAAAAAGGGGGGGGGGTTAAAAAGACTAAAGGGATTTAAACCACTCAAGCAGAAATCCCAATCGCTTTAGCGGTTGGGTGCTTCACTCTTTTTGAAGCGCTTTTTAAATTTTTTGCGTGACTAAACGAGCGATTTTTTCTCTTAAAGCCAGTAAGGGTTCTGAGCCTTTCGCTAAAGCCTTTAGGCATAGATGAGAACTAGCAATCTCGCTCACGGCTCCATCCACCCCTTTGCTCTCTTCAATCAATCCTCGTGCACCAGACAGCTCTATGGGGCAATTGACAAGCACCAAATTCAAATAATGCGTATAGCCATCAAACATGCACATGTTATTCATGTCGGTGGTTTTGGGATCTAAAATCGTATTATCATAATAGATGGGTTTCTCATCTTGTAAAATAGAGATTTTGGTGTGTAAGCGGTTGAATTTAAACAACTCGTTGCGCGCCACTCGCCCGGCGACAATGATTTCACTATAAAGCAATTGAGAGCCAGAGCGTAAAGAAATCGTAGTATTGCCCTTAAAATGCGCGTTTTCAAAGGGGATTAACGGGAAAGGCGCGAAGTCTAAAAAAGCGTTTTCCCCCACAACAATGCGCATGTCTCTGCTGGCAAACCCGTCTTCAGTGTTATGGATTTTTTCAAAGGATTGCGAAGTGATCCTTAGCTTGCAATTTTGACCGATGTTCAATTGCATGTCTTGTGCATCGCCTTTCATTAAGCCAGGGCTTACCGCTAAAAGCATGATTTCAGCTAAATCGTCTTTAGGGTAAAAAGGTGCCATAAGCTTAAAGGGGGGCGTGAAAAAATTGTCTTCAATCACGCACCGCCCGTCAGCCCCTATTTTGGTTTTTAGCCTAAGCTTGGATTCTTGAGCGTAAGTGTTCATCAATCTTCCAATAAAGCGTTGTGCTTAATCCAAGCGATCACATCATCTAGGCCTTCTTTAGCGCGGATATTCGTAAAAATAAAGGGCTTTTCGCCACGCATTTTTTTAGAATCCCTTTCCATGACTTTCAAGTCCGCTCCCACATAGGGGGCTAAATCAATCTTATTGATGACAAGCAAGTCTGAGCGCGTGATTCCTGGGCCGCCTTTCCTAGGGATTTTATCGCCCTCAGCCACATCAATCACAAAAATCGTAAAATCCGCTAGCTCTGGGTTGAAAGTCGCTGAAAGGTTGTCGCCTCCGCTTTCAATCAAAAGCAGCTCCAAATTAGGGAAACGGCCATGCATTTCTTCTACCGCTTCTAAATTCATAGAAGCGTCTTCTCTAATGGCGGTGTGAGGACAGCCTCCTGTTTCTACGCCAATGATCCTCTCTCGTGGCATCACCGAATTTTTACACATAAACTCTGCGTCTTCTTTAGTGTAAATATCATTAGTGATAACCGCCATGTCGTAATCCTTTGACATGTGGCGCGTTAAAGCTTCAATCAAGGCGGTTTTACCGCTTCCTACAGGACCACAAACTCCAATTTTTACCATAAAATTCCTTTCAATTTGAGATTAAAATTCAAGACATATAAAGGCGCGAGTATAAACTCTCATGCTGCATCGCCTTAATGTCGTTTTGAACGCTTGCTGCGCACAGGTGGCTTTCGTCTAGTTCTAGGGTTTTTTCTATGAGCTGGTTAAAAGGGTTTTGCAAGCTCAATAAGATTTTTTGCCCATCGTTTTGGGACAAAGGGACGCTTTTAACGCAGTTGATCACCATGTTAGAAGTTTGCGCATAAAGATAATGCCTTAAAGCCTTTTTCAATTCAATATTCAAACTCGCCGCAAAAACGCCATAGCTAGTGGCATGGGTGGGATCTTTGGTTTGTTGAGCGTAAGCGTTAAAAAATGCACCCATGTCTAATTCGTTCATGGCTTGTAAGGTTTTAATGAAACGATTGCCTAGCTTTTGATTGGCTAATCGTAATTCCATAGGGCTTGTGGATAGCATAATAACTTCTTCAACCCCTAAGATTTTTTTTAAATCCTGTTGGAGGGCGCTTTCATAGGTGAGTTTCAAGCTCAGCATTTCCGTGTAAAGGAACTGGCTAGAGAGATTGGCTTTTAAATACTCTAAAGCGCTTTCTTTATTGCTAACCTTTTTTTGCTGGATGTAAGTTTCTAGCCCAAAAGAATGCGTGTAAGATCCAATAGGGAACACCGCATCATTGACTTGTAAGATCAGAAATTCATTATCCACATGAGCATTGTTGTCTGTCTTTGGAGTTTTTGGGGGCATAGCCACGCTTTTTTCAGTGCTTTTCACGCTCTTTCCTTTATCCATTTGTTATTTTTCTATTTCATGACCACTTTAAAATCGCTCGCCAGTGAGACCTTAAAATTAGGCTCACTATGGGGCATGCTCACGGTTAAGCGTTCTTTGGAATCCAGTTTTGAACTTAAAACACGATTTTGAACCCCTAGCTTTTCTAGTAACGCTAGTGTGGGCTTTTCAAATGGTGTTTTAAATTCAAATTGAGACTCGCCATAGTATAAAGCTGCATGGCGGTTTCCTATTTCATAGCATATTTTCGCTACTTCTGCCACGCTCTTAGCTTGGATGTGAATGACTTCAGAATCCAAGATATTAACGGCGATAATTTCCTTCTCTTCTTTAAATAAAATATCCCCTTGAGAGAGACCCAACTTGGGAGCGTCTTTAAGGCGTATGGCTATGTCTTTGCCTTGCCTGGTTTTAAAACGAGCGATTTTTTTCCTCGTTTCAAACCATTCCAAATCCACATAATCCACGCTGAAATCCAAGGGGTTTAAATCCCTTAGATTGCCTATTAAACGCTCTATGATCATCTCACACCCAATGTTGGATAAAGAGTAACCAAGCAGGGATCCAAGCGGTTAAAATACCCTCAATGATAGCAAGCCATGGAGTGAATTTCCCTAAAGGGATTTTCAAGATGTTTTCAATGAAAGCGGTAAGCCACAAAACACCCCAAGCCAACCAAATGATCGCCCACCAATCGCCTTCAGTGATGCCTAACACTTTGTGGTCATCAAGCATATCGCTATAGTGGGATAAAATCGCAGCAGGAACAGTGTTGATCGCTACGAATAAGCTATACCAAGAGTAGGGCCTCCAATCCAAACCAAAAGTGTGGTTGATGGCCGCATACAAGTAGGTAAAACCAAACAATAACCCAGTCGCTGGCCCATAGAAACTAGTCAAATGGTGCGATACTTGAGCAATATCTTCGGCACCTTCTACAGGGGCTGTAGGGTGGAGAGCGGAATAAGTGATGACCACCACATTACAAACAATGGAAAGTCCGCCCACAAAAAAGTTCATCACCGCAGTGCTTTTAGGATCGACTTTGGTTAATCCGCAAATCCCATTGCTGATTAAAACAATCCCAACATATAACAATACAAGTCCTAGCATTGCCTTTTCCTTCCAAACAAAAATTTTTACAACAAACGCACCTTACGAATAACTTTTGTTGCTTGAGCTAATCATAAAGAAAAATAGTAAATTGATCAAAAATAAAAACAAAAAAAAGCCCCCAATCCTTTGATAATCAAAAAATTAGGGAGCTACAAACTAAGATTGAGGGAGAAACACTCCCAAAAATCCTAGAAAATGCTAAAGAGTTGCGCTAAGCTCACTTTATTAGCCGGTTTAGAAGTTACTTCTTTGCCATCCACGAACACATGGTAAGTTTCAGGATTGACTTCAATGTGAGCGGTAGTGTCGTTGAATTGCATATCTTTTTTAGTGATATTTCTGCAATTTTTAACCGGTAATACTTGTCTTTCAAGCCCTAACTCTTCTTTAATGCCTTTGTCATAAGCCGCTTGAGACACAAAAGTGATGTTTGCATCGTATTTAGCTTTACCATGGTGAGCGAACATTTCTCTGTAATAAACCGGTTGTGGGGTAGGGATAGAAGCGTTCGCATCGCCCATTTGGCTTAACGCGATGAATCCGCCTTTAATGATCATGTTGGGTTTCACGCCAAAGAATGCTGGACTCCACAATACCAAGTCAGCCACTTTGCCCACTTCTACAGAACCCACATACTCGCTAATCCCATGAGCGATCGCTGGGTTAATGGTGTATTTAGACAAGTAGCGTTTGATCCTGAAGTTGTCGTTATCGCCTTTTTCTTCTTTCAAGCGGCCAAATTCTTTTTTGTTTTTGTCAGCTGTTTGCCAAGTTCTAGTGATAACTTCACCCACACGGCCCATCGCTTGAGAGTCAGAACTGGTGATTGAGAAAATCCCCATGTCATGCAAAGTGTCTTCAGCCGCAATGGTTTGAGGGCGGATCCTTGAATCAGCGAACTGGACATCTTCTTTAATGCTTTTATCCAAGTGGTGGCACACCATAAGCATGTCCATGTGTTCGGCTTCTGTATTCACAGTGAAAGGGATAGTGGGGTTAGTGGAAGCGGGCAGAATGTTGTGTTCACCGGCCACTTTAATAATATCAGGAGCGTGTCCGCCGCCAGCGCCTTCAGTGTGGAAAGTGTGCATAGTGCGTCCGGCAATGGCTGCCATAGTGTCTTCTACACAACCAGCTTCATTCAAAGTGTCTGTGTGGATAGCGACTTGCACATCGTATTTGTCCGCAACATCTAACGCATGATTGATTGCAGAAGGAGTTGTTCCCCAGTCTTCGTGGATTTTAAAGCCAATCGCACCGGCTTCAATCTGATCGGCTAAGCTCGCATCGTTAGAAGCGTTACCTTTAGCCAAGAAACCTAAGTTCATAGAATATTCTTCAGCCGCTCTGAGCATCCATTTTAAGTTTCTTCTGCCTGGAGTGATAGTGGTTGCGTTAGTGCCATCAGCAGGACCGGTTCCGCCACCAATCATGGTTGTTACACCGCTTGCAAAAGCTGTAGGGATTTGTTGGGGTGAAATGAAGTGGATGTGTGTGTCAATCCCACCAGCCGTTACGATCAAACCTTCACCGGCTAAGGCTTCAGTAGCAGGACCCACGCTAAGATTGTTTTTAACACCATCTTGCATGTCCTTGTTACCGCCTTTACCAATGCCTGCGATTTTGCCGTCTTTAATACCAATATCCGCTTTATAAATACCAGTGTAATCCACGATCAAAGCGTTAGTGATGATTAAGTCTAGTTCTTCTTTGCTGGGGTTGTTAGATTGGCTCATGCCTTCTCTTAGGGTTTTACCGCCACCGAATTTAAGCTCTTCGCCATAAATGGTGTAGTCATGTTCCACTTCAGCGATCAAATCTGTATCGCCCAATCTCACTTTATCGCCTGTAGTAGGGCCATACATAGAAACATATTCTTTTCTGCTAATCTTTTTCATTTCTTACTCCTTAATTGTTTTTACATAGTGGTCATCGCTTTTAGCGCCATGAAAACCACGCTCTTTAGCTCTGTGTAAAGCAATTTTTTTGCTTTCGTTGTCTGCTTGCCTATCAACCAATGCGTTAAATCCAAAGATTCTTCTGTTACCGCCGATGTCAATCAATTCTACGGATTTTTCTTCGCCAGGCTCAAACCTTACCGCTGTCCCGCTCGCAATGTCTAAGCGTTTACCGAAAGTTTTTTCTCTGTCAAAGTCTAAGCATCTGTTCACTTCAAAGAAATGGAAGTGTGAGCCGATTTGAACTGGTCTGTCGCCAACATTTTTAACTTTCACGCTAACGGCTTTTTTGCCTTCGTTGATAGTGATGTCTTCATTTTTTAAGAACAACTCACCAGGAACTAATTTGCCATTGGCCTCAATAGGGGTATGCACGGTTACGAGTTTAGTCCCATCAGGAAACATCGCTTCAATACCCACTTCATGGATCATGCTTGCCACGCCATCCATCACATCATCCGGTTTTAAAAGAGTGCGCCCTTCTTGCATCAATTCAGCCGCAGTCTTTTTACCAGCTCTCGCTTCTTCCATAATATGGGCACTAATCAAAGCTACTGCTTCTACATAGTTAAGCTTAATGCCTTTTTCTTTGCGTTTTTTAGCCAATTCTCCAGCATAGTGGAGCATCAACTTGTCTAACTCTTTTGGGGTGAGTTTCATCTCATTCTCCTATTCTTAAAGTGTTTTTCCTTGAAGACATAACGAAATCAAGGTTGGATGTAATTGTAGCAATGTTTTGATTTACTAAGATTAACAGAAGCGTTCATTAACTAATTATTATTTAAAATGAATTAGTGTTATATTTTTGAAGCGCTATAAAAGCGTTATTAGAAGTGCGTTTAATGCCCTTTAGAATTGATAAAGATCAAAAACTCGCAAAAAAATGAGAATTAAAATTGGAGTGATAATGGTGGCCACGACTGGACTTGAACCAGCGGCCACTACCATGTCAAGGTAGTGCTCTACCAACTGAGCTACGCGACCTTTTATTTTAAAGAGAGTGATTATGCCTTAATTTTGTTTTGTTTTTGCTTAAAAAAGAATTGTCTTAACAATAAAACGCCCACACCCACATCTATCATGACATCAGCGAAATTAAAAATGGCAAAATCAAAGCCATAATGGTAATACACATAATCCACCACGCCCCCATGCACAAACCGGTCTAAAACATTAGAAACCCCAGAGCCAAACACCATGCCAAACTCTATCGCATGGCTTTTAAAAAGCTCCTTTTGGCGCATTAAAAAGATAAAAAGCCCTAAAATCAAAAGGATTTGCAAGTATTTCAAACCCCCCTCTAAAAAACTGAGCAAGGAAAACGCCACGCCTTTATTGAACACTAAAACAATATCTACCACCAAACTTTCATAGCGAAACCCCTCTAAAATAGCGTATTTAATCGCTTGATCCACGCCAAAAATAAGGAAAAAAACCCCTATAAAAACCAACAGGCTTTTTTTAGTGGTTTTTAGCACAAATGCCCTTCAAAAAACTCTTTTAATTCTTGCATTTTGGATTCTAGAAGTTTTTCATCTTTAGCTTCTAAAAGGATTCGTAATTTGTTTTCAGTGCCGCTATAACGGATCAAATGGCGGATTTCTAGCTTGTCTAACTCTTTTAAAAGAGCGCTATAACCTTTCAGGCTTTCTAAAGGAGGCTTTTTTTGGACATTCAAATTCGCTAGGCTTTGGGGGTATAATTCAAAGGGGTTTAACGCAACAGAGCTTACCTGCTTGCTTTCTAACACTAACGCGCTCACTTGCAAAGCGCACACCAAACCATCGCCTGTTTTAGCGTAATCGCTAAAAATGATATGCCCGCTTTGCTCGCCTCCAAAATTGGCTTTGTTCAATTGCATGCATTCGCTCACAAACTTATCCCCAATCGCGCAATGCTTCAATTCTAAATCTTGGGATTTTAAGTATTCTTTAAGGGCTAAATTGCTCATGTTTGTAGCGACAATTGCTTGAGAAGAAAGGGCGTTTTTAGATTTTTGATAAACCCCTAACACCCCTAAAAGCTTGTCTCCATGCACGATATTCCCTAAATTATCCACCACCACCAGCCTATCCGCATCGCCATCAAAAGCAAAGCCCAGATCCGCGCGGTATTTTTTCACTTCCTGGCTCAATTGGTTAGGGTGTAAAGCCCCGCATTGCTCATTAATATTACACCCATTAGGCTCATCATTGATCACTAACACATCAGCCCCAAGCTCGCTAAAAACGACCGGAGCCACCTTATAAGCCGCACCATTAGCGGTATCTAGCACGATCCTTAAACTCTGTAAATTCAAATGTTTGGGGAAAGAGTGTTTTAAATGCACGATATAACGCCCTATGACATCATCTATCCTTTTAGCGCTACCGATGCTCTCGCCCACTTTATAACTGGAATGCAGTAATCTTTCATCATGAAAGATTTCTTCAATCGCTCTTTCTTCTTCTTCTTTAAGCTTATAACCATAAGAATTGAAAAACTTAATGCCATTGTCTTCAAAAGGGTTGTGGCTCGCGCTTATCATAATGCCCGCATCACAGCGCATGTCTTCGGTTAAAAACGCAATCGCAGGGGTAGGCATAGGCCCTATTTGAATCACATTATAGCCTATGGAAGTGAGAGCGCTCACTAAAGCGTTTTCTACCATATAGCCGCTTTTTCTGGTGTCTTTACCAATTAGAATTTTATTCGTTTGAGAATGTTTTTTAAAATACAACCCGGCAGCAATGCCTAAACGCATCACAAACATGGGGGTGAGTTTCACCCCTGCTTTACCCCTCACGCCATCAGTCCCAAAAATTTTCATCGTTATAAAATACCTTTTAAACTATTTTTAATCAATTTTTAGATAGAATTATGCCAAATTTTACATTACAAAGGGATTAAAACAAGGCTATGGCAAATCATAAGTCCGCAGAAAAGCGAATCAGACAGACCATTAAAAGAACCGAACGCAACAGGTTCTATAAAACTAAAGTTAAAAATATCATTAAAGCCGTGCGTGAAGCGGTCGCCATCAATGATGTAGCAAAAGCTCAAGAGCGTTTGAAAATCGCTAATAAAGAGTTGCATAAATTTGTCAGCAAGGGTATTTTAAAGAAAAACACCGCTTCTAGGAAAGTTTCAAGGCTTAACGCTTCAGTGAAAAAAATCGCTCTCGCTTAGTTTTAGGGGCGGTTTAACTTCTTTAGCTCATGATGAAATTTATTATTGAGCTTCTTTTTAAGTTTTAGCGTTTTTTAAATTGTTGCGTCTTTTTTTAATTTATTTAATTTATAGGTAATCTCGCATGTCTATTTTAGCCGAAAAGCTTTCTTCCATTCTCAAACGATACGACGAACTCACAGCCTTACTCTCTAGCGCTGAAGTCATTAATGATATTAAAAAACTCACCGAATTGAGCAAAGAGCAAAGCTCTATTGAAGAAATCTCTATAGCGAGCAAAGAGTATTTGAGCGTTTTAGAGGATATCAAAGAAAATAAAGAGCTTTTAGAAGACAAGGAATTGAGCGAACTGGCTAAAGAAGAGTTAAAAATTTTAGAAATCCAAAAAAGCGATCTAGAAACTGCCATTAAGCAACTCCTTATCCCCAAAGATCCTAATGATGATAAAAACATCTATTTAGAGTTAAGGGCCGGCACAGGGGGCGATGAAGCGGGCATTTTTGTAGGGGATTTGTTTAAAGCGTATTGCCGTTATGCGGATTTGAAAAAATGGAAAGTAGAGATAGTGAGTTCTAGCGAAAACAGCGTAGGGGGCTATAAAGAAATCATCGCTTTGATTAAGGGTAAGGGCGTGTATTCAAGGCTCAAATTTGAAGCAGGCACGCATCGAGTCCAAAGAGTCCCCGAGACAGAATCTCAAGGGCGCATCCACACTTCCGCTATCACAGTAGCGATCATGCCTGAAGTGGATGATGTGGAAGTTTCTATCAACCCTAGCGATCTAAAGATTGAAGTGTTTCGCGCTGGCGGGCATGGGGGGCAATGCGTCAATACTACAGACTCTGCGGTGCGCATCACGCACCTCCCCACCAATATCAGCGTGAGCATGCAAGATGAAAAATCCCAGCATAAAAACAAGGATAAAGCCCTAAAAATCCTAAAAGCACGCCTTTATGAAAAACAAATTGAAGAGCAGCAACTCGCTAACGCCAAAGACCGAAAGGAGCAAGTGGGTAGTGGGGACAGGAGTGAAAGGATCCGCACTTATAATTACCCGCAAAACCGCTTGAGCGAACATAGAATCAATTTAACTCTGTATAGTTTAGAAGAAATCATGCTTTCAGGGAATTTAGATGAAGTGATTAACCCCTTAATCGCTCATGCTCAAAGCCAGTTTGAATAAGATTTTCACCATCAAACGATACGACAAAAGCGATAAAACAGCGTTTTTTAAGATAGCCACCCACTACTACCAAAAACCCTAACATGCTCTAAATTTTCGCCCCACACAAAAACAGCGTAAAAGCTTCCATAAAATCTAGTTATAAATATAATAAATTATTTATATATATAAATGCACTTTTAAAAAATAAAACGATTTATTTAACACATTATTAACAAAAAATTCACTTTTTTGTGATATAACTCCAAAGCTCAATATTTGTAAGAGCGGATTGTATTCTGTAGAAGCGAATGTATGAGGACAACTCTCAAATTTTGGTAATCCCCTATATTTTTGCGCCATAGCATGAATGCAATAAAAAAAGAAATCCTTAGGATTTCTCACATTAAGGAGTTTTAAATGAAAAAAGTTTTTTTAGGTATGGCATTAGCCTTTAGTGTGTCTATGGCAGAAAAAAGCGGCGCGTTTTTAGGAGGGGGGTTTCAATATTCTAATTTAGAAAACCAAAACACCACCCGCACCCCAGGCGCTAACAATAACACCCCAATAGACACTTCAATGTTTGGCAGCAATCAAGTAGCTCCAGCCCAAGAAACGCAAAGCGCTTCTAAACCGGACACTAAAGTCAATCCAAGCGCAAGCTGGATGAAAAAATAAGAAAGAAGTTATGAAAAAGTCATTCAAAAAATTAGACTTTGTCTCTTTGGCGGCTAGTGGCGTGCTTTTAGGGAGCATGAACGCTACCGATTTAGAAATCTACGCAGCATTGCAAAAACCATCGCATGTTTTTGGTAATTATGCTGAAAAGGATAAGGAAGATAGTAAATCAACAAGCGATTCACCAACGCAACAACAAGCCCAAACTCAAGCCCAAAACACCGCTTCAAGCGGCACACCAACCCCATCAACCCCACCAACTAAAAAAGAGGAACCAAGCGGTAGCGGTGGCGACAAACACACCGCTTCAAGTGGCACACCAAGTCCAAGCGGTAGCGGTGTGGCAAGCCAGCTGGTTAAAGACACCACTACGGTTAATAATCTTAAGAGCGTGAGCGTGAGTGGCATGAACACCACTTTAAGTGGGGTAGAAACCATGTCTCAACAGAGCGCAACGATTGGCAACCTTTTGAATAGTAGCACCGATTTAAGCAGTGTGATTCCCAACGCTCAAGGCTTAAGCAGTGCGTTTAGCGCATTAGAAAGCGCTCAAAACACTTTAAAAGGCTATTTAAATTCTTCTAGTGCGACGATCGGGCAATTGACAAACGGCTCTAATGCGGTTGTGGGCGCGTTAGATAAAGCTATCAATCAAGTGGATATGGCTTTGGCCGATCTTGTTGCGGCTGATACGCAAAAAACGCAAACCGTTGTGCTTGCAGCTGCTAGTGATAGCACAACGACAACGACAGATGCCATCAATTTCTTAAACGCGCTAAAAAGCAATTTAACGGCTCAAAAAGACGCTTTCATGAATGTGCATAAAAACATTCAAACCGCTGTCGCTCAAGCCCAAGCAACCTACACGCCAAGCGTGATCAACACCAATAATTACGGGCAAATGTATGGGGTAGATGCGATGGCAGGGTATAAGTGGTTCTTTGGCAAAACCAAACGCTTTGGCTTTAGATCTTATGGATATTACAGCTATAACCATGCGAATTTAAGCTTTGTGGGGAGCCAGCTTGGAATCATGGAGGGCGCGTCTCAAGTGAATAACTTCACTTATGGCGTGGGCTTTGATGCGCTCTATAACTTCTATGAAAGTAAAGAGGGCTATAACACAGCAGGGTTGTTTTTAGGCTTTGGGTTAGGAGGGGATTCGTTTATCGTCCAAGGAGAGAGCTACTTGAAATCTCAAATGCGAATTTGCAACAACACCGCCGGCTGTTCAGCGAGCATGAACACGAGCTATTTCCAAATGCCTGTTGAATTTGGTTTTAGGAGCAATTTCTCTAAACACAGCGGGATTGAAGTGGGCCTTAAATTGCCTTTATTTACCAACCAGTTCTATAAGGAAAGGGGCGTAGATGGATCAGTAGATGTGTTCTATAAAAGGAACTTCTCTATCTATTTCAACTACATGATCAACTTCTAAGCCTTTCTCTTCTTTATCAATAGAGGATTTTCTCTCTGTTGGTTTCTTTTTTCTTTTTTTGCGGTGTTTGTTTTGTTGTGTTGGGGGGTTAGGTTTTTGTTTAAGAAAGTTTTTTAAAAACTAAAGAAGCGTTTAAAACAGAACCTTTTGTTTTGGGATTTGATTTTTTACTTTGGCTTGTTTTCAAAAGTCATTTTGATTTCTAAAAATAGTCTATAATGCTCGCAAGAGATATTTTTTAAGGTTATCAATGAAAGCTATAAAAATACTTTTTATAATGACACTCAGTTTGAACGCTATCAGCGTGAATAGGGCGTTGTTTGACTTAAAAGATTCGCAATTAAAAGGGGAATTAACGCCAAAAATAGTGGATTTTGGGGGTTATAAAAGCAGCACCAAAGAGTGGGGGGCTAGCGCTTTAAACTATATCAATGCGGCTAATGGCGATGCGAAAAAATTCAGCGCGTTAGTGGAAAAAATGCGTTTTAACTCTGGCATCTTGGGGAATTTTAGAGCGCATGCGCGTTTGAGGCAAGCCCTAAAATTGCAAAAGAATTTGAAATATTGCCTTAAAATCATCGCTAGGGATTCTTTTTATAGTTACCGCACCGGTATTTATATCCCCTTAGGCATTTCTTTAAAAGATCAAAAAACGGCTCAAAAGATGCTCGCTGATTTGAGTGTGGTAGGGGCGTATCTTAAAAAACAACAAGAGAATGAAAAGGCTCAAAGCCCTTATTACAGGAGCAACAACTATTACAACTCTTACTATAGCCCTTATTATGGTATGTATGGCATGTATGGCATGGGCATGTATGATTTTTATGACTTTTATGATGGCATGTATGGCTTCTACCCTAACATGTTTTTCATGATGCAAGTTCAAGATTACTTGATGTTAGAAAATTATATGTATGCGCTCGATCAAGAAGAGATTTTAGACCATGACGCTTCTACTGACCAACTTGATACGCCTACTGATGATGACAAAGACGATAAAGACGATAAATCCTTACAACAAGCAAATCTCATGAGCTTTTATCGTGATCCCAAATTCAGCAAAGGTATTCAAACCAACCGCTTGAATAGCGCTTTAGTCAATTTAGACAACAGCCGCATGCTCAAAGACAATTCGCTTTTCCACACTAAAGCCATGCCCACTAAAAGCGTGGATGCGATAACTTCTCAAGCCAAAGAGCTTAACCATTTAGTGGGGCAAATCAAAGAAATGAAGCAAGATGGGGCGAGCCCTAGTAAGATTGATTCAGTGGTCAATAAAGCTATGGAAGTGAGAGACAAATTAGACAACAACCTCAACCAACTAGACAATGACTTAAAAGATCAAAAAGGGCTTTCAAGCGAGCAACAAGCTCAAGTGGATAAAGCCCTAGACAGCGTGCAGCAATTAAGCCATAGCAGCGATGTGGTGGGGAATTATTTAGACGGGAGTTTGAAAATTGATGGCGATGATAGAGACGATTTGAATGATGCGATGAGTAACCCTATGCAACAACCTGCGCAACAAACGCCTATTAACAACATGGACAACACCCATGCAAATGACAGCAAGGATCAAGGGAGTAACGCGCTCATAAACCCTAACAGTGCCACTAATACCGATGATGATCACACTGACGACACTCACACCGACACTAACACCACAAACGATACCAGCACCGCTGACACCCCCACTGACGATAAAGATGCTGGCGGCATGAACAATACCGGCGATATGAATAACACGGACACCGGCAACACGGACACCGGCAATACTGATAACGGTAACACTGATGATATGAGCAACATGAACAACGGCAACGATGATGCGGGTAACGCTAATGACGACATGAGCAACGGCAACGACATAGGCGATGACATGAACAACGCGAACGATATGAACGACGACATGGGTAATGGCAACGATGACATGGGCGATATGGGGGATATGAACGATGATATGGGTGGCGATATGGGGGACATGGGGGATATGGGCGATATGGGGAATTGAGATTAACCCCAAGAATATCAAAGAGTGATAGCCAAAACTTTAATGAATATTTTTATAGTAAAAATGATTCTTTTAAGGTGGTAGGGGGTATTTTGCGATGAACACCCCTTTTAACCCCCAACTAACTCCCCTAAGAACGCTTGTTAAAATCCAACCAAAGCTTTTATCAAACTAGCACAAAAAACCCCATCCTTTAAGGACACAAGATGCAAGCGCACAGCCGTTAGGCTCTATTCAAGCTAAAAGATGACAAAACACCTCTTTTTAGGCTAGGGAATGTCTTTGCAGACTTTAAGCCTTTTATATGAGCGTTCGTTAGAGCGTTTAAGCTCCTTGCTTTAGGCGGTTTTATATTTTAGACGCTCAAAATTAGAAATTAAAATTTCTTCTTGCTCACATCTTCTAAAATATCTTGGGAGATCCCATCAATTTTAGCGCTGACTTGTAAGGAATGGTTAGCGATAGTCAAATTATCCTGCACATCTTGTTGCAAGGCGTTAATGGAGTTGTGGATGTTTTCTACGCCCTTGTTTTGCATTTTGATAGACTCAGCGTTATCGGCGATGCTTTGAACGAGGATATTAATATTGGCTTCAATCTCGCTGAGGGATTTTTGCGTCCTTTCAGCGAGTTTTCTCACCTCATCAGCCACCACCGCAAAGCCTCTGCCATGCTCGCCCGCTCTTGCGGCTTCAATAGCAGCGTTTAGGGCTAATAGATTCGTTTGATCAGCGATGTCTCTAATCATATCCACCACGCTTTTAATGTCTTCGCCTTGAGAGATCATCTCTTGGCTTTTAGAATCAATTGTTGTGATAATATTAGTGATTTCTTCTAAGGATTGGGTGGTGTTTTTCAGGCTTCTTTCTTGCTTGTGGGCGGTTTTAGTCAAGTTATCCACGCAAGTTTTTAAATCTTTGGATTCATGATTGAGCGCGTTCGCAAACCCTAAAGAAGCTTTAAGCATGCTAGAAATTTCTTGCCCTAAAGTGTTGAGTGCTTTTTCCATGTTGGCTTTAGGATTTTGGATATGGTGGGTGAAATCCAGGTTTTTATAATGCTCTAGGGCGTTATTTAGGGATTCAATATTGGCGCCAATTTGGTTACGAAAATACTGGATAATGCTATTAATCGTATTTCTTAAAGCTTGCAAATCTTTATTTTTAGGTACGCATGCGATTTCTTGCGTGAAATCCCCACTTTCCACAAAATTAGCCACTTCAATGCTGTTTTGAATGGCTTTATTATCGGCTTGAATGTTTTCTTGGGTTTTAAGAATGTTTTCATTGATAGAAGCTTGCATTTGCCCGATTTCATCATAAGCGCTTGGGGGCGTTAGGCTTATGGCATGGTTATTTTTGGGGTTATTAAGCAGGTTGAAAAAATCATTTAGGGTGTTATTGACCCTACTGATGCGTTTGGTTATGAGATTAGAAATGATGATAAAGACTAAAAAGGCTAACACCAGCACGCCTACAATCAAAGTGGTGATAATAATGAATTTGGTGTTTGTCGCTTCTTGAAAGACTAGAGATTTGTTAATGTATTTCCCAATCGCCCAACGCCAATGATTGCCATTATTTTCTTTTCCTTCAAAAAAATCAAAGGGCTGTATGGCTAAAAAGGTTTCTGTATTCCCGCTCAATGAATGGTAGCTCAAAGTGCCCGCTTCGTTTTTGTCATAATACTCCACAGCCTTAGCGACTCTTCTATCCGGATTGATAGCGCTTAAAATCTTATCTTGGATCTCACGATTAGGGTTGATTAAAAGCCTGCCGTCTTTCCCCATTAAAAAGGTGTTGCTCTTATTTTGGCCTATTACATCGGTATAAAAAGCGTCAATGTTTAAAAAGAGGTTCAGCGCGCCCATAACATTTTGATTCTTACCCATTAGGGGGAGGGTAATATCCATGCCATAGATTTTATCGCCATTAACCTCCTTATAATAGGGATCTGAACGGGTTATACTTTTGAGCGAATGGATTTGATTAATCATGTTTTCATTGAGCGTGGTATTAGGGTAGGCGATTTTTGAATCCATGTTCATTGCAGTGATGACTCGTTCGTTATCATTCGTATAAATTGCGCTAATCAATAGCACATGGGGGTTTGCCAACAAAAACTCAGAGAGCATGCGCCTTTTTAGGGTGTCATTAATAGCGTTATTTTCATCGCTTAAGAATTTTTCAAGGGTGTTAGCGCCAATAAAAATGCGCTTCATAATGCCTTGAATCTTAAAACTGACTAACTGAGCCTTTTTTTGCAGCAATTCTGTGGCTTGGCTTTGCAACACGCTTTCAACCTTGTAGCTGATAATAACGCCCATAACAGCACTAATGATAATAACGACCGCACACACCATCATGACAATTTTAGAACCAATTCTTGTAGATTTCATTCCCTTTGCCCTTTTAAAACGAATTGATAGAGAACGATTATTATACATTATTTTGAAATTTTAATAAAACAAGAGAGAAAAAAAGCAGAAAATAAAAGAGAGCCAAAGCCCTCCAAAGCTCCCTCAAAGAAGAGCTAAAGAAATAAAAATTACCTTTTAGAGAATTGCGGGCTTCTTCTGGCCTTTCTTTTACCATATTTTTTGCGTTCAACCACCCTTGAATCCCTAGTGAGCAAGCCCTTAGGTTTTAAAATGGCTCTAAAAGCAATATCATAAGCGTTCAAAGCCTTAGAAATGCCATGCCTTAAAGCTTCCGCTTGCGCTGAGTAGCCCCCACCAAAAACCACCGCTTTAATATCCACAGATTGCTCTTGTTTGGTTAAAAGCAAGGGCTGCATGACCTTCATTTTAATGGCTTCATGCCCGCCTAACCATTGATTCAGGCTCTGCTCATTGATACTCAATTCGCCTTTACCCGGAGTGAGCCACACTTTAGCGATAGCGGTTTTTCTTTTACCGGTAGCATAGATTTTTCTCATTTAGCGTCCTTTTTGCTAGTTTGTGCGGTGTGAGGGTGCTTATCATCACGATAAACTTTGAGTTTTTTAATCATCGCTTTCCCTAATTTCGTTTTAGGGAGCATGCCCCTAACGGCTAAGTGGTAGAGCTTTTCAGGGGCTTTTTCTAGCATTTCTTGGAGAGTCTTGCTCTTGGTGCTGCCAAAATAGCCTGAATGGGTAAAATACTCTTTATCCTCTAATTTCATGCCTGAAAATTTAACCTTATTGGCGTTGATAACCACCACAAAATCCCCACAATCCACATTAGGGGTGTAAAAAGGGCGGTGTTTGCCTCTTAAAAGCACAGCGATTTCAGTGATCAAGCGGCCAAAAACTTTGTCTTTGGCGTCTAAAACGACCCAATCACGAACGATGTCATTGACTTTAGCAGTCTTTGTCATGAGAATCCTTTGATAAAATTAAAGCACCCATTATAAGGAAATAAGCTTAAATATTGCTGAATTTAAGGAAAGTTTAAAGTTTGAAAATAGGGTTTTTTAAAAAATTTGTTTGATTGCTTTTGATTTTATAGTCAAACTCATTTCTTAAGTAAAATTCATTTCCTTAAGGGGATAGGGAGGTATTTTACAATAAACCTCCCCTACAACCCCAACTAAAAACCCCCCAACCCCAAAAGACCGCTTTTTAAAGAGGCTATCACTTGCTTACGCAAGCTCTTTTATTGTATTTATTTTAAAAAATGCCCTTAAGCTTTTTTTAATTTTGTTACTCATGTTTAATAAGCCAAAGCCTTTATTTTTGCCCTTGATTGAGTCTTTCTTCTATTTTTTTGATTTGTTGGCTCATTTGAGCGCTCGCATTGATTTGATTGATGAGCATGTAAAGGTTTATCATCATCAAAAGCACCACCACAATCCCTAAAAAAAACACGATTTGAACGGCTTTTTTAGCGATTTCTCGGGCTTCTTGTTCGTTTTGCATGCGTTTTTAATTTTCCAATTCTTCTGGGGATAAATCTTTATAAAAGCGTTCTAATTCAAAGCTCTCGCCCAAATACGCAGCGATTTCTTGGGAATCCACAAGGGCGTTTTGCAAGCAACTCGTCGCGCCTGGAGAGGGGGTCATGTTAAAAGTGATGCCTTTATGGGTGCAAATCTTTTTTTCGCCTAATTCCAATTTTCGCTTGGTTCTGTCTAAAACTTGCGGGCGCACTTCGCCAAAACCATGAGCGTATTCTAAATCTTCTAGGCTAAGAGAGGGGATGATTTTTTGAGCGTCTTTTAAAAATTTCCTTTTACCGATAATAGGCAATTCAAAAACCATGTTTTTAAACACATAATTACGGATTTCTTTATCGCTCATCAAATCAAACGCGATCTTAAACACATCTTTATTCAAATCCATTTTTAGTAATTCCAAACTAATACCCTTAAGCCAACATTTGTTGCGCTCTAATTTAGGCATCGTTAAAGCCGTAGGCCCGATTCGTGTTTTTCCTTTAATGACAGCATCAGGGTCGCCATGTACGGCTGCAAAAGGGAGCTTGGGGTTTTGAACGGTATAGACCTTACCCCTTAATAAATCCGGCACAAAATAAAAGCTGCCCGCCACAGGCAAGCACCCTAAATCCAAGCCATAGCCCATGCTCTGAGCCAAAGGCAAAGCGTAAGAGCCGGCATTAACTAGCACGAATTTAGCATACACTTCTTCAGCGTCTTCTGAAATGAGCGCATAAGTGTCGTTGCGTTTTTCAATCTTTTTCACTTTGAAATTCAAAAACACCTGGTTGTTAGGCTTTAATTTTAAAGCTTCTTCAACGAAGTTTTCACTCAACTTCGCAAAATTCATGGTGCTCCAATCTTTTTGATAACCATGCCCGACAATGTTTTCATGCCTGTCTATGCCATTAGCCCCTAAAATCACATTAGGCTCTAATTCTTTAATCTTTTGCTTGTCAAATTCTTCTAGCCCCACAAAGATTTCTTTAAAGGATTCGTAGCGTTTTTTCATGAACTCGCATTCTTCATCGCCCACGCCTATAGCCATTTTTTGGGTTTCAAAAATTACTTCATTTTGCAAGCCTTTATTCAAAGCGTATTGTCTGGTTTTATAAGCGCTCAAACGCACTTTTTTAGCTTTTTCGGGAGTGTAATTCGTTTCAATAGAGCCATCATGAATGGTTTGTGAATTAGCCTTAGCGCTAGAGCTGATTTGAGCTAATTTAGAGCATTTTTCCACGATAGCCACGCGTTTTAAAGAGCTGTATTCGCTCAAAGTATAAAAGGTCGCGCACCCTGAAACCCCGCCTCCAATAATAACAGCATCAAATTCCATACTCATTGTCTTTCTCCAAATGTTTTAAATTGATAAATCGTAATCATAATATAAGAAAATCAATTCGCATTCAAAGGGCTTGAAGTTTTATTGACAAAATCTTTCAAATCGCTCATTCCAAGCACCCTATCAATCAACAATTTCTTTTTAGAAAACGCCCCATTATGTTCTTCCGCTAGCCATAATGAAGTGATCACCACGCCCCCTATTTTATGGCTCAAGGTTTTAAAATGCTTTTGGGTTTGCACCGACCAAATGCTGTGAGCGACTATCGCTTGATGGTTGTGTGCACCTAAATAGAGCATGATATGCCCTTTTAAATAGATGAGCGTTCCAAAAGGCGTGGCGTTTTTAAGGATGTAATCTTCTTTTTCTTTAGCTTTCATGGAGCTTAAATCCACATAATTGTTCGCATAACGGCTTTGTGCGTAGGAATTTCTGGGGAGTAAAATTCCAAAATTAGCAAAACTATCCCTAGTGAAAGCCGAGCAATCCCTATTACCTAATAGTCCACCCCAGCCGTATTTTTGCCCTAGCATGGTGTCTATAAAATACGCCATGTTCTCGCTGTTAAAAACCTTAGGGAAAACAAAAAAATCCTTTTCATCTAAGATCACGCTTTGTAAAGTTGCATAGCCCTTAGCGTCTCTCAAAAAACCATAGGCTTTCAATTCCTTTTTTTGGGGGTTTTGAGATGCGTTTTGACTTTGGGGGATGAGAGTGAACAATTCGCCCACCCTAGCATCGGTGTAAAAATCCCCATAGTCTGTATAAAGGGGGATTTTATCTTTTATAGGCATGACATAATTTTTAAGCTTGGTTAAAAGCTCTATGTCTTTATCGTGCATATAGCCTAAATCGCTAACTTTGATCCAACCATAAACAAAACTGCTTTGAATGTGGGCGTAAGTTTTATCTAGATTAAAATGCGTGATTAAAACCGGCGTGCCTTGAAAAATCAGCGAATTTTGATACCTGTCAAAAGGATAGCCTTTTGGAGAAAGATAAAAAGGTTTGTTAGTAGGCACAGCCCTAACATCGCTATCTCGCACCACAACAGCCTTAATCTTAGCGCTCGGGTAATGCTCAATATCCATGCTTTTAATAAGCTTGTCATTGAAAGCTTTTGCGTTGGGTTTTAGATCTTCGCCATAACCGGTGGATTTATTCATTTCTTTGAGGATCCAAAACACTTCTTTTTTATTGCTTTTGACTTTCGCATCTAGCCATGGGGAATACCACGCTTTGAGATAGCTCTCTTTCAGATTTTCTCTTAACGCTTGGGGGTCAATGCTTTGGTTGTTGTTACTGCCATTTTGAGAGCTTGCAAGATAGCTTGAAGCCTCTTGGGGCAAGGATAAATCTTTGAGCGTGAAATCCTTTTTTGTGCAACCCACAAACAAAAACAAGAAAACTACAAGAAAATAACGCATGCTTTAGAGAACCTTAACATCAAATGCGCAAATAGTTTCTCAAAATGCGCCCGTATTGCGGACTTCTCAATTTTTTGATCGCAGAGCTTTCAATCTGGCGCACCCTTTCTCTCGTAACATTCAATTCCTTGCCAATTTCTTCTAAAGTTCGATCGCTTTCATCGTCTAAAAGCCCAAAACGCATGCGGATCACCGCTTTTTCTCGCTCATTCAACTGATCCAAAACGCTTTCAATTTGCGCTTTTAAATCTTCGCGCATGATGTGATCAATGGAGCTAACGATATTTTTATCTTCCACGAAATCCCCAAATTTGCCGTCATCATCATTGCCGACTGGGGTTTCCAAACTGATAGGCTCTTTAGTCACCTTAATCACATTCTTCACTTTATCTAACGAAAGCCCCACTTCTTCAGCCACCACTTCCAAATCAGGCTCTTTGCCGGTTTCTTGAATGTGTTTGCGCATGACTTTATTGATGCGATTAATCGTGTCAATCATGTGAATGGGGATGCGGATAGTGCGGGCTTGATCGGCTATGGCTCTGCTGATGGCTTGTTTGATCCACCAGGTCGCATAGGTAGAAAACTTGAAGCCCTTTTCATGCTCAAACTTATCCACCGCTTTCATCAAGCCGATATTGCCCTCTTGAATCAAATCCAAGAAGGGTAAGCCTCTACTTGTGAATCGTTTAGCGATGCTCACCACCAACCTTAAATTGGATTTAGCCATTTTGTTTTTAGCGCGATCGGAAATCAATTTCCCTCTTTTGATTTGCTCTAAAATTTCTTTTAGCTTGTTAGGGTCTAAATCAAAACCTTCTTCGCTCGCTTCTTTAGTCAAAAAAAGCTTTTTAAGATCCATATACACGCTCACCATGGTCGCTTCTGGCACTTGAGCGATAATATCTTCTTTAGTCATGTTAGTGATATTAGCGAGGATTTTTTTATGGTTAGCGATGAGAGTGTCATTGAATAAGGGCAATTTGTATTCCAAGCGTTTCAACTCTTTTTCAAACCCATCGCCGCTTTTTAAAGTGGTCTCCATCGTTTTGACTAATTCATTAATCAGTTTGCTAGTAGGCTCTAAATCATAGAGTCTGTCTTTGAGCGTTTGGCGTTTGTAAGCTAGGGTCAATAAACGCACCAATTCGTCTTCTTTTTCATCTACAGGGGCTTCAAGGGCTTTGAGCCATTCTTTTTTAGCCTTATCTAGGGCTTTAAAGCTTTCTTGAACCTTTTCTACACGCTTCTTGTCTTTTTCGGAAACGACTTTTTTCCTTTCTTCGTTTTCTTCGTCTTCTTCGTTGTCGTCATCTTTTTTAGAATCGCTCACGCTATTTTCATCGTCATCATCAAAGCTCCTGAAAAGCTCTTTAACCCTTCGTTCACGATTGATTAAAGCGTCTTTATACGCATAAATAAAATCAATCAAATACGGCACCGAGCAGATCGCGTCTAAAATAATGTCTTCACCCAAGCGGATTTGCTTGCTCAATTCAATCTCTTCATCTTTGCTTAAAAGTTTTATATCCCCCATTTCACGCAAATACATGCGTACCGGGCTATCGCTCCTGCTCCACTCTAAAAAATCCTTTTCTTTCAAAAAGTCATAGCCATCTTCTAATTCTTCATCTAAAACTTTTTGCTTTTCTTCGGTGTTTTTAATCTTGTCAATCGCATTGAGTTTTTTAGCGTATTCTGAAGAGCTGACCAATTTCTTTTGGTATTTTTGGCACAACTCTTTGATTTTTTTGATTTGGGCTAGAGTGGGGACTTTCGCGCTGATTTGAATGATAGACTCATAAGAAACACAATCGCTTAAGGAATTAGCGAACAATTCTTCTAACGCTTCATTAAAACTAAGCTTTTTAATAGGAACAGGTTCTTTCGCTGTTTCTTTGACTTTGCTTTCTTTGGTTTTATTTTCTTTAATTTTGCTCTCTTTGGCTTTATTGCTTTCTTTAGCTTTGTTTTCTTGTTTAATTTCTTGTGTGGCTTCTGCTTTGGCTTCCTGTTTAGCTCTTTTGGGGGCTTTTTCTTCGTTAGCTTTCTTTTTCATTGGACACTCCATAAAATAAGAACCCATGCTTTCAATCAAAAGCTAGATCCATAAGATAAGATACACCTAATCCTTTGTTATTTTACTAAAAAATAGCTTAAATTCTAATTATAAAACGAGTTTAAAATAAAATTTAAAAACCCCCATTTTTTAAAAATAGGGTTTCAATTGTTTGCGTTTAATAAAAACAAACCCTAAAGCTTATCCACCATGCTTTTTAAGAATTTCGCTGAAGTTTGAGCGCTTTTTTCTAAAAATGCATCAAAGCTAATGTCGGCTTTTTCATCGGCGTTATCGCTAATGCTCCTTAAAACACAGCATGGCACGCCAAATTTTTGGCACACAAACGCCACGCTCGCCCCTTCCATTTCCACCGCGCTCGCCTTAAACTCGCTAGTTAAAAACTCTTTTCTTTCCTTGCTATGGACAAACTGATCGCCTGATGCGATGACGCCTTCTTTGAGCGTGATATGTTGCTCGCTAGCGATTTTTTTAGCTAGGGCGTTTAAATTTTCGCTCGTTTCAATAAAAATCGCGCTTTCTGGGATAAACCCCAAAGGGTGATCAAACGCGCTCAAATCCACATCATGCTGGACTAATTTTTGAGCCACCAACAAATCATTGATTTTTAAATCTTTAACTAAGCTTCCAGCCACCCCACTAAAAAGCACTTTTTGAACGCCAAACGCTAAAATCATGCTCGTCGTGGTTAAAGTGGAATGCACCTTGCCAATTTTGCTATAAGCGACAACGATTTCTTTATCATTATAAACGCCTTTATGGAAAACATTCCCTCCTAAAGAAACCTCTTCAAAACCCACGCCAAACAATTCCAAGATAGGGGTTATTTCTTCTCTCATTGCCCCTAAAATGCCAATTTTTTGCACCACTCTCTCCTGATCACACGTATTCTTCTAAAAACTCAATGGCTTCATCAAGCCCCTTATTATCCCCTACGCTTATAGTGGGCTTGTTGCTCAAGCGCTTGTTAAGCCCTTTTAGCACACTCCCACAGCCTAATTCAAAAAACGCATCCACTCTATCGCTATTAGACTTCACGCAATCTTGATAACGCACGGGCTGAGTGAGTTGCAAGCTCAACAATTCAACGGCTTTTGCTTTATTATAATACGCTTCGTTAATCGCATTGGAGATGATTTCAAAATTAAATTTATCTTTCAAGCTTTTTTCTAGCAATTCCTGGAATTTAAAAACCATAGGCTCTAAAAAGGGGCAATGGCTCGCCACGCTCATTTCTAAAAAGACCACTCTTTTAGCCCCCATTTCCTTTAAAGTCGGCTCTAGGGCTTTCAAATCGTCTTTAATCCCGGCTAAAACCACTTGCATGCCGCCATTGAAATTCGCGCACCACACGTTTTTAGTTTTTTGACACAGACTCAAAAGGCTTTCTTCAGAAACGCCTAAAACGACCATCATGGACGCATCTTTATTCGCGCACGCTTCTTGCATCATTTTGCCTCTTTGGTGCGTGAGTTTCAGGGCTTTTTCAAAATCTAACGCCCCGCTCAAAGACACTGCACTCACTTCACCGAGAGAATGCCCTAAAGCAAAAATGGGTTTTAACCCTCCATTTACTTGTTTGTTAAGCAATTGGTAAGCGATATAGCTCACTAAATAAATGGCAGGCTGGGTGTAAGCGCTCTCTTTTAAAAGATTATTTTCTTCAAAAAGCGTTTTTTTCATATCCACTTTAAGCGCGTTAGAAGCCCTTTCAAACAATTCTTTAGCCAGAGTGTAGCTGTCATAGAATGATTTCCCCATTCCTATACATTGCGAGCCTTGCCCTGGAAATAATAGCGCGTATTGCATGCGTATCCTTAAAAAGTTTATTTTAGTTTGTAGATTAAGATTGTAATATAAAAGCCCTTAGTTTTGTTTAGAAACCATTAAAGTTTAAGGTTTATTTTAACTTATTTTTACTATAATTCTACTTTTTACAAGGACAGGTGGGTGAGTTGGCTGAAACCACATCCCTGCTAAGGATGCGTAGCCGTCAAGGTTACCGAGGGTTCGAATCCCTCCCTGTCCGCCAGCCTTTTTGCCTTTAAAAACTTTTTGTTTAGAATGTATTGATGAGACATTATAGTTTCTAAGCATTCCTTTTACGACACTCCTTTTACAGATTTTACAAATACAATACTTAGGTTGGGTGAAGAGAGACACCCAGCCTAAACCCTATATCTACTGCGGTATTTTCAAACATTTTGAGTATAATTGTTTCCACTACAATCATAAAAAAGAAAAGAACATGACTAACAAAGAAATAGGTAAAAAAGTTTTAGAACAAGCAGAAAGGCCTTTGAGCACTAAAGAAATTTTTGAGAGAGCTTGTGAAATGGGATTGGATAAAGAACGCCCAAGCATAGGAAAAACACCTTGGTCCACACTTGGAAGTGATCTTGGTAAAGATAAGAAGCAATTTTATGTTGCACGCAAAGAGGGAGGAGCCTTTTTCTATTGGCTCAAATCTCGTGAAAGAAAATTTCCACCACAAGAAACCCTAGATGCTAAAGAAGAATATGATGAACAGAGCGAGTGTTCAGGCACAGCCAAAAAACAAAAAAACTCTTTTCATGAAAGGGATTTGCACCCACTGCTTGTGAAATTCCTTAATGAAGATTCAAAGTTCAAGCTCCTATGCAAAACCATCCGCCATGAAGAATGTAAAAAAGGCGAAGCGGGCGAATGCAAGTGGAATTATCCTGACATTGTGGGTGTGTATTTTCCCTATGATAAAGATCTTAAAAGTAAATATGAAAAAGAAACTTTGAAATTTTTACACCATAACGGTCAAAAAAGACACAAGCTTTTTTCCTTTGAGCTTAAAAAAGAGCTTAGTCTTTCCAATTTAAAAGAGAGCTATTTTCAAGCGGTGAGCAATTCTAGCTGGGCTAATGAGGGGTATTTGGTGGTTTTTAAGATTGAATATAAAGAAAAAAATGAAATTTTGGATGAATCAAAACGGCTCAACCAAAGCTTTGGTATAGGGGTTATCAAACTAGAATCTGAGATTTCAAACTCTAAAATCTTGTTGCCAGCTAAAGAAAGAGAGATTGATATACCCACACTTAACATGCTTATAGAACAAAGTCCGAAGGATTTTAAGCCTTTTATGGAAAAGATTAACAAGCAAATTGAAAAAGGACTTGATACGGCAGTGGATATAGGGGAGTTTTTTGATGAAGTGCTTGATGATGAAGCAATGCAAAAATACATTGAAAAGAAAGGCATTAAAGCAGAATAAAAAATGGGAGTGCTTTATCTTTCTTGTCCCATTTTTAAAAGCACAGACCAGCTTTTCACCCTTTATCAAGGGGATTGCAATGAGGTTTTACCTCAATTTGAAAATGCTTTTGATTTGATCTTTGCTGATCCGCCTTATTTCCTTTCTAATGACGGCTTAAGCATACAGAGCGGTAAGATTGTGAGCGTCAATAAAGGCGATTGGGATAAAGAAGACGGGATTGACGATATTGATGAGTTCAATTACCAGTGGATAAACAACGCCAAAAAGGCTTTAAAAAACACAGGAAGCCTTTTAATCAGCGGGACTTACCACAATATCTTTTCTTTGGGGCGCATTTTACAAAAATTGGATTTTAAGATTTTAAACCTCATCACTTGGCAAAAAACCAACCCTCCTCCCAATTTCAGCTGCCGTTATTTGACGCATTCGGCTGAGCAAATCATTTGGGCGAGGAAAAGCCGCAAGCATAAGCATGTTTTTAACTATGAGGTTTTAAAAAAGATCAATAACGATAAACAAATGCGTGATGTGTGGAGCTTTCCAGCGATCGCTCCTTGGGAAAAAGCAAACGGCAAGCACCCCACTCAAAAACCTCTCGCGCTGTTGGTGCGCTTGCTTTTAATGGCGAGCGATGAAAATTCTCTCATTGGCGATCCTTTTAGCGGGAGCTCCACCACAGGCATTGCGGCTAATCTTTTGAAAAGGGAATTTATCGGCATAGAAAAAGAAAGCGAATTTATCAAAATATCCATGGACAGAAAAATAGAATTAGACGCTCGCTATAAAGAAATCAAATCTAAAATTAAAGATTTAAACCACTAGTAAAGCCCCTTTTTTAAGCCGCTTTAAGCGTTATACTTTTGGGATTTTACCTCAAAATGGGATTCTATTTTCACCCATTCCTTACAAAGGATATTCTCATGCCCAAAAAGCCAGTGTTTGGGGCCAATGATGATTTTTTCTGGATTTTCTATCAAATAAGCCGCCCACCAACTATAAGTGCTATTAGCGATAATGCCATGCTTACAAGATTGCATGAGCAGCATATCCCAATACGCTTCTTCGTCTTTATCCCTAGTGGTCATGTCCATAAAAGGGTAGCCAAGATCAAGATTTTGCGTGAATGTTAAGTCTTCACAAAACACAAAAAGCTCCATGTTTGGCACGCGCTTAGCCATATACTCAAGCGCCTTTTTTTGATAGTCAATACCAAGCTGACAGCCAATCCCCACATAATCCCCTCTTCTTATATGCACAAACACGCTGTTTTTAGCGGCTAAAATCAAAGCAAGTTTGCGGTGGTATTCTTCCTCTTTTTTATTGTTTTCTATTATTTTCGGGGGGGGGGGTAGAGTGAAGGTTTGCTTGATTAAAGGGGATATAGCATCAAAATATCGTGGATCTTGGAAGTAACCATAAAAATAAGTCAAGCGGCTTGGCTTTAATAATTTAGGCTCGTATTCAAAAACGATTTCTTGACTCACCCTATCAAACCCCATGCATTTGAGCGCGTCTCTTACTAGCTTGGGGAGGTGTTGCATTTTAGCTGTAGCGATTTCTTTAGTGCTCGCATAGGGCAAATCAATAGGGAAAAGCTCTAATTGCATTTTCCTATTGCTCCAATCAAAAGAAGTAGTGTCTAATAGCACAGGCGTATTAAGGTGTTTTTGCAAACTTTTAGCGAAAGCGTATTGAAACATTTGATTCCCAAGCCCCCCGCAAATTTGCACCACCTTAAAAGCCATTCAATCCCTTTATATTTTCAAATAAAACGCTCATTTTAGCTCATTTTAAAGCCCTTTTTCAATAAAAACCTAAAAAGTGGGGTAACGCTTTCAAATCATTTGAATTTTTTATTGGAAAAAGACGCGTATGAGGGTTCTAGCAAGCGTTCTTGGTATTCTAAAAGAATCCTGTCTTCGCTATTGAGCGAGTAGGCTTCGTCGTATTTGCGCTTGATGATGCCCTTTAAAATGGTGTGCTGGACTTGGTATTTATCTTCTTTAAGCATTTCATCGACTAAAGCGTAAAGCTGAATGTCTTGAATGAGTAAATCTGAAATTTTAACGCTCTCTTTATCAAACAATTCTTCATTAGCGCAATATTCATTCACTAAAATAAGCACTCGGTTATACACATCCGATGCGATTTTAGCGTTTAGGGTTCTATAAATGTAATCTTTGATTTTTTTGAGTTGCTCTTCTAAATCTTCACTGGCCTTGCTCGCTAAAGCCAGAATGCTTAAGATTTGAATGAGAGTCATCATTTTATGGCTTAAAGAGCGGGTGCGCCATTTAATGAGAAAACGCATGAAATAAGACATTTTGACAGAAAGGCTACAGGGGAGGGTGTTTTTCTTGGGTTTTGGCATGCTTAGTTTCTTTTAAAAAAGGATTTTGTGGTTTAATTATATAACTTTAAAATTAAATCTAGGAGTAAAGAGATGAAAACATTCAAAAAAGGCGTGATCTTAGACGCTAAAAGCGTGGGGTTAAAAGCGCTAGAAGTTTTAAAAGAAGTGGCGGATTTTGATTTTTATGAGGTTACTTCGCCCAGTCAAATCGTTGAACGATCAATTGAAGCTGAAATTATGGTATTGAATAAAGTCGTTATCACCCAAGAGGTTTTAAGCCAATTGCCTAAACTCAAACTCATTTGCATCACCGCTACAGGTACGGATAATGTGGATATAAAAAGTGCGAAAGCTTTAGGCATAGAGGTCAAAAATGTGAACGCTTATTCTACGGAATCTGTAGCCCAGCACACTTTAGCGTGCGCGTTGTCTTTGTTGGGGAGAATCAACTATTATGATCGTTACTGCAAAAGCGGGGAATATAGTCAAAGCGATATTTTTACGCACATTAGCGATATGAAAATGGGGCTTATTAAAGGGGGTCAATGGGGGGTTATTGGTTTAGGCACAATCGGTAAAAGAGTCGCCAAACTCGCTCAAGCTTTCGGGGCAAAGGTGGTGTATTATTCCCCTAAAGATAAAAAAGAAGAGTATGAGCGCTTGAGTTTGGAGGAATTGCTTAAAACAAGCGGTATTATCAGCATTCATGCCCCCTTAAATGAAAGCACGCGCGATTTAATCGCTCTCAAAGAATTGCAAGGCCTAAAAGAAGGGGCGATTTTAATCAATGTGGGGCGTGGGGGCATTGTGAATGAAAGGGATTTGGCTTTAACTTTAGAAACCAAAGATTTGTATTACGCGAGCGATGTGTTTGTGAAAGAGCCTTTTGAAAAAGATCATGCGTTTTTGAACCCAAAGATCCAAAACAAATTGCTTTTAACCCCCCATATCGCATGGGCGTATAGCGACAGCTTGAAAACCTTGATAGAAAAAACCAAAGAAAATATCCAGGATTTTTTAGCTTCTCAAAAATAAACGCAAAAAAAAGGGGGGTTTAATCGTTTGGTTTTTCCTTTTTGTTTGCCATAAAATAAAGTCTAAAAAATGGCGTAAGGTTTAATCGTTTTTAACCGAATTGAGAAAAAACCTTTAGGTGGATTGGCCCAAAGGCTTTTATTAAATGGGGATGATCACATCTTAGAAATATCAATTTTAAAGGTGTGGATTTCATCTTCTAAAAAGACTTTAACCACCACCACGCCCGGGGTTTTAAGGTTTTTGGTATCCACCACCACAAACCCTCCTCTAGCCTTACCTTCAACGTTAAGGGTGTTGTTTTTAAGATAATTGATCGCTAGGATTTTTAAAGCCTGGCGGCTTTCTTGCATGACCTCTTGCTCTTCTACATCATCCATCATCATCATGCCAAAGCCTGGCCCATACATGCCCATTCCCCCATACATCATGCCGTTATAAGCTAAAAAACTCCCTTGCCCGTAATAAAACATAGGCGGGGTGATCATATTGATATTATCAATAGGGGCGGTCGGCACGCTGATATTAAAGCTTTGTAAAATGCCTTCAAAATCAAAACTGGATTTCATCACCTGTCTCAAGCTTAAGACCGGTAAATTCGTTTGGTTGATAGACACCGAAATGGCTTTACGGCTAAACACTACAGGATTTCCCTCTATAACTTGCGCCGCTACATACAGCACTAAGGGGGATTCATTCAAACCTTTCAATTTGCTTTGAGCGATTTCTAGCTGGACTTTAGACTTGGCTTGCGTGGAGGTCATCACTTGAATCCCATTATTATAGGAAGTAACATGTTCAGGCGTGATCTTATAGCTCGCGCAAGCACTAATCAATAAGGCTACCGCTACTAAAACGATTTTTTTCATTAAAATCCCTTTCATTCAAAGTTTAATCTTCGTTTAGAGTTTATTTATTATAGTGTGTTTCAACTTAAAATGTAACTTTTATTAAGGTTAAAAGCGTAAAAAAAGCTCTAATGCGTGTTTTCTAACCACAAAAGAATAGAAGATTTGATCTCATTGAGTTTTAAAACTTCTTGGTGTTTGATCCCTCTTTCAAACAAATCATCAAGGCGCTGGCTATCCGGGGTATTGTAGCTGTTTTTTAGCGCTTCTAGGGCGGCTTTATCGTCTTTTTTTTGCTCGTTTAGGGCTAAAAGGGTGGTTCTAGGGAATTTTTCATAAGAGGCGGTGGCAGAAACAAGGGTTTTTTCATTAGTTTTCAAGCTAGCGTTTAAAGCGGTGGCGGTGTGGGGGTCAATCAGGTATTGGTGCTCTGCATAAACTTCTTGGATTGTTTTCAAACAAGCTTCATCTGAGCAGCTCGCGCAAGAAAAATGCTCTTGCAAAAGGGCTAATTCTTTGGGTTTTAAGGCGTAAAATTTCTCTTCTTCTAAAGCTTGCATCAATTCTAGCGTGCGTTCAAACCCAAAGAGATCAAAAAGTGCTCTTTCCACATTAGAGCTTTTTAAAATATCCATAGCCGGCGAGTAAGTTTGCTTTAAAGAACGATGGGTTAAATCGTAACGCCCTGTCTCTATAAACTCCCTTAAAACATCGTTGCTGTTGGTTACAACCTTGATTTTAGCAATATTCAAGCCCATTTTTTTGGCATAAAACGCCCCTAAAGCGTTCCCAAAATTACCGCTGGGTATGGCTAGGGTGATTTTTTCTTTAGAATTGATCGCGCCTTTTTTATACAATTCTAAAAAACCCCAAATATGATAGACGATTTGAAAAGCGATACGCCCAAAATTCACGGAATTAGCCACGCTTAATTTCAATTGGCGCGCTTTTAAAGCCTCGTTAAAATCAGCGTCTTTTAAAAGGTTTTTGAGCGCATTTTGTGCATCATCAAAATCCCCACTGATCCCAAAGACCTTTAAATTGCTAGCACTTTGGGTAACCATTTGGAGTTTTTGGACTAAACTTGTGCCGTCTTTGGGGTATAAACACACCACAAAAACATTAGGCATGCCCGCCAAACTTTCTAAAGTCGCAGGGCCGGTATCGCCACTCGTGGAAACGAGCATCAAATACTTTTCATTTTTCCCTACCGCTAGATTAGAAAACAAGCTCGCTAAAGGCTGCAACGCCATGTCTTTAAACGCCAAACTAGGCCCATGGTAGAGCTCTTGGACAAAAAGCCTTTCATTGAGCGCAAAAATAGGGGCTAGATTTTTAGGGTTATCAAAATTTTCATAGCGTTTTAACGCGCTTGTTAATAAACCCTTAGGAATCTCTAAACCCAACCGCTCAAACACGCATTCTACCAGCTCGTTATAGCTCAGATTCAAACAATCTTGCCATTCTAATGTTTCAAAATGCTCTAAAGTGTAAAGCCCGCCTTTTGGGGCGTTGGGGTTTAATATTGCTTCAATAAAATCAATCTTTTTTTCTTTCACAGAACGCGTGGGGACAAAAGGCATGATGATTCCTTTTTATATTTGGATAATTTCAAGTCGTAGCATACCCTAAAAGAGCGAATGCAACCTTAAAATGGTTTTTAATGAGAATGATTGATCGCCTTTTTAAATCCCGTTTAATTTTTGATTTATGCTTATAATACTATAATGCGGTTTAAAATTTTGCCGCAAATGGGCAAAAAATTTCATCAGAGTAAGGTTGTGTTTTGTCTAAAGGTTTGAGTATCGGTAATAAAATCATATTGGCCGTGGCGTTGATTGTGATCGTGTGCGTGAGCATTTTAGGGGTGTCCTTAAACAGCAGGGTGAAAGAGATTTTAAAAGAAAGCGCTCTGCATTCTATGCAAGATAGTTTGCATTTTAAGGTTAAGGAAGTGCAAGGGGTGCTTGAAAACACTTATACGAGCATGGGCATTGTCAAAGAAATGCTCCCTAAAGACACTAAAAGAGAAATCAAAATCCACTTGTTAAAAAACTTCATTTTAGCCAATTCGCATGTCGCTGGGGCGAGCGTGTTTTTTAAAAACAGAGAAGATTTAAGATTAACGCTTTTAAGGGATAACGATACGATTAAGCTAATGGAAAACCCGTCATTAGGGAATAACCCTTTAGCGCAAAAAGCGATGAAAAATAAAGAAATTTCTAAAAGCTTGCCTTATTATAGGAAAATGCCTAATGGGGCGGAAGTTTATGGGGTTGATATTCTTTTACCTTTATTGAGTGAAAACGCTCAAGAGGTTGTAGGGGCTTTGAATATTTTCCTTTCCATTGACAGCTTCAGTAATGAAATCACTAAAAACAGGAGCGATTTATTTTTAATTGGCACTAAAGGTAAAGTGCTTTTGAGCGCAAATAAGAGTTTGCAAGACAAATCTATCGCAGAAATTTATAAGAGCGTGCCTAAAGCCACCAACGAAGTGCTAACTATTTTAGAAAACGGCTCTAAAGCGACTTTAGAATATTTGGATCCCTTTAGCCATAAGGAAAATTTTTTAGCCGTTGAAACCTTTAAAATGCTAGGCAAAACAGAAAGTAAAGACAATCTTAATTGGATGATCGCTTTAATCATTGAAAAAGACAAGGTTTATGAGCAAGTGGGATCGGTGCGTTTTGTGGTAATTGTAGCGAGCGCGATCATGGTGTTAGCCTTGATCATAGCGATCACTCTTTTAATGCGAGCGATCGTGAGCAGTCGTTTGGAAGTCGTTTCTAGCACCTTGTCTCATTTCTTTAAATTATTGAACAATCAAGCCCATTCCAGCGATATTAAATTGGTTGAAGCGAAATCCAATGACGAATTAGGCCGCATGCAAACAGCGATCAATAAAAATATCTTGCAAACCCAAAAAACCATGCAAGAAGACAAGCAAGCCGTCCAAGACACCATTAAAGTGGTTTCAGACGTGAAAGCGGGGAATTTTGCGGTGCGCATCACAGCTGATCCCGCAAGCCCTGATTTGAAAGAATTGAGGGACGCGCTAAACGGGATCATGGATTATTTGCAAGAAAGCGTAGGGACTCACATGCCAAGCATTTTCAAAATCTTTGAAAGCTATTCTGGTTTGGATTTTAGAGGCCGAATCCAAAACGCTTCGGGTAGGGTGGAATTGGTTACTAACGCTTTAGGGCAAGAAATCCAAAAAATGCTAGAAACTTCGTCTAATTTTGCCAAAGATTTAGCGAACGATAGCGCGAATTTAAAAGAGTGCGTGCAAAATTTAGAAAAGGCTTCAAACTCCCAACACAAAAGCTTGATGGAAACTTCTAAAACGATAGAAAATATCACCACTTCCATTCAAGGCGTGAGCTCTCAAAGTGAAGCCATGATTGAGCAAGGGCAAGACATTAAAAGCATTGTAGAAATCATTAGAGACATCGCTGATCAAACCAATCTTTTAGCCCTAAACGCCGCTATTGAAGCCGCAAGAGCCGGCGAGCATGGCAGAGGCTTTGCGGTGGTGGCTGATGAGGTGAGGAAGCTCGCTGAAAGGACGCAAAAATCCCTCAGCGAGATTGAAGCCAATATCAATATTTTAGTTCAAAGCATTTCAGACACGAGCGAGAGCATTAAAAACCAGGTTAAAGAAGTGGAAGAAATCAACGCTTCTATTGAAGCCTTAAGATCGGTTACTGAGGGCAATCTAAAAATCGCTAGCGATTCGTTAGAAATCAGTCAAGAAATTGACAAAGTCTCTAACGATATTTTAGAAGATGTGAATAAAAAGCAGTTTTAATGCTCATTCATATTTGCTGCTCGGTGGATAACCTGTATTTTTTAAAAAAGGCTAAAGAGGCTTTTGTGGGTGAAAAAATTGTAGGGTTTTTTTATAACCCCAATATCCACCCTTATAGCGAATACTTGTTGCGTTTAGAAGACGTGAAACGCACTTGCGAGATGCTAGAAATTGAATTGCTTGAGGGCGATTATGAATTAGAAAAATTTTTAGACAAAGCTAAGGGTAAGGAATTGTTAGGGGAAAAAAGCGAGCGCTGTTTTGAGTGCTTTGATTTACGCTTAGAAGCGAGCGCTCTGAAAGCCTTTGAATTAGGGGAAGAAAAATTCACCACCACCTTACTCACAAGCCCTAAAAAAGACCCTAACCAGCTCATCGCTAAGGGACAACACATCGCGCAAAGGCACAATTTGGAATTTGTTGTGTTTAGAAACGATAATTTTGAACATTTTAAGAGCGAATTGGATTTAAACTTGCAAGCTTTAGCAAGAGAAAACGAGCTTTATCGGCAAAATTATTGCGGTTGCCAATTCGCTTTAAAAATCCAAAAAGAATCCCAAAACAGAAGCCCCTTTGAGCTTTACTCGCCTTTAAAACGCCAGATTTTACCCGCAAGTATTGAAGAAAGAACGCAAGTTTTTAGAACATTAGAAGCAACTAAAAAGGACGCTAATAAGCCTTTTTTAGCCCAAAAAACGATCGCCACTTACCGCTTATTGAATGGGGGCGTGTGGCTTTCTAAAAATTCAAACCCCTTGAATTGTTGCATTCTAGCACGCTCTAAAAGTAAGGCTAAAGTGAGAATCAACGATTTAAGGTGGGTTTTTTCTCAGCGTTTAAGCGCTCTAGTGGGTTATAGCCAAAGAGATGAAACCTTGTTTTTAACTTTAGAGGGCCTTAATACCCTTATGGCGAAAAACTATGATAATTTAAAAGAGTTAAACCTTAACCCCTTAAATTATGAAGAAGAGTTGTCTTTAAGGGCGTTAGTGAGCGGGAGCGAGAGCGTTAACCCTATTATCGTACTAGAAGAACGCACAGAAAAAACCCTTTTTGTAGAAATTAAAAGCATTTTTCAAGAAGAAAAGGTGTTTTATTTGCTCTAAGCTGAATTTTAATGGAGCGATAGATTCTTGTAATGAAAAATGATTAAAGTTGGCTTTAGTTATCCATGCTTGATGGGAACAAAATCTAAAACAATATGTCGTTTAAAATATAGCGTTGTGTGTAAGTAGGGGTTGTATTCAGTCAAAACATGCAAGTAATTTAAAGTTAATTTAAGATAATTAGGCATAATAGCCGTAAAAAATTTAAGGCTGTATTTGAAAACTCTATTTAGTGTTTATCTCTTTTTATCGTTGAACCCACTCTTTTTAGAAGCTAAAGAGATCACTTGGTCCCAATTCTTGGAAAACTTTAAAAACAAGAATGACGATGACAAACCCAAACCCCTAACTATTGAAAAAAACAATGAAAAACAGCAAATCCTAGACAAAAACCAGCAAATCTTAAAAAGGGCTTTAGAAAAAAGCCTTAAATTTTTCTTTATTTTTGGATACAACTATTCGCAAGCCACTTTTTCAACTTCTAACCAAACCTTGACTTTTGTAGCTAATAGCATAGGGTTTAACACCGCTACCGGTTTAGAGCATTTTTTAAGAAACCACCCTAGAGTCGGTTTTAGAATCTTTAGCGTCTATAACTATTTCCATTCTGTTTCGCTCTCTCAGCCCCAAATCCTAATGGTGCAAAATTACGGAGGCGCGTTAGATTTTTCTTGGATTTTTGTGGATAAAAAAACCTATCGCTTTAGGAGTTATTTAGGAATCGCTTTAGAGCAAGGGGTGTTATTAGTGGATGCGATTAAAACCGGTGCGATCACGACCATCATTCCCAGAACCAAAAAAACCTTTTTTCAAGCCCCCTTTCGCTTTGGTTTTATCGTGGATTTTATCGGCTATTTGTCCTTGCAATTAGGGATTGAAATGCCCTTAGTGAGGAATGTTTCCTACATTTACAACAACCATCAAGAAAGATTCAAACCACGATTTAACGCTAATCTTTCTTTAATCGTTTCGTTTTAGTCCCCCTTTAGATCCTCTTTTAAATAAGCCCATGATTTTCCTAGGGTATTTTAAAAGCATGGAAAAAACATTCGCTTGAATGCCGTTTTCTTGGCATGCTCTTATGTTTTCTTTATTCCTTAATAAAAGGCTTTTAAACCCGTTCGCGCTAACCCCACCGGTGCGCATCACCACTAACACTTCTTTCAAATAAGAAAAGCTTATTTTTTGCACCACAAACAAGCGGATGATCATCTCAAAATCCGCTGAAATCTTATAATCGGTTTTGTATAAGCCGTAGCGTTCATAAATGGCTTTTTTGACAAAAAGCGTGGGGTGCGCTGGCACCACGCCATAAAGCAAGGTTTTAGGGCTAAACTCCCCGCTTTCATAATAGCGCACCACTTTTTCCAAACAATCAGGTTTGACAAACACCAGATCCGCATACACGCTATCGCAATTTTTCTTTTCAAACTCATGCACCACTTTTTCTACCACAAACTCGTCTTTGTAAAAATCATCGCTATTCAATAAAGCGATAATATCCCCACTAGAACGCTTTATGCCTTTATTCATAGCGTCATAAATGCCCTTATCTTTTTCACTCACCACGCAAGCGATTTTATCTCTGTATTTTTGAATGATTCCTAAAGTGCCATCCGTGCTAGATCCGTCTATAATGATGTATTCAATGTTTTTATAAGTTTGATGAAGCACGGAAAGAATGGTGTCTTCAATGGTTTTTTCACCATTAAAACACGCCGTGATCACAGAAACTTTTAACAATCCAACCCTTTTTTAATAAACTCCCCCTGATTAAGTTTTAAACAAATTCACTTGTTTGTCTAAATTTATGGTCGTTTCGCTCACATGCGTAGCGATGTTTAAAATATCTGAAGAATCGGCTAAAGTCTTAGAAGCCACTTTTTCCACTTCTACAAAATCGCTTACCATAGCTTCAATTTGGTGTCCGGATTTGGCGTAATCGTCCATGCTTTGATTGCTGTCTAAAACGACTGAGCTTAAATTAGAACTCATTTTTTCGTAAGTTTCTTGCACGCTTTTGCTCATATCGCTCAAGCGCTCCATTTTTTGCGAGTTGAGATTCATTTGCGAACTTACGGCATTGATTTCTTGGACAATCACCATGATAGTGGAATTGATTTCGGCTAAAGACTTTTGAGTGCGCCCGGCTAAATTCCTAACTTCATCAGCCACCACCGCAAAGCCTCTGCCATGCTCACCGGCCCTTGCGGCTTCAATAGCCGCATTTAGGGCTAAAAGATTGGTTTGATCGGCAATATCATTGATAATATCCAAAATGGATTTGACATCATCAGCGTTACGGCTTAGCTGCTCCACTTTGCTAGAGAGTTCTTCTTCAGGGTGCGCGCTCTCTGTGATTTGAGAAAATAAATCCCCAATCGCATCCTTACTCTCTTTAACAAGCCCTTGCGTTTCAATCAAACGCTTCCTTAACCCTTGAGACTGCTCTATAGAAGCATTCATCATGCTCGCTATATCAGTGGCTTTATTTTTTACGGAATTTAGGGTGGATGATGAATTTTTCATGCTCTTTTGGGTTTCTTGCGTGATTTGGACTAATTTACCCATTGAAGTTTTATTGAGGGTGGAAATCCCTTTAATCTCTTCCATAATCAAGCGGGCGTTTTCCACAAACAAATTGACCCCACGGCCCACTTGCGAGATTTCATCGTTGCGATCACCCACATCAATTTTGATCCTCAAATCCTTATCCCCACGGCTAAAAGCGTTGATTTTAAGGACCAGTTCATCAATGCGTTTCACGATCCTTAATTTAGCGTATATGAGCGTCAAAACCACTAACGCTATCGTCGCTGTCAGTATCCAAAGGAATAATTTCGTGGTGTTTTCATTAAAAACTTTATTGACGCCTTCTTTGATCGCTTTATTTTCTGTGTTAATGTCAGTGTAATAAGAAGTCGTTGCGATCACCATTTGAGACACCTCATCATAATGCGAGTAGGCGAATTTTTTTTCCGGCACGCCTCCATCGTATTTAGGCATTTTATAATAAATAAGTGTAGCCTCCCCCTTTTTTAGCCGCTTCCAAATACCCCCTAACATAATACACCCCATCAACGCTCTGAGCGTCAAGCCCTGATTGGCCCACGGTTTTAGGATTGACTGGATCAAATAATACCACCCCGTTTTTATCCACCACCACCATATAAATCATGCCCTTATCGTCGTTGATGCGCTTGAAATAATCCAACGCCATTTTTCTTGCAGTAGCATTGTCAAAACTTTTGTAATACTCATGAATGCCCTGTTCAAGAAGCTTAGTCATGTAAGCGAGCGTTTTTTCACGCTTTTTGTATTGCCCGGTTTCTAAATGCTCCATGAGTTGCGCTAACACATCTTTTTGCATAACCTTTACAAAACCAATAAAAAGCCCCCCTAAACCTAAAAGAGCGGCTAGCACGACAAACATAATACGAGTCCCTAGCGAAGCAAATACTGAAGCAAACATCATTTATCTCCTATCAATCATTTTTAAGTCAAACCCCAATTTGAGAGTTCAGCTTCTAAATGCACCCCCCCCCCCCCCGAAAAATGAGTGGCGCTAAATAAAATTAAAACCCGGTGGTTTGAAAACCGCTAATAAAGTGAAAAACCAACAATCTAGAATTATAGAACACCCTTTTTTAAGTTAGGCTTAAAAATAAAATAATAAAAATAAAAAATCTTATTCAACTTCACTTTCCTTAATGGATTTGACATTCAAAGTCCTCCCGTCTTTTGAAGTGGGGATTTTGATGCTCCCTTCTTTTAATTTTTCTGCCAATCTTTCCAACAACGGGTTTTTGAAATCGTAGTTGATGATTTCCCAGTTATGCTCCAATTCAGGGGTTACTTTTGCGTTTTTTTCTTCAGTGATGTATTTAATAATCAAATCCCGTATTTGCCCGTTATCTTGCAATGCATCGTAAGAATCATAATACCTATCAGCGTCCGTAACCAATTTTAAAGTCGTGGATAATGTCCCGAATCGGTAATTGTTGATCGCTAATTTATAGACCGCTTTAGGGTTAATGGGTTTTCCGTTAATTGTCGGATTAATAATCCTTTGCCCGGCGGGTTTGGTAACATCAACTTGGTATTTCACGCCAGAAAACATGTCAAAGTTATAGCCGCGAACATTTTCATTAAAACTGATCGTCAAATCGCCCGGTTGCAACTGGTTGTAAAATTTATATGACCATTCCATGTATTTCAACAGGTTTTCACCCGTGATACGCACTCCAATGAGCGTATTAGCGAACTTGTAAATGTAGGCGACATCTTTCCTTTTGAAAGACCCTTTTTTCAAATTCGCTCCAAAATTGAACAAGGCTGCCGCTGAAACATCGGCTTTTGCGTAATATTTTTGCACTTTGTTGATCAATTCTATCACCGGTGTTTCTTGCAAGGCGGCGGTTGGCATCGTGGTGATTTTTTCTTCTCCTGTGATAAAATCAGGCCTGTCAATGAAGGTTTTTGTCACTTCGCCAACCACTTCATTAGCGTATTCTTTTGATTTTTTATCCACATATTCGTATTTTTTCGCCAATTCTTCATCTTCTGGCGCATCTTTTGTGGGTAAATTTTCAGTCGTTATGGTTTTTTTCTTCGTTTGGGTGTCAAACACCACCACGCCCTTTGCCAGATAAGCCCCATACGCTCCAGGCTCAATGGTATGCACCTTTCCCACTTTGGTGTTATAAACCGCATGCTCATGCCCGGCAAAAATGATGTCAAATTGCGGGAATTTTTTCGCCAAATCCGGTATCCCATCGCCACCTTTCTCGTCTTCTCGCCCCAAGTGAAAAGCGCCAATCAAAATATCATACTTCCCTTTCAGCTCTTTCAAGGTCTTTTTCAACGCTTCTTCAGCGTCCAAAAACTCCAAGCCCGCAAAATGTTCAGGCGTAGAAGCCTCCCAAGTTGGGACATGCGGCACCAAAAACCCCACAACCGCCACCCTCACGCCATCAATTTTTTTAATCACATAAGGTTTTACAAACGGCTTATTGTCCGTAATTTTGATAATATTCGCGTTCACGACATCGCCATTAAACCCCTTAATATTTTTCTCTAAAAAATCTTTACTGAAATTAAACTCGTGATTGCCAAGCACACGAATGTCAAATTTCAAATCGTTTTCGGCTAAAACTAGCGGGTGGATAGGCTCATTATTAAACAACTCCGCGCTATTACCTTGCAATAAATCCCCGCTGTCAATCAAAACCACATTTTTATTTTCAGCCCTCTGCTTTTTGATTAAAGTCGCAATCCTTGTCAAGCCGTTATTGGGTTTTTGCTCCCCCACCGCATAATCATACGAAAAAAGCCGCCCATGAATGTCTGAAGTTTCCAAAAACACGATTTTGACTTCTTTTGCAGATACTGAAAGCGTTAGCGTTAAAAAGATGAATAGAATTAACTTTCTCATTGAAATCCTTCCATAAAAAAATCTTCATAACATTATTTTTACATAAAATTAACGCTGATGCGATGGTTTTGATTGGCACTTAACGCTTATGGGCAAAATGGATAAGGGGACAGGGGGAGTAAAATCATTCCCCCCATTCATTAAACCCCCACTTCAGACCACTCAGCGCGTTTGTCTAAAAAAGTGCGTGCTAAATTCTGTGCACCCTCTAAAGTGTGGTTAGCCGCCCAACCGCATTGCTTTTCATTGCTGGCAGGCACTTCTTTAGCCTTTAACACATCTTGCATCGTCTTTTCTAAAACCTCTAAAATCTCTGTGTAATTGTCATGGTTTAACACCGTGAGATAAAATCCCGTTTGGCAACCCATAGGCGACCAATCCACGACATAATTGGCATGGTTGCGGATAATTTCAGCGACTAAATGCTCTAAAGAGTGTAGGCTTGGCATGTCCATGTGATCTTGGTTGGGCTGCTTGAAGCGTACATCGTATTTGACAATCACATCCCCATTAGCGCCCTTTTTGCGATCAGCGACACGCACATAAGGGGCTTTGACTTTGGTGTGATCCAAATTAAAACTCTCTACATTCATTTTCATGTTTTTAACTCCTTTATTCATAAATTGTAATGAAACTTTAGCTTATTTTAGCGAACGCTTGCTCTAAATCTTCTAACAAATCCTGTTCATGCTCAATCCCCACAGACAAGCGCACCAAGCCATCCCTAATCCCTGCAGCTTCTCGTTGTTCTTTAGGGATACACGCATGGGTCATAAATGCCGGAATCCCCACCAAACTCTCCACCCCTCCCAAACTCTCGCCTAAAATGAATAATTTAAGGCTTTCTACAAAAAGAGTTGCCTCGCTGTCGTTTTTGAGGGTGAAAGAGAGCATTCCGCTAAAGCCACGCATTTGGGCTTTGGCTAGCTCGTAATTAGGGTGGGTGGGCAAGCCCGGGTAATAAACCCTTTCTACTTTAGGGTGTTTTTCTAAAAATTCAGCCACGCAAAGAGCGTTTTTTTGATGGGCTTGCATGCGTAATCCTAGCGTCTTAATCCCTCTTTGCAACAGCCAGCTGTCTTGAGGGCCTAAAACCCCACCGATAGCGTTTTGGAAAAAAGCGATCTCTTGGGCTAGCGCTTCATTATTGGTGGTTACAAGCCCAGCGACGACATCGCTATGCCCGCCTAAGTATTTGGTGCCGCTATGCACCACAATGTCCGCCCCCAAAAGAAGCGGGTTTTGGCAATAGGGGGTGGCAAAGGTGTTATCCACGATAGTGAGCAAACCATGATCTTTAGCGACACCAGCACATTGTGCTAAATCCGTGATTTTAAGCAAGGGGTTACTAGGGGTTTCTAAATAAAGGACTTTGGTGTTTTGCTTGATAGCCTTTTTGATTTGGGATAGATCGCTAGTGTCTATAATGGTGCAAGAAAGCCCGTTTTTGACAAGCACTTTATTAAACAAGCGGAAAGTCCCCCCATAAACATCATCGCCTAATAACACATGATCGCCTGATTGTAAGAGGGAAAAAACGGCGTGGATTCCAGCTAGGCCAGAGGCAAAAGCAAACCCCTTAACCCCCCCCTCTAAATCAGCGATGAGTTCTTCTAAAGCAAAGCGCGTGGGGTTACCTGAGCGAGAGTATTCATAGCCCTTATGGCGGCCTATGGCGTCTTGGCGGTAGGTGGAAGTTTGATAAATAGGCACGCTCACCGCCCCCGTTGTTGCGTCCTCACTAATGCCCCCATGGATTAATTTGGTTTGCATGTGCATGATCTTTCCTTTTGATGAATTTATAAATAAATACCTTTAGAAAGATAACGATCGGCAACATCCGGGAAAATGGTTAAAACCTGGCTGCCTTCGGGGAGGCGTTGCACCTCTTTTAATGCAGCTGCAAAAGCTGTCCCGCTAGAGCTCCCCACTAATAAGCCGTTTTTCTTGGCTAACTTCCTGGTGTAGCTAAAACCCTCTTCATCTGAGATCGTTTCAAAGCCATCAATATCCAAGTTTTCAAAAAAGGGAGGGATGAACTCCACGCCAATACCCTCAATCTCATGAGGCCCAGGCTCGCCCCCATTCAAAATAGAACCCTCCGGCTCCACCCCAATCAAGCGAATCGCAGGAATGCGTTCTTTCAAATACCTAGCCGTGCCTGCAAAAGTGCCTCCACTCCCTATCCCGGCTACAAAGCTCGTAAAATTTGTGCCTAATTCTTGGACAATCTCAGGAGCTAGGGTGTGGTAGTAAGCGGCGGGATTATCAGGGTTTTCAAATTGCAAGGGCAAATAGCTATCAGGGATACTTTCGGCTAACTCTTTACTTTTTTTAATGGCGCCAGAAATCCCCTCGCTAGTAGGCGTGTTGATTACTAAAGCCCCCAAAGCCCTCATGATTTGCTGTTTTTCTGTGCTGAATTTTTCTGGGACAACAAAGATGGTTTTGAGATGGTGCTTGAGCGCAACTAAAGCTAGAGCGATGCCGGTATTGCCTGCAGTAGGCTCAATGATGGTTGTTTTAGAAGTGATTTTGCCCATTCTAAACCCTTCTTCTATAAGGTATTGGCCTAAGCGATCTTTAACGCTCCCTCCTGGGTTTAGATGTTCCAGTTTGGCGTAAATGGCGGAATTTATGGGAATGGGGTAATCCTTGTTAGTGAATTTAAAAACGGGAGTGCGGCCTATGGCGTCTTGCATTGTGGTAAGGATCATTATTCCTCCTATAATAAAGATAACGATAACTCAATTTTAGCGATTATGCCTAAACTCATTAAATGGAGTAAAATTAAGGGTAAAATGTTGGCTTATTAAGATCGATCAAGGAGCTTTCATGAAAACGATAGAATGGAATGAAGAGCAAAGAAAAGCGTTTCAAGACTTGTTAAGAGAATTTGTAGCGCTAATAGACGCTAAAGCGCAAGAAAAAAAACAAACAAGCAGAACTCCAAAAATACCAAAGTATGGTTCATGCCAAAACGGGCTGAACAAGTTTTTAGCGCCATGGGGTTATGCGTGTAGAATCAGTCCTGGCAGCCATGGGCGTTTATCCTATAAGCCATCCATCGCCTTTTGCCGTCAGGATATTTTAGGGGAAGGATTTGTCAATGGTGAAAAACCAACCCCAACAAAAGGTTTTTATATTTGGTTTGCTTACTATTGGTGCGAGCACTATCGCGAGCACGAGAATGTAAAAAAGTTTGATCTTTGCATAGGTCGATCCACAGAGAAAGATGGGGAAAAAGAGTGTCAAAAATGCCTGGCGTATGATAAGATCGTTATTGAAAACGCATGCTATCGAAAGCTCTATGACGATTTAGAATCCGATCTTGAAAGCATTACCGACTATTTTTTACACCTTGTTAATGAATTTAATCAAATCCCCACTGCGTGTTTTGAATTAGAGCCATCTAGCACGCCATTAAGAAATAACTTTATGAAATAACCCCATACCAAAAAGGAACTCTCTCATAAGGGATTTCCCTAAAATCCCACCAATGCTTTTTAAAATAAGTCTTGAAAAGCTATCGCTTGATTAAAACCAAGCTTTGATATTTGGATTAAAAAACGCTTTGAGTGTTTGTTAGATTTTGCAATCAGTATCCCATTGATGAAAATGAGGAAAGCAAGCGGGTTTTGATTAAAACCGCCCGCTTAAAAGAAGTTTTAAAAGCGTTTTTACTCCACTTCCGCATCAATCACATCATCGTCTTTTTTCTTGGGTTGCTCGGCGTTGTTTTTATTCGCCATCGCTTCGCTTAATTTTTGAGCCGCTTGCGCTAATAATTTCGTTTTGTCTTCAAGCTCCGTTTTAGTAGCGTTATCGTTTTTGATGCAATCTTTAAGAGCGTTAATAGCGTTTTGGATCTCGTTAGCGTCGTTTTCATTCAAATTCGTTTTATGCTCATCAAGGCTCTTTTGGGTCTGGTGCGCCAAACTATCGGCATGGTTTCTCGCTTCAATCACTTCTTTTTTCCTAGCGTCTTCTTCTTTGTGCAATTCAGCGTCTTTAACCATTTTTTCAATCTCGCTATCAGACAACCCGCTAGAACCAGAAATTTTAATCTCTTGGCTTTTGCCGGTATTTTTATCTTGCGCTGACACGGTTAAAATCCCGTTAGCGTCAATATCAAAGGTTACTTCAATTTGCGGCACGCCTCTTGGAGCGGGAGCGATGCCTTGCAAATCAAATTTACCCAAAGATTTATTATCTCTTGCCAATTCCCTTTCGCCCTGTAAAACCATGATAGACACAGCGGGCTGGTTGTCTTCAGCGGTTGAGAACACTTGAGATTTTTTCGCCGGAATGGTCGTGCCTCTATCAATCACTTTAGTCATCACGCCCCCTAAAGTTTCAATCCCAAGACTTAAAGGCGTAACGTCTAATAAAAGCACATCTTTCACATCGCCTTTTAACACGCCCCCTTGAATGCTCGCGCCCACCGCTACGACCTCATCAGGATTGACGCTTTTATTCAACTCTTTGTGGATAAACGCTTTCACCCTTTCTTGGACTTTAGGGATACGAGTGGAGCCGCCCACCATCACCACTTCTGAAATCTCATTTTTGGTTAGCCCCGCGTCTTTGATCACGCTTTCAATTTTAGAAATCGTTTCTTCCATGAGATCTTCTGTCAAGCTTTCAAATTTAGCCCTAGTGAGTTTTTTAACCAAGTGTTTGGGCCCGGTAGCGTCTGCGGTGATAAAGGGCAAATTGATTTCAGTCTCCATCGCAGAGCTTAGTTCTTTTTTAGCGTTTTCAGCCGCTTCTTTCAGGCGTTGCAACGCCATCACATCGTTTTTAATTTCAATGCCCGTTTCATTTTTAAACTCACTCGCTAAGAAATCAATCACACGATTGTCAAAATCATCGCCCCCTAAAAACGCATCGCCCCCTGTGGCTAAAACTTCCACGACATTATCGCCTGTTTCTAACACGGTAACATCAAAAGTCCCCCCACCCAAATCATAAACCATGATTTTTTCGCTCTCTTTTTTATCCAAGCCATAAGCTAACGCCGCGCTGGTAGGCTCATTGATGATCCTTAAAACATTAAGCCCTGCAATCGTGCCGGCTTCTTTAGTCGCTTTTCTTTGGCTGTCGTTAAAATAAGCAGGAACGGTGATCACCGCTTCCGTAACGCTCTCGCCTAAATAACTTTCAGCGTCTTCTTTGAGCTTCATTAAAATTTTGGCTGAAATCTCTTGAGGGGTATAAACTTTACCCGAAATTTCAATCGCGCAAGCCCCATTCCTATCCACAATCTTATAAGGCAAGCGCTTTTCGGCTTCTTTAGCCTTATCTTCATTAAACATCAAACCCATGATTCTTTTAATAGAATAAATGGTTTTTTCTGGATTGGTTACCGCTTGTCTTTTGGCGCTCTCGCCCACTAAAATCTCGCCCTTATCCGTAAAGGCTACAATAGAAGGAGTGGTGTTTTTACCCTCTTTATTCGCAATAATCTTTGCTTCATTGCCTTCATACACCGCCATTGCGGAGTTGGTTGTCCCTAAATCAATTCCAATAACTTTTCCCATAGTGTTATCCTTTCTTATTAAAATAAATGTTTTAATCGTTTTTAGCAATGCTCACCATTGCCGGCCTCAAAACCCTACCCTTATACTTGTAACCCTGTTGCAAAACTTGCACGATTTTCCCGTTTTCTTTTTCCTCGCTTTTGACTTGCATGATCGCATTGTGGAAATTAGGATCAAATTCTTCTAAACATTCAATCCCTTCAATGCCATGCCTTGCCAAAACTTCATGCAGCTTTTCCATCGTAAGCTCCAAGCCTTTGGTTAAAGCGCTCTCTTTATCCACTTCTACAGCGCTCTTGTAAGCCCCAAGAAGCGCATCAATCACTGGCAATAGATCCAATGCGATTTTTTCATACGCATACTCTAACGCCATGCTCTTGTCTCTTTCTAAGCGCTTTTTCACGTTTTCAAAATCCGCATGCACTCTTAAGTATTTTTCGTGCATTTCTTTATATTTAAGCTCAAAATCTTCCTTGATCTCGCCTTCTTTTTCGCTCGCTTCTTGCTTTTCTTCATCTTGTTGTTCTTTGCAAGCGCAAGCCTTTTGATAAGACTCTGGCTCTTTTGGGCTTAAATCGTGTTCTTGGTTGTGTTCATCTTTCATTATTCCTCCTTAGAAATCGTTTGAAAAAACCCTTCATAATCGCATTCTAGTTTCCCCACACAAAGCAGTTGCATCCGCTCGTTTTGAAATTCTATGGGGCGTATTACTAGCATGCAATCAGGCTCTATAAAATGCAACCCCTTTTTGAAACGCTCTAAAACCTTACCCCCTAAAATGTCAAAAAATAAAGGGCTGTTTAAAAGCGTTTTTAACCCCATCAGATTAAAGCGTGTGATTTGTGTGTTGGAATACTCCAAACGCTCTAATTGCCTGGCCAAACTCAACGCATTGACAGAAGCAGCGATTAAGCGCACTTCTTTAACGCTCCTGCCCACAAGCTCCAATAAAAACTTTTCCATTTTAACGCTGTAACTCAGCACGCAAGAAAACGCCAAAAAATCTAAAATCAAAAAGCGTTTTTCGCACTCAATGACTCTTTCTAAACGCTCCAAACTAGGTTTTTTTAACAGCACAAAAAGCCCGAAATTTTCACTCGCGCTTTTTAAGCGTTTTTCATTCACCTTTAAAACTTCAAAGCGCAACGACTTGTGCCAATAGTTTTCAAACGCCTTAAAAGTGGGCAATCTAGCGCCGCTAGAATGAGCTTGATAAAGCATGCCCTCTTTAGAAAGGATTTGAAAATAATTCCTGATCGTCGCGCAAGATATTTTCAAGTTTGCCAACTCTTTCAAGCGTTTAGAGCTAATGGGTTCTAAAATCTGCAGATAGGTTTTAACAAACGCATCCAACAAACTCTCTTTTTTATTCAAATCAGAACCTACTTTAATTCTTCTTAACATCATTATTTGAAAAATCTCGTCAATCACCATTCTTGATGAAAGAACCCTCGCATTATAGCGCAAAAAGTTAATAATCTATCACTTGTTTTGAAAAAGTGATAAAAATTACAGGATTTTTCTTTAAAGTTTAGTCTGTATCACTAAATTTATTTACTAGCATTAAATTAGGATTTTTTATAGAATTAATTTAATTTAGATCTATTGGGCAACTGATACCTTTTATTAAAAAAACTTGTTATCATGCTAAACATGAACACACACACAAGAGGCATTGACAGCAATCTGATTCATTCGCTCAAAAGCATTTCATTATCCATGTTTAGAAAGGGTTTTTTTGGGCTTTATCAAGGCTCTATTTCAGCGCGCATTGGCACCAATCAGTTTGTGATCAATAAAAGAAACGCTGTTTTTGATCAATTGAATGAAAACACCTTACTGGTCTTGCATGACAAGATAGATTACCGCTGGAAAGAAGCGAGCCTAGATTCGCCCATTCATGCGAGCGTGTATCGGGAGTTTTTGGACGCTAAATTCATCGCTTACGTGCGCCCTCCTTATAGTTTGGCGTATTCCTTGCGCCACAACCGATTGCTCCCTAGAGATTATTTAGGGTATCGTTCTTTGGGCGAAGAAATTTCCATTTTTAACCCCAAAGACTATGACAGCTGGCAAGAAAGAGCGGATACAGAAATTTTACGCCAACTGCAAGAGAGCAAAAAATATTTTGTTTTCATTAAGGGGTGTGGGATTTTTGCCTACCACAGAGAGCTTTCTAAACTCATGGAAGTTTTTGATTTGATTGAAAACTCATGCAAAGTTTTACGATTGGGCGATTTAATGGATTATTGCTATAATGATGATCCACGATTGAGCGTGTAAAAAGCTAAAAAGGATAAAACATGACCATCAACACCCATTACACCCCTAATTTCACACAGCTCCAAACCTTGAACCATATCAATAATGATGCAACCATAAAGGACAGAAATCAAGTAGAGCAGGATTTACAACAAAGCAATATTCAAGATGGTTTCAGCCAAGATAATACGCCAAACGCCCCTGATTTTGACCGACTACAAGCTTTAAACGCTATCAATAACGACGGCGATATTAAAGATAAATCCCAAGTTGAGAAAAGCCTTGTTGATGGCGGAAATACCCCTGAAATTTATTCCAGCCTAGACACATACGCTTAAAAGGGGGGGGGTTTCACCATTCTTTCAAAGCCATTTTGATCGCTTCTATCACGCAATCCATCCCACCCGCTAAACTAAAAAGCCAGTATTTGTGCGCGTAAATATATTCTAATTGCTTAGCCCTTAATCCGTCTTCATTATCCGTTTTTTTACACACGATTTCAGCGATATGCAATTCCTGGTGGAAAATGTAAGATTGTATCGCATCCATAAAATACGAATTGAATCGCTTGTCGTCAAAAAGCTCTTTAATGTTGTCAATTTCAGCGCTCAAATTTTCTAATTTGTTAAAATCCAACTCTTCTAATTTGTTTTCTTCATGAAGCTTTTCCACTTTTTCTAAAAACTCTGCCACCTTTAAAAACGCTTCTTCAACTTGCGTTTTTTTCTCATTGGCGTATTTGATGATTTCTTCGCATTTTTGCTTGGCGATCTTTAAATTTTTATCTTGCTCTGATTGGGTAGGATAAATAAGATTGATAGGAGTCTTTGGCTTGGATTTGTCTATTTTTTCGCACACTTCTTTAAAAGGCATTTCTTTAGTCCCTTTAATCCTAGCCCCCCCTTCAGTAGCGTTAATGACTTCTAGTTTATAGGGCGTGTTGAAAATATCTTTTTCAAAAAATTCTAAGAAAAGTTTCCACACTAAAGTGGTCTCTACTTCCCCATTACCCCCGTATTTTTCTATAAAAATCTTGTCTTTATCTTTTTTAGGCTTGATCTCTCTATCGCCATAAATCGCCCCACTAGCGTGGCTGTTACCGCTTTGCGAGAAGCTCAAATCTTGCCCGATAAACACACATCTTTTGAAACGAGAATGCACCACTAATTCATACGCCATGTTCGCTGCACTCATGCCTATACCCACATAACCATACTGGTGCAAATCAAAAAGGTTGGTATAGCCAAAGGGGCGGAAACTGAATTGCTTAACCCCCTTTTTAATCGCCCTAATCAATCGTTTATGCACAATGGAAGTCAAAGCAAAAATAACGCCTTCTTGAAAATCTAAGGGGGTTTCTTCATAGAATTTCGCCGTCAAATCCACCCTTTCTAAAGACAGCACAATATCAGGCTTGATACCGGCTTTAGCCAAAATAGGGAAAGAAGCGTCTATGCAAAAAAGCGTCGCATAAGGGGCGATTTCTTTTAAAAGGGGGAGTTGCTTGTTCAAACTGGGCCCAGTTGAAACAATGATAGCGGTGTCTCTGTTTTTTAAAGCATTCACAAAATCCACTAAACTAGGGCTTTTGATGACTTCAGGCAAATTAGCGGCATGCTGTTTGATGCCTATAAGCGCGTCTTTAGCGTCATTGCCTACGCTAATAGCGCCATGCTCTAAAGCGCGGGTGAAATGCTGGTTGATTCCTATCATTTGATGGGAGTATCGTTCATAATAAGCGTTAAAAAGTTTTAAATCATACATTCTTGCGTATAAACGAGACTTTTTATCCATATCAAACAATGAAGCGATCATGTTGTAATTGCAAAAACTTGCATGCAACAAGATCAAACGATTTTCTAAAATCTCAGTGGAAAAATCTAAAAGATTCAACACAATGAAAATAATCTCTATTTCAGGCTCAATAACCACCAAGCGTTTTAAATTTTCATTACCTAAAAGCAAGCGGTAAAACACCCCATTACCCAAGCCAAAATAATACAAATAAGGATAAAGCATGTAAATTTCGCTATTTTTGTATAGCTCTAAGCTTGAATCTAGCGGGCTTTTTTCAAATAAGGGCATGTTTGTTTCTTTATCTAAGAGGTTGAAATTCGCGCTATCATTCCCTAAAAACACTTCGTATTTTTTGTTTTCTTTAATAGCTTTGAGCTTTGCGAATAAAAGAGGGTCTTTTTTGAAAAGAGCTTGTAAGTTTTTTTGATAAATATCCATTATTTTAACTTATAAAAATAGCTTATAAAAAAGGCTAACGCCCCTTTGAATTAAAGGGGCTGTTATTGTAAAAGCCTTAAGACATTCTGTTGCACCGCATTCGCTTGCGCCATAGCAAAACTCCCGCTTTGCGCCAAAATATTGTATTTAGAAAAGTTCGCGCTCTCTTCAGCAAAATCCACATCTCTGATTTGAGATTCAGCCGCTTTAACATTCACTTGGGTTACAGAAATATTGTTAATGGTGGTAACCAATTCCATTTGCACCGAACCCATATCCGAGCGGATCTTGTCTAATTGCGTGCGCGCTGAATCTGCCATGTCCATCACAATCATCGCCCCTTTAAGGCTTGTTACCCCAGCCCCTATACCTTGAGAATTGGTTTCCGCTTGTGCGCCATTAGCGTTCGCTCCGGCTGCTGAAGCCACATTCGCATCAAAAATGCCCCTAACCGCTCTCAAATTCACGGTGTATTCTGCCACCCCTTGAGCGGAATGAAAGCCCACATGGCTAAAATTCACACCGCTCACAATGATGTCTCTAGCGTCGGTTCTGGTCAAGGTTAAGCGCCCAATCACCGCATGCTGTGTCCCAGAAATCCCTGCAAAATTCCCTCCCCCAAAAACCTGACCGCTCGCGCTCGCTGCATGCACAGAAATCGCGCGCCCGTCAATGGAGTGTAAATTAATGCGCCCTTGAATATCCAAGCTCGCTTCCACGCCGGTGCGATCTTTGACGGAGTTAATGGCGTTAGTCAATCTCCCGTCAGCGTCGTTTTTATGCACATCATTCACGGTCCCAATTTCTACGCCATTAATGGTGAGTTCTCTCACGGTTCCTGATTGCACGGGAGTGCCGCCGGTGGCCATGACATTATAAGACGCCCTAACGCCTAAAGTGTTAGAAAAGCGGTTGATGATTTCGCTTAACGCCCCAATCCCAGTGCCAGCGCTTGTAGAAATACGCACGGTTTCAATCTTATAATCGTTCACGCCATTGACTTGTTTGAAATTCAATCCCACTTCAGTCAAGTTTTGCGCCGCCGCACTAGCGAGCATGCCTGCACCGCTAAAAGAAGAGGTTTCCATGCGCACATGCCCAATCTTATCTGAGCTCGTTGAGCCAATGGACGCCTTAACCGTGGTGTTAGAATACGCGCCAATTTGAAATTCTTTGTTAGAAAAACTTCCTGAAAGCATTTGTTGGCCGTTAAAGCTTGTGGTGTTAGCGATATTGTCTAGTTCTTCTAACAACCTTTGAATATCGCTTTGGAGCGCTCTTCGGCTTTCTAAAGTTTGCCCATCTTGAGCGGCTTGAACGGCTTTGGTTTTAATGGTGTCTAAGATTTTGATTTGCTCATCCATCGCTTTATCTGCGGTTTGAACCATACCAATAGCGTCATTAGCGTTGCGGATCGCTTGACCCAAATTCGCGCTTTGACTCCTTAAGCTATCAGCGATCGCCATCCCACTAGAATCATCAGCGGCTTTGTTGATCCTAAGCCCTGAGCTTAACTTTTCAAGCGAGCTTGAAAGGTCTCTGTTGTTTTGAACCCCTACCGCATGAGAAGTTAAAGCGGCGATATTGGTATTTATCCTAAAACTCATGTTTGCATCCTTTGCATAGATATTTGCTGTTAGTCAAGCAAAGGGTGTTCCAACTCTTTGATTTTTAGTGCCGCTATAGTTTTTATGGTTTAATAGGGCGTTTAGTCAAAATTCTATGCTACAATCATTCATTAATAGGTATAAACATTTTATTAAAGGCGTTCCATGAAGCACCTTATTATCGTAGAATCCCCCGCAAAAGCCAAAACCATTAAAAATTTTTTGGATAAAAATTACGAAGTCATCGCCTCTAAAGGGCATGTTAGGGATTTATCCAAATTCGCTTTGGGCATTAAGATTGATGAAACCGGCTTCACTCCTAATTATGTCGTGGATAAAGACCATAAAGAGCTTGTCAAACAGATCATAGAGCTTTCTAAAAAGGCATCTACCACCTACATCGCTACCGATGAAGACAGAGAAGGGGAAGCGATAGGCTATCATGTGGCATGTTTGATTGGAGGGAAATTAGAGAGCTATCCCAGGATTGTTTTTCATGAGATCACGCAAAATGCGATTTTAAACGCTCTAAAAACCCCACGACAAATTGACATGTCTAAGGTCAATGCCCAACAAGCCAGGCGTTTTTTAGATCGGATCGTGGGTTTCAAGCTCAGCTCATTGATTTCATCTAAAATTACTAAAGGTTTGAGCGCTGGGCGGGTGCAGAGTGCTGCATTAAAGCTTGTGATTGATAGAGAAAGGGAAATCAAAGCCTTTAAGCCTTTAACCTACTTCACGCTAGACGCTTACTTTGAGCCAAATTTAGAAGCGCAACTCATCAGCTATAAGGGTAACAAACTCAAAGCCCAAGAGCTGATTGATGGGAAAAAAGCCCAAGAGATTAAAAACGAATTGGAAAAAGAAAGCTACACTATCTCTAGTATCGTTAAAAAATCTAAAAAATCCCCCACACCGCCCCCTTTCATGACTTCCACTTTACAGCAAAGCGCTTCCAGTCTCTTAGGCTTTTCGCCCACAAAAACCATGAGTATCGCTCAAAAATTATATGAAGGCGTAGCCACCCCGCAAGGCGTTATGGGCGTGATCACTTACATGAGGACCGATAGCTTGAATATCGCTAAAGAGGCTTTAGAAGAAGCGAGAAATAAGATTTTAAAAGACTATGGCAAAGACTACCTACCCCCTAAAGCCAAAGTCTATTCCAGCAAGAATAAAAACGCCCAAGAAGCCCATGAAGCGATCAGGCCCACTTCTATTATTTTAGAGCCAAACGCTTTAAAAGACTACCTTAAGCCTGAAGAATTAAAGCTCTATACTTTAATTTATAAACGCTTCTTAGCTTCTCAAATGCAAGACGCTCTTTTTGAAAGCCAAAGCGTGGTTGTGGCTTGCGAAAAAGGCGAGTTTAAAGCGAGTGGCAGAAAACTCCTTTTTGATGGCTATTATAAAATTTTAGGCAATGACGATAAGGACAAATTGCTCCCCAATTTGAAAGAAAATGACCCCATTAAATTAGAAAAATTAGAGAGTAACGCCCATGTTACAGAACCTCCAGCGCGCTATTCAGAAGCGAGTTTGATTAAAGTTTTAGAAAGTTTAGGCATAGGCAGGCCCAGCACCTACGCCCCAACGATTGCACTTTTGCAAAACAGAGACTACATCAAGGTAGAAAAAAAGCAAATCAGCGCTTTAGAGAGCGCTTTTAAGGTGATAGAAATTTTAGAAAAGCATTTTGAAGAAATCGTGGATTCCAAATTCAGCGCTTCTTTAGAAGAGGAATTGGACAATATCGCTCAAAATAAAGCCGACTACCAACAAGTCTTAAAGGACTTTTACTACCCTTTTATGGATAAAATTGAAGCCGGGAAAAAGAATATCATCTCTCAAAAAGTGCATGAAAAAACCGGTCAATCATGCCCTAAATGCGGTGGGGAATTGGTCAAAAAAAATAGCCGTTATGGGGAGTTTATCGCTTGCAACAATTACCCTAAATGCAAATACATCAAACAGACTGAAAACACCAATGATGGAGCCAATCAAGAATTGTGCGAAAAATGCGGAGGGGAAATGGTGCAAAAATTCAGCAGAAACGGGGCGTTTTTGGCTTGCAACAACTACCCTGAATGCAAAAACACCAAATCGTTAAAAAACACCCCTAACGCCAAAGAAACAATAGAAGGCGTGAAATGCCCAGAATGCGGAGGGGATATTGCCTTAAAAAGGAGTAAGAAAGGCTCGTTTTATGGCTGTAACAATTACCCTAAATGCAATTTTTTATCCAACCATAAGCCCATCAACAAGCGTTGCGAGAAATGCCATTATTTAATGAGCGAAAGGATCTATCGCAAAAAAAAGGCGCATGAATGCATCCAATGCAAAGAGCGTGTGTTTTTAGAGGAAGATAATGGCTAAAGAAAATCCGCCTATCGTTTTTGGGCCTGTTTTATCCAGGCGTTTTGGGAAGTCTTTGGGCGTGGATCTATCGCCCTCTAAAAAACAATGCAATTACAATTGCATTTATTGCGAGTTGGGTAAAGCCAAGCCCATTGAACGCATGGAAGAAGTGATAAAAGTGGAAATCTTGATTAACGCCATTCAAAACGCCCTAAACAATCTCACCACCCCCATTGATGTTTTAACCATTACCGCTAATGGCGAACCCACTCTATACCCTCATTTATTAGAGCTTATCCAAAGCATCAAGCCTTTTTTAAAGGGCGTTAAAACTTTGATTTTAAGCAACGGCTCACTCTTTTATGAGCCAAAAGTCCAGCAAGCCTTAAAGGAATTTGACATCGTTAAATTTTCTTTAGACGCTATTGATTTGAAAGCCTTTGAAAGAGTGGATAAGCCCTATTCTAAAGACATTGACAAGATTTTAGAGGGGATTTTGAGCTTTTCTCAAATTTATCAAGGACAACTGGTGGCTGAAGTGCTGTTGATTAAGGGCGTGAATGATAACGCGAACAACTTAAAACGCATCGCTGACTTTTTAAAAAAAATCAATATTGCTAGAGTGGATTTAAGCACCATAGACAGGCCCTCAAGCTTTAAAGCCCCTAAATTAAGCGAAGATGAATTATTAAAATGCTCTTTATTTTTTGAAGGGCTTTGCGTGAGTTTGCCTAAACGATCCACTGCTCAAGCCGATCAAGCCAAAAAATTGATTTCTTGCGGTATAGACGAATTGCTCGCTTTAATTTCTAGGCGCCCTTTAAGCGCAGAAGAAGCCCCCTTAATACTGGATCCTAACGCTTTTAAGCATTTAGAAACTTTATTAAACCATAAGCAAATTACGATTAAAAAAGTCGGCTCTTTGGAGTTTTATTGCGCGTTTTAACTTCCATTTGTAACTTACCAAATAACGCCACAACACCATAAAAAACGATCTCAAAAGCCGACAGATAATTAAAAACTTAATGTTTTTAATCGCTACATCCTTTTACTATAACCATAACCCGCTTTTTCTGCTTTTTTCTCGGTATTAGCAATTACTTTTATTTCTTTATTGACATCAGCAAATATTTTTTGAACGAACAAAAGGCTTTGAGAGGTTGGA
>NZ_MVWR01000029.1:0-630 GCF_003637665.1 Helicobacter pylori | reverse complement strand
CTACATCCTTTTACTATAACCATAACCCGCTTTTTCTGCTTTTTTCTCGGTATTAGCAATTACTTTTATTTCTTTATTGACATCAGCAAATATTTTTTGAACGAACAAAAGGCTTTGAGAGGTTGGAAGGTGGGCTTGTGGGTCTGGTTTTAAATCCCTCATTTCAAGCATTTTAGCTTGAGCTTTAGAGCGTATTTTTAGATTTTCTTTTTGCCATTCTTCTGTAACCTTAAAATCTCTAGGATCTAATTCTAAATAAGCGATAGAACTTGGTTTATAAAAATCCACTTGTTTAGCGATAGCTTTTTGTGAATAGGGCAGAGATTCCAGCTCTTTTTGCAAATAAGCGATAAGCTCTTGCGCTTTTGATCCTCTTTGAGAGCGGGGTTGTTTAGAGTTTGGAAGGTGTTTTGGCTGGATAGGGGTTTGATTGGTTTTTGTGGGTTTAGGGGTTTTGCATTCAGCTTCTACTTCTATAGCAATACCACCCTTAATTCCTGCTTTTTTAATAAAAAATTGATTATGTTTTTCTTGGCAATTTTGTTCTGCTTTGTTAACCAAATCTTTCTGTGTATTGTTTGTCTTTTGTTTTTCTTGTTCTGTCTTTTGTTTTTCTTGTTCTGTCTTTTG
>NZ_MVWR01000028.1:0-1053 GCF_003637665.1 Helicobacter pylori | reverse complement strand
CGCTGAAGAAAATGGGGCGTATGCGAGCGTGGGTTTTGAATATTCCATTAGTCATGCCGTTGAGCATAATAACCCCTTTTTAAATCAAGAACGCATCCAAATAATTTCTAACGCTCAAAACCAAATCTATAAACTCAATCAAGTTAAAAATGAAATCACAAGCATGCAAAACACCTTTAACTACATCAACAACGCTTTAAAAAACGATGCTAAATTAACCCCCACTGAAATGCAAGCCGAACAATACTACCTCCAATCCACCCTTCAAAACATTGAAAAAATAGTCACGCTTAGCGGTGGCGTTGCATCTAACCCTAAACTAGCCCAAGCGTTAGAAAAAATGCAAGAACCCATTACTAACCCTTTAGAATTAGCAGAAAATTTAAAAAATTTAGAATTGCAATTTGCTCAATCTCAAAACCGCATGCTTTCTTCTTTATCTTCTCAAATCGCTCAAATTTCAAATTCCTTAAACGCGCTTGATCCTAGCTCTTATTCTAAAAACATTTCAAGCATGTATGGGGTGAGTTTGAGCGTAGGGTATAAGCATTTCTTTACTAAGAAAAAAAATCAAGGGTTTCGCTATTACTTGTTCTATGACTATGGTTACACTAATTTTGGTTTTGTGGGCAACGGCTTTGATGGTTTGGGCAAAATGAATAACCACCTCTATGGGCTTGGGATAGATTATCTTTATAATTTCATTGATAATGCAAAAAAACATTCTAGCGTGGGCTTTTATGTAGGCTTTGCTTTAGCGGGGAGTTCGTGGGTAGGGAGTGGTTTAGGCATGTGGGTGAGCCAAACGGATTTTATCAACAATTACTTGACGGGCTATCAAGCTAAAATGCACACGAGTTTTTTCCAAATCCCTTTGAATTTTGGGGTTCGTGTGAATGTCAATAGGCATAACGGCTTTGAAATGGGCTTAAAAATCCCTTTAGCGGTCAATTCCTTTTATGAAACGCATGGCAAAGGGTTGAACACTTCTTTGTTTTTTAAACGCCTTGTGGCGTTTAATGTGAGTTATGTTTATAGTTTTTAGGGGGGTAA
>NZ_MVWR01000027.1:0-1228 GCF_003637665.1 Helicobacter pylori | reverse complement strand
CGCTATAACCCCACTCAAAGAATTTGGCAAGAATTACCCCGAGTTTGCTCTAAAGCCTAAGGAAGCGTTAGAGAAGCTCTTGCAAGAGGAAAACGGACAAGTCGCAGGCGCAGCTTATAGGGAGGATTTAGGAGGGATTGATTTTGTGTGGGGCAATAAAGATTACGGGTTAGAACACATCTTAAAACGCCGAGAAGATCAAGCCATAGCTAAAGGCTTAAACGAACAACAAGCTAAAGAATACGCACTAAATGTAATTAAATCAATCCCTGAGATTATAGAGAAAGGCGTTAAGGTTGATAATAACGGCAGAATAGCTATTGAATACCAAAATATAAGAGTAGGTTTAAAAGATAATTGGAAAGGAGAAAAATTACCTAATCATTGGATTATAACAGGATATGAGAAGTTGGAGAATAGTGAAAGTTTATATACATCTCCACTAATCACAAAGAGCGAGATTCTGCCCTTAAACTCCGTAGAACCTAATCCTACCCAAAAACCGCTAACAGATCAAGAGGATTTATTAAAAACAAGCGAAAATTTAAACGAAACCCCACAAAACGCTACAAAATTAAGCCCGCTTGAACAAGCCAACGCCGAAAAGTTAGCGAAATTAGAAAGTGAAGCCAAAGAAAGCGAACAGGAATTTTTAAAAGCTAAAGAGCAAGAAAACAAGCGTAAAGAAGCGTTAAAAAAGAAATTAGAACACGAGCGAGGCAATGCAGGCAACATTGAAAGCCAGACTAAAATAGAAGTTGGAGTTGATATCCCTACACAAACACAAGTGCAGATCCCAAAAAGCCGAGTTCGGTTGAACGAACGAGAGATTTACGATCTAGATTATGCGATCGTGAAAGCTAAAGATTTAAAACCAAGCTTTACCACAGGCGGGACGCAAAAACGCACCGACATGAACGAAGAGCAGATTAAAAGCATCGCTGAGAATTTTGATCCAAAAAAGATATTTGGGAGCGGAGGGTTTGAAGATTTACCAATCATTCTGCATGACGGGCAAGTGATCGCAGGAAACCACCGCATCCAAGGCATGCTAAACTTCACGCCTAAAAGCCGTTACATTTACGAGAAAGCGATCAAGGAATACTATAACATAGACTTGAAACCGGACGAGTTGTTAGTTAGAGTGCCACACAACCGACTAAACAACACCGAGATCAACAATTTAGCGGCTTCAAGCAATCAAGGACGCTTTAATAGCGAGAGCGAT
>NZ_MVWR01000026.1:0-1244 GCF_003637665.1 Helicobacter pylori | reverse complement strand
AAGCTATGCTATGGCAAAAAATATCTATGAGAATTATTTAGAAACTCATGCCACTAAAGGCACACAACTTGGTTTCATAGGGCTATCCACACCCAAAACCCATAGCCAAAAAGTGAGTTTAGAAGCGCTAGATAACGCTCATGAAATAGAAAATAAAAATCCCCTAGATGAAGCTCAAGAACTTTTAGAGAGCTTATCTAGTTATGATGAAAATGGCAATCTTATCGCTCCTAGCAAGAAAGAATTAGAGAACGAGCTCAAAGAGAAAGAGGCTAGAAGCGTCAACTTAGATGAAGAACTCGCTAAAGGCTGTTCGTTTGATGTTTATAGCGATGTTTTAAGGCATTTAGTCCAAATGGGCATCCCACAAAATGAAATCGCTTTCATCCATGACGCTAAAACTGAAGATCAAAAACAGGATTTGTTTAAAAAAATCAATCGTGGCAAAGTCAGGGTATTATTGGGCAGTCCTGCTAAAATGGGCGTAGGCACTAATGTGCAAGAGAGATTAGTCGCTATGCATGAATTAGATTGCCCATGGAGACCTGATGAATTGTTGCAAATGGAAGGGCGTGGGATAAGACAAGGCAATATTTTGCACCAAAACGATCCTGAAAATTTTAGAATGAAAATCTATCGCTACGCCACTGAAAAAACTTATGATAGCCGTATGTGGCAAATCATAGAGACTAAATCTAAAGGTATAGAGCAATTTAGAAACGCGCACAAATTAGGCTTGAATGAATTAGAAGACTTTAATATGGGGAGTTCTAATGCGAGTGAGATGAAAGCAGAAGCGACAGGCAATCCCTTAATTATTGAAGAAGTCAAATTGAGGGCTGAAATCAAAAATGAAGAAGCAAAATACAAAGCTTTCAATAAAGAAAATTACTTCAATGAAGAGAATTTGAAAAACAACTCTTCTAAATTGGATTATCTCAAACAGGAATTGAAAGATTTAGAAACGCTTCAAAGCTCTATAATAATCCCCACTCACACAGAGATCAAGCTCTATGATTTGAAAAATGAAGAGAGTAAGGATTATGAGCTTATCAAAGTTAAAGAAATAGAGCCTTTAAAAGAAAACGCCTCTATGAGTGAAGAATTAACGCACAAAAAACTCAAAGAACAAAACAAGCAAATAGCCGAACAAAATAAAGAAAAGCTAGACGCTATTAAAAAGCAATTTGCAAGCAATTTGAACGACTTGTTTTTCAATGAAGAAAGAGATTGTAAGCTTTTAG
>NZ_MVWR01000025.1:0-1244 GCF_003637665.1 Helicobacter pylori | reverse complement strand
AAGCTATGCTATGGCAAAAAATATCTATGAGAATTATTTAGAAACTCATGCCACTAAAGGCACACAACTTGGTTTCATAGGGCTATCCACACCCAAAACCCATAGCCAAAAAGTGAGTTTAGAAGCGTTAGATAACGCTCATGAGATAGAAAACAAAAATCCCCTAGATGAAGCTCAAGAGCTTTTAGAGAGCTTGTCTAGTTATGATGAAAATGGCAATCTTATCGCTCCTAGCAAGAAAGAATTAGAAAACGAACTCAAAGAGAAAGAGGCTAAAAGCATCAATTTAGATGAAGAGCTAGCTAAAGGCTGTTCGTTTGATGTTTATAGCGATGTTTTAAGGCATTTAGTCCAAATGGGTATCCCACAAAATGAAATCGCTTTCATCCATGACGCTAAAACCGAAGAGCAAAAGCAGGATTTGTTTAAAAAGCTCAATCGTGGCGAAGTCAGGGTCTTATTGGGCAGTCCTGCTAAAATGGGCGTAGGCACTAATGTGCAAGCTAGATTAGTCGCTATGCATGAATTAGATTGCCCATGGAGGCCTGATGAATTGTTGCAAATGGAAGGGCGTGGGATAAGACAAGGCAATATTTTACACCAAAATGACCCTGAAAATTTTAGAATGAAAATCTATCGCTACGCCACTGAAAAGACTTATGATAGCCGTATGTGGCAAATCATAGAAACCAAATCTAAAGGCATAGAGCAATTTAGAAACGCACACAAGTTAGGTTTGAATGAATTAGAAGACTTCACTATGGGAAGTTCTAATGCGAGCGAGATGAAAGCAGAAGCCACAGGCAATCCCTTGATTATTGAAGAAGTCAAATTGAGGGCTGAAATCAAAAATGAAGAAGCAAAATACAAAGCTTTCAATAAAGAGCATTACTTCAATGAGGAAAATTTGAAAAACAACGCTTCTAAATTGGATTATCTTAAACAGGAATTGAAAGATTTAGAAACGCTTCAAAGCTCTGTAGTGATCCCCACTCATACAGAGATCAAGCTCTATGATTTGAAAAATGAAGAGAGTAAGGATTATGAGCTTATCAAAATTAAAGAAGTAGAGCCTTTAAAAGAAAACGCCTCTATGAGTGAAGAATTAACGCACAAGAAACTCAAAGAACAAAACAAGCAAATAGCCGAACAAAATAAAGAAAAGCTAGACGCTATTAAAAAGCAATTTGCAAGCAATTTGAACGACTTGTTTTTCAATGAAGAAAGAGATTGTAAGCTTTTAG
>NZ_MVWR01000024.1:0-1800 GCF_003637665.1 Helicobacter pylori | reverse complement strand
CAATTATGAAAAGCTGAACAACCTTTTGAACAATTACAGCACCCTAAACACCCTTATCAAATTATCCGCTGATCCGAGCGCGATTAACGACGCAAGGGATAATCTAGGCTCAAGCTCTAGGAATTTGCTTGATGTCAAAACCAATTCTCCGGCGTATCAAGCCGTGCTTTTAGCGTTGAATGCGGCAGTGGGGTTGTGGCAAGTTACAAGCTATGCTTTTACTGGTTGTGGTCCTGGCAGTAATGAGAGCGCGAATGGAGGTATCCAAACTTTTAATAATGTGCCAGGACAAGATACGACGACCATCACTTGCAATTCGTATTATGAGCCAGGAAGGGATAGCACTATATCCACTGAAAATTATGCGAAAATCAATCAAGCCTACCAAATCATTCAAAAGGCTTTGACAGCCAATGGATCTAATGGAGATGGTATCCCGGTTTTGAGTAACACCACCACAAAACTTGATTTCACTATCAATGGAGACAAAAGAACGGGTGGCAAACCAAATGAACCTTTAGTATACCCATGGAGTCATGGGAAAGCTATTTCAACCTCGTGGAATGGAGGAACATCAACACCAACAACAGAAAATATCAACACAGAAAATAACGCTCAAACCCTTTTAGAACAAGCGAGCATCATTATCACTACCCTAAATGAGGCATGCCCAAACTTTCAGAATGGTGGTAGCGGTTATTGGCAAGGGATAAGCGGCAATGGGACAATGTGCGGGATGTTTGCCAATGAAATCAGCGCGATCCAAGGCATGATCGCTAACGCGCAAGAAGCTGTTGCGCAAAGCAAAATCGTTAGTGAAAACGCGCAAAATCAAAACAACCTGGACACTGGAAAACCATTCAACCCCTACACAGACGCTAGCTTTGCGCAAAGCATGCTCAAAAATGCACAAGCGCAAGCAGAGATTTTAAACCAAGCCGAACAAGTGGTGAAAAACTTTGAAAAAATCCCTACAGCCTTTGTATCAGACTCTTTAGGGGTGTGTTATGAAGTGCAAGGGGGTGAGCGTAGGGGCACCAATCCAGGTCAGGTAACTTCTAACACTTGGGGGGCCGGTTGCGCCTATGTGGGGCAAACCATAACGAATCTAAAAAACAGCATCGCGCATTTTGGCACTCAAGCCGAGCAAATACAGCAAGCCGAAAACATCGCTGACACTCTAGTGAATTTCAAATCTAAATACAATGAATTGGGCAACACCTATAACAGCATCACTACCGCGCTCTCCAAAGTCCCTAACGCTCAGTCTTTGCAAAATGTGGTGAGTAAAAAGAATAACCCCTATAGCCCGCAAGGCATAGAAACCAATTACTACCTCAATCCAAATTCTTACAACCAAATCCAAACCATCAACCAAGAATTAGGCCGAAACCCCTTTAGGAAAGTGGGTATCGTCAGCTCTCAAACCAACAACGGTGCCATGAATGGGATCGGTATTCAGGTGGGCTACAAACAATTCTTTGGCCAAAAAAGAAAATGGGGCGCTAGGTATTACGGCTTTTTTGATTACAACCATGCGTTCATTAAATCCAGCTTCTTCAACTCGGCTTCTGACGTGTGGACTTATGGCTTTGGAGCGGACGCTCTTTATAACTTCATCAACGATAAAGCCACCAATTTCTTAGGCAAAAACAACAAGCTTTCTGTGGGGCTTTTTGGCGGGATTGCGTTAGCGGGCACTTCATGGCTCAATTCTGAGTATGTGAATTTAGCCACCGTGAATAACGTCTATAACGCTAAAATGAATGTGGCGAATTTCCAATTCTTATTCAACATGGG
>NZ_MVWR01000023.1:0-2009 GCF_003637665.1 Helicobacter pylori | reverse complement strand
CGCTTCTAAACTCACTTTTTGGCTATGGGTTTTGGGTGTGGATAGCCCTATGAAACCAAGTTGTGTGCCTTTAGTGGCATGAGTTTCTAAATAATTCTCATAGATATTTTTTGCCATAGCATAGCTTTTAGAAAATTCTTTTTCCACTTTAGCGTTAGGGTCAATCAAGCGGTAATCCAAAGCCACTTTTCTAGCGTCTGTGGTGCAAGAAAGGATATTGTCTTGCCCTTTTTTGCTTTTCTTGCCCTCGCATTTTTGCATCCTATCAATGATAGAGCCTTCATTATATTTACCATTTTCATCAGCAACGCCAATGAATTGAGCCACTTCTTCGCTTCTTTTCACCACCACATTGATAGGTTTATCCCCATACACTTTAGGCACAAAGTGGGGGTTATGCTTTAAAATGTCATCATTGGAGACAATATCCGCAAAAGCTCTATACATGGTGCTTAAGCCTTGCACATCGCTAAATTTAGAAAAGCGATTGATCATTTTATAACTTTGAGCGGAAGTGTCTAATTCAAAATCATTCACCACTTCCCCATAAGTCTTAGCCCAATCATCAAAGAATTCTAACCCTCTTTCTTTCAACACATCAGGGGTTAGGTAGCGTTGCAAGTGATACATTTCACTCAAGGAATTAGCTATAGGCGTGCCGGTTAAAAACATGATTTTCTTATCGTTTTGATGCAAGTAGCGCGTTTTAATAAACAAATCTCTAGCGCGATTAGAACCTTGTTGGTTGCCAAGCCCTGCAATTTTTTCCATAGAAGTTTCAAAGGCTAGATTTTTGAATAAGTGGGCTTCATCCACAATCAAATTGTCAATCCCCATTTGACTGATATCAATATGAGAGCCTTGTTTTTCTAAAATCGCATCGTATTTAGCGCGGATTTTATCCAACTTGTTTTTAAAGGCTCTTTCATTGGGTTTTTTAGTTTCTCTAGGGTTATTTTTATAAGCTAATTCTTGCCTTTCAAAGTTTTTTTCGGCATTCACTAGCTCTTCTTCTTTCAATTCTTCTATGATTCCTCTAGGGTTAGACAATAATTCCAAATGGGTGTGCGCGATAATCACAGCGTCATAATTGTTGTTAGCGATTTGATTGAATAAAAGCTCTCTTTCTTTTTCAGTGGTGTCCTTGCTATCAACGACTAACACATTAGCGTTAGGGTAAGCCTTATAAAATTCATCGCCCCATTGCTTGGTTAAATGGTTAGGCACGGCAATGAGCGTTTTATTCACTAACCCCATGCGTTTTTGCTCCATGCAACTGGCTATAGCGCACAAAGTCTTGCCTGCTCCAACCTGATGGTCTAAACACACCGCCCTGTCTTGGATGGTTCTAAAAATAGCGTTCTTTTGGTGGGGGCGCAAGCTGATATGGTGGTTAAAGCCCTCTAGTTCTAATTGCGAGCCATCATAGGTTTTTAAAACAGAGTTGTTGAAAGTGTCATTATAGATTTGCTCTAAATGGGTTCTTCTTGCATAATCCTTATAAATCCAGTCTTTAAAAGCTTCTTTCAATTCTTCTGCTTTTTGTCTGGCGAGATTGCTTTGCTCTTCATCAGTGATAAAGATTTCTTTTTTAGGATCATTAGGATCAACTTGGGCGTATTTAACGCTCAAATCCTTGTTGTTTAAGACTTTATTTAAAAGGCTTTCAAAAGGCACTTTATAAGAATGCGCTTTGTCTTTATGCCTGATACCATAAAGCTCGTTTAATTCATTGCTTCTAGCAAAAACTTCATAAGCACCGCTTAGGTGTTCTACTTTGATGTCTTCTTTGAGATTGCCTAGTTGGTAATCTGTCATTTTATCGCCGTATTGCTTTTCATAATGGTTAGCGCTCAATTCCATTAAAAACTCTTCTAATACTGAGTGGGTATCCAAGGGCTGTTGATATTAGCCATGATTTCAGTGGCTTTCAAATCTTTAGGGATAATCCGCTCTAAATCTTTCACATTAGCCTCTAATCCCTCCACGCCTTCTTTGATGGCTTCTTT
>NZ_MVWR01000022.1:0-2267 GCF_003637665.1 Helicobacter pylori | reverse complement strand
AAAACTTTAGACAAAAAGCAAGATCTAAGAAACCAACACAAGCAAACTAAACACATTAAACATTAAATATAAAGACACTAACAACTAAAAATATAAGCATTAAGAAATAACAAACAATAAGCAAGCAAATATTAAAAACAATCAAGAATAAAAAAAAGAAAGAAAAGCCCAATCTTTCAAAACTAAGCAACAAGAAGTTCTTTTGTCAGGTAATACTCTTTGGCTTTTAACAAGCGAATGTTAAAAGCTTTTCTCTAGAAAGGAGGTGATCCAACCGCAGGTTCACCTACGGTTACCTTGTTACGACTTCACCCCAGTCGCTGTGTGTGCCGTGGGCAGTAGCCAATTTAGCATCCTGACTTAAGGCAAACACAACTCCCATGGTGTGACGGGCGGTGAGTACAAGACCCGGGAACGTATTCACCGCAACATGGCTGATTTGCGATTACTAGCGATTCCAGCTTCATGCAGGCGAGTTGCAGCCTACAATCCGAACTGAGAGGTGTTTTGAAGATTGGCTCCACTTCGCAGTATTGCTTCTCTTTGTGCACCCCATTGTAGCACGTGTGTAGCCCTAGGCGTAAGGGCCATGATGACTTGACGTCGTCCCCACCTTCCTCCTCCTTACGGAGGCAGTATCCTTAGAGTTCTCAGCATAACCTGTTAGCAACTAAGAAAGGGGGTTGCGCTCGTTGCGGGACTTAACCCAACATCTCACGACACGAGCTGACGACAGCCGTGCAGCACCTGTTTTCAAGGTCTGGCAAGCCAGACACTCCACTATTTCTAGCGGATTCTCTCAATGTCAAGCCTAGGTAAGGTTCTTCGTGTATCTTCGAATTAAACCACATGCTCCACCGCTTGTGCGGGTCCCCGTCTATTCCTTTGAGTTTTAATCTTGCGACCGTACTCCCCAGGCGGGATGCTTAATGCGTTAGCTGCATTACTGGAGAGACTAAGCCCTCCAACAACTAGCATCCATCGTTTAGGGCGTGGACTACCAGGGTATCTAATCCTGTTTGCTCCCCACGCTTTCGCGCAATCAGCGTCAGTAATGTTCCAGCAGGTCGCCTTCGCAATGAGTATTCCTCTTGATCTCTACGGATTTTACCCCTACACCAAGAATTCCACCTACCTCTCCCACACTCTAGAATAGTAGTTTCAAATGCAGTTCTATGGTTAAGCCATAGGATTTCACACCTGACTGACTATCCCGCCTACGCGCTCTTTACGCCCAGTGATTCCGAGTAACGCTTGCACCCTCCGTATTACCGCGGCTGCTGGCACGGAGTTAGCCGGTGCTTATTCGTTAGATACCGTCATTATCTTCTCTAACAAAAGGAGTTTACAATCCTAAAACCTTCATCCTCCACGCGGCGTTGCTGCTTCAGGGTTTCCCCCATTGAGCAATATTCCCTACTGCTGCCTCCCGTAGGAGTCTGGACCGTGTCTCAGTTCCAGTGTGTCCGTTCACCCTCTCAGGCCGGATACCCGTCATAGCCTTGGTAAGCCATTACCTTACCAACAAGCTGATAGGACATAGGCTGATCTCTTAGCGATAAATCTTTCCCCCGTAGGGAGTATCTGGTATTAATCATCGTTTCCAATGGCTATCCCAAACTAAGAGGCACATGACCTATGCGTTACTCACCCGTGCGCCACTAATCAGCATTCTAGCAAGCTAGAAGCTTCATCGTTCGACTTGCATGTATTAGGCACGCCGCCAGCGTTCACTCTGAGCCAGGATCAAACTCTCCATAAAAGTGTTTGTCCTAAAGCTCTTTTGTTTTTTGATAGGCTATCATTATTTCTAACAATAGCTTTAGCGTATCACAAGAACTCGTTTTATACTTTTTATACTTTATTGAATAAAACGGGTTGTGTTCTTAAGTATTACAACAACAAAACAGAAAGAAACTTTTTAAAAAGGTTTAGCCAAATGCTAACCTAGTAAATACTCTCATGCCATTCAGTCATCAATCATAATGATATAACCATCATAATCAATGAAATTGATTGGCACTGGTTGGATAAGAATTTCTTATAAAAGAATGGAAGTTATAAAAACTCTCACTCTATTTAGTCGGTCATTACTTATTTTGTTTTAGAATATCCCTTTAAAAAGAACTTCTATCAATTTGCTTAGTTTTCAAAGATCGTTTGCTTTTAATCAGCTATCCTTGTAAGGTATCAAGCGGCTTTTTAAAAGCCCTTGCTGAAACAAGGAAATGAAAGTATAGTCATAGAAAGCTTAAGGTTTGCTTAAA
>NZ_MVWR01000021.1:0-3373 GCF_003637665.1 Helicobacter pylori | reverse complement strand
GTGCAATTGTCGTTATTCATTATAAAAGGGCGGGTTTTAAAGGATATTTTAAAATTTAAAACAAGCTTTTAAGAGCAGATGGCGGATGCCTTGCCAAAGAGAGGCGATGAAGGACGTACTAGACTGCGATAAGCTATGCGGAGCTGTCAAGGAGCTTTGATGCGTAGATGTCCGAATGGGGCAACCCAACTAATAGAGATATTAGTTACTCTTTAATAGAGAGCGAACCTAGTGAAGTGAAACATCTCAGTAACTAGAGGAAAAGAAATCAACGAGATTCCCTAAGTAGTGGCGAGCGAACGGGGAAAAGGGCAAACCGAGTGCTTGCATTCGGGGTTGAGGACTGCAATATCCAAGAGAACGCTTTAGCAGAGTTACCTGGAAAGGTAAGCCATAGAAAGTGATAGCCTTGTATGCGACAAGGCGTTCTTAGGTAGCAGTATCCAGAGTAGGCCAGGACACGAGAAATCCAGGTTGAAGCCGGGGAGACCACTCTCCAACCCTAAATACTACTCTTTGAGCGATAGCGAACAAGTACCGTGAGGGAAAGGTGAAAAGAACCGCAGTGAGCGGAGTGAAATAGAACCTGAAACCATCTGCTTACAATCATTCAGAGCCCTATGATTTATCAGGGTGATGGACTGCCTTTTGCATAATGATCCTGCGAGTTGTGGTATCTGGCAAGGTTAAGCGAATGCGAAGCCGTAGCGAAAGCGAGTCTTAATAGGGCGCTTGAGTCAGATGCTGCAGACCCGAAGCTAAGTGATCTATCCATGGCCAAGTTGAAACGCGTGTAATAGCGCGTGGAGGACTGAACTCGTACCCATTGAAACGGGTTGGGATGAGCTGTGGATAGGGGTGAAAGGCCAAACAAACTTAGTGATAGCTGGTTCTCTTCGAAATATATTTAGGTATAGCCTCAAGTGATAATAAAAGGGGGTAGAGCACTGATTGGGCTAGGGCTGCTCGCCGCGGTACCAAACCCTATCAAACTTCGAATACCTTTTATCGTATCTTGGGAGTCAGGCGGTGGGTGATAAAATCAATCGTCAAAAGGGGAACAACCCAGACTACCAAATAAGGTCCCTAAGTTCTATTCTGAGTGGAAAAAGATGTGTGGCTACTCAAACAACCAGGAGGTTGGCTTAGAAGCAGCCATCCTTTAAAGAAAGCGTAACAGCTCACTGGTCTAGTGGTCATGCGCTGAAAATATAACGGGGCTAAGATAGACACCGAATTTGTAGATTGTGTTTGACACAGTGGTAGAAGAGCGTTCATACCAGCGTTGAAGGTATACCGGTAAGGAGTGCTGGAGCGGTATGAAGTGAGCATGCAGGAATGAGTAACGATAAGATATATGAGAATTGTATCCGCCGTAAATCTAAGGTTTCCTACGCGATGGTCGTCATCGTAGGGTTAGTCGGGTCCTAAGCCGAGTCCGAAAGGGGTAGGTGATGGCAAATTGGTTAATATTCCAATACCGACTTATGGAGCGTGATGGGGGGACGCATAGGGTTAAGCGAGCTAGCTGATGGAAGCGCTAGTCTAAGGGCGTAGATTGGAGGGAAGGCAAATCCACCTCTGTATTTGAAACCCAAACAGGCTCTTTGAGTCCTTTTAGGACAAAGGGAGAATCGCTGATACCGTCGTGCCAAGAAAAGCCTCTAAGCATATCCATAGTCGTCCGTACCGCAAACCGACACAGGTAGATGAGATGAGTATTCTAAGGCGCGTGAAAGAACTCTGGTTAAGGAACTCTGCAAACTAGCACCGTAAGTTCGCGATAAGGTGTGCCGCAGCAATGCGGTCTCAGCAAAGAGTCCCTCCCGACTGTTTACCAAAAACACAGCACTTTGCCAACTCGTAAGAGGAAGTATAAGGTGTGACGCCTGCCCGGTGCTCGAAGGTTAAGAGGATGCGTCAGTCGCAAGATGAAGCGTTGAATTGAAGCCCGAGTAAACGGCGGCCGTAACTATAACGGTCCTAAGGTAGCGAAATTCCTTGTCGGTTAAATACCGACCTGCATGAATGGCGTAACGAGATGGGAGCTGTCTCAACCAGAGATTCAGTGAAATTGTAGTGGAGGTGAAAATTCCTCCTACCCGCGGCAAGACGGAGAGACCCCGTGGACCTTTACTACAACTTAGCACTGCTAATGGGAATATCATGCGCAGGATAGGTGGGAGGCTTTGAAGTAAGGGCTTTGGCTCTTATGGAGCCATCCTTGAGATACCACCCTTGATGTTTCTGTTAGCTAACTGGCCTGTGTTATCCACAGGCAGGACAATGCTTGGTGGGTAGTTTGACTGGGGCGGTCGCCTCCTAAAAAGTAACGGAGGCTTGCAAAGGTTGGCTCATTGCGGTTGGAAATCGCAAGTTGAGTGTAATGGCACAAGCCAGCCTGACTGTAAGACATACAAGTCAAGCAGAGACGAAAGTCGGTCATAGTGATCCGGTGGTTCTGTGTGGAAGGGCCATCGCTCAAAGGATAAAAGGTACCCCGGGGATAACAGGCTGATCTCCCCCAAGAGCTCACATCGACGGGGAGGTTTGGCACCTCGATGTCGGCTCATCGCATCCTGGGGCTGGAGCAGGTCCCAAGGGTATGGCTGTTCGCCATTTAAAGCGGTACGCGAGCTGGGTTCAGAACGTCGTGAGACAGTTCGGTCCCTATCTGCCGTGGGCGTAGGAAAGTTGAGGAGAGCTGTCCCTAGTACGAGAGGACCGGGATGGACGTGTCACTGGTGCACCAGTTGTTCTGCCAAGAGCATCGCTGGGTAGCTACACACGGATGTGATAACTGCTGAAAGCATCTAAGCAGGAAGCCAACTCCAAGATGAACTTTCCCTGAAGCTCGCACAAAGACTATGTGCTTGATAGGGTAGATGTGTAAGTGCAGTAATGCGTTTAGCTGACTACTACTAATAGAGCGTTTGGCTTGTTTTTTGCTTTTTGATAAGATAACGGCAATAAGCGCGAATGGGTTACCACTGCCTTACTGAGTGTAAGAGAGTTGGAGTTTTATAAAGACTTTTATATAATAAGCTTTAATGAGAAACAGGATAAAGTCTAACTTGTTTTAATTAAGGGCTATTAACGATCTTCTTTGTTGAAAAACAGCTCCCTATTAAAGAGAAAGGGGAGTTAAGGGTAAATGCGTTTTTATCTTTAGCTCCCTTTTCCTTGTGCCTTTAGAGAAGAGGAACTACCCAGTTAACCATTCCGAACCTGGAAGTCAAGCTCTTCATCGCTGATAATACTGCTCTTTTCAAGAGTGGGAATGTAGGTCGGTGCAGGGATAGGGAAATGTTTTTTTAGTCTTGCTTTTTATTTGATTTCATTATTGACTCATTGTTTTGTTTGTTTAGGGGTT
>NZ_MVWR01000020.1:0-4235 GCF_003637665.1 Helicobacter pylori | reverse complement strand
ACTTTAGCGCCATACAAATCTTGTTTGATGTCCTTGCGGTTTTTGTTTTCATTGAGATAGCCAAATTTCTTGACAAATCCATCATAAACAAGATTGAGTTTAGCCCTCTTGTTTTCTAGCTCTAAATCAGAGCTTAAGGGGTTTAATTCCGCACTCGTTAAATCATTCAAAGCGTCTTTAATTTTAAAATAGGCTTTTAGTCGTGAATCTTGGACTTTAGAGTTGATTTTAGTGGGTTTTAAAAAGATGCCCATTTCATTATTTTGTTCTAGCTGGTAATAAAGATTATCCCACTTGACTAATTCCCCCCTTTCTAAATTTTTGATAAGCTTTTGAACTTCTTGATAGCGTTCGTTATTTGCATCAATGATGAGAGCGTCTGTTTTAAGGGTAGTCTTATGGTATTGATAGACATCTTTAGGCAATTTTTCTATCGCTTGGCTAAGAGCTTGGGATAAATCTAAGCTTTTATCCTCTAAGGCTTGCAATTCGTATTTATAAATTTGTTCGCCATTTATTTCAAAGCTATAGCGGGTTTTTTCCAAACTCAAATGCCCTAGAATGTTTTCAGGGTGGTTAATAAAGTATTCATTCAAGGTTTGCTCGTTGAGATTGATATTATTCTCGCCAACTTTATCAATGAAGTCTTTGATGATCTTATAGTCTTGTTCGCTGTAGCCAAAGTTAGTGGTGTCTATTTTTTCATACCAACGTTGCAATTTTTCTTGTTTGAAACCAAAATGGCTTGCAATCGCATTGACAATCTTAAGTTGATCGCTAGGGATAAAACTATCAAAGCGGTTGTTTTGCAAGGCAAAAAGGGTTTCATCATCCAAGCTATCAATGATCTTGTCATAATAGAGCATAGCTTTAGTGAAGCTTTGATTGATTGCTTTTTCAACGCCTTTTTTAAAAAACACAATGTCGCTCGTAACTTCTGCTCCTGTGCCTTTAAACACGCTATTAGGCAATCTTATCGCTCCTAAAAAAGTGGCGTTTTGCACGATGTATTCCCTCGTTTTAGGGTTTTTACCATCCATAAACCAAGAACTCACCACAAACGCCCCTATGCCATCATCTTTTAATTCTTTGATAGCTTTACCTAAAAAGTAATTATGAACGCTCTCGTTACTCAATTCCTTGTCATAAAAGCTATAGATTTTATGATTGCCATAAGGAGGATTGCCCACAAACGCATCGTATTCTTGATAGAATGGGTGGTTTTGTAAGGCGGCGTGGTTTATGGTTTGATTAGGGTAAAGGAATTGAGAAATATTAGCGCTAATAGGATCTAATTCTGTGCCGATAAAGCGGTAATTCTTATCGCTTGGTGCATGAGCGATGAATTTACCTGTGCCTAAACTGGGTTCAAAGATTTCTTTTTGATGGTTATCGTTATTAAACCCTAATTGATCTAAAGCCTGATAAATGCTATCAATAACTAATTTAGGGGTGTAATAAGCGTCTCTTGTGCTTGAATAAGCTCTTCTAAATTCATCTTTAGTGAGTAAGGCGTTTAATTCTTTAAATTCTTCAGGGTGTTGATCCTTTTTAAAGTAGCTTTCTAACCCCCCCCATCCGCTAAATTGCGCTAGGATTTCTTGCTCTTCTTGAGTGGCGTGATAATCGCCTTTTAAGATCTCTTGTTTGGCTTGCAATTCTTTTAAGAGTTCAATGGCTTTAATGTTAGCCTTATAGCGGTTTTTAGCTCCCTTAATTAAAACTTCTTCGCTCGGTTTAAAATCTATTTTAGGATTAAGGGCGATGGATGGCGTGGTTGGTGTTTCTTGCTCTTGCGTTTCTTGTTTTAGCGTGGTTTGTGCGTTTTCTTGTGTGTCTTGCTCTTGAGCGTTATTAAACTCTACGCTATTATCTGTTATTTCACTCTCTTGCGTGGGATTTAATCCTACGCTATTATAGATAGCGTTTTTATCAATGGCTTGACTATCCAGTGCATTGAATGCGTTTAAGGTTTCATTCGTTGTTTCAATGGATTTTTGAATGCGATTTTCTAAAATCTCTAAGATTTTTGTGGAGCTGATTTTTAATTGGAATTTGTCATAAAAGACTTTAGTCGTAGGGTCTTTAAGGAGTTGTGTCCCTACAATACTATCTTTTAAAGGCTCGTTGTTTTGAATGGCTTCTAAGAGCCTAGATCTAAAGTTAGGCTCATTTGCTATGGTGTTGTTTTGAATAGCGTTAAGCAAGCCTTTTAAATTGTCTAAATTTGATAAAAGTCCTCTCTCTTGATCCCTGTTTTTTTCAAGGTTTCCAAGTCCATTTGATGCGCTGAGTCCTGCATGATGTAATTGGCTTTGAGTAGGTGGTGATACTGATTGATTTGAGCTTCCTTGAGCAATTCCATATCGCTCACCCCTTGCGCCCTCTTGATTTGCGCTTCCATTCTGTCTAGGGCTTCTGTCTCCATTTTCGTTTGCTCTATCACTGCTTTTATCAAGCTTATTATCGTTCTTTGATCTTTGGTTTTCATGGTCTGTGGGAAATAATGAACCCATCTGTCCATGATCAAAAAGGCGTAAGCGTCCAGTCTGTCCTGGCTGTTCTCTAGAGAGAGAAAGCCCCAAATCTCTGGAGCTATTTTGTTGATGAGCTTGGGATTGCGGTGGCTGTGATACTCCTCTCTCATCGCTGGGATTATCCCTCTTTTCTTCGCTTCTTGCTCCATTTTCCATTCGGCTTGCTTGACTTGATGCCCCATTGCTATCTGTTCTTGCTGATACTCCATCTCCTCTAGATACATGTTCATGTAATCTATCTCGCTCTCTATGGGGTTTTTCTGAAACTGCCTGTTGGTCGCTAGATCTATAAATTCCTCTTGTTTCTCCCTGCTCTCTAGGCTCAATAAATAAACTAGGGTCTTGGTGTGAAAATTCTTCATCACTCGATCGCTCCACTCCCTCTTGCTGTCCTCCATGTTCGCTTCTGCGGTGAATTTCTTGCGGAATTCCTGCTCTAGCTCTGCTCGGCTCATCTGCACGATTTGTTCTTTCTTTTCCATTTGGTTCTCCTAAATTTTGTTGCTCTAATTCTAAATCAACCATGCTTAAATTTAGATGATTATTATCATTATTTTGAACAATATTGTTACCAATAGAAGTATTATGCTTTATTGTATTGTTAATAGTGTTATTGTTATTTGCGTTAGAATTTTGTCGCTCATTACTGCTCTCTTTAGCTTGAATGATTGCTTCATTCAAACTTACCAATTCGTTATAACGCTCCTTATAAGCTTTTTCAAAATTGTTGATGTCTCTCAAGATTTCTTTAAAAGGTTTGATTTCTCTTTGATTCCCATCACCATTAAGATAAACGCTTTCATAGTATTTTTGCAATTCAATTTTTGCTTGAGCGATTTCTTCTAAACTTAAAAGAGCGCTTCTTAAAGAATAATCTCTGTTTTCTTGTATAGCGCTTTGTTCTTCTTTAGTCCAACCTAAAATAAAACCATTATTAAAGAAAAATTGCTTAATCTTATTAGCGTTATCTGCACTGAGATGATTTTCTTTGAGTCTATTTTCATTGATAAGCCTATGTATTTTCCAAGCAAAACTCGCATAATCATCTTTATCTATCCAAGAATAATAATCTGTTGCTGAAAGCAATTGTTGCTCTAGGATTAAAGCATGCACTTCTTTAGCTAATTCAAATTCTAGTTTTTTAACTTCTTCATTGGCGTTAGTGTTCAATTTGGTGTTTTCATTGTTTATTGATTCAAAAGGCAGTTTGTTATAGAGCTTAAAACACTCAGCGCTAGAAATACTGGGGATTATTTCTCTTACCAATTCACCATCTTTTGTTCTTTCTACTTCTTGGTAAATATCTTTAAGATAGTCGTATTCTTTAGCGATTTCATTGCCATTTTCTAAGGTTTTTTGATGCGTTTCATTATGGTGGGTCAATTGGATTTCTAAACCTTGTTCTTTCAATTCTTCTAAGCTGTTTGTGTAGGTTAGAATTTCAGTTTCTCTTGAATGAAATTTTCTATTTCTGATGGTATCAATCAGATCGTATCTTTTAGTTACACACTTTTCAAACCCTTCCTCATTCGCTTCATAAACACGAGAACTTTCTTTTATCCCACCATTGGCAAAGAAATTGACATCTTCTTTACTATTATCCTTATATATTCGTTTTTCAAAGCTTAAATACTTTGCCCATTCAATAGGATCTCTAGAAATCATGCTTGCTTTATTGATTTGCGTTTTCACAACATA
>NZ_MVWR01000002.1:0-246959 GCF_003637665.1 Helicobacter pylori | reverse complement strand
TTTTTGGCGGGATTGCGTTAGCGGGCACTTCATGGCTCAATTCTGAGTATGTGAATTTAGCCACCGTGAATAACGTCTATAACGCTAAAATGAATGTGGCGAATTTCCAATTCTTATTCAACATGGGAGTGAGGATGAATTTGGCCAGGCCCAAGAAAAAAGACAGCGATCATGTGGCTCAGCATGGGATTGAATTAGGGCTTAAAATCCCCACCATCAACACCAATTACTATTCCTTTATGGGGGCTGAACTCAAATACAGAAGGCTTTATAGCGTGTATTTGAATTACGTGTTCGCTTACTGATGTTTGGCTCTTTATGAAACTCCCTTTTTAGGGGGGTTTTTTTTTAAACTTTATTTCTTTTGAAGTTTTTTTGAATTATTTTTTTTGAACCCTCTTTTTTAAAGGGATTTCTTTTTTTAAAACTTTCTTTTTTTGAAGCTTTTCTTTTAAAACTCTCTTTTTTTTGGGGGGGTTTGATCTTTTTTGCCAATCCCCACTGCTTTCGCTTTTCAATCTTTAAGTTTTGATTTCTAGCTTTTTAATCTTGCTCTATCGCTTGCGCTATAATGAACTGATCTTATATTTTTAAAGGAATAAGCATGCCAAACACCACCGCAGAAAAAGACTACACAAAATACAGCCAAAGACAGCTTTTTAATTTTTTAAATTCTATCAAGACCAAGCAAAAAAGAGCGTTAGAAAAATTGAAAGAAATCCAAACTCAAAAACAAAGGATTAAAAAAGCACTCCAATTTAAAGCGCTAAACCTAACCGAAAATGGATACACCATAGAAGAAGAGCGAGAAATCTTAGCAAGGACTAAAGATACCAAGAACCACCTTTGTTTTAAAAGCATAGAGGATTTTAAAAAACATTGTGAAAACTTAAGATTTAAAAATGCTGATAATTGAAACCAGTAAAAAATTTGATAAGGATCTTAAAATTCTTGTTAAAAACGGGTTTGATTTAAAGCTTTTGTATAAAGTGGTTGGAAATTTAGCCAAAGAGCAACCCCTAGCTCCCCAATACAAAGACCACCCACTCAAAGGCACTTTAAAAGATTTTAGGGAATGCCACCTACAACCGGATTTATTGCTTGTCTATCAAATCAAAAAACAAGAAAACACCCTCTCTTTAGTAAGACTAGGCAGTCATAGCAAGCTGTTTTAATCCACCCACACAATTTATAACGCTTAAACCAATCGCTCAAACCAACTACCCCCCTTTTTTAGGGGTAAAATTTAGGGTTAAACACCGCTTACGCTTTTTTTGCTTCACACACCCTCGTGTTTCCCGCTTTTTAAATACCCTCGTGTGCGCATTTCTTTACGCTTCAAAGCCCCTTCATAACGGCGGATTTCAACCTCTGTTTTAGGCTCGTATTTAGGCATGGGGGTGGATTTGCCATTTTCCACAGCCACCATAGTGAAATAGCATGAATTCGTGTGCGTGATTTCACGAGTTTTAATATCTTCGCTCAAAACCTTAATCCCCACTTCGCACGAAGTGTTGCCCACATAATTGATACTAGCTAAAAAAGTGAGCAAATTCCCTACAGGAATGGGGTATTTAAAAGTAACCCCATCCACGCTTAAAGTGACCGTTCCTTTAGCACAATAACGAGTCGAACACACATAAGCCACTTTATCCAATAAATTCAATAATTCCCCCCCATGCATGACATTGTTGAAATTAGCGGTTGTAGGCACGACTAAATAGCTCATCAATAATTTAGTGCGATCCGCTGTGTCTATAGTAAAATCAAAATGGCTAGAATGCGATGATTGTATTTGAGGCATTGCTTCTCCTTAATTAAAATTGGTGTTAAAAATGTCTTTTGTAAAAAACATTCCAAGAACTATATATTAGTAAAAATTAAGTAATATTGAGTGAATATTAGAGGAATTAGAAAAATAATAAGAGAGTTGGCGTTAGATAATGGGCGAGAAAAAAGAAAACCAAAAGGTGGCGATTATCACCGGGGCGAGTTCTGGGATTGGGTTGGAGTGCGCGTTAATGCTACTAGATCAAGGGTATAAAGTCTATGCGCTCTCTAGGCATGCGACTTTGTGCGTAGCGTTAAACCATGCGTTATGTGAGAGCATTGATATTGATGTGAGCGATTCTAACGCTTTAAAAGAAGTGTTTTTAAACATCAGCGCTAAAGAAGATCATTGCGACGTTTTGATCAATTCTGCTGGTTATGGGGTGTTTGGGAGCGTAGAAGACACGCCCATTGAAGAGGTTAAAAAGCAATTTGGCGTGAATTTTTTCGCCCTTTGTGAAGTGGTGCAGTTTTGTTTGCCCTTATTGAAAAACAAGCCTTATTCTAAGATTTTCAATCTTTCTTCCATAGCGGGGCGTATGAGCATGCTCTTTTTAGGCCATTACAGCGCGAGTAAGCATGCATTAGAAGCTTATAGCGATGCCTTGCGTTTAGAGCTTAAACCCTTTAACGTTCAAGTGTGTTTGATTGAGCCAGGCCCGGTGAAAAGCAATTGGGAAAAAACCGCTTTTGAAAACGATGAGCGAAAAGATAGCGTTTATGCGTTAGAGGTGGATGCGGCTAAAACTTTTTACGCGAGCGTGTATCAAAAAGCCCTAAGCCCTAAAGCCGTGGCGCAAAAAATCGTTTTTCTTAGCATGAGTCAAAAAATCAAGGCCCGCTATTTGATCGGCTTAAAAACCCAATTGTTGTTGGCGTTGTATAGAATCCTCCCGAGTAGTTGGTATGATTCTTTGTTCAGATTAATCGTTCTTAAAAGGAAGCGTGATGCTTAAAACCTATCATATTGCCTTAGCTTGCGTGATTTTAGCGGTGGTGGTGTTGTTGTTTGGAGGGGAGTCCTTGAGTTTGGAAGAATGGCAAGAAGTGTACCTTAACGTGAAAAACCACTTTTTACACAATGAAGAACTGAGCTCTTTAAGTGTTATTATTTTAGAAATACGATTACCACGAGTGATTTTAGCGCTTTTAGTGGGGGCGAGTTTGTCCGGGAGTGGGGTGGTGATGCAAACGATCTTTAGAAACCCCTTAGTCGATCCCTTTTTATTAGGGATTTCTAGCGGAGCGATGCTAGGCGTGGCGATGGCGATAGCGGTAGTGGAGTCTAATATTGCGATTTTGGCGTTTTTTGGGGCGATTTTAGCCAGCCTTGCTGTTTTGGCGATGAATAGGGTTTTGGGTAATTCCGTCCTTTCGTTGGTGCTTTCAGGGGTGGTGTTGAGCGCGTTTTTAAGCGCCTTAGCCGGGGCGATCAAATTCTTTGTGATCCCCCAAAAAGCGCAAGCGATTGTCGTGTGGCTTTTAGGGAGCTTGTCTTTAAGCAGTTATAAGGATTGTTTGATCGCTTTCATAGGGCTATCTTTAGGCTTTATCCCGCTTTTTTTGTTAAGGTGGCGCATCAATTTATTGAGCTTGAGCGATGCGCAAAGTTTGAGTTTGGGCATTAATCCGGTGCTGTTGCGATCGCTTTGTTTGGTGTGCGTGAGCGTTGCGAGCGCTTTGGCGGTGAGCGTGTCCGGCACGATTGGCTGGATTGGGTTAGTCATTCCGCATGTAGCGAGGTTGTTTTTTGGGGCGAATTTACAAAAACTGCTTTTAAGCTCTTTGTTAATGGGAGCGTTTTTCTTGCTTTTAGCGGATGTGGTGGCTAAAACCATTACCCCCTATGATTTACCGGTAGGCATTGCGACAAGCGTTTTAGGAGCGCCTTTCTTCTTGTGGCTTTTATTCAGGACTAGGGGGGTGTGATGGTCTTAGAAGTTAAAAACCTGTCCTTTAAATATTCTCAAAAACTCATTTTGGATAAATTGAGTTTTAGCGTGCCAAAAAACAGCATCACCAGCATTTTAGCGCCTAATGGATCGGGTAAAACTACGCTTTTAAAATGCCTTTTAGGGCTTTTAAAGCCTTTAGAAGAAACCGAAATTAAAGCGTGTAACAAAGATATTTTACCCTTAAAGCCTTATGAAAAAGCCAAATTGATCGCTTATATCCCTCAAGTGGAATCTTATGCGTTTAATTTCAGCGTGCTGGATTTTGTCTTAATGGGGAAGGCGACGCATTTGAACTTGTTCGCTATGCCTAAAGCTAAGCACATTAAAGAAGCGACTAGCGTTTTAGAGCGCTTAGATTTAGAGTCCCTAAAAGATCAAGGTATTAATGATTTGTCCGGCGGTCAAAGGCAAATGGTGCTTTTAGCCAGAAGTTTGTTGCAAAGAACGCCTTTATTGTTACTGGATGAGCCTACGAGCGCGTTAGATTTAAAAAACCAAGCCCTTTTTTTTGATGCGATTAAAGATGAGATGAAAAAACGAGAATTGAGCGTTTTAGTCAATATCCATGATCCGAATTTGGTTGCCAGGCACTCCACGCATGTGGTCATGCTCAAAGATAAAAAACTTTTTTTGCAAGCTTCCACGCCAATCGCTATGACTTCGCACAATTTAAGCGCGCTCTATGACACGCCTTTAGAAGCGATCTGGCATGATAATAAGCTTGTCGTGTATGCGTTGTAGGGGTTTTATAAGATTTTTTAAACCCATGCCAAAGCATGGGTTTAAGAGCGATATTAGAAACTATACCTCATTCCTAAATTGGAAGCGAAATGGCTTGCGTTGGAAATCAAATTGTGCAAATAAACAACGCCCAAATTCAAAAACACTTCTTTAGCTAATTGCAATTCCCCACCCATCATCACTCTGGCATGGGTATTTAAAGGGTTACGAGTGGCATTCACTTTAAAAGTGTTTAAAGACGCGGCGTTATTAGATCCAAAGCGAGCGAACTCTTGTAAAACTCCAGCGTTCATATAGAAGTATGAAGTGTCCCCATAATAATAGCGTGCTTCCACATTAGCGCTAGCGTTGAATAAATGCTGACTGCTAGAGCCATTTTTCAAAGCCGCTTGATTGGTGCTGTTGCTTTTAAAGTTGGTTGAACCTAAATGGTTATAGCTCACGCCCACGCTTGGTTTTAACACTAAAGCGTTCCTAAAAAACGCGAAGTCATAACCATAGCTCGCTCTTGTTGTGGTGCTATAGGCTAAGTAATGATAGCTTTGATTCAAATCTTGCAACAGAGCGCTTTTGAAATTCAAGCTTGCTTGATCACTCCCTAGCGCCCCTTGAGCTTCAAAGTCAAATTCATGCTGGTTAGCAAAGAGACGGCTATACACGCCAAAATTAGTGTTATTGGCCCCAGAGTTAAGAGAGTTCGCACGATTACTAAAAGAGCTATAACCATAGCTTCCAAAACCGCCCACAATGGCTTCTACATTCCCATTAAGGTAAGCATCTACGCCGGCACTTGTGCCATACAATGAAGCGTTAGAGCCATTATTCAAGCTCGTTCCCCCAATAGCGTTAGCCCAAACATTGGTGGGTTTTTCATATTTAGGGGCAAATTGATACAACACTTCCGCCGCGCTTTCTAAAGAAGCGAATCTTTGGTCTTTTAAAGCTTGTAAGCGTTGGGCGAACGAGTCAATATGGTTGGTGTGCCTTCTAGAGAGATTGACTAAACGAGAATTTAAGATCATCGCATTGCTCAAGCTCAAAGTTTGTAAGCCGCTGGTTTTATGCTCTAAACTGGCTATGTTGTTTAAAGCGGTAGTGGCCGCATTCAATTGCTTGGTGATTTCATTAGCGCTTGTAGCATCAATCATGGTTCTGGCATAACCCGCATCATGGCTATCAATCAATAAGGTTTGTAAGAGATCCCTGCCTTGCGTGCCTGAATGAGTATAAAGCGTGTCAATATCGCTAGAGCGGTTAGCCAATTCAAACACGCTTTCAATGGTGCCAAAATCATGCTTATTGATAGCGACTAAATTAGGAGTAGCGCTATAACGAGCGAAAGGAGCGTTCTTGATGAGAGCGTAGCTAGCGAAACGCGCCTTGTTAGTGGTGTTGGTGGGTAAATTTGTGGTATTGCTTTCAGAACTAGTAGGCGTAGAATTGTTGCCTAAATTGACAGCGATTGTGGTGTTGTTAGCCGTTTTATTAATCCCTGTATTTTTCCATGCCTTACCTTCAAGATACTTGTATTTTTCAGGGTTATTCACCATGCTTTGATTGCCGATAGCCATCCCGCATGCTTTAATGTCATTGAGATTGTCTTTTCGCACCACACAAATGTCCATGCGGTTGTTGTTGTTATAAAGGGCTAGGCGCTCTTTGAATTGATCTTGCAGATTGGTGTTGCTTGCAGAAATAGAATCATAACTAGCGCCTTGCACTCCCACTAAATTATAATCAATGTTTCGCGCTCTCACTAAAACATGTTCTTTATTTTTAGTGAGGTTTTGAGCGTTATTGATCTTAATGAGTGGTTTGTAAAATCCGGTCGCGCTATCCACTACATTATTAAATATCATGCTTGCTTGATGGCCTGCATTTAAGGTCGCTACACGCCCATCTTGGACAAAAAGATTCATCGTGCCTTGATTGTTAGTGAAATGCCCTTGAATGGTTAAATCCAAATCTTTACCATAATCCATGCTCGCGTTGCTGTTTAGGGTTAGGTTATTAAACATAAGCCCTGTTTTGCCGGCAATGTTTCCTGGAGCTCCAAAAAGAATCCTTTTGTTGACTTCAACATCGGTAACATTCCTAGCGTCAAAATAATTCCAAGGGGCATGGTAAATTTCATCTATAACCAGTTTCTTACCGCTTTTAAAAGTAACGCCCCCAGAATAGGCCGGGCTATATCCCGTTTGCAAACTCACGACACCAATGCGAGACTTATCGCCTATATTTTCGCCAAAAATAGTGTATTGCCCAAAACTTTGAACACGGGTTGTAACCACTAATTCCTTAATGTCAAAGTTTTTAATGTTCACATTAGTGGCAGATGTAGTGAGCTTGTTGATATTGACTTTGTCTGTAACGCCGCTAAAATCCAAAGCGCTAGTGTTTAGCCCGTTATCGCTCTTTGTGGCATCAATATTTTTAAAATGAGCGCTATGGCCATTCACTCTCAAATTCGTGGATTTTCCCAGATAAATATTGCCATTAAAATAAGCTGTATGAGCATCCACTCTTAAGTTCACCGCTTTTCCTAGATGGATATCGTTATTGAAAGTGGCTGTGGCGTTGTTGGTGTCTTCACCAGCTTTAAACTCAAAATTCGCGCTTGAGCCTGCCACAGCAGCACCGCCCACTTGATTATTCACTCTTAAAGTCCCCTCAACGGTGATATTCCCGGTTAGATTTTCCACTAAAAGAGAGCGTCCGCTCGCTTGATTGGACAGATTGACACCGCCTTCGCCGATATTCAAATGAGCCGCATTCGTGCTTAATGAAGCTTTAAACCCTCCCGCTCTAAGCGTGCCATCGGCTTTAGTGTTTAAGTGGAAAATATTCACAACCGTGTCTTTGCCGCCCGCAAAAGGCCCATCAATGACTTGCGTGGGTTGAATTTCTGTTTTTTGCGTGTCATTTTTAGGATTATTTTGAGAAGGTGTGTCTTTAGTTTTACTTTCATAACCGCCTTCGGGAGGGGTGATAATGCTTAAGCCGGCGCTTTGCCACAAATCCAGCACGCCAATATTAGTCTTTTTACTAGCGATAATGCCCGCTTGAGCGGCGTTTTGATCCCCCACAGCGAGATGGCGGAAATTCATTTCCCCTTGAACTTTTGAAGTGTCTATCGTGCTGTATGAAGGGGCTAAATACGCTCCCACGTATTGCAAACGGCCCATCCACACCTTCCCGTATAGATCAACGCTCTGATTTGAGCTTGAAACCAAATTGAGCGTGGCGCCATCATAAAGAGAGATTTCCGCGTTTTCACGGCTCGTGATTTTTTCTGAACTTTTCAAGGTCAAAACCGTAGAGCTGGCTTTCCTCCCGGCTCCAGAACCCACGCGATTGTTGATTTCTACAAAATTATCAATTAAGATATTTTTAGCGTCAAAATTCACTCTCGTGGTGCGATCAGCGCTATCTTTAAAGCTTGTGAAAGAGTTGCCATTGAATTGGCCCAAACGCAAAGTGGCTTTTTGCATATTGACGTCTAAATCCCCACCAGTAAAGTTGATAAGGCCTGAAAGGTTATAAGTCCCTACAGCGTTTTGCATATCCACTTCAAGTTTGTTCCATTGCCCGTCTTTGACCCAATAATGCCTAGCGGCATTCCCCCAGTCCCAGCCTCCATCAATCTTACTGGATAAAAGGGATTTGTATAAGTCGTATTGCTTGTGGGGGAAATTATCAAAGCCTCTGCCTGCTTGAATGCGCCAAACTTTATCGGGTTTGTCCGGGGCTTTATTGGCTTGTTCGGCTTGTTTGAGTCCCCAGCTAAGAAGCCCTGAGACCGTTCCTACAGCGGTACCGGTAGCGATACCACCAATAATGGCTGGAATGATCACGGTGGTGAAAAAAGCGCGATTCTCACTGTGTATGGGATCATTGGCATTAGCCCCTAATTCGGTGCTCATTAATGCCCCCGCTAAAGCGAGAGAAATAATAGGGCGATTGATTTTGCGGTGTGTTTGTTGTATTTCCATTTTTTTCCTTTCTTATTATAAAACGATTTTTGCACAAATGGTGCGACTTTAAACGAGATGATTTCTGTTGCCTTTACAATTAAGGTTATAAATATACAAATCTACAACCAATGGTTAATTTTTATCAATTTAATATAAATGAACGCAAAATTTAACAAGATTAAAAAGTAACATTATTGAAATTTTTGGCTAAAGTGTGTAAATAGGTAAAATTTAAAAAGCTTAAAAAGCTTCTCTTATTGAAAGTTTTGGTTAGAGTGTGTAAATAAGTAAGGTTTGAGAAGCTTAAAAAAGCTTCTCCCATGTAGTGCCTTGTGGGGTGTCCATCAAAGCGATTTTGCGCTTTAAAAGCTCTTCTCTGATGTTATCGGCTTTCATGAAATCCTTTTGCTCTTTGGCGCGCTTCCTTTCTTCTATCTTTTTTTCAATTTCTTGTTTTTCGCTTTCATTCACGCCTAATTGGAAATATTCGCTAGGGTTTTTAAACCCGATGCCAAGCAATTCTTCTACGAATTTCAAGTTCGCTAAAATTTCGCCTTTCAAAGCCTTGTTTTTAGGGTTTTGATCCAGTTTTTCATTCACAGAAGAAAGCATGCTTTCTAAAACGCTCAACGCTTTAGAAACGTTTAAATCATCTTGCATGCACTCTAAAATTTCTTTTTTAAAGTTTAAATCAATGTTTCCAAGAGATCCCAAAACGCGCTGTTTCAAGCGATAGATTTTATCCAAGCGTTTTTTACTCACCAATAGATCTTCTTCGTTAAAATTCAAAACAGAGCGATAATGCACCCCTAATAAATAATTGCGCAAAATTTCGCCATCATAGTTTTTGAGCGCGTCTTTAATAAAAAAGCTATTGCCTAAACTTTTAGACATTTTTTCATTATTGATATTCACAAAGCCATTGTGCATCCAGTATTTAGCGATTTCCACGCCAAAAGCGCAACGGGTTTGGCACGCTTCATTTTCATGGTGGGGGAATAACAAATCCACTCCGCCTGCATGAATGTCAATTTGATAGGGGGTGTTAGCGAGCGCTAAAGTTTCAAAAACCATGCTAGAGCATTCTATATGCCAGCCAGGGCGCCCCTTGCCTAAAGGGCTATCAAAGCCCACATCATTATCCCCCTTATAGCTTTTCCATAACACAAAATCCTGTTCGAGCCGTTTTTCTTGCACTAAACCAATGCGGCCAAATTCAACGCTGCTATTATGCACGCTCAAAGAGCCGTAATCTTTATCCTTGCTCGTGTCTAAATAAATATCCCCATTAGAAACTTGATAAGCGATATTTTTTTCTAAAAGCGTTTCAATCATGCGCACCATAGCGTCTAAATACTCGCTCGCTTTAGGCTCTAGGCTGGGTTTTTTCACATTCAAAGCGTTTAAATCTCTCGTGTAAGATTCAATATAAATACCGCTTAATTCTTGAATGCTTTTATTTTCTTTGAAGGCTTTATTGATAATCTTGTCATCAATATCCGTGAAATTCCTAACCAACACCACTTCATAGCCGCTCAATTCAAGCGTTCGCCTCAACAAATCAAAAGCAATAGCGCTCCTGGCATGCCCTAAATGAGCGTCATCATACACCGTAGGCCCGCACACATAAATATTCGCCTTTTTTTCAATTAAAGGCTCAAAAGGGACTTTTTGTTTTAATTTGGTATCATAAATTAACATTTAAAAACCTTGAAAATAATAAAATAAATATAAATGTGTTATTAACGACTTGAACGCTAAGAGCAATAAGATTTCTGCGCAAGCGAGAAAAAGAATCACAAGCCATAATTTTAAAGGCTTAATTATACCCAAGAATGCTTGAAAGCCAAACGCTTTAATCGTTAAAACAAATAAAAACAACCCGCTCAAACTATTCGCTAACGCTAAACCCAAAACCCCTAAAAAGGGCATCAAACTTAAAGAAGCCACCAAACCTAAAAAAAGCGAAATTAAAGAGATTTTAGCCGCTTTTTTTTGTTCTAATTTCGCATAGAGCCATAAAGAAAAGAGTTTGGTTAGCCCAAAAGGGAGCAAGCCTAAAAGATAGAGCGAAAAGACTTGCGAAGTGATTAGAGTGTCTTTAGGGCTAAATTGCCCCCTTTCAAATAAAAGCTCGGTGATTTCTTTGCTTAACATGATTCCCCCAATGCTGCAAAGAAGCAAAACCCCCACCAAAAAAAACCACGCCTTTTGCAAGCGTTGTAAGATTAAATCCTGCTGGTTGTTTTTAAGTGCGATCGCAATGCTGGGGAAAAGAGCTGTGGAGATAGCGATAGCAAATAACGCTAAAGGGAGTTGGAAGACTCTATTAGCGTAATACAAATAAGACACGCTCCCGCTCGCTAGAAAAGAGGCGATCGTGGTGTCTAAAAAAGAAGCGATTTGAGTGCTGGAATTGCCTAAAACGCTGGGGAGGAATTGCTTGAAAAACGCTTTTAGATCCTTTTTAGCCCTATTCAAACGATATTCTTTTTTGGCGGCATTTTTGGTCTTAAAGCTCAAAAATCCTTTAAATAATAAATTTAATAAGCCCAATTTCACTAAAGGGTAAAAGTGCAATAAAATTTGAGCCACGCCCCCTAAAAGCACGCCGTAGCTCAAATAATATAACGCTTCTAAATGCGTTTTTTCTTTAGAAATAAAAAGGGCTGAAATCATGCATAAATTGAGTAAGCTTGTGCTATAAGCGCTGGCAAAAAAGCTGTGTTTGTATTGTAAAAGCGCGCCTAAAAAAGTGGTGATAAACACCAATAAAAGATACCAAAAATTGATCGCTACAATAGGGGCACATAATTTGATCGTCTCTTCATCAAAGCCGTAAGCTAGGAGTTTGGTTAGCCATAAGGGATTGAGCGCTACTAATAAGCACCATATGAATAAAACGATACAAAAAATAAGCCCCACCAAACTCGCAAAGCTCCCTTTAATGGAGCTTCGTATGAAGCTCGGTAAAAAGCTTTGAGAAAAAGAGCCCTCCGCAAAAATACGCCTGAATAAATTAGGCAATTTGAAAGCCACAAAGAAAATATCGCTATACACCCCAGCCCCTAGAATATTGGCCATCATTAAATCCCGTAAAAAGCCAAAAATCCTAGAGCATAAAATCCCTAAGCTGTTGGTTAAAAATATTTTTTTTAGCATACTGGTTGTATTTATTACCTAATTTTCAGTGTTTTTTTGTTAGCATATTTCTTTTTTCAAATTCTTATATTATACCATTTAAGGATTAAAAAATGAGCTTGGAGCGTTTTGCCCCTATAAAAATTGAGCGGTGCAAAGACATTCAAAAAGAATTAAAAAAAGCGGCCGCTGAAAATAAATTACAAACAGAAGATCTATGGTTTGAGATTTTAAAAACTTCTATTTTTATCAAAAACAGTGCTAAAGACGATTTTAGCGAGGCTTTTGGTGGGGAATTGCAGCAATTAGAAGAAGAGGAATACTATGAAAAAAAAGAGCTAACCCTTTATCAAACCCATGACATTAAAATCAAATCAAACGCCTATAAACGCTTTTTTGAAGTAAAAGTGGATGAAGATTTAAGCCAAATAGAAATTGTTTTAGACGAGTGTTTTATTGTCCTAGACACTGAAGAGCATTACCAAGAAATGTTTGCGTATATTAAGGAGCGTTTAGCCTTTCAAGGCGTGGTGTTTCGCCACCTTTCACAAATGTATGAAAATTTAAAAACAGAATTAAGAAAATATCAAAAAGAAGCCCAAAATAAGCACTTTATTTTATACGCTTCTTCAACCTTTATCCCTAATATAGAAGAACAATCCCATTTTTTATTAGAAGAAGAATACCTTCCAACTCATACTATCCCTTTAAGTGATCAAGAAGAATCGTTTGTTAAAGAAAATTACTATATCGCTAAAGAAAATCAAAAAGTCGCTTGCGTGAATTACCCCAAACAAGGCAGAGACGGCCGTAACCTTAAAGGCCTTTATATTGAATTGCCTAAAGTTGCCAATTCGCCCACCCCTATAGGGCATGACAAAAACGCTTTTGAAGAAAGAGAAGAAAATAACGCTTTAGTGTATTACTCCAAAGCCTTACAAGGGGTTAAAATGGAAAAAGGGCGTTTGGTTTCTAAGCAAAATTTTATCTTTAAAAACGGGATCAAATCCATTGAAGTGCCTAATCTTTTAGGGGGAGTGGAGAGCGGGTTAGTTTTAGAAATTCAAGCTAAAGATGAATTGAGCGATGCGATTGATTCTAACCTCATTTTAGAAGCGAGCGTAATTAACATTAAGGGCAATGTGGGCAAGAATGTGATCTTAGTGGCCAAAGAAATCACTATAGAGGGGCAAATCCACCCTGAAAGCTATGTCTATGCCAATAAAGCGCGTATCACTAACCATAAGGGCGTGTGCTACGCTAAAGAGTTTGAGTGCAAGTATTTAGAGCGCGCTAAGGTGTATGCCAATAGCGTTAAAGTGGAAGCGAGCGCGGGGAGTGTGGTCTATGCGAAAGAAATCGCTTTAGAAAAGCTCAAAAGCGATAACAAGCTGTATTTTTCCAAGCAATGTTTGATTGATGAGGTGGATGGTAATGGCAACCGCTTTATTTTTTACGCTTTTGGGGGGCGAGAAAACCAAGAAGAATTGAAGATCGCTAAACAAAAACTCAATGCGTTAGGGTTAAAATCCAAAAAAATCATCGCTCAGCACCAATCCTTAAACCATTTGGTTAAAAACCATCAAGCCATCATGGAAAAGCTTAAAAACGCCACCGAAGAAATCAAACGCTCTTTAATGCAACAAGAAAGCGTGAAAGACGCTTATAGCGAGTTTATGTTTGCTCTAAAGCGTTTGAAAATCCTAAAAGCTCAAATGTTAGAATTACAAAAAATCAATAACGAATGCTACGCTAAACTCATTAGCATAGAAAACAGCTTCCAGCATGCAAGCATTACGACTAAAAACCCTTTCAAGCAAGAAAATATTGTGATTTACCATCGCAATTACCCTAAAGTGAGCAATTCAACCGCCATGTTAAGCCATAATGAAAGCGTGGATGTGATCTATGAAGATCATAAAATCAAAAAAGTCCCTAAAAGCACGATAAAAGGCTAGAACAAGAAATAAAAAAGGGATAAAAATGATAGTGGGTTTGATAGGGGTTGTGGAAAAAATCTCCGCTTTAGAAGTGCATATAGAAGTGCAAGGGGTTGTTTATGGGGTGCAAGTTTCTATGCGAACGGCTGCTTTGCTTCAAGCGGGCCAAAAAGCGCGTTTGAAAATCTTACAAGTGATTAAAGAAGATGCGCATCTTTTATACGGGTTTTTAGAAGAGGGCGAAAAAATCCTTTTTGAAAGGCTTTTGAAAATCAATGGGGTAGGGGGGCGTATCGCTTTAGCCATTCTTTCAAGCTTTTCGCCGAATGAATTTGAAAACATTATCGCCACCAAAGAAGTCAAAAGACTCCAGCAAGTCCCAGGCATAGGGAAAAAGCTCGCTGATAAGATCATGGTGGATTTGATTGGCTTTTTCATTCAAGATGAAAACAGACCTGTGCACAATGAAGTTTTTTTAGCCCTAGAGAGTTTGGGCTTTAAAAGCACCGAAATCAACCAAGTCTTAAAAACCCTAAAACCCAATCTCAGCATAGAAGTAGCGATTAAAGAAGCCTTACAACAACTGCGCTCTTAAAAAAAGCTTTTAGTTTAGCGGCTACGCTTTAAACGAAGCCACCGCAGGAGCCGCCTTAAAATATCACATTAAACGAGCGCTTGAGAGAAGCCACTCTATAAGCGAATTTAGTAAGAATTTAGAATTAAGCGCGCAAAAATCACACTTTAGCAACAACACGCTTAAAATCATTGAAGAGCTTAATAACGGCGTCAAACAAGCGAGCGAAGAGATCAAAACTAAAGCGAGCGATTTTTCTAATGAAAAACTCACTAACAAGCAAATCAAAGAGCTATTAAATAACGCAGAAATCCCTACAAGCGGGAGAGATGCGATCACTTTTGGAGTGAATAACCTAAACCCTGAAATGGTTGAATTTATGCACAAAAACAACAAAAAAATGATTATAGAAAAAGCCTCTAACAAAGAATTAGAACTTTTAAAAGACGCTAACTTTAAGCAAAACATAAGAGCGAGTTTAGATCATGATGCTATCGCTCACATACTCAAAAGGCATGGCGTTAATTCTGTTAATGTTAGAAATGGAGAAATCCCTGTTACGAACGAAGATATAGCGAATTATAGATATATCGTTAATAACGCTGATGCAATTCTTAGGACTTTAGACAAATACGATAAAGAAGCGATAACGGCGTTTAAACAAATCAACGGCTATGCGGTAGTGGTAGAGCAAGCGATCAATAAGAAAAATGAATTAGCTTTAAAAACAATGTATAAGAACAATGGGAGTTATAAAAATAATGAAGTTTATAAAGAATTTTCAAGCACCTCACTCGACGCTGATGCGAAGGTGCGCCATAGGTTGAGTTCCTATAGTGGTGCTACAGAAAATAATACACCAAAACCGCTAATAGATCAAGAGGATTTATTAAAAAATACAGAAAATTTAAACGAAACCACACCAAAACCTACCCATTTAAGCCCACTAGAACAAGCCAACGCCGAAAAACATGAGTTAACGCTAAAAACAATGCAAAAAATGCATAAAACGAAGCATAAAACGAAATTATAAGGATAGTGTAGCCCATAGAAAAACATTAGCAAAATCTCAGAATAGCAATTGACCATCAGTTATGAGCTGAGTGCTAGACATATTTGATAAAGCTAATGTGTTTTGGAACTTTAACATAAAAAATTAAACACAAGGAGTAAGGAATGAAAAGCATTAAAAAGCCTCACCTTGACCATACACAAGCCCTTTCGTCTTGCGTGTCAGGGTCTATTGGCACACTCAAAGTGTTTTTAGTATGGGTTAGAAAGTTATTCTCCAACTCATGCCTTGACAATATTAGCACAAAAATATTAAATAAATAATAGAAAGAGTGAATTAGTTTTAAAAACGATGTTCAAGAGTAACGGAGATTATAAGAATAATAACGCTTATAAGAAGTTTTCAAGCACCGGACTCAATGCTAAAGTAAAGGTTCAGCCATAGGTCGAGTTCCCATGGTGGTGCTAAAAAGAACAATACTTAAAAAACTTTAATGAGTCAATGGGTGAAAAATGAATTAATCTTAAAAATGATGCATCAATCAAAGCTTTAATGCAAGACACCAAACCCTCTAAGGGGCAACCATAGGTCGAGTTCCTATAGCGATGTCTGTAAGAATGTTACCACAAAAACCACAACAAAGCCAAATAACGACCTAAATCTTTTCAAGGAGAACGCAAGGAGAATAAATGAAAACAAAAAACGACATTAAAGCAGAGATTGAAAAGGCGGACATTATCCACTCTTTCATTCCGCAGGCAAGAACGCTTAAAGAATAAGCCAATGGAGTGGGCTTGCATTGAAACTATAAAACAAAAACTTGAAAAAGTCAAGAAATGAAAGAAAGCGAACTCAATAGCTACAATCAAATCTATAGAAGAAGCGAGAAGGATAATGGATAAAGCGAATCATTAAAGAGCAAGCGGGTTATTAAGCTATGAAGTGGATAAATCAAGGAATGGGCTAATTGAGTCGCCTTTAGTGCCAAATTACAAAGGGAAAGATACTAATCCCCTAAACCTTGATAACCCTAATCCTACCACAAAAGAATAAGCAAGGCAATAAACTACCCAAACTTACCCAGTCAGTATGAGAGAAATAAGCCTAAAAACCCCTTTAAAAATTCTGGCTTTGTTCTAATCAAATGCCAATAATTGAGTTTTTAAAAAATGATTTTTTAAACTCTATAAAAATGAAATAACCCTTTTTATGGTTTAGTTTAAAGCCCAGTTGGTTTTAGTGAGATTTTCTCTGATGGAAAAAAGCTTGTCTTTGACTTCGTTACTGCTCAATTTCCTCACTTTATCCGAATTGTATTTCAAATCCTGGCTAAGAAGAGACAATCTGTTAGACAAATTGGCAATATCCACCCTTAGCCCCTCATCTCTGGCTAATTTGAGCGCGGGGATTAGATCCGTATCTTTTGAAAATATCAAAATCCTATCAGCTATTTTTTTAAAGGCTATTCTTTGAATGTCAAGACCCATGAGCATATCCACCTGCTTTTGTTCCAATAACGCTCTATAACTCCCATCAAACTCCACCCTTATTGCGTTTAACTTAGTCCTCCCTAACCTTAATTCCACTTGATCCAATGAAGCCAGATCGTGTTGGAAATTTTCCACATCGCTATAAATCTTCTCCCATTTAGTCGCTTCACTGCTTTGTAAAATCTCTTCAATGTCGCTGCTCGTGAAGATTTTCATTTCTGTTCCCGGATTTTTTTCATTTTGGAGGGTGTCATTTCTTTTATCCCATAACGCATGTTCAAAATCAAAGGGTGGAGTGGTATAAAAGTAAATACGACTGATCCATTCATCATCTAGTAAAAAAGCCCTGATAGTAACGATCACATCTAAAGCGATATTGTAATTAACGCATTTTGTTTGTTTAATATCGCGCCTGAAATTCTCCCAATCCACCAGTATGATTGTGTTTGCTTTCATTTATTGCTCCCTTATTTATACGCTAAATTTTTTAAAATTCTTAATGCAATCTTGTATTTTGCGCCAACAAGAAACATGGATATAATAATAGCGTTTTTTAAACCTTGCAATTAAATAATAGGAATGATTGATGCGTATTTTAGGAATAGATCCGGGCAGTAGGAAATGCGGGTATGCTATCATTTCTCACGCTTCTAACAAGCTTTCTTTAATCACAGCCGGGTTCATCAATATCACCACGACACGCTTGCAAGAACAAATCTTAGATTTGATAGAAGCCTTAGATTGCTTATTGGATCGTTACGAAGTTAATGAAGTAGCGATTGAAGATATTTTTTTTGGGTATAACCCTAAAAGCGTGATCAAACTCGCGCAATTCAGGGGGGCGTTGTCCTTAAAGATTTTAGAAAGGATCGGTAATTTTAGCGAATACACGCCCTTACAAGTCAAAAAAGCCCTAACCGGTAACGGGAAAGCCGCTAAAGAGCAAGTGGCCTTTATGGTCAAACGCTTGCTTAACATCACAAGCGAAATCAAGCCTTTGGATATTAGCGATGCGATAGCCGTTGCCATCACGCATGCACAACGATTGAAGTTCCACTAATCACCACTTGTAAGCCACTTCAAAACGCGCGTTAAACCCAGGCTCGGCGATCGCTCTTTTAACAGCATCCGTGCCTGGCATATCCGGGCTCATGACATAAGGGCTTGTTTGATCCACATAGAATTTGTTGAAAACATTATTAAACACCGCCGAAAGCAACAAACCTTTCCAGCGGCTTTTGGTTTTAGGACTCCAATTGATATAAAAATTACTCACGCCATAGCCCGGTTTATGCATATGCACCAACCCTAACTGGGATCCGCATTTGGCTAAATCGGTAGGGGTTTTGGGTTTTTCAGCCGTCCCATAATCAGGCAAGTAAATATCAAACCCGCAATAATCTAAACCGGTAACAAAACGGCTAAGCCATGCAAGATTGATCCCTGTTTTGGGGATGGTGTAATCCAATTTGATGATAAAAACATTACCGGTGCTTGCGGCAAGCTCATAGCTATCCGCCATTAAATACCCCCTAGTGGTGGGCCAAGTGCGCGAGACCCCTACATTCAAACTCACGCCCTTGTATCTGAAAGTCCCACCCACTTCATAGCCATAAATGCGAATCGCTTGACTCAAATTGGTTACAATCAAATTTTGTGCGTATTGTGAGATGAAATTATCCAAAGCCTGATAAAACACCGCAGCCCTCCCGCTAAAATACTGGCTTGAATAATCAATATTAAATTCAGCGTTAGAGCCCACTTCAGGCTTGATATTTTTAGCGTATCGTAAATCGTTTTGGCGCATATACACGCCATCTCCTGGCATAACCCCCCTTGTAACTTGAGAATAAGTGATTTTTAAAGATAGAGGCTCAATGGGGCTTAGCACAAGAGCCGCGCTAGGGCTAAAGCCTTGAGTGTAGCGGTGGTTCCAGTCTTTATCATAAAGCGTGTATGCATCCCACCTTACCCCGGCTCCAAAAGTGATGATTTTATGAGGCGAGTAATTCGCTTGCACATAGCCTCCGTAAATATTCCCATTGGCTTTCCCTCTTTGGCATAGCGTAGGGTCATTGGGGTTATTATCCACAAGAGAGCAAGCGATTTGTTTTTGCCCTTTATCATCAGTATAGACTTGATTAGGCCTGTATAATTCTGATTTAGGGATACGAGCGTCAAAAACGCTTAAATTTTGGTAATTGAATCCGTATTCAAAAAGGCTGTCTGTGGCTTCATCAATCACATGCGCGACTTTTAGGTTTAATCCGGTGTTGTTTAAAAACAAATTCCTGGGCTGTGAGCTTGGTTTATCCACATCCAAAAAGCTTGGGGTGCAATACCCGCCTTCCACGCATGGGTAATTTTCTCTTTCCCATGCACTCGCTAAAGAAGTGGGGAATTTAGCATAAACGCCATTAGGATCAAATAAGGGATCAAACTGAGCGTTCCTGATGCTTGTATAAAGGGTAAAATCTAATCGTGGGTCGCCAAAAGAATTTCCCGCTTCCCTTTTATATTGTAATGAAAGATTGTTAGCGCTATTAATAGAGTGATACAAATACCTTGTGAAACTATCTAACACATTAGGACACCCTTGAGCGCCATCAGGGCTAAAGGGGGCTTCACAAGGATAGGCTAACCCTATAGCGTTACTCCTTAAAGGGCGTGTAGCGTTATCTCGTGTCATGTTCCAGCTGAAAGTGAGCGTATCCCTATCGCTCAAATAACCATTCATTTTAATTAAAGCGTTGTTTTGCTCGCTAGGAGTTCCTGGCTCTTTATCGGCTTGTGTGGGATTGAAAAGGTTTTTCATCGCTGTAGCACCGCTTCTATAATAGAAAATATTTTGGTGCGTGTAGTAAGCGATAATATCAAAATGCACGCTTTGATAAGCCGATCTAAAAGTCTCTCGATCGCCAAAATTGGTATAAAAACTCACCGCCCCACTAGCCGCATAATTTTTCCCCCTAGGGATAAAATCAGCCGCTCCTTTAGTCTCCATTTTAATCACTCCTGCAATCGCTCCTGGCCCCGCGCTCGCATTCGCCGCGCCTTTAGTAACTTCCACGCTTTTGAGCATGCCAGGGTCAATCACGGTGTTGCCTTGGTGGTGGTAGATATTGCCATTTTGCGCAGCCCCATCCACCGTAACCCTTAAAAGCCTGTCTTCAACGCCTCTCACATAGATTTTCTGCCCCATCACGCTCCCTCCGCCCACATTCACATCAGGGTTAGTCCTAAATAGGTCTTTGACTTCATTGCTTTGGCGTTGATCCAATTCTTTAGAAGTTACTTTAAACTCATTGTTGTAGGTGAAAATCCTTTTAGCTTGGGTGGTAACCTTATTTAAAGTGCGCTCCTCGCTATAGCAAGTCTCAGCGAGTAGGGGGAGACACAAAACATGCCTAATATATGGTCTTAAAAACATCCAACAACTCTCCTTAATCTAAAAATTCAAAAAATAAAAATCAAAAAAAAAAAAAAACAAAATCCATCAACGCGTTGAGATATAATAGTATGATAATTATTATTAAAACCAGATTAAAAATAAAATTTAGCGTTTAATCTTTCTTATTTTTATTAATTGTTACGAATAGAAATACTTAAGGGGTTTTTTTATTCTTAAAAAAAAGATTTTTTAAGGAAATTGAATCTTGTTAGTCTTTGTATAACAAATTATGTAATAATCACCGCAAGTAATTGGCCTAATGTCATATTACGAAGATTCAAAATCATAAAAGGAAAAAAGATGGTTAATAAAGATGTGAAACAAACCACCGCTTTTGGCGCTCCCGTTTGGGATGACAACAATGTGATCACGGCTGGCCCTAGAGGTCCTGTTCTTTTACAAAGCACTTGGTTTTTGGAAAAGTTAGCGGCGTTTGACAGAGAAAGAATCCCTGAAAGGGTTGTACATGCTAAAGGGAGTGGGGCTTATGGCACTTTCACTGTGACTAAAGACATCACTAAATACACTAAAGCGAAAATTTTCTCTAAAATTGGCAAGAAAACGGAATGCTTCTTTAGATTTTCAACCGTGGCTGGTGAAAGAGGTAGTGCGGATGCGGTAAGAGACCCAAGAGGTTTTGCGATGAAGTATTACACTGAAGAAGGCAACTAGGATTTAGTGGGCAACAACACACCGGTTTTCTTTATCCGTGATGGGATCAAATTCCCTGATTTTATCCACACTCAAAAAAGAGATCCTCAAACCAATTTGCCTAACCACGACATGGTATGGGATTTCTGGAGCAATGTTCCTGAAAGCTTATACCAAGTTACATGGGTTATGAGCGATAGAGGGATCCCTAAATCTTTCCGCCATATGGATGGTTTTGGCAGCCACACTTTTAGCTTTATCAACGCTAAGGGCGAACGCTTCTGGGTGAAATTCCACTTTCACACCATGCAAGGCGTTAAGCACTTGACTAATGAAGAAGCCGCAGAAATCAGAAAGTATGATCCCGATTCCAATCAAAGGGATTTGTTCGATGCGATCGCTAGAGGGGATTTCCCAAAATGGAAATTGTCTGTTCAAATCATGCCAGAAGAGGACGCTAAGAAGTATCGATTCCATCCGTTTGATGTTACTAAAATTTGGTATCTCCAAGATTATCCGTTGATGGAAGTGGGCATTGTAGAATTGAATAAAAATCCGGAAAACTATTTCGCAGAAGTAGAACAAGCGGCTTTCACTCCGGCTAATGTCGTTCCTGGAATTGGCTATAGCCCAGACAGAATGTTACAAGCTCGCTTGTTCTCTTATGGGGATACACACCGCTACCGCTTAGGCGTTAATTACCCTCAAATACCGGTTAACAGGCCAAGATGCCCGTTCCACTCTTCTAGCAGAGATGGTTACATGCAAAACGGATACTATGGCTCTTTACAAAATTATACACCTAGCTCATTGCCTGGTTATAAAGAAGATAAGAGCGCTAGGGATCCTAAGTTCAATTTAGCTCATATTGAAAAAGAGTTTGAAGTGTGGAATTGGGATTACAGGGCTGATGATAGCGATTACTACACCCAACCAGGTGATTACTACCGCTCATTGCCAGCTGATGAAAAAGAAAGGTTGCATGACACTATTGGAGAGTCTTTAGCTCATGTTACCCATAAGGAAATTGTGGATAAACAATTGGAGCATTTCAAGAAAGCTGACCCCAAATACGCTGAGGGAGTTAAAAAAGCTCTTGAAAAACACCAAAAAATGATGAAAGACATGCATGACATGCATGGAAAAGACATGCACCACATGAAAAAGAAAAAGTAACCCTTTTCTTTAAGCGTTCTTATTTTTTAGGAATGCTTTGTCTTTCAAAATTTAGGTTTTTGGATACTTATCAATCCTTTAGGGTTGGTGGTGTGTCCTACTTTTTCATTCATTCAACGAATTTAAAAATTACAATAAAGAGTTATAGTTATGAAACGAAGGGATTTTATTAAAACGACTGCTTTAGGCGCTACAGGTGCTGTTTTAGGAGCACAGATTTTGCAGGCAGAAGAAAGCAAAGGGAGTGTTGCAAAATATAAAATAGAAGCTCAATACAGTATTGATTTTGATTCTGCAGAACACACTTCACTTTTCATTCCCATGCCGAGTGTTGTAGCGAGCAATGTGCATTTACAAGGCAATCATGCCAATTATAAAAGCATGCTCAATTTTGGAGTGCCTTATTTGCAAGTGGATTTTTTAAAAAGCGCTCAAAAAAAGCAAGTCCATTTGTCTTATGAGATCGCTAGCTATCAATTGAATGAGCGTTTGTTTGAAACGAGCGATTTTGTAGCAATGGGGCGTTATGAAAGAGACGATGCGAGCGTGGCTAACATTGCCAACCAACTCAAGGGAACAACCCCTAAAGAAAGCGTTCGTAATTTTTATGCGTTTATCAAGCATGAGATGCCTAAGAGACAGAAGGCTTTAGAGGGTAAAGAAAATTTGCCTAAGCGTGAAAGTTTGCCTTGGTTTGCAACCATTTCAAAAGAGAGCATGTTTGTGTCCTTATGCCATGCGTGTGGGATTAAAAGCGCTGAAGTGCAAGGCTTGAAATTGGGTCAAAACAGCGTGGTGAAAAACGCTCCTAGAGTGGAAGTGTATTTGAAAGATTCATTTCTAGCGTTTGATTTTCAAAATAATCACAAGGAAGTCTTCATCCCATTGAATCGCCATAAAGACATGCAGTTAGATTCTGCCTTATTGGCGACTTTTGGCGATGCTTTCGCCCTTGTAGATGGTAGGGATTTAGGCAATTACGAGAGCAAACTTTTTGAAAAAAGAGTGTCCTATACGATTGTCTAAAGGCATGAATTTTAGGAATATTCCTTGATAGCGGGCTTTCCTTTTTAGGGAGAGTTTGCAAAAAGGGTTTAAAGGGTTGTCTTTATGCGAGAATTTTTTAAGAAACTTGGCACAGAATACGCTTCTAAGCTGTTTTTGGTTTATTGGCTTAGATGGATGTTGAGCGCGTTGGTGATGCTGCCTTTTATGGAGATTTTTTATTATTTCAATTTTCCGTTGTGGCTCAATCTTTTCTTGGGGCAAACCATTGGAGCGGTGATTTTTTTCAAGCTGGACAAGTTGATTTTTTCTAAAAAATGACTTTATAAGCTCAAAAAGCCACTAAGCTTTTCTCACTCTTAAGCTTTTGTATTTTCCTAAGCTTTTTTGAGGAATTCAGATTTTAAAGACAGGCTCTGCCCTTCTATTTTACAATCCACATTGTGATCGCTATTGACAAGCTTGATATTTTTGATTTTAGTGCCTTTTTTAAGCACTAAAGATGAGCCTTTAACCTTTAAATCCTTAATGAGAATGACCGAGTCCCCATTTTGTAAAAGATTATTATGGCAATCTTTAACGATCAATTCTTCATCATTAACTTCATGTTCATTCCATTCATACAAACAGCTAGAGCAAACCAATTGCGTGCCATCATGGTAGGTGCAGGCATCGTTGCATTTAGGGCATGGGGGTAAATCTTGCATGATAATCGTCCTTATTGTGGTATTAGTGTGATGATATTACCTAAATCAAGGTTATAAAACGCTTTATTTTGATAAGTATCAACCCCCTAAGATCGCATGGTGAAAAATTATCGTCTGCTTAGCGCAAGCTATTTAATATTTTAAAAAATTCTTTTAGATTTTTTAATGTTATCAATTTAAATTTTTTCTAGTTAGTATTCAAAAAGCTCTTTCTAAAAATAGGTTACTAAATGTTACTAATAAGTTAAAATTCATTAAAATAATCATAATGATTAAAGATTTTAACCACTATTGTAGAAAAATAACAAGAGGGTTTGCAAAAACTCTCATTAAAAACAAGGAGCAAAAAAGATGAAAAAAGCGGACTTTCTTTTTTTAGCGCTAATGGCTATCGTTGTTATGAGCTTAAACGCTAAAGATCCGAATGTGTTGCGTAAGATTGTTTTTGAGAAATGTTTGCCTAATTATGAGAAAAATCAGAATCCTTCGCCATGCATAGAAGTCAAACCCGATGCCGGCTATGTGGTTTTAAAAGATATTAACGGCCCGTTGCAATATTTGTTGATGCCAACAACTCACATTAGCGGTATTGAAAGCCCTTTGTTGCTTGATTCTTCCACGCCTAACTTTTTTTACTTATCCTGGCAAGCGCGTGATTTTATGAGTAAAAAATACGGCAAACCCATTCCTGATAGCGCAATCTCTTTGACGATTAACTCTAGCAAAGGGCGATCGCAAAACCATTTTCACATCCATATCTCTTGCATTAGCCTTGATGCGCGCAAACAATTGGATAATAATCTAAAAAAAATCAACAGCCGTTGGTCGCCATTATCAGGGGGCTTGAACGGGCATAAATACTTGGCGCGTCGGGTAACAGAGAGCGAATTGGCGCAAAAAAGCCCGTTTGTCATGCTTAATAAAGAAGTGCCTAACGCACACAAACGCATGGGAGACTATGGCTTGGCGGTGGTGCAACAAAGCGATAACTCCTTTGTCTTATTAGCGACACAATTTAACCCATTGACTTTAAATCGCGCTTCAGCCGAAGAGATTCAAGATCATGAATGCGCGATTTTGCGTTAAGGCGGGCTAGATTTTGAGCGATAAGTTTTAAAAAGCGTAATTAAGGGGTGGTGTTACAAAACCCCCTATTTTCTTATGAATTTGACCGATCTTTTTGATTAACAAAACTTTAAAATCCGCAACCAATCATTCTAAAAAGCTATTTAGGAACAACTTTTGCTTTATTTTGCATAGATTGAATTTCTTTAAATTAAAGGATAACCATGCTTAGGTCTTTATGGTCTGGTGTCAATGGGATGCAAGCCCACCAAATCGCTTTGGATATTGAGAGTAATAATATTGCGAACGTGAATACCACTGGGTTTAAATATTCTAGGGCTTCTTTTGTGGATATGCTCTCTCAAGTCAAACTCATCGCTACCGCACCCTATAAAAACGGGTTGGCAGGGCAGAATGACTTTTCTGTGGGGCTTGGGGTAGGCGTGGATGCGACGACTAAAATCTTTTCACAAGGCAATATCCAAAACACAGATGTCAAAACCGATCTAGCGATTCAAGGCGATGGCTTTTTTATCATTAGCCCTGATAGGGGGATCACGCGCAATTTCACTAGAGATGGGGAGTTTCTTTTTGACTCGCAAGGGAGTTTGGTTACCACCGGCGGGCTTGTGGTGCAAGGGTGGGTGAGAAACGGGAGCGATACCGGCAATAAAGGGAGCGATACAGACGCTTTAAAAGTGGATAACACTGGTCCTTTAGAAAACATTAGAATTGATCCAGGAATGGTGATGCCAGCCAGAGCGAGTAACCGCATTTCTATGAGGGCGAATTTAAACGCTGGAAGGCATGCGGATCAAACAGCGGCAATATTCGCTTTGGATTCTTCAGCCAAAACCCCTTCAGATGGCATTAATCCGGTGTATGATTCAGGCACGAATCTAGCTCAAGTCGCCGAAGACATGGGATCTTTATACAATGAAGATGGCGACGCTCTTTTATTGAATGAAAACCAAGGGATCTGGGTGAGCTATAAAAGCGCGAAAATGGTCAAAGACATCCTCCCTTCTGCAGAAAACAGCACGCTTGAGTTGAATGGGGTTAAGATTTCTTTCACGAACGATTCAGCGGTGAGCCGGACTTCAAGCTTAGTAGCGGCGAAAAATGCGATCAATGCGGTCAAAAGCCAAACAGGCATTGAAGCTTATTTGGACGGCAAGCAATTGCGTTTGGAAAACACCAATGAATTAGATGGCGATGAAAAGCTTAAAAACATTGTGGTTACTCAAGCCGGAACCGGAGCGTTCGCTAACTTTTTAGACGGCGATAAAGATGTAACGGCTTTCAAATACAGCTACACGCATTCTATCAGCCCTAATGCAGATATTGGGCAGTTTAGGACCACTGAAGACTTGCGCGCCTTAATCCAGCATGACGCTAATATCGTTAAAGATCCTAGCTTAGCGGACAATTACCAAGACTCAGCCGCTTCTATAGGGGTTACAATCAACCAATACGGCATGTTTGAAATCAATAATAAAGACAATAAAAATGTCATTAAAGAAAATCTCAATATCTTTGTGAGCGGGTATTCTTCAGACAGCGTAACGAACAATGTTTTGTTTAAAAATGCGATGAAAGGGCTTAATACCGCTTCTTTGATTGAAGGGGGAGCGTCAGCAAGCAGTTCTAAATTCACCCACGCTACGCATGCGACAAGCATTGATGTGATAGACAGCTTAGGCACTAAACACGCCATGCGCATTGAGTTTTATAGGAGTGGGGGAGCGGAATGGAATTTTAGGGTGATCGTGCCTGAGCCTGGGGAATTAGTAGGGGGGTCAGCGGCTAGGCCTAATGTGTTTGAAGGAGGCCGTTTGCATTTTAATAACGATGGATCGCTTGCAGGCATGAACCCGCCTCTTTTGCAATTTGACCCTAAAAATGGCGCTGATGCCCCCCAGCGCATCAATTTAGCCTTTGGTTCTTCAGGGAGTTTTGACGGGCTAACGAGCGTGGATAAGATTTCTGAAACTTATGCGATTGAGCAAAACGGCTATCAAGCGGGCGATTTGATGGATGTTCGTTTTGATTCAGATGGGGTGCTTTTAGGAGCGTTCAGTAATGGCAGGACTTTAGCGCTCGCTCAAGTGGCTTTAGCGAATTTCGCTAACGATGCGGGCTTACAGGCTTTAGGCGGGAATGTCTTTTCTCAAACCGGAAACTCAGGGCAAGCCTTAATCGGCGCGGCTAATACGGGGCGTAGGGGTTCGATCTCAGGATCCAAACTAGAGTCTAGTAATGTGGATTTGAGCCGGAGTTTAACGAATTTGATCGTGGTTCAAAGGGGGTTTCAAGCGAACTCTAAAGCGGTAACCACATCCGATCAAATCCTTAACACCCTATTGAATCTTAAGCAATAAACCAAAGGATTACTCTAATACAATATAATAGGGGCTAATTTAAAGATTAAGGTTTAGTATGCATGAATACTCGGTCGTTTCTTCTTTAATCGCTCTTTGCGAAGAGCATGCGAAGAAAAATCAAGCCCATAAGATTGAAAGAGTCGTGGTCGGTATTGGTGAAAGAAGTGCTATGGATAAGAGCTTGTTTGTGAGCGCGTTTGAGACTTTTAGAGAAGAATCTTTGGTGTGTAAAGACGCTATTTTAGACATTGTGGATGAAAAGGTTGAATTAGAGTGTAAGGATTGTTCGCATGTTTTTAAGCCTAACGCCCTAGATTATGGGGTGTGTGAGAAATGCCACAGCAAGAATGTTATTATCACTCAAGGCAACGAAATGCGTTTGTTGTCTTTAGAAATGTTAGCGGAATAAAAACCGATGCAAGAAGAATTGAACGCTTACCAGCAAGAAATTGAAGACACTAGGGAAGTTTTAAAAAAAATCCGTTTGGAATTGAAGCAAGTCCAAGAAATCTTGCGTAAGAAAAAAAGCGTTTTAAAAGGTTTGAAGCAAGAAATCTGTCAAAAAAAATCAGAAAAAGAAAATTCCCGCTCAAACAAAGAAACGCAAAATACAGAAGAGGATGTGATTTTCCCTAAAGCCCTTGAAGAAGTGGAGGTATTCACTAGTGATAATCAGGTTATCATGGCAAAACCAAGCAAGCGCGTGTTTGATGAAGGGATTTACTTGCAGTACCGCAGCGTTTTGCGCGAAAACAGGCTTTTAAAAAACCATCTCTCTAAAAAAGATTTTGAAAATTCGTTGCTCAAAATTGAACTAAGGGATTTGCATAAAGAAATCAAGCTCTATCAAGTCCAAAACCTTTTGAAAGACAAATAATGCCCACGATTTTAGTGAGCGCTTTAGAAGCGAGCTCTAATGTGCATTTAGAGGAATTACGCCAAAATTTGCCTAAAGATTATCGTTTCATTGGCGTGTTTGAAGGGAAAAACGCACTCTATAGCCCTAGGGAATTTTCTGTCATGGGGTTTAGAGATGTGATAGGCCGTTTAGGGTTTTTACTCAAAGCCCATAAAGAAATGGTCCAATTAGCCAAACAAGCGGATATGGTGCTTTTAATGGATTCTTCTTCTTTCAATATCCCCCTAGCCAAAAAAATCAAAAAACAAGATCCGCATAAAAAAATCATGTATTATATTTTACCGCAAGTTTGGGCATGGAAAAAATGGCGCGCTAAAAGTCTTGAAAAATACTGCGATTTTTTGGGAGCGATTTTGCCTTTTGAAGTGGGCTATTACCAAAAAAAGGCTCAATATGTAGGACATCCTTTATTAGATGAGATTAAATACTATAAAAAAGATATTAAGGGCGAAACTCTAGTGTTTATGCCAGGAAGCCGAAAAAGCGAAATCGCTAAAATGTTCCCTTTGTTTGTCAAAGTGGCTCAAATTTTAGAACAAAATGAAGGGTTTAAAAGGCGTGTGTTAGTGGTGCCGAGTTTCTTTAAGGGGTTGGATTTGAAAGCTCTTTATGGAGAAGACATTCAATTATTTGAAATTTCTTATGATGCACATAAAAGTTTATTTGAAGCGGAGTTTGCGTTCATTTGCAGCGGCACAGCGACTTTAGAGGCCGCTTTGATTGGCACGCCTTTTGTGCTAGCGTATAGGGCTAAAACGATGGATTTTTTGATCGCTAGAATGTTGGTCAATTTGCATTATATAGGTTTAGCGAACATCTTTTATAACGCCTTAAATGATGAGACTCCAGGGCTTGGGGAGAGCCAATTGCACCCGGAATTGATCCAGCATTTTTTGAGCGTAGAGGGTTTGTTAAAAGCGTATAAAGAAATGGACAGAGAACGCTATTTTAAAGAAAGTTTGAGATTAAGGGAATATTTAGCCAGTGGGAGCGCGAGAAAAATCGCTAATGAAATGGCTTTTTTGCTGAATTTAACTTAATTTTTACTATAATCTCTACTGAATAAGCTTAGGAGATTAAATGAATAAAGAACCTATGAGTGTGCATGGATACAATAAAATTTGTGCGGAATTGAAGCAATTAAAAGAGGTGGAACGGCCTAATATTGTGAAAGAAATTGATATTGCTAGAGGGCATGGGGATTTGAAAGAAAACGCTGAATACCATGCCGCTAAAGAAAAACAACGCTTCATTGAAGCGAGAATCGTGGATTTAAGCGAAATTATCGCTAACGCTCAAGTGATTGACCCAAGCGTTTTAGCCCATAATAAAGTGAGTTTTGGTAGCACGATTAAAATCCTTAATTTAGACAACGATAAAGAGTTTTCTTATACGATAGTAGGGAGCGTGGAGAGCGATCCGGCTAAAGGGTTGATCTCTTTTGGTTCGCCGATCGCTAAGAGCTTGATAGGTAAAAGTAAGGGCGATGCGGTGAGCATTCAATTGCCTAATGGCGAGAGCGATTTTGAAATTTTAGACATTTATTATAAAGAGATTTGTTTTGATGAAAATTAAAATCCAAAAAATCCATCCGAACGCCCTTATCCCTAAATACCAAACCGAGAGTTCTTCAGGCTTTGATTTGCATGCTGTAGAAGAAGTAATGATCAAACCTCATAGCGTGGGGTTGGTGAAAATAGGGATCTGTTTGTCTTTAGAAGTGGGGTATGAATTACAAGTGCGTACCCGTAGCGGTTTGGCTTTGAATCATCAGGTGATGGTGTTAAATTCTCCTGGCACGGTGGATAATGATTATAGGGGCGAAATTAAGGTCATTTTAGCGAATTTGAGCGATAAAGATTTTAAAGTTCAAGTAGGGGATAGGATCGCTCAAGGGGTGGTTCAAAAAACTTATAAAGCCGAATTTATAGAATGCGAACAATTAGATGAAACTTCAAGGGGTAGCGGGGGGTTTGGCAGCACAGGAGTGAGTGAGGCATGAGCATTAAGGAAAATTTAGAGCAAGTTAGAAACGAATTTAAAAGCGATGAAAAGCTTTTAGAGGGAGCGTTTAGATTAGAAAAGTTTTTCAAACGCTATAAGTGGGTGTTGTTGTTTATCGTGGTAGCTTTTATCGCTTATTTAGGGGATACAAAATTACAAGATTATAAGCATGAGCAAACGAGAGAGCGGATCACTCAAATTTATAATGAAGTGCTAGAGAGTCCTAATAATATAGCCTTGCAAAAAAGATTGAAAGAAGTCGCCCCAGAGTTGTATGACTTGTATCAGTTCGCCAGAGCGAGTGAAAGAAACGATGCAAACGAGTTTAAAAAACTTTCGCAATCTTCTAATGAAATCGTTAAAACTTTTGCACAATATTCTTACGCATCGCTCTCTAGAGATAAAAGCTTGCTTGAAAAAAGCCCCATTCTTAAAGAAATGAGCGCTTTACAAGAAGTGAATTTGTTGTATGAAGAAAATTCTAAAGACGCAATCAAAAAAGCGCATCAAAGTTTATCCACTATCCCTCTAAGTTCTTCACTCTATGCTATAATCTCTGTTTTAAAACATTATGGAATGTTAGAAGATACTCAACAAAACCCTTCCAAACCAACTAATCTAAAGAAAGAAACCATTCAAGGAACGCATTGATTTGATGAATAAACCATTTTTAATCTTACTCATAGCCCTAATTGTCTTTAGCGGCTGTAACATGAAAAAATACTTCAAACCCGCTAAACACCAAATTAAAGGCGAAGCGTATTTCCCTAACCATTTGCAAGAAAGTATCGTTTCGTCTAATCGTTATGGAGCCATTTTGAAAAATGGAGCGGTTATAGGCGATAAAGGTTTAACGCAGCTAAGAATCGGTAAGAATTTCAATTATGAAAGCAGTTTTTTAAATGAGAGTCAAGGGTTTTTCATCCTTGCGCAAGATTGTTTGAACAAGATTGATAAAAAAACAAGCAAAAGGAAAGTGGTTAAGACTGAAGAAACGGAATTGAAATTAAAGGGCGTTGAAGCGGAAGTCCAAGATAAAGTCTGTCATCAAGTGGAATTGATTAGCAATAACCCTAACGCCAGCCAACAATCTATCATTATTCCTTTGGAGACTTTTGCCTTGAGCGCGAGCGTTAAAGGGAATCTTTTAGCGGTGGTGTTAGCGGACAATTCAGCGAATTTATACGATATCACTTCTCAAAAATTACTTTTTAGTGAGAAAGGTTCCCCGAGCACCACGATCAATTCTTTAATGGCGATGCCTATTTTTATGGATACGGTCGTGGTGTTCCCCATGCTGGATGGGCGCTTGTTAGTCGTGGATTATGTGCATGGAAACCCTACGCCTATTAGAAACATTGTTATCAGCAGCGATAAGTTTTTTAACAATATCACCTACCTTATTGTAGATGGCAATAACATGATCGCTTCTACAGGGAAAAGAATACTCTCAGTAGTGAGCGGTCAAGAGTTCAACTATGATGGGGATATTGTAGATTTGCTTTATGATAAGGGGACTTTATACGTGCTCACGCTAGACGGGCAGATTTTGCAAATGGATAAGAGTTTGAGGGAATTAAACAGCGTGAAACTGCCCTTTGCTTCGCTCAATACGATTGTATTAAACCATAATAAATTGTATTCTTTAGAAAAGCGTGGGTATGTGATAGAAGTGGATTTGAATGATTTTGATTCGTATAATGTCTATAAAACGCCGTCTATAGGCAGTTTTAAGTTTTTTTCATCCAATCGTTTGGATAAAGGGGTGTTTTATGACAAAAATCGGGTGTATTATGATCGCTACTATTTAGATTATAACGATTTTAAACCAAAACTTTATCCCGTTGTGGAAAAATCTGCATCTAAAAAATCTCAAAAAGGCGAAAAAGGGAACGCTCCTATTTATTTGCAAGAAAGGCATAAAGCTAAAGAAAAGCCTTTAGAAGAAAACAAAGTTAAGCCAAGAAATAGTGGGTTTGAAGAAGAAGAAGTTAAAACCAGAAGGCCTGAGCCTATTAGGGATCAAAATAACGCTATCCAAAAAGGCATAAAAGAAAATCAAGAAAACAAAAACGCTCCTGCTTTAAAAGAGGGTAACCAAAAAGGCACAGAAAACGCTCCTGCTTCAAAAGAGGATAACGCTATTAAAGAAGTGCCAAAACTCAGTCCTAAAGAAGAAAAACGCCGCTTGAAAGAAGAAAAGAAAAAAGCCAAAGCCGAACAAAGGGCGAGAGAATTTGAACAAAGAGCGAGAGAACATCAAGAAAGAGATGCAAAAGAGCTTGAAGAAAGAAGAAAAGCTTTAGAAATGAATAAGAAGTGAGCCTATGCCAGCTGGGCAATCTTTTAAAGATTTGAAAAACCTGGTTTTATGCGATATAGGTAACACGCGCATCCATTTTGCGCAAGGTTATCAGCTCTTTTCAAGCGCTAAAGAAGACTTAAAGCGTTTGGATATTCAAAAAGAAATTTTTTACATTAGCGTGAATGAAGAAAATGAAAAAGCCCTTTTAGATTGTTACCCTAACGCTAAAAATCTTGCAGGATTTTTTCATTTAGAAACCGATTATATAGGGCTTGGGATAGACCGGCAAATGGCGTGTTTGGCGGTGGATAATGGCGTGGTGGTGGATGCAGGGAGCGCGATTACGATAGATTTAATCAAAGAGGGCAAGCATTTAGGGGGGTGTATTTTACCCGGGTTAGCCCAATATACCCATGCGTATAGAAAAAGCGCTAAAATTTTAGAGCAGCCTTTCAAAGCCTTAGATTCTTTAGAAGTTTTACCTAAAAACACCAGAGACGCCGTGAATTACGGCATGATTTTGAGCGTGATTGCTTGTATCCAACATCTAGCCAAAGATGAAAAAATCTATCTTTGTGGGGGCGATGCGAAGTATTTGAGCGCGTTTTTACCCCATTCTGTTTGCAAGGAGCGTTTGGTTTTTGACGGGATGGAAATCGCTCTTAAAAAAGCAGGGATACTAGAATGCAAATGATGCATCATTTGAGTTTTTTGGGCATGTTTTTAGCCGCTTTGAGCATGTCTTTAGGGCATTGTGTGGGCATGTGTGGGGGGATTGTGAGCGCGTTCAGTCAAATAAGATTTTCTAAAATTACAAGCTTTTCTTACCAACTCACTTGCCATGCCCTTTATAATATAGGGAGGATCAGCACCTACATGCTCTTAGGGGCTATAACGGCAGGTCTAGGGCATAGTCTTAGCGTGAGCATGGGTTTTAGGGGTGTTTTATTCATTAGCATGGGAGTTGTTTTAATCCTTTTAGCGCTCTTGGGATCTAAAGTGGAAAAATTAAGCTTTCAAATCCCTTTCATCTCTTTTTTGATGAAAAAAACCTTGCAATCTCAAAACATTCTAGGGCTATATTTCTTAGGCGTGTTGAACGGGTTTTTACCTTGCATGATGGTGTATTCGTTTTTAGCGAGCGTGATTCTCAGTCATAGCGCGTTTATGGGAGCGATGCTAGGCCTTTCTTTTGGGCTTGGCACCAGCGTGCCGTTGTTTTTAATGGGGATTTTTTTGAGCAAAATTTCCGTTTCTTACAGGAAATTTTTCAATCTTTTGTCTAAAGGCTTAATGGGGGTTTTTGGGCTTTATGTCCTTTATATGGGGATCATGCTCATTAGCCACCAAACACCCCATGCAATGCATTACCAAAGCGATATGATGCATCATCAAAACAGCACCACTCAGCATGATCATAAAGGAGCGCATTCGCATGAACACTAACAAAGCCCTTTTTTTGGACAGAGACGGCATTATCAATATTGACAAAGGTTATGTGAGTCAAAAAGAAGATTTTGAGTTTCAAAAAGGGATTTTTGAATTGCTAAAGCATGCGAAATCTTTAGGCTACAAACTGCTTTTAATCACCAACCAATCCGGGATCAACCGAGGCTATTACACCCTTAAAGATTTTGAAAACCTCACCGAATACCTCCAAGAAAGCTTGCTTAAAGAATTAGGTTTTAATCTGGATGGCGTCTATTTTTGCAGGCACGCCCCAGAAGAAAATTGCACTTGCAGAAAGCCAAAACCCTCTTTGATTTTGCAAGCCGCTAAAGAGCATCAAATTTGCTTGGAGCGATCTTTTATGATAGGCGATAAGGAGAGCGACATGTTAGCCGGCTTGAACGCTAAAGTTAAAAATAACCTTTTATTGAGCTCAAATTTTTTAAAAACTCCTCATTCTTGGATACAATGTAAAGATCTTAAAGAGATGATGGAACTAATCAAATAAGGATAGTAATGCGTTATATTGATGATGGATTAGAAAATCAAACGATTTTAATCACCGGTGGGGCTGGCTTTGTAGGCAGTAATCTGGCCTTTTATTTTCAAGAGAACCACCCTAAAGCTAAAGTAGTGGTTTTGGATAAATTCCGCAGTAACACGCTCTCTAGTAATAACCGCCCCAGTTCTTTAGGGCATTTTAAGAATTTAATCGGTTTTAAGGGTGAGGTGATTGTAGCTGATATTAACAACCCTTTAGATTTAAGGCGTTTAGAAAAATTGCATTTTGATTATTTGTTCCACCAAGCGGCTGTCTCTGATACGACCATGCTCAATCAAGAATTAGTGATGAAAACCAATTATCAGGCTTTTTTAAACCTTTTAGAAATCGCTCGCTCCAAAAAAGCTAAAGTGATTTACGCTTCTTCAGCGGGCGTTTATGGCAACACCAAAGCCCCCAATGTGGTAGGCAAAAACGAAATCCCTGAAAACGTTTATGGCTTTTCCAAGCTTTGCATGGACGAATTTATTCTTTCGCATTCAAGCGATAACATTCAAGTGGGCTTAAGGTATTTTAATGTCTATGGGCCTAGGGAATTTTATAAAGAAAAAACCGCTTCCATGGTTTTGCAACTCGCTTTGCAAGCGATGGCGTTTAAGGAAGTCAAGCTTTTTGAATTTGGCGAGCAATTAAGGGATTTTGTCTATATTGAAGATGTGATCCAAGCGAATGTGAAAGCGATGAAGGCTCAAAAAAGCGGGGTTTATAATGTGGGCTATTCCCAAGCCAGAAGCTATAACGAAATCGTTAGCATTTTAAAAGAGCATTTAGGGGATTTTAAAGTGAGCTATATTAAAAACCCTTACGCTTTTTTCCAAAAGCACACCCAAGCACATCTTGAGCCTACTATTTTGGATTTAGATTACACCCCTTTATACGATTTAGAAAGCGGTATTAAGGATTATTTGCCCCATATTTATGCGATTTTTAAAGAACAACACGCATGAAAAAAATCTTAGTCATAGGCGATCTGATCGCTGATTATTATTTGTGTGGGAAGAGCGAACGCCTTTCTCCTGAAGCCCCTGTGCCTGTTTTAGAAGTCAAAAAAGAGAGCAAGAATTTAGGCGGAGCGGCCAATGTGGCTAATAACCTTATCTCTTTAAAAGCTAAAGTCTTTTTATGTGGGGTAGTGGGCGATGATTTAGAAGGCAAGCATTTCATTAGCGCTTTAAAAACAAGAGGGATTGACACTTCAGGCGTCTTAATAGATAAAACCCGTTGCACCACGCTTAAGACGCGCATCATCGCGCAAAACCAGCAAATCGTGCGCGTGGATAAGGAAATCAAAGACCCCTTAAACGCTGATTTAAGAAAAAAACTTTTAGATTTTTTCACAGAAAAAATCCAAGAAATAGATGGCGTGATCCTTTCAGATTACAATAAGGGCGTGTTGGATTTTGAACTCACTCAAAAAATGATCACTCTGGCCAACCAACACCACAAGCTCATTTTATGCGACCCTAAAGGGAAAGATTATAGCAAATATTCTCATGCGAGTTTGATCACGCCTAATCGCGCTGAATTAGAGCATGCGCTCCATTTGAAGTTAGACAGCCATGCGAATTTATTAAAAGCACTTAAAATCTTAAAAGAAACTTATCAAATCGCCATGCCTTTAGTCACTTTGAGCGAACAAGGCATCGCTTTTTTAGAAAAAGGCGAGCTAGTCAATTGCCCCACTATCGCTAAAGAAGTTTATGATGTCACGGGAGCTGGCGATACGGTGATCGCGTCTTTAACGCTCTCTTTATTAGAATCAAAGAGCCTAAAAGATGCTTGCGAGTTTGCCAATGCGGCGGCGGCTGTGGTGGTGGGTAAAATGGGGAGCGCATTAGCGAGTTTAGAAGAAATCGCTTTAATTTTAAACCAAACGCACCCCAAAATCCTCCCTTTAGAAAAGCTGTTAGAAACTTTAGAACACCATCAGCAAAAAATCGTTTTCACCAATGGCTGTTTTGATCTCCTCCATAAAGGGCATGCGAGTTATTTGCAAAAGGCTAAAGCTTTAGGGGATATTCTCATTGTGGGGTTAAATAGCGACGCTTCCGTTAAAAGGCTTAAAGGGGATAAACGCCCCATAGTGAGCGAAAAAGACAGGGCGTTTCTTTTAGCGAGTTTGTCTTGCGTGGATTATGTTGTGGTGTTTGAAGAAGACACACCCATAAAATTGATTCAAGCCCTAAAGCCTGATATTTTAGTCAAGGGAGCGGACTACCTCAATAAAGAAATCATAGGGAGCGAGTTTGCTAAAGAAACCCGTTTGATGGAGTTTGAAGAAGGTTATTCCACGAGCGCTATCATAGAAAAAATTAAAAGGACATATAATGATTAATGATTTGATTCAAAAAGAATTTTTAGCCCATAAGGAAGCGTTAGAAAAAAGCTTAGAAAGTTTACAAGAAGCGTTAAAGCAAAGCGTTCATCTTTTGATAGAAACTTTAGAAAATCAAGGGAAAATCCTTATTTGCGGTAACGGGGGGAGCGCTAGCGATGCGCAGCATTTTGCCGCTGAATTGACCGGACGCTATAAACTGGAAAGGAAAGGCTTGAGCGCGATAAGTTTAAGCACCGATACCTCAGCCCTTACTGCTATTGCGAACGATTATGGTTATGAAGAAGTGTTTGCCAGACAAGTGGAAGCGTTGGGGGTAAAAAACGATGTTTTGATAGGGATTTCCACAAGCGGTAATTCCAAAAATGTCCTAAAAGCTTATGAAAAAGCCAAAGATTTAGGGATGAAAACGCTTAGCTTAGCGGGGCGTGATGGGGGGAAAATGAAGCCTTTAAGCGATATAGCGTTGATCGTCCCTAGCGATGACACTCCACGAATCCAAGAAATGCACATTCTTATGATCCACATCTTATGCGATTGCATTGAAAGGCATTTCGCTCGTAAAAATTAGCCCTAATTTTGGATTTCTTTAGGGATTTGATAGTCTTCTATCGTTTGGATGAGTTTTTGCTTGAATGAATCAATGTTATTGGGATTGAGTAGATATCTTTTGCTCGCTATGGCTTGCAAGACTTCTTTGGAACCTATGGGATCATAATGCCCTATATCCTTATAGCGTTTTATCTCTTTAGCTAATGGCATGGTGCGTAGGTCATGGATTTCTGCATTAGGGTATTTTAAAAGCGTTTTTAAGGCGTTGTGGATGGTGTTTAGATTGCGCGTTAAAATGGTATGGTTATAAACCTTATATTTTAAAAGCGAGTCCGTTCTTGTCCATAAAATAAAATGTTTATCGCTGTGTTTTTGAATAAAATCCCCTAGCTGTTTGGTGATTTTATAAGCATTTTCTTCATCTATGGCTAATTGATTAGGATTTTTTAACGCTGATAAATAGGATCTTTTCACATTATCCAGCGTATAGTCATAGGGGTTATTATGACCAAACATGAAATTATAATCATAACGATTTAAAACGCTATTGCAAAAATCATATAATTGGAACCAAGAATTGAGTTTGCAAAAAGATTTTTCTTTAATTTTAAGATAATTTGTAGAAAAGTAGAACAATGCGTTTTTAAAGACTCTAAAGTTGTATAAATACACAAAACCTCCAGTAAAATAGGGGTATTCAAAAAAATATTTGGAGCGCTGGTTCAAACCCCCACCAAGTAGGGCTAAATCCATAGCGATGGTATTGACTGGTTGGTGCTTGAAAGCAAAAGGAAGCAATGATAATATTTCTCCAATATTCATACCAGAGACGGTTAGTTTGATAGGATCTTTCAACCCCAGCAAGTCATGGATGTCTTTTAAGCTAAAATTCAAACTGATGCTTGAGCCTATCAAAATATTGTTATAAGGGTAATGCTTGATCACTCCCTCAAAAGGCAATAAAGTTCCCCCAACTCTTTCATGCCAATCAATGGGGTATTTTGCTTTCCTGAAATACTCAAAAGGATCGATTAGGTAATTAAACAATCCAACACCTACAAGAAGAGAGAGGCAAAAAGAAACAATGATTAAAGTCTGTTTTTTATAAAATTCCATAGCAGTGTCCTAAAAATTAAAATACAAAAAGACAGATTGAGAACTGGCAAAAATAAATAAAAACCCTACAGAGAGCAACAAACAAGCGCTTGTCGTTTTAATCCAATCCATTTGATTGGATTGGTATAAATGGGAACTATTCTTTAAACAAAAAGAGATGATTACCATCAAAACACACATTTTGAATGTGGGGGATGCATACATCATAGTGTGCATGATCATGTTATCATTGACACGATTTAAAAAGTCTGATGCCTCTTTTGAAAGATGACAAAGCGAAACGCCATTCAAACCAACCATCCCCTTTAAAACCTTCAAAGCGCTTTCTAAATTTTTGGCTCTAAAAAACACCCATGCAAGATTGATTAAATTAAAAGTGATGAGCCATGCTAAAATCTTTGGCATAGTGAAATGAAATTTTCTAGCGGTATGAGAATACGCTCTATGAACGCTCAAAGCAATCCCATGCAATAGCCCCCAAATGATAAAAGTCCAACCAGCCCCATGCCAAAACCCCCCAATCAAAAACACTAAAATTAAATTCCTATACACGATTAATTCTTTCACCCTATTACCCCCTAAAGGGATATACAAATACTCTTTTAAGAAGCGGCTCAAAGTGATATGCCACCTCCTCCAAAAATCTTGGATATTCAAAGCCTTATAGGGGCTATTGAAATTGATAGGGAGTTTGATATTAAAAAAGAGGGCAATGCCTATAGCCATATCGCAATAACCGCTAAAATCAAAATACAGCTGGAACGAATAAGATAAAGACGCCATCCATGCTTGAATAAAACTTAAGCTAGCTGCCTTATCAAATCCAAAATCAGCAAAATGAGCGATATTATCCGCAATCACGACCTTTTTAAACAAACCGATAGAAAAGATAAACAAGCCTAAAGCGATATTTCTGTAATTCAAAAATTGATTGTTTTTATCTTTAAATTGAGGCATCATCTCACTATGATGCACAATGGGTCCTGCAATGAGTTGAGGGAAGAAACTCACAAATAAAGCGTAATCTAAAAAATGCGAAAATGAAAAAAATGAAGGAGGGGGATTTAATAAAATAGGAGCGTTTTCACTCTCTCTCTCTCTCTCGTTTTGGGCTGCATGTATTTGATTTTGCTTGTAAGTGTTCATCAAGTAAGCGATTTGTTGCAAAGTGAAAAAGCTGATCGCTAAAGGCAAGATTAAATGCAAGGTTTCAAAATGGCTCTTCAATATCAGATTGAAATTGGTTAAGAAAAAATCAGTGTATTTGAAAAATCCTAAAAGTGAAACATTAGCGATCAGGCCCAAAATAAGCCATAATCTTTTATATGCATTTGGCTTGGTTTGATGGATTTTCAAAGCCACAAAATAATTAAAAATAATAGAGCCAACCAATAAGGGCAAATACTTCACATTCCAAAAAGCATAAAAAAACAAACTAGCCAATACGAGCCATAGTTTAGGGAACAGGGGATTTTTAGCATAAGCTTGCAAGATAAAATACCCTAAAAAGACAACAGGCAAAAAAGCAAAGATGAATAACGGCGTGTTGAATAACAAACAAAAACCCTTAAGATTGAGATGGATGATGGAAGCTAACACTATACAAAAAAAATGATCCTACAAGAAATGAAAATAAAGAAAGGATCAAAAAACAACAAAAACCCAAGTCAAAGCAAATCGCTTGAAAAAGAGGTTGAAAACCCTTTTTTCTGTCTTTTGCTTTCGTTTTATCAATCTTTTTAGATTGTGTCCCCATTGAAAATTGAATTTTTCACAATCACGTAATCCACTTTCCGGATCGCTTCAAGGTCTCTCCCGCCTGCATAGGAGATTGAAGATTGCAAATCTTGATGCATTTCAACCAGCGTGTCTTTTAACGAGCCTTTATGTTGGATCCAAATTTTCTTACCTTCAACATTTTTCTTTTCACCTTTTTGGAACTCTGATGCCGAACCGAAATATTCTTTATATGCGATACCATTTTCTATTTTTGTTTCTCCAGATGATTCTTCATGCCCTGCAAAAAGCGAGCCAATCATGACCATTGTTGCGCCAAAGCGTATTGATTTTGCAATATCCCCATGCGTGCGAATGCCACCATCTGCAATAATCGGCTTTCTTGCTGCTTTAGCGCACCATCTAAGAGCCGCTAATTGCCAACCACCCGTGCCAAAGCCCGTTTTGATTTTGGTGATACACACTTTCCCGGGCCCGATGCCAACTTTCGTAGCATCAGCACCGGCGTTCTCTAATTCACGGACTGCTTCTGGCGTGCCAACATTTCCGGCAATCACAAAAGTTTCTGGTAAATGTGTTTTGATGTGTTGGATCATTTCAATGACAGAATTTGAATGGCCATGAGCAATATCGATCGTGATATAGTCTAGCGTTAATCCTTGTTTGGCTAACTCTTCTACAAAAAGATATTCTTCCTTTTTTACCCCCACACTGATTGAGCTAATTAATTGGCGTTCCTTCATTTTTTTGACAAATGGGATTCTTGCCGCTCCATCAAAACGATGCATGATATAGAAATAGCCATTTTCTGCTAGAAATTCTGCGATCGAGTCATTGATGATTGTTTGCATATTTGCTGGCACTATGGGCATTTTAAATGTGTGTTTACCTAATGTAGTGGTCGTATCACACTCTGAACGGCTATTCACGATACATTTATTGGGGATTAGTTGGACATCTTCATAATCAAATACTTTCATTGACACAATCCTTTTGATCGTTCATATGTTAGTCAAACACGAACATTTTTGCTTTTAAAACATTATTTTAAGCGCCTTGTGTAATCTACTTTAATTTGAATAAAAAAGCAAGAGAAAAATTAGATAAACTCAAACAAGATTTAGGTGTCAGAGACCTTACAGATAACCACAATAAACAAGAGATACAATATTGCAAAGAAAACGCTACAATAAGCTTTCTGTAAGTCTAATCACAAAAAATAAGGAATCATAAGATGCTGCAAACCATCAACTTAACGCAACGCTATGCGACTAAAAAATTGTTTGAAAACGTGAATATCAAGCTGGATAAAAACAAGCGCTACGGGCTTATTGGGGCTAATGGGGCAGGGAAGTCCACTTTTTTAAAGATTTTAAGCAAGAGCATTGATTGTAGCAGTGGGGAAGTCATCATCACAAGCGGGATGAGAATGGGGGTTTTAGGGCAGGATCAATACGCTTTTGAAGATTTGAGCCTTAAAGATGCGGTTTTAATAGGCAACAAGCGTTTGTATGACGCTATCAAAGAAAAAGAGCGCTTATACACTGAAGGGGATTTGAGCGATGATAAAGTGAATGCGAGACTAGGGGAGTTGGAAACCATTTGCGTAGAAGAAGATCCCATGTATGAATGCGAAGTGGTGATTGAAAAGATTTTAGAAGATTTAGGCATTCCTAGCTCTAGGCATAACGATTTGATGAAAACCTTGCCAAGCAGCGATAAATTTAAGATCCTTTTAGCTCAAGTGTTATTCCCTAAACCGGATATTTTGCTTTTAGATGAGCCTACAAACAACTTGGATCTAAACGCTATTGAATGGCTAGAAAACAACCTCAAACGCCATGAAGGCACGATGGTCGTCATTAGCCATGACAGGCATTTTTTAAATGCAGTATGCACGCATATTTTGGATTTGGATTTTCACAGCGTGCGCGAATTTAGCGGGAATTATGACGATTGGTATATCGCCTCTACTCTGATCGCTAAACAGCAAGAGGCTGAACGCAATAAAAAACTCAAAGAAAAAGAAGAGCTAGAAAAATTTATCGCTCGTTTTAGCGCTAACGCTTCTAAAGCCAAGCAAGCCACCAGCCGCCAAAAACAACTGGATAAATTAGACATTCAAAGCTTAGCGGTATCCAGTAGGAGGGATCCTAGCATCATTTTTAAACCCAAAAGAACCATTGGTAATGAAGCCTTAGAATGCGAAAACATCTCTAAAAGTTATGATGGGCAGATTGTTTTAAATCAAGTGAGCTTGAAAGTGATGCCTAAAGATAAAATCGCTCTCATAGGGCCAAACGGCGTGGGTAAATCCACGCTTTGCAAAATTTTAGTAGAAGAATTAAAGCCGGATAAGGGCGTGGTGAAATGGGGGGCGACCGTTTCAAGAGGCTATTTCCCTCAAAACGTGAGCGAAGAAATTAGTGGCGAAGAGACCTTGTATCAATGGCTCTTTAATTTCAATAAAAAGATTGAAAGCGCAGAGGTGAGAAACGCTTTAGGGAGGATGCTTTTTAATGGCGAAGAGCAAGAAAAGTGCGTGAACGCTTTGAGTGGGGGCGAAAAACACCGAATGGTTTTATCCAAGCTCATGCTAGAAGGGGGGAATTTTTTAGTCTTAGATGAGCCGACTAACCATTTGGATTTAGAAGCGATTATCGCTTTAGGCGAAGCGCTTTATAAATTTGATGGGGCGGTGATTTGCATAAGCCATGACAGAGAATTGATCGATGCGTATGCAAACCGGATCATTGAATTAGTCCCAAGCCCTAAAGGCGCTCAAATCATTGATTTTAAAGGCAGTTATGAAGAATATCTAGCGAGCAAAAAATGAAGCCACGAGACATTGAAATCATTCAAAGCGTTTTAGAAGTGATTAAAGAGCCTATTAAGCCTACTGAAATTTATCATAAGGCCAAAGAGCTTTTTGAAAAAGGCAAGATTGCAAAAATGTTTGATTGTGGGGGCAAAACCCCACACCAGAGCGTTAGCGCTTATATTTATGAAGCCTTAAACAAGGGCGAAGAAATGCCTTTTTTTAAAGTGCAAGAAAAACCAATTCTAATCGCTTTAAAAAGCGCGACAAAAGAGCCGGTTATGAAAGAGCCGGACTTAAACGCTGAAAAACCAAGCATTCCAAGCACTAAAATCGTGCATGAAAGGGATTTGCACCCTTTTTTAACCTACATGGCTTTTGATAATGAAAATTTAAAATGCTACACAAAAACCATTTTTCATGAAGAAAGTTCAAAGTCGCAAAAAGGCATGGACAGATGGCTTTATCCGGACATGGTGGGGGTTAGGTTTTTACACGCCGAGCTGTCTAATGAAAATTTAATCGCTTTTTCTAAGAAATTTGACACCTTGCCTATTAAATTAGTGAGCTTTGAATTGAAAAAAGAAATCAGCGTAACTAATTGCAGGGAGTATTATTTCCAAGCGATTTCTAACAGCTCTTGGGCTAATGAGGGGTATTTAGTGGGTTGCAATATGGATACGCAAAACACTGATTTAATGAATTTATTGAAGCGTTTGCATGCGAGTTTTGGGATTGGCGTGATTGATTTAAGGACTGATGAAGATAAAAGTGCTATTTTATTAAACGCTAAATATAAAGAAAAAATTGACTACACTGTGGCTTTAGAACTTAGCGAAAAAAATAAAAAATTCCGTGATTTTTTAAAGAGCGTTGTGGATTATGATCCGGATTTCCCAAACCGCTATAAGGACGAGTTTGATGAAATCAAAAAGAAAGAAGAGTTATACCCTAACTCATCACTTTCTTTTTAAAAAATGAGATTTTAAAAAATGCTTTAAGCGACTTTATAAGGGCGTTTCAAAACCCCTAAATAAAGCGCTAAAGAGCAGCACGACCAAGCAATCCCTAAACAAAACCCTCCTAACACATCGCTAGGGTAATGCACGCCCAAATAAACCCTATCATACGCCATTAAAACAATCCAAAAAAGTAAAATAACAGCGCCAATAGTTTTGGTGCGATTGTTTGCGTTAGAGTAGCATAACAACAACGCCAAAGAGCCGTAAAAAAGTGCAGAAGCTAGAGCATGCCCGCTAGGGAAACTAAAGCCATGCGCAAAAACCAATTCGCCATTGGTTACAGGCCGTGGGCGCGCCACTAAAAGCTTAAGGAGTTTTAAGGTGAATTCACCTAATAAGATGCTAAAGAAAAACCACACCCCCAAAGCGATGCGTTTTTGAAACCCAAACCACAAGCCAATGAGTAAGGCTATAGGAGTGGTGAGCTTGCTTTGCGCAAACCAGGTGCTAAAAAACACGAAAGAAAGCCACGCGCTCCCTTGAATGGGGGCAGGGTTGCGAATCAAATCTATAAAAAACAAATCTAATTGTTGCACCCACTCTTGGCGCAAAGCCACCCCGCTTATCACAATGCCAAACAATATAAAAAAGACCACCCCAATAATCCCAAGCGTCTTAGCCGCTTTTTTCTCTCTCACGCTTATCGTTCTGTCAAATACCATTCAAACCACCTTTAATGTTTTTTAAAAAGAGAATTATAGCTGATTTACACCACAAATATAGGGCAAAAGCAAGGAATAAAAAATAATATTCTTTGCAATGAAACCTTAATGAAACTTTTAAAGGGCGCGCTAAAAAGCGCTAAAAACCGCCAAAACCAAACGCTAAAAAGGAGCTTATCATGGAAAACACCCAAAACACCCGAGCAAACGAGAAAAACAATAGCCATTCATCTTCTTCATCAGAGCGCAACGAATTGCACAACGCTATTTGGAAAGTGGCGAACGAATTGAGAGGCTCAATAGACGGCTGGGATTTCAAGCAATATGTTTTAGGCATTCTTTTTTATCGCTACATTTCAGAAAACATGACCAATTACATCAATTTAGAAGCGCGAAAAGATGATCCGCATTTTGATTACGCCAAATTAAGCGATGAAAAAGCCGAAATCGCAAGAGAAACGATAGTTGAAGAAAAAGGCTTTTTCATCCCGCCAAGCGCTCTATTTTGCAATGTGTTAAAAAACGCGCCCAATAATGAAGATCTCAATGTAACCTTACAAAATATTTTCACCGAGATAGAAAAATCCAGCCTTGGCTTTAAATCAGAAGACAATGTCAAAGGCTTGTTTGCAGATTTAGATGTCAATAGCAACCAATTAGGGATCTCTCATAAAAGCAGGGTGGAAAAATTGACTAAAATCCTTCAAGCCATAGGGGGCATGCAATTAGGCGACTACCAAAAAAGCGGGATTGATGTTTTTGGCGACGCTTATGAATATTTAATGGCGATGTATGCGAGCAATGCCGGCAAAAGCGGAGGGGAATTTTTCACCCCCCAAGAAGTGAGCGAACTGCTCGCTAAAATCACTCTGCACAACCAAGAGAGCATTAATAAAGTTTATGACCCATGCTGCGGGAGCGGATCATTGCTTTTGCAATTTTCTAAAGTGCTGGGCGATAAAAATGTCTCCAAAGGGTATTTTGGGCAAGAAATCAATTTGACCACTTACAACCTTTGCCGTATCAACATGTTTTTGCATGACATCAATTATTCTAAATTCCACATCGCACTAGGGGACACGCTTTTAGACCCAAAGCATGAAGACGATGAGCCTTTTGATGCGATCGTTTCCAACCCTCCTTATTCCACTAAATGGATAGGCGATAAAAACCCCCTTTTAATGAACGATGAGCGCTTTAATAAAGCCGGTGTGCTAGCGCCCAAAAACGCCGTCGATCTCGCTTTCACCATGCACATGCTTTCTTATCTGTCCAATCAAGGCACTGCTGCGATCGTAGAATTTCCCGGGGTGCTTTATAGAGGCGGTGCGGAAAAGAAAATTAGAGAGTATTTAGTGAAGAATAATTTTATTGACTGCGTGATCGCTTTGCCGGAAAACCTCTTTTTTGGAACGAATATCGCTACTTGCATTTTAGTGCTTAAGAAAAACAAAAAAGACGACACCACGCTTTTTATTGATGCGAGTAAGGAATTTGTCAAAGAAGGCAAGAAAAACAAGCTCAAAGAACACAACCGAGAAAAGATTTTGCAAACCTATATTGAAAGGAAAGCAATCAAGCATTTTTGCGCCCTAGCCGATATTGAGAAAATCAAAGAAAACGATTACAACCTTTATGTGGAGCAAGAAGACACGAAAGAGATTATTGACATTAAGCGCTTAAATAGGGAGATTTCTCAAATCGTAGCCAAACAAAGCGCTTTAAGGAATCGCCTTGAATCCATCATTAGCGAGTTGGAAGCTTAAGGAAGCAAAATGCATAAAATAGAGCGATTACTCCAAACTTTAGCGCCTAAAGGGGTGGAGTTTAGGAAGTTGGGGGAGGTAATAAATATTTTTAAAGGAAAACAACTTAATAAAGAGCTTCTTTTGGATTATGGAGAATATCCTGTTATGAATGGAGGAATTCATGCTTCTGGTTATTGGAATGAATATAATACAGATTATCCAAAGATTATCATAAGTCAGGGCGGTGCTTCTGCCGGTTATGTAAATTACATGACTTCAAAATTTTGGGCGGGCGCTCATTGTTATGTGATTGAATTAAATTCAGAAAAACTCAATTACAAATTTTTATATTATTTTTTAAAAAATTCTCAAATCATTCTTATGAAATCTCAATTTGGTGCTGGTATCCCCGCACTCAATAAAGCAGATATTGAAACTTTAACCATCCCCATCCCACCCCTAGAAGTCCAACAAGAGATCGTTAAGATTTTGGACGCTTTCACAGAATTAAACACAGAATTAAACACAGAATTAAACGCACGCAAAAAGCAATACGAATACTACCAAAACATGCTTTTAGACTTTAATGGAATCCATTCAAACCACAAAGACGCCAAAATGAGCGCAAAAACCTACCCTAAACGCTTAAAAACCCTGCTCCAAACTTTAGCGCCTAAAGGGGTGGAGTTTAGGAAGTTGGGGGAGGTGTGTGATTTTCAAAAAGGAAAATCAATAACAAAAAAAGCCGTAACTTTTGGAAAAGTCCCCGTTATTTCGGGGGGAAGACAACCCGCTTATTATCACAACGAGGCAAATCGTAGCGGAGAAACAATAGCGATTTCTTCATCTGGAGTGTATGCTGGCTATGTTAGTTATTGGGATATTCCTGTTTTTCTTGCTGACTCTTTTTCTGTTTCACCAAAACAAAAAACCCTAATGCCTAAATATCTTTTTCACTATCTTACAACGCAACAAGATGCAATCCATGCAACAAAAAGCACAGGGGGAATTCCTCATGTTTATAGCAAAGACTTACAAAATTTTTTAATCCCCATCCCACCCCTAGAAGTCCAACAAGAGATCGTTAAGATTTTGGATCAATTTGCGGCTCTAACCACCGATTTATTAGCCGGTATCCCCGCTGAAATAAAAGCGCGAAAAAAGCAATACGAATATTACCGAGAAAAACTACTGACTTTCAAGCCACTCACCCCAAATAAAGAAGTTAAAAAATGAATTATGAGATTATCGCAGAAAGCAATGAAAGCACCGTGGTAGCGGAGTATCACAGCAATAACGAACGAAAAAGCGCTTATGAGAGCGAAGCAGAGCTAGAAAGGGCGTTTATCGCGCTTTTAGAAAAACAAGGCTATGAATTCAAAAAAATCCACAACGAACAAGAATTAAAAGACAATTTAAAAGAGCAGTTAGAAAAGCTTAATGATCATTGTTTCACGCCTAAAGAATGGGACACTCTTTATTCTCAATTCATCGCTAATAAAAACGATGACTATAAGGCTAAAACGAGAAAAATCCAAGAAGATCCAATTTTTAACCTAACCCTAGAGAACGGGAAAACCAAAAACATTAAAATCATTGATAAGAAAAATATCCATAAAAACGCCTTGCAAGTGATCCACCAATACAGCGCTAAAGGGAAGTATGAAAACCGCTATGATGTGAGTGTCCTTGTGAATGGCTTGCCTTTAGTGCATGTGGAATTGAAAAAAAGAGGCGTGGCGATTAGAGAGGCGTTCAATCAGATCAAGCGCTATAAAAGGGATAGTTTTAGCGCCGGAGACGGGCTTTTTGAGTTTGTACAGATTTTTGTTATCAGTAACGGCACGAGCACTAAATACTATTCAAACACCACAAGAATGGCCCAGCTAGAAAAAAACCATAAAGCCGATACTTTTGAATTCACGAATTATTGGGCGGACAGCAAGAATAACAATATTGAAGATTTAATGGATTTTGCCCAATCGTTTTTTGCAAAGCGCAGCCTTTTGAATGTTTTAACGTGCTATTGCGTTTTCACAAGCGAAGAGATTTTGTTGGTGATGCGGCCTTATCAAATCGTGGCAGCCGAAAGGATTTTAGAAAAAATCAAAACCGCGCAAAATAGTAAAACGAAAAGCCAGAATGGAGGCTATATCTGGCACACGACAGGGAGCGGTAAAACCTTAACGAGCTTTAAAAGCGCGACTTTGGCTAAAGAATTGGAACGCATTTCAAAAGTCTTGTTTGTGGTGGATAGAAAGGATTTAGACTATCAAACCATGAAAGAATACGATAAATTCCAAAAAGATTGCGCCAATTCCAACACAAGCACCAAAATTTTAAAAGAACAGCTTGAAAACCCTGACGCTAAAATCATCATCACCACGATCCAAAAATTAGACAAATTCGTTAAATCCCACCTTAAAGGGCATGCGGTTTTTAATGAAGAAGTGGTGGTGATTTTTGATGAATGCCACAGGAGTCAGTTAGGCTCCATGCACCAAGCTATCACTAAAGCGTTTAAAAAATACCACCTTTTTGGGTTCACAGGCACGCCCATTTTTGCACAAAATTGCGATAAAAACAACCCGTTAGGCACGACAGAGCAGAAATTCGGGACATGCCTCCACCAATACACCATTATTGATGCGATCAGAGATAAAAATGTTTTGCCCTTTAGAGTGGAATACCACAACACCATTAAAGCTAAAGAGGGCATTAAAGATGATAAGGTTAGGGCGGTTGATGAAAAAAACGCCCTTTTAGATACTAGGAGGATCAAAGAAATTACTAAATGCATCTTAGAGCGTTTCAATCAAGCCACTAAAAACAAAAAATTCAATTCCATTCTGGCATGCTCTAGTATAGAAGCGCTGAAAAAGTATTACCAAGCTTTTAAAGAAGAAAAACACGACCTTAAAATCGCTACCATTTTCAGCTATAGCGCTAATGAAGAACTTGATGCGCTAGAAGATGAAAACAATGAAAGCGCTTGCCGGCTAGACAAAAGCTCAAGGGATTTTTTAGAGGGCGCGATTGCGGATTATAATGGGATGTTTGGCGTTTCTTTTGACGCTTCGGATCAAAAATTCCAAAGCTATTATAAGGATCTTTCTCAAAAAGTAAAGGATCGTAAAATCGATCTTTTAATGGTGGTGAACATGTTTTTGACCGGGTTTGACGCTACAAGGCTCAACACCCTTTGGGTGGATAAAAATTTGAAATACCATGGGCTAATTCAGGCTTTTTCACGCACAAACCGCATTTTAGATAGCGTTAAAACGCATGGGAATATCGTGTGTTTTAGGGATTTAGAGCAGGATTTAAATGACGCGCTCATGCTTTTTGGCAACAAGGACGCTAAATCCATTGCGTTATTAAGGAAATATGAAGATTATTTGAAAGGCTACACGCATAATAATAAAGAATACGAGGGCTATGAGGGTTTGATTGGAAGGCTTTTAAGAGAATTTCCCTTAAAAGAGCCGATTATTTCAGAAAGCCAAAAAAAGGATTTCATTAAGCTTTTTGGCAAGATTTTGAAATTAGAAAATATTTTAAACAGCTTTGAAAATTTCAAAAAAGACGATTACATCAATCCCAGGGATTTTCAAGACTATCAAAGCAAATACCTTGATTTTTACGATGAAATGAGGCCAGAAAAAGGGAGGGATAAAGAAGAGATTAACGACGATTTGATTTTTGAAATTGAACTCATTAAGCAGGTGGAAGTCAATATTGACTATATTTTGAATTTGATTGAAGAGTTCGCTAAAGAGCATGGGGTGGAAATTCAAGGCGTTAAAACCAAAATAGAGCCGATCATCAACTCCAGCATAGAGTTAAGGAATAAAAAAGATTTGATCATGGATTTCATTGACCAATACAACAGCCAGGATCAAAAAGTCCATGAATATTTTCAAAGCTATATCCACCAAAAAAGAGAAGAGGAATTCCAAAATATCATAGAAGAAAACCGCTTGAATGAAGAAAAAGCCTATTCGTTCATGCAGCAAGCCTTTAAAGGGGGCGAAATTAGTTTTAGCGGGACGCAATTCCCTAAAATCATTGAAGAAAGACCCTCCAGGTTTGGCAAAAATTCGCGCTATCAAGAAATGAAAGAAAAAATCGCTGCAAGCCTTTCTCGTTTTTTCCACCGCTTTTGCGATCTCACTAGTTCTATATTTAAGAAAAATGGGGTTAAAAAAAATGAGGTTAAAAAAGATGAGATTAATGAAAAATAGTTCATTTTTGAACGCTTTTGTATTAAAATTCAAAAAAAGCGCCGTTTAATGGATTTTTTGTAAAATAAAAGAAAATTTAAGGAGGCTTGTGGTGTTAAAAGAATTACGCCAAAAACGCCCTTTAGTGCATAATATCACCAATTATGTGGTGGCGCAATTTGTGGCTAATGGTTTGTTAGCCTTAGGGGCATCGCCTTTAATGAGCGATGCCATTGCTGAAATGCAAGATTTGGCAAAAATTTCTGACGCGCTCGCTATCAATATTGGCACTCTCAATGAACGCACCATTTTATGCGCTAAAGAGGCTATCAAACATTATAAAGCTTTGAATAAACCCATTGTGTTAGATCCTGTGGGGTGCTGTGCGAGCGCTTTACGCCATGACACAAGTTTAGAGCTTTTGAAAAGTGGTGGGATTAGCGCGCTTAGGGGCAATGCTGCAGAATTAGGCTCTTTAGTGGGTATTTCTTGCGAAAGTAAGGGGTTAGACTCTCATGATGTTACCACGCCTGTAGAAATAATCAAACGAGTGGCTCAAAAATATTCTGTGATAGCGGTAATGACGGGTAAAACAGATTACGTGAGCGATGGGAAAAAAGTTTTGAGTGTTACTGGGGGGAGCGAGTATTTAGCGCTCATTACGGGGGCTGGGTGTTTACATAGTGCAGCGTGTGCAAGCTTTTTAAGTTTGAAAAAAGACCCCTTAGATTCTATGGCACAACTTTGCGCGCTCTATAAACAAGCCGCTTTTAATGCGCAAAAAAAGGTGTTAGAAAATAACGGCTCTAATGGTTCGTTCTTGTTTTATTTTTTAGACGCTTTGAGCTTGCCCATAAAGTTAGAAAATAGCCTTATTAAGGAAGAGTTGTGAAAATTTACCCGCAAGTTTTAAGCATTGCCGGTAGCGATAGCGGTGGGGGCGCTGGGATACAAGCCGATTTGAAAGCGTTCCAAACTTTGGGCGTGTTTGGGACAAGCGTGATCACTTGCATCACCGCGCAAAACACACAGGGCGTGCATGGGGTTTATCCGTTGAGCGTTGAGAGCGTAAAAGCGCAAATCTTAGCCATTAGAGATGATTTTTCTATCAAAGCGTTCAAAATGGGAGCGTTATGCAATAATCAAATCATTGAATGCGTGGCGGACACTTTACAAACATGCGATTTTGGGTTTTGCGTTTTAGATCCGGTGATGGTGGCAAAGAATGGGGCCTTGCTTTTAGAAGAAGATGCGATTTTAAGCTTAAAAAAACGCCTTTTACCTAAAGCCAATTTACTAACCCCTAACCTCCCTGAAGTTTATGCACTTACAGGCGTTCAAGTGCGAGATGATAAAAGCGCTTCAAAAGCGATGGGCATTTTAAGAGATTTAGGCGTTAAAAACGCTGTGATTAAAGGGGGGCATACAGAACATTTTCAGGGGGAATTTAGCAACGACTGGGTGTTTTTAGAAGACACTGAATTGATCCTAAACGCCAAGCGCTTTAACACGAAAAACACGCATGGCACGGGTTGTGTTTTATCTAGCTTGATTGTGGGCTTACTCGCTCAAGGGTTGGATTTAAAAAACGCTATTATAAAGGCTAAAGAGCTTTTAACTATCATCATTCAAAACCCCTTAAATATTGGGCATGGGCATGGGCCTTTGAATTTGTGGAGCGTTAAAGAGCATGTTTGATGCGAATTGCTTAAAACTCATGTTTGTGGCTGGTTCGCAAGATTTCTACCATATAAAAGGCGATAGGATAAACGCGCTTTTAGACACTTTGAAATTAGCTTTACAATCCAAAATCACAGCGTTTCAATTCCGCCAAAAAGGCGATTTAGCCTTACAAGATCCTACTCAAATCAAACAATTAGCTCTAGAGTGTCAAAAATTATGCAAAAAATACGGCGCGCCTTTTATTGTCAATGATGAGGTGCAACTGGCGTTAGAATTAAAGGCTGATGGCGTGCATGTGGGGCAAGAAGACATGGCTATAGAAAAGGTGATCGCTTTGTGCAAGAAGCGCCTTTTTATAGGTTTGAGCGTCAATACTTTAGAGCAAGCCCTAAAAGCGCGCCATTTAGATAATATAGCCTATTTAGGGGTAGGTCCTATTTTTCCCACACCATCTAAAAAAGACGCCAAACAAGTTGTAGGCATAGAACTTTTAAAAAAAATACAAGATAGCGGGGTGAAAAAACCCCTTGTAGCGATTGGGGGCATCACGACAGATAACGCTTTAAAAATACAAAAATTTAGTGGTATCGCCGTCATTAGCGCGATCACACAGGCTAAAGATAAAAGTTTAGCGATTGAAACACTTTTAAAAAATGCGTGAGAAATTCTAAAATTTTATATAAATTTTATCCCACTAGCACGAAAAACTCTGTCCTTTAGGGTGCAGTAAGTGCATAGCTGTTAGGCTGTATTTAAGCTAAAAGATAGCCAAATACCTTTAGTCTTTTTGGGGCAGGAAATGCCCATGCAGACTTTAAAGAACAAAGCCTTTCATGTTAGTGTCCGTTGGTTAGTGTTTGTTGGGACGCTTTGGTTAGGAAGCCCCTTGCTTTAGGAAGGGCGTTTTCACATAAATTAAAGATAAAGGCTTTGTTTTAGTGGGGTAATAAAATTAAAAACGCTAAGAAAATAGAGCTTAAAAAACAAAATTTAAAAATAAAGTTTTTCGTTATTGAGATTTAGAACGGATTAAAAAATCTAGCCTATCGTATCCAACAAACGCTCTTCAAACGCAAAAAGCATGGGGGTTTTTTCGCACGCAATTTCCACGCAAGAAAAGCCTAAAAGGGTGTTTTGAGCCTCTTTTAAAATTTCTTTAGTCCTTTGGAGAGTGGTTTTTAAAAAAAGTTGTTTTTCTTTTTCTTTCAAGTAAATAACACCGCTAATTTCGCCTAAATTAGGATAGAGGGCGTAAAAATCAACGCTTTGTTTTTTGGCTTTCATTTGCAAAAAGGCTTTTTTGTGTTCGTTTTGAACCACAAAGCTTAAAACCTGCGATTGCAAGCTTAAAAGCATGTTGGCTATATTCAAAAACTCTTGCGAATTTTTAGCATGGACTAATTTTTCGCTTAAAAGTTCTTTGTATTCTTTTAAGGGGGTGCTGTCTTTAGCGCTTAAGATTTCTTTGATTTTTTGCATTTCAAGGGCGGGCAAGTCGTCCAACTCGTCTAAGATTTTTGGGGCAGGCACTAAATTTTTAAGCACAATATCGCCCAATTGGTTTCTTTGCATGGTCGCAAAATAGGGCTGATTGATTTTTAATTCCTGTTCGCTTTTAGTGGGGATAATTCTATTACCCACTTGCAAAAGAAAAAGGTCTTTATCTTGTTTTTCTAGCACCTTTAAAAGAATGGGTAAGGTGGCGTTAAAATGGTGCGTGGCGTTTTTGGAATGAAGGGCGTTAAGCTGACTTATAGCGTTTAGGGCTTCTAGCATTAAAGGGCGTTGTCTTTGATAAAATCAAGGATTTTAAAACTCGCTTCTAGTTTGTTCATAGAAGGGATTTTTTGGGTTTTTTTATGACTAAAGAGCCATAATTCATTGTCTAATGAGCCAAAAGGGCGTGAATCTTTAATGAGGTTCAAAGCAACCACAGAGCAATCTTTGCCGTTATTTTGAAAGGGTTTTAAAAGATTTTGTGCATTTTGCATGGCGTTTTGTTGATCGTCTTCGGCTTTAAAACCGATTTTAATAAATTGATTGGGATCAACAGAAGCTAACAAATCCTTATTTTGAACGCATTCAATGTTTAGCGTTTGACCCAACTCGCTTTTTTTAAGTTTATGGTTAAAAGAAATTTTAGGCACATAATCGCTAATGGCGGCTAGATTAAAGAGTAGGGGTTTTAAGGCATGTTTTTTTAAGTTTTTAGCGGTTTTGTTTAAGGCGTTTTCATAAGATTGGGTATCACTGACTAGAATTTTTGTGATTTCTTTAGGCAAAGGGGTAGGGAAGTTTGATGCAATGAAAGTAACTTTCGCTCCCTTAAAATATAACGCTAAAGCCAACGCGCTCGCTTGAATCCCGCTAGAAAGATTGCTAATGATTCGAACGCTGTCAATCTTTTCCACGCTCGCGCCACCCATAACTACCACTTCTCTGTTTTCAAAATAAGCGTCTTTTAAGAGCGTTTGAGCGGCTTTAAAAAGGATTTCTAAAGGCTCAGCCATCGCCCCATCGCCTTTAGTATCGCATGCTAAAAGGGCGTTTTGGGTGTCTAAAATGATGTGATTGAAATCCTTTAAGCGTTGCAAATTGCTTTGAGTGATAGGGGATTTAAGCATGTTAGTGTTCATGCTAGGGGCTAGGATTTTAGGGGAAGTGCAGGCTAAAAACGCCGCGCTAACGGTATTATCCGCTAAAGCGTGAGCGATTTTAGACAAGCTGTTAGCGCTTAAAGGGGCAAAGATGAGCAAATCAGCGTTAGCAGCGCATGCGATGTGGTTATGGTGCAAGGCGTTTTGGTGGTTGTAATGCCATTTTTCATTGTGATCGTGTAAGACCTTATGATGGCTCAAAGCTTCAAAGCTTAAGGGTTTGATGAATTTTTTCGCGCCTTTACTCATCACCACTTGAACACTAGCTCCGCTTTTAAACAACAAGCGCGTTAATTCTAGGGATTTATACACCGCAATAGAGCCGCTCACGAGCAATAAAATGCGTTTGTTTTCTAATAATCTTAAAGGATAAAATAAATCTTCTAAAAAATTCATAATAATTTTAATAAATCATCAGGCTCTAGCCATTGGCTATTATTATGACTGCTGTATTCAAAGTCAGGGGCGACTTTTTGGCCTTTTTCGTAGAGTTTAGTGAGCGTGTAATCTTTGGGCGTTTGAAAGCTTATAGTAGGCTGAATGATGAAAAAGTCTTCAAATTCTAGGGCCAAATGGCTTTCATCTTTAGGGATCATCACTTCATGGAGTTTTTCGCCCGGGCGAATCCCTATGATTTTAGTAGGGATATTAGGGGCTAGGGCTTTAGCGAGATCAGTCATTTTCATGCTAGGGATTTTTGGCACAAAAATTTCACCCCCATGCATTCTTTTCAAGCTTTTTAGCACAAAACAAACCCCCTCATCTAAAGTGATCCAAAATCGTGTCATGCGAATATCCGTGATAGGGATTTCATTCGCTTTGTTTTGGACTAATTTTTTAAAAAACGGCACCACGCTCCCACGACTCCCCACCACATTACCATAACGCACCACGCTAAATTGGGTTTGAGAAGCGCCCTTAAAGTTGTTTGCGCTCACAAAAAGTTTATCGCTGCACAATTTTGTCGCGCCATAAAGGTTAATGGGGTTAGCGGCTTTATCGGTGCTTAAAGCGACAACCTGGCTGATTGCATTTTTTAAGCATGCATTAATCACATTGCTCGCTCCCATGATATTGGTTTTAATGCATTCTAGGGGGTTGTATTCTGCGATGGGGACATGCTTGAGCGCAGCCGCATGGATACAAATATCCACGCCCTCTAAAGCGTAATTCAAGCGCTCTAAATCCCTCACATCGCCGATAAAAAAACGCATCCTGCTGTCATTAAACTCCATGGCCATTTCGCTTTGTTTCAATTCATCTCGGCTATAAACGATGATTTTTTTGGCGTTGGTGGTTTCTAAGACCTTACGAACAAAACATTTGCCAAAACTCCCGGTGCCTCCGGTGATTAAAATCGTTTTGTTATCCAGCATGTTTTGATTCTTTGGCATGTTTTACCAGCGATAGCCTAAAGAAGCGCTAAAGATTCTTAATTGCCCAATGTTTGGGGATTGATACAAACTGGAGCGGTTGCTTTTAAAAGTGAAACTCCCTGCTACGCCCAAATCAAAGCCCCTAAAGTTGTATTTCGTCCCAAAAGCCACAGTATAGCCATTAGAGTCCGGAATGCCTATCGCATCTTGGGGGCTTGGGGCTTGGTCATAATCAAAAGCGCCCATCAAACGCAAGCTTTTACCCATGTAAGTTACCCCTAATCTAAAGGTGTTCGTGTCCCTCCAGCCAGCCCCCATGTTCATCACGCTTTTAAAATTCGCTAAACCCACCATTTTTTTAAGCGTTTCAGCGTCTAAGGAAGCGACCGTCCCACTCAAGCCCTTGTAAGTGGCGTTCGCAAAATCAGGAGTTACTAAGAATTTATTCCCTTGACTCCAAAAGGTGCGTTCAAACACCCCTTCAACCCTTAGGCGATCTTTAAAAAATTGATGGGCGTAGGCCAGGCTTAGAGTTTGGGGGAGTGAAACATTGATATTCAAACTGCCTTTAGTCAACACGCTCCCTAAAGAAGGCCCAAGCTCTGTGATAGCCACTAAACCGCCTTGCATGTTAAAGGTAACCGAAGAATTATACACCACCGAAAACATGCCATGATCAAACACGCGCAAACTCGAACCCACCCTATAGCCCCCTGATATGCCTTGCCCGTTAGACTTTTGCACCACTTCAGTCGTGCCATAAAGATTCGCGCTCGCTTTCACTAAACCGCTATAGCCCATGATTTTTTTCAAGCCGTTGTAAAACTCTTGACAGCTTTGATTGTTCATATCCCCACCGGCTTTTTGGCAATTTAGAGCCGGTTGATAGCCGATATTGCCTAATAAAGTCATCATGTTGCTTGGCACTTGATTGGCAAAAACATTATTGGGTAAATTTAAAATCTGCTCCGCGCTCAAGACCGAAGCGCCCTCTAAAGGCACATAAACGGTGTTATTAAAGCTCCCGGTCGCATAAAGCCCCCTCAAACCCACCCCCACAGAAAAGCGGTTATTAACAGTGTAACTCATGCTAGGGGCAAGCTCTACCATCATGATGAAAACATCATGCAAAAATTCCCCCCCTTTACCATTCCATTTCATGCCCAACCCGCTAGGAGCGGTGAAACTCCCCCCAAAAGTGAAGCCGTTATGCGTGCGCGTTTTATAAAAGAATTTGGGTAAAACAAAATTAGTCGTGCCTGTCCAGCCATTCACGATTTGAGTATCAGGATTTGAGGCGAGCGTTACGACTTTTTGATTGGTTAGATTCATTAGTCCTTGAACCCGACTGATTGCTTGTTGCAAGCCATTGGTAGCGGCCGTATTCCCGAGCGCTTTAAGGATATTGCCTAATCCTATAGTGTTGATGATGCCTAAAATATTTTGTTGGCTTTTATTGATTTCTAAGCTCGTTACCGAATACAAGCCTTGATTGGTTGTAGGGACTTTAAAGCTAAAAGCTGGAATGTTAATCACGGTGGTGGTCATTTCAAATTCGCTTCTGTTTTCGCCCCAATCGTTGGTAAAGCCCATGTTTGCTGGGTTGTAAAAAGAAGCGTCAGCGCCTCTAGCCCCAGCGACATAAGCCGAGCCTAAAGCCGTGCCATTCAGGCTTTGCTCCTGGATTTTAAAGCCATTCGCATAAGAGAGTAAGGGCAAGCTCAAAGCGAGTAAATGGCGTTTTTTGAACTTTTTAAGACAATAGAGTGGGGAAAAGTTTTTCATTGAAGCTCGCTATCAGCGTTTTCATTGTCTTCTAAATCTTGTAAAGAAGGCTCATAGGGTTCAATCCTAATGGCAATTTTTTGCGTCAAATTCTGGAAAGAAATCAAACCATTTTTTCTTTCATAAAGGATAATTTCCCCGCTTTTTTGAAACCTTTGGATCACATATTCAGGGGTTAGGTGGCGTTTGCCTAAGCCCTTAAAAATATCCCTCCCTAAAACAATGTCATCAAACAAATCCCCATAACTCACCTTACCAAACAAATCCCTTGCAGCAATCCATTTAGCCGAACATTTTTGGCTAAAACAAATGCTTCGTTTAGTCATATAAATATCGCCCACTCTTTGGCTGAGCTTATAAAGGGTTACTTCAATATTATGGTCTTTATCGGTTTTAATCGTGCCGTAATCATAAAAGCGAAAAACCGGCGTGTTAATATAAATGAGCCTGAATTGGCGCAAGGCATTCAAAGTCTCTTCTCTTTTTTTACGAGCTTCTTCTTGTTTGATCTGCTCCCTAGTTTTGGGGGTTTGCTTAGAAAAAGGGTGCTTGGAGCAAGAGATCAAAAAAAGCGTCATGAAAAATAATAAAAAAGCGCTTCTAAAATACCGCATGATTATAGAGTAAGAGGGTTTATCCTCTCGCTCCGCTCAAAATACGATACCAAATCCTGCCGTCTAATTTAAGCTCCATGCTGACTTGACACAAGCCGTCTTTATAGATGGTTTCAGTGATTTCAGCGTTACGAATGAGAGCATTGACTCTCGTTTTAATCACGGAATTTTGTAAAACCATGTCTTTGACGGTGTCTTGAGCGTTCACTCTGATACCATACATTTTTTCACCCAATTGGCGGTAGCCATCAACAATAGCGGCTCGCTTGGCTAGAGCCAAGGCTTGAGAGGGCGAAATGGTGGATTCTGGAGCCACACCCATGCCCACTGCGTTCAATTCAATGACATTATTAGGCGTGAGAATGGGGGTGTTAGGGATAGCGTTAGTGGGATTAGAGCTAATGATGGGCTGATCGTTATTCTCAAGGCGAGGGCTTGGGAGAGGCTGAACGCTCTTTCTGGGGGTGAAATTGGTTGGGGGATAAATGGGGGCTTGCAAGCCATTAGCTGAAGGGGGGATTAACTGAGCGTTAGTGTTACGCTTTTTAAAAAGACTGCAACCACTTATCAAAAGAGCGGCAACAAGCAATGAATTGATACCAAAAAAGGCAGTGTGCAAACGCATGGGCATTTTCCTTAAAATGAGTTCATCAAGTCTATTATATCATTTTTGAACGGATTTGTCATGCGGATATTCTCACTAATCTTATAAGGCTAGTGCGTTTTAAAATCTAGGGGATTGTGATCTGTTTTTGGCTTTCCTAGAATTTTTAATAGGGATAACTCAATTTTTTAAAAAAAGGGGATTTTAATGGCTTATCGTTTTAAGATTTTATTTGATGATAAAACTCATTTTTTAAGTTTGATTTTTAAATTCATTTTCTTAAGGGGGTAGGGGGTATTTTGAAAATTCTTCCTACAACCCTAAACTAAAATCCCCCTGAAGAGCGCTTTTTTAAGAGGTTATGGCTTGCTTTTTGCAAGATTTTTTAATTGTAAAAAATGCTTTGAATATTTTTTAAATAAGATGAGAAATAAAATATTTTTTTGAGCGCTTTTTAAGGATAAGGTTAAATTTTTAAAATGATTCAAAAAGAGTTTTTAAGTTCTTTTAATTACCAACCTTTTTTATCAACAACACAAACAACGACTATTTTAAATCCTTATGGTAGTAAAAATAGTGCGAATGGTGTCCTTGGCGGGATTCGAACCCACGACCTTACGATTAGGAATCATACGCTCTATCCAGCTGAGCTACAAGGACATAAGAAAGCAAGAAACTCACAATCTATTGATAAGCCCCTTGCTGAGCGGGTTGAATTTACTTGCCTTCTCCAACTTTTTGTTTAAGGATTTTGCCGGGTTTGAATTTAGGCACTCGTTTGTCTTCAGTTTTATAAGTTTTATCGCTTCCTGGCACTTTACCTTCTTTGCCTTTTTGCTCTGCGGTTTCAAATTTGCCAAAACCAACCAATTCCACGCTTTCACCCTTGCTCAAAGCCGTTTCTACCGCTAGAGTAAAGGCGCTGATCGCTTCTTCGGCTTCTCTTTTGCTGTTGTATTTACCCGCTTCTTTAACCAAATCAATAAATTCCGCTTTGTTCATATGTGGATAACCCCTTTTCTAATAGATGCTAAAACCAAGCGATTTAATTGCTTAGCTTGACTGATTGAGCGGTAATTATAATCAAATCCTAAAGATAAATCAAGCAAAAACGCTTTTTTAAGGGGGTTTAATGCGTAAAAAATTTAATTTTGTTGGGCACTCTTTTTATCTTTAGCGTTAAGGATTAAAGGCGTGCCTAAAAAATTAAATTCTTTCCTTAAGGTGTTGATCAAATAGCGTTTGTAACTGAAATGCAAGGCTTTAGGGCGGTTCATTATAAGAGAGATTTGAGGGGGTTTGGTGGCAAATTGCGTGGCGTAATACACTTTCACTAATTTCCCTCCATCGCTTGGTAAGGGGTGTTTTTGGGTGGCTTGAGTGATCACGCTATTGAGCAAGCTCGTGGGAATGCGTTTGGAAAAACACTCATAGACTTCTATGATTTTATGCTTGATTTCATCTATATGGCGCGCTTTTAAGCAGCTGGTTGTGATAACGGGGGCGTATTCTAAAAAGCGGAATTTCCTTTTTAAGGTCGCCATGATCTCTTCATAAGGGGCGTAGCGGATGTCCCATTTGTTTAAAATAAGAATGATGCCTAAAGAGTGTTTATCCGCTAAGGAGCTGATCTTTTCGTCCAATTCCACAAAAGGAGCGCTCACGTCTAAAACTAAAAGCGCGATGTGGGATTTTTCTAAGGCTTTTTGCGTGCGTTCTAGAGCGTATTTTTCAATGCCTAAAATCTTACCCCTATGCCTGATGCCGGCGGTATCCACAAAGCAGATTTTTTGATCGCCTATGAGGATGGTTTCATCTATGGGGTCAATGGTAGTGCCAGCCACGCTAGAAACAAGGCTCCTTTCTTTTTTCGTGAGCGCGTTTAAGAGCGAGCTTTTGCCCACATTCACCCTCCCAATGATGCCCACTTGAATGACTTCTTCTTTAGTTTCTTCTTCTGATGCGTTATTTTCTAAACTTTCTAAAATATCCGCATCCAGATCTTGCTCTATGATTTGGTTTAAATTCAGTGCGTTCAATATAGCATCAATTAATGCGCTAATGCCCCTATTGTGCGAAACGGAGATGTTAAAACTCTTGGGAATGCCAAAAGAAGAAAACGCATAAGCTCGCTCTTTTTCTTTGTCGTTATCAATCTTATTGATCACTAAAAAGCAGTTAGGGTTGATCTTAAAAATCTCTCTAAAAAGCTTGATGTCTTCATCGCTAGGGATAGACTTGCCATCCACAACATACAAAATCAAATCGCTCATTTGAGCGGCTTTTAAATTAAGGGCTTTGATTTCTTTAGACAAAAGAGCGTCTTTAGCCATGCCTCCTGTGTCTAATAGTTCCACTTCATGGCCATTCAATGCGATTTTTCGTTTGTTGATGTCTCGTGTAGTGCCTGCAAAATCTGAAGTGATAGCGATCCTTTCTCTAGCCAAGCGGTTAAATAACGAGCTTTTCCCCACATTAGGTTGGCCTAAAATCGCAATGGTTTTTAAAGTTTTATGGCTTGTATTCATCTTTTTTATCGCTTCAATTTAATCAAAATTAGATTACAATATTATAGTTATTTAAAGCTTAAATAAGGGTCTAGCATTGTTTTTAGTCAAAAAAATAGGCGTGGTAATAATGATTTTAATATGCTTTTTAGCTTGCTCGCAAGAGAGGTTTATTAAATTGCAAAAAAAAGCCCAAGAGCAAGAAAATGACGGCTCTAAACGCCCTAGCTATGTGGATTCGGATTATGAAGTCTTTAGCGAAACGATTTTTTTACAAAACATGGTGTATCAGCCTACAAATGAAAGAAACGCTTTTTTCCAACTGACTAAAGATGAAGACAATTCTTTTAACCCTGAAACTTCTGTGATTTTATTGAATGAGCCAAGCGATAACGATACAAAAAATCCGCCTTTATACCCAAATGAGTCTGATAACAACACTAATAATGAAAAAAGCCCGTTCCTTTACAAACCGAAAAGAAAAACAAAAAATCCAAAACTCATTGAATACTCCCAACAAAATTTCTACCCCCTAAAAAATGGGGATATTATGATGAGTAAAGAAGGGGATCAATGGCTGATAGAAATCAAATCCAAAGCCTTGAAGCGTTTTTTAAAAGATCAAAACGATAAAGATCGCCAGATCCAAACTTTCACTTTTAATGACACTAAAACGCAAATCGCGCAATTTAAGGGCAAAATTTCTTCGTATGTTTATACCACTAATGACAGCGATTTGAGTTTAAGGCCTTTTTATGAATCCTTTTTGTTAGAAAAAAAGAGCGACGATCTTTATACGATAGGGGATAAGGCTTTAGATGCCATTGAGGTTTCAAAGTGTCAAATGGTGTTAAAAAAGCATTCAACCGATAAATTAGACAGCCAGCATAAAGCCATCAGTATTGATTTGGACTTTAAAAAAGAGCGTTTTAAGAGCGATACGGAACTTTTTTTAGAATGCCAAAGTTAGGGCGTTTATTACGACAATTTAGATTTTTTGGGTAGCATATAAATTAAATATTACAAAGTGATGAGAGAATGTCAATGTGGATCACCCAAGAAATCACGCCGTATTTGCGTAAAGAATACACCATAGAAGCGAAATTATTAGATGTTAGAAGCGAGCATAATATCTTAGAGATTTTTAAATCTAAGGATTTTGGTGAAATTGCGATGCTCAACCGCCAGTTGTTGTTCAAGAATTTTTTGCACATTGAAAGCGAGTTGCTCGCTCATATGGGGGGTTGCACTAAAAAGGAGCTTAAAGAGGTTTTAATCGTGGATGGGTTTGATTTGGAATTAGCCCACCAGCTTTTTAAATACGACACGCATATCGATTTTGTGCAAGCGGATGAAAAGATTTTGGATAGCTTCATTAGTTTTTTCCCCCATTTCCATGAAGTGAAAAATAATAAGAATTTCACGCACGCTAAACAACTCTTAGATTTAGACATTAAAAAATACGATTTGATCCTTTGCTTGCAAGAGCCGGATATTCATAAAATAGATGGTTTAAAAAGAATGCTTAAAGAAGATGGGGTGTTTATTTCGGTAGCCAAACACCCACTATTAGAGCATGTGAGCATGCAAAACGCCCTTAAAAACTTGGGCGACTTTTTTGCTGTTGCCATGCCTTTTGTAGCGCCTTTAAGGATTTTGAGCAATAAGGGTTATATTTACGCTTCTTTTAAAACCCACCCCTTAAAAGATTTAATGACGCCAAAAATAGAAGCGCTAACAAGCGTGAGATATTATAACGAAGACATTCATAGGGCTGCATTCGCTTTGCCTAAAAATTTACAAGAAGTCTTTAAAGACAATATCAAATCTTAAAATGATCTTAAAAAACGCTATCGCTCTCACAGGGGGGATAGGCACCGGCAAAAGCACCACCATTAAAATATTGGAATCGCAAGGCTATGAAATTTTAGATGCGGATAAGATCGCTCACCAATTATTGCAAGAGCACCGGTTTAAAATCGCCCAACATTTTGGATCAGAGATTTTAGAAAAAGACATTTTAAACAGAAAAAAACTTGGCGCGATCGTGTTTCAAAACGCTAATGAGTTAAAATGGCTAGAGGATTTTTTACACCCCTTAATCCGTGAATGCATGCTTAAAAAAGCCTATGAATTAGAAAAAAATCATCAAGCGTATTTTTTAGACATCCCTTTATTTTTTGAAGTGGGGGGAAAAGAGTGCTACCCTGTGAGTAAAGTGGTGTTAATCTATGCACCTAGGGTTTTACAAATTGAGCGTCTTTTAGAGCGAGACAAACTCAAAGAGGCTGAAATCTTGCAGCGCTTAGCTTGTCAAATGGATATAGAGCAAAAATGCGCCATGAGCGATTATATTATAGACAACAGCTCCAGTTTAAAAGATTTAAATAAGCAGGTTGAACGCTTTTTAAAAACGCTCTTATAAGCTCGTTTTATATGTAAGTATGTTAAACTACCATTAAATTTTTTGTAAGGCTAAACACATGATCACTTTAAAACAAGCCCTTTCTTTATCCCAAGATGAATTAGAAACCCTTAAAAACGAAATTGACGCTAAGGTTAGAGCTTCAGATTTGAACGCTTACATTAAAGCCCCTAGCCTTAATGGCGCTAGCGCTAAAGGGGTGCCAATCCTTATTAAAGACAATATCAGCGTTAAGGGGTGGGAAATCACTTGCTCCAGCAAGATTTTAGAAGGCTATATCGCTCCTTATCATGCGAGCGTGATGGAAAACTTGCACCAAAACAGCATGGCAGGGTTTGGGCTTTCTAACATGGACGAGTTTGCGATGGGAAGCACCACAGAGTCTAGTTGCTATGGGATCACTAAAAACCCACGAGATAAAAACAGAGTGCCTGGAGGGAGTAGCGGAGGAAGTGCAGCAGCAGTCGCTGGCGGCTTAGCGGTGGCGGCTTTAGGGAGCGATACGGGCGGGTCTATCAGGCAGCCAGCGAGCTATTGCGGGTGCGTGGGGTTAAAACCCACTTATGGGAGGGTGAGCCGTTATGGTTTGATCGCGTATTGCTCTAGTTTTGATCAAATCGGGCCTATCACGCAAAATGTAGAAGACGCTTCTATTTTATTTGACGCAATTAGTGGGTATGATAGCAAGGACTCCACGAGCGCGAATCTCAAACCCACGCAAACCTTTAAAAACCTTAACAGAGACAAACGCTTTAAAATCGCTATCTTAAGGGATCACATAAAAGATGCGAGCAATGAAGTGCAACTCGCTTATGAAAACACCCTTAAAGCCTTGAAAGAAATGGGGCATGAGATTGTGGAAAAAAAGATGTTGGATTCGCATTATCAAATCTCTATTTATTATATTATCAGCATGGCTGAAGCGAGTTCGAATCTGGCCAGATTTGATGGGGTGCGTTATGGGAGGAGGGCTCAAAATATTAAAGATTTGAAAGAATTGTATCTCAAAAGCCGCAGTGAAGGTTTTGGCGATGAGGTGAAACGGCGCATCATGTTAGGGAATTTTGTCTTAAGCAGCGGGTATTATGACGCTTATTATTTGAAAGCCCAGCAAATGCGTTTGATGATTAAAGAGCAATACAACAAGATTTTTGAAGAAGTGGATTTGATTTTCACTCCTGTTGCTCCTACGAGCGCTCATTTATTCAATTACCATGCAAGCCCTTTAGAAATGTATTTGAGCGATATTTACACGATTGGGGCGAATTTGAGCGGTTTGCCGGCCCTTTCCTTGCCGGTCGCTAAAGATCCTTTAGGCTTGCCTATTGGGATGCAATTCATTGCTAAGGCTTTTGATGAGCAAAGCCTTTTAGACGTTTCTTACGCTTTAGAGCAAGAATTAGATTTAAAATTAGATTAAGGATAGGAAATGAGAATTTTACAAAGGGCTTTGACTTTTGAAGACGTGTTGATGGTGCCTAGAAAATCCAGCGTTTTACCTAAAGATGTGAGCTTAAAGTCTCGCTTAACTAAAAACATTCGTTTGAATATCCCCTTTATTAGCGCGGCTATGGATACGGTTACAGAGCATAAAACCGCTATCGCTATGGCGCGCCTTGGGGGTATTGGCATCGTGCATAAAAACATGGATATTCAAACGCAACTCAAAGAAATCACTAAAGTTAAAAAAAGCGAGAGCGGGGTGATTAATGATCCTATTTTTATCCATGCACACAGGACGCTAGCGGACGCTAAAGTCATAACGGATAATTACAAGATTTCAGGCGTGCCTGTGGTAGATGATAAGGGGTTGTTGATTGGGATTTTAACCAACAGAGACGTGCGCTTTGAAACCGATTTGAGTAAAAAAGTGGGCGATGTGATGACTAAAATGCCTTTAGTTACCGCTCATGTGGGCATTAGCTTAGATGAAGCGAGCGATTTGATGCACAAGCATAAGATTGAAAAATTGCCCATTGTGGATAAAGATAATGTTTTAAAAGGCTTGATCACGATTAAAGACATTCAAAAACGCATTGAATACCCTGAGGCTAATAAAGATGATTTTGGGCGCTTGAGAGTGGGGGCGGCTATTGGAGTGGGGCAGTTGGATAGGGCTGAAATGTTAGTTAAAGCGGGGGTAGATGCGTTGGTGTTAGACAGCGCACATGGGCATTCGGCGAACATTTTACACACTTTAGAAGAGATTAAAAAAAGCTTGGTAGTGGATGTGATTGTAGGGAATGTGGTTACTAAAGAGGCCACAAGCGATTTGATTAGCGCGGGAGCGGACGCTGTTAAAGTGGGTATTGGGCCAGGAAGCATTTGCACCACTAGGATTGTGGCTGGGGTGGGAATGCCCCAAGTGAGCGCGATTGATAATTGCGTAGAAGTAGCGTCTAAATTTGATATTCCTGTGATTGCAGATGGAGGGATCCGCTATTCAGGCGATGTGGCTAAGGCTTTAGCTTTGGGGGCATCAAGCGTGATGATAGGCTCTTTACTCGCTGGCACAGAAGAATCTCCAGGGGATTTTATGATCTATCAAGGGAGGCAATATAAAAGCTATAGGGGCATGGGCAGCATTGGGGCTATGACTAAAGGGAGCTCTGATCGGTATTTTCAAGAGGGCGTGGCGAGTGAAAAGTTAGTCCCAGAAGGCATTGAAGGGCGTGTGCCTTATCGTGGTAAGGTTTCGGATATGATTTTCCAATTAGTAGGGGGCGTGCGCTCTTCTATGGGGTATCAGGGGGCGAAAAATATTTTGGAATTGTATCAAAACGCTGAATTTGTAGAAATCACTAGCGCAGGGTTAAAAGAAAGCCATGTGCATGGCGTGGATATTACTAAAGAAGCCCCTAATTATTATGGGTGAATTGTAAAAGAAAACAAGACAAATCGTTAAAAAACTCGTTAAAAAGCTTAATTTAATGAGTTTTTAAAACTTAATTGCTACAATTAAGGAAATTTTCAATAAGGCTTAGAGAAACTTTTTCATGGAACACAGAGTATTTACTATTGCTAATTTTTTTAGCTCTAATCATGATTTTATCACCGGTTTTTTTGTCGTTTTGACAGCGGTTTTGATGTTTTTAATCTCGCTTGGCGCATCGCGCAAAATGCAGATGGTGCCTATGGGTTTGCAGAATGTGTATGAGAGCATCATTAGCGCGATTTTGAGCGTGGCTAAGGATATTATAGGCGAAGAATTAGCCCGCAAATACTTCCCCCTAGCAGGCACGATCGCTTTGTATGTCTTTTTTTCTAACATGATAGGCATCATTCCTGGTTTTGAATCCCCTACGGCTAGCTGGAGCTTTACGCTGGTTTTAGCGCTGATTGTATTTTTTTATTACCATTTTGAAGGCATTAGAGTGCAGGGCTTTTTTAAGTATTTCGCTCATTTTGCAGGCCCTGTGAAGTGGCTCGCTCCTTTCATGTTCCCTATTGAGATCATCTCGCATTTTTCTAGGATCGTGTCTTTATCGTTTCGTTTGTTTGGGAATATCAAGGGCGATGACATGTTCTTGCTCATCATGCTCTTGTTAGTGCCTTGGGCGGTTCCTGTAGCGCCCTTTATGGTTTTGTTTTTCATGGGGATTTTACAAGCTTTTGTTTTTATGATCCTCACTTATGTGTATTTGGCAGGGGCCGTTTTAACCGATGAAGGGCATTAACCAAAACATTCTTGTTTGGCTTTAATAATGTTTTTTAAAACTTTGTTTTATGGTAGAGCTTTTAAAAGGATAGGGGGTGGTTTTGAAACCATGCTTATTCTTTGATAACGCTTTTTAAAATTACCGCTTGCTTGTGTAAGTTCTATTTTATTATCAATACCCAATTTTAATAGCTTTTATAATTTTTTAAGCAATCATTAGATAAAATCCACCATACTTCTGTTTTGGATGTGTTTGGGTTTTAGAAGTGTTACTTTTTTATAACTTTTTCATATTCTTATGGGTATGTTGTCATTTTTTTACCGGAGAATTTTATCTTGAAAAACATTTATGTAGGGAATTTGGTTTATAGCGCTACCAGTGAGCAAGTCAAGGAGCTTTTCAGTCAATTTGGCAAAGTTTTTAATGTCAAGCTGATTTATGACAGAGAAACGAAGAAACCTAAAGGTTTTGGTTTTGTAGAAATGCAAGAAGAGGGCGTTAGTGAAGCGATCGCTAAATTAGACAATACGGATTTTATGGGCAGAACGATTAGGGTAACCGAAGCCAATCCTAAAAAGTCTTAGTAGCATTAGAAAATTAGAAAATAATTTTCTAATGCACTTCATTCTTTTAATATGTCTTATTTAGATTGCTTATAGAAGCTAAAAGGGGTTAAAAACCCTTTTAAAATCCATTTAAAGATTGTAATCCATTCTTAAAAGCGATTAAAAATCAGTCTTATATTAATTAAATTATTCTAATCAAATAGGGACAACTAAAGCTTTAAAACGCTCTTTAGTATTTTTTATTATTGATTATACAAACTGCCAATATTTCAAATATTTGAAATGGAGTTCTCTCATTAAAGCGATTTTAGGGCTATAAGGTTCTTCTTTTCGCGCTATCGTAGAGATTTGCTCATCATCAGCGATCACAAAAGGTTGTAACACCAGATTTTTCACGCCATGGATAAAAGTAGCGTCCATTATCGTATCCACAGGAACAACCCATTTTCGGCTGCATTTCAAAAAAACTTTGGCAATCTTAGGCGTGATCACATAGCCTTGAGTCCCCACCCCTTCGCTATAAGCTTTAATGATCCCCACACGCTCTTGTATCTCATGGTTTTTGTGGTTTAATGGCTCACTTTTTACATTAGCATCATACAACAAATGCATCAAACGCACATAGCCTAGCTCTTGAATGTGTTTTTCTAAAAAATCCAAGCCCTCTTTAAAATCCTCTTTCAAGGTTATATCGTCTTCTAAAATACAGATCGCTTCATTGAGTTCTATGCATTTTTCCCACAAGGAATAATGGCTCGCATAGCACCCAAGCTCCCCCAAGCTCATAAACTTCGCATAGTATTTTAAAGCGTAATAAAACTTAGAAATCCCACTGATGAGATCGGTTGTGATCCCCATGTCTTTGATGTTTTGCGTGATGAAATAAGGGTGTAAATGCTTTTTAACTAAGGGGTGCAACCCGCTTTCAAAAGTTTTAGAATAAATCGCATCAAAAATTTGTGCCTTGTGGTGGGTGGCGTTGATATTGTTGAGTAAAGTTGTGGTGTCTCTAAAAACTAAACCAAATTCATCGCACACTCTTTGATTTAAAGAAATGATAAAAACACGCAAAGCTTAAACTCCCATAATTTTTAATAGAGTATATCGTTTTTAGGCTCTGTTTTACAATAAAACTTTTTTAAATTTGATATTCCATATCCAACTAAAAACCAACACCATGCGAATAAAACCGCATCACGGCTACAAAAAAGTTTTAAAAGATCTGATGAATGTTTGAAGCGAGAACTCATAACCCTAAAATCTAGGGCTATAAGCTTGATTTAATGGTGTTCTAAATAAGAAATCACGCTTAAGGCTGCCGTAGCGCCATCGCTTGCAGCGCAAACCACTTGCTTGGGGGCAAAAATGCGAATATCTCCTGCCGCAAACAAGCCCTGAACGTTCGTTTTCATGGAAAAATCCACGACAATAGAGCCGTATTCATCGCATTCGCATAGCATGGAGTTATCTTCTTGTTTCAACACGGCGTTATTCACATCATAACCCACAAAAATAAAAAGCCCTGGCACGACCAATTCTGTTTTTTTATTAGTGGCTGTGTTTTTAATGCTTAAAGAAGACACGCCAGAAGCATCGCCCTTGATTTCTTCCACCAGATAAGGGGTTAAAAACTCAATCTTATCATTGTTTTTAGCATGCTCTAAAGTGATAGGCGCGCACCTAAAACCATCTCTTCTGTGGATGAGATAGACTTTTTTGCAGATGTTGGCTAAATAAATCGCCTCTTCTACGGCGGTATCGCCCCCACCAAGCACCGCTACTTCCTTATTTTTGTAAAAGAAGCCATCGCATGTTGCGCAAGTGCTAACGCCTTTACCCCAAAATTCTGACTCGCCCTTGATGCCTGTGCGTTTAGGGCTACCACCGGTAGCGATGATCACGCTTTTAGCTTCAAAGGTCTTGCCGTCTTCTGCCAAAATAACAAAATGAGAGCCTTTTTTAGAAACCCTTTGAATAGCGGTCATTTCATGCTTTAAGCCAAAGCGAAAGCATTGCTCTTGCCATGGTTGCATGAAATCCAACCCGCTCACCACTTCCTTAACGCCCGGATAGTTTTCAATCTCACTACTGCCAGTGATTTGCCCTCCAGGCATTCCTTTCTCAAATAAAACGGCGTTTTTAACACCGCCTCTAGTGGCGTAAAGCCCCGCACTCAAACCTGCAGGACCACCTCCAATAATCGCACAATCTATCATGGCCACTAGCCTAGAAGTTTGTTCAATTGCTCTTTTAAAGCAACTTTAGTTTGCACGCCCACCAACTGATGGACAACTTCGCCATCTTTGGTGAATAAAAGCGTAGGGATGCTCCTGATACCAAATTTCGCACTCAATTCTTCTTGCTCATCGGTATTGACTTTACAAATCTTAGCCTTACCTTCATATTCGCTAGCTAATTCATCAATCACAGGGGATAGCATCTTACAAGGACCACACCATGGCGCCCAAAAATCCACTAACGCAACCCCTTTTTTAATGGTGCTTTCAAAATTTTCTTCAGTTAATTCAATATAGTGACTCATTGGTTACTCCTAATTATTCTATGATTTTGATTAACGAGAACTATCTTATCCTAAGAATGTTAATGAAATCGCATTGATTTTTGATAAAAATCTAAAAAGTGATATTTTCTAAAAGCTCAAATTTACCATTTTTCACAATAAGGGCGTCAATGCAAAAATCGCTATTAGGATCTTTTTGAGACAAATAACAGCGGATCGTTTTAATCATCTTTTTTAATTTGCTCGGCGTGATCGCATAAATGGGATCAAAATTTTCCCCGCTTTTGACTTCAATGAAATGCAAAACCCCTTCTTTAAAAGCGATAATATCAATTTCGCCAAATTGTGAAAAAAAGTTCCTCTCCACCATTTCAAAGCCCAGCGTTTTTAAAAATTCGCAAGCTTCTTCTTCAGCCTTTAAGCCCTTTTCTCTGTGTTTGTTATTCAAAAAACGCATTCAATTTTCCAAACGGATCATTTTAGGGGTATCCAACACGCTTTGTAAATTTTCAAGCTCTTTAAGGGCGTTCAGCATAGATTTTTCGTTGGTGGTGTGCGTGGAAAATAAGATTTTAGCCTTGTTAGATTGCGGGATTTCTTTTTGCAAGACATTGTTGAGTGAAATATCGTTTTTAGCTAAAATCGCGCTAATTTGAGAAAAAACCCCTTTTTCATCGCTCACTAACAAACGCGCATAATAAGCGCATTGGATTTCTTCTTGGGGTTTTAGGGGGAGTTTTTGAGGGGTTTCAAAGCCTAGCATTAGAGAGCTTTTTTTCCTTGCGATTTCTATAATATCGCTAATGACCGCGCTTGCGGTAGGCTCTCCTCCAGCCCCAGCCCCATAATACAAAGTCTCGCCCACTTTATCCCCTATAACGCTGATAGCGTTCATCACCCCATCCACTTTAGAGAGCATGCATTCGTTTTTAATCATGCTTGGATGCACCCTTAATTCAATGCAATCCTGGTGTTTTTTAGCGATGCCTAAAAGTTTGATGCTATAACCAAACTCTTTAGCAAACTCCATGTCGTCTGGCTCTATCTTTTCAATGCCTTCAATCAAGATTTCTTCTAATTTCGCGTCAATGCCATACGCTAAAGACGCTAAAATCAACAATTTGTGCGCCGCATCAATGCCTTTAATGTCAAATTCAGGGTTCAATTCCGCATAGCCTAAATGTTGCGCGTCTTTCAAAGCGTCCTTAAAGCTCGCTTGATTTTTAAACATCTGGCTTAAAATGTAATTGCTCGTGCCGTTTAAAATCCCTTTAAAAGAAAGGATATGATTAGCGCTCAAGCCGTCTTTTAAAGCTTTGATAATAGGGATACCCCCACACACGCTCGCTTCAAAGCCTATGGGGGTGTTTTTAGCGATTTGTTCTAATTCATAGCGGTGATACGCTAACATGGCTTTATTGGCTGTAACGAAGGCTTTTTGTTTGGCTAAAGTTTTTTTAGCTAAAAGATAAGGCGCTTCCACCCCACCCATAAGCTCTACGACAATATCAATCTCTTCATCTTCAACCACACTCTCTAAATCATTGCTGATTTCAAAAGCATAGCCCTTGTGCTTTTTCACATCTCGCACCACCGCTTTTTTAATTTTAATTTCCACGCCGGCTCTGTCTTTAATGATTTCTTGATTTTCTTGTAAGATTTTAGCTACCGCGCTCCCCACACACCCTAAACCCACAAGCCCTATATTCAATCTTTTTTTCATGTTTTTTCCTTTAAATTCGTTTTTTTAAAACGGCGTTTTTTTCCTGCTCGCTCGCTTTTTCTATCGCTTCAAAACTCCCAAAATAATCCAACAATTTTTTCACGCTGGCTTCTCCTATACCCTTTTCTTTTAAAAGAGCGATTTGTTTCATGTTTTTAAGTTTAGTGGATCTGTGGAAGTTTATCGCATACCGGTGGCTTTCATCGCGCAATTTTTGCACCCACTGCAAGCGTTTGTCGCTAGGGAGCAATTTAAAAGTATTGCTAGGCGTATGGATAATGTCTTTAGCGCCCCCTTTAGAGCGATAAGCCTTAGAATCCCTTTTTTCTTTAGAAATAGCGATCACTTCTACAAAACTCCCGCTGCTTTTTAAAATTTCTAAAGCGATGTTTAATTGCGCCCTTCCTCCATCTATTACCCACAAATTAGGCGGTGGCTCTTTGGCAAAGTCTAAAGCCCTTCTGGTGAGCAATTCGCTCATTTGATCGTATTCGTTAGAGCCTTTTAGATGGTAGCGCCGATAAGAGTTTTTTTGGAAAGCGTTATTTTCATACACGACCATTCCTCCCACGCATTGGCTGTTTGAATGGTGGCTTACATCAAAGATTTCCACCCTATAAGGCACGCACTCTAAATTGAAAAGCGATCGCGCTTCTTCTAAAATCAGATCTTCATTAGAGGTTTTTTCTTGGCTAAAAATCTCTTGAGCGTTTTTCATAGCGATTTCTATTAAAGCGAGCTTATCGCCCTTTTTAGGAATGCTAAGAGCGATTTTTTTAGAATATTGATGAGAGATAAATTCTTGCAATTCTTTAAGCGTTTCGTTAGAGCAAGCGTTTAATAGAATTTGTTCAGGCATCAAAGGCAAATGCGATTGGTAATGATTGATAATGGCTTGTTTCATCGCTTCATCAGTGTCAAACCCGTTGAGAGAGTGGATTTTTTCAAATGTTGAAGAAATGATTTTACCCCCACGCATAAACATTTTCACCAACACCGCTTTATTGCTTGCACCATAAAAAGCAAAAATATCCAAATCATAGAGTTTGGCTAAATCCATGCAAGTGAAAGGGGCGATTTTTTGGATTTTTGCAATCCTGTCCCTATAAATGAGAGCTTCTTCAAAACGCAAGTTACTAGAAAGGCGCTCCATTTTCAATTCAAGCTCTTTGATGAGTCTGTCTTTATTTTCAATCATTTCTAAACATTTTTTAGCGATTTTTGAATATTCTTCTTTGGTGATTTTATCCTCGCATGGGGCTTTGCAACGCTCTATTTGATAAAACATGCATGCCTTTTTATCCTTGATGCAATTTTTCTTTTGAACTAACGGGAGCAATTCATACAAGCTGTCCAAAATATCCTTAGCCCCGCTCGTAAAAGGGCCAAAATATTTAACGCTAGGCTGTTTTAAAATTTTTCGTGTGATTAAAGGGATAGGGAAATCGGTGGAAAAATCCATGTAAATATAGGGGTAAGTTTTATCGTCTCTTAAAAGAATGTTGTATTTGGGCTTGAGCTGCTTGATCAAAGAATTTTCTAAAATCAAAGCGTCTTGCTCGTTTTCCACTAAAATCGTTTCTAAAAAAGCGATTTGTTTGACCATCATTTGGATGCGTAAGCTTGCGCGATGGTTGGGCGTGATTTCATTATTACGGACAGAAAAATAGCTTTTGATGCGCTTTTTTAAGTTTTTCGCTTTACCGATATAGAGTAATTGGCGGTTTTTATCAAAATATTGATACACGCCACTGCTATTAGGAAGGTTTTTCAAATTGGACAATAAATCAGCCATTCACTTCTCAAAAAAACTGCGTTGGTAGTGGATCAAAGCGCGCGCTTTTTCAAAACATTCATGCAAACGAGCGTCTTTAATGGGGTTATGGAACAACCCTAAAGCGCTAGGGCGAAAAAAACGGGCTTGTTTTTTAATGGGGGCATAAAAATTGGCTTTTTCTAAGGAATCTTTAGGCACATAACCTAAAATTTCTAACGCGCTAAATTCATCAAACCCATAAGCATGCCCTTGCGTGTTTAAAAAATGGCTGATTTCTTTAGCGAATCGCTGGTTAAATTCTTTAGAAGCCCAAAGATCTTTAAACGCAAAAAGCAATTTAGAGTCTTTTATGAAGATAAAAAGCAAATTTTCTTGTAAACTTAAAGGCATAAAAACCTTAAGCTTTTTGAATTTCAAAAGGGTTTCAAGCTTTTTATAAGACTTTTTTTGAATGAGTAAGGAGAAAATATTTTGTTCCATAAACTGATCTTAACATGCTTTTTAACGCTTGTAGCAATAACGATTCAAGCTTGCGGCTATAAAGCCCCCCCATTCAATGAAAAACCCGCTAAAAAAACTTCAAACAGCTCTAATTCTTCTATGCAAACGCCCACCAACAACACCACACCAGAATTTTTAAATCAGCCTTAAAATCATTGCTCTTATTTAAGGGCTTTGATTTCTAGGGTTTTTGTGGCTAACTTTTGCGCCTCTTCATCATCATGCGTTACCATAATGAAAGTAGCGCAAGAATTTTGGTGTATCTCTTTGATGAGATCTTGCAAATTCTTACGATTAAAACTATCTAAAGCGCTAAAAGGCTCGTCTAATAAAATGAGTTCTGGCCTGTGGATAATCCCCCTAATAATGCCCACTCTTTGGGCTTGCCCCCCGCTCAATTCATTGGGGAATTTATCCATAAGGCTCTCCTCTAACCCCATTTTTAACGCTAAGGCTTTGGCTTCTTTTTGAGCGGCTTGTTTGTTTATGCCTTGTAAATTAAGGCAAAAGGTCATGTTTTGCATGGCGTTTAAATGAGAAAATAAGGAATTGCCTTGAGCGATATAGCCTATTTTTTGGCGTAAAAAAGCGTTGTTTGAAAGGGTCTCATTAAAGATTTTAACGCTCCCAAGATCAGGTTTTAAAAGCCCTAAAATCAAGCCTAAAAGCGTGCTTTTGCCGCTCCCGCTCTCCCCTAAAACGCATAAAAAATCCCCTTTTTCAATGCTTAAATTAAAATCCTTAAAAACAGCGCGATTGCGGTAGTTAAAAGACACATTCTCTATTTTGACGATTTCTTTCATGCTTTATAACCCTAATCTTTCTAAAAAATCTTTAGCTACGATTTTAGGGCTTTTTTTCAACACTTCCACCTGATAGTTTAAATCCTGCATTTTCTCATCGCTAATTTTTGAATCCAATTTTTCTAAGATTTCTAGTGCTTCAGGATACTTTTTTACTATTTCTTTTCTTATAACAATACCGGCTTGATAATTAGGGAAAAACCCTTTATCGTCCTTAAGCACCTTTAAATCCAACTCTTTGATTTGAGCGTCTGTGGTGAAGACATCTAAAGCGTTGATTTTATGGGATTCAAAACTCTTATAACGCAAATTAATATCCATTTCATGCAAACTTCTAAAATGAAAGCGGTAAGCTTTCACTAAGCCCTTAAAAGCGTCCTCTCTTTCAAAAAAATCAAACTCCGCTCCAAAATCAAAATTTGGGCTATGAAAGGCTAAATCGCTGAAAGTTTCAATCGCGTATTTTTGAGCGTCTTCTTTAGAAATCGCTAAGGAATAGGTGTTATTAAAGCCCAAAAGCCCCACCCATAAAAGATTAAATTCCTTTTCATAACGCTTTTTGATCGTTTCAAAATCCACTTTTTGAGTCAAAGGGTTTTTGAGCGTGTTCACCCAAGCGGTGCCGGTATATTCCACATACAAATCAAAATCGCCTCTAATTAATGCCGGATGGATATTCATCGTCCCCCCACCAATGCCAAACGCCCGCTTGATAGGAATGTGGTGTTTTTCTAACAAAAGGCTTAAAATCTCGCCCAAAATATACTGCTCGCTGCTAGGTTTTGTCGCTACGACTAAGGGCTTTTCTTCTATGGCGTTTCTAGGAATGAGCCATAAAGCGCTCGCTAGCAATAAAAAAAGAAACACCGCTAAATTAATATAAACTCTTCTTTTTTGTTTTTGGGTGGCGTTTTGAGAAAATAGGCGTTGCAAGGCGTTTTCATGCTGAAAGACGCTCACAAATTGATCCGCTAAAACGCTAAAAAGAGCTATGATCAAACTGCCCGCCACTAAAAGCGTGGTGTTTTGCGTGTTTAGCCCTCTAAAAATCGCTTGCCCTAAGCCTCCAGCCCCAATGAGCGCCCCGATCCCAGCCATCGCCACTAACATCACCACCGCAATCCTTAAACCCACTAAAATTTGAGGGATAGCGAGCAAGAAGTGCACCCTAAAAAACAACTCTTTGGGGTTACACCCTAGCCCAATAGCGGCTTTAATGACCTCTTCTCGCACCTCTTTTAAAGCGTTATAAGTGCTATGGACAATGGGTAATAAGCCGTATAAGACCAACACTAAAAGCGCGTTTTTTAACCCCACCCCAATCACAGGAATGAATAACGCGAATAACGCTAGCGATGGGATGGTGTAGAGGAAATTCACCACAGGGAGCAAAAACGCCCTAGCCTTTGAGTTATAAAACACCAAAACCCCAATCAAAACCCCAAACACCAACACGAGAAGACTAGAAAGCGCAACGATGATAAAATGTTGCGCAATCAAATCTATAAAATAAATGAAGCGATCATGAAATTCTTTTATCAAATATTTTACCATGCTTATTTTTAATACTATGGCAACTAAATGCTGCGTAGCCATATCCATAGAATGGAGCAACCATTCATACAATTCTTTGATCAATTGTTTAAAAACGCCCATGCCTAGCATTATAACCAAACTTATTTGAATAAAGGGGTTTTAAAACGCTAAAGGCATTCTTTAATGTTGGTTGCAGGTTAAAACTGAAAGGTGCGTTTGCCTAAATTCGTGCTCACTTCTATCCATAGCGGCTGGTTTTCGCATAAAATCTCATAGGCTACGCTTTGGTTTCTCACTAAAGAAACGCTTTTAGGCGTGGGGTAGAGGGAGCAAGAACGCCCTTGATTGATGTCAATTTTTAAGATAACCACGCTCTCCACTACAGCGCTCACCTTTAAATAATACGACTCCCTAGCCCCTTGCCATTCTAAATAGGGCGTTTCTTGGGGGACAATCTCTAAAGCCACTAAAGGGCTTTGAGCCAGTTTTAAGCGCGTTTTTTGCTCCTGCTCTTTTAATTCTTGTTCTCTGTTGATCCCTTTATCAATCAAATCAAAAAGGTTTGAAGAAGCGTCCTTTTCTCTGCCAACAAGGATCGCTAACAACAAAAAGATGGATAAAAAAATTGATTTCATGCGATTCATTCTTGCTGTTTGTGGGGATTGAATTCTTCATCTAAAATAGAATGGATCTTGCTCAAATCGTTCGCATCGGTTGAAAAAAAGATTTCCACACGATTGTTTTTCATTCTGTTTTCTAAAGAATCATTAGGCGCGATAGGGTTTGTAGAGCCGTAAGAAGAAAAAGACAATTGGTTAGGATTGACGCCGTATTGCATAAGGACTTTCATCACCCTATAAGCGCGATTGGCGGCTAATTCATAATGGCTTTTAAAACGGGTTTTATTTAAAGGCGTGTTGTCTGTAAAGCCTCTCACATTGATATGCACCCTTTTGGGGAGTTTTTGAATGATTTTAGCGATCCGCTCAATATAAAGCATCATGTCTTGATTGATGGCGTCTGAAGTGGCGTTTTCAAACAGCAAATTAGAGGGGAGCTTTAAGATAGAGCCTTGATCAATTTGCTCTAAAACACTGCCTTCTCCTTTGCGAGCGATAGTGGCTTTTGTTTCGGTATTTTGCGAAGCCGGCTTGGAGCTTTCGCTCGCCATTTGTTCTTCTTCTTTCCCTGAATCAGGGGGGATCACTACAACCGGCTGCATCGCTTCTGGCTTGGGAGCGTAATTAAAAATCTTAATGAATTCGGTTTTTAAGGCTTCCACTTTGGATTTATTGACCGCTGAAATGGCATAAAGAGCGATAAAAAGCGCGAGCAACAACGACAAAAAGTCCGCATAAGGAACCGCCCATTTTTCGCCGGCGGGGCATTCGGTGGGTTTGTTTTTCTTAGCCATAGTTTAGCCCTCAAATTGGGATTTTTTAGGCTCACCGGGAGCGATGTAGTTTAAGAGTTTGTTTTCTAAATCCCTTGGGTTTTCCCCATTAGCGATGCCTAAAATCCCCTCTAAAAGAACGGTTTTTTCTTTAATAATGTCTTTAGACTTAGCCTTGAGCTTATGCCCAAAAGGGCCAAAAATCGCATAAGAACACATAATCCCTGTAACAGTAGCCGTAAATGCCCCAGCGATCCCTGCTGCCATTTCAGCCGGGTTGTCCAGTTTTTGCAGGGCTAGCATAAGCCCCATAACCGCCCCCACTAACCCCATAGTAGGAGCGGTCTCGCCGGCTGTTTCCCAATAATGAGCGGCACCGTGGTAATACTCTTCCATTTCTTCAATGCTGATTTCTAAGCTTTCCTTAACGGATTTTAAATCCTTGCCATCTATGATCATAGACAAACCATTACGGGTGAAATCGTCTTCAATTTGCGCCACCCGCCCCTCCAAACTCAACACCCCATCTTTTCTGGCTAGAGTGGCTAATTCCACTAAATTTTTAATGGTTTCGTTCAAATTGATTTTAGGGTTTAAAAAAACAATTTTTATCTCTTTGTAAGCGGCTTTCACATAGCGTGCATGCGTGCCTGTCATGGCGGCAAAAAGCGAAGTGGGCACGATGATGATGACTGAACTCAAATGGATAATGTGCAACGGATTGCCATCTTCTAAAATATCGCCTAGCGAAATAGAAGCGACCGCCAATACCAAGCCTAGTATGGTTGATAAATCCAAAACTTACCCCTTAATCTAAATTTCATAATCTTGTAAATGCGTTATTTTATGCGTGCCACAAACCCTACATTCAGGATTTTTGGGTGCTTGAATTTTTTTAAAATCCATCGTTTTAATATCGGCTATAAGTAAAGTATTTATAAGTAAAGTTTCAAACCCTAAAAAATATTTAAGGCATTCGCTCGCTTGGATACACCCTAAAACTCCGGGTAAGACCCCAAAAAGCCCTGAAATAGGATTTAATCCCTTTTTAGGGGGCTTATCAAAAACACACGCCAAGCATGCGCTATGGGGTAAAACGCTCATGCTTTGCCCCCTGTATTTTAAAACCCCGGCATGCGAATAGGGTTTTTGGGCTAACACGCAAGCGTCATTGATCAAAAATTTAGCGTTAAAATTGTCTGTAGCGTCTATGATAAAATCATAAGGCTCTATGAGAGAAAGAGCGTTATGAGCCTTAAAGCGTTCTTCAAAAGTTTCTATTTCAATACCAGCATTGAGTTGTTTTAAGCGCGCTTTCGCGCTAGAGGCTTTAGATTGGTTTAAAAAATCCTGTGAATGGATAATCTGGCGTTGCAAATTACTCATATCTAGCACATCAAAATCTACAATACCGATTTTTCCTATCCCAGCGGTGCACAAATACATCAAAACCGCTGATCCAAGACCCCCAGCCCCAATAACTAAAACGCTAGATTTTAAAAGCTTCAATTGGCCTTCTTCGCCCACATCTTCTAGCATGATATGGCGCAAATAACGCTCTTTTTCTGGCCGGCTTAACAATTAAGCCATCCTTGAAACCCAAATTTTAGAATGCTCTCTTTCAGCAAAAAAACTCGTCTTATCCCCATGCCCTGGATAAATCTCTATGTCTTTAGGGAAATCTAATTTTTGAAACCTTAACAGGGACTCTTTCATGTCTTTTTCATTAGAATAAGGGAAATCATAACGGCCAATGCTGCGATAAAAAATAAAATCCCCGCTAAAAATCACCCCTTCTATTTCTATGATAGAACAACCGGGCGTGTGCCCGGGAAAATGCCAATATTTAATGGTAGTGTTTGCTATCTCTAAAGTGGTGCAACCCTTGTTGCAAGGCACGCTGAAATTGGGGCTAAAAACCGGCATGCCTAAATGGAAAATATCATTTTCTAACATAAAAACATCGTCTTTGGGGGCGTAAATGGGGGTGTCTTTAAGGGTTTTTGACAATTGAACGCTATCCCATACATGATCATAATGCCCATGCGTGATTAAAATCGCCTTAGGGTTTTTAGCGTTTTCTAACACCCACTCGCTGCTAGAAAATCCGGGATCGATAATAAAATCTATCCCACTAGAAAGCTTCACAATATAAGCGTTTTCTTCCACCGCCCCGCACTCTCGCCTTAAAATTTCCAAACCACTAACTCCCTACTAAACTAGCTTAAAAAATCATCAAATATCATAGCGCAAAAATAAGGCGATTTTGACTAGAATAGCGCTCTCTTATTGTTGATTGAGATGAGTTTGAATGAAAGGAAAATCGTGCGTTCGTTTGGAAATTACATGCAAGAGTGGCTTTATGGAAAAAAAGGGTATTACAGAAAGGCTACAATCGGTCAAAAAGGGGATTTTTACACTTCGGTGTCTTTGAGCAAGTTTTTTGGGGGCGCTATGGCGTTTTATATCATCAAACTTTTAGAAGAAGAAAAATTATTTTTGCCTTTAAAAATTGTAGAAATTGGCTCTCATCATGGGCATTTTTTGAGCGATATAGCCAATTTTTTAAAAACTTTGAGCGAGGGCGTGATAGAAAAATGCGAGTTTGTCAGCTGTGAGCCTTTAATAGAATTGCAAAATATCCAACAAACCACTTTTAAACAAGCCACACAATTAAATTTAACCAGCTGCGATTTAAAAGGGCTTGATTTGAAAAAAAAGGAAAGCGCGTTTGTTGTCTCTAATGAATTGTTTGATGCGTTCGCTTGCGAGATCATTAAAGACAATCAAATGCTTTTCATCACCCATGATCACCAAAGCGTTTGGGATAATATCAATGAGCCTACTAAAGAACTTCTTAAAACCTTGAATTTAAAAGAAGGGTGCGCGCCGTTATTTTTGAACGCTTTTATTAAGGATTTGTTAGAAAAATTGAATAAGGCTTCTTCTTGGGTGTTTTTAAGCTTTGATTATGGCGATACAATAGAGCGAAAAGACATGCATTTAAGGGCTTTTAAAAACCATCAAGCGCTGGATTTCAAGGATATTTTAAACCATTTAGCTTCTTTGTATCAGCAAAGCGATTTGACTTATGATGTCAATTTTTCTTTAGTGCGCTTTTTGTTTGAAAAACACCATGCGCAATTTTCATTCTTTAAATCGCAGGCTAACGCTTTGCTTGATATGGGGCTTATGGAATTGTTGGAGGTATTTTCAAAAAGCGTGAATTATGAAAGGTATTTAAAAGAAGCCGCTAAAATCAAACCCCTAATTAGCCCCGGAGGTTTAGGGGAGCGTTTCAAGGCGGTGGAATTTGTGAAAAAAAGGTGAAATATAAAAAATGATTAAAAGCATTTTTAGGGTTAGATAATTAAAGAGTTTGCGTGTTTTTAAAGGGGGAATTTATATTTTGGAATTTTTAGAATATTAAACACTAAGTATTTACTATTAAACATTACGATTTCAAAATTAATTTGTTTGAAAAATGAGAGCGGCTGACCCGCTTTCTCAATTAAGGTAAGAGCATCAGGACATTTTAATGAAAAAGTTTATTAAAATGCTAATTTATAGTAAAGAAGGAAGGAATATAATACGCCTTTTGCTCTTACCTTACGCCCATTATACCAAAAAAAAAAAAAAGATGTTACTTGAACCCTACTTTTAACATTCTATTTTTATTTTTTACAAAATGAAACAATTTTTAGCTTTATTTAGTTAAGGTTGGTGTTTAAAAGAAAAAATTGCTATAATTTGAAACAATTTAAATCTATTGAAAGTAAAAAAGGGGTTTTTTTTGAAAATTTTTCTTTCTTGCAAGTCTTTGTTGCACCAAAAAAGTTTGGAATTTTATTTGAGCGATTGCCTTTCTCCTGTGGAAGTTTGCGACTTTGTCTTAAGCGATGATGAAACGCTAGAGATTGATAAGCCCCTATGCTCTATAGAAGAGCGCTTAAGAAAGCCTTTTACCAAACAGAGCGTGAAAGAAGATGTAAAAAATTTTTATTGCGCCTTAAAAGAGAGCGAAAAACCTTGCGGAGAAATCAAACATTCTAAAGAGCAAGAGATTAAGCAATTGCTAGAAGAATACACCCAAAAATTATGTCAAATCATCAGCCAGTAAAAAAATTTAAGATCATTGGGGGGGCTTGTAAGGGATTAGGCTTGAATTTGCCTAACATTTCTAGCACGCGCCCCACCAAAGCGATCGTAAGAGAGTCGTTTTTTAACACCTTGCAAGCAGAAATTAATGGAGCGCATTTTATAGAAGTGTTTTCAGGCAGCGCTTCTATGGGTTTAGAGGCTTTGAGTAGGGGGGCTAAAAGCGCGGTGTTTTTTGAGCAAAATAAAAGCGCTTATAAAACGCTTTTAGAAAATATTTCCCTTTTTAAAAACCGCCTGAAAAAGGAAATTGAAATTCAAACCTTTTTAGATGACGCTTTCAAGCTTTTGCCCACGCTGTGTTTAAAAAATGGCGTTTTGAATATCCTTTATTTTGATCCTCCTTTTGAAACAAGCGGGTTTTTAGGGATTTATGAAAAGTGTTTTCAAGCTTTAGAAAGGTTATTGAAACGCTCTAATCCCAAAAATCTTTTAGTGGTTTTTGAGCATGAAAGCCTGCATGAGATGCCTAAAAGTCTTGCAACTTTAGCTATAATCAAACAGAAAAAATTCGGGAAAACCACTTTAACTTATTTTCAATAGGAATAGGCATGGCAGAAGAACAAGAAAATACCGCGCAACAACCCCAAAAAAAAAGCAAAGCCCTTTTATTTGTCATTATTGGAAGCGTGTTAGTGATGCTTTTACTAGTAGGGGTGATTATCATGCTGCTTATGGGGAATAAGGAAGAATCTAAAGAAAACGCTTCTAAAAACACCCAAGAAGTTCAAGCTAATCCTATGGCGAACAAAAATCAAGAAGCCAAAGAAGGCTCTAATATCCAGCAATATTTAGTGCTTGGGCCTTTGTATGCGATTGATGCGCCTTTTGCGGTGAATTTAGTCTCTCAAAATGGCCGACGCTACCTTAAAGCTTCTATTTCGTTGGAATTGAGTAATGAAAAACTTTTAAATGAAGTGAAAGTTAAAGACACAGCGATTAAGGACACGATTATAGAAATCCTATCGTCTAAAAGCGTGGAAGAGGTGGTTACTAATAAGGGTAAAAACAAGCTTAAAGATGAAATTAAAAGCCATTTGAATTCGTTTTTGATTGATGGCTTTATTAAAAATGTCTTTTTCACTGATTTTATCATCCAATAATTTTAAATGATTGGCATAGATATTGTCTCTATTGCTAGGATAGAAAAGTGCGTGAAACGCTTCAAAATGAAGTTTTTAGAGCGTTTTTTATCGCCAAGCGAGATTCTTTTATGCAAGGATAAATCAAGCACCATCGCTGGGTTTTTCGCGCTCAAAGAGGCTTGCTCTAAAGCCCTTCAAGTAGGCATTGGTAAGGAATTAAGCTTTTTGGATATGCACATTTCTAAAAGCCCTAAAAACGCCCCCTTAATCACCCTTTCCAAAGAAAAAATGAACTATTTTAACATCCAAAGCTTGAGCGCGAGCATCAGCCATGACGCTGGTTTTGCAATAGCGGTTGTAATGGTTTCTTCGTTAAATTTATAAATAACGCATTCTAAAACCCCATAACATTCTGTTTTTAAAAAGCGTTTAAGCTGTTTAAAAAAACACAAAAACCTTTTTCAAATTGTTTTAATAACAAATTGTAAATAAATAAAATCAAACTTCAATTCTTAAGCTAATTATAATAATTATTCTTATAGTATGTCGGCTTTTAATTAAATGAGAAAGGTTATCATAATGAATGATTATTTGAGAGTAAAATCCCCTTATTTTTTAGCGTTGGGTGTTTTGACTTTTTCTTTTAGCTCTTTGGTGGGCGCGAAAGATAAGCACCATTTTTTAAAAAAAGTTACAACCACTGAGCAAAAATTCAGTTCAAGCGCCCCGCTTTCTTGGCAAAGTGAAGAAGTGCGCAATTCCACAAGTTCTCGCACGGTGATTTCCAACAAAGAACTCAAAAAAACGGGTAATTTGAACATTGAAAACGCCTTGCAAAATGTGCCAGGGATTCAAATCAGAGACGCTACAGGCACAGGAGTGCTGCCTAAAATTTCGGTGCGCGGTTTTGGTGGGGGCGGTAACGGGCATAGCAATACGGGCATGATTTTAGTCAATGGTATCCCTATTTATGGCGCGCCGTATTCTAATATTGAATTGGCTATTTTCCCTGTAACCTTCCAGTCAGTGGATAGGATTGATGTGATTAAGGGAGGCACGAGCGTCCAATACGGGCCTAACACTTTTGGGGGCGTGGTGAATGTCATCACGAAAGAAATCCCTAAAGAGTGGGAAAATCAAGCGGCTGAAAGGATCACTTTTTGGGGGCGTTCGTCCAACGGGAATTTTGTAGATCCCGAAGAAAAAGGTAAGCCTTTAGCCCAAACTTTAGGCAACCAAATGCTGTTTAACACTTATGGGCGAACGGCTGGAATGTTGGGTAAGTATATAGGCATTAGCATTCAAGGCAATTGGATTAATGGGCAGGGTTTTAGGCAAGATAGCCCTACAAAGGTGCAAAACTACTTACTTGATGCGATTTATAAGATTAATGCGACCAATACTTTTAAGGCCTATTATCAATATTATCAATACAACTCTTACCATCCAGGCACTTTAAGCGCACAAGATTACGCTTATAACCGCTTCATTAACGAGCGCCCTGACAATCAAGATGGAGGGCGAGCCAAACGCTTTGGGATTGTGTATCAAAATTATTTTGGTGATCCGGATAGGAAAGTGGGAGGGGATTTTAAATTCACTTATTTCACGCATGACATGAGCAGGGATTTTGGGTTTTCCAACCAATACCAAAGCGTGTATATGAGCAGTCAAAACCAGATTCTCCCTTTTAAAGGGAAAGGAAAGATTAGCGCGACTAACCCTAATTGCGGGTTGTATTCTTATAGCGATACGAATAGCCCTTGTTGGCAATTTTTTGACAATATCCGCCGCTTCGTGGTGAATGCCTTTGAGCCTAAACTCAATCTCGTGGTCAATACCGGCAAAGTCAAACAAACATTTAATATGGGGATGAGGTTTTTAACTGAAGATTTATACCGCCGATCCACCACCAGGACAAACCCTAGCATGCCTAATGGGAGCGGGTTTGATCCAGGGACTTCACTCAATAATTTCAACAATTATACCGCCGTGTATGCAAGCGATGAAGTCAATTTCAATAACGGCATGCTGACAATCACGCCAGGGTTGAGATACACTTTTTTAAATTACGAGAAAAAAGACGCTCCCCCCTTTAAGGCAGGGCAAACCCCAAAAACGATTAAAGATCGTTATAACCAGTGGAATCCGGCGGTGAATGTGGGCTATAAACCCATTAAAGATTGGTTGTTTTATTTCAACTATCAAAGAAGTTACATTCCGCCCCAATTCAGCAATATCGGTAATTTTGTAGGCACAAGCACGGATTATTTTCAAATCTTTAATGTCATGGAGGGCGGATCAAGATATTATTTCAACAATCAAGTGAGTTTTAACGCGAATTATTTTGTGATTTTTGCGAACCACTATTTTACCGGGCGCTATGGGGATAACAGAGAACCGGTGAATGCGAGATCGCAAGGCGTGGAGTTGGAGCTGTATTACACGCCAATTAGAGGGCTTAATTTCCATGTGGCTTACACTTTCATAGACGCTAATATCACAAGCCACACGATGGTCACTAACCCTGCTAATCCTAAAGGGCCTAAAAAAGATATTTTTGGCAAAAAACTCCCTTTTGTAAGCCCGTACCAATTCATTTTAGACGCGAGCTACACTTACGCTAAAACCACGATTGGGTTGAGCTCTTTCTTTTATAGCCGCGCTTATAGCGATGTGTTAAACACCGTGCCTTTTACAGAATACGCGCCCACGATCAAAAATGGGGCTATTATCACTAAAACAGCAGGCATGACGCCGTGGTATTGGGTGTGGAATTTGCAAATTTCTAGCGTTTTATGGGAACGCAAAAATCAAAGCGTTAGTGCGAGCTTGCAAATCAATAACATTTTTAACATGAAATATTGGTTTAGTGGGATAGGCACTAGCCCTAACGGGAAAGAAGCTGCGCCTCCTAGAAGCATCACAGCGTATGTGAGCTATCATTTTTAAGGCTTAATGTTTATGGCTGTAATGGCTTGAGCAGTTGGGTATAAAAAACAACCCTTTGTTTTAAATGCTCTCTTAGAGCGCGGTAATTAGGGCAAAAGGTTTTTACGCAGCGCCAGAAATTTTGAGAATGGTTTTTGTGGATCGTGTGGGCGAGCTCATGGATGATGACATAATCAATCGCTTCTTTTTGGGCGCAAACCAATAAAAGAGCGAAACTCAAGCGGTTATGATAAGAGCAGCTCCCTAAAACTTTGGCGTTGTTTCTAACACTAAAACCGGTATAGGAAGTTTGCATTTTTTGAGCGATTAAGGGGAGTTTTTGCTCCAAATAAGTTTTTAAGATTTTTTTAAGCTCTGTTAGGGTGTAATCGTTGGCGTTTTTCACCTCATCAAACACAAGGATTTTATTTTGATAGGTTTCTAGGCGCGAGTGTAAAAGGGAGTATTTTTCTTGCATCGCTAAAAGGGTTTTTTTTAACCAAGCTTCTTGTTCTTTTAAAAAAGCACTCGCCCTAGCTTGAGAGCAAGAATCAGGCATTTTGAGAATCACTTCCAAAGAGGGCGTGATATTCAAGCTTAGGGTTTTGATTTTTTTGCTTTTTTGAATGGTAATAGGAATATCATCTAACATGATGCGTATTTTACTAAAATTTGCGCTAGAATGTAAATCTGTTTAACATTGATTTTATTTGTATTAAGAATTAAGGCTAACATGCGTGTTTTTATTATTCATTTAAGCCCAAAAACCTGTCACAATTTTTCTTTAAAAGAAACTCATATAACCCCCCTTTTAGAGAGCCTTAAACTTCAAGGGATCTCTTATGAAATTTTTGATGCGATCTATTCTAAAAGTTCTCCCACTCAATTACACCCCTTGATTTTAGAGCATTTGCACCCTTCTTTTGCGGTTGGAGATTTGTTGGCTTTTTGCGAAGATAAAAAATATCCCCTTTGCGCGTTTAAAAATTTCTTTTACGCGCTCAAGCATTGCGGGAAGAGGATGGGGTTTGGGGAGCTTGGGTGCTATGCGAGCCATTATTCCTTGTGGCAAAAATGCATAGAACTTAATGAAGCGATCTGTATTTTAGAAGACGATATAACCCTAAAAGAGCGTTTTAAAGAAAGCCTAGAGTTTTGTGACCAACACATCAACAAATTAGGCTATATCCGCTTGATGCATTTAGAAGAAAATGTGGCTAAAAAAAAGACCTCCATTAAAGGGGTTTCTCAAATCTTAAATTTTAAAGATGGCATTGGCACTCAAGGGTATGTTTTAGCCCCCAAAGCCGCGCAAAAATTATTGAAATACAGCGCGAAAGAATGGGTGATGCCTATAGATTGCGTGATGGACAGGCATTATTGGCATGGGGTCAAAAACTATGTGTTAGAAGAATTTGCGATCGCTTGCGACGGGATGAACGCTCAAAACTCCAACACAGAAAAACAAAGGCCTAAAAAATTACCTTTAAGCATCAGGATAGGTCGATCTTTGCATAAAGGCGCGATCAAACAATGGAATATTTTGAAATTGCTTTTCCCTAACCAACAATAAAGTAATAATCGTTATTAAACATGCTATATTTCTTATTTTTATGACACTCAATACTACTGAATGAAACTAGGGAGTTAGAATGGTTTTAAAACGAGTTACTGAAGCTTTAGAAGCGTATAAAAATGGCGAAATGCTGATTGTCATGGACGATGAAGACAGAGAAAATGAGGGGGATTTGGTTTTAGCCGGGATTTTTTCCACCCCTGAAAAAATCAATTTCATGGCCACGCATGCCAGGGGGTTGATTTGCGTGTCTTTAACCAAAGATCTAGCGAAAAAATTTGAATTACCCCCTATGGTTAGCGTGAATGATTCTAACCATGAAACCGCTTTCACGGTATCCATTGACGCTAAAGAAGCCAAAACCGGGATTTCTGCTTTTGAAAGGCATTTAACGATTGACTTATTGTGTAAAGACACCACAAAACCGAGCGATTTTGTGCGCCCGGGGCATATTTTCCCTTTGATCGCTAAAGATGGAGGCGTGTTAGCGCGCACGGGCCATACTGAAGCGAGCGTGGATTTGTGCAAATTGGCTGGATTAAAACCGGTGAGCGTGATTTGTGAAATCATGAAAGAAGATGGTTCTATGGCGAGAAGGGGGGACAAATTTTTGAGCGATTTTGCCCTTAAACACAACCTTAAAACCCTTTATGTCTCTGACTTGATCAGTTATCGTTTAGAAAATGAAAATTTGCTTAAAATGTTTTGTCAAGAAGAAAAAGAATTTTTAAAAAATCAAACGCAATGCTACACTTTTTTAGATCACCAGCAAAAAAACCATTACGCTTTTAAGTTTAAAGGCGCAAAAGCCAACGATTTAGCCCCTTTAGTGCGTTTCCACCCTATTAAAGAGGATTTTGATTTTTTAACGACTGATGCGTTTGAAGTGTTTTTTAAAGCGTTAGAATATTTGAAGCGCGAGGGGGGTTACTTGGTTTTTATGAACACCCATTCTAAAGAAAATAATATCGTTAAAGATTTTGGGATTGGGGCGTTAGTGTTAAAAAATTTGGGGATAAAGGATTTTAGGCTCTTAAGCTCTTCTGAAGACAGGCAGTATCAGGCTTTGAGCGGGTTTGGGCTTAAACTTGTAGAAACGATTAGCCTTTAAAGCTTGTTTCATTTGATTGAATGCGTTGCAATATTTTAAGATATAATAAACTCTTTTTAAGTCAAGCAATAAAGTTTGCAACCTGATGAGAGTAATAATAGAGTTTATGCTGATTTCATTAAAAACATTCCTAAAAATATTATTAAAAATATTTCTAAAAACATTCCAAAAAATTTGGGTGGTTTGCGTTGTTATTTGGGGGTTAGGCTGTAGTTTTTTAAACGCTAATAGCATTCAATTAGAAGAAACGCTCAGACGCCCCTCTAAAAATCTTATTTGGCAACACTTTAAAAAGAAGTTTAAAAAAAGCAATACTATCCCTTATGCCCCTAATAGCCGTTGGAAATATTTAGGCACGAGCATTGGGATTTTGGGCGTGTCGTTGGTGATAGGGATTATAGGGTTGTATCTCATGCCAGAGAGCGTAACGAATTGGGATAGAGAAAAGTTTGGCATCAAAAGTTGGTTTGAGAATGTCCGCATGGGGCCAAAACTGGACAACGATAGTTTTATTTTCAATGAAATTTTGCACCCTTATTTTGGGGCTATGTATTACATGCAACCGCGCATGGCTGGGTTTAGCTGGATAACTTCGGCGTTTTTTTCTTTTATCACTTCTACGGTTTTTTGGGAATATGGCTTGGAAGCGTTTGTGGAAGTGCCTAGCTGGCAGGATTTGGTGATCACGCCTTTATTAGGATCGATACTAGGGGAAGGGTTTTACCAGCTCACGCGCTATATCCAACGCAATGGGGGTAGGCTTTTTGGCTCTTTATTTTTGGGTCGTTTGGTTATTGCGCTGATGGATCCTATCGGTTTTGTGATTAGGGATTTAGGGCTTGGGGAAGCTTTAGGGATCCGCAATAAACATGAAATCCATTCTAGTCTAAGCCCTAATGGTTTGAATTTGACTTACAAATTTTAAAAAAAGAAACTTTATGTCAAGCGATTTCAAAACATTTTCATTAGGGTTAATAATTCTAAACGCGCTAAGCTTGATTGATAACGAAAAAAACCCTATCAACTCTTATTCGTTATCATCTATCATTGATGATCGCTTTTAATCAATATGGGACAGCCAAGAAGTTTGCTAAATTAAAAGCCAATAGAGTAGGGGGAAACAGAACCGCTATTGGTGGTATGGGTTGAAATCCAAAACTAAATACGGATACGACCCAAATAATTCCTTTACTATGGACAGCGTTTTAGGCAACACTTGCAAACCCCTTAAAGCCACTCCATTGAATGAACCCTTGGGATTTTAAAAGATTTTATTAAAAAAACTACAAAGAGTTTTGATAGAATACCTTTTTTTAAAAGATGCGTTTTTAAACTAATTTTAGGAGTATTCTTGAAACGATTAGAAGTTTCTAACCAAGCCAAATTACCCACTCAATTTGGGGAGTTTTATATCCAGTGTTTTAGAGAAAAAAACTCTAATGGCTCTAAAGATCATTTAGTGATTTTCACCCTTGATTTTCCAGAAAATCCTTTAGTGCGCTTGCATTCAGAATGCTTAACGGGTGATGCTCTAGGCTCTCAAAAATGCGATTGCGGGGGGGCGTTGCAAATGGCGTTAGAAAGGATTTCTAAAGAAGGGGGGCTAGTGATTTATTTGCGCCAAGAAGGGCGTGGGATAGGGCTGTTTAACAAAGTCAATGCTTACGCTTTACAAGATAAGGGCTATGATACCATTCAAGCCAATGAAATGATAGGGTTTAAAGACGATGAAAGGGATTATAGTATTGCAGGCGAGATTTTAGAACACTACCGCATTAAAAAAATACGCTTGCTCACGAATAACCCTAAAAAAATCGCCGCTTTAGAAAAATACGCTGAGGTTACAAGAGAGAGCTTGATCGTGTGCGCTAATGAGCATAATCAAGGGTATTTAGAAGTTAAAAAGCTCAAAATGGGGCATTTATTGTGAAAATTCTCTTAAAAGAAGCTTTAAAAGGCACAATATAGGGGTAAGATAATGGTAGAAGTGCGATTTTTTGGACCCATAAAAGAAGAAAATTTTTTCATCAAAGCGAATGATTTGAAAGAATTAAGGGCGGTTTTACAAGAAAAAGAGGGCCTAAAAGAGTGGTTGGGCGTTTGCGCTGTAGCAATTAATGATCGTTTAATAGACAATTTAGATGCACCTTTAAAAGATGGCGATGTGATCAGTTTGTTGCCACCGGTTTGTGGGGGCTAGGTGCTAAAAATCATTCAAGGGGCGTTGGATACTGACAAGCTTTTAAAAGCCTATCAAGAAGAAGCTTGCGCCAAAAACTTTGGAGCGTTTTGCGTGTTTGTGGGGATTGTGAGAGAAGAAGATCGTATTCAAGGCTTGAGTTTTGATATTCATGAAGCGTTATTAAAGGCTTGGTTTGAAAAATGGCACCATAGAGCCAAAGATTGGGGCGTAACGCTGAAAATGGCGCACAGCTTAGGCGATGTTTTGATAGGGCAAAGCTCATTTTTATGCGTTTTAATGGGAAAAAATAGAAAAAATGCCTTAGAATTATATGAAAAATTTATTGAAGATTTTAAGCGTAACGCCCCTATTTGGAAATACGATTTAGTCAATAATGAACGCATCTACGCCAAAGAAAGAAGCCATCTTTTAAAAGGGAGCGGGATTCTAGCTTAAAAGGAGTTTGAATGCAAACGATTCATATAGGCGTTTTGAGCGCGAGCGACAGAGCGTCAAAAGGGGTTTATGAAGATTTAAGCGGTAAAGCGATACAAGAAGTGTTGCGTGAATATTTGCTCAATCCTTTAGAATTTCATTATGAAATTGTCGCTGACGAAAGAGGATTGATTGAAAAAGCGCTGATTAAAATGTGCGATGAGTATCAATGCGATCTGGTCGTTACTACAGGAGGCACAGGCCCTGCTTTAAGAGATGTAACCCCAGAAGCCACAGAAAAAGTGTGTCAAAAAATGCTTCCTGGGTTTGGAGAGCTTATGCGAATGACTAGCTTAAAATATGTGCCTACAGCGATTCTGTCGCGCCAAAGCGCTGGCATCAGGAACAAGAGTTTGATTCTCAATCTTCCCGGTAAGCCAAAAAGCATTAGAGAATGTTTAGAGGCAGTTTTTCCAGCCATTCCTTATTGCGTGGATTTGATTTTAGGAAATTATATGCAAGTGAATGAAAAAAACATTCAAGCGTTTCGCCCCAAACAATAAGGAAAAAAGAATGCCGCTCACTCATTTGAACGAAGAAAATCAGCCTAAAATGGTGGATATAGGGGATAAAGAAACCACTGAAAGAATCGCTCTAGCAAGCGGTCGTATCAGCATGAATGAAGAGGCTTATAACGCTATTATTAATCATTGCGTTAAAAAGGGTCCGGTATTGCAGACTGCGATTATTGCTGGGATTATGGGGGCTAAAAAGACAAGCGAGCTCATTCCTATGTGCCATTCAATCATGCTCAATGGGGTGGATATTGATATTTTAGAAGAAAAAGAGACTTGCAGTTTTAAACTCTATGCAAGAGTCAAAACTCAAGCTAAAACGGGCGTAGAAATGGAAGCTTTAATGAGCGTGAGCATAGGGCTTTTGACTATTTATGATATGGTGAAAGCCATTGATAAGGGCATGGTGATTAGCGGTGTGATGTTAGAGCATAAGAGTGGAGGTAAAAGTGGGGATTATAACGCTAAAAAATAGAAAAAAATCTAATAATCTAAAGATGTTAGGGTAAAATAACATTTTGACAACAAAAGCGTGTTGGTTGCTTCGTGTTTGTTGTTATAGAAATCTAAAATATTACAATCAAGGATAGAACGATGAAAAAAAATGGTCATTTTAAGGATTTTGCATGGAAAAAATACCTTTTGGGTGCGAGCATGGTGGCGTTATTAGTGGGATGCAGCCCGCACATTATTGAAACTAATGAAGTCGCTTTGAAATTGAATTACCATCCAGCTAGCGCTAAAGCTCAAGCGTTAGACGAAAAGATCTTGCTTTTAAGGCCAGCTTTCCAATATAGCGATAATATTGCTAAAGAGTATGAAAATAAATTCAAAAATCAAACCGCAATTAAGGTTGAAGAGATTTTACAAAATCAAGGCTATAAGGTTATTAGCGTGGATAGCAGCGATAAAGACGATTTTTCTTTTGCACAAAAAAAAGAAGGGTATTTGGCTGTCGCTATGAATGGGGAGATTGTGTTACGCCCCGATCCTAAAAGAACCACACAGAAAAAATCAGAACCTGGGTTATTATTCTCCACTGGTTTGGACAAAATGGAAGGGGTCTTGATTTCAGCCGGTTTTATCAAGGTTACCATAATAGAGCCTATGAGTGGGGAATCTTTGGATTCTTTCACGATGGATTTGAGCGAGTTAGACATCCAACAAAAATTCTTGCGAACCACCCATTCAAGCCATAGCGGAGGGTTAGTTAGCACTATGGTTAAGGGAACGGATAATTCTAATGATGCGATTAAAAGCGCTTTGAATAAGATTTTTATGGATATTATGCAAGAAGTAGACAAAAAACTCACTCAAAAGAATTTAGAATCTTATCAAAAAGACGCTAAGGAATTGAAAAACAAAAGAAACCGATAAAACAGATAAGAAAAAGAACGCTTGAACGAGTTGCTTAAAAGGGGGGTTTTAGCGTTCTTTTTAAGCGCGTATTTAAGATCTGATGATCTAGTTACCTATACGGTCGTCAAAGAAGAAGATCTAGGATACCAGCGGTTTTTAGCCAAGAAGTGTTTAAGGGGTAAAACCCACCCTCCGTGTTTTACTAAACCTAAAAAGCCAAGAAGAAAGCCTTTTAACATAGACAAAAGCTCCCATTATTACGGCACAAGCGTGGTGCAAATGTCATGGCTACAGAGTAGGGAAAAATTTGAAAACCATTCAAAATACCGAGACATTCCTTTCGCTGAAGTCAGTTTGATTTATGGCTATAAACAATTTTTTCCTAAAAAAGAACGCTATGGTTTCCGTGTTTATGCTTCTTTGGACTATGCTTATGGTTTTTTTCTCAAAAATAAAGGCATATTAGGCGATAGTTTGAGAGAAAGCTCGCAAATCCCTAAAAGGTATAGAGAAAAATTGCAAAGAAAAGAAACTTTTATTAACGCTATTTTTTATGGCGTGGGAGCTGACTTTTTATACAAACGCGCTTTTGGAACGCTGATTTTAGGAATGAATTTCGTGGGAGAAACTTGGTTTTATGAAACAAAGATTTTTAAAAAGTGGGCTAAAGATCCTTCAAGCATTTATCACCCTTACATGTTTCAAGTGATGCTGAATGTGGGGTATCGCTACCGCTTTTCAAGGTATAAGAATTGGGCGATAGAATTTGGCGCTCGCATCCCCTTTCTAACCAACGATTATTTTGAAACCCCCTTATACACCCTTCATTTCAAGCGCAATATCTCTGTCTATCTCACTTCAACTTATGATTTTTAGTTTTTTTAAATTTTTGAAAACTAGAATTAAAAGCGCTTTTTATAAACCGGAATTAAAATAAATTAAGCTATAATGACCATAAAACTTTAATTTTTAACCATTAAGGAAAAAGATGAATCTTGAAGTGAAAAAGATTGACACCGCTAACGCCCGTTTGAGCGCTAAACCTTCCATTGAAGATTTAGAAAAGCGTTATGATAAAATCGCTCAAAAAATCGCCCAAAAAGTTAAGATTGACGGATTTAGAAGAGGTAAAGTCCCCCTTAGTTTAGTGAAAAGTCGCTACCAAGCTCAAGTTGAACAAGACGCCCAAGAAGAAATGTTTCAAGAGATTTTAAAAAACGCTCTCAAAGAATTGGGGATTGAAGCTAAGGATCTCATCGGTAGCCCCAATTTCACTAAATTTGAAAAAAAAGACACGCATTTTGAAATAGAAGCAGATATCGGCTTGAAGCCCACGATCGTGTTAGACAAGATCAAAGAGTGTGTGCCTAGCGTGGGAGTGGAAGCGGTAGATGGAGAAAAGGTTAATGAGCGTTTGAAGCAATTCGCTAAAGACTATGCGAAGTTTATAGACACTGACGCTCAAAAAAAAGCTCAAAACGATGATAAATTAACGATTGATTTTGAAGGCTTTATAGACAATGCGCCTTTTGAGGGGGGCAAGGCTCAAAATTTCAGTTTGATTTTGGGTAGTAAGCAAATGCTAGAAGATTTTGAAAAAGCTCTTTTAGGCATGCAAGCAGGCGAAGAAAAAGAATTTTCTTTGACTTTCCCTAGCGAATACCACGCAGAGCATTTAGCCGGCAAAGAAGCCCTTTTTAAAGTGAAATTGTACCAGATTCAAGCACGTGAAGTGTTAGAAATCAATGACGAACTCGCTAAAATCGTGTTAGCTAATGAAGAAAATGCGACTTTAGAGCTTTTAAAAGAAAGGGTTAAAGGGCAATTATTTTTAGAAAATAAGGCCAGGCTCTACAATGAAGAGTTGAAAGAAAAATTGATTGAAAATTTAGATGAAAAAATCCTTTTTGATTTGCCTAAAACGATCATAGAGCAAGAAATGGATTTGTTATTCAGGAACGCTCTTTATTCCATGCAAGCAGAGGAAGTCAAATCCTTGCAAGAAAATCAAGAAAAAGCTAAAGAAAAGCGTGAAAGTTTTAGGAATGATGCGACAAAAAGCGTGAAAATCACTTTCATCATTGACGCTTTAGCTAAAGAAGAAAAAATTGGCGTGCATGATAATGAAGTCTTTCAAACCTTGTATTATGAAGCGCTGATGACAGGGCAAAACCCAGAAAATCTCATTGAGCAATACCGCAAAAACAACATGTTAGCAGCGGTGAAAATGGCGATGATTGAAGATAGGGTGCTGACTTATTTCTTGGATAAAAACCTATCCAAAGAGCAACAAGAAATTTTAGAAAAAATGAGGCCTAACGCTCAAAAAACTCAAGTGAGCTGAGCGCTAAAAAGGAGAAATGATGGGATACATTCCTTATGTGATAGAGAATACCGATCGTGGGGAGCGCAGCTATGATATTTACTCGCGCCTTTTAAAGGATCGCATCGTTTTATTGAGCGGTGAGATTAATGATAGCGTGGCGTCTTCTATTGTGGCCCAACTCTTGTTTTTGGAAGCTGAAGATCCTGAAAAAGACATTGGTTTGTATATCAATTCTCCCGGTGGGGTGATAACAAGCGGTCTTAGTATTTATGATACGATGAATTTTATCCGCCCTGATGTTTCTACGATTTGCATCGGTCAAGCGGCTTCTATGGGGGCGTTTTTATTGAGCTGTGGGGCTAAGGGCAAGCGCTTTTCATTACCTCATTCAAGGATTATGATCCACCAGCCTTTAGGGGGGGCTCAAGGGCAAGCGAGCGATATTGAAATCATTTCTAACGAAATTCTTAGGCTTAAGGGTTTGATGAATTCTATTTTGGCTCAAAATTCAGGGCAAAGCTTAGAGCAAATCGCTAAAGACACGGATAGGGATTTTTACATGAGCGCTAAAGAAGCTAAAGAGTATGGCTTGATTGATAAAGTGTTACAAAAAAATGTGAAGTGATCGCATGGCGTTATTAGAAATTATCCATTACCCTTCTAAAATCTTAAGGAATGTCTCTAAAGAGGTCGTTTCTTTTGATGAAAAACTCCACCAACAACTAGATGACATGTATGAAACCATGATCGCTAGTGAGGGAATAGGGTTAGCCGCAATTCAAGTGGGCTTGCCCTTAAGAATGCTCATCATCAATCTCCCACGAGAAGACGATGTGCAACACAAAGAAGATTGCTTAGAAATCATTAACCCTAAATGGATAGAAACGAAGGGCTCATTGATGTATAGAGAAGGGTGCTTGTCTGTGCCGGGGTTTTATGAAGAAGTGGAGCGTTTTGAAAAGGTTAAAATAGAGTATCAAAACCGCTTCGCTGAAGTGAAAATCTTAGAAGCGAGCGCTTTATTAGCGGTAGCCATTCAGCATGAGATAGATCATCTCAATGGTGTGCTATTCGTGGATAAATTGTCCATTTTGAAGCGTAAGAAATTTGAAAAAGAACTCAAAGAGCTGCAAAAAAAACAAAAACGCAAGTAGCAACCATGATTAACACGATATTTTGTGCGACCATGCAAAAGGGGGTGGCAGAAATCGTGGCTGTGGAAGCGACTTTCACAAGGGCTTTACCGGCGTTTGTGATTTCAGGCTTAGCTAATAACTCTATCCAAGAAGCCAAGCAGCGAGTCCAATCAGCCTTACAAAATAACGATTTCACTTTCCCGCCTTTAAAAATCACCATCAACCTTTCGCCTTCAGATTTGCCTAAATCAGGGAGTCATTTTGACTTACCTATCGCTCTTTTAATCGCTTTGCAAAAACAAGAATTAAGCGCTAAAGAGTGGTTTGCTTTTGGGGAGTTAGGGCTTGATGGTAAGATCAAACCCAATTCTAATATTTTCCCCATGCTTTTAGACATTGCCATCAAACGCCCCCATGCAAAAATCATCGCGCCTAAAGCGAATGAAGAGCTTTTTTCGCTCATTCCTAATTTGCAATGTTTTTTTGTGGAGCATTTTAAAGAAGCCTTAGAAATCTTGCAAAACCCTGAAATCAAAGCGCACACCCACATTAAAAACCTCCCTTTTGAAACGATAGAAATCCACCACAAAGAGTATTATTTTTCAGACACCTACGCTTTAGATTTTAAAGAAGTTAAGGGGCAAGCTATCGCTAAAGAAGCCGCTTTGATCGCTAGCGCTGGGTTTCATAACCTGCTTTTAGAGGGAAGTCCAGGGTGCGGTAAAAGCATGATCGTTAATCGCATGCGTTATATTTTACCTCCCTTAAGTTTGAATGAAATCCTAGAAGCCACAAAATTACGCATTTTAAGCGAGCAAGACAGCGCCTATTACCCCTTAAGAAGCTTTAGAAACCCGCACCAAAGCGCTTCAAAATCCAGCATTTTAGGCTCAAGCTCTTTAAAAGAGCCAAAACCTGGCGAAATCGCATTAGCGCATAACGGCATGCTTTTTTTTGATGAATTGCCTCATTTTAAAAAGGATATTTTGGAAGCTTTAAGAGAGCCTTTAGAAAACAATAAATTGGTGGTTTCACGAGTGCATAGCAAAATTGAATACGAAACCTCTTTTCTATTTGTAGGGGCTCAAAACCCTTGTTTGTGCGGGAATTTACTCAGCGCAACCAAAGCATGCCGTTGCCAAGACAGAGAAATCACGCAGTATAAAAACCGCTTGAGCGAGCCTTTTTTAGATAGGATTGATTTGTTTGTGCAAATGGAAGAGGGGAATTATAAAGACACGCCGTCGCATTCTTGGACTTCAAAAGAGATGCATGAGTTGGTGTTATTAGCTTTCAAACAGCAAAAGTTAAGGAAACAGAGCGCTTTTAATGGTAAGCTTAATGAAGAGCAGATCGAACGATTTTGCCCTTTAAATTTTGAAGCGCAAAAGTTGTTGGAGCAGGCGGTTGAAAGGTTTAATCTGTCCATGCGCTCTGTTAATAAGGTCAAAAAAGTCGCTAGGACGATTGCGGATTTAAACGCTTGCGAGAATATAGAAAAATCTCACATGCTTAAAGCGCTGAGTTTTAGAAAGATTTCTTAAAAGGATTTTTATAAGGGAGAGAAAATGCAAGAATACCACATTCATAATTTGGATTGCCCTGATTGCGCGTCTAAATTAGAAAGGGATTTAAACAAACTGGACTATGTGAAAAAAGCTCAAATCAATTTCAGCACCAGTAAGCTGTTTTTGGATACGAGCGATTTTGAAAAAGTTAAGGATTTTATTAAGCAAAATGAACCGCATTTGAGCCTGTCTTTTAAAGAGGCTACAGAAAAACCCTTGAGTTTTACGCCACTCATTATTACGATCATGGTCTTTTTGGGCGCGATTTTAATCTTAAACCTAAATCCTAGCCCTTTGATTGAAAAGGCTATGTTTTTCGTGTTGGCTTTAGTGTATCTAGTGAGCGGTAAAGATGTGATTTTAGGGGCGTTTCGTGGGCTTAGGAAAGGGCAGTTTTTTGATGAAAACGCTTTGATGCTCATTGCGACTATTGCGGCTTTTTGCGTGGGGGCTTATGAAGAGAGCGTGTCTATTATGGTGTTTTATTCAGCGGGCGAATTTTTGCAAAAACTCGCTGTCTCTCGCTCTAAAAAATCCCTTAAGGCTTTGGTGGATGTCGCTCCTAATTTGGCTTATTTGAAAAAGGGCGATGAATTAGTGAGCGTCGCGCCTGAAGATTTAAGAATTAATGACATCGTGGTGGTGAAAGTTGGCGAAAAAGTGCCTGTGGATGGCGTGGTAGTTAAGGGCGAAAGTTTGCTAGATGAAAGGGCGTTGAGTGGGGAGTCCATGCCTGTTAATGTCAGCGAACGCTCTAAAGTTTTAGGGGGGAGCTTGAATTTAAAAGCGGTCCTTGAAATCCAAGTAGAAAAAATGTATAAAGATTCTTCTATCGCTAAAGTGGTGGATTTGGTCCAACAAGCCACGAATGAAAAGAGCGAAACCGAGAAATTCATCACTAAATTTTCACGCTACTACACCCCAAGCGTTTTATTCATTGCGTTAATGATTGCTATATTACCGCCCTTATTTTCTATGGGGAGCTTTGATGAGTGGATTTATAGGGGGCTTGTGGCTTTAATGGTGAGCTGCCCTTGCGCGTTAGTGATTTCTGTGCCTTTAGGGTATTTTGGAGGCGTGGGAGCGGCGAGCCGAAAGGGTATTTTAATGAAAGGCGTGCATGTTTTAGAAGTGCTTACCCAAGCTAAAAGCATCGCCTTTGATAAAACCGGCACTTTGACTAAAGGCGTTTTTAAAGTAACAGATATTGTGCCGCAAAATGGGCATTCTAAAGAAGAAGTTTTGCATTACGCTTCTTGTTCGCAGCTTTTATCCACGCACCCGATCGCTTTATCCATTCAAAAAGCATGCGAAGAAATGTTAAAGGACGATAAGCACCAGCATGACATTAAAAATTACGAAGAATTGAGCGGGATGGGGGTTAAAGCGCAATGCCATACGGATCTAATCATCGCAGGGAATGAAAAAATGCTCGATCAATTCCATATCGCGCACAGCCCTTCCAAAGAAAACGGCACGATCGTGCATGTGGCTTTTAACCAAACTTATATAGGCTATATCGTCATTAGCGATGAGATTAAAGATGACGCCATAGAGTGCTTAAGGGATTTAAAAGCGCAAGGGATAGAAAATTTTTGCATTTTGAGCGGGGACAGAAAAAGCGCGACTGAGAGCATCGCTCAAACTCTGGGCTGTGAATATCATGCGAGCTTGTTGCCTGAAGAAAAAACGAGCGTGTTTAAAACTTTTAAAGAACGCTATAAAGCCCCGGCGATTTTTGTAGGCGATGGCATCAATGACGCTCCGACTCTAGCGAGCGCTGATGTGGGCATTGGCATGGGGAAAGGCTCAGAATTGAGCAAGCAAAGCGCGGACATTGTGATCACCAATGACTCCTTAAATTCTTTAGTGAAAGTTTTAGCGATCGCTAAAAAAACTAAAAGCATTATTTGGCAAAATATCCTGTTTGCTTTGGGGATTAAAGCCGTTTTTATTGCGCTAGGGCTTATGGGGGTAGCGAGCTTGTGGGAAGCGGTCTTTGGCGATGTGGGGGTTACGCTTTTGGCCTTAGCCAATTCCATGCGCGCGATGAGGGCTTAGAGCGCCTTGAATCCATCATTAGCGAGCTAGAAGCTTAAGGAAACAAAATGCATAAAATAGAGCGGTTACTCCAAACTTTAGCGCCTGATGGGGTGGAGTTTAAAACGCTTGAAGAGGTTTTTGAAATCAAAAATGGTTACACCCCATCAAAAAAAAATCCTGAATTTTGGGAAAAAGGGACTATCCCTTGGTTTAGAATGGAAGACATTAGAGAAAATGGGAGGATTTTAAAAGACTCTATCCAACACATTACCCCAAAGGCTTTAAAAGGTAAGAAATTATTCCCTAAAAATTCTATTATCATTTCTACAACAGCAACGATAGGAGAGCATGCCCTTTTAATCGTTGATTCGTTAGCGAATCAACGATTCACTTTTTTAAGCAAAAAAGCGAATTGTAATCTTGCTTTAGACATGAAATTCTTTTTTTACCAATGCTTTCTTTTAGGGGAATGGTGCAAAAATAATATTAATGTTTCAGGTTTTGCTTCTGTGGATATGACTGCTTTTAAAAAATATAAGTTCCCCATCCCACCCCTAGAAGTCCAACAAGAGATCGTTAAGATTTTGGACGCTTTCACAGAATTAAACACAGAATTAAACACAGAATTAAACGCGCGCAAAAAGCAATACGAATACTACCAAAACATGCTTTTAGACTTTAATGGAATCCATTCAAACCACAAAGACGCCAAAATGAGCGCAAAAACCTACCCTAAACGCTTAAAAACCCTGCTCCAAACTTTAGCGCCTAAAGGGGTGGAGTTTAGGAAGTTGGGGGAGGTGTGTGATTTTCAAAAAGGAAAATCAATAACAAAAAAAGCCGTAACTTTTGGAAAAGTCCCCGTTATTTCGGGGGGAAGACAACCCGCTTATTATCACAACGAGGCAAATCGTAGCGGAGAAACAATAGCGATTTCTTCATCTGGAGTGTATGCTGGCTATGTTAGTTATTGGGATATTCCTGTTTTTCTTGCTGACTCTTTTTCTGTTTCACCAAAACAAAAAACCCTAATGCCTAAATATCTTTTTCACTATCTTACAACGCAACAAGATGCAATCCATGCAACAAAAAGCACAGGGGGAATTCCTCATGTTTATAGCAAAGACTTACAAAATTTTTTAATCCCCATCCCACCCCTAGAAGTCCAACAAGAGATCGTTAAGATTTTGGATCAATTTGCGGCTCTAACCACCGATTTATTAGCCGGTATCCCCGCTGAAATAAAAGCGCGAAAAAAGCAATACGAATATTACCGAGAAAAACTACTGACTTTCAAGCCACTCACCCCCCACAAAGAAGTTAAAAAATGCTAAAAGCGTTTTTACAATCAATGATAAAAGAGCTTGCGGTAGCAAGTGGTATTCTCTAAAAAAAGCGGTCTTCTTGGGTTAGGGGGATCTTAAGGGGGTTAAGGGGGAGAATTATTTCAAAATACCCCTCTATCCCCTTATAAAAAGAATTTGAAATATTTTTTAAAATGACAAAACAAAGCAAATAAAAGCCCGTTTTTAAAAATAAAAGTTTTAGTATAACAGATCCAAAAATACCCATAGCACAATAAAAAAGTTTAAAATTCTAACGCTTTTTTAAAAACAAGCCCCAAAATAGGCGATAAAGCGGTTTTTAACGGCTGTTTTTTGCTAGGCGTTTAACAAACCCTTAAAGGGTTGTTATTTAAAGAGGGTTTAAAGCTTCCACACGATTTCGGTGAAAATATGACTCCTGTCTTGATCGGTGGCGGGCTGGCTGTCTAATTTTGGCCCGTTCCACCCCATTTTATAGCCTTGATGCATCAACACATTATAATATTCAAATTTAATGTCGGCTGAGAAATTTTTAGTGAATTTATAGCCCAAGTTGAGCGATAGGACTTGTTCATTCGCCCTAGGCCCATAAGTCAAACGCCCCAATAAGCCCCAAAGGAATTTCCTATGCACCCCACCGCCAAAGGCAAACACGGTGAAAGCGTTCGCATCCATCATGTAAGACAAAGAGTTAAGGGTGTTTGCATAAACGGTGTTCGTCCAAAAGTCAAAGCCCAAGCGGTTACCATGGTAGCCTATCATCCAGTTGGCGTTCCCAAAGGATTTATAAATCCCAAAACCAAAATTGTATTCATTCCATTCAAACTTTTGTTTGATCATCAAGCTGTGCGCGTTCTTACCGGCTGGCATGCCAAATTGATAGGTGTCCCAAAATCTTTTAGCGTAAAAAGGATTGAGCACGGTAATATCGGTTTGAGAGCGAAACCCCAAGCCAGTAAAAGTGGGGTTACTATCATAAGTGATCGTAAAGTTGGGGTCGTATTCATTAAAGGGTGAAAAATAGACGAAAGGCTGAATGCTGAAACCCTTGTAATTCCAAATGATATAAAAGGCATGCACCCCAGGGTTTATGGTTTGCCCGTTTTTAAGGGTGTAGGTTTTGGGCGAATAGAAATTATAAAGCCATTCGTTATAGGCAAAGCCACGGCCAAAAGAGCTAAACCACCAGAATTTGAAATTCCCTAAGTTTAAGGTCATGTCCAAGCCTTGGTTGTAACCACTCATATAATCCGCTGGGGATTCGTATCTCCCACCCCTAATTTCAAAAATATCTTTGTAGTTGTAGCGCAAGTAAGCGTTATAAATCACATAGTTTCTGGTGTGATCGGCATAACTTTTCGCGCAAGTGGAAGCCTCTAAAGCTTCTTGATTGGACAGCTGTGTCATTTCAGCTTGAGTCATCTTATCGTATTGGCCTTGGGTCAAATTCCCTGTGGCTAACCCGCAACTAGCCCATGGTTTTTGCCCTACAAGACCGCCCCAATAGCCCACATAGTTCCAAGCCATAGCCCCATAGGTTTTCCCTGTAACTTCGTTAATAAAATCCTTAGTGGTATCATAAATTACAGCACCCCCCCAACCTCCAAGACTCCCGTCTAAATGGTGCCCGTTAGCCGTAGCACTTTTAGGCAAGAGTTCCGTAAAATCCACTTGCATGTAAGCCATGATCGTCATAAAGGTTTCGGTAGGGTAAAGTCCTTTATTAGTGTTGATGGGTTTGTTATTGAAACCAACTTTAGAGAAACTTTCAGCACCCGCTTTAATTTTAGCGATTTTACCCAAATCAAACGCTTGGGCTTGAGAAGAGAATAAAAAAAGAAGCGTTGCGATATTTTTAGCAGATGCAACTTTATAGTTCATGTTTAACCCTTAGTATAAACAAAAAAATCTAAATAGAGTAGGCCAACACCATTTTAAAGAAAATTTTTTCTTACAGATCTTGAGAGTCTAATCAGTCTGTTCATCTTTCGTCCTTTTTTCTACGAAGTCCGACTTACAAAGTTAATTCTTAACTAAGTCGTGCGTTAATACTAGCATAATATTATGGTTTTTTTTAATTTTGAGAATAAAATTTTTCTTTGTTAGTCAAATACAGACACTCAAAGCCTTATTTAATCTTATTTAATTTTTTAATTTATTCATTCCTTAACACGCTTAAAGCGTCAATACGAGAAGCTTTTTTAGACGGGTAATAAGAAGAAAGCCCTACGATGATCACAGAGCCTATTAGAGTGAGCATAAAATCCATTAAAGACAGATCCAAAGGCAAGGTGTTAATGCCATAGACATCTGCTGGGAGCGAGATGATAGGGAACACGCTTAAAAGATACATGCTTAAAAACGCTAAAACCACCCCAAGTGCCACACCGCCTAAACCAATGATATTGCCCAAATAAAAAAAGGTTTTTTGGATTTCTTTTTGGCTGCTCCCCATGCTAAAGAGTAGGGCGATTTCTTTACGCCTGTTCATCACCACCATTAAAAGCGAACTAATAATATTCAAAGACGCCATTAAAATAATGAGCATGAGCACAATGAATAACGCTCTTTTTTCTAATTCCATCGCCGAGAAAAAATTCCCATTTTGTTGCCACCACCCTTCAATGCCTATGCCATGGTGGTTGATCGTTTTTAAAGCGTTGCGTAAAATTTCAATATCTTTCATGGGCGTTTTAGAATAGACATGCACCCCATCATAAAGCCCTAAGGGCAACCTCCTGATCGCGCTTATGGCTTGAAGGTTCGCATACATGTAGCTCATGTCATAAGATTTTAGCCCTGAATCAAAATCGCCTTTTATGGTAAAACGCTTCATGATAGGGGAGAGGGTTAGGCCTGTTGGCTCTAATTCGGTGAAAAACAAATCGGCTTTTTGGTTGAGATCTAAATTCAAGCTGTATCTCAAGCTTTTCCCCACGATCAAATTGAAAGGGTTTTTGAGAAGATCATTTTCATTAATGTTTTTTAAAGCGTCGTTTAAAACTTCATTGATGCGCCTTTCTTTAGAAAAATCAACCCCAAACACCACGCCGCCATTCATAGAATGCGCGCTTTTAATCAGGCTTTGGGTTTGCAAATAGGGGCTAAAAAGCAAATTAGGGAACTTTTTTTCTAAAGCTTGAACCACTTCTTCGCTGATCCCATAAGGGCTTGTGGTATAGAGCGTTAAGGGGTAGTTCATCACAAAAAGCTTTTTTTCAAATTCCTTACTCATGCCGTTCATGATCGCCATAGCCACAATCAAAACCATCACGCCAACCGCCACGCCAAAAAAAGCCAACAAAGCGGTGATGCTAATAAATGGCTGGCTTTTATCAAAACGCAAATAACGCTTGATAAGGAAAAAAATCAACGATCTATTTGGCAAATAAGCCCTTTTTAGGCCCGCTTTTAGCGCAACAATCTTTGTATTTTTTACCGCTTTGACAAGGGCAAGGCTCGTTTCTTTTAGGGGTTTTAGCGAAAGCTTTCAAGGCCACATTCAAATCTTCATCTAAGGCTTCTTCATGGCGGTAGGTTACGCTCTCATGCTCTCTTTCTTCGCTAAAGTTATCCAAATAACGCTCCGCATCGTTAGAATCTTGCTCGTTTTCAAACTGGATCTTAGAAAAGGTTTTGATCGCTTCCATTTTAATGTCTTCAATGAGTTCTAAGAAAAGGTTGTAACTCTCTTTTTTGTATTCTACGAGAGGGTCTTTTTGGTTATAGCCTCTTAAATTGATACCGGTTTTGAGATTATCCATCGTGTAAAGGTGCTCTCGCCATGCGTTGTCTAAAATCTGCAAATACACGATGCGTTCAATCCGGCTTCTTTGTTCGCTGTCCAAAACTTTCATTTTGTTTTCATAATCGCTTTTTAATTTTTCAGCCACAAACTTTTCAATAGGGGAGGCTTTTTCTAAATCTTCTAATGCAACATGAGCGTTAAAATCTTCTTTTAAGATGTTTTTAAGCTCTAAAAGTTCCTCTTCAGACAGGTTTTGATGGTCAAAGGCTTTGAGTTTAGAAAAGATTTGATTGAGCGCGTATTCTCTGTTTTCAGCGATTTTAGCGCTAATATCGTAATTAACATCTAACAATTCATCTCTAAATTTATACACGCTTTTTCGTTGTTCATTAGCCACATCATCGTATTCTAACAAATGCTTACGGCTTTCAAAATGCAAGTTTTCCACTTTTTTTTGCGCGTTTTCCACCGCTCTTGTAACAAGCTTTGATTCAATGTGTTCGCCGTCTTTAAGCCCTAATTTTTCCATCACCCCCTTAATCCTATCGCTCCCAAAAATGCGCAACAGATTGTCTTCTAAACTCAAATAAAATTGGCTTGTTCCCGGATCGCCTTGGCGCCCGCTTCGCCCCCTTAATTGGTTGTCAATCCTGCGGCTCTCATGCCTTTCAGTGCCAATGATATACAGCCCTCCAAGCTCTTTAATTTCATCAGTGAGTTTAATATCAACGCCCCTCCCTGCCATGTTAGTCGCAATCGTAACCGCCCCTTTAAGCCCGGCGTCTTTGATGATTTCAGCTTCTTTGGTGTGCTGCTTGGCGTTTAAAACGGTGTGAGGGATGCGTTCTTTTTTGAGTAAAGCGTGTAAGGTTTCACTCTTTTCAATGCTGGCCGTGCCAACTAAAACCGGCTGTCCCTTATCGTGTAATTCTTTAATTTTAAGGATCACGGCGTCAAATTTTTCTTTTTCACTCTTATAGATGAGATCGTTCAAATCTTTTCGTTTGATCGCTAAATTAGTGGGGATAGACACCACTTCTAAATTATAAATTTCTAAAAATTCTGTGGCTTCGGTTTGAGCCGTGCCGGTCATGCCAGCGAGTTTGGAAAACATCCTGAAATAATTTTGGAAAGTAATATCGGCTAAGGTTTGGCTCTCTTCTTTAATGCTCACGCCCTCTTTAGCCTCTAAAGCCTGGTGCAAGCCCTCACTAAAGCGCCTCCCCTCAGACAAACGGCCGGTAAATTCATCTACAATCACCACTTCATTATTGGCTACAATATAATCTTTATCAATAAAAAAGAGATAATTCGCTTTCAAAGCCTGGTCTAAATGGTGCGATAGGGCGGCGTTTTCAATCTTGTATAAATTATCCACGCCAAAGAGGTTTTCGGCTTTTTTAATCCCCTCTTCAGTGATTAAAATCGCGCGGTTTTTTTCATCTATGGTGAAATCTATTTCCGCTTGCATGCTTTTAGCGACTTCATCAGCCTTGTTGTAATTTTCCATGCGCCTATCCACAGGCCCTGAAATGATTAAAGGGGTTCTCGCTTCATCAATTAAAATGGAATCCACCTCATCAACAATAGCGAACGCATGGGATTTTTGCACTTTATGCTCTAAAGAATATTTCATGTTATCCCTTAGATAATCAAAGCCGAATTCATTATTAGTGCCATAAACAATGTCTTTAGAATAAATTTCTAAACGCTCATCATCATCTCGAACGCTTGCAGTGATCGTGCCTACGCTATAACCTAAGAATTGATACAACGGCTCCATTTCTTTAGAATCCCTATGGGCTAGGTAATCATTAACGGTTACCACGAACACGCTCTCGCCCTTTAAAGCGTTCAAAGCCACCGCTAAAGTAGCGACTAAAGTCTTGCCCTCACCGGTTTTCATTTCAGCGATTTTGCCATCGTTTAAAACCATGCCCCCAATGAGTTGTACGTCAAAATGGCGCATCTTTAAGATCCTTTTACTCGCTTCTCTAGTGATAGCAAAACTTTCAGGAAGGACTTCTAAAAGGGTTTTTTCTTGCAAATCTTTTTCTGTGGATCGCACTCGTTTTTTTAATTCTTCAAAAGCGTTTTGCAGCTCATCATCGCTCATTTTTTCATAAGCAGGCTCTAAGGCGTTGATAGTTAGGACTTGTTTTTTGTATTGTTTGATCCAGCGATCGTTTCTGGTGCCAATGATTTTTCCAATGATTGCTTTTATCATAGTAGTGATAACCTTATTAAGAGTGCTTTAACCTCATTTATTTTATTAAAGCGTCAGTTTTTAATCCCATTTTAGCATGGATAAAATAAAAGTCTTGTAAAATGAAGGGTTTTATTAAAGATGAGAGATTGTTTTAAGGTTTGAATAATGAAAGCTTTTTTAAAGATTGTAATGGTTTTGATTTTTACGAGCGTTGCTTATGCTAAAAATCCTCCAACGCTTTCTAAAGAAGAAGAGATCTTGCAGCATTTGCAAAGTTTTAGCGCGCATTTCAAGCAGGTTTTAAAAAGTGAAAAACCTTTGGTTTATTACGGAGTTTTAAAGGCTAAAGCCCCTAATTGGGCTTTATGGGTTTATGAAAAGCCTTTAAAAAAAGAAATTTACATGAACGATAAAGAAGTGGTAATTTATGAGCCTAATTTGTTTCAAGCGACCATCACGCCCTTAAAAGACAAGACGGATTTTTTCACCATTCTCAAGCGCTTAAAAAAGCAAACTGACGGCTCTTTTCAAACGACTATCAACAAAACCATTTATCGTTTGGTTTTCAAAGACGGCAAGCCTTTTTCGCTGGAATTTAAAGATGAAATGAATAATCTTGTAACGATCACTTTTTCTCAAGCAGAAATTAACCCCACCATTGCTGATGAAATCTTTGTTTTTAAGCCTAAAGATGAAAATATTGATATTGTGCGCCAGTGATTTTTAGCCGCTCATTAATAAAAGTTAGTTACAATAACCAAGTTTTTAGAATCATGGGGCTGACTTGGATTTCGACAGATTTCTTGTCGCACAGACAGCATGCCAAGTGCTGCTTGTAAAACAGCAACAAAAATAACTGTAAACAACGCAGATTACGCTCCAGCTTACGCTAAAGCCGCGTGAGTTAATCTCCTTTTGGAGCTGGACTGATTAGAATTTCTAGCGTTTTAATCACTCCATAACCTTAAGCTAGACGCTTTTAAAAGGTGGTTCGCCTTTTAAACTAAGAAACAAGAACTCTTGAAACTACCTCAAGGTTTTAGAAAGTTGGACCAGAGCTAGTTTTAAGGCTAAAAACTAACCAATTTTCTAAGCATTGTAGAAGTTTGTGTTTAGGACAAGATTTTTGGACTGGGGTTCGATTCCCCACAGCTCCACCATATTAAAAAAGTATCATTTTTATAGCGTATTTAAGGAAGGTAAATGCAGAAGTTTTTCTCTCGTTTTAGAAGGTGGGCGTTGCCCTTTTATTTTGTGAGCGCTCTAGCAGCGATTGATATTGATGAAGTAACAGAAGCTCAAGCTAACAGCGTGAAATTAAGCGATCAGTTAGTGAGCCTGAGCGATAAGCTTTTAGAAAAAGCGGTGGATAGGGGACGCAATACCGATCACTTAAAAGATCTTAGCGATTTGCATGAAAAAATCAAACATTTGCGCTTGATTTTAGAGCCTAAGCCTAAGGACAAAGAAAATAATCCTAACTTAAAAGATCATCAAGGCTCTGAAACGATTGAAATCGGCGAAGCGGTTAAGAAGGCTTTAGGCGAGCCGGTATTCCCCCAAGACGCGCTAGACGCCGCTTTGCAAATTGACAAACAGCTGGATTCTTTCAAGCAAGACAATTTGGTTGATGTTAAGCCCTTAAAAGATGTTTTAGCCCAACTAGAAGCCGAATTGAGAAAAGCCATTAATTTCCAAAAACAATGGCTCAATTCCACTAAGCCTAATTGATAGGGTTTAAAAAAAGAACTTCAAACTCACCAGGAGATTGCTCCTGTCTTGTGTGTTCGCTTTAAAGGCTTTATCAAAAGGGCTGGTGAGATCATTAACCTTATAGCCGTTGTGCATGCTCACCGCATAGTATTGTAAATTCACATCAACGCTAGCAAAAGAACCCCATTTATAGCCCAAGTTCAAGTTAATGGATCTTTCGCTCGCTCTAGTGGCGTAAGTGTATCGGCCTAAAATACCCCATAAAAATCTTTTATACACGCCCCCACCAAAAACATATCCGCTAACAGAGTCTGCGGTAACAGCGTTACTAAAAACCAAACCATAAATGCTGTTACTTCTTATATCAAAAGGGATCGGGTTGCCATACCAGCCAATCCTTGCGTTAGCGTTGCCAAAATTTTGGTAATAACCAAAGCCAAAGTTAAATTCGTTGCAGTCAAAGCGTTGGTGGATTAAAAGCGATGAACCCCACTCGCCAATCTTAGAGTTACGCCAATACACATCGTATAAATCTTTAGCATAAACAGGGAAAATCACATTGATAAGGGTTTGGGATCGTAACCCTAAACCTATAAATTTCGGGTTGCTATCAATATGGATTTTAATCCCGGGCGCTTCGTAAGTTTTAGGTGAAAAATAAAAAAAGGGCGTGGCTTTAACATGTTTGCTAGAAAAATAGAGTTGCACCGCATGGATGCCATAATCAACGTCTTTTCTGCCATCTTCAGTTACAATAGGGGCATACCAATCTCGTATCCATTGCCCCGCAGCTAAAGCCCTCCCAAAAGAGCTAAACCATTTTAACGCTATTTTAGAGTTGATTTTATAATCCAGTTCAAAGCCTTGCGTATAACCGCTCATAAAATCCATTTTAGAAAGGTAACGCCCTAGCTTTAGGTGGAATTTATCGCCGTAAGAATAAAACAAATAGGAATTATACAGCACATAATTACGGGTGTGAGCGTCAGATTCTATGCGGGAGTCTTTCCAAGGAGCGTCGCCTAAATACCCCCACCAACGCCCTATGAAGAAAAAAAGTTCTGAGCCATAGACTTGATGCGTGGCTTGGTCTATGAGCGTTTTGGTAGAATCATAAGCGAGCGCTCCTAAAATCCCGCCAACGCCTATTTTTAAGCTGTGTTTTTCAATGTTTTTAGGGAGCAGATTGGAATCCACTTGAAGCTTGATCGTAGCGGTTACAAAAGTGGCTGTAGGGAAAATCCCTTCTTTGGAATTGAGTTTGGAATGGTTAAACCCCACTTTAGAAAAAGATTCCGCTACCCCACTAAACTTATAATCAAAAGCCAACAAAGGGCTTTGAGTGTAAAGAATAGAAACAAACAATAAGGGTGATTTTTGAAATTTTAACACAGAATAACCTTTGTTTAATTTTCGCTCGTATCATATTCCAATTCTATTAAAAAATCCATTAAAAATAAAAGTATTCAAATAATTATCTAAATATTATTCTTTTTTGGTTGCGCTTTCATTTTTTATTGGCTCAAAAGAATACCCCAAAGCCTGATAAATTTGATTGTGGTAACGGACTTGATTGTCTTCTAAACTTTCCTGAAAAGATTTTTTAAAATGCGGATCCAGTGTGTTTAAAAACACCTCTAGCCCGATTGCGCTGGAATAATTCACCCAATCATGCCTTAAATCGCTCTCCAATAAGGAGGCGTATTCTATAAGCGTTTCATCGCTGTTTTGCAAGGCATTGACAATGAATAAATCCTTTCTGTCTTTAGGCTGGGTGAGTAAGAGTAAAGAGGGGTTGAAATTGATTTGTGTGGAAAGGATTTTAAAGGGCTTGTATTCTAAAAGCCCTATTTGAGAAAGAATAAGGCCGCTTTTAGTGGTAGGGGTGTTTAAAATCAAAATAGAATTTTTAAAAAACGCATCGTTTTTTCTAAAATTTTTAGAAAAACTGGTGGCTTGCTTGTAAGAAACATTTTCTTGGTGTTTGACTTCAATGTTTAAAGACTCCGTGATTTGTCTCAAGCGTTCGCCTATTAAGCCATCATCATCGTATTCAATCACGGGTGAATTAGGGCTAATAAAGGAAGTTAGCATGCTTAATTGCTCTTTATAGTCAATCCCCCCAAAATACAAGCGCTCGCTTAAAGAACGATCGGTTTGATTTTCTAATTGTGCTCTATTCACCGTAGGCACATAAGTAGGGGTGCTGATGGTGGTGTTTTGGAGCAAATTTTCCACGCCCTCTTTAGTCAATAAGGCTATCACAAAAGGGAATTTTTCTTTTTCAATTTCTTTATAGGTTTGCTCTAATTTTTCAGGACTCTCTTCATCGCTGTCAAAGACTTGGATATTGAAATCGTTGTTTCTGGTGTTCAAATACGCTAAAAGGGTGTTCATCACCGAAATGGCATAACGCCCCACCACCTTTTTAGGCAGTAAAATCGCTAATTCAATCTTAGGCTCATAGCTGTCTTTAGCTGGAGTTTGAGAAGCGATGAATACGGGGTTGAGTTTATTGAGTATGTCATGATAATAAGTTTTAAGGCTCTCATCATGGTTATTGTCATCGTATTGAGAAACAAAAGAAAAGATTTGATTTTGCAACATCAAGTCTTTCAAGCATTCCAAAGAGCAAGGCTCTGTCTTAATGATTTGCTGGTGTGCTGGGGGCAAGGGGGAAAACAGATAGCTTTTAGCGCTCAAACTTATCGTGCAAAAAGTGGAAACAATCAGCGCAAGGCGTTTGAAAAATCTTTTTCTTAAGGCGTATGGCATTTTTTAATATCTTTAAACTGAATTTCCTAAAATTTTATTATTATAGAATAATTAACCCTAACAAGGGGACTGATTTTACCCCTACAATCCAACAAGAGGGCTTTTTTCAAGGCGTGTGGGATTAATACGCTTGGACACTCAAACCCTATAAAATCCCCATTATAAGGAAATAGAGCGGGAACCAAACCCCACCAACTTTAATTTTTCAACCATTAAAGGAGCATCAAAGGATTAAATGGCCGCATGCTCTCATGCTTTGATGATCCCCTAGCACCAATTATAGATATAAGGCCTTAAGCTAATGCAATAATCTCTAGTGCTTAATATATCCTTACGCATGTCCACTAATTGTCCAGACAACACTTCTTGCACTTTTCTTAAATTGTTGATCTCAGTGTTTTGTGCACTGATGACTTTTTTTAAATCCCTTATTTCTTTAATCAAATCCGCATTACTGATCGCTTTATTGGCTTGCGTTGAATCCGCACTCAAAAAAGCCAACGCTACACACCAACTCACAACGATTTTTTTCATCACCGCTCTCCTTTTTTATCCTCTCTCAACACTCAGTCATAGCCAAATAAAAGGGATCATTCCCTTTTAATGAAAATAAAACTAGAGCCTGAAATTCTCCATTAAGTTAAAGTTCATGTAGCGATAGATCTTGTCTTTTTGGCTTTCTAGCTTTTCACTCACTAAATTCATGTATTCTTCTTTAGTGGGGATTCTCCCTAGTAAAGCGCACGCCGCCCCAAGCTCCGCGCTGCCTAAATACACTTTAGCCCCTCTACCCATACGATTATCAAAATTGCGCGTGGAAGTGGAAAAGACAACCGCATTATCCCTAACCCTCGCTTGATTGCCCATGCACAAGCTACAGCCTGGGACTTCAGTCCTTGCCCCGGCAGCTCCAAAAATCGCATAATAGCCCTCATTAATCAGCTCTTGTTCGTCCATTTTACTGGGTGGCACTACCCAAAGGCGTGCTTGACTGGGAGGAGCGTTTTTAACGATTTCACCAAAGGCTCTAAAATGCCCGATATTCGTCATGCAAGAGCCAATAAACACTTCATCAATAGCGTGGGGTCTTTTGCCGGTCGTATCCGCTAAAACTTCGCTCAAAGTAGCGACATCATCGGGGTCATTAGGGCATGCCAAAATAGGCTCCGTGATTTCTGCCGCATCAATTTCAATGACAGCGGCGTATTGAGCGTTACTATCTGGCTCTAACAATACCGGATTATCCACCCAAGCTTGCATCGCATCTTTGCGTTTTTTCAAAGTTTCTTTATCTTCATAACCGCTTGCAATCATCTCATCAATCAGCTTGATATTGGATTTCAAGTATTCAATCATCGGCTCTTTATTCAAACGCACCACGCAAGCCGCCGCGCTCCTTTCAGCGCTCGCATCGCTTAGTTCAAAAGCCTGCTCCATTTTAATATCAGGCAAGCCTTCAATCTCTAAAATACGCCCGTTAAAGACATTGATTTTACCCTTTTTCTCCACCGTGAGTAACCCTTTTTTAATGGCATAATAAGGGATCGCATTCACCAAATCCCTTAAGGTGATCCCAGGATTCATTTCCCCTTTAAAACGCACCAACACGGATTCTGGCATGTTTAATGGCATCGTGCCTGTAACCGCTGCAAAAGCGACTAACCCGCTCCCTGCCGGGAAACTAATGCCTAAAGGGAAACGGGTGTGACTATCCCCCCCTGTGCCTAAAGTGTCAGGCAATCCCATGCGGTTCAGCCATGTATGGATCACGCCATCGCCCGGATGCAACGCCACGCCGCCTCTTTGAGTGATAAAGCTAGGCAAAGTCGCATGCAAACTCACATCGCTAGGCTTTGGGTAAGCGGCGGTATGACAAAAACTCTGCAACACAAAAGGCGCATCAAATTTCAAACTCGCCAATTCTTTAACCTCATCTCTAGTCATCGCCCCTGTGGTGTCTTGACTGCCCACGGTGGTAACCTTTGGCTCACAATAAGCGCCAGGTAAGATCCCTTTTACCCCGCAAGCATGGCCTACAATTTTTTGAGCCAAAGTGTAGCCTTTAGCGTCGCTTTTAGGAGCGGATGGTTTTTTAAACGCTTCAGATTCGCCTAGCCCCAAGAATTTACGCGCTTTATTCGTCAAACCCCTACCAATGATTAAAGGGATACGCCCAGAAGCCCTAACTTCATCTAACAAAGTTTCAGGCTCTAATTTAAAAGTGCTGACCACCTTATCGTTCAGCGTGATTTCGCCTTTATAAGGATAGATTTTAATCAAATCGCCCTCTTTTAGATCCTTAACATCAGCCACAATAGGTAACGCCCCGCTATCTTCACAAGTCGCAAAGAAAATCGGAGCGATCACCCCCCCAATCACAATGCCCCCACTCCTTTTATTAGGCACAAAAGGAATGTCCTTACCAAAATGCCACATGATAGAGTTTGTCGCGCTTTTTCTAGAGCTTCCTGTGCCTACCACATCGCCCACATACGCTACAGGAACGCCTTTAGCTTTAATGGCTTTTATGCGTTGTTCGTAATTTTCAATCCGGTTTTTTAACATGGCTTTGGCATGTAAAGGAATATCGCTTCGCGTGAAAGCATCGCTCGCTGGGCTTAAATCATCGGTATTGGTTTCGCCATCAATCTTAAACACGCACGCTTCAATGCATTCATTCAAAGGCTCTTTATTCAAAAACCATTCTGCATTCGCCCATGACTCTATCACTTCTTTAGCTAAAGCGTTAGTTTTACTCATTGCGGCGATTTTATCAAACGATCCATAAACTAAAAGAGTGGTTTTTAAAGCTTTCGCACTCTCTTTAGCGATTTCTTTGTCTTGGCTTTCTAAACCCATAATCAAAGGCTCTACATTATAGCCTCCAAGCATCGTGCCTAAAAGAGTGGTCGCTTCTAAAGCGCTAATGTGTGCGCATTCTAGTTTTTTTTGGGACAATTTAGCTAAAAATTCCGCTTTGACTTTCGCCCCCTCATCAACCCCAGGGCTTACTCTGTGAATGAGTAATTCTTTAGCAAAAGCGGCGTTTGCGGGATCTTTCATCAAAATCTCAACGACCGCTTCCACTTGTTTAGCGTTTAAAGGGAGTGGCGGAATGCCCTCACTTTCTCTTTCTAAAACGCTTTTTTTGTAATCTTCTAAAAAATCTTTCATTAAATTTCTCCTTTTTAAATGGCGTTACTCGCTAATGCATTACAAACTACTCCATGATAACAAAACTCTTTTTACTTTTAGTTAAGTTGTAAGAAACTTTAGCTACCATGCGATACAAAAAAGGATTTTAAGTGCGTTTTGGTAAAATTGACTATTTGAACATGCTCCCTTTTGATGTGTTTATCAAATCCTACCCCACCCCTTGTCATTTCAAACAATTTTTACGGCTTAAAAAAACCTACCCCTCCAAACTCAATCAAAGTTTTTTATTCAGGCGTATTGATGCGGGCTTTATTTCTTCTATCGCTGGCCATCCATTCGCGCTTTATCCTTATTCTTTAGGCATTGTGGCTTATAAGGAAGTTTTGAGCGTGCTGGTTGTAAATCAAGAAAACGCTTTTGACAAAGAGAGCGCTTCTTCAAACGCCCTTTCTCAAGCGCTAGGGTTAAAAGGCGAAGTTTTAATCGGCAATAAAGCGCTGCAATTTTATTATTCTAACCCTAAAAAAGATTTTATAGATTTAGCCGCTCTTTGGTATGAAAAGAAACGCTTACCCTTTGTTTTTGGGCGTTTGTGCTACCATCAAAACAAGGATTTTTACAAGCGCTTGTCTTTAGCTTTCAAACACCAAAAAACAAAAATCCCTTACTACATCCTTAAAGAAGCCGCTTTAAAAACCAACTTAAAACGCCAAGACATTTTAAACTACTTGCAAAAAATTTACTACACTTTAGGCAAAAAGGAACAACTAGGCCTTAAAGCGTTCTATCGTGAATTGTTATTCAAACGCATTCAAAAACCCAAGCGTTTTAGTTAAAGGGTGTTTTTAAGCAAGATTAGGTTACAATCATAAGTTTTATTAAAGTTTTATTAATTTAAGAAGGGATCATGCAAGCAAAAATAAAAAACAAACGGGTTTTGGTGAAATTTTCTGGGGAAGCGTTAGCTGGGGACAACCAGTTTGGGATTGACATTCATGTGTTAGATCACATCGCTAAAGAGATCAAAAGCTTAGTGGAAAACGATATTGAAGTGGGTATTGTGATTGGTGGAGGCAATATCATTAGGGGGGTTAGCGCGGCTCAAGGGGGGATTATCAGGCGCACCAGTGGGGATTATATGGGCATGTTAGCCACCGTGATTAATGCGGTAGCCATGCAAGAAGCTTTAGAGCATATCGGCTTAGACACAAGGGTGCAGAGCGCGATTGAAATCAAAGAAATTTGTGAAAGTTACATTTACAGAAAAGCGATCAGGCATTTAGAAAAGGGTAGGGTGGTGATTTTTGGCGCAGGCACGGGAAACCCGTTTTTCACTACGGATACGGCGGCCACTTTAAGAGCGATTGAAATTGGATCGGATTTAATCATTAAAGCGACTAAAGTGGATGGTATTTATGACAAAGACCCTAACAAGTTTAAAGACGCTAAAAAATTAGACACTTTAAGCTATAACGATGCCTTGATAGGGGATATTGAAGTGATGGATGATACCGCTATTTCTTTAGCTAAAGACAATAAGCTCCCCATTGTGGTGTGTAACATGTTCAAAAAAGGGAATTTGTTGCAAGTGATCAAGCACCAACAAGGCGTATTTTCTATGGTAAAATAAGCCCTTTAACATTGGATAGAACTCAAAATAAAAGGATCAGTTTGAAAAAAGAGAGAACAGAGAGTTTAGTCGCTCAAGCCTTAAAAAATATTGGGAACGACCGCTACATGCTAGATAATTTAGTTTTCGTTCGGGTGAAGCAATTAAACGCCGGAGCCAAAACTTTAGTGAATATGGACCCTAAGCGTCATAAATTAGTGGATATTGCCATTAGAGAAATCGCTGAAGGGAAAATTGATATAGACAGGATAGATGAACGAAATTGATAAATCCGTTGATATCGGATTCTTACGGATTTTGGATGTTATCAAAAAAGTTACGACCCCAAAGGGCGGCATTGAAATCTTAAGGACTTTAATTGATTCCACGCCCAAGATTGAAAACGCCCTAAATTTAGCGACCAAAAGCCATAAGGGTCAATACAGAAAGAGCGGCGAGCCTTATATTGTCCATCCTATTTGCGTGGCGAGCGTGGTGGCGTTTTGTGGGGGCGATGAGGCGATGGTGTGCGCCGCGCTTTTGCATGATGTGGTAGAAGACACGCCTTGTGAGATTGAAACGATTGAGCGAGAATTTGGGCAAGATGTGGCTAATTTAGTGGATGCGCTCACTAAAATCACTGAAATCAGGAAAGAAGAGTTAGGCGTGAGCTCTCAAGATCCCAGAATGGTGGTTTCAGCCCTCACTTTTAGAAAGATCCTTATTAGCGCGATACAAGATCCAAGAGCCTTAGTGGTAAAGATTAGCGACAGGTTGCACAACATGCTCACCTTAGACGCCTTGCCTCATGACAAGCAGGTGCGTATTTCTAAAGAGACTTTAGCGGTGTATGCCCCCATAGCGAGCCGATTGGGCATGTCTTCAATCAAAAATGAATTAGAAGACAAGAGCTTTTATTATATTTATCCAGAAGAGTATAAAAATATCAAGGAATATTTACACAAAAACAAGCAGTCTTTACTTTTAAAACTCAACGCTTTTGCGAGCAAGTTAGAAAAAAAGCTTTTTGACAGCGGGTTTAGCCATTCGGATTTCAAACTCGTTACAAGGGTGAAGCGCCCTTATTCTATTTATCTTAAGATGCAACGAAAAGGTGCGGTTAATATTGATGAAATTTTGGACTTGTTAGCCATTAGGATTTTATTGAAAAACCCGATTGATTGCTACAAGGTTTTAGGGATTATCCATTTGAATTTCAAGCCCATTGTCTCTCGTTTTAAAGATTACATCGCTTTACCGAAAGAAAATGGCTACAAGACAATACACACGACGATTTTTGATGAATCTTCTGTTTATGAAGTGCAGATCCGCACCTTTGATATGCACATGGGGGCGGAGTATGGTAATTCAGCCCATTGGAAGTATAAAGCTGGGGGCGTGGATAATGAAGAACATCATGAGGGCATGCGGTGGTTGCAAAATTTTAAATACCATGACAGCGATCTAAAAAACGACCCTAAAGAATTTTACGAACTCGCTAAGAACGATTTGTATCGTGAAGATATTGTCGTTTTTTCGCCCCATGGGGACACTTACACTTTACCGGTGGGCGCGATCGCTTTAGATTTCGCTTACATGGTGCATAGCGATTTGGGCGATAAAGCCACGGACGCTTATATCAATAGTAAAAAAGCCTTACTCAATCAAGAATTAAGGAGTGGGGATGTGGTTAAAATCATTAAAGGCGATAAAATAATACCTCGTTTCATTTGGATGGATCAGCTTAAAACTTCTAAGGCTAAAAACCATTTGCGCATCCAAAGAAGAAACCGCTTGAAAGAAATTGACACTAAGAGCATGATCAATATCTTAGCGACTTTTTTTGGGCGCTCTGTTTTTGAAGATGCGGATTTGAAAGATTATAAAAACTTTGAAGAAAAATTAACGGATTGTGGGGTGGAGACCACCTTAACAGAAGCGATGAAAAGCTTTGAAAATTTAGCCAAGCTCACTGAAGAAATTGAAAATAAGGTGTTTTCTTTAAAAGAAGACGCGATTTTGGAATACCAAGAGATGAGTTTATGGACTCGAGGTTTGAGGTATTTGGGTTTTAAAACCAATGTTTTGAATTTTTTAACCCCCAACCGGCAATGGCAGTGTAAGGAATTAGAACATTTTAGCGTTTGTTCCAGCAACGCTTTAGAAATCAAACAGGTGTTGTTGAATGATTGTTGTTATCCTAAATATGGCGATGAAATCATTGCGATTGTAACGGATTTGAAAGATCCAAAGGCGGTTGCGCACCATAAATTTTGCAAAAAAGCGATAGCGGAAGTGGATGCTAAAGCGCCTATGGTTTATATAGAATGGCACAAGCGGGATCGAACGATTTATAAAATGATGTTTTATTTAGGCGAAAAAAAGTCGGTTTTAGCGGGTTTATTAACTTTTTTAAACAGGAATGAATGCAACATTGTGGGTGTGTCTTACTTGGGCTATAAAGACAAGTATTCTAGCCATTGCGAAGTGAGTTTTGAAATAGCCACAGATAAGGCGGATTGGATCAGAGCCTTAATCAATCGCAAATATCAGGATAGGATTGTAGAATTATCCAGTCTAGATGACGCTTATGAATCATAATAAGCCCTAATTAAGGAATAAACATGGAACAAAAAGTCAGTACCGCCTTAAAAGAGATCAAAAGAGGCGCTAATGAAATCATTGGGTTAGAATACATTGAAAAGCTGGTGAGAAAATATTACGAAACCAATGAACGCTTTATCGTTAAAGCCGGGTTTGATCCTACCGCTCCCGATTTGCATTTAGGGCATACGGTATTGATCCAAAAACTGGCTTTATTGCAACAATATGGGGCTAGGGTTAAGTTTTTGATTGGGGATTTTACCGCTATGATAGGCGATCCTACAGGGAAAAATGAAACGAGAAAACCCTTAAACCGGGAGCAAGTCTTAGAAAACGCTAAAACTTATGAAGAGCAAATCTATAAAATTTTAGATCAAAAACACACTGAAGTGTGCTTTAATTCCACTTGGCTTGACGCTTTAGGCGCAAAAGGCATGATAGAATTGTGCGCGAAGTTTTCAGTCGCTAGAATGCTAGAAAGGGACGATTTCACTAAACGCTATAAAGAAAACCGCCCCATTAGCATCGTGGAATTTTTATACCCTTTGTTGCAAGGCTATGATTCAGTGGCGATGGATGCGGATATTGAGCTTGGGGGCAATGATCAAAAGTTTAATTTGCTGGTGGGGCGCTTTTTGCAACGATCTTATGGCTTGAATAAAGAGCAATCTATTATTACCATGCCTTTATTAGAAGGGCTTGATGGGGTGCAAAAAATGAGTAAAAGCTTGGGGAATTATGTGGGGATCACTGAAGAGCCTAATGCGATGTTTGGGAAGATCATGAGCGTGAGCGATGATCTCATGTGGCGATACTACACCCTTTTGAGCGCTAAGACTTTAGAAGAAATTGAAGACTTAAAACATGGTATTTTAAATCAAACCTTGCACCCTAAAGCCGTTAAAGAGGATCTCGCTAGTGAAATCGTGGCTCGTTATTATGATAATGAACAAGCGATTAAGGCTAAAGATCAATTTTCTAAAGTGTTTAGCGCAAACCTTTTGCCCGAAATTTTATCAGAAAGCGATTTTGATGAGGGGGTTGGGATTTTAGATGTTTTAAAACAGATTGGCTTTTGCCCATCCACTTCACAAGCCAGGCGCGATATTCAAGGGGGAGGGGTAAAGATTAATCAAGAAGCGATAAAAGATGAGAGTTATCGTTTTGTTAAAGGAAATTATGTTATACAGCTTGGTAAGAAAAGATTTATGAAATTAAATATTAACTAATATTAAGGAAAGAGCTATGGTATCAACACTCAAACCGCTAAAAATCGGTAAGCACACCATAAAATTCCCTATCTTTCAAGGGGGAATGGGTGTGGGGATTAGCTGGGATGAACTAGCTGGAAATGTTGCCAAAGAAGGGGCTTTAGGAGTGATTTCAGCCGTAGGGACTGGTTATTATAAAAACATGCGTTTTGTAGAAAGGATTGTGGCTAAAAAACCCTTTGAAGCGTTGAATTTTTACTCCAAAAAAGCGTTGAATGAGATTTTTGCAAACGCTAGGAAGATTTGCGGGAACAACCCTTTAGGAGCGAATATTTTATACGCTATCAATGACTATGGCCGTGTTTTAAGGGACTCTTGTGAAGCAGGAGCGAATATCATTATTACAGGGGCTGGTTTGCCCACCAACATGCCTGAATTCGCTAAGGATTTTAGCGATGTGGCGCTCATCCCTATTATTTCTTCAGCGAAGGCTTTAAAAATCCTTTGTAAAAGATGGAGCGATCGCTATAAAAGAATCCCGGACGCTTTCATTGTGGAAGGGCCTTTGAGTGGGGGGCATCAGGGCTTTAAATACGAAGATTGTTTCAAAGAAGAATTCCGATTAGAAAACTTAGTGCCTAAAGTCGTGGAAGCTTCTAAGGAATGGGGGAATATCCCTATCATCGCTGCTGGGGGGATTTGGGATAGGAAGGATATAGACACCATGTTAAGCCTTGGAGCGAGTGGGGTGCAAATGGCGACTCGTTTTTTAGGCACGAAAGAATGCGACGCTAAAGCGTATGCCGATCTTTTGCCCACGCTCAAAAAAGAAGATATTTTACTCATTAAATCGCCTGTAGGCTATCCGGCTAGGGCTATTAATACGGGGGTGATCAAGCGTATTGAAGAGGGTAACGCACCTAAAATCGCATGCGTGAGCAATTGTGTAGCGCCTTGTAACAGGGGTGAAGAGGCTAAAAAAGTGGGCTATTGTATCGCTGATGGCTTGGGGCGCAGTTATTTAGGAAACAGAGAAGAGGGGCTTTATTTTACCGGGGCTAATGGCTATAGAGTGGATAAGATTATCAGCGTGCATGAATTGATTAAAGAGCTTACAGAGGGTTAATTTGTAGTGCTTGTGAGGTTAGGGGTTGTTGCATGTCTTTTTTGGTTGCATTTTGCTTATGCTACAACCCTTAAAATTATCAACATTGTGCCTTTTGGCTCTAGCAGTGTTAAAATTCTGTTCAATCAAGAAGTTAAAAAATTCAAAGAAGTTTCGCTCAAAAATTTCAAGAGCTATTTGGAATTAGAAGCCGTTTTAACCATTCCTAAAAAGCATTACCAATTTTCTAAACAATCGTCCATCACGATCGCGCAATTCAGCCCTAAATTAGCACGAGTGGTCATTGGCTACGCTCCTAAGATGACTTATGAGATTAAGATTTTTAAAGACAAGCTCTATATTTCTATCGTGGAGAAAAAGCCCTTAATTAGGCATCAAATGGCACCAAACCCCCCCAAACACCATGCGTTAAAACACCAGACACCTAAACCCACCCCTAAGCCCATTAAAAAAGAGGCTAAAAAGTCTAAAGAGACCAAAGAAAAAACGCCCATTAAGCATGCACATTCAAAACATGCGCACTCTCCATTGAACGAAAGGAGTGCTAAAAAAGAAATTCCTAAAAAAGAAGCAGAAAATGAGAGTAAGAACCAAGTTTTTATAGCAGAAAAAAATGACGCTTTCATCAAAACCAAGCGCAAAAAACATAAAAAGATCGTTTTAGACGCCGGGCATGGGGGGAAAGATTGCGGGGCGATGAGCGCGAATTTAGTGTGTGAAAAAGACATTGTTTTAGAAGTGGTGAAGTTTTTGCATAAAGAGCTTAAAAAAAGAGGCTATAGCGTTTTATTGACAAGGGATAAGGACATTTATATTGATTTGGTGGGGCGCACGGAATTAGCCAATAGAAAAAGCGCGGATTTATTCATCTCAGTGCATGCCAATTCCATCCCCAAGCGCTCCACCTCTAACGCTCATGGCATAGAAACTTATTTTTTATCCACCGCAAGGAGCGAAAGGGCTAGGAAAGTGGCTGAGCAAGAAAATAAAGACGATGTGAATTTGATGGATTATTTTTCTAAAAGTTTGCTTTTAAATTCATTAAACACGCAGCGATTGATTGTCTCTAACAAACTGGCGATTGATGTGCAATACGGCATGCTCCAAAGTATCCGCAAAAATTACCCTGATGTGGTGGATGGGGGCGTGAGAGAGGGGCCTTTTTGGGTGTTGGCCGGGGCTTTAATGCCTTCAATCTTAATAGAAATTGGTTATAATTCCCATGCGATAGAATCTAGGCGCATCCAAAGCAAACCGTATCAAAAAATCTTGGCTAAGGGCATTGCTGATGGCATTGATAGTTTCTTCAGCAAGAATGATTAGGCAATGATTAGGTTATAGATGAATTTTTATCAAAAAATATACACGCATAAGGTCGTTTTTTCTTCATTGTTTTTTTTGTTGTTTTTGTTCAATGTGGAAACTTTATTGCTTTCGCATTTCAGCGATGATTTTTCGCAATTGTTTTTTTTGTTTGAAAACCATGTTTATGATTTCATTGTCAAATTAGATTACTTGGGGTTAATAGGCGTTTCTTTAATTTATCTGCTTGTGCTTATTCTAAAGCCTTTCACCCTCACGCGCCAAAAATGCGCTTGCGTAGGGATATTATGCCTTTCCTTCTACGCTTGGAATTTTCCTGTTAAAGATTCTTTAATGGCGCTTTATCTTTTCTATTTTGCACTGTTAGCGACTTTATTGTGGCGTTTTTTAGGGGCTAGCATGAAGCAATCTTTCTTGCCCTCTATGAATATTTGCATCGTGTGGGTTTTTGCTTCTTCTTTACAGAGTTTTAGATTTTTAAGCGTGTCTGATTGCGTGGATTTTTCCCTTTTTACACTCGCTCTTATTTTGTTGATACTGGTTTTAATCTATCACAAACGCCTTTTTGGGTTGTATGAATACGCTAACACGCTTATTTTGATTGTGGGGCTTAGCGTGGTGGTGCTATGCTCTAGCATGTTCATTCAAACTAAAGAATACTATGGCATGCGATTGGGTTTTTACTTTTTAGGCTTGTTAGGGTGGCTTTTAGAATACATCCATAACACTTTAAGGCGTTTGGAACATCAAATTTAAAGCTCTCATTAATTGAGTGTCTTTTTAGGGCTTAAAAGCGGGTTTAAAAAATCTTAAAGAGGTTTAATGATCTTTTGTTTTTGGCGTTCTTGCTCTAATTTAGCCACTTGAGCAAAGACTATCGCCACGGCTTCAAACAATTCTTCTGGTATGGCAGCGTTTAATTTCACGTCTCTATAAAGCTCTCTAGCGAGCGTTTTGTTTTCTATAATTTCTATGTCATGCTCTCTAGCGATGCCCTTAATCCTAATGGCTAAATAATCCGTGCCTTTAGCCACTACCACAGGCACAGGGTGTTCTTCATCAAATTGAAGAGCGACGGCGTAATGGGTAGGGTTAGTAACCACGACATTGGCTTTAGGGATTTCTTGCATCATTTTATTCGTGGCGTTTTTTACCATCATTTGGCGGATTTTGGCTTTGATTTCTGGGTTCCCTTCTTGCTGTTTGTATTCGTCTTTAACTTCTTGTTTAGTCATTTTTAAAGAGTTGGTGTATTGGCGGCGTTTGATCGCTAAATCCACAAAAGCCAAGACAAAAAATAAAAATAAAAGCGAAGAAATGAGTAATAACGCCTTGCTTTTAAACCACAACAACTGGCCTTGCAAATTCAAAAGAGCCGCATGGTTTAATTCCCCTAAAAACAAGGAAAAGATGAAAAACCCCAGAAAAAAAGCTAAAAAAACTTTTAAAGTGATCAAACTCCCATCAAGGAGCTTTTTTAAAGAAAAAAGGTTTTTGACGCCATTGATAGGGTTGATTTTAGAAAATTTAGGCTCAATGACTTTAGGGGCAAAGAGCCAGCCAAATTGCAAGACATTGGATAAAAACGCCACCACCATTAAAATGATTAAAATCGGTAAAAGCAATAAAAAAGTGTCTTTAGCCAGTTGGTTAAACAGCTCTTGAACGCTTTCTTTACTAAAATCTAGGGAAAAATCTTTCAACACATGGCGATACATCTCGCTAAAGCCATCCACCCACCATATGAAAAAAACAAAAATACTCATTAGCCCGGCCAATAACCCTAAAAACCCCACCACTTCCATGCTTTTAGGCACATTGCCTTCTTCTCTGGCTTTTTGGATTTTTTTTGCGCTAGGGAGTTCGGTCTTTTCTTCTTCAGCCATTGGCCCTCTCTTTTAAAATTTGAACGGCTAATTCATAGTCTTTTAGGGTGTTGAGGTTTAAAAATTCTTCTTCTTTGTCAAAATGGATAGCGACTGAAGAGGCGTTTTTGATAAGATTGCTAAGGCGATAATTTTGCGTTTTAAGAGCGTAACTAAGGGCGTTAAGGGTATTTTGATGCCACAGAGAAATCAAATAATGCTCTTTTGTAGGGCTTTTAGCATAGACTACGCTAAAATTTTTAATTTCACAAAGAGTTTTAATGCTTTCAAAGGACACTAAAGGCGTATCTATAGGGATAAAAAAAATATAAGGGGTTTGCAGCGTTAAAAAAGCGTTATGAATGCCAAAAAGGGGTGAAAAAAGATCGTTCTCTCTTTCTAAAAGATAGGGAGCGTTTAATTCATACGATTTTTTAGCGCTGATAATGACTTTTTTGAAAAGTTTTAAAAGGCGCGAGTATTGGTATTCTAAAAGGCTAGGATACGATTTTAAAGGCATGAGAGCCTTATTGATTTGAATATTATTGATGATAAAACGAGAGCTTTTGCCCCCAGCTAATAAAACGCAAGGAATGTTATCAATGATAGGGTTTTTCAAAAGATCTATCCATGTTTAATGTTGTTAAGTCATTGTTTTATTATGTTACACTAAAAGCTTAAATAAAGGGCATAAGGGATAAAGGGAGTGTTAGTAGATAGTTTTAATAGGGTTATTGATTATATTAGGGTTTCTGTAACCAAACAATGCAATTTCAGGTGTCAGTATTGCATGCCTGCTACGCCATTAGATTTTTTTGATGATGAAGAATTATTGCCTTTGGATAATGTTTTAGAATTTCTTAAAATCGCCATTGATGAAGGCGTTAAAAAGATTAGGATCACTGGCGGAGAGCCATTGTTACGCAAGGGTTTAGATGAGTTTATCGCTAAACTACACGCTTACAATGAAGAAGTGGCGTTAGTTTTAAGCACTAATGGTTTTTTACTCAAAAAAATGGCTAAGGATTTAAAAAATGCCGGGTTATCACGGGTGAATGTTTCATTAGATTCTTTAAAAAGCGATAGGGTTTTAAAAATCTCTCAAAAAGACGCTCTTAAAAACACGCTAGAAGGGATTGAAGAGTCCTTAAAAGTGGGTTTAAAACTCAAATTAAACACGGTTGTGATGAAAGGCGTTAATGATGATGAAATCTTAGAGCTTTTAGAATACGCAAAAAACAGGCATATACAAATCCGCTACATTGAATTTATGGAAAATACGCATGCTAAAAGTTTGGTTAAAGGCTTGAAAGAGCGAGAAATTTTAGATTTGATCGCTCAAAAATACAAAATAATGGAGACAGAAAAACCCAAACAAGGGTCTTCTAAAATCTACACGCTAGAAAATGGCTATCAATTTGGCATTATCGCTCCGCATAGCGATGACTTTTGCCAATCTTGTAATCGTATCCGTTTGGCTTCTGATGGCAAGATTTGCCCATGTTTATACTATCAAGACGCCATAGACGCTAAAGAGGCGATCATCAATAAGGATACAAAAATGATGAAAAGGCTTTTAAAACAATCTGTCATCAATAAACCAGAAAAAAACATGTGGAATGATAAAAACAGCGAAACTCCCACAAGGGCGTTTTACTACACAGGGGGGTAGGGGAGTAAATTTTTGGATTCAGAAACCAATCTGTGCAAGATTTATGAATCGCACCCGTTAATTTGCAGGGTTGATGAAGTGCACAAAAAGCTTTATTCTCATATCCCACTGAAGGAGTTTTATGCCAAAAACGCAGAGGTTTGTAACGCTTTGCAAGAAACAAACCACATGGATATAAGTTTTAGGGTTATTATTAATCAATAATTTTTAATTTATTGTTCCACAAACACCGCATCAACCAAGTCTTCTATAAAGCGTTCTTCATCAAAAGCGATCAAATCGTCTTCTTTTTCGCCCATTCCTAAATAAAGAATGGGTAATTTCAGCTCATACAGCACGCTTAAAATCGCTCCGCCTTTAGAAGTGCCATCAAGCTTAGTCATAATCACGCCATCTAACGCCAAAGTCTCATGGAAAATTTTGGCTTGCGTTAGCCCAGAACTCCCTTGCGTGCCGTCTAAAATAAGGAATTTATAAAAGGGGGCGTCTTTTAAAACTTTAGAGCAGGTGCGCGCGATTTTAGAAAGCTCGTTTTTAAGATTGGTCTGGTTGTGTAGCCTCCCGGCGGTGTCTATAAAAACTTCATCTATATTTTTAGCGATCGCGCTTTCTATGGTGTTATAAGCTAGAGAGCTTGGATCGCTCCCTTCTTTAGCGCTAATGACTTGAATGTTAAGCTTTTCACCCCACAATTGGAGCTGTTTGACTGCGGCCGCTCTAAAGGTATCGCCTGCCCCTAAAAGCGTTTTTTTATGCTGTTTTAAAGAGAGCTTGGCTAATTTAGCGATCGTTGTGGTTTTACCCGCCCCATTAACCCCCACGATTAAGTGCACTAAGGGTTTTGTGGTGATAGTTTTTAGGCGGGTTTTATCATAATAGCTTTCCCCACGCACAAAACGCAATAAAGCGACTTCTAATTGCTTGGGCGTAACCAAATCGCCTAAATGCTGTAACAAGCTCTCTATCAAATCGTATTGGATGTCAAAGCCAATCAAAATTTCTTCTAATTCCTCCTTAGAAACGCTTTGGCGTTTTTCTTCTTTAGCCTCTTCACCCTTAATTTTATTGACAATTTTTTTGAAAAAATTAAACATAATTTTTTAATCCTTTAAGTGGGAAATATCAAATTGGAGCATTTCTATTGGCACGATCCCTTGATATATTTTAATCAATTGATGTTTGTCATATAAGAGCATGTTAAAGGAATGGTTTAAAGCGTTATGGTTTAAATGATCAAAAAGAGCGGTATCTTTAGGGTTTAAAATCATCAAATCAGCTTGAAAGGGTGCAATAAAGTCTTTGATTGCATCGCTTGAATAGGGTTGATTGAGTAAAATAAGCACCCTCAAACGATCTTTAAAAGTTTTTTTTAAGATGTTAAAGGTGGGAGCGTAATTTTTTAAAAAATCGTCTAAAGCACTTAAAACTAATAGAGTAGGGGTGTTGGAATCCGGGCTGATGTTTAGAGAATCTAAATCGCCTGTAATCGTGTATTCTTGGTTATTTAGATCCATAGCGGTGTAGGTTTTAGGGCTATCTTGTTGGGTGGTATTGTTTTGAGAATCTTGAGGTTTTTGAGAATTTTTACAAGCGCTAAAACCTAACAAAACGATCAAAACCAGCGCGATAAAACGCAAAAAATAAGCCTTAATTCTCATTATAAACACATCCTTAGGAATAATAAAATGGTAACTAATAACCTAAAATTATACTATAATGTAAGTCTAAAATTTAAGGATTATAACCATTAAAACGATTTTTAGAGATTTTTGTAAAGAACGCTTGAAAAGGGCTAAACCAACCAAAGATAAAGCAGTTAGGGATAAACTGGCTTGCAAGCTTTTATTTTGGAAACTCAAAGATTATCAAAATATTTTATTGTATAGCCCGTTAGGGCATGAGCTTGACATTAGGCCTTTGATTTTGAAGTTAAGACAAAAAAATAAGCGCGTGTGGTTGCCTAAAAGCATCAAAAAAGGCGCTCATTTTTCTAAAGAGGGCTTTACTATCGCACCCTTTAGGTTGCCCTTAAGGCGTTTAGGGTGGTTTGATGAGCCGAGTTTGTCGCGCTGTTATAAGCAGGAATTAGATTGTATTGTCGTGCCGATTTTAGGAATGGATACAAGCTTTAGGCGCGTGGGTTTTGGGCTAGGCATGTATGATAGGAGTTTGCCCCAATTATTCAAAAAGCAACTAAAACGCCCCTTGATCGTGTTTGTGAGTAGGGAGTTAGCGCTGGCTAATGGTGTTCTCACAAACGCCTATGACATTGAAGCGGATCTTTACATGAATGCTCGTATCGTTATGAAGAATAATAAGAGGAAACATTATGAGCAGCGGGTTAATTTACATTTCATTAGAAGTCTTGGTAGCGTGTTTGATTACCGCTCTAGTCATGTATTATGTGATGAAAAAGATCTATTACGCTAGAGGGCAAGCCACTTTAAAAAGCGCTTCAGCTAAAGCCAAATTAATGGAGTTTCAAGCGAAATCTTTTGTTGAAGCTGAAGAGATGCGCATGAAAAGCCAAGAATGCAAATTGCAACAGCAATATGAAAACAAGAACTTGCAACTCCAAACCCATTTTGACAAAAAAGAAGCGCATTTGAAACATTTAGAAGCACAGCACAAAGAATTTGTAAGAGATGAAAAACGCTATTTAGAAAAGGAAAAAAAAGAGCTTGAAAAAGAACGCCAGATTTTAGAACAAGAGAGGGAAAATTTCAAAAAACAGCGCGCTGTTTGTAAAGAAGCTCAAGCCAAAGCGCTAGACGCGATGCTCAATTACATGGCTTATACCAAAGATGAAATTAAAAACATGATTTTAGAGCAATTAGAAGAAGAATTAGAAGCCCAAAAAAGCGCGTTAATCAGGCGTTATGAAAAAGAAGCCAAAGAAGAGGGCAAGAAAAAATCGTATGCCATTTTAGCGGAAGCGACAGCCCGTTTTGCGGGTAATTATGCGACAGAGAATTTAACAACTCGTATCGCTTTGCCTTGCTCAGATTATATTGGTCGTGTGATAGGCAAAGACGGGAAAAATATTGAAGCGTTTAAAAAAGTCAGCGGGGTGGATATAGAATTTAGCGAAGACAGCAGCGAATTGTGTTTGTCCAGTTTCAATCTTTATCGGCGTGAAGTGGCGAGCGAGACGCTTAAAATTTTAATAGAAGACGGCCGTATCCAGCCTAACAGGATTGAAGAGGTTTATCACAGAGTCGCGCGCAACCTGGAAAAAGAATTGCTTTCTGAAGGGGAGAGCGTGGTGCTAGAATTAGAGCTTGGGGCTATGGAAGATGAGCTTAAAATTTTAATAGGCAAAATGCGTTATCGTTCTAGTTTTGGGCAAAACGCCCTACAGCACTCTAAAGAAGTCGCTCTTTTAGCCGGCTTGATTGCAGAGCAGCTTGGGGGGGATAAAAAGCTCGCCAGAAGAGCCGGTATTTTGCATGATATTGGTAAAGCGCTCACCCAAGAGCTTGGGAGAGATCATGTGAATTTAGGCGTTGAGGTGTGCAAGCGCCATAAAGAAGACCCGGTTGTGATCAATGCGATTTACGCCCACCATGGGCATGAAGAGATTTTGAGCGTGGAGTGCGCGAGCGTGTGCGCGGCTGATGCACTTTCTGCAGGGCGTCCTGGGGCTAGGAGAAAGAGCGATGAAGAATACGCTAAACGCATGCAAGCTTTAGAAGAGATCGCACTAGAATTTGATGGGGTGGAAAAAGCGTATGCGATGGAGAGCGGGCGAGAATTAAGAGTGATTGTCAAATCCAACCAAGTTAGGGACAATCAAGTGCCTATTATTGCCAGAAAGATCGCTAAAAAGATAGAAGAGAGCGCTCAGTATGTGGGCGAAGTGGGCGTGCAAGTGGTGCGAGAAAGCCGTTTCAAAACGACCGCTACGCTCAAGCAATAATCAAGCCTTTTTCCCGCACCTTTTCCATATGCCTTTAGAAAAAACTTTATAATAGATGAATGAGCGCAAAAAAGTTTCTGATGCGATCACCACAAAAATAAATTCCACCTTAAAATGATGAATTAAAAGCAAGTAAATGGGTATGATCCTTAACCCCCATAAGCTTAGGGTGTTAATGTATAGTGAGACTTTAGAAATGCCAGCCCCTCTAAAAACTCCATCTAGCACAAAATACCCAATTAAGGGGGCTTGAGAGAGACCCACAGCGATCAGATAAGATCGCGCCACTTCCAAAACTTCTTCATCTTGAGAAAAAAGGCTCGCGAATTCTTTAGCGAATAAGACTAAAACAATCCCTAAAACCCCCATTAAACCCATAGAGATTTTTAAAATCAAATGCACGTATTCTGTGGCGATCTTTGGCTTGTTCGCTCCTAAATTTTGCCCTGTTAAAACCATCGCTGCGATCATAAACCCAAATCCGGGCATGAACGAAAAGGTTTCAACCCTAATGCCTATTTGCATGCCCGCTAACACTTTATCCCCATAGCTCGCTACAAATTTGGATAAGAGGATTAAAGAAAATAAGCTCAATAAGCGCTCAAACCCGGCCGGCCAACCCACTCTAAACATGGTTTTTAAAAAAGAAAAATGAAAGGTTATTTTGAATTTTAAAGGGATTTTTTTGATTTGTATCCAAACGCCAAGCGCGAGTAATTCCCAATAAGAGACAACCACATTCGCTAAAGCCGAGCCAACAATACCCATTTCTTTAAAACCAAAATCCCCAAAAATCAAGGCTTGATTCAAAAAAATGCATGCGATGACCATGATGATTTTAACAATAAAGGGGGTTAGGGTGTCTGAAAAACTAGCGAGCGCTGAAACTAAAACATTTTTTAAAAAAATACTCGGTAGCGCGATAACTAAGACTTCTAAATAATCTTGCGTCAATTGGCGCGAAGGATCTTGTAATTGCATCCAATTTAAAAAAGGCTCAATCAAAAAATAAGAAACAAACAGCACGCCCAAACAGATCACAAACGCCCCTATAAAAATACTTGAAAAAGCGTGATTGATTTGAGCAAAGTCCCTAGCCCCCACAAGCCTAGAAAGAATGGCGTTAGTGCCGGTGTATAAAATCGTATTGATGCCATAAAAAAGCATCAAAAATTGCAAGCCCACCCCTAAAGCCACAATGTGATGGTGCGAAATCTTACCCACAAAAAAAACCGAGAGTGCGACCACCAACACATCTAAAAAAGCATTAACCCCAGAGGGTAAGGCTAAAGAAAAAATTTTCTTAACTTGATAGATTAGCCTAATAGTAACGCTCCAAGAACTCCAAAAACAATCAAAGGGAGGTTATAGACTAAAAAAGTCGGCACGCATGTGTCATAGATATGATTGTGTTGGTTGTCTGCGTTAAGCCCGCAAGTGGGCCCCATGGTGCTATCGCTAGCCGGTGAGCCTGCATCGCCTAAAGCTGCGGCTATGCCGATGAGTAAAATTGTAGATTCTATGCTAAAACCTAATTTCGCGCATAAAGGGACATAAAACACAGCGATGATAGGGATAGTGCCAAAAGAAGTCCCTATCCCCATAGTGATAAACAGCCCTACAACAAGCATTAAAAAAGCCCCTAAAAACTTCCCTTGGATTATGCTTGTGATCGCATTCACTAAGCCATCTATCGCATGCACTTTTTGCAACACTTCTCCAAACCCGCTAGCCACTAACATCACAAAAGCGATAAACGCCATCATTTTCACGCTATCATCCATTAAAGAGTCTGTTTCTTTAAACTTAATACCACGCCCTAGTAAGATGATCGCTAACGCTAAAAAGGCGGCTAAGGGCATCGAATCGGTGGCTAATTGGATCACAAACGCCACGATAATCCCTATAAAAGTCAAGTAGTCATGGTAGTTTAATTGAAGCGAGGCGTAATTTTCTATATCAAAAGATTTTTCCTTGTAGTGCCTGGGTTTTTTGTATAGCGTTAATACAGCGGCAAGCAACCCAACAACCATCGCTAACCCCGCTATCCACATCACTCCTGTGATTTGTGCTATGGTGGTGCTAACGCCATTAGCTTTTAATTGCTCTAAAATGGTGGTTTGAAAAATCAATCCAAACCCTACAGGAAGCACCAAGTAGGGGGCTTGCAAGCCAAAGGTTAAAGCGCAAGCGACCGCTCTTCTATCCAATTCTAGCCGGTTCATTAAATGCAAAAGAGGGGGGATTAAAATAGGGATAAAAGCGATATGCACTGGCACTAAATTTTGCGAAAAGCATGCGATGAAAGCGATCAAAAAGCAAAAAGTGGATCGTTTGTAATCCATTAAGCCTATCAGCTTACTCAAAGCGACTTTAATGAGGTTGCTTTTAGCGATCGCTACCGCTAAAGCCCCTAAAAGGATGTAGCTTAAGGCGATGTTTAAATTGCCTTTCATGCCGTCTATCATCACATTAAAACTCTCTGTGATTCCAAGCCCTCCCATAAGCCCTGCTATGAGAGTCGCGCTAATCATAGAAAGCATGACATTGAGTCTTAAAAGGCTAAGAACGCACATGCAAATGATAGCCACAAAGGCGGGATTGCTCCATATAGAGCTATTTTCTAGCATTTTTGCTCCTTGTTAAAATGAAAATACCGCGCAAAAATGATAGAATTTTTGCGCTTGTTTAGCGCAAAAAACCGCATCCACCATGTCAATCCTTTCTAAAATAATCTCTAATCCCCATAGCGTTTCAACAAATCGTTATAAAAATCAATGCGCCTGTCTCTTAAAAACGGCCACATTCGGCGCACTTCTTCGGTGCGTTCTAAATCAATTTCCGCATACAAAATCTCTTCTTTATCGCTCGCTTTAGCTAAAAACTCGCCCAAAGCCCCCACCACAAAACTAGAGCCAAAAAAAGTAATGCCTCCCTTAATCGCGCCACTAGGATCTAACTCCACGCCCACTCTGTTAGTCGCAATCAAAGGCAAGCCATTAGCGATCGCATGCCCTCTTTGGATCGTCTCCCATGCGTTTTGCTGACGCTTTTTTTCTTCGTTAGAATCTTCTTCTAAAAACCCTATCGCACTAGGATAGATTAAAATTTCTGCCCCTTTTAAAGCCATAATCCTTGCTGCTTCAGGATACCACTGATCCCAGCACACCATAAGCCCTAATTTCCCCACGCTTGTAACAATAGGCTCAAAGCCCAAATCCCCCGGCGTGAAATAAAATTTTTCATAAAACCCTGGGTCATCAGGAATGTGCATTTTGCGATACACTCCAGCGATTGATCCATCTTTTTCAAACACAACCGCGCTATTGTGATACAACCCTTTAGCGCGCTTTTCAAACAAAGAAGCGACAAGCACCACTTGAAATTTTTGAGCTAAAGCGCTAAAAAAAGCCTTATCTTCTTCAAAATATTCGCCCAAATCGAAAAATTTAGGGTTTTCGCTCTGGCAAAAATAACTATAAGGGTTTAATTCTTGCAACACCACTAAATTGGTCTTAGGGTGTTTTTTTAGCGCTTGTTCAAGCAAGTTCGCTGTATGCTCTATGGTTTTTTTTCTAGAGCCGCAATAAGCATGCTGGAGGACGCCTGCATAAATCATTTTTCACTCTTCTTCATAATCAGAGTTATAGTCTTCATAATCGTCATCATCATAGACATTCTTATAATCCACATACTCTTCATCTTCTTCTTCAAAGCCCTCTAGTTCTTCTTCTTCAAAATCTTCCAATTCGTCTTCGTAATCTTTCATTCCACTGCCTTTCGTTGTTGATAATGTCTTGCACGACTTCACTCGCTATTTGCAAACCAAAACTCGCTGTAACCGCATTAAAACTCCCAAGCTCTATGCAATGCGGAACTTCAGGGCTAAAAACCACTTTAAAATCCCCTTTAAAACGGCATTTTTTTAAAAAATCTCTAAATTTACGCCCAAATTTATCGCCATAGCTTTCCCACACGCTCCTTACTTGGATGTGTTTAGGGTTCAAGCGTTTCGCACTCCCCATAGAGCTGATAAACTTCCCGTAAGCGAAATTTTGACACTTTATCGCCAAGCTTGTTTTAATAGGCAAATCGTCCATGCAATCTAAAATGTAATCATAATCTCTAAAATTAAATGAATTTAAAAACGCTTCATCTATACGCAAATTCAAAGCTTGAATGCCCTTATAGAGATCTTGCAACACCAACACTTTAGATTCTCCTATCCTTTCTGATCCAATCTGGCGGTTTTGATTGGTAACATCAAACACGTCCTTATCAATAATAGTGATTTGCCCTATCCCCACACGATACAAAGCGTCTAGTGCAAAGCCTCCAACGCCCCCCACGCCACAGATTAAAACCCTTTGTCGGCGGATTCTTTCAAAATTATTTTTAAACAACCACCTTATGCGCGTGAATCTATCTATGGGTTCAGACAATCTTTAGCCTTCAATAAAAATAGTGGTTTTATTGTATCGTAGTTTAAAAAATCTAAGACAAAAATTTCTGAATCTTCCTAGCCTTATGCATTTGTGATTGCAGTTCTTCTTTTTCTTTTTCTAATAGTTCAATGCTTTGGGCTATCATTTCCTTAAGGCTTAAAAGCGTGTCTAAATCTAAGCTTTTTATTTGCTCTAAAGAAAGGCGCTCTATCAATGAAAAGGCAAGTTTAGAATCTTTTTTAATGAGAGCGATTTTAAAGGAATCTAATAACGCATTAGGCGAGTTCATCTGAATGGATTTCCCTCCAAGCTTCTAACAACCCCCTAGCCACATTCAACACCAAATCAATCTTACTCGCATCATTTTCCACATTGGCCTGCGTTAAAACTTTGATTTGATGGGTGTATAAGCCTGTGAGATACACCGCCACTTCCCCCCCTTTTTCATAATCTAAAATATTCAACAATTCCGTGAAAATATCCGTAACCCTGTTAATATAATAAATCTTTTTTTCAATGTCTTCATTTTCAATACAGCGTTTGGCTTGCGAAGAAAATCTTAAAATCCCTTCATAAAGCATTTCAATGAGTTTTGCCGGGGATTCCACACTCACTCGGTTATGCTGGTAGGCTTGGTAAGCGTTAGCGTATTGCATAATGTTCCTTTATCCTTTAAAATTGATAACTCTCTGTTTTTTTAATTCTTTTTAGCCGCCGCTTGATCGATCATCATTTGCACGGAATTGAATTTTTGATTGGCTTTAGAAATTTGGCTGTCATAAGCCGCAAAACGCTCCGCCATGATGTTGTAGCGGGTTTTTAAAAGCTCTTGAGCGTTTTCTTTGTCTTTGGTCAGGCTTTTAGCGTCTCTGTCTAGGGAATCTTCATAAATCTTTAATTTAGCGTTCCCTCCATCTATGAGATTAGCGATAACTTGATTGAATTTAGAAAAAATGCCCTCTTGGTGGATTTCTCTGCCCCCCATATCCTTGCTATCGCTCCCATAGAAAAAATCTTGAGTCGCTTTAGGGTTAGAATTTAAGGCACTTGATAATTTAGCTTCATCCAAACTCATCACGCCTTTATCGTCTAAACTAAGCCCGTATTTCATCAAGCTTTCTACCCCATTATCCGTATGCACGCTATAAGAAAACACGTTATTAAGAGAAGATCGGATTGTGCGAATATCGCCCACGCCGTTAAAAATCCCAGCGATTTTGGTGTCAGCGTCATAGCGCGTGTCTTCATCCAGTTTAGGGATAAGCTCATTATAGGCTTTGACAAATTCTTTAAGGCTGTCTATAATGGCTTGATTGTCCCTGCTCACGCTAATAATGGCGGGTTTATTAGGCTCTGTGGTTTGCTCTAAAGTGATATTAACCCCGTTAATCACATCATTGACCTCATTAGTGGGGCGTGTGATGCTCACCCCATTATAAGTGAATTCTGAATCGCTCGCTTTTTGTAAATTCTTAGACATAAAAAGCGTGTTTTGTGAAGCTTCATAAGATTGCATTATGCCAGCGCTCAAACCCAAATCCTTCAAACTAGCCTTGCCTAAAGTGTCCTCGCCCTTAATCGTTAGCATTCCGGTTTTAGAATTGATCACAAGCTTGCCTTCGGCGTTCTTAAACGCACTCAAGCCTTCTTTAGCGTTGATCGCTTGAATGATAGCGTCTGTATTTTCTTCGCTGGTGTTACCCTCTTTGGTTAAGGCTTTTAAATCCAGTTTTTGGCCATTCAAGCTAATTACCCCTTCTAATTTACCCTCTTTTATGGTGCGAGCGCTTTTTAACAAATCGCTTTCTTGGGTGGCGGTTTGCAAAAACCCAAGCTCTTTAGCCTTACTCCCTTTAATTTCAATGTTTCCCCCACGCCTGTCATTAATGATTAAAGATTCCCCCCCATGAAGAGTGTCTATGGAAATATCCCCATTAGCGATCAAGTCTTTAAAATTAGGGTCATTTTCTAAAGCCTGCTCCATCGCTTTTTGGATCGCTGTGTTTTTTTGTTTGATAGAAGCGCTTTCAGGGAGCTCTAGCACAATGGGGACTTCATGCATGTTCCCATCAGCCCCCTTTAAATTCAAACTCAATTCACTCTTTCCGCTTCCATCAAGTCCCAAAGAAAGGGCGTTTTTGTTGGTGAGCGTGGATTGGAGATGTGAGCCAAAATAGACTCGGTTGTCTTCGCCGGTGTTTTTAGTGTTCACCATTAATTGATAGGGGTCATTCCCTCCTGTTTTCATCACAATGCCCATCACTTCGCCATTGGTAGCGTCCGTGATGCTTTGAGCCACATCGCCTAAAGTCATTCCTGCTTTAATATCAACGGCGTAGTCCTTGTTTTGCGTGTAAAATTTGAGCGTGGTATCCACTTGGCTAAAAATATCATCTCTTGAAGAAAATTTCGCCCCTAATTCATTAATATCGCCTTGCGCTAAATTTTGCACATCCACTTTAATATCTTGAATAGGCACGCCAGCCCCCACGCTCGCACTCAACGCATCGCCTGTAACATTGCTTTTTCGGCTGATATAAGTGGAATAATCTGAAAGCGTTTTAACCGGGCCTTTTAGAGCTGAAAGGAGCGTTTTAATTTCTACAAGGGCTTTTTGCTTTTCAACATTTTGCTCCATTTTCTTGTCTAAGGGTGCGATTAACGCTTTTTCATCAGCGTCCTTAAGCTTGTCAATCACATCGTAATTCAAAACCTTACTGCCAAGCCCTAATGAGCTTAATGAACCTATTGCCATGTTTTACCTCTAATTTTTAGCCTCTTTTATCAAAGATAATGCCTATCACATCGCGCATTCTTTGCATAAGCTCCACGGCTTCTTTAGAGGGTATTTCTCTTATCACCTTATCCCCATTAGCATCTTTGACTGAAACCACTAACCCTTTGATCGTATCGTTATAACTAAAATTAATATCCGTGCCAATGCGTTTCATTTCTTCATTCAGACGCTCGCTCAATAATTCTAGTTTGGGTTTGTATTGATCAGGATCCATTGTTGTCTTAGATTCATCAACAGTGTTTATAGTGTTTGCGCGACTGATCTCTTTTGTGGGGGTTGTTTGAACGCTTGTGTGAGATGTGGGAATCCCAATCCCTTGAACTTCATTGACCATAAAAACCTCCAAATTTTTCCATGCCTACAAGTATAATGATTTCTTTGTTTGCATAAGCTCTTTAGCCAATATCGGCAATAAAAATGATTTGTTTAATTGCGCGCGATGAGTTCTAAGGGGTTAATGTGCTTTTCTCTCATGGTAACTTCAAAGCCCAAGCGTTGCTCAATGCGCCCTAAAACATAGCCTTTTTGGATCCGCATGCCGCTTTTAATGGTGGGGGCGATTTTATCCAATTGAGAATAAATCGTGCGGATGCCGTTTTTATGCTCAATGATAACGACTTTTTTAAGCATGTTGATTTCTTTAGCGAACACGATTTTCCCGTCTAAAACATTACGCACCAAAGCGTTTGGGGTTTTTGACACTAGCGTGATAGACTCGCTAAAAATTTTTAAATTATAAACCGGGTCAATATAGGGGCCAAATTTTTGCACCACTTCATAATCGTTCAAAGGAGCGATCGTTTTTGGCCCGTTATAGCTCGTGGTGTTGATATTTTGATAAGAACTTGCTACTTGTTTGACTTCTAAGGCTTGAGAAGATTTTTTCAAACTGACCCTCTCTTCATTTTCTTTATTTTGTTTGATGATATTCAAGCGTTTTAAAAGAGCGTTCAAGTTCTGGCGCTCTTTTTCTAAAAGGGTTAATCGTTGGTTATAGATCGCATAATCTTTTTGCATGCTCAAAATGAGCTTATTTTGTTCGGTTTGCAAGGATTTTAAGGTTACTTCACGAGTTTTTTGCTCATCTATGACAGATGAGATTTTTTGAATGCTGCTTTTGACTTTTAAAGCTTGCGTATTGAGTTCTTTTTCTTCTTGGCTCAATTGCGACATTTTAGACAGGGTGTTTTGGTGCAAGTTTTCAAACGCCACTTGTAAAATCACATCATTAGAAGAGGCTAAATTCTGCCCCTTTAGGGCTTGTGAAAAAAGAAAATCCTCTAAAAGCGTATCAAACACTCTCTTTTGTAAAAATGATCGTTGTTTTTGCAAATGATCTAAAGACTTGCGGTAGTTGGTTAGGACTTTTTCTTGTGCCAAACTTTCGTTACGATTTTTTTCAAGACTCTTTTTTAAGGCAACCATTTGGCGCTCAATTTCCGCTTTTTGAAGCTCTTTAGAGCGGATCGCTTCGCCTAAAGAACTCAAACGGCTGTTTAGTTGGTTTTTTTCTTCATGGGTTTTTTTTAGAAGGGTTTCTTTGTGTTGGATATCTTTAGCAATATCGCTCACTTTTTGCGTGTTAGCGAATAGTAAGGTGGCTAATAAAAATATTCCTAATTTATACATGTCTAGTCCTCCAAGCTACAAGTAAAACAGAAACAAATGAGACCACAAGGCTAAAAAGCAGTCCCCATAAAAAATGGTTTAAAACAAACGCGCCTCCTATAATACCCAAAGTATCCATCGTTTTTTCAAAACCTTTTTGCGAAGTGGTATAAAGCATGAGCATGGGGGCTAAAAAACTAGCGATTAAAGAATCCATTAAAGCTATTTTATACAAAAACCCGTTTTTAAAAGACACCGAAGCCCCTAATAAATCCATGATCTCTAACCTCTCATGGTATTGATAGATCCAGATGCGGACTTGCTTAAACATCAATAAAACCGATAAAACAAAGACCACTAACGCAAAGATATAGACCGCTGCTTTAATAAAACTCAAAAGATCATACACTTGCATGTAAGTTTTGGCAAAGACTTCAACTTTTTGAACGCCAGGGATTTTGAGCAATTTTTCTTTAATGTTTTCTAAACGCTCTTGAGTGGGGAATGTGGAAAGTTGTAAAGAATAAAAAAAGGGTAAATTTTTTTTTAATTCCTTAAGCCCGTCTGTGCCTAAAGTTTTTTGAAGAGGCTCTAAAGAATAATTAGGATCAATTTCTTTTAACGCTATGATTTCGTTAAAATTTTGACGCAACAATTCCAACCCTAATTTTTGCGTGCTGGCCAACACGACTGAATAATCTTCAATCAATTTTTTTTCTTTCTGTTCGATCGCTTGATTGATAAATAACACACACTCCAAGCTAAACAATAACGCTACTAGGGGAATGATAAAGGCTAAATGCTTTTTAAGAGTATTCATAAACTTCCCCATTTTCTATATAAAATTTTCGGTGATAAGCGCTAAAATTTTTAGGGAATTTGTGCGTAACCACCACGATCGTAGCGTCTAATTGCGTGTTCATGCCCCTTAATAGGCTCCAGATTTTATCGCTAGAATAATCGTCTAAATTCCCGGTAGGCTCATCGGCTAAAATGAGTTCAGGGCAGTTCGCCATAGCCCTAGCCATAGCCACTCGCTGTTGTTCGCCTCCGCTGAGTTCTTTGGGGTAGCGGTTAGCCTTATGGCGTAAATCAATATGCCCTAAAAGTTTTTCTAGCTGCAAGTGGCATTCTTCTTTTTTAACGCCACAAATAATCATCGGCAGTTTGATGTTTTGCTCAATCGTGTAATCTTGGATCAATTTATAATCTTGGAAAACCACGCCAATATTTTTACGCAAATCTAAAATCGTTGATTTTGAAGCGTTACTCATGTTGATATTGCAAACTTCTAATTTACCGCTAAAAAGTTTTAAATCCCCATAAAACGAACGCAAAAGCGTGCTTTTACCGCTCCCGCTAGGCCCTGAAATGAACACAAAGTCCTTGCGTTTGATGCGTAAATTAGCATGCTTGATGACCGGTTCGTTTTGCTGGTATTGTAAGCATAGATTATTCGCTGCGATGATCACACTCATCCAATTCCCTTTTGGCTTAGGATATTTTGAAGCAAAAGATGCGCTTTGTGGTTGTTTAAGGTTTTTAAGGGGCTTTTATTGAGGTAAAAAATCTGATTTTCTGTCAGTAAAACAAACAAACGCACAGGCCAATCAAAATCCCCCATACTCAATTCCACTAAAAAATCCCCCTTATTCTCATAAATATTACAAACATGCACAAAATACCCCTCTTGGATGATTTTTGGGGTTTTTAAAATCGCTCCAACGCTCTTTTCACTCATTGTTATTGTATCAAAAGAAAAATCAAATTCATGGTTATCAAAAGGGGTTTCATCCAATTCTAAAGAATAAATTCTTAAATCATAAATATCTTTTTTGAGTTTATTCCAACGCGCTTCATACTTGCTGATAACCGGGATTTGAGCGTTTTTTTTGATTTCTATCTCGCATTGAAAGTTTTTTAGGGCTAATTTTAGGCTGTCTTCAAAATAAAGGCTATCATCGGTGCGTAATTCCAAAAACCCTTTAGGCTTTAAAACCCTTAAAGCTTCGTTTAAAAATTTTTCGCTTAACACGCGGCGGTGTTTTTTCTCATTCCATGGCACAGGGAAATGCACAAAAATCTTCTCGCACTTATAATTTGGCATGCTCTCTAAAATCAAACGGCCATCGCCTTGCAAAATGTGCAGATTTTTTAAATCCAACAATTCAATTTGCTTTAACGCTTGCGCAATAGACGGGGTGTGAATCTCCATCCCTAAACATGTTTTAGTGGGGTTGTTTTTGGCTAATTCTATCAAATGCCTCCCACTCCCAAAACCAATTTCGGCTAAAATAGGGGCCTGATTTTTTTGGATAAAATCTTCAAAAGTTCCTAAATCAAGGGCTTTTTTTTCGCTCGCATGTTTAGAATTTTCTTGCAAATTATGCGAAATCACTTCAAAAGATTGCGAATAAATCCTTAAAGCTTGTTTTAAAACCTCTCTTTTTAAAGGTATTGCTTTTTCGCTTTTGATTAAAAAATCATTGGATCGTTTGATTTTTTGCAATAAAAAAATGTGATTTTTAAAACTCCCATACACACAGCTTTTAGTGGGGTGTTTTAAGCTTAAAAATTCCCTGTGAAAACAAAAATCCCCCTTTATTAGTGGGTATTCTAAAGGTTTGGAGTCTAATTTGGCTAAAAAATGGGGCATTCAAACTCTTTTAGCGCTCTAAAAACAAGCGCACTTCTTTGCTTGGGTGCGACTCTAAACCATCTTTATCCACGCTCACCACTTGATAGCGATAAGCCACGCCCACTTTCATGTCTTTATCCACGAATTGGTTTTTGGTGATATTCCCAAAGCGCAAAGGGGTTTTAGAATTGGCTTCAAAACGATACACCGCATAGGTGGCTATCTTAGCGCTTGGGTTGTTTTCCCATTGGATTAGGGCTGAAGAGTCTTGAATAGCCCCTTTGACGATAACAGGGGCTTCAGGCCTGTCAGCGGTCTCACCCATTGCAGGCTCTTTGGGTAAAACCCCTTCAAGGTGTGTCTTATCAAGGGCGACGACTTTATAATAACGAGCGAGGTTGTCTTTTTCTATCTTATCCACATAAGAAGTGTTGGTGGTTTGGGCGATGAATTTGTATTTATCGTTGCGGTTATTGGAAGCGTAAATGCGATAAGCCACCACATCTTCTTCTGGGGATTTATCCCAGCTCAATTCAATTTGTCGTGTGAGGTTTTGACTCACTCTGACATTAGTGATTTCTTTGGGTAAATCTTTGGTTTTTCCCTCCACTATGATGCTAGGCCTGGATTTATCGCCCATGAAATTTTCTGCAACGACTTGGTAGCGGTATTTTTTCCCGTCTTCTAAATCTTTATCAAAAAACTCCACAAACAAGCGGTTTTTAACAGCCCCCACATTCAAAAACTTACCGTCTTTATTTTGCCTTTGAATGATGTATCTAGAAACGCTAGGGTTAGGGTGTGGGCTCCAAAAAACTTTCACGCTTTTAGGGTATTCAAGGCTTGCAAACACGCTTTCTACGGGATTGATAAAAGAGGTTTTGACTGAAATAGGCTCTGAAAGGTTAGAGACTTTATCGGCTTTGTAAGTGGCGATCTGATAAGTGTAAGAACTCTCTGTTTCTAGCCCCTCATCATAATAGTGGGTCGCATAAGGGTTTTTAATGGTAGCGATTCTTTTGAGCTGGGAGTCTTTTTTCAAACGATATAAAATAAACCCGTCAATATCGTAAGTGTCATCAATCTTAGGCCATTCAAAGCCCACTGAACTCACATCGTTAATGGTTTTAACAGAATGGACTACCGGGAGCTTTGTGTCTATATTTTCTTTATTGTTAAGGGCTGAAAAAGTATGATTCCTGGTAGAAGAACACCCTATAAAAATCGCTAATACCACACTACTTTGCAATAAAAGCGTGAAGTATTTTTTCTTCATCCAAGACCTCATCTAAATTCTCCTTGTCAAAAATTTTTTTAAGATATTCTAACATATCCTTTAATAGGGGAACTTTAAAACGCAGTTTTTGCTCGCTTCTAGGGTGTTTGAACTCTATCAAATAGGCATGCAGCATGATCCTTATTTCTTCTTTAAGGAGCGCTTCATTAAGCCCGTAAAGGTTATCGCCTATAATGTGTCTGTTTAAATATTCTAAATGCGCTCTAATCTGGTGCGTGCGCCCGGTGTATAATTTAGCCCCTATCAAATTGAGATTATTTTGAGAAGTCAGCAAGCTAGTAAATTCGCTTTTAGAATAACGGCCCTTTTCATTTTTAATGGCCATCATTTTTAGGCGGTTATTGGGGTTTCTTGTCAAATAGCATTCCACGCTCATTTTTTCTTCCTTACGGCTTAAGGGCGTTGAAAGCAAGGCGATATAGTAGCGCCCCATCATTTTAGTTTTGAGTTGCTCGCTCAAATGAACATGGGTAAAATTGTTTTTAGCGATGACAATCCCTCCGCTCGTGTCTTTATCCAAACGATGCACAATCCCATAGCGCTCTTTAGAGCCTAAATTAGAAAGCTGGTAATTTTTAGATTCTAACCAATCCACTAAAGTAGGCTCTTTCACGCTTGGGGCTTTATGGACGACTAGATTAGGGGGCTTATTCAACACTAACAAATCGTCATCTTCAAAAATGACTTCTATTTCTAAATCAAGCTCTTTTTTTAAGGGTTTTGGCGTAATTTTGGGCGTTAAAAGCACGATTGCATCGCCCTCTTTTAAGGCTAGCCCCCCTTTTTTGACCTCCTTTTTTTGACAAAACACTAACCTCTCTTTAATCAAATTCAACACTTGGTTTTTAGAAATTTGCAATTCTTTGGCTAAAAATTCATCAATGCGTTTGTAATGGGTAGGGGCGATGAAAACTTTTTGCATTCAAACTCTTTTTTGCATTTTTAAAAACCATTATTCTACTCAAAACCTTAAAAAAATCCTATTTCATTATTTGAATACGCTATAATCAGTGCACCAACATTTTGTGGCTCAAATCATTTTTAAAGGGGTTTTATAATGGAAAACAATGAAAACCATGAGAAATTGAACGGCGTTTTGCGTGGCTTTTTAGGCGACTCATTCACGCTTGATGGGAAAGAGGGAGGATTGAATATGAGCAAGATGCTTGAACACATCAAAAAGGAAAAACCAAAGATGAATGTTTTGCTCATGGGGGCTACTGGGGTGGGTAAAAGCTCGCTCGTTAACGCTCTCTTTGGTAAAGAAATCGCTAAAGCAGGCGTAGGAAAGCCTATCACTCAGCACCTTGAAAAATACATTGACGAACAGAAGGGCTTGATTTTATGGGACACTAAAGGCATTGAAGCTGCAAATTACCACGACACCATGCAAAGCATTAAAAAAGAAATGGAAGATTCTTTTAAAACGCTTGATGAAAAAGAAGCCATTGATGTGGCGTATTTGTGCGTTAAGGAGACTTCTTCTAGGGTTCAAGAGAGAGTTATTAAGCTTTGCTAAAAATTGGAATATCCCAACGATTGTCGTTTTCACAAACACTCAATATGAAGCCGGCGATGCGTTTGTTAAAGAATCTAAAGCGATCATAGGCGAAGAATGGGGGTTTAAAGGTTTTGTCAAAGCTTATGTGAGAGTCAATTCCGTTGCTTTTTCATTTAGGGGGTTGAAAGTCCCTGTTGAAGGTTTAGAAGAATTGGTAGATGAAACGAAAAAATGCCTTTCAGACGCTGAAAAAAATAAGAGAAGGCATTTCTTGAGTATTCAAAAAGTTAAGATTCAAGAAAGAAAACAAGCCATGATAGAGGAATGTAAAACCATTATCCATGTTGCATCAGGAGCGGCTGGAGCGGCTGGGCTTATCCCCATACCCTTTAGCGATGCGTTCGCTATCGCGCCCATTCAAGCAGGGATGATCTATAAAATGAATGACGCTTTTGGAATGGATTTGGATAAATCTGTGGGTGCGAGTTTGGTTGCAGGATTGTTAAGCGTAACCGCTGTCGCGCAAGTGGGGAGAACGCTCGTTAATGGTTTCCTTAAATTCATTCCTGTTGTGGGGAGTGTTGCAGGGGGCACAACCGCTGTAATTATCACAGAAGGCATTGGGTTTGCGTATTTGAAAGTGCTAGAAAGGTGCTTTAATGATGAGACGGGCGAAGTTAATTTTCCTGATGAAGTTGGCATGATCACTTCTCTCTTTAAGGAGAATTATCTCAACTTGGATACAATCAAGAAATTAACACAATAAGATTAGGGGTTATGAAAAACGCATGGCATTAGACAAAAGGATTTGGATGCATTTTGATCTTTTGCCTTTTGTGTTTATCATCCCCTTGTTGGTGGTTTCTTTTGTATTGATTTTTGAGAGCAGCGCGGTTTTGAGCTTGAAGCAAGGGGTTTATTATGCGATAGGGTTTCTTCTCTTTTGGATCGTGTTTTTTATCCCTTTTAGGAAGCTCGATCGGTGGCTCTTTGTGTTTTATTGGGCGTGCGTGATTTTATTAGCGTTAGTGGATTTTATGGGATCGAGCAAGCTTGGGGCGCAGCGATGGCTAGTCATTCCTTTTACCTCTATCACTTTACAGCCTAGCGAACCCGTGAAAATCGCTATCCTTTTACTATTAGCGCATTTGATTAAAATCAACCCACCCCCTTTTAAGGGCTATGATTGGGGCATGTTTTTAAAGCTTAGTTTTTACATTTGCTTACCGGCGGCTTTGATTTTGAAACAGCCTGATTTAGGCACGGCCCTTATTGTGTTAATCATGGGTTTTGGGATTTTACTTATCGTGGGCTTAAGGACTAGGGTGTGGCTCCCTCTTTTTATCGCTCTTTTAGTGGCTTCGCCTGTCGCTTATCATTTTTTGCATGATTACCAAAAAAAGCGCATCGCAGACTTTCTTTCTGAAAAGCCTAATTACCATGTCATGCAATCCATTATCGCTATAGGTTCCGGTGGGTTTTTAGGCAAATCTAAAGAAGCTTGCACGCAAACCAAATTCAAATTCTTGCCTATCGCAACGAGCGATTTTATCTTTGCTTACTTCGTGGAGCGTTTCGGGTTTTTAGGGGCTATGTTGCTTTTTGCGATTTATATAGGCTTGAGTTTGCATTTATTTTTTTATCTGTTTGAGAGCAACAGCGATTGGTTTTTAAAGATTGTAGCCCTTGGGATTTCTATTTTAATCTTTGTTTATTCCAGCGTGAATATCGCCATGACTTTAGGGTTAGCCCCTGTGGTAGGGATTCCCTTACCCTTATTCAGCTATGGGGGGAGCAGTTTTATCACTTTTATGATCCTGTTTGCAATCCTAGAAAACCTGCTTGCTTTTCGCTATATTTTTGGATACAATAGCAAACCATCTTTTGGGAATTTTGGATTCTTAGCTCAGCTGGTCAGAGCGCTCGGCTCATAACCGATTGGTCGTAGGTTCAAGTCCTACAGAATCCACCACTCCCATTTTTTTTATTCCTTTTTTAAGTGAAAAGCGATTGGACGCTTTCGTTATGATAAATCCTTCTGATCACTTCCGCAAATAAGGGCGCTACGCTTAAAGTGGTGATTTTATCGCATTTTTGAACTAAAGGGATAGAGTTAGTTACCACCACTTCATCTAACGTGCTTTCTTTAATGCGCTTGATCGCATTCCCGCTCAAAACCGCATGCGTGCCTAACGCCATGACAGAAGTCGCCCCTTGCTCTTTTAAAGCCACAGCGGCTTTACAGATCGTGCCTGCAGTATCAATCATATCATCCACTAAAATCACATCGTGCTCCTTTGCTGAGCCGATAATATTCATCACTTCGCTTTCATTAGCTTTTTCACGGCGCTTATCCACGATGATTAAATCTAAGCCCATTTGATTGGCAAAATACCTGGCTCTTGTAACCCCACCCACATCAGGGCTAGCGATCACAGGGTTTTTTAACGCTTTAGAGCGGATATAGTCTCTAAAAACGATAGATCCGTATAAATTATCCACCGGCACATCAAAAAAGCCTTGGATTTGCCCGGCATGCAAATCCATTGTAATGATCCTTTCAATCCCCACTTCTTGCATCAAATTAGCGACCATTTTAGCCGTGATAGGCACTCTTGGAGCCGCTTTTCTGTCCTGTCTGGCATAGCCAAAATACGGCAACACCGCTGTGATAGAATTGGCCGAACTGCGCCTTAAAGCATCTACCATGACTAACAATTCCATTAAATTGTCATTGACCGGCACGCAAGTGGGCTGGATAATAAAAATATCCTTACCGCGCACCGATTCGCTGATTTGGATATTGATTTCACCATCGCTGAATTTGCCTATCACCGCTTTGGATAAGGGAAAGCCTAAATGCTTTGACACTTCTTTGCCAAATGCAGGGTGAGCGCTCCCTGAAAAAATCTTAAACCCACGCATTTTTGCCTTAAACCCACGCGCCTTCATCGCTGACACTCCCTAAAATGAATTAAAATCAATTGTAGCGCACCCAAACTAAAAGCGTTTGTTTTCAACCAAGCTCCTTTTCTAATAAGTTTTTTAAGGTAAGATAGGTTTCATTAAGATCCATCCCGCACACCCTGGTTTGAGCGATAACGCTCATAAAATTGCTATCGCCTAAAAACCTAGGCACTAAATGCATGTGCAAATGCTCAGGAATCCCTGCTCCGGCGTTTCTGTGCAAGTTCAAACCTAAATTAATCCCTTGAGCGCCATAAGCATACAACGCTTTTAACACTTTAGGCGCTAATTTATTCATGTTCAGCCAAGTGTTCAGATCTAAAAGTTCAACGCTCGCTTGATGCGCATGAGGAATGATCAATAAATGCCCCGGGTTATAAGGGTAGGCGTTCATCACCACAAAGAGGTCGCTATTTCTATAAAGCACTCTGTTTTCTAAATCTTTTGTAGGGTTTTGAGAGATCTCGCAAAAGACACAACTTTTATTTTTCTCTTTCAAATAACTTTCGCGCCAAGGAGCGTATAAATGTTGCATGTTCATTTCCTAAATGTAATTAGGGGCGTCATTAGCGAATAAAATCAAATCGCCTTGAATCGTGGTGGCTTGTAAGATATTTTCCAATTGTGCCTTATCCTTGAGTAAGATTTTTTGGGGAGTTTTCAATTGTGAAGCAATCGTTTTGGAATTCAACTCCCCTGTGATGATAGCGACATCAAAAACCCCGTCTATTTTTTGCGCTAAAGCCTCATTACTTTCTGTATTGCTTTCCACCAAACCCGGTGTTACAATGACTTTACGCCCTTCATGCAAACTCGCTAAACGAATGCCCTCTAACATGCCCTTTAAATTCCCATTGAAGCTATCGTCTATGATGATTTTTTGATTCACTTCCAAAAGTTGCAAACGATGGGCAATAGGGTTGAGTTCTAAAACAAGCCGTTTGATCCTTTCGGTTTCTAAGCCTAAATGTTTAGCGATTAAAATCGCTGAAGCGATATTATAAGCGCTAAACTCCCCTAGAACCTTTGTTTCAAATCTTTCCCAAACGCTATCTAAAAGCATTTCAAAAGAAGTGCCTTTTAAAGTGGATTGGATGTTTTTAACCAAGTTAGAAACATCTATTAAAGGGCTATCTTTAGGGGCATAGGGCTTGATTTTTTCTACAGAATAACAAAAGGCTTTTTCTAAGCGTTTGGAATCCAATAATTCCGCTTTAGTCTCGCAAATATTTTCTAAAGTTTTAAAATATTCTAAATGCTGTTCGCCCACTTCTGCGATCACGGCAAGGTGCGGTTCAATGAGGCGGGTGATTTCTTTAATATCGCCCTTATTCCTTGCCCCGGCTTCAGCGATATAGATTTCGCTCTTATCGTCTAAATTCTGGTTAATATCATTCGCAAGCCCTAAAAGGGTGTTGACGCTTTTGGGGCTTGCATGCACGTTGAATGTGGTTTGTAAGATTTGAAGCAAGAAATTTTTGGTGCTGGTTTTCCCAAAGCTTCCGGTAATGGCGATGACTTTTAAATTCTTTAAAGAAGCGATTTTGTCTTTAGCGGTTTGCAAATACTGCTTGGATAAGAGTTTTTCAAAGATTAAAGAAGCGCTTAAAACGAATATAAACAAACACAAATAGCCTAGCGCGAGCGAAATCCCATTCAAAGGGACTAATTCTGTGTTTAAGATTTCATGCAAGATTAAAAAGAGTAATAAGAAGATAAAAAAGCGCTTCACCCTTGGCGTGAAAACTAAAGGCTTGTCGTTGCGTTTGGCCCAAACAATGAGCATGGGCATTTGAATAACGCCGCAAAAGAAATCAAAAACAAACGGCATTTTGAAAGCATACGATAGGATAAACACCCCTAAAGGCAATAAAAAATAAATCCCATGCCAACGCATTTTGTGGTGCTTGGTTAAGATCCTGAACACGCTGTAATGATACCATTGCAATAAAGTCATTATATAATAGCCAAGCCCTGTTATAAAGAGCCAACGAAACGCTAAATTCAGCCAACTAAGACTTTGCATGATGATATTTCTCCACTAGTTTTTCAATCTCTTTTGCTTGGTTTAAAAAAAAGAAATGATCCCCTTCTAAAACAAATAATGCGCTTTTTTTCAATAAGGTTTGCATTTTTTGAGCGGAGCTTAAGGGGGTTGCTTTATCATCTTTACCCCAAAATAATAAAACTTCCTTCTCGCATCGTTTGAAATGCTCGCTAAAGTCTTCGCTAATTACTTTTTTAAAGGTTTCATACATGACTTGATTAAGCCCCATAGCGTCCTTACTCCTCAAAAACCCTAAATTCAAGCCTAATTTTTTAAAGATTTTAGCTAAAAGGATTTTACAACGCACTTTTAAGGGTTTTGGCTCTAAAATCCCGGCGCTACTCAATAAAACCATCCGTTCGTTTTCACACAAAATCGCCACTTTCCCTCCAAAGCTATGCCCAAAAACGACATGCACTTTTTTATCCACGCTTTTTAAGAACAGATTGATGATATTAGCATAATCTTTAGTCTCTAAAACTTTTTCATCGTTGGGGCTTTGATTGAAACCGGGCAAATCCACATACAAATGGTTGTAATTTAAAAAACAGCCTTGAAACGCTTGTTGCATGATTTCTTTAGAACTCCCCCAGCCGTGCAAAAACAAGGCGTTTAAAGGGCTATGGTGGTCTATAAAAGTGTAGGAAATGTCAAAAACGCTATCCAAATAAGCGATACTGCGTTTGGCCATTACTTATTCTTTTGGATTTGCAACAAATAAGAGTTTTTGATTTGGATTTTAGGGGTTTTGGGTAATGATTGCGCTAAATTTTCTAGCGTTGTTTTAAAATCATCAAACAAATAATTGGCCAAACTGCCAGGAATGGGGTTGATCTCATTAAGATACACTTCATTTTCTATGACAAAAAAATCGCAACGAATGATCGCGCCATCAAACAAATCGTTATAGAGTTTTTTAAAATTTTCTTTTAATTGTTCTTCTAGGGCGTTAGAAAGATTCGCTTTAGGGGCTTTATTGCGTGAAAAATCCAAATATTTTTGTTTGAAATCTAAAAATTCCTGTTTGTTAGGCTCTTCAACATAGGAAAAACAAAAATCCTTTTTGATCTTACAGCCAGCTAAATTGTATTCTTTCACGCCCTGAATGAAAGGCTCTATTAAAACTTCTTTAGAATATTCAAACGCGCTGTCTAAAGCGTAAATCAATTCTTTTTCTTCTTTCACAATATTCACCCCTAAAGAGCTCCCGGCGCTATTAGGCTTGACAATGAAAGGGAAATTAAACCCAATCAAATCTAAGGCGTTAGCACGGTTTTTTTCATTCAAAAGAACATAATCTAAAGTCTTTACCCCTAAATTGTTGGCGTAAAGCTTGGTTAAATATTTGTTGTAACTCAGCACGCTCGCTTCAACCCTAGGGCCTATAAAAGCGATACGATAAAATTCTAACAAGCTCGCTAATTTCCCGTCTTCGCCATCGCCCCCATGCACGAGATTGATCACTAAAGGCAATTCTATAATCTTAGCACCTAAAAACGAATTTTTAAGCAAACCATTGTGCGTAAGGATTAGGGGAGGTAATTTTTTTTCTTTGATTTGAGCGAAGTATTTTGAATGCATGTTGGATTCTTCAATCAAATAAAAATGGTGGTTTTCATCTAAAAAAATAAAATATTTAATCCTATCCTTTAACACTCCTTTAAGTGCGATCGCGCTCACAACGCTGATTTCATGCTCAAAACTCGCCCCACCAAATAAAACGCAAAACTCCACGATCAAACTCCCTGAAAATGATTGCAATCAAGTCTATCTATATTTACCTAAAAAAAGGCTTTTGAATTTTCTTAAAATTAAAATTTAATGTTAAAAAATCCTAAAACACTGATGACTAATAACGCGCTCAATCCGGCTAAAACACCCGCTAAAGCGTCATCAGCCACAACCCCTAAGCCCCCTTTAACTTCTTTGTCTATTTTGCCAATGAGTGAGGGCTTGGTAATATCATAGATCCTAAAAAAGATAAAACTCAAAACCACGCCCGCTAACGATAGCCCGCTAATTGCCATCGCCAACCACATGCCTACTAATTCGTCTATCACAATGTAAGAGCTGTCATGCCTCTTAGTCTCTTCTTCTTCCTTGTCTATTTGAGCGATAGCGATAAGCCCAACAAAAATCGCCCCTAAAAACAAAGTGTTAGCCGAAAAAATTAAAACGGGTAAGCCTAGTAACAACGCTACTAAACTCCCTATCGTTCCTGGAGCTTTTTTAGAATACCCGCTAAAAAAAAGGGTTAAAAAACACGCACGAAGACTAAATTTATCCAATCATTGCCTTAAATTCTTTTTAAATCATGGCATTTTAGCATTTTATTTGCATTAAAAAGCGATTTTCTTAAACAATAAGGCTTAATTTTAAGCGCGTTTTAGTATGATACCTTTTAAATTCTCTCAAAAATTAAAGGTTAATTTTAAAATGTTGCTTTTCACTCCAGGCCCTGTAGCCATTAGCGAAGAGATGCGCTCAAGCTTTTCTCAGCCAATGCCCCACCACCGCACCAAAGATTTTGAAAAGATTTTCCAAAGCGTGCGGGAAAATTTGAAAAAAATGACCGGTTTAGAAGAAGTTTTGCTTTTAAATAGCAGCGGGACAGGGGCTATGGAAGCGAGCGTTCTTTCCTTGTGTCAAAAAGAGTTGCTTTTTGTTAATGCGGGTAAGTTTGGCGAAAGGTTTGGCAAGATCGCTAAAGCCCATTCACTCAAAGCCCATGAATTAGTCTATGAATGGGACACACCGGCTCAAGTGGATGAAATATTAAACGCGCTTAAAGCCAACCCTAACATTGATGCGTTTTGCATCCAAGCATGCGAGTCTAGTGGGGGGTTGCGACACCCTGTAGAAAAAATCGCTCAAGCGATCAAAGAAACTAACCCGAATGTTTTTGTAATCGTAGATGCGATCACCGCTTTAGGGGTTGAGCCTTTAGAAATAACGCATGTTGATGCGCTCATTGGAGGGAGTCAAAAAGCGTTCATGCTACCCCCTGCGATGAGCCTAATCGCATTGAGCCAAAAGGCAATTGAGCGTATAGAAGAACGCAATGTGGGGTTTTATTTCAATTTAAAGAGCGAATTGAAAAACCAAAGAAACAACACCACAAGCTACACCGCTCCTATTTTACACACTTTAGGGTTGCAACGCTATTTTGAATTGGTGCAAAATTTAGGGGGCTTTGAAGTGCTCTATAAGGAGACTAAACGAGTCGCTTTAGCCACTCAAAAAGCCGTTTTAGCGCTAGGTTTAAAGATTTTCCCTAAAAGCCCGAGTTTGAGCATGACAACGATTGTTAATGAGCATGCCAAAGAATTGAGAAACCTTTTAAAAGAAAAATATCAGGTGCAATTTGCGGGCGGTCAAGAGCCTTATAAAGACGCACTCATTCGCATCAACCACATGGGGATCATTCCTGTTTATAAAAGTGCTTACGCCTTAAACGCCCTAGAATTAGCCTTAAACGATTTGGATTTAAGGGAGTTTGACGGCGCGGCGAATACAACCTTTTTGAAGCAATATTACGAAATTTAAGGATCACAATGCATTATTCTTATGAAACCTTTTTGAAAGACAGCTTGGAATTAGTAAAACAAGTGGAGCGCATTTGCGGTGTCCCAGAAGCCCTTGTGTGCGTGATGCGAGGGGGCATGACTTTAGCGCATTTTTTGAGTTTGCGCTGGAATTTAAGGGAAGTTTATGGCATCAATGCGATTTCTTATGACACCACCCACCGACAAAACGCTCTCAAAATTGAAAATATCCCCACGATCAAAGAGCGTCTAAAAACCATTCTTGTGGTAGATGAAATCGTAGATAGCGGTAATTCTTTAGAAGCGGTGCTTAAAGTGTTGCAAAATAAACACCCTGATAAAAAGTTTTATAGCGCGAGTTTGTTCCAAAAAACAAGTGCGAAATACAAAGCCGATGCGTTTTTAAAAGACGCTCCTGAATGGATTGATTTCTTTTGGGAAGTGGATTTGAAAAACTTAAAAAGCCATTAACATGCAAATTAAAGAAAACAAACAACTTTGCCTGATCTCATTAGGTTGCTCTAAAAACCTGGTGGATTCAGAAGTGATGCTAGGCAAGCTTTATAATTACACGCTCACTAATGACGCTAAGAGCGCTGATGTGATTTTGATCAACACTTGCGGGTTTATTGAAAGCGCCAAACAAGAGAGCATCCAAACCATTCTCAACGCCGCTAAAGACAAAAAAGAGGGAGCGATTTTGATTGCGAGCGGGTGCTTGAGCGAGCGCTATAAAGATGAAATCAAAGAATTGATCCCTGAAGTGGATATTTTTACCGGCGTGGGGGATTATGACAAGATCGATATTTTGATCGCTAAAAAACAAAACCAGTTCAGCGAGCAAGTGTTTTTAAGCGAGCATTATAACGCGCGCATTATCACAGGTTCTAGCGTGCATGCTTATGTGAAAATTTCTGAGGGTTGTAACCAAAAATGTTCTTTTTGCGCTATCCCTAGCTTTAAGGGGAAATTGCAAAGCAGGGAATTAGACTCCATTTTAAAAGAAGTAGAAGATTTGGCCCTTAAAGGCTATAAGGATATGACTTTTATCGCTCAAGATTCTAGCTCGTTTTTATACGATAAGGGGCAAAAAGACGGCTTGATCCAGCTCATTAGAGCGATTGACAAACAGCAAGCCTTAAAGAGCGCGCGTATTTTATACCTCTACCCCTCTAGCACCACTTTAGATCTGATTGGCGCGATTGAAAGTTCGCTTATTTTTCAAAATTATTTTGACATGCCCATCCAGCATATCAGCGACTCCATGCTTAAAAAGATGCGGCGCAACTCCAGCCAAGCGCACCATTTAAAGCTTTTAGATGCCATGAAGCAGGTTAAAGAAAGCTTTATAAGAAGCACGATCATTGTAGGGCATCCAGAAGAGAATGAGGGCGAATTTGAAGAATTGAGCGCGTTTTTAGACGAGTTCCAGTTTGACAGATTGAATATTTTTGCTTTCAGTGCGGAAGAAAACACGCATGCCTATTCTTTAGAGAAAGTGCCTAAAAAAATCATTAACGCCCGCATTAAAGTCTTGAATAAAATTGCTTTAAAACACCAAAACCATTCTTTTAAGGCTTTGTTGAATAAGCCCATTAAGGCGTTAGTGGAAAATAAAGAGGGCGAGTATTTTTACAAAGCAAGGGATCTCAGGTGGGCGCCTGAAGTGGATGGGGAAATTTTAATCAACGACAGCGCCTTAACCACCCCTTTAAAACCCGGGCATTACACGATTGTGCCTAGCACCTTTAAAGATAATATCTTGCTCGCTAAGGTTTTAAGCCCTTTTTAAAAGTTAGCCATAAGGCTAAAAGCGCGACTAGAGCGCAGTTAGAGCGTGGGGGTTTGTGTTTTTTTGTTAAAATGCGTCAGAAAAATTCGGCATGAGGGCAAAAATGAAAAATATTTATCTTGATGTGAAAGCCAATATTGAAAATCTCCAAAATATTTTTAAGAACACTGATAATGAAAATGAAAGACTAAAAAAATCCAATCAAGAAGCGTTGGAATTGTTTCAAAAATTAGAATTTGAAAGTTTAAAAGAGCTTGAAAGTTTAAAAAATAATGAAGAGTGGGAAAATTTTACCATCGCCTTTTATGGGGAAACCGGTGCGGGGAAATCAACCCTTATTGAATGTTTGAGGATGTTTTTTAAAGAACAAAGCAAAGTGGTTCAACAAGAACGATTCAAGCGGCTTTATTCAACTTACCAAAACAATTATCAAAATGATGAACGCAAAAAACAAAATATTTTAAAAGAACTCCATTCATTGCAAGATGGAGCGATCATAGGCGATGGGAGGAGCGATTTCACTTTAAAAACACGATCTTATTCTTTCCAATACAACCATCAAAACTTTATTTTGCTGGATGTGCCAGGTATAGAAGGCAATGAAAAAAAGTGATCGATCAGATTTCTAACGCCACACAAAAAGCCCATGCTATTTTTTATATTACCAAAACGCCTAATCCTCCGCAAAAAGGAGAAGAAGGGAAAAGGGGAACGATTGAAAAAATCCAAAAACAGCTTAATTCGCAAACAGAGGTATGGACGATTTTCAACAAACCGATTAACAACCCAAGAGCTTTCAAAGATAAGCTTATTAATGAAAGCGAAAAAGAAAGCTTAAAAATTTTAAATAAAGAGATGAAAAACATTTTAGGCAAACACTACATGGGCTATAAAGCAGTGAGCGCTCAAATGGCTTTTTATGGCCTTGCACAGGCTTTGATCCCAGAGACTGATTTTTATGAAAAAAAACAAAAATTTTTAAAAGATTTTAAAGCAGGAGAACTATTGTATAAATCCCGTTTCCAACAATTAGGAGAATTTATAACCGAAGCACTTCTTAAAAACTCGCGTGCCAAAATCATAGAATCCAATTGCAATAAAGCTTTAAAAGTGGTAGAAGAATTACAAAAAGCGATAAAAACCACGATTGAAAAACGGATCGATCCAATGATTAAAGAAGCACAAGAACACCAACAAGAAGCCCGCTATAATCTGGATCGTTCTACAGAAAAATTTATATTAAATTTAACCAATTCAGCGTTCACAGAAATAGAGCGATTCCAATCTGACTTGAGAGAAAAAATGTATGCGCATATTAACAAAAATATTGGAGATGAGGAATGTAAAGAAATTTTTAAAAATGAACTCATTCAAGGAATTGAAACATTGCATGAAGGCATAAAATGGCGGTTTAGAGAATGTGAGAAACGATTTGATGGAGAGATAAAAGAAGCTATTAAACAACTTGAATACAGAATTAAAGATTCTCTAGCAATGTTAGAGCACATCAGTATTGATAGAGGCTTTAATCTTAATTTTGATACTGATAGCGGTATTGATGGAACAAAATTAGCCACTTCAATAGGAGGTTTGGGTTTGCTTGGGATATTTAACGCTTGGAATCCTATGGGTTGGTTTGCTCTGACTGCAGGGATTATTACAGGATTAGTTGGAATAGCCAGATCAATCTGGAGCTTTTTTAGTTCAAGATATAAAAGATCCCAACAAAAAAAAGAAGTGGATAAGAATTTACATCAAATTTGTGAAAAAATTGCAGAGGATGTGAAAAGCCGACTTGAAAGTCGCAAAAAAGACATACGGGAAAAGATTGAAAAACTCAAAGCCAATCTTAGACCTGTTGATAATTATGAACGCATGAAAAGACAATTGAAAGAAGCCCATGAAAAATTAGGATACATCTCTCATAGTATCAATCTAACAATATCAAAACAAGGAGCATGCAATGAAGAATGAAACGCTAGAACAATTTAAAAAAAATCAAAAGAGGAATCAAGAAATTCTTAAAAAATTGCTTGATTTTATCCATACTGGAGAGAAATACGGCATCAATGTTGAAGAGTCTCTCAAAGACAAGATCCATAATGCGATGGAAAATGTTGCCGGTCAAAAACTTAAAGTGGCTTTAGTGGGAGGTTTTTCTTGCGGGAAAACATCCATAGCGGCAGCTTGGATCGATCGGCTAGACAAGAGCATGAAGATAGACCACAAAGAATCCAGCGATGAAGTTAAAATCTACAACATAGACAATGAAATTGAGCTGGTTGACACCCCGGGACTATTTGAGTTTAAAGAAAAAATAACTGATAGCGGCAAAATGGAACGCTATAAAGATATTACGAAAAAATATGTCAGCGAAGCCCATCTCATTTTATACGCGCTCAACCCGTCAAACCCCATCAAAGAAAGCCATAAGGACGATTTGAATTGGTTGTTTAGGACGCTCAATCTTTTATCCAGGACGATCTTTGTCATCAGCCGTTTTGATGAAGAAGCGGATATTGAAGATGAAGAGGATTACAACAAAAGATTTAAAATCAAAAAAGAAAACATTCAAAACCGACTGAATGATCTCATTTCTTTAAGCGAAAAAGAAAAAGAGGGTTTGATTATTGTCGCTGTCGCTGCAAACCCTTATGATTTGGGGGTTGAACACTGGCTAAAGCATCAAGAAGAATTCCAAAAGCTTTCGCATATCAAAACTTTGCAAGACGCGACACAAAAAAAGATTAAAGAAAATGGCGGGAAATTAACCATCATAGAAGAAGCCAAAAAAAGCGTCATTCAAGATGTGGTCTATAGGCAAATGCCGCCCGCAAAACAAGCGTTGCAAGATATTAATAGAGAAATGGAAACCTTGAATAAAACGCTTGAAAAAAGGCGAAAGGATATTCAAGATCTAAACGGAGAAATTTCTCAAGCCCGCATTCATTTAAGAGAATTTATAACGAGGTATTTTAGCGGTCTCATCCTTCAAGTTTCTGGCACCAGCCTAGAAACCTTTAATGGTTTTGTTATAAGAGAAATAGGCAATGAAGGTATCAATATAGACACAAGAGTTAAAAATGAATTTGAAAGACAAACGCAAGGGATTGCAAATGAGATTGTTAAAATTGGAACGAGTTTTAACGCCGATGTGAGTTCTTTTGAGAAATATGCCGGAGCGTTTGGAAGATCTGGAATTAATTTTTTAAAACAAAGCGGGTTTATCAATGCAACTAATATCAAACTGGCTAGAGATGGGATAGTGGCTGCGGGAAAAGTTGTAGGCATAGATTTGGCTTTTAAATTCAAACCTTGGGGCGCTGTAAACTTGGCAGGCAGCATAAACAAAGGTTTACCGTTTATCGGTCTTGCTTTTGAAGTGTGGGATTCTTGGAAAGAAAGCCAAAAAATAGAAAAACTTGAAAAAGCTAAAGAAGAAATGAAATCTAATTTTGACGGACAAAAACAAGAAATCTTAGATCTCATCAACGATGAAACCAGATTCAAACAAACATGTTTCCCGAGCGTGTTGGAATTGGAAAAATCCTTTCAAGAAATTGAAGAAAAAATTAAAAAAACGCAAGAGTGCGCTCAAGGTCTGGAAAAATGGATTCAAACTGGCGAAGATTTTATCAAGGGCGAAGATTTTATAGATGTTGAGCCTAAAAGAGGAATGAACTGAATTTGTGTTAAAATTTCAAAAACGCATCAAAAAGGCTTTTTGGCTGAGCTTGAAACGGACTAATCCAACAAGTGGCATTTTAAATGTTTTAATAAGGAAAGGCGATGTTTTCTAAAATTTGTGCATCTTTTAAGCTTGCAAACGCATTCAAAGGCTTTATATGCAAACGCATTTCAAGCCCTGGGCAAAGCACTCGCATTACCAAGATGGTTTTGGGTATCAAAGACGCTTTCAATGACGATAAAGATCCATTGAATAACGCTTGTGAAGCTTTGGATTTGGTAGTGAAATTTAAGAAAGAGCACCCGCAAGATTTTGACGAATTGTTTGAAATTTTAAAAGAACTCATCCAAGAATACGAACAAAATCCTGATGAGATCAAGCAAAATCTCAAAGAAATCCTAAAATAAGACAAGGCATGAACCACCTTTTAATCCTTTATAACCCTTACTATCAAAAAGATGTCATCCAACAACATTTAAGCGTTTTGCAGGAAAAATCCCAAGTGGGCTTTGGTAAAATCCGATCAAAGCTCAACGATCAAGAAAAGCACGACTCTTTAGAAGAGATTTACAAAGCCACCAATGAAAAAAATTTTTTGCAGCTTTTTTTGACCGATTACGCTAATTTATTTGCCGCTAAGGTGATAAAGGTTTCTAAAGAGATTGATGAGGGTTTGATCCCTAGCTATTATAAAGAAAAAAATTTGGAAGTGGAAGACTTTTTTATTATCAGCGATTTAAGGGAATTAGTCAGGGAAGATTTTAGCCTTTTAAGGGATCAATTTTTAGCCAATTTCATCGCGCCCAACAACCACACTTACGCCATTTATGGGAATAATTATGTCTATCCTTTGCCGGTGAGGTTGAAAGAGGAGCGTTCTTATTTTTTAGGCGATGAAAAGCATTATTTGAGCGTGTATAAAAGCAAAGAATATTTAGATATGCAAGAAAATTTCATGCGTTTTGTTTTTGGAAAAAGGCTTTTTTACCTCTTACACCCTGATAGCATCAATAACATCATTCATGCAGAATTAGAGCTTTTACAAAGCGAAAACGATCTTTTGAATGATTTTACAAGCATCATCGTCAAATACTCCAAAACCTTAGAATACGAAATTTATACTTTTGCTAAACAAGTTCTTTTAAAGGCTTGCAAAAAAGATCCCAGCCTTTATGATTTAGCTTATGAAGTCCAAGGAAAATCTTTGATACTTGAAGATTTTTTCACTCAAAAGCCCAATCTTGGGAGTGTTAAATTTTTACTCAGACACGAAAAAGTCCAATACCATTTAGAAGAAAACTTAAATAGATTCATCAATTATCCTTTTTCAAAAAGCCTAAGCCTTATTCAAAACATCCGCAACGAAGCCGTCCACAAAAAAGCTCCAGGTTTGAATGAAGTGGAAAAACTCAGGAATGAAATTTTAGGCATAGAGGGTGCGAGCTTACTCAAAGGCATTTTAACCCACAAGGAAACTTCATAAAAGCGCAACCCATTCAGCATGCGTTTAGCACCGATTTGACAGCGCGAGATTTTAAACCCTATTTAGAGCCTTTAAGAGAGGGGAAAAATTTATTGGGTTTTTCAGGTGGGTTGGATTCCACTTGTTTGTTTCATCTTTTAGTTGGAGAAAACATCGCTTTTGACATCGCTTTAGTGGATTATAACACGCAAAAACAACGCCTTGAAATCATCCAGCACGCTCAAACACTCGCAAAAACGTACCATAAAAAATGCTATATCCACTACGCTCCAAAGATTGAGCGCAATTTTGAAATGCAAGCGAGAAAGATCCGTTATGATTTTTTTGAAGCCCTAATAAAAGAGCATTCTTACAAGCATTTGATTTTAGCGCACCACTTGAATGACAGGCTGGAATGGTTTTTGATGCAATTAAGCAAAGGAGCCGGGCTAAACACGCTTTTAAGCTTTCAAGCTTATGAAAAAAGAGGGTTTTATGCGATTGTTCGCCCCTTACTCTACACCCCTAAAGACACCCTTAAAACGCTCGCTAAAGATTGGGAATTTTTTGAAGATGATTCTAATTCTTCTTTAAAATTCAAACGCAATTTTTTCAGGAAAAATTACGCTAACTCCTTGATGCAACATTATTCTAAAGGCATTATCCAAAGTTTTAAGTTTTTAGATAAAGAAAAAGAGCGGCTTTATCCTTTGATGCCCGTTTCACAAATGCATGGGATCACTTTTTTTAAGCATTCGCAAAATGCGCTGTTTATGGTGGATAAAATCTTAAAGCAAAAGGGGTATGTGTTGAGCTTTTCTCAAAAAGAAGAAATCAAATGCCATTTTTTTAGCTTAGAAATCGCTCAAAAATTCATCATTGAAAAGGATAAAGAGCATGCGTTTATCGCTCTTAAACCCCAAAAAACTTTAAGCATGCCAAAGGATTTTAAAGACAAAGCCAGGAGGTTGAATATCCCTAAACGCTTACGGCCTGTTTTATACGCAGAGTTTTTAAAACAACCAACGCATGATTTTTTAACCCGTTTTAAACAGAGTTTAATGGATCTATAAAAAGCTTGATTTTAATCAAACACTAATTTTAAAGCGCTTTTTAACCTTGATTGTGTCAAAATACAGCAAAAAACTTTGATATGAGAGCGGATGGACTTTAAGAATAAAAAATGGCTTTTTCTAGCCCCTTTGGCAGGCTATACGGATTTGCCTTTCAGGAGCGTGGTGAAAAAATTTGGCGTGGATGTTACCACAAGCGAAATGGTGAGCTCGCATTCGTTAGTGTATGCGTTTGATAAAACTTCTAAAATGTTAGAAAAATCCCCTTTAGAAGATCATTTCATGGCGCAAATTTCAGGCTCTAAAGAGGGCGTAGTCAAAGAAGCGGTGGAGAAAATCAACGCTTTAGAGCATGTGAGTGGGATTGATTTTAATTGCGGTTGCCCTGCCCCTAAAGTGGCTAATCATGGTAACGGGAGCGGGCTATTGAAGGATTTAAACCACTTAGTGAAGCTTTTAAAAGTGATCAGAGAAAACACGAATAAAAAAATCACAAGCGTGAAAGTGCGTTTAGGCTTTGAAAAGAAAATCCCTAAAGAAATCGCTCATGCTTTAAATGATGCGCCGGTGGATTATGTGGTGGTGCATGGGAGGACACGAAGCGACAAATACCAAAAAGACAAAATAGATTATGAAAGCATCGCTTTAATGAAAGGGATTTTAAAAAAGCCGGTGATAGCCAATGGCGAAATTGACAGCGTGAAAAAAGCCTTTGAAGTCTTGCAAATCACTCAAGCGGATGGGCTAATGATAGGGCGAGCGGCCTTAAGAGCCCCATGGATATTTTGGCAAATCAGAAACAACACCACAAAATTACCCGCAGTCGTGAAAAAAGATCTGGTTTTAGAACATTTTGATAAAATGGTGGAGTTTTATGGGGATAGGGGGGTGGTGATGTTCAGGAAAAATTTGCATGCTTACGCTAAGGGCGAGATGCAAGCGAGCGCGTTTCGCAACTGCGTCAATACCCTTACAGAAATAAAGAGCATGCGAGAGGGCATAGAGGAATTTTTTAATCAAGAAATGTTGTAAAGTGAAGTGCCATTATGGGTAGAATTGAATCAAAAAAGCGTTTGAAAGCGCTTGTTTTTTTAGCCAGCTTGGGGGTTTTGTGGGGCAATAGTGCTGAAAAAACGCCTTTTTTTAAAACGAAAAACCACATTTATCTAGGTTTTAGGCTAGGCACAGGGGCTAATACGCGCACAAGCATGTGGCAACAAGCCTATAAAGACAACCCCACCTGCCCTAGCAGCGTGTGTTATGGTGAGAAATTAGAAGCCCATTATCAGGGGGGTAAAAACCTGTCTTATACCGGGCAAATAGGCGATGAAATAGCTTTTGATAAATACCATATTTTAGGCTTAAGGGTGTGGGGGGATATAGAATACGCTAAAGTGCAATTGGGTCAAAAAGTGGGGGGTAACACCCTTTTATCCCAAGCGAATTATAACCCAAGCGCGATTAAAACCTACGATTCTGTTTCAAACGCTCAAGGCTCTTTAGTTTTGCAAAAAACCCCAAGCCCTCAAGATTTTCTTTTCAATAACGGGCATTTCATGGCGTTTGGTTTGAACGTGAATGTGTTTGTCAATCTCCCTATAGACACCCTTTTAAAACTCGCTTTAAAAACAGAAAAAATGCTGTTTTTTAAAATAGGCGTGTTTGGTGGGGGTGGGGTGGAATACGCCATATTGTGGAGTTCTCAATATAAAAATCAAAACACAAAACAAGATGATAAATTTTTTGCCGCAGGTGGGGGGTTTTTTGTGAATTTTGGGGGTTCTTTGTATATAGGCAAGCGCAACCGCTTCAACGTGGGGCTTAAAATCCCTTATTACAGCTTGAGCGCGCAAAGTTGGAAAAATTTTGGCTCTAGCAATGTGTGGCAGCAACAAACGATCCGACAAAACTTCAGCGTTTTTAGGAATAAAGAAGTTTTTGTCAGCTACGCGTTCTTGTTTTAGTGCGGTTTCGTTCCCATTAAATACTGATGATAAAATTCAAAGGATGATTTTATCGTTACAAAAATCAACACTTCAAAGATAAATAAGTTAAAAACGCCCCAAAATCTTTTTTTTTTTTTTTTTTTTGGAAATCCAATAAGTTTATTATAAAATTAAACTCATTGTAAATCTATTATCATTTTAGAATATTTTTGCAACAAAAAAATTACTTTAAGGAACACTTTTATGAAAAAACGATTTTTACTTTCTCTATCCCTTGCAGCGTCATTACTTTATGCTGAAGACAACGGCTTTTTTGTGAGCGCGGGCTATCAAATCGGCGAAGCGGTGCAAATGGTCAAAAACACCGGTGAATTAAAAAACTTAAACGAAAAATACGAGCAATTAAACCAGTATTTAAATCAAGTGGCTTCGTTGAAGCAAAGCATTCAAAACGCCAACAACATTGAGCTGGTCAATAGCTCTTTAAACTATTTAAAAAGCTTTACCAACAACAACTACAACAGCACCACCCAATCGCCCATCTTTAACGCCGTGCAAGCCGTTATCACTTCGGTATTGGGTTTTTGGAGTCTTTATGCGGGGAACTACTTCACTTTTTTTGTGGGTAGTGGTGACAAACCCGCTAATGTTCAGGGTAACCCTCCTTTTAAAACGATTATAGAGAACTGCTCAGGAATTGAAAATTGCGCTATGGATCAAACCACTTATAATGAGATGAAAAAGCTCGCTGAAAGCCTCCAAGCAGCTCAAACAAACTCTGCCACTAAAGCGAACAATCTTTGCGCTTTATCCGGATGCGCCACAACAGAAGGTTCAAACCCGCCAAGCTCAACCGTGAGCAGTGCTCTTGAAACCGCGCAAAAGCTTATGGACTTGATCGCAAGCACTAAGACGGCTATGATGTGGAAAAATATCGTCATCAGTGGCGTTTCAAACGCGTCCGGCGCTATCGATTCCACTGGTTACCCCACTCAATACACGGTGTTTAACAACATTAAGGCAATGATTCCTATCTTGCAACAAGCGGTTACGCTTTCTCAAAATAACCACACCCTATCTGCTAGTTTGCAAGCTCAAGCTACAGGATCCCAAACAAACCCTGAATTCGCTAAAGACATCTACGCTTTCGCTCAAAACCAAAAGCAAATCATCTCTTACGCCAAAGATATTTTCAACCTCTTTGATTCCATCCCTAAAGATCAGTATCGTTATTTGGAGAAGGCCTATTTGAAAATAGTCAATGGGGGTCAAACTCCCACTAACCCCTATATGGCAGTTGTGAATTTGAATAAAGAAGTTCAGACGATTCAAAACAATGTGAGTTATTATGGTAATCGGGTGGATGCGGCTTTAAGCGTGGCTAAAGATGTTTATAACCTAAAATCCAATCAAACAGAGATTGTAACCACTTATAACGACGCTAAGACTTTGAGCGAAGAGATTTCTAAGCTCCCGCACAATCAAGTCAATACAAAAGACATTGTTACACTACCTTACGATAAAAACGCCCCAGCAGCGGGCCAATACAACTACCAAATCAACCCAGAGCAGCAATCCAATCTTAATCAAGCTTTAGCGGCGATGAGCAATAACCCCTTTAAAAAAGTGGGCATGATCAGCTCTCAAAACAATAACGGCGCAATGAATGGGCTTGGCGTGCAAGTGGGCTATAAACAATTCTTTGGGAAAAAGAAAGCGTTTGGGTTAAGGTATTATGGCTTCTTTGATTACAACCACGGCTATATCAAATCCAGCTTTTTTAATTCGTCTTCTGATATATGGACTTATGGCGGTGGGAGCGATTTGTTGTATAACTTTCTTAACGATAAAGCCACTAAAAAGAACAACAAGCTCTCTGTGGGTCTTTTTGGAGGTATCCAACTGGCAGGGACGACATGGCTTAATTCTCAATACGTGAATTTAACCGCGTTCAATAACCCTTACAGCGCGAAAGTCAATGCTTCCAATTTCCAATTCTTGTTCAATCTCGGCTTGAGGACGAATCTCGCTACAGCTAAGAAAAAAGACAGCGAACATTCCGCGCAACATGGCATTGAATTGGGCGTTAAAATCCCCACCATTAACACGAATTACTATTCTTTTCTAGGCACTCAATTGCAATACAGAAGGCTCTATAGCGTGTACCTCAATTATGTGTTCGCTTACTGAGTGATTCAAACCTTATTCTTTAAGGGGGTTTAGAAAAAAGCGCAACATCAAGCTTTTATCATTGATGATGAAATCTACAAAACCAACGGCGCGACAACAAACCCTAACGCCACGCTCAAAGACACGACTAAAACCCCAGGGATCAAAAACGCATGATCAAACACATAACGGCCCATTTTAGTGGTGCCGGTGTTATCCATAGCGATCGCTCCTAATAAAGTGGGGTAAGTGGGTAACACAAACAACGCCGAAACGCTCGCAAAAGAAGCCACGATAATATACAAATGCTCTGTATGATTAGCGCTAATGCCTAAGGCTGTGATCACGCTTGGGATGAGCGCTTTAGAGGTGGCGGCTTGCGAATACAAAAGCATGGAAGCCAAAAAGAGCGCTACGGCTAATAAAAACGGGTAATCTGCGATCAAAAAAGAAGCGTATCGCTTGATTTCATCTATATGATTGCTCACAAAAGTATCGCCCAACCACGCCACACCCAACACGCACACGCACGCTTGCATGCCGGATTTAAACACGCTTGAATGAGCGATTTCATTAGCGTTGATCTTGCAAAAAATCACAATTAAAGTCGCCACACTCAGCATGAAAGACACAATCGCGTAATCTCTGCCTAAAATTACCGGGCTAATTAAAGCGATATTTTTAGAAATCGCGCTCGCATAAAAAACGATCGCTACAACCCCGCCGATAAAAATCCATAACGATAATTTTGCGCTTTTTGAGGTTTCTTTTTCTTCTTGGATTGTAGGGGGCGAAAAATTTCTTGCTTTCAAACGCTCTAAATAATGCGGATCGCTGTCTAATTTCAAATCAGTAAAACCCATAATAAACGCCGTGAGCATGCATGCTAAAAAAGTTGTAGGGATCCAAACCATTAAAAGGGTCAAGTAATTCGCCCCTAAAGGCTCTAAAATACCGCTCATAAACACCACCGCCGCACTCACCGGGCTTGCAGTAATAGCGACTTGACTAGAAACGACTGCTAAGCTTAAGGGCGCTTTGGGTTTGATGTTTTGGCTCTGGCTCACTTCCACAATCACCGGGATCAAAGAAAAAACCGTATGCCCGGTGCCGGCTAGTATCGTTAAAAAATACGCCACGCTTGGCGCGAGATAATTGATTTGCTTAGGGTGTTTCCTTAAAATTTTTTCAGCGATTTGGACTAAATAATCTAAGCCCCCCGCTTTTTGCATGGCACTGATAGCGCTAATGACTGCCATGATGATTAAAATCACATCAAAAGGGATTTTGCCCGGGTTTAGCCCTAAAAATAAGCATAAAACAAGCACGCCCAAGCCCCCCGCATAGCCCACTCCCAAGCCCCCTAGCCTTGCCCCTAAAAAAAGCGAAAAAAGTAACACGATAATTTGAAAAAAGGCATCCACAACTAACCCTTTTTAAATTTATTTTAACAACGATTCACTATACTACAAAATCTTTAAATCCTTTTATTTTGTTTGAAAGGGCAAGTCATGGCTAAAAATTTACCCACCATCGTTTTACTGGCGACAGGGGGGACGATTGCAGGGAGTGGCGCGAGCGCGAGTTTGGGTAGTTATAAGAGCGGTGAGTTGGGCGTCAAAGAGCTTCTTAAGGCTATCCCCAGTCTCAACAAGATCGCTCGCATTCAAGGGGAGCAGATTTCTAACATCGGCTCACAAGACATGACTGAAGAGGTGTGGTTCAAGCTCGCTAAACGCGCCCAAGAATTGCTAGATAATAGCCGCATTCAAGGCGTGGTTATCACGCATGGCACGGACACTTTAGAAGAGAGCGCGTATTTTTTAAACTTAGTTTTACGCTCCACAAAACCGGTCGTGCTGGTGGGAGCGATGCGTAATGCTGCTTCTTTGAGCGCGGATGGGGCTTTGAATTTGTATAACGCGCTGAGCGTAGCGCTCAATGAAAAAAGCGCGAATAAAGGCGTGTTGGTGGTGATGGACGATAATATTTTTAGCGCTAGGGAAGCGATTAAAACGCACACCACCCACACTTCCACCTTTAAAGCCCTAAATAGCGGTGCGATAGGGAGCGTGTATTATGGCAAGGCGCGCTATTACATGCAGCCTTTAAGAAAACACACCATAGAGAGCGAATTTTCCATTTTAGAGCTCAACTCCCCCTTGCCTAAAGTGGATATTATTTACACGCATGCCGGCATGACCCCTGATTTATTCCAAGCGAGCCTAAACTCGCATGCAAAAGGCGTTGTGATAGCCGGGGTGGGTAATGGGAATGTGAGCGCTGGGTTTTTAAAAGCGATGCAAGAAGCGAGCGAAATGGGGGTGGTTATTGTTCGTTCTAGTAGGGTAGGCAGCGGTGGAGTTACTTCAGGCGAGATTGATGACAAGGCTTATGGTTTCATCACAAGCGACAATTTAAACCCCCAAAAGGCTAGGGTGCTTTTACAACTCGCTCTAACTAAAACGAATGATAAGGCAAAAATCCAAGAAATGTTTGAAGAGTATTAAAACACTCTTTTGAATGGTTTGCAACGCTGAAGCGGTTTTAGGTTTTTGCTTTTTGATTGGTATTTTAATCTGGTTGGGGGTAGAAGTCGCCTTTAATGGTAAATTCAGCACTTGTTACTAAATCTATAACATTGAAATCTAAAGTTACTTGTTTTATCACACACTGAAACCCTGTGTCGTCTTTTAAAGTGCATCCGCCTAAAATAGGATTTCGCATCCTTGCGTTAAGCCATGTCTTATAGGCTGGGCTTGTTTTAAGAATGGGGACTTTGATTGTCGTGGGTATATAAATGTTAGCGCTGGCGATTGTCTGTGTCGCTGCTTGTAACCTTTTTACGACTTCGTCTTCCATTTCCACACTCATCTGTTCCTCGCCTAAATCAAAAGGCGTTATATCAAAGGCGCTATTGTTACTAAAGACGGCGGTGTTAAATACACGCGCTAAAATGGACATTTCGCTATTTTGGTTATAAGTGTATGGCATGTGTTAATCCTTGTAGGATTTTTAACTATATTTTATTAAAAAAACAATAAAAATTATTAATAATACTTTATACAATACTTAAAAGCTTCTATCCCAAACGCTAAAAAGCGTCTAGGATTTCTGCTTAAAGGGTTTGAAGCTTTGATAGAGAAAGGGGTGTAATTTAAGCTTTATTTCTCATTTTCGCCATGATCATTGTGATCGTGGTCTTTTTTGCCTTGTTCTTTGCCATGCCCTTTGCCATGTTTGTCATGACTACCATGTTTATGGTGTTTATGCATTTTTTCGCATGATCGCAACCCCAAATCATCATCCATGTCCTTCATGTTGCTTTTTTTAAGCGCTTCTTTAACGGCTTTTTGGTGTGCTTCAAAATCCGCCACGGTCATGTTGTCTGTGTTTTTAACCGCGTATTCATGCAACTGCTTATGGAACGCTTCTCTTTTGTCTTCAGGCATTTTTTTCATGCGCATTCTCAACTCTTTTTTATAATCCACAATATCCTGCGGAGCGACAATGCCAGCCATTTTAGCCAAATCTTCATCGCTTGTTTTGCTGAAATCTTTGGCGTTCAAAGCCACAAATAACAACGCACCAACAGAAAGTATTTTCAACGCTTTTTTCATGTTTTATCCTTTTAAATTAAATTTTATCTCACTTAGGAGAGCAATGTTCGTCTTTTTTCTTAACAGCCCTACACCAAACTTTTCTCGTATCGCCGCTGCAAACGCTCACATTAAGCCCTTTTGCCTTAATTTCTTCAGCGCTCAAACCTTTGGTTTTTTCTTCTAATTCTTTACGCACTTCTTCACGCATTTTTTTGAAATCCTCTTCACTCATTTTGGAAAGATTCTTCCTAGCGATCCGGCTGAAATTCGCGCGGAATTTCTTAGCGTCTTCAGCGTTTAAAGCTTTAAGGCGTTTAGACACTTCCATGCGATAATCAATCGCTTCATTAGAAGGCAGAGTGCCTGCTAATTTTAAAAGTTCTTCGTTTTTGAGTTGCGAAAAGTCTCTAGCACCTAAAACCTGTAATCCAAGCAAAGCTAAAAGGCAAAAAGCCAAACTCCTTCTCATTCCCAATTCCTTGTTGTCTAAATTTTTGCCGCATGACGACAGCAAATTTTAGCATTCTACCATGTTAATTTTAACTTATTCTCAAACGACTCTAAGAGCACTAAAAAATGGGGTTTTTAAATTTTGTGCAATCATCATTTAACTTTTATTTATAAAGGTCGTTTTAAACCCTAAGATTTTAAAATACCATTTTAGAATGATTGGTTTGTATGGCGTTGGTAGTTTTTGGCTTATTGTGAGCGAAAGGATCAAGATGTTTGTGGTTTTTATAGAAGGTTTTGGTTTAGCGATTTCTTTGTGCGCGGCGGTGGGGGCGCAATCCTTGTTTATTATAGAGCGAGGCATGGCTAGGAATTATGTGTTTTTGATTTGCGCTCTGTGTTTTATGTGCGATATAGTGTTAATGAGCATGGGCGTGTTTGGCGTGGGGGCTTATTTTGCGAAAAACCTTTATTTGAGTTTGTTTTTGAATTTATTTGGGGCGCTTTTTACCGGGTTTTATGCTTTTTTAGCGTTAAAAACCCTTTTTCAAACCTTTAAAAAAAAGCAAGTCCAAACCCCCAAAAAACTATCCTTAAAAAAGACTTTATTATTCACTTTAGGCGTTACTTTACTCAACCCTCAAGTGTATTTGGAAATGGTGTTTCTCATTGGCGCGAGCACTTTGTCTTTTAATTTAGTGCAAAAATTTGTTTTTCTGGCCGGCACTTTATCAGCCGCTCTTTCTTGGCTTTTATTGTTATGCACTTTATCGTTGCGTTATGGCTCTAAACTTTTAAACAACCAAAAAATTTTTATGGGCGTGAATCTCTTTGTAACCGCTATCATGGGGACGCTTAGTATTAATTTATTTAAAGATTTTTTAGCGCTATTGAGCAAAACCTAAAAAGGGGCTAGTTTTAAGTCATTTTGCATTACAATACTCCTAAATGAGTTTTAAGGATTACAACCAATATGCAAGTTTTAGCGTTAAAATACCGCCCCAAACATTTTAGCGAGCTAATCGGTCAAGAGAGCGTGGCTAAAACGCTTTCTTTAGCCCTAGACAACCAGCGTTTGGCTAACGCTTATTTATTCAGCGGGTTAAGAGGTTCAGGCAAAACCAGCTCTTCTAGGATTTTTGCTAGGTCTTTAATGTGCGAAACAGGGCCAAAAGCTGTGCCTTGCGATACTTGCACCCAATGCCAGAGCGCTTTAAACAACCACCATATAGATATTATAGAAATGGATGGGGCGTCTAATAGGGGGATTGATGATGTCCGTAACCTCATAGAGCAAACGCGCTACAAACCAAGCTTTGGGCGCTATAAAATCTTTATCATTGATGAAGTGCATATGTTCACCACCGAAGCGTTTAACGCGCTTTTAAAGACTTTAGAAGAGCCTCCTAGCCATGTGAAATTCCTTTTAGCGACAACGGACGCCTTGAAATTACCCGCTACCATACTCAGCCGCACCCAACACTTCAGGTTTAAAAAAATCCCTGAAAATTCCGTTATTTCTCATTTAAAAACCATTTTAGAAAAAGAACAAGTGAGCTATGAAAGTAGCGCGTTAGAAAAACTGGCTCACAGCGGGCAAGGGAGTTTGAGGGACACGATCACTCTTTTAGAGCAAGCCATCAATTATTGCGATAACGCTATCACAGAAAGCAAAGTGGCTGAAATGTTAGGAGCGATTGATCGGAGCGTTTTAGAAGATTTTTTCCAAAGCTTAATCAACCAAGATGAAGCGCGATTGCAAGAGCGTTATGCCATTTTAGAAAATTATGAAACCGAGGGCGTTTTAGAAGAAATGATGCTTTTTTTGAAAGCGAAATTATTAAGCCCTGATTCGTATTCCATTCTTTTAATAGAGCGCTTTTTTAAAATCATTATGAGCAGTTTGAGTCTTTTAAAAGAAGGGGCAAATGCCAGTTTTGTGCTGTTGTTATTGAAAATGAAATTCAAAGAAGCTTTGAAACTCAAAGCCCTAGATGATGCGATTTTAGAATTAGAGCAAACCCCTTTCAATCAAAGCCCTAGCATAAGCTATAACGCCCCTAAACAAGAACCCAAAAGCGCAGAAAGAATAGAGGGAACAGAAAAAAGAGAAAAGCTAGAAAAAATAGCGAGTGCAGAAGCCCCGCAAACTCCCATGCTTTCAGCTAAAGATCGCATTTTCCACAACCTTTTCAAACAAGTTCAAACATTGGTTTATGAGCGCAATTATGAGTTAGGGGCGGTGTTTGAAAAAAATATCCGTTTCATTGATTTTGACAGCCAGACTAAAACCTTGACTTGGGAGTCTTTGGCCGCTGATAAGGATAAAGAGCTTTTAAGAGAACGATTTAAAATCGTGAAAGGTATCGTTGATAGCGTTTTTGGTAAGGGCGAAAATATCAAAATCGCTTTAAAAAATCATTTGGAAAATAAAAGCGCTTTAGAAGTGGTTAAAGAGCTTAAATTCCCCTATTCAAAGCCCAAACCAACCACTGAAACGACGGCTGAAACTAAAGAAAAAGAAACTAAAGAAAAAGAGATTCAAGAAAACGACACTAAAGAGGTTCAAGAAACCCAACCCAAACAAGCCCCTACGGCCTTGCAAGAATTCATGGCTAATCATTCCAATCTCATTGAAGAGATTAAGAGCGAGTTTGAAATCAAAAGCGTGGAGTTGTTATGAGAGCGAATTTAGACGAGTTAGACAAAGTGGCGGTTGCAATTTTAAAAGATGATTTTAAGGGGGTGGTGCTTTTAAAAGGCGTTGTGGGGAGCGGTAAAACGACTCTGGTTCAAGCGTGCTTGAAACGCTTGGGTTTAGACATTCAAGCGACTTCGCCAACCTTTAGCTTGATGCATGCTTATAGCGAGAGCGTGTTCCATTATGATTTTTACATGCGCGATTTAGAGGCTTGCTTGGAGCTTGGCATGTTGGAGTGCTTGTTGGAAAAGGGGATCCATTTTGTGGAATGGGGCGATGAAAAATTAGAAAAAATTTTAAAAAAATACGATTTAGCTATTAAGGTTGTGGAAATTAAAACCGAATCAACTAGCCGTTTTTATACAATAAAGATCGCTTAAAGGGTCGTTTGGATGGATATTTTAAAAGCAGAGCATTTAAACAAACAGATTAAAAAAACCAAAATCGTTTCAGATGTTTCTTTAGAAGTGAAAAGTGGCGAAGTGGTGGGGCTTTTAGGGCCTAATGGGGCGGGTAAAACCACCACCTTTTATATGATATGCGGGCTTTTAGAGCCTAGTGGGGGGAGCGTTTATTTAAACGATGTGAATTTAGCTAAATACCCCTTACACAAGCGTTCTAACTTAGGTATAGGCTACTTGCCCCAAGAATCCAGTATTTTTAAAGAATTGAGCGTGGAAGAGAATCTGGCCCTAGCAGGAGAGAGCACTTTTAAAAACTCTAAAGAGAGCGAAGAAAAAATGGAAAGCTTGTTGGACGCTTTTAATATCCAAGCCATAAGAGAGCGCAAGGGCATGAGCTTGAGTGGGGGAGAAAGAAGGCGCGTAGAAATCGCTAGGGCTTTAATGAAAAACCCTAAATTCGTATTATTAGATGAGCCTTTTGCGGGCGTGGATCCGATCGCAGTGATTGATATTCAAAAAATCATTGAAAGCTTGATAGAATTAAACATTGGTGTGTTGATCACTGATCACAATGTGCGAGAGACTTTGAGCGTGTGTCATAGGGCGTATGTGATTAAAAGCGGCACGCTTTTAGCGAGCGGGAACGCTAATGAAATTTATGAAAACGCTTTGGTGCGTAAGTATTATTTAGGGGAAAATTTTAAGGTATAGACATGGCGATCTTACGCGCAAACCTTAGCCCTAAAAACAAATTAAACGCTACCTTAAAAGGGTGGCTCCCCATTTTACAAAGCGAGCTTGAAGATTTAGAAGAAGTGTTGAAACAAAACGCCCTAGATAACCCCTTAATCAAAATTGAAAACAAACGCATCAAAAATTTTAGCGATCGTTTTAGCGCTAAAAAGAGCAGCGATCATTTAGAAAATTTTGCAATCGCATCTAAAAGCCTTTTTGAAACTTTAGAGGCTCAAATCATTCCCCCCCTTTTTCCTACTGAAACCTCTCAAAAAATCGCTATGGATATTATCAGCGGGTTGAATAATGAGGGGTATTTTGAAGAAAATATTGAAGAAAGGGCTAGAATTTTAGGGGTAGAGAGCGAAGTTTATGAAAAAGTGCGCAAGCGTTTTAGTTACCTTAATCCCGCTGGCATTGGCGCTAAAGATGTGAAAGAGGGCTTTTTATTCCAGTTAGAGAGTAGGGAATTAGACGGTAATGAGCTTTATGAAGAAACGCGAAAAATCATTTTGAATTTAGAAAAACACCATGAATTTTCTAAAGATTTTTATTATGAAAAGGCTTTAAAGATTTTAAAATCCTTTAAAAACCCCCCAGCCATTGAGTTTTTAGAAAAAGAAATAGAAGTCATTCCTGAGCTTTTTATTGTAGAAGTGGATGATGAAATCATCGTGCGTTTGAATGATGAAAGCTACCCGACGATCAGTTTAGAAGAAAATCGCTTTGAGAATAGTGGCTATTTAAAAGAAAAATTAAAAGAGGCTAAAGATTTGATTGATGCGCTAAATTTGAGAAAAGCCACGATTTATAAAATCGGCCTCATGCTTTTAGAGTATCAATACGATTTTTTTAAGGGTAAGGAATTACGCCCTTTAAAATTACTGGATTTAGCCAATGAGTTTAACCACTCTGTAAGCACGATTTCAAGGGCCATTTCTAATAAATATTTGGCATGCGAAAGGGGGGTTTTCCCTATTAAGCATTTCTTTAGCACCGCCTTAGACAATAGCGAGACTTCAAACGCTGTGATTAAAGACTATCTTTTAGAATTGATTAAAAATGAAGACAAAAAAGAGCCTTTGAGCGACGCTAAGATTTTAGAACTCATTGAAGAAAAATTCCATTTGAAAATGGTAAGAAGAACAATCACTAAATACCGCCAATTGCTCAACATCGCTTCTTCAAGCGAAAGGAAAAAGCTCTATTTGATGCGCGCTTGAAAATAACCAACCAAATGATTTCGCTCTCATTGAGCATGAATGATCAAATTAAAATACTTTTGAGCATTTTTTAGATTTTATAACTAATACGCTATTAAATAGATCTATAAATCACTTAAAATCCCTAAACAATTTCCCTAAATCCAAATCAAGCAGTTCCGTTTGGGATCGCAATTCTAAAAGGTTTTGAGCCCCTTTAATCAAATCGTTACTGGAAATGCCATGAGAAAGAGAGATTTGAGCTTCTAAAAACGCGCTCAAATGATCGCACACCTTTAAAAGCTCCCCGCAAACCCCAAAATATTCATCACTATTATAAAGCGTGAACAATTCTTCAGCGTCTTTAGTGAAAATGATTTTGTGAGATTTGTCTTTGTAGCGGTTTTTAAACTCGTTTTCGGTGAAATATTTCAAATCTTCTTGAACGCCCAAAGAAACAAAAGAATAGACTTTGTTTTGCATTTCCTTTTTTTCAATTTCTTTAATGCAATGATCAAGCCCCGCAACGCTTTGTTTGATGGGTGTGATAATGTCTCGGGTTAAAATCTCGGGTAAATCATGGAAAAGCCCGCCCAAAAAATGATTGATCCGCATGCTTTTACAAGCTTTTAAATCAAAACTCAATAAATACCCCATAAGCGCCACGCATAAGGTATGCCCTAAAACACTAGTCTGCGGCACTCGTGGGGTTTGGCTCCAGCGCTTTTGGAAACGCAACTGCCCAAACATGCTCACCAGTTTTTTCAGATCTTCTTTTTCCCCAAAAAGCCCTTCAAACAAATGCTCGTTATTGTGGAGTTGCTTGTCAATTTTATCTTTAATTTCTTTCACGCCATACATGTTGGGGTTAAAATGATAAATAATATCAAACTCCCACTTAGACGCATAAAAATGCGCGCTCTCTAAAATTTGAGTTTCTAAAATTTGGGGTCTGTGGCTTAAATACTCTTTGAGTTCCTCTAAAGAAAAATACGCGCTGATTTCATCTTGCAAACTTTGCGCGACATAAGAGGCTAATTCTTGGCTGTGTGTTTGTTGGAGGGCGTAAAAAATAGGGGGTTTAATATCGGTTAAAACCAAGCGCTCCAAAAATTCAAAGCAAAAGAACTTGATTAAAAGATCCAAATCTAAGTCATTACCCCTGTCTTTTAAATCTTTAGCGAGCAAATACGCAATCATCGCTTTATGGGCTTGCTTGTCTAATTCCACAAATTCCAAAGGGCATGCTTGGTCATTCCAGCGCCTAATAGACGCACCCGCAAACACACGCCTCAAAAATTGAGTTTTGAGTTTAGGGGCTTTTAGGGGTTTAATAGGATGAGCCGCATACATAACTTTCCTTTTTATACTATTTTGAATATTAAAGCTATGATCTTATTAAGAAATATTGATTGGATCGCACAAGTTTGAAAAACCTAACGCACCACTATCAATACTAACCTAAATCTTATTATACGAAAAAAAAGATAAAAATAAGGCTTTTATTTAAAAAATATTATTTCTATCAATGGATTTCGCGCTTAATGGATTTTATACTTAAAACACCCACCCGTAATTAAAAAACACTTTAAAATGGCTAGCCCCTTCATTAAAAACAAAAGAGTTCGTGTAATCGCTACCACTAGAAACGACGCTGGCTTTTCTTTGGATTAAAGGGATGCTAATCCCTACAGAATATTTAGAATGCTTATAGCGGTAATTCAACCCAGTAGCCACATCTAAATTACCGCTTCCTTTGACTTTGTTCAACACATAATAGCTGTTATACAAGCCCCTTAACCCCCCAAAGATACCAAAAGATGATGAAAAGTTCCTTTTGGTTTGAATGCCTGTGGGGTTATTTTTATTGGAGTAAGTGGTGATGAAATCCACCAACAAATCTATCCCCCCACCATAGCTCAATTGCTGGAATTTTTGATTAAGGGCTTTAGAATAGTTGTATTTGATGATGCCATAATAAGCCAACCCTATGAAATCATTAAAGTAGTTTTGATAGCCTATCTTAGCGTTAACCCCTAAAATAGGGCTTCTAAAACTTTGCGAAGCGCTTGAAGAATAGTGGTTGGTAACGCTAGAAGTGACAAAGGTTTTTTGAATGGTGCTGAGCATGGAATTGGCTAAATCTTGCGTGTTCAAACTAGCGTTTAGATTGTAGTTTGTTTGAGCGCTCAAATTGGCGTAATCTATGGGTAAAGCGTTTTGATTAATAAGCTGCTGCCAAACCGCTGCTGTTACCCCTAAAAAGCCAGCTGGGACATCCGCACAATTGTGATAAATGGAATTGGGGTAGTTGCTAGGGAAAGCGGGCTGACCTGAACCATTGAAGCGAGAGCACACATTATAAGAGAGACCATCAGAATCTTTTGGCTTGCCGTTATTATCCTTTTCCACTTGACCATCTTTCATCACCGGCACCCTTTGATAAGTCATGTTCCCGTTATGAGTGTAGCCTTTAGTGTGGCTGAATTCATGCAAGATGGTTCTTAAATCCTCTAAATTGATAGTCTTAAGGTCGTTGCCAAAGAGTTTTTTAGGATCTAAAGCAGAAGCTACTACCCCTAACTGGCCATAATGCTTGCCATCGTCATTGTTGCTAGGGGTAATATCACTCCCAAGCCCTACAACCCCTGAATCCTTTAGAATAACGATATCAAGATCCGCTTTGTTTCTAAATTTATTGACAATGTCTTGTTTGTTTAACACATATTGTTGGTTTTGAGAATTGACAAGCCCGTTTGTCCCAGGATTTACGCATTCGTTCTCTTTGCTCGTATCGCATTCCTCTCCGCCTTTATTAGTGAATTCAAAAGGAGCGTTTAAAATCGCATCGCCCCAAGATTGGGAGTCTAAGACAGCGATCATGTTCAACATCAAATTAGTGAATTCTTCTGCGGTTTGTGGGGTGAAAGCTTCCCAATGGTTTTGGTGACCTTCAAATTTGTTTTCATTCCTATAATTTACGACCAAATTTGTCTTAATCTTATTGAGCGTTTCAAACACCCTTTGCGTGTTAGCGTCAGAAATAGAAGTGCTAGTGGCTTCAATTTTTGGAAGAAATAAAGTATAAGGATCAACTTTTAGACTATCAAACGCTTCTCCGGGTAAAACAATCTTAGAGTGTTTGGGGATAGTCTCTATCACCCCTAGATCAATCGTGTTGCCTTGAGCGTCTTTAAAACTCAGTTTAACATTGCTTAGATTATAAGGCAGAAAGTTTTCTATAGTTAATTGACCATTATACATATATAACACTCTAACAGGGGATAAAGATGAGAATTTTAATTTTGAAATCGCTTCAGCATTGGTGAATAAATTGGCCGCTCTTTTTAAAATCGTGTCTGTGGGTAAATAGCTATAAGTCGCATAAGTGTTTTTTGTGGTGGTGTGTCTTTTTTCTTGCGTTTGCGTGCCTTCTAACAGCCCAGTCTCAAACCCGGCTTCTATAAAAAAGCCATTTTTCTCATTCGCTTCTAAAGTGCTGAATAATAAAAGTGGGATGAATAGTTTTTTCATGGTTATCCTTTGTTAGCTTATAGTGTCTTTATTATACAATTTAAGGGAATGGTTTGTTTATTTTTTAAAATTTAAAGTTTTTACAAGGGATTAGTGTTTCATATTGAAACAAAATTTTAACAGCAAGCGTTTGTTTTAGGGTTTATTTAGCGTTAATTGGGCTGTGTTAATGAAAGTTTGATGGTTAAAAATCTCTAACTCCCCCTTAATTTTCTAAAAAGCGCTTTACTTAGTGCACTTCTTTATATCAATATTCCAATCAGCACCGGATTTGATTTGATGTTTTTGCGCGAAATTATCCCTATTCAGCGCCACGGAAACGTTCAACAAGCTGTTTAAATAAACCAACGGCTGGCCTTCTGGCACATTGCCAAAGCTCGCAACATACGGCATTTTCCCTTCGTATTGTTTCTTAGAACCTTTAAAAATCGTTACACACAGCGTGTCATTGAGTTTGATTTTTGCTTGATTGAGTAATTTATCGCTGATATTGCTCCAAACATTGCCGTATTGGATATCCAAAATCGGGATATTGCCTTTCACTTCCCCTTTTGTGGCTTTCGCTTTTTGGTAAGGAATTTCAACGACTTTTGGAGGAAGCTCTGGCCCAACCTGCTCGAATGTGATCGCCCCAGAAGCCAAGCGTGCACCGGTGTAAGCATACACATCACGGCCATGGAAAGTATAGGATTTTTCAGAACCTTTCAAGCGGTTAGTTTTTTCATCAATTTCACGCACGCTATCAATCCCAAAAGTTTGCGCCACCAAAGTCAGCGTGCCGTTATCCGGCGAAACAAAATACTGGCCGTTTTTAGTTTTTAGAACCACCGATTTACGCTTAGTGCCTACGCCCGGATCCACTACGCTCACAAATACCGAACCTTTTGGCCAATAACTAGCCGTCTGATACAAGCGGTAAGCGCCTTCCCAGATGTTATACGGAGGGATTTCGTGCGTTAAATCAAAGATTTTAAGATTAGAATCAACGCTGAAAGCGACGCCTTTCATCGCCGAGACAGCCCCGTCTTTTAGGCTAAAATCGGTTTGTAAAATCAAAGCGTTATCTGCATAAACAGACGATAACCCTATGCACGCTGATAAAAACAACGCTGAAATCGTTTTTTTCATCTGTATTATTTCCTGAATAACAAAAGTGGAGTGAAGCGTTTTCTCATGGTTATCCTTTGTTGGATTAAAGTGTTTTTATTATACAATTTAAGGGGGTTGTTTGTTTGTTTTTTTGAAGTTTAAAGTTTTTACAAGGGATTAAAATTTCGTATTGAAACAAAATTTTAACGCTAATTAGGCTCTCTTAAGGGGATAGGGGGGTTTTCACTTAAAACGCAATATCGCCAATATTTTCACTATTTTCTATATAGTATTTAAAACGCTCTTTTTCTAATTCGTTTTTTAGGATTTGTTGTTCTTCTAAAAGCAGGCGTTTTTGATCTTCTAGGGTGTTGATTTTACGGCTAATATAATAGATATTATTGCTTAAATAGATTTTAGGCGCTAATAAGGCTAAAAACGCACCCCCAAAAACCAACACCCCTATTAAATTCATTAAAGAAAGACCATGCGAATTTTCATTTGCAGTTCCAGCGAATAATTCTTTCTTTTCGTCCTCTTCTATGCGTACAAAGCGTTCTTTTTCATTTAAAGAATGGTTTTTTATATTCATGGCTTACTCATATAACTTACTCATGGCTTGAATTGGAACACCCTCATTTTAGCGCTTCGCGAACGCCTGTTGTTTTTAATTTCTTCTGGGCTTGGAGTGATGGGCTTTTTGGTTAAAATTGCACCTAAAGCGTGGTTGTTAGAGCAAGCGCATTTGAAACTTGAAGGATCGCAAATGCAATTTTTAGCGTAATCTTTGAAAGCGTTTTTCACTAACCCATCTTCTAAAGAATGAAAAGAAATCACGCACAAAATCGCTCCCTTAAGGTTTCTAGCGCTTTGTAAAAACTCTTTTAACTCTTCTAATTCGCTATTGACTTCTATGCGAACGGCTTGAAACACTAGTGTCGCTGGGTGGATTTTTTTATTTTTAGAAAAAGAGCTTAAAAAATCGCTTAAATCCTTAGCGTCTTTGAAGGGTTTTTTAGTGCGCCTTTCTGCAATTTTATGGGCGATTTTTTTGTATTCTTTGATTTCTCCATAGTCTCTAAAGATTTTTTCTAACGCCACTACAGGATAAGAGTTGATGACTTTTTGAGCGTTCAAATCGCTCTCTAAATCCATGCGCATATCCAGAGTGTGCGAGTGGAAATTAAACCCTCTGTTATCATCATCAAGCTGTAAGGAGCTCACCCCTAAATCCACTAAAACCCCCTTGATTCGATCGCCATACATTTCTAGGGCTTCTTTAAAGCGTTTGGCAAACCCTCCGCTTAAAATATGATAACGCCCTTCAAATTCTTTCAATCGTTCTTTAGCGATTTCTTGAGCGAACTTATCTTTATCAATACCAATGAGTTTCAGGTGTGGTTTTTGGGATAGAAGGGCTTTAGAATGCCCCCCTAACCCTAAAGTGCAATCAATCAAAACCCCTTCTTCTAAAGGCGTGAACGCTTGCAAAACTTCTTGCAACAAAACGCTTTGATGCAAACTCTCTATTTCTTGCAAACAATCCCCTTAAAACCCCTAGATGAATTTTCCAAATGCTCACTCAATGGTGTTGGTTTTGTTGGTTACACTCAAAAGTTTCTTTATAACCAATTTTAGCTTTTTAAGATGCGAAAACTCAAACTAATAATCCTTTTTAATAAAGATTAAAAAGGGCTTTAAAGACACCTTTTTAAAGGGTTTAAAAAGTGTAGTTATACCCCAAATAAAGCGAATAATCCCGTTTCAAATGGTAATAAAGATTAGTAGCGTTAGGACCCGCACTCAAAAACTTGTTGATGAGTAGCGGCACTCTCACGCCAAACTCTACGCCATTATGCTTGTAGATATTGGCTCTCACGCCAAAATTCAACCATACTTGAAAAGCAACGGTTGAAGTTTTGGTGCTATAAGGAGCGTTAGGGTTACAATAAGTGGGGGTACAAACATCAGGACCTTTAGCTTCAATGATTTGCTCTTTCCAATAGTTTGCCGCTGAGCTTTTCCAAGTGTTACCGCCGATAGCGACCCCACCAAAAACACCAAAAGAAGCGTTATCGTTATCAATAATATCAGCTAACAAATCGCTCCCCACACCCCAAGAGACCATATCCAACTGGATTTTATTGGGTGCATAAACTTGCTTGCCTAAAGTGGCATGCCCGTAATCAAAAAGCCCATACACTCTAAAACCAAACCACTTGCTTGTCATATCAAAAGACTTGAACTGGAAGAACTTCTTATAACCCACATTCAACCCAAGACCATTCAAAGCCCCATTAGCGTATTTAGCATGCCAATTGATATTGGTATGTCCTGGATTATACTTATTAGCGGTAAGACCTGGGGGGCAACCTACAACACTCCCTGTACAATCCCCTGTGTTATAAATATTACTATTCAAACGGGCCTGTCCAAGCTGATAATTAGTCCCTATATAAACACCATCACCTTCGGCTAACAACGAAGAGCTTAAAACTGCGGATAGAAGCCCTAAAGCTACAAACTTTTTCATAAATTCCATTCCTTTACATTCCTATCTTTAAAATTTTCTCATAAAATAATAGCATGTTTATCCTTAATCAAGCAAATATTTTTAACTCTTATGAATAAGAAATGATAATAAAACCATTCTTTTTTGAAGTATAATAGCTCCTTTTAATCCATTTTCTTATTTTAAGGAAGCTCTTGCAACATAAAACCATTATGGATAAAATCATTATTCAAGGGGCTAGGGAAAATAATCTCAAAAATATTTTTTTAGAAATCCCTAAAAACCAATTTATTGTTTTTACCGGATTAAGCGGTTCGGGTAAATCCACTCTGGCGTTTGACACTTTATACGCTGAAGGCCAAAGGCGCTATTTAGAGAGTTTGTCTAGCTATGCTAGGCAATTTTTAGACAAAGTGGGTAAGCCTAATGTGGATAAAATTGAAGGCCTAACCCCTGCGATTGCTATTGATCAAAAAACCACTTCTAAAAACCCTAGATCCACTGTGGGGACGATCACTGAGATTTATGATTATTTAAGGTTGTTGTTTGCAAGGGTTGGGGAGCAATTTTGCCCCACATGTTTAGAACCCATTAGTTCTATGAGCGCGAGCGATATTATTTCTCAAATCTGTCATTTAGAAGAAAATTCTAAAATCATTATTCTAGCCCCCATTATTAAAGATAAAAAAGGTTCGTTTAACGATAAATTAGAAAGCTTGCGTTTGAAGGGGTATGTGAGGGCTTTTGTTGATGGGGTGATGGTGCGTTTAGATGAAGAAATCCATTTGCACAAAACCAAAAAACACACCATTGAAGCGGTGGTGGATAGGGTGGTTATCAATAGCGAAAATTCTTCACGGATCGCTAGTGCGGTAGAAAAAGCCCTTAAAGAAAGCTATGGGGAATTAGAAGTGGAAATCTTGCAAGAGAATGCACCAAGCATAAGGAAGCATTACAGCGAGCATAAGGCATGCTTTAAATGCAAGATGAGTTTTGAAGAATTAGAGCCTTTGAGTTTTTCCTTCAATTCGCCTAAAGGGGCGTGCGAGAGCTGTTTGGGTTTGGGGACAAAATTTAGCTTAGATATTAGTAAGATTTTAGATCCTAACACGCCTTTAAATCAAGGAGCGATTAAAGTCATTTTTGGGTATAACCGCAGTTATTACGCTCAAATGTTTGAAGGCTTTTGCGAATACAATGGTATTGACAGCGCGCTTTGTTTTAATGAATTGAATAAAGAGCAACAGGACGCTCTTTTGTATGGGAATGGCACTGAAATCAGCTTTCATTTTAAAAATAGCCCCTTGAAACGCCCCTGGAAAGGCATTATCCAAATCGCTTATGACATGTTTAAAGAGCAAAAGGATTTGAGCGATTACATGAGCGAAAAAACCTGTTCTTCGTGCGAGGGGCATCGTTTGAAAGCCTCCAGTTTGAGCGTCCAAGTGGCTGGCTTGAAAATAGCGGATTTTTTAACTAAGCCCATTGAAGAAGTCTATCACTTTTTTAATGATCCCACGCATTTTAGCTATCTTAACGAGCAAGAAAAAAAGATCGCTGAACCCATTTTAAAAGAGATTTTAGAAAGGGTGTTTTTTTTATACGATGTGGGGCTAGGGTATTTGACTTTAGGGAGGGATGCGCGAACCATTAGCGGAGGGGAGAGTCAAAGGATACGAATCGCTAGCCAAATCGGGAGTGGTTTGACAGGGGTTTTATATGTTTTAGACGAGCCTAGCATTGGCTTGCATGAAAAAGACACGCTCAAACTCATCAACACCCTTAGGAATTTACAAAAAAAGGGGAACACGCTCATTGTCGTAGAGCATGATAAAGAGACGATTAAGCATGCGGATTTTGTGGTGGATATTGGGCCAAAGGCTGGAAGGCATGGGGGTGAAGTGGTTTTTAGCGGGAGCGTAAAAGAATTATTGCAAAATAACCATTCTACCGCCTTGTATCTCAACGGCACTAAAAAGATTGAGCGCCCTAAATTTGAACCCCCTAAAGAAAAGCATTTTTTAGAAATTAAAAATGTCAATATCAATAACATTAAGAATTTGAGCGTTCAAATCCCTTTAAAACAATTGGTGTGCATTACTGGGGTGAGCGGGAGCGGTAAAAGCTCGCTGATTTTACAAACCCTTTTACCCACCGCTCAAACCCTTTTAAACCATGCTAAAAAAATTCAAAGCTTGAATGGGGTGGAGATTGTAGGGTTGGAGCATTTGGATAAGGTGATTTATTTAGATCAAGCCCCCATAGGCAAAACCCCACGAAGCAACCCTGCCACTTACACAGGAGTGATGGATGAAATCAGGATTTTATTTGCCGAGCAAAAAGAAGCTAAAATTTTAGGCTACAGCGCGAGCCGTTTTAGCTTTAATGTTAAAGGGGGGCGGTGCGAGAAATGCCAAGGCGATGGGGATATTAAAATAGAAATGCACTTTTTGCCTGATGTGTTAGTCCAATGTGATAGCTGTAAGGGCGCTAAATACAACCCCCAAACTTTAGAAATCAAGGTGAAAGGCAAATCCATTGCCGATGTGTTGAACATGAGCGTGGAAGAGGCTTATGAATTTTTTGCTAAATTCCCTAAAATCGCTGTGAAGTTAAAAACGCTTATAGATGTGGGCTTAGGCTATATCACTTTGGGGCAAAACGCTACGACTTTAAGCGGGGGGGAGGCTCAAAGGATCAAATTGGCTAAAGAATTGAGTAAAAAAGACACAGGCAAAACCCTTTATATTTTAGATGAGCCTACCACCGGTTTGCATTTTGAAGACGTGAATCACCTTTTACAAGTCTTGCATTCTTTAGTGGCATTAGGCAATTCCATGCTAGTGATTGAGCATAATTTAGACATTATCAAAAACGCTGATTACATTATAGACATGGGGCCTGATGGGGGGGATAAGGGCGGGAGAGTCATTGCGAGCGGCACGCCTTTAGAGGTGGCGCAAAATTGCGAAAAAACCCAAAGCTATACGGGAAAATTTTTAGCTTTGGAATTGAAATAGCTTGCATGGGGTTTGTTTGTTAAAACGATGTAGGGCTGAATAAAATAACAGACAGCCAAATATGAGAGAGCAGAAAATTACAAGGTTAGAGACAATAATAGCCGCTTGATCATGCAAGAGTTAGCAAAGAAGACATGCCTTTAAAATCCATCGCATGAGAGTTTGAAAAATGAGAAAGCATTAAGGAAAATAGAGACTAAGCCGACACTCTCTAATCATTACAGAAACGGCAATAGCGTCTCAAACCTTAATGGGAATAATCCCACCACAAACGAATTTAAAACACAAGAGCCACAACGAATGAAGCAAGAAAAATGCACCATAGTTAAATACATAATCGTGAGAGTGGGCGCTATTATTTTCGCCCTATAGCCCAAATTACAAGGGGTAGGGTTAAAAACCCCATAAACTTACTATTTTTAGTCCCACACAAAAACTACTAATAAGGCTTTATTATCATTAAGTGTTAATCATAAATTATAAAAAATGCTAAAAAACATTTTTTATAATCAATAGTAAAGAGCCTGATTTTAGTCGCACGATAATTTGTGTAGCGTGGTCTTAGGGGTTAAAAAATGACTTTTAATTTAAAAAATAAGAAGATTAAGATCCAACAAGATTTTATTTATTATTGTTTTCCTTCCGCATGAGAATCGCCTGAATGGGATCTTTGCCGAGGAGGTTGCCAAACAAAGGCCCCCTCAACAACTCATAAAACACCCTGCTTGTTATTCTAACGGCTGTCTTCTTTGAGTCTTTAAGGTATTTGGGGAATTGCATTTTAACTTCTCTATCAATCATAGACCCCCACTTTTTATAGCGGAATTTGATCGCAAATTCCGTTCCTTGTATCCGCTCTATTTTGTAACTCCTAAACCCAACCCCCAAATACTTTCTCACCAACCACTCAATGTTGTAAGGCCCTTTGTCCAAAAAACGCCTGATATTTGCAGAATTGGTTTCATAATATAATATATTGTAGGCTCGCTATTTTCAAGCAAATCAGCAAGAGTGGTGTTGTTATTATCAATCATAGGGGGTGCATAAAACCCTAAACACTCATCAACCCCTAATTCCTTAACGATAAACAATCTGCAACTGATAAAATCACCATCCTTATCGTTAAGAACATCAATGATTTTATAAGAGCTGTCATACCCATAATAGATCGAGTTAGGTTTCTGTGGTTCTTTATTAGCCTTTAATTCATTAAATTCATCAAAAATACCCGCCATGAGATCACCATCATTTGCTAAAGCGATCTTGCTATTCAATCTAACAATTTTTTCCTGACTCAATTGAACAATAACTTCGTTATCTCTTTATCCGCTCCAACACCAATCACTCTATAACCAAATCTATCCACTCTTTTACTCAATTTGCTACACAACAAACCATGTAATTCCTTGTTTTTTAATTTCTTAACCATAAAATCATTCGCTAACATAAAAACTCCCCATTAATTGAACCCCAATCTTTAAACCCCTTTAAGCAAAAATCCCAAATTAAGCGTTTCTAATAAACGCTTTTTCTAATGACCCTATGAAATTATAGCGTGATCACTCAAACTTATTAAACTTATCTGGTTGCAGATGGTTTATAAAGAAGCCCTACAAACTACCTTTCCAAAAACAAATCTTTCTCTTGGATTTCTGATCCTTCGCTTAAAATCGCCGCTCTTTCCACGACGCCTAAAAGCTCTCGCACATTCCCATGCCAAGAGTATTCTAAAAGGCGTTTTGCGGCGTTTTTTGAAAAAGATTTTGACCCCAAATGATACGCATCGCACACTTCTTTAAGCTTGATTTCAGCAATGGGTAAAATCTCTTCTGTCCTCTCTCTTAAAGGCGCGATAGTTATAGGCACAATTTGCAAGCGGAAAAACAAATCTTCTCTAAATTCTTTTGAAGCGATTTTTTCTTTCATGTTAGCGTTGGTAGCGGAAATGAAACGAACATCAATTTTAACGCTCTTATTATCCCCAAGGCGCATGATCTCTTTTTCTTGAACCACTCTTAAAAGTTTGCTTTGCAATTGAAAGGGCATTTCAGCGATTTCATCTAAAAAGATCGTGCCTTTATTAGCACTCTCAAAAAGCCCCATTTTAGGCGCTGTGGCGTCCGTGAACGCCCCTTTTTGATACCCAAAAAGCTCGCTTTCTAATAAATGCTCTGGGATTGCGGACATGTTGATCGCAATAAAAGGGTGCTTGGAGCGCTGAGAATGCTGGTGGATGAAATGAGCAAAAACTTCCTTACCCACCCCGCTTTCGCCTAATAGCATGACATTAGCGTCCGTGCTTGCGACTTTTAAGGCCTGCCGTTTGCTCTCTTCTAACGCTTTTGAAGCGGCTAAAAAGCTGTGTTTGTGTGGTTTTTTTAAAGGTTTTTCTAAAGGGTGTTTTTTTTGAAATTCTAAAACTTTTTTAGTGCGATAGATGGATTCTAAAAGCAATTCTGGTTTAAAAGGCTTTTGGAAAAAGTCTTTCACGCCTAAACGAATGGAATCAATGGCTTTATTCAAGGTCGCGTTACCGGTAATCACAATGGATTCATACTTGCCTTCTAAAAGGCGTAAAAATTCTAAGCCGTCCATATGGGGCATGTTAATATCCGTGATGACTAAATCAAAGCTTTCATCAAGTTTCGCTAGCGCGTCTTTAGGGTTTTTAAAACTCACAATCTCTAAATCGTCCTGAAGCTCAAAAAAAAGCTCCAGACTTTTACGCATGTTAATATCATCTTCTACAATGGCGATTTTCATTCTTCTTCCTTTCTAAAAATATCTAAAAACAGCGCATCTCCCACTAAACTCGCTCTAACGCTTAAGGCTTTGAGGTTAAGAATGCTTGTGGTAGTGGTGCCGTTTTTATAGCTGTGATCATAATGCGTGATAGCGACTTGGCTTTTTAAAATGCAGTCAATGACTCGCTCTTTTTCTTTTTTTAACGCTATTTCTAAAAGGAAGCGTTCTAGTTTGGTTTGGAGCAAGGGGTTTTTCAAATCGGGTGGGTTGCGAGTGATGATGGAGCAACGATAGTCTAATACATAGGGGGCTGTTTTGATGCGGCTGACAATAGGCTTAGAGATGGAATACTCTTCGCCCATCACTCTAGAATCAACGATTTTCAAGCGGTACGAAATTAAAAATTCTTGATCTTCTAGGGGGTTTAGAGCATGCAAAGAAACCCCTAAAAAATACAATAAAAAATAAAAGAATGAAAAGAAACGCATCACTCAAATAATTGTGCAGGAGGGTTTTCTAAATTTTCTGGCTCTTCTTCTTTAGGGCAAGAATTGACATACATGACTTTATCGGCGGTGTTTATGAGTTTTACCCCACTGGCATTTCTTCCGGTTTCTCTAATGTCTTTAATGGAAACTCTGATCATTTTCGCGCTCGCAGTAAGGATCATTAAATCCAGGTTCTCATCATCCACGCTGATAACGCCCACCAAATTACCGGTTTTTTGAGTGAGCTTCATGCCAATAACCCCCTTACCTCCACGAGATTGCTCTCTATACGCTTCGGCTAAAGTTTGCTTGCCAAGCCCGTTCTCGCTCACGCTCAAAAGCTTGTTGCCATCACCGCTAATAACGACCGCGCCGACAACAAAATCGTTTTCATTCAGCTTAATCCCTCTAACCCCACGAGCATGTCTTCCCATTTCGCGCACATCTTCTAAAGGGAATTTAATGAAAATACCCAAATGCGATGCGATGAGCAAATGCTTAGCGTTGTTATCCACAACTTTTGCACCCACTAATTCATCGCCTTCATCTAAAACAATCGCTCTGATACCGCTATAACTCCTATTACCGCCAAATTCGCTCAAATTGGTGCGCTTCACCACGCCATTTTTCGTGAAGAAAGCTAAAGAGCGTTCATCGCTAAAGTCTTTAGTGCTTAGAGTCGCCATGATCTTTTCATCCGGAGCGAGCGAGATTAAATTCACAATGGCTTTACCCATAGCGATCCGGCTCGCTTCTGGGATTTTATAGACTTTCAAATGATACAATTGCCCCTTATTGGTGATAAAGAGCAAAATATCATGCGTGTTAGCCACAAAAAAGTTTTCAATGAAATCGTCTTCATAAGTGCTGCCTGAAAGCTTTCCCTTACCGCCACGATTTTGCTTTTCATAAGCTTTTAAATCCACTCTTTTCACATAGCCTTTATAGCTCATGCTCACCACCATAGGCTCATTAGCGATCAAATCTTCTGTGTCAATATTTTCATAAGATTCTTGAATTTCAGTGCGCCTTGGAGAAGAAAATTGCTCCTTGACTTCTAAAAGCTCTGTTTTGACGACTCCATTCAAGCGTTCTTCGCTCTTTAAAATGCCATTGAGATCATCAATAAGCTCTAATAAGTTTTGGTATTCTTCTTTGATCTTATCCCTTTCAAGGCCTGTTAAGCGTTGCAAACGCATTTCTAAAATGGCTTTGCTTTGGATTTCACTCAAAGTGAAACGCTCCATTAAGGCGTTTTTAGCCGTTTCTGGGCTTTGGCTTGTTTTAATGAGTTGCACGATTTCATCAATATTGTCTAGTGCGATCAAATAGCCCTCTAAAATATGCGCTCTAGCCTTAGCCTTTTCCAATTCAAAAATAGTGCGTCTTATAATAATGGTCTTTCTGTGGTTTAAGAAAAGGCGCAACAACTCTAAAAGCGTGAAAATCTTAGGCTCTTTATTATAAATGGCGAGTAGAATGATGCTAAAAGTGGTTTCCATGGTGGTGAGTTTGTAGAGGTGGTTTAAGACAATTTCACTCATCGCGTCTCTTTTTAATTCAATCACCACTCTAATGCCCTCTCTATCGCTCTCATCGCGCACTTCGCTAATGCCTTCAATTTGTTTTTCTCGCGCTAAATCGCTGATTTGTTCCACTAATTTGGCTTTATTGGTTTGAAAAGGCATTTCATCTAAAACGATGATTTCTTTATTTTTCGTCTTTTCCACATGCACTTTGGCCCGCACTTTCACGCGCCCTCGCCCCGTTTTATAGGCTTCAATAATACCCGCCTTGCCATAAATGATCCCACCAGTGGGAAAATCAGGCCCTTTGACAAATTCTAAAATTTCATCTAATTCAGCGTTAGGGTTTTCTAAGACATGCGCTAAAGCGTCTATGATTTCATCCATCCTGTGAGGGGGGATAGAAGTCGCCATCCCCACAGCGATCCCATTAGCCCCATTGACTAAAAGGTTAGGCAGACGGCTTGGTAAAATATCTGGCTCTTTTAAGGTGTCATCGTAATTAGGCACAAAATCAATGGTGTCTTTATCAATATCCCTTAAAATTTCTTCACTCGCCTTAGTCATTCTGGCTTCAGTGTAACGCATTGCTGCAGCGTTATCGCCATCAATAGAGCCAAAGTTGCCCTGCCCATCCACTAATTCCAAACGCATGGAAAAATCTTGCGCCATTCTCACTAGTGCATCATAAACCGCGTTATCGCCATGGGGGTGGTATTTACCAATCACATCACCCACGATCCTAGCGCTTTTTTTATAAGCGACTTTGGAAGTAAGGCCTAATTCATGCATCGCATACAAAATACGCCTATGCACAGGCTTTAAGCCATCTCTAGCGTCCGGTAAAGCGCGCCCTATGATCACGCTCATGGAATAAGCTAAATAGCTCTCTTCAATAGAAGAATCAATCCCCACTTCTACAATATTTTTTGTTTCATTGACTGAATTATCTTGCATGCGTCTCCCTAAAATTTAATTACTTCAAATAAAGCGTTAAAAGATAACGCCCCCAAATCAAAGCCCAAAAAATAAGCCCTATCAGTTGGGCTGCACTGGCCATGTCTTTAGCTTTTTTGGCTAATGGGTGGAACTCTGTGCCAGTAAAATCCACAGCCTTTTCAATAGAGCTATTGATTAGTTCAATGACCACCGATAAAAAGCAAGGTACAATCAATAGCCCCCATTCTAAAAAATCTTTGGCTAAATAGCTCGCTAGAACGATGCAAAAAAGAGCCAAAATGACAATTTGCCTGAACGCGCTCTCTTCAGCCCATGCGCATTTAAGCCCGTCTTTAGAATAAAAAAGGGCTTTAAAAAGGCGTTTAAACCCTTTAGCTTTGGGGGGGACTTTGAAATCACTCATGGCTTATTTGGTAAGATTGAAAGAAATTCACGCTAAGGCTTTCTAACAAAGCGTTAAAAGTCAGCTTGGCGTTGTCTTTAGCTTGGGCGTTAAGAACGATTTGGGATCGTTTGTCTTTAGCCATAGAAACAAAGGCTTGCAACAATCCTTTAAAATTTTGTTGGAGCGTTGCATCGTCTTTAAAATGGGATTGAAACAAGGCCATAAAATAGTTTTCTAAAGAAGCTAACGCGCTTTCATAAGAAACGCTAGGGGTTTGAGAACGCAAGCTAAAATAAGGGGAAAAAAAGCCCAAACTCTCTTTATTTTGGTAATAAAAGGCTTCTAAAAGGTTTTTAAGATGGCGCGCTTGGATAGAAACGCCCAACTTTGGCGCTAAAAAACGCAGTTTGTCTTGCAACTCTTCTATGGCTTTAGCGTCTTTAGAACTCAAGGTTTTAAAAATATTTTTAAGGGAGAGATTTTCTTGCGCCTCCATTAAACCCTCTTGAAAAAAAGTGTAAGCAAGGATATTCTCTGTATTAGTCAAATCGCATTTTAAATTATCGTTTAAGGTTTTTTCATCTAAAGCGTTGAATGTTAAAGAGCAATTCAAACGCGTGGGTTTCATTTTTTCTAATAAGATATTCAAGTCTTTTAGGGGGATTTGATGGATTTTTTGCTGAATATCTTGTTCTAAAATAGGGGATTTGATTTGAGAATGGACAGAAAGGATAAGAGAGCTTTTATCTAAAGAGTTGAGCTTAATACTCAAATTTTTAAAATCAACAATAGGGGAGTTTTGAGAATCTAAAAAACTGAGCTCTTTAGAAACGCATGCGATTTTAAAAAATCCTTCGCATTCAAAAGGAGCGCCTACAATCCCCATGCCCTTAATATGGGGGCGTTGATCCAAATAAGCGTTAAGATAAGCGGTTAAAGATTTTTTAACCGACATGCTGGTAAAGAAGATAAACACCCCTAAAAGCACGCAAATTAAAGCCCCAATAACCACCATCCAAGACATGAATTTTTTAGTCAAAAAAACCCTTTATTTGATTGAAAGTATAGTGATAGAACTCATAAAATGCGTTTTCTTATTTTGAGAAATACTGACAATATCTTGCAGTAATTTTTCACAATTTTCTTCTTCCCAAGTGTGGTTTCGCTGGTGTACAAGGACAGAAAATATCGTGTTTGTTAGGGCAAAAAAGTCGTTAGCAATGCCTTGTGTTACTTTCATAGCTTTCCTTTTAGGTGGATTAAGATTATACCGAGTATTAAATCAAAAAAAAAGAAAAAGAGCTTAAAATTTTGAAAAAGTCCTAATTTGTGGCTGAATTTGTTGGGATTGAAAGAATTTGCTTGAGTTGAATTAACCCAAGCTTTTTATAAGTGTGTCAAAGAGGCATAAAGCCTCTTCATAAAAAGGATTGAGCGATTTTAGCGTCTTTCTGGGGGTTGGATACCTAGCCAATCTTTATAAAACACCTCTATATCAGGCTCAAAATCATGGATCACAGGATACCAAGGAGTTGGGGCTTCAACATCTAAAAGGATGCCGCAATCCGGGCAAATATACTCCCGATACACTTGCCAGTGAGTGTCACTGGCTAAGAGTTTAGGATACACCTCTTCCATTTTTTCTGCTGTATCGCGCACATAGATGTTTGCATGCAGTTTCCAATTTTCCTCTGGAGCACAAAACGCATGACCGCATGAACACTTAATGACCCACTTCTTTTGAGAATCTTGCACCACAAACAAATGCGGCCCCAAAGGTAGGACGATTTTGTCATCAAAATCTACCTTATCTTGCAACACCTTCAAATACATTTGGAATCTTTCATGATCTTTAGGCATGCTAAGCATTTTTAAGACAGTGTTCCAATCCAATTTCCCCTCTACCAAATTTTTGATTTGTTCTTGTGTGTATTTTGACATAACCATTCTCCTTTCTTTATTTCTCATCAACCAACAAAACTGTGCGCACATCAGGCAATTTGCTCAAATCCATCCTGTATTTAGATCCATAGGTGAATACGCCAAGCTCATCTTCTTTCACGCTCCAGCTCTTTGGCAAGTTCCAAAATGTTTTAAAATCATTCAAAAACTTAGGCGAGAGATCAAAGCTAGTCGCATACATGTGCTTAACCTGTTTGGAAGCCTCTTTTTCAAGGATAGCGTTTCTTTCTTGCTCCATCCATTGTTTTACCGGTATGGATCTAGCCTTTCTGTTTTCAAGAATTTCTTTTCTTCTGGCCTTCGTTTTGGCTTCATCGCCGACCCACACGCCGTCTTTATTTTGACTCACCACTGCACCATAAACCTTGTAAGCGTATTCTGGCAATAGCTGTTTGCTATTTAGATCTTCTAAAATCGCATTCAAATCCCTTTCAATCGGATCGCCAAATCCAGGACCGCCTTTGATGTAATTCAAATACAAGTCGTAATTGTCAAAGCAATTCTCTGTGGTGATGCATTGCTTATCCCTTTTGACTTGAGACGCATGAGAAATGTGCTTTTCATAATCTCTATCCGTTGGGTTAAAATCGCCCCCCAAAGGCAAGCTGGCGTTATTTTTAATCCTGTTTTTTAAATCGGTGTTGTGCGCTTCAAACCTATAACCACTAGCCGCTGGATAGCCCCCCATCATACCCCAATCGCTATTCATATAGCCATTACCCATAAAAAACATGGTCCAATCATGCGCACCCCACACCATTCTTAAGGTTTCAAACCCGTTACCGCCTCGATATTTCCCATACCCACCGGTATTGGCTTTGACATTCCTGCCTAAATAAAGAAGAGGCTCTGCCATTTCCCAAATTTCAACATCGCCCATATCGCCTTCTGGATTCCAAATAGCCGCTGCGTGATTCAAGCCGTCTTTTATCGCGCAAGCTCCAGTCCCACAAGAACTCGTCTCAAAGCTATTCACCGCATGGATTTCTCCATCCTGGTTGATACCACCGCCTTGCAACCAATTGGAAGTGTTAGCGTTTCCAGAATTAACCTCTTCTAAATACCCTCGGCTGTAATACGCTTGAGACAAACCTCTCCACAAAGCACTCCAGCCTGATACCAAGAAATGCCATGCATAAGCATGCCCGGTGCGCCTGTCATCTGGATTCATCCAAGTCCCTTTTTTGAGTCTGAATTGAGTCGCAAAATAAGCGCCATCATTGATGCGAGAAGTGGGGATCAGCGTTTGAGTCATCATCACCCAAATACCGCTAGTGAAAGACACTTGGTTGCAATTGAAAGAGTGCCATCCCCACCTAGACGCGCCATCAAAATCCAATTTCCATGTAGCGTCTTTATTGATAGTGATTTCCACAGGAGAGTGCATGATTGTGTCTAGCTTAGCAAATTCAGAGCACACGCCAATATCCTTATGCGCATAAGGCACATCCACAAACGCTACCTTTCTATACTTGCCCGGTATGGTCATGGATTTGATCCTAGAGATAAGGCCTCTCCTCCCCTCTTCAATCACCTCATCAATAAATCGCATGTAAGAATCAATGCCGTCTTCTTTAATGACTTCCATCACTAAATCCCTAATCATATGGCATCCTGCAATCCTAGTCCTTTCATCCAAAATCCAATATTTAGGCGTTCTTACCGATCTTTGAGATTCATGCAACCAATCTTTAAAGCTCTCATCATTCGCCCCTGTTTTACGGCAAGTGATCATGTATCCATCCCCAAATCTTTGAACCTGTCCAGTGCTCATCGATCCTGGAGTAACCGAACCGGTATCAATCACATGCGTAACACCGCCTACCCACCCAATCAATTTTTCATCGTGGAAAATAGGCACAAGAGTCATAATATCGCATGGGTGCACATTCCCAATCGCGCAGTCGTTATTGGTGAAAATATCCTTGTCATTGATGCCTGGGTTGTCTTCCCAATTATTCTCTACCATGTATTTGATAGCCGATCCCATAGTGCCTACATGGATAATGATACCCGTAGAAGTCAGCACGCTATCGCCCACAGCGTTATAAAGCGTGAAGCACAATTCTCCCTCTTGCTCAACAATAGGGCTTGCCGCAATCCTTTTAGCCGTTTCTCTGGCATGCACGATACCGCCTCTTAATTTAGAGAACATCTTCTCATAACCGATCGGATCTCTTTCTTTAAACTCTAGTTTTTTGAGACCATTGTAATGCCCTGTTTTTTCTGTCCTGGCTAGGATTTCATCTCTAGCTTGTTTTAAAGTTTTGCCGTTTTTCAATAAATTTGCCATTTTGAACTCCTTTATTTAATTTCTTTCAAGTGGAACAATCGGTGTTTGTCTAGTCTTGTCGCAAAGCCTTTGGGTATCACGAAAGTGGTCGCATCTGATTCCACGATCGCAGGCCCTATGACTTCATTTCCAAGCAGTAATTTTTCCATTTGCCACACATCTGCATCCACCCACTTTTTATGCCGATAGAATTTTCTAACGCCTATTTTGGCTTCTTTTGGGGGCGTAGCGCCATGCTCTTTTTCAACCGGAATCACAGGTTTTTGCGTAGCCACAACACCACGCATGATCACGCCGGTCACGCTAAAACCAAGCTCTGGAGAACACGCTGATTCAGAATAAACGCGAGCGTAGGTTTTTTCATATTCTTTGACAATTTCTTCCCAATCAGCCACGCTTACAGCTTTTGATACAGGAGAAGTGATCTCTAAGTCATTCAATTGCCCCATATACTGCATCCTATATCCAGGTCTTAAGATCACATCTTTTTCAGAGAATCCATTGATCTTGAACTCTTCAATCACTTTAAGGGTCAATTCATCCCATGCGTCTTGAATGATCTTGCATGCTTCTGTTTTGGACTTGTCTGAAGAATACTGCGGAATAGCAATATCCACGCTCTTGTCGTATCTGTATTCAAAATCAGCACAAGCACAACCAAAAGCGCTAAATCCAGCCGCCCACGCAGGCACTACCACATCCTTAAACCCTAAACCTTCTGTATAACCATAGGTATGCACAGGCCCCGCGCCACCATACGAAAAGCACACAAAATCAGACGGGCTATACCCTTTAGCGCTAATGTTGGATCGCAAGTATTCTTTAAGATCCAAATCAAGCAGCTCAATCACACCCGCAGCCGCATCTTCTACGCTAATGCCTAGCGGATCAGCGATTTGCTCTTTAATGTGTTTTTTAGCCCTATCCACATCTAATTTGATCAAACCGCCTAAGAAATTATCCGGGTTCAAATAGCCTAAAACAATGTGGCAATCGGTTACTGAAACCGTGTCTAAACCGCTGTCTTTCCAACAAGTGCCAACTCTATACCCTGCGCTGTCAGGCCCTAGTTTAACCGATTGGCTGTGCGGATCAATGCGCACAAAACTCCCCGCACCCGCACCAACGGAATCCATAGCCACAAGCGGTAGAGATAAAACAAGGCGTGCCATATCAGGGTCAGAAGCGATGTTGAAATTGCTCTTAACGATAAGCGCCATATCAAAGCTCGTGCCGCCAATATCGCTGCATGCAATATTGTCATAACCAAGCGTTTCGCCTAGCAATTTAGATCCGATCACGCCTCCAATAGGGCCGCTCACAATAGTCCTAGCGAGCTCTTTAGCCTTCCAGCTAATGGTGCCTCCATGCGTTGCCATCACACGAAGATCGAATTTAGCGCCATGCTCTTTGAAGCGGTTACTGACTTTAGAGAGAGTTTGCCTGCTTGGCTCAGCCGCATAAGCTTCTAAGATGGTGGTGTTCATTCTGTGGCTTTCTTTTCTTTGAGGGTAGCAATCCACAGAAGCGAATACAGGAATATTTTTACCCAATTTTTCAATCTCTTTTAACGCTATATCTCTAACGATCCGCTCGCTTTCAGCGTTCTTATGAGATTGCAACAAGCAAATCACAATGGCCTTTGCACCTGCTTCTAAAAGCTCCTTAACAGCGATTTTAACCTCTTCTTGGCGCACTGGGATAACCACTTGCCCCTTGACATCGGTTCTTTCTGTAACGCCTCTAATCCTTTTTAAAGGAATCAGCGGATCATCATACTTGTGCGTGTTGATATGCAACCTTTCTTCTAGCGCATACCCCAAGTAGGATTGCAACGCCCTGCCCATAGAATGCATTTGCTCAAAACCCTTATTGCAAATCAGGCCCACTTCCATCCCACGCCTTTGGACGACCCGATTGAGCATCGCCGTGCCTGAATACACGCAAGTGACCAACTCTGGATAAACCTTACTCACATCCGATTGCCAGTGCGATAAAGCGTCTTGCGAGCTATTATAAATAGCTAAGCTCTCATCTTCTGGGTTGCTTTGGGCTTTACCGACTACGAAACTGCCATTTTCTTTCACAAAAAATGTGTCCGTCATGGTGCCACCGGCATCAATACCCATCACCTGAACTCTTGCGTCTTTCATTTAGACTCCTTTGAATTAAAGTGTTGCTCAAGGCAACCTATTAGAAGTATAAGGCTGATTTTTAAATGGAAATCATTTATTTCAAAGTTGTTTGTAATAAGGGAAAATTTGGTGTAATAAAGTGAAAAGTAGTAACAAATTCATTTAAAACGCTACTGATATTCATCTTAAATTACCCAAAAATATCATATAAATATCACATAGGAAGAAAAACATTAAACTGATATTAAATCAAAAGGCGAAATTCAATTCTAATGTGCCGATTTGATGGTGCTTAGGCTGGGATTGAAAGGTTTTACTAATATCAGTGATCGTAAAAGCCACCCTGAGGCTACGCCACATCATAGCCGCTCCTATTTCACTGGCATAAACAAAGTATTCCAAATTAGCAATGCCCCTAGTTTCAGGGCTATTGCCTTGAATGAAGATGTTAAGGGGTTGGAAGCGCCCAAAAGCCCCTACAAAAAAATAGATGGAAAACTTATCGCTATAAGGCATGCCTCCATCAAAAGCGGTATTGACCTTATTGACACCATAATCAGCGTCCAGGTTATACCCAGCCCTAAAGAGCGATCCTAGTTGGAAATAATCCCTCGCATTACCCAATTCCACATTAAACCCAGGCATTAACTCCATAGAAAAAAAACGAGTCTTTAAAAGGGGGACTTTTTTGAGCAACTGGTAGTGCAATTCAAAGATAAATTCGTTTTTGAGCTGCGTGTTCCAGCCATAAAATTGGGGGTCATGGCCCCATTTATGAATGAGACGCTGCGTTTGAGCGGCCAAAGAATCTTGCCCTGTCGTACCTAAAGAAAGCGTGAATAGCTCCATGAAAGTTTGATGGCGGTTATACACATTCAAATTCACCCGTAAATACCCCCCATAAGGGTGGTTGTCATGCAAATGCACCAGTTTTCTGTTTTTAAGTGAGGGGGTATACATGTCTTGGGCGAGAGAAATGCCAAAACGAGTAACCCTAGGGCTTTTATTGAAAAAACCTAAATACGAAGTCCATTTCATCGCTTTATTTTTAGAAAAATCAAACTCTTTAGTAGAAAAGCCTATTTGATTACCTGCGGTATAATACTCATCAATGTAAGGATTGATATAACCATCATTTTCAGTCATCAAATTGATAGAATAGCGTTTAGAGGGCGTTAATGGGGTAGGAATATCCTCTTTTGCCCATGCAAACATTCCTAATAATAAACATAAAATAAATTTGAAAAACAAAACACTTCCTTAGGTTATTATGGGGTTGGTTATTGTAACGAAATAAGGCTTAATTACAAGAGCGTTTAAGGGGTAAAAAGAGAAAACTTTACCCCAAAGAGCGTGGTTTTAGGCATAAAAAACTCACACTAAAAAATAAAACACCCCACACACGACTAAGCCTACAAAAATTAAAGTCAAAACGCAATAGCCCATAATATCTTTAGCGCCCAAACCTGCAATGGCTAAAGCGGGCAAAGCCCAAAAAGGCTGTATCATATTCGTCCAAGCGTCTCCCCAAGCGATAGCCATAGAAACCACGCCCGGATCCACGCCTAAGCTTTGCCCAGCTGGGAGCATGATAGGAGCTTGAATCGCCCATTGCCCTCCGCCAGACGGGATAAAAATATTGACAATCCCCGCGCTCAAAAAAGTCATGAGCGCGAAAGTTTTTTCATTAGCGATGTGCGTGAAGGCTAAAGAAAGCATTTGCGCTAAAGAATGCCCCCCCACGCTATGGCTTGCCATCATCCCCATAATCCCGGCATAAAAAGGGAATTGCAATAAAATCCCGGCCACGCTCCTAGCGGAACGATCGATCGCTTTCACATAAGCCAAAGGGGTTTTATGCAGTAAAATCCCTAAAAAAAGGAAAATCGTATTGACAATGTTTAAACCAAGCCCTCCTCCTTTAAAAAAATAAATACCCAAATACCCAAAACCCAAAAAAACCAAAAGATAAGAAAGCAAAGCGCTGTTTTCCAAAAAATGCGCGATCGTTTTGTCTTGTTGGTGGCTAATGAGTTCTGTTTCCTTGTATTCGTCTTTTAAAAGCTTTGAATCAATCTCAACGATTTCTTCTTTTTTAGGGTGGATCATTGCCATTAAAAAGGGTAACCCTACAAGAATGATCCCTATAATGATTAAATTATAAGAAGAAAAAATCGTCTGACTGATAGGAATGGCTTTTTCAATCACCCCGGCGCTCATTTTGGACAAATTTTCATTTTGGGTGGCAACGCTTAAAGGGATAGAGCCGGATAAACCCCCATGCCAGATGACAAAACCCGAATAAGCGCTAGCAATAAGCAGTCTGTAATCCACCCCCTTAACGTTTTTGGCGATCTCTTTTGCAAAAATCGCGCTGATCACTAAGCCAAACCCCCAGTTGATCCAATTAGCGATTAACGATAAAAAAGTAACCAACCATAAAGCCGTGTAATACCTTTTAGGTAAAGACGCTAGATATTTTAAAAGTTTTTGGACTAATTTAGCGCTAGCCAGAGCTTGACCCAACACCAAAATAAGAGCCATTTGCATAGAAAAACCTAAAAGCGTCCAAGCGCCATTCCCCCAACTAGAAATGACAGACGAAGCGTCTTGCCCTGTCAAGCAATAAACAAGAACAAACACGACAAACGATAAAAGAGCGACCAAAACAAAGGAGTCCGGCAAACATTTAGACGCTAAAAACACGCACGCTGAAGTCAAATGCCTTAATAAAAACATAAACACCCTTTCTATAAGCTATAGGTGCACTTCAAATTCAGCTTCTGTTTTTTCTCTCACTTGATCAAGGCTGACCCCCTCTTGCAATTCCACTAATTTCATGGCGTTATTGGAAAATTCAAACACCGCTAAATCCGTTATCAATTGATGCACCACGCTCTTTCCTGTTAGGGGTAAGGAGCATTCTTTTTTCACTTTAGACTCCCCGTATTTGTTGCAATGCTCCATGATGACAATCACTTTTTTAGCGCCATGCACCAAATCCATAGCCCCTCCCATGCCTTTTATGAGCTTTTTAGGGATCATCCAATTAGCCAAATCCCCATTCTGTGAGACTTCCATCCCCCCTAAAATCGCTAGATCAATATGCCCCCCACGAATCATCGCAAACGAATCCGCACTATTAAAAAACGAAGCGCCCGGCACCACGGTTACGGTTTCCTTTCCTGCATTAATGAGATCCGCATCAACGCTCCCCTCTAAAGGGTAAGCGCCAATCCCTAATAGCCCGTTCTCGCTTTGGAAAACGATATTCATCCCGCTCACTTCATTAGCCACAAGCGTGGGCAAGCCTATCCCTAAATTCACATACATGCCCTCTTTTAATTCCTTTGCCGCTCGTTTAATGATAGCCTCTCTCATTTCGCACTCCTTGTGGTGGTTTTTTCTATCCGTTTTTCAAATTTCTCGCCCTTATAGATGTGTTGCACATAGATTCCTGGCAAGTGTATTTCATCTGGGTCTAATTCCCCGGCCGGGACAATTTCTTCCACTTCAGCGACGCATATTTTTGCCGCCATCGCGCACAAGGGATTAAAATTCCTGGCTGTCTTTCTGAACACCAAATTCCCTAAAGTATCGCTTTTGTAGGCTTTGATAAGCCCGTAATCGCCTGTGATCGCTCTTTCTAAAATATACTCTTTGCCGTTAAACTCCCTTGATTCCTTGCCTTGAGCGATCAAAGTCCCAACACCGGTTGGGGTGTAGTAAGCGGGTATCCCAGCTCCTCCAGCGCGCAAGTTTTCAGCCAGCGTGCCTTGCGGTGTCAAAACGACTTCAATTTCTCCGTTCAGCATTTGCGATTCAAAAATCTTATTCTCCCCCACATAGGAAGCGATAATCTTTTTAATCTGCTTTTTTTCTAAAAGAATGCCAAGCCCAAAGTCATCAACGCCGCAATTATTGCTCACGACAATCAAATCCTTGATGCCTTTCTTATAAATGTAATCAATGGCGTATTCGGGTATCCCGCACAGCCCAAAACCGCCCACTAAAATAGTGTCTCCGTCTTTTAATGCGCTCAATGCTTTGTCTAAATCGGTTATAACCTTATTCATCTCATTCTCCTTATTTTTGTTCAACTACCACTGATAGCCCTTGACCGCCACCCACGCACAACGACGCGCAACCCACGCCATGCCCGCTTCTTTTCATTTCATGCAATAAAGTGACTAATATCCTAGCGCCGCTCGCGCCAATAGGGTGGCCAATGGCTATCGCGCCTCCATTCACATTCACGATATTGGGGTTTAATTCAAGCTCTTTTAACACGGCTAGGCTTTGCGCGGCGAAGGCTTCATTGAGTTCAAAAAGATGGATGTCGTTGAGATTCATTTTGACATTTTTAAGGTTATTTTTAATCGCAATACTAGGGCATATACCCATAATATCCGGACTGCAACCACCCAAGCCAAACCCCCTGATAGTTGCCATGGCTTTTAACCCCAATTTTTGTGCTTTTTTAGCGCTGCATAAAATGATAATACTCGCGCCATCATTGATCCCTGATGAATTTCCCGCCGTTACCGATCCGTCTTTTTTGAAAGCGGGTTTGAGCTTTGCAAGGGATTCTAGCGTCGTGTCTCTAGGGTATTCGTCTTCTTTAAAAACCACCACGCCTTTTTTACTCGCTATTTCAATAGGCGTGATTTCTTCTTGGAATTTCCCTGCATTAATGGCGGCTCTTGCTTTGAGTTGCGATTGGAGTGCGAAATTATCTTGCTCTTCTCGGCTTATGTGGTATGCTTGAGCGACATTATCAGCGGTGATCCCCATGTGGTAATCATTGAACGCATCCCATAGCCCGTCATGTATCATGGAATCTATCATGTTCGCATTCCCCATTCTTTTCCCATCTCGCATGTCAAACGACAGATAGGGCGCTTTGCTCATGTTTTCCACGCCACCGCACACCACCACCTCATCGCGCCCAAGCATGATGGCATCATGCGCTAATTGAATGGCTTTCATAGACGATCCACAAACCATATTGACGCTAAAAGCGTTTCTGTCATTAGGGATGCCGGCGTCCAGTTGGATCTGCCTGGCGATATTTTGACCCAAACCAGCGCCTAAAACATTGCCTAAAACGACAGAATCCACATCGCTAGGCTTAAGGCCGCTCGCATTCAAAGCGTCTTTAAGCACGCAAACACCCATTTCTCTAGCGCCCACATTCTTTAAAGAGCCTAGAAAACTCCCCACCGCACCACGCTTTGCCGCCACTACAACCACTTCATTCATGTCTTTGCCTTTAAGTTGATTTACTTATCATAGTATCACTTTTAGGTGATTGACACCCTAACAGGTTGGATTTTGTTTTAGGTTTTGTTTTGGATTGAGGGCGATCCGTTTATTTTTTTCTCAAAAATATTATTTTAGCGTTCAATGATTATTGCACAATATAGCTTTGAGTAGGGATCTAAAATCAAGCAGATATGCACTTTAGGCTCATGTTTCTCTAACGCTTTAAAAAATTTCTTTCTAAGCAGTCTTTGCCTAGTTTCAGGGTTTTAATAGAATTTTAAGCAAACTCCCTAATCTCTTTTTCTAAAGCGTTAGTAAAAACGCTTGAATAGGATTTTTCCTTAGGGAATTTGGCTAAAAAATCGCTCAATAGCCCAAGGTATTGCTCCTTATTTAAAGCCCCTTTCAGCACTTCGTATTTTAAAAAAAGCCAATAAGTGTTAAGCACATCGCTCTGGCAATAGCTATCAATAATCTCTTTTTTCTCCTTTTGGCTTATCTTAGGGTTGTAATAAATCGCATGCACTAAATCCCCGCTCACATCAAATTTACCAGGAATATTCGTCATAGAACAAATGCCATTCAAATTCAACCCCCTAACGGATCCATAATGGCTCAAGCTATCCATTAAATCCAAGTGGAACTGCTCGCTATAACGCGCACGGTAATTCTCCCATTTATTTTCTTGGTTGTAAAAAGCGTCTAAAGTTAAATTGTATTTAAGGGCTTTGAGCGTGAGTAGGGGTATATCAAAACCTCTGCCATTGAAGCTTATTAGGCGCGGTTGTTTTTCGTTAAAGTATTTGAAAAAGTCTTCTAAAAGCTCTTTTTCGCTTGTAAAACCCTCTTTATTCTCGTGTTTTTGACCAAAATTCCCCACTTTGATAAATTGCCCGTAATCATCGCCAATGACTGCTGCAATAGAGATAATTTCATGCAAATAAAGGGGCAAAAACTCGCTCCCGCTTTTTTCTTTTTGCTTTTCAAAACTCCATTCACAGATTTTTAGCGCATCATTTTCTTCTAATTGAAAATGCTCTTTACACAAGCTCACGCTAGGAATGGTTTCTATATCAAACACGCACAACATCACACGCTCCCTTCGCATTTTAACATTCTTGTCTCGCTTTTATTATATAACAATTAGTCTTATAGCGCTATAGTGCCAAATTTTAATATCAAAACGATATAACTAAAAATTAAAAGGCTTTAATGTGGAGCATTCAAACCCAATGAAAGAAATCACTATCGCCCTTGTGGGCCAGCCTAATGTGGGGAAATCATCCCTCATCAACGCTTTGAGTAACGCCCATTTGAAAGTGGGGAATTTTGCCGGGGTTACCGTGGATAAGATGGAAGTGGGTTTGATCCATAAAGATCATCAAATCACTATCATTGATTTACCTGGCACTTACGCGCTCAATGACTTCACCACTGAAGAAAAGGTTACTAAAGATTTTTTAGAAAAAGGGCAATACGATCTCATTCTTAATGTGGTGGATTCCACCAATTTAGAGCATAATTTAGCCTTAAGCGCACAGCTGTTAGACACGAATAAAAAAATGCTTCTTGCGCTCAACATGTGGGATGAGGCGCAAAAAGAAGGCATTAAAATCAATACAGAAAAGCTTTCTAAAGAATTAGGGGTTGTGTGCGTGCCTACAAGCGCAAGATCCAAAGAAGATCGCTTGAATACAGAGCTTTTATTAGATGAAATTGTCAGGCTTTATTCTCAAAACACTACAAACAATGAAAGCATAAAAGTCCCATCTCAAAGTTTTAAGGAGTCTTTAAAATACAGCCAGAGCGCTCAAAGAATCGCTCAATTAGTGATCAGCGAAAACCAACAAAACGCGAGCTTTGAACACACTTATAAGATTGATAAGATTTTAATGCACAAGCGTTATGGGATTTTCATTTTTTTAGGGTTCATGTTTATCATTTTTTCCTTGAGTTTTTTAATAGGAGGGGGAGTGCAAAAAGCGCTTGAAGCAGGGTTTAAATTTTTGAGCGATAGTATTAAAGAAAATGTGGCTAATGAAGATTTAGCGTCTTTGGTGGGCGATGGCATTATTGGGGGAGTGGGAGCGACGGTTTCATTCTTGCCTTTAATTGTGGTGTTGTATTTTGGGATTTCTTTACTAGAGACGACAGGCTATATGAGTAGGGTGGCGTTTTTACTAGACGGAATCTTGCATAAATTTGGCTTGCATGGGAAGAGTTTTATCCCTTTAATCACCGGTTTTGGCTGCTCTGTGCCCGCTTACATGGCGACAAGAACCTTACAAAATTATAACGAACGACTGATCACGCTTTTTGTGATCGGGTTTATGAGCTGCTCGGCAAGGCTGCCTATTTATGTGCTGTTTGTAGGCTCGTTTTTCCCTTCTTCTAGCGCGGGATTTGTGCTGTTTTGCATTTATATTTTGGGGGCGGTTGTGGCGTTAGTGATGGCCAAATTACTCAAATTAAGCGTGTTTAAAGGACAGACTGAATCTTTTATCATGGAAATGCCCAAATACCGCTTTCCTAGTTGGAGAATGGTCTATTTCAGTATTTACACCAAATCGCTTTCCTACCTAAAAAAAGCCGGGACTTACATTTTAGTGGGAGCGATTTTAATCTGGTTTATGTCTCAATACCCTAAAAGCGATGCGGCTATGAAAACTTATAAACAAGAAAGCTTGTTAGTGGGTAAAAACACCACTCTTTCAAGCGAAGCCAAAGAAGAAAAATTAAAAGAATTAAAAGCAGAATTGGATAAAAAGAATTTAAAAAACAGCATTGTAGGAAGAGGTGGGGCGTATTTAGAAAAAGTCTTTAGCCCTATGGATTTTGATTGGCGTTTGAGTGTGTCGCTTGTAACCGGATTTATGGCTAAAGAGGTGGTGGTTTCTACTTTGGGCGTGTTGTTTTCTTTAGGGGATCAAAATGAAAAATCTGACGCTTTTAGAGAAATTTTAAGAAAAGAAGTCAGCGTGCCAAGCGGGATCGCTTTTATCGTGTTTGTGATGTTTTATATCCCTTGTTTTGCAGCGACCATCACTTTTGGTAGGGAAGCTGGAGGGATAAAGTTTGTAGCGTATCTATTCATCTTTACAACCGTTGTAGCGTATGCGTTTTCCTTGATAGCTTTTTATGCAACTCAAATTTTGGTTTAAAGGCTAGCCATAAAGGGTTAAAAACCCTTTATTTGTTTAAAATTCCCCCCATTAGAAATATTAAAAAATTTTTATTTTTCTTTATATCCCAATCTTTTCTATAAACATTCGCATTAATCGGTATTTTTGATAAAAAAGTCATTAATATTATCTAAATAATAATTTTTTAAAAATTTAAGCTAAAACTAATAATGGTTATTATAAAATTCACCTTGTTGTAAAAATGAACATTTTTCATAAAAGGTGGTAAATGAAAAGAATTTTAGTCTCTTTGGCTGTTTTGAGTCATAGCACGCATGCTGTCAAAACCCATAATTTGGAAAGGGTGGAAGCTTCAGGGGTGGCTAACGATAAAGAAGCGCCTTTAAGCTGGAGGAGCAAGGAAGTTAGAAACTATATGGGTTCTCGCACGGTGATTTCTAACAAGCAACTCACTAAAAGCGCGAATCAGAGCATTGAAGAAGCTTTGCAAAATGTGCCGGGCGTGCATATTAGAAACTCTACCGGTATTGGAGCTGTGCCTAGCATTTCCATTAGGGGGTTTGGTGCGGGAGGCCCAGGGCATTCTAATACGGGAATGATTCTAGTCAATGGGATTCCCATTTATGTCGCGCCCTATGTTGAAATTGGCACGGTTATTTTTCCTGTAACCTTCCAATCTGTGGATAGAATCAGCGTAACCAAGGGCGGAGAGAGCGTGCGTTATGGCCCTAACGCTTTTGGCGGTGTGATCAACATTATCACCAAAGGCATTCCTACCCAGTGGGAGAGTCAAGTGAGCGAGAGGACCACTTTTTGGGGCAAGTCTGAAAATGGGGGCTTTTTCAATCAAAATTCTAAAAACATTGATAAAAGCTTAGTTAATAACATGCTTTTTAACACTTATTTAAGAACAGGGGGCATGATGAATAAGCATTTTGGAATCCAAGCTCAAGTCAATTGGCTCAAAGGGCAAGGGTTTAGATACAACAGCCCTACCAACATTCAAAACTACTTGCTAGATTCGTTGTATCAAATCAATGATAGCAATAAAATCACTGCTTTTTTTCAATATTACAGCTATTTTTTAACAGACCCTGGGTCTTTAGGTATAGCTGCCTATAATGAAAATCGTTTTCAAAATAACCGCCCTAATAACGATAAAAGCGGGAGAGCGAAGCGATGGGGAGCTGTGTATCAAAACTTTTTTGGGGATACGGATAGAATAGGTGGGGATTTCACTTTCAGTTACTATGGGCATGACATGTCAAGGGATTTTAAATTTGATTCTAACTATTTAAATGTCAATACCAATCCTAAATTAGGCCCTGTTTATACCAATCAAAATTATCCAGGATTTTTTATTTTTGATCATTTAAGGCGTTATGTGATGAACGCTTTTGAGCCTAATTTGAACTTAGTTGTCAATACCAATAAAGTTAAGCAAACTTTTAATGTGGGCATGCGTTTTATGACGATGGACATGTTCATTAGATCCGATCAAAGCACATGCGAAAAATCAGATATTATTGATGGGGTGTGCCATATGCCCCCATATGTTCTTTCTAAAAAGCCTAGTAACAATCAAGAAATGTTTAACAACTATACAGCGGTATGGTTGAGCGATAAAATAGAACTTTTTGATTCTAAATTGGTGATAACTCCAGGGCTTAGATACACCTTTTTAAACTACGATAACAAAGAGCCAGAAAAGAACGATTTTTCCGTATGGACCAGTAAAAAACAGCGTCAAAACGAATGGAGTCCCGCCCTTAACATTGGCTATAAACCTATGGAAAATTGGATATGGTATGCGAACTACCGCCGCAGTTTTATCCCCCCACAACACACAATGGTAGGCATTACTAGGACTAATTACAACCAAATTTTCAATGAAATTGAAGTGGGGCAACGCTATAGTTATAAAAATCTATTGAGCTTTAATACCAATTATTTTGTGATTTTTGCCAATCGTTACTATGCGGGAGGCTATAGTCCACAGCCTGTGAATGCTAGGAGCCAAGGGGTGGAATTAGAATTGTATTATGCGCCGATTAGGGGTTTGCAATTTCATGTGGCTTACACTTATATTGATGCACGCATCACTTCTAACGCTGATGACATTGCTTATTATTTTACAGGCATTGTCAATAAACCCTTTGACATTAAAGGGAAGCGTTTGCCTTATGTAAGCCCTAACCAATTCATATTTGACATGATGTATACTTACAAGCACACGACTTTTGGTATTAGCAGTTATTTTTATAGCCACGCTTATAGCTCCATGCTCAATCAAGCCAAAAGCCAAACCGTGTGCTTGCCCTTAAACCCAGAATACACAGGGGGGCTAGAGTATGGTTGTAATTCAGTGGGGTTATTGCCCTTGTATTTTGTGTTGAACGTCCAAGTAAGCTCCGTTTTATGGCAAAGCGGTAGGCATAAAATCACCGGGAGTTTGCAAATCAATAACCTTTTTAACATGAAGTATTATTTTAGGGGGATTGGCACAAGCCCTACAGGGAGAGAGCCTGCACCAGGGAGATCCATTACAGCGTATTTGAATTATGAGTTTTAAATTGGTTTCAAGCTTTTATAGCTTGAATGTTTGATATTAAACCATTTTAAAACTCGCCACTAAATTTTCGGTCAATAAATTAAACCCATCTACCAGAATAAACACTAAAATTTTAAAAGGCAGAGAAATCATTACGGGCGGGAGCATCATCATGCCCATCGCCATTAAAATAGAGCTGATAACCATATCAATCACCAAAAAAGGCAAGTAGAGTAAAAAGCCGATTTGAAACGCTGTTTTCAACTCGCTTATCATAAATGCTGGGATCAAAACGCTCAAACTCACCTCATTAGGGGTTTTAGGGTTAGGCAAATTCCTAATCCTAAAAAAAAGCGCTAGATCCTTTTCTCGTGTGTTTTTAAGCATGAATTCCTTGAAAGGCAGAGCGCTTTTTTCAAACGCTTCGGTGTAAGAAATCTTTTTATCCATATAAGGCTTAATCCCTGTATCATAAGCCTTTTTCAAACTGGGTTCCATGATGAAAAAAGTCAATATCAAAGAGAGCGAGACTAAAATTTGAGTGGGGGGGGTTTGTTGCGTGCCTAAAGCGGTCCTTAAAAAAGAAAACACCACGATCAAACGGGTGAAACTCGTCATCACCAAAATCAACGATGGGGCTAAAACTAAAAGCGTGAGCAGGGCGATGACATTAAGGGTGGTTACAAGCTGTTTAGGATCATTAGGAGCGTTTAAAGAGAGATTGACGCTAGGCAAAGCGCTATCAGCGCTCATTAAAGGGCATATTAAAGGGCAAATGAGGATTAAAAAAATGAAAAAACGCAAAATTCTAGCCTTAAATCTTTGATGAAACGAAGTCAAATTATAAGATAAGGCATGTTAAAATTCCCTAAAAAAAGGATTTTAATGCTTTCTGTAATCATATTGGCCGCTGGTAAAGGCACTCGCATGCGTTCTGGCCTGCCTAAAACTTTGCACACGATTTGTGGGGAGCCTATGTTGTTTTACATTTTAGAAACGGCTTTTTCAATCAGCGATGATGTGCATCTTGTCTTACACCACCAACAAGAACGCATTAAAGAAGCGGTGTTGGAGCGTTTTAAGGGCGTCATTTTTCACACTCAAATCGTGGAAAAATATTCAGGGACAGGTGGGGCTATCATGCAAGAAGATAAAACGCCTATCCTCACTCAACATGAGCGGGTTTTGATTTTGAATGCGGACATGCCCTTAATCACTAAAGACGCTCTCGCCCCCTTATTAGAAAGCCACAATAACGCTATAGGCTTACTCCATTTAGCTGACCCTAAAGGTTATGGGCGCGTTGTTTTAGAAAACCATCAGGTTAAAAAGATTGTAGAAGAAAAGGACGCTAATGATGAAGAAAAAACCATTAAAAGCGTGAATGCTGGCGTGTATTTTTTTGAAAGAAAGTTTTTAGAAAAATACTTACCCAAGCTCCATGACCAAAACGCCCAAAAAGAATATTATCTCACGGATTTAATCGCTCTAGGAATCAATGAAAACGAAACAATTGACGCTATTTTCTTAGAAGAAGAGTGTTTTTTAGGGGTGAATAGCCAAACAGAAAGAGCGAAAGCTGAAGAAATCATGTTAGAAAGACTGCGGAAAAACGCCATGGACTTAGGAGTAGTGATGCAATTACCTGGTAGCATTTATTTAGAAAAAGGCGTGAGTTTTAAGGGGGAGTGCGTTTTAGAGCAAGGGGTGCGTTTGAGTGGGAATTGCTTGATAGAAAACGCGCGCATTAAAGCTTATAGCGTGATAGAAGAAAGCCAGATTGTTAATAGCAGTGTGGGGCCCTTTGCCCATGCGCGCCCTAAAAGCGTGATTTGTAATAGCCATGTGGGGAATTTTGTAGAGACTAAAAACGCTAAACTTCAAGGCGCTAAAGCAGGGCATTTGAGCTATTTGGGGGATTGTGAGATAGGGAAAAACACAAATGTGGGGGCTGGCGTGATCACTTGCAATTACGATGGTAAAAAGAAACACCAAACGATCATCGGTGAAAATGTCTTTATAGGGAGCGATAGCCAGCTAGTCGCCCCCATAAATATCGGCTCTAATGTCTTAATCGGCAGCGGCACCACCATCACTAAAGACATTCCTAGCGGTTCGTTGAGCCTTTCACGCGCCCCTCAAACTAACATTGAAAACGGGTATTTTAAGTTTTTTAAGAAACCTTAATTTGCTTCAATAATGAAAAATCCTAAAATATTATAATCATTTACTTTAATCCTATAATTTGTGTAGAAACAAAACACTCAATTAGCTTTTTTGTGATATTTCGCTGATCTGTAACAATGCTTTTAATAGGGTTGTGGTATAAATATTCTTATCAAGGTGTGCCCAACATGCCTTGAATCTCAATTTTATGAAAGGATTTGTTATGAGCGGATTAAAAGCATTTAGTTGTGTAGTGGTTTTATGCGGTGCAATGGCTAATGTGGCTATAGCTGGTCCTAAAATAGAGGCAAGGGGCCAGCTTGGCAGAGATATAGGAGAAGGTGTTGGAGCTGGAATGGGTGGTGCAATGGGTGGAATGATTGGGGCTCTTGGAGGTCCGTGGGGTACTGTGTTTGGTGCAGGCATTGGTGGTGGAATAGGGGCATATTCTGGGGCTGAAATAGGCGATAGGGTAGAAGATTTTATCCGTGGCGTTGATAGAGAGCCGCAAGCTCCAAGAGAACCCACCTATGATCGTCATTTTGTGTATGATAGGTAGTTTTAGGGGAGAAAGGAGAGAGTATGAATATCAAAGAGCGTTTGAATGGATCAGAATATTTAAGAGCAATAGGTTTGGTCTATGCGATATGTATCTCCATAACCACTAGGATTTTTTATGAAATAAATGGTTCAGCTAGCGATCCGATTTTTGACCCTAAATACAGCTATTATGTGTGGTTAGTGGGTCTAATAGCGGCTTTGTTGTCCAACCTCTTGTTCAACCCAAAAGGCAGGTCGGTAAGTTATTTCATTATTGAAACTTGGCAAGGATTCCCCGAGTTTTTTAAAGCCATTTTTAAGGCTAGGTTTTTTGGCGCGTTTTATAACGCTGTGTTAGGATCAAGACTAAGGGATTTTTATGTGATGCTTTTAACGATACCCTTTATTATCGCTATGCATGAGATTTCGGCGTATTGTGGGCACCCTAGCAACTTTCTTGTAGAGGGTTTGGTCATTTTGGGGTTTCAAGGTTTTCTTAAGCTTTGCGCTAAATGGGGGTGGTGATTTAACCCAAATGTCATTAAATGGAGGGGGTATAAAAAATTAAAAAACTTTAAAACCCATTCTTATTATTGAAAACGGGTATTTTAAGTTTTTTAAGAAACCTTAATTTGCTTCAATAATGAAAAATCCTAAAATATTATAATCATTTACTTTAATCCTATAATTTGTGTAGAAACAAAACACTCAATTAGCTTTTTTGTGATATTTCGCTGATCTGTAACAATGCTTTTAATAGGGTTGTGGTATAAATATTCTTATCAAGGTGTGCCCAACATGCCTTGAATCTCAATTTTATGAAAGGATTTGTTATGAGTGGATTAAGAACATTTAGTTGTGTAGTGGTTTTATGCGGTGCAATGGCTAATGTAGCTGTAGCTAGTCCTAAAATAGAGGCAAGGGGTGAATTAGGCAAACTTATAGGGGGTGGTGTTGGGGGTTTTGTTGGTGATAAAATTGGAGGAGCAATTGGGGTTCCTGGAGGTCCAGTGGGTATTGGATTAGGGAGATTTCTTGGTAGCACAGCAGGAGGATATATTGGGTCTGAAGTAGGCGATAGGGTAGAAGATTTTATCCGTGGCGTTGATAGAGAGCCTCAGACTAGAGAACCACAGACTAGAGAACCACAAGCCCCAAGAGAACCTATCCGTGATTTTTATGATTACGGCTATAGTTTTGGGCATGCTTGGTGATCTTAAATGAGCCAAGGTGATGGGGGGGAAGGAAATAACATGGATACCACAAAAGAGAATTTGAATGGCTCAAAAAAGCGTTTGAGCGACTGGGAATATCAATGGGCAGTGGCCATAGTCTATGCGGGATGCATATCCACATTCCCTTATAGCCTAGGCGCTGTCGATCCACTTTTTAGCCCTAAAGATAGTTATTATGCATGGCTAACAGTTTTAATAGCGGCTTTGTTGTCTAACCTTTTATTTGACCCACGAGGCAGGGATCGTTATAAATCTTTCCAAGTAAGATATCCTAGGTTTCTCAAAGCCATTTTTAAGGCTAGGTTTTTTGGCGCGTTTTATAACGCTGTGTTAGGATCAAGACTAAGGGATTTTTATGTGGCGCTTTTAACGATGCCCTTTATTGCCGCTATCCATGAAATTTCAGCGTATTGCGGGCATCCTAGCAACTTACTTGTAGAGGGTTTGGTCATTCTTAGCTTTGTGTGTGTTTTTGGGCTTTGTGTTAGGCTTTGCGCTAAATTAGGGTGGTGATTTAACTCAAATAGCATTAAATGGAGGGGGTATAAAAAAATTAAAAAACTTTAAAACTCATTCTCATTAACAAAACAGATCCAACTTGAACTTTTCTTTTTCTTAAGTTTTTTATTGATACAATTCCAAATTTAAAAAACAAACGATTTAATTCAAATTTAAGGAAAAATTTTGATTACGGTGGTTAAACGGAACGGGCGCATTGAGCCTTTGGACATTACCAAAATCCAAAAATACACTAAGGACGCTACGGATAATTTAGAGGGCGTGAGCCAAAGTGAGCTGGAAGTGGATGCGAGATTGCAATTTAGGGACAAGATCACTACTGAAGAAATCCAACAAACTTTGATTAAAACCGCTGTGGATAAGATAGATATTGACACGCCTAATTGGAGTTTTGTCGCCTCAAGGCTTTTTTTGTATGATTTATACCATAAAGTAAGTGGTTTTACAGGATATAGGCATTTGAAAGAGTATTTTGAAAACGCTGAAGAAAAGGGCCGCATCCTTAAGGGCTTTAAGGAAAAATTTGATTTAGAGTTTTTAAATAGCCAGATCAAGCCTGAAAGGGATTTCCAATTCAATTATTTAGGGATTAAAACCTTGTATGATCGCTATTTATTAAAAGACGCTAACAACAACCCTATTGAATTGCCCCAACACATGTTTATGAGCATTGCGATGTTTTTAGCGCAAAACGAACAAGAACCCAACAAAATCGCTTTAGAATTTTATGAAGTTTTAAGCAAGTTTGAAGCGATGTGCGCGACCCCCACTCTAGCGAACGCCCGCACTACCAAACACCAACTCAGCTCATGCTATATTGGCAGCACACCGGATAACATTGAGGGGATTTTTGACAGCTATAAGGAAATGGCGCTGTTGTCCAAATACGGCGGAGGGATTGGCTGGGATTTTTCTTTAGTGCGATCTATTGGGAGCTATATTGATGGGCATAAAAATGCGAGCGCTGGCACGATCCCTTTTTTAAAAATCGCTAACGATGTGGCGATTGCGGTGGATCAATTAGGCACACGAAAGGGCGCGATTGCGGTGTATTTGGAAATTTGGCACATTGATGTGATGGAGTTCATTGATTTAAGGAAAAATAGCGGCGATGAAAGGCGAAGAGCGCATGATTTGTTCCCGGCTCTTTGGGTGTGCGATTTGTTTTTGAAAAGGGTTTTAGAAGACGCGATGTGGACTTTGTTTGACCCTTATGAGTGTAAGGATTTGACTGAGCTTTATGGGCAGGATTTTGAAAAACGCTATTTAGAGTATGAAAAAGATCCCAAAATCATTAAGGAATACATTAACGCTAAAGATTTATGGAAAAAAATCTTAATGAATTATTTTGAAGCCGGTTTGCCTTTCTTAGCCTTTAAAGATAACGCCAATCGGTGCAACCCAAACGCTCATGCAGGAATCATTCGATCCAGCAATCTATGCACAGAGATCTTTCAAAACACCGCACCCAACCACTATTACATGCAAATAGAATACACCGATGGTGCCATAGAGTTTTTTGAAGAAAAAGAGTTGGTAACGACAGATAGTAATATCACTAAATGCGCTAACAAGCTCACTAGCACCGATATTCTAAAAGGCAAGCCAATCTATATCGCTACTAAAATCGCTAAAGACGGGCAAACAGCAGTGTGCAATCTAGCGAGCATTAATTTAAGCAAGATCAACACTGAAGAAGACATTAAAAGGGTCGTGCCGATCATGGTCAGGCTTTTAGACAATGTGATTGATTTGAATTTCTACCCTAACCGCAAAGTCAAAGCCACCAATTTACAAAATAGAGCCATAGGGTTAGGGGTTATGGGTGAAGCGCAAATGCTCGCAGAACACCAAATCGCTTGGGGGTCTAAAGAGCATTTAGAAAAAATTGACGCTTTAATGGAGCAAATCAGCTACCATGCGATTGACACGAGCGCGAATTTAGCGGAAGAAAAAGGGGTTTATAAGGATTTTGAAAATTCAGAATGGAGTAAGGGGATTTTCCCTATTGATAAAGCCAACAATGAAGCCTTAAAGCTCACCGAAAAAGGGCTTTTCAATCACGCTTGCGATTGGCAAGGTTTGAGGGAAAAAGTCAAAACCAATGGCATGCGTAATGGCTATTTAATGGCGATCGCTCCCACAAGCTCCATTTCTATTTTAGTGGGCACAACCCAAACGATTGAACCCATTTATAAGAAAAAATGGTTCGAAGAAAATTTGAGCGGGCTAATTCCTGTGGTAGTGCCTAATTTGAATGTAGAAACTTGGAATTTTTACACATCAGCCTATGATATTGACGCTAAAGATTTGATTAAAGCAGCGGCCGTGCGCCAAAAATGGATCGATCAAGGCCAAAGCCTTAATGTGTTTTTACGCATAGAAAACGCTAGCGGTAAAACCTTGCATGAAATCTACACGCTCGCTTGGAAATTAGGACTCAAATCCACTTATTATTTGCGCAGCGAAAGCCCTAGCATAGATGAAAAAAGCGTGTTGGATCGATCGGTGGAGTGTTTTAATTGCCAATAATATAAGCTTAAATAAGCTAATCTTTGCTAAAATGAGATTCAAAATGATTTAAGGAAGATGAATGCTTTTTGCGATGATTGGTTCAGGGGGGTTTATCGCTCCCAAGCACTTGCAAGCGATTAGAGATACAGGGCATTTTTTGGATTGCTCTTTTGATGTTCATGATAGCGTGGGGGTTTTAGATGAGTATTTCCCGCAATCAGAGTTTTTTACCAATATTGAAGATTTTGAAAAGCATTTAGAGCAATCTAGGGCTATGGGTAAAGAAATCAACTATTTGAGTGTTTGCACGCCCACGCACACGCATTTTGATCATATTCGTTTCGGGTTAAGAAACGGCATGCATGTGATTTGTGAAAAACCCTTAGTTTTAGACCCTGGCGAAATACAAGAATTAAAAGATTTAGAGGTGAAACACCAAAAAAGGGTGTTCAGTCTTTTGCCCTTGCGCTTGCATTGCGACACGCTGGCCTTAAAAGAAAAAATTAAGAGCGAATTAGACAAAAACCCTAGCAAGGTGTTTGACATCACGCTCACTTATATCAGCGTTCAAGGGAAATGGTATTTTTCTTCATGGCGAGCGGATGTGAATAGGAGTGGGGGGCTAGCCACTCAAATGGGAGTGAATATCTTTGACACTTTATTGTATTTGTTTGGAGGCGTTAAAGACAAGGTTATCAATAGAGAAGAGCCTGATTGCGTGTGCGGGATACTCTTTTTAGAGCATGCCAAAATAAGATGGTTTTTTTCCATCAATCCAGAACACATGGGGGTGGCTAAAGAAAAAGTTTATCATAAAATGATCCTAGAGGGCGAAGAAGTCAATCTCACACAGAGCTTTGATAATCTGTATATAGAAAGCTACAAACAGATTTTAGCTCAAGGGGGGTTTGGTTTAGATGAAGCTACGGCGTCTATCAAACTGGCTTATGAATTAAGAAACCTTCCAGTCAGCGAACCCAATGAAGATTCGCATGTTTTGTGTTGCAAAAACAAAACAGACCAATAAAAGCATCATTTTTAAAAGCGTTGTTTAGGGGGTTTTGGTTATCATTTGATTAGAATAGAGTTGTTTTTAATTTTCTTTTAGAGGGGGTTTTACTTTTTTAAGGGTTTTTATGGATATTTATGCGTTATACATAGCGATAGGGCTTTTTACTGGCATTCTATCAGGGATTTTTGGCATTGGTGGGGGGATGATCATTGTCCCTATCATGCTCGCAACCGGGCATTCTTTTGAAGAATCCATTGGGATTTCCATTTTGCAAATGGCGCTTTCATCGTTTGTGGGATCTGTTTTGAATTTCAAAAAAAAATCGCTTGATTTTTCTTTAGGCTTATTGATAGGGGTAGGGGGGCTGATAGGGGCGAGTTTTAGCGGATTTGTTTTAAAAATCGTTTCCAGTAAAATTTTAATGGTTATTTTCGCGCTTTTAGTCGTGTATTCTATGATCCAATTTGTTTTGAAACCCAAAAAAAAAGATTTTATAGCGGATACTAAACGCTATCATTTGCAAGGTTTAAAATTATTTTTAATTGGCACGCTCACAGGGTTTTTTGCCATCACTTTAGGGATTGGTGGGGGGATGCTCATGGTACCTTTGATGCATTATTTTTTAGGGTATGATTCTAAAAAATGCGTGGCGCTAGGGTTATTTTTCATCTTGTTTTCTTCTATTTCAGGAGCTTTTTCTTTAATGTATCACCACATCATCAATAAAGAGGTGCTCTTAGCAGGGGCGATTGTGGGATTAGGCTCTGTTATGGGCGTGAGCATTGGGATTAAATGGATCATGGGGCTTTTGAATGAAAAAATGCATAAAGCTTTGATTTTAGGGGTGTATGGTTTGTCATTATTGATTATTTTATACAAACTCTTTTTTTAATTGATGGTTTTATACCACTACTATTTTAAGACCCCTAAGAGTTTCCCTTTAGAGTATTTGCATTTGTGCGCTAATGAGAGCCATTTATTGAGATTGGATTTTGATACGGCCAATTTTTCTCATAATACCCCTATGAATACCCCATTAAAACTCAGCGTTCAAGCCTTAGAGCGTTATTTCTTGGGACAACTTTTTGAATTTGATGCGCCTTTAGATTTGATAGGGACTTCTTTTCAAAAACAAGTTTGGTCTGCGTTAATGACTATCCCTTATGGCAAGACAAAAAGTTATGATGAAATCGCAAAACTCATCAATAACCCTAAATCTTGCAGAGCGATTGGCAACGCTAACCGCAATAACCCTATTTCTTTGATTGTGCCTTGTCACAGAGTGGTGCGTAAAAATGGCGCTTTAGGGGGGTATAATGGGGGCATAGAAGTCAAAAAGTGGCTGTTAGAATTTGAAAGCAAAATTTTAAACCAGCAAGCTAAAAACCCTTTAATTTCTTAAAAAATGGGGGTTTAGTTGTTTTATGGTAAAAATCATTTTTAAGGGAGTAGGGGGGTTTTTCAATTTTCTTCCCAAATGCTCGCCGCTTCTTTTAAACGCTGTTTGTCAAAATGAGTGTAAATCCTACTGGTATTCAAGCTCGCATGCCCTAGAGCTTCTTGAACTAAAATCAAATCATGGCGTTTTTGATAGAGCAAGGTCGCAAAAGAATGCCTTAACATGTGCGCCCCATTTTTCTCTCGCCTGAGTCCTGCAAAATTGATGATGCGCTCCACTTGCTTATACAAATAAGCTTGCGTTAAAGCACTGCCTTTTTGGTTGCAAAACAATAAATCATTTTTAACAGGATACAATTCCCTTTCTATCAGCCATTCTTTTAAAAGGCTCTCAATGTGGAAAGCTTTGAGCATCACCGCTCTGTATTTATCGCCCTTACCTTTAATCAAAATTGTGTAACAGCCATTTTCTAAAGTAAAATCCTTTATTTTAAGCTGCAAGGCTTCGTTAGAACGCATGCCTGTAAAAACGATGATTTTAATGAGCAAGCGGTTTCTGGCGCGCACTTTAGCGGACATTTCTATTTTATCAATGCCCTCTAAAAATTTTTCTAATTCTTCATTATTTAAATGAGTAGGGAGCTTGTTGCCTGCGCTTTGATTGACTCCACTGATATTTTTAAGCGTGATATTATAAATATAAGATTTTTCATTTTCATCTTGATTTTGCTTGTCTATATAGCTAAAAAGCCCGAGTAGGGCGATCCTATAATTTTTCTTAGTGGCTAAACTCAAACCCCCGGTATAAACGCTCAAAAATTCAGCCAACATGACTTCATCTATGCTTTTGAGCGAATTAAAAGCAAGTCTTTCAGTTATTAGTCTAGCTTTGCTGAAGTATTCATGAAATTTGAGTAGGGGCAATGCGTAAGTGTTAATCCCAAGTAATCCGGCGTTACGGGCTTTTTTACAAACTTTTTCCAATTGGCTTGAGCTGATGAACGCTTGATTGAATTCGTTCAAGCATTCAAAAACCTTGTTTTGGTCTTTCACTTGGGAATTAGACAGGCTCGTGCATTTGTAACGCAAAAAGCGCCCAATCCATAGCAAAAGATTTTCTGTAGGGTCTTTTAATTCTTCTAGGGGGTGTTTCATTTAGGGTTTAGTCATCTATTAAGTGCAAATCAATGATATAAGAACCTTGATTAAGATGACATATTAAAGAATTTTCGCTACAAACACTATGAATTTCGCTACAAAAACAAACACGATGGGACGATAGCGTATTTTCAATAAGCCGATCAACATTCTCTAGATCCAACGCTTCTCTAGGCACTTCAATAATTAACTGACTTGACTCTTTTAATAAAGAGTTGCCAACATTAAAGATAAAATGGAATGTGTTATCAAGCAAATTATACTTAATGTCATTTATTAAGATATGATCGAACGCTTCTCCCTTTTTTTGATTGATAACATGGGTGATATCAATATCTTGCTGTATAAACAATCGTTCCTTTAAATTCTTTAAATCTTCAGGAGTGATAAAACAATAGCTAGCATTAATATCAAATACATTATCAATAATCTTTTCACCAACTATCTTACCATTTTTCAAATCTTCAGCAATTTTATTGACTTTGCGGTTTTGTTCAGAGCTTACTCTCCAACTATGAAAAAAAGGGTTTACTTTACATTCTTCAGACACTTGTTTTTTTATTTGAGTTATCCTTTTTTCTTGTGGAATTTTAGAATAACCATGCCATGAATAACGATCAAAGGTATTCTTTATATTGCGTTTAAGAGTAGATAAGTTGTCAATAAGGGTCATATTTTCTAAAGAGAGACTTGATAGAGAAAATTCAGCCTTATCTATTCCATAGGTACTTTTTGAAAACTTAAAGTTTGCAAGAAATTGTGGTAATTCATTAGGGGATAAAGATGTAATTTGTAAAAATTCAAGCAATACCCCTTTGAAATCCTTAGGCTCATTACTAATCAATTCAATTTTGTGTGTACTTGCATTTTCGCAATAGAAAATACCCGATGGCTCAAACCCTAATTCCTTTTTGAGTTCCAACAAGTGTTGTTTTAAATTGAATGGTTTTTCGTTCTCATTTTGAAATATGAAATAGCTTTTTAGATTATCTAAAATTAAATAACTCTCAGTTATAATTGGGAAGTAAAGAAGATGACTATTTTCATAATAATGAAAACATGATTCTAACTTTTTGTTTTTATCATTAATATCAATAAGGTTTTCAGGGTCGCTAACGATAAAAATAATCCCAAAAGGTAAGTTATTATTTATAATTTTCTTATGAAAATTAAATTCAATTATTTTATCCTTTAAGTCTGCAAGAAATTGTGGTAATTCATTAGGGGATAAGGATGTAATGTCCGAGAATTCCTGCAGTATTTCTCCAAAATCCGAATGGTTAGTGCTAATCCATTCAATTTTTTGTGTGTTTATGTTTTCGCAATAACAAACACTACAATAAAACTTTTTCGCCAATACTAACAAATAGTTTTTTAAATTGAATGTTGCACTTGGATCATTGTTAAGCGTTACACTTCGATCGTTTTGAAATACTAAAAAACTTGTTATTTCTCTTTCTATTCTAACAAAATCAGCATCAGTGTAAAAAACAGCACACTCTTCAAAACTAAGCTTTCTCTTACGCTCTAAATTAGTATAAGAAGCAGTAGCTTCAATAAACCTTATAAAATCAAGCCCGCTCTTACGCTCTAAAATCGATCTTATTAATTGTTGTTTAGTTTTTCTTCTATCATTAAAAAAATTATCGATATTATTATCGATAAAGATAACCCCAAATCTTATTGCCATAATTATTCCTTAAAATCTCTTTCAGTTATGAAAACTGCACTTTTCAAACTTTTAAATCAAACCATTATACCACACTGATTAAAATCCCCCCTTTTTTAAATACAAATTTTTTTATCCCTTTGATTTGACAAAGCGAGCGATGCGTTCAATCCCCTTTTCAATCTGCTCTTCTGAGCATGCAAAAGACAAACGGACATAACCTTCCAATCCAAAAGCCTTTCCAGGCACTAACGCCACGCCTTCTTTTTCTAATAGCTCATGGCAAAATCGCATCGAATCCCCCCCACAAAGACCGCCAATGTTGATAAAAAGATAAAACGCCCCATCAGGTTTTAAAGCATTCAACCCTTCAATCGCATTGATTTTTGCGTGGGCTAAATCACAACGCTTCTCAAAAGCCTGACGCATCGTTTCAATTTCTTTATCCACCAACCCCTCAAGCGCCACAATAGAAGCCATTTGCGTGATAGAATTGATATTGGAAGTGCATTGGCTTTGCAAGTTATTCATCAATTTGACTAATTTTTTATCCTTGCTCGCCGCATAGCCCATACGCCAGCCTGTCATCGCTACTGACTTGCTCAAGCCATTAATGGTAATGGTGCGTTTGTTCATCTCTTCACTCACCGCCGCGCAAGAAACAAACTCCCCCTTATAAACAAGCTTTTCATAAATTTCATCGCTAAGCACCCAAATTGGAGTGTCTTTTAAAACTTCGCTTAAAGCCTCTAACTCCGCCTTACTATAAAGCATGCCGGTAGGGTTTGATGGGGTGGTGAGAATGAGCATTTTTGTTTTGGGGCTTAAAGCGTCTTTAAGTTGTTTGGGGGTGATTTTAAAATGGCTTTTTTCATCGGTTTGAATGAATTTACTCACCCCACCGCTGTATTTCACAAGCTCAGGGTAAGTTACCCAAAAAGGCACAGGGATAATCACCTCATCGCCCTTTTCTATTAAAGCTTGAATCGCATTGAACAAGCTTTGCTTAGCGCCATTACTCACTAGAATTTCACTCAGCTCATAATCCAAGTTGTTTTCTTTTTTCAATTTAAAAGCGATCGCTTTGAGTAATTCCGGAATCCCAACCACCGGCGTGTATTTGGTGAAGCCGTCATTTAGGGCTTTTATAGCCGCATCTTTAATCGCTTGTGGGGTGTCAAAATCAGGCTCGCCCGCTGAAAAACTTAAAATATCTTTTCCTTGCGATTTCAATTCTTTAGCGAGCGTGCTGATAGCGATCGTTGTGGATTCTGAAAGGGATTGGATTTTAGAGGAATATAACATGCTTAATCCTTGTTAAATTTTTGGACTATCATAACATGATCAAAAAGATTTTAATTCTAATTTTCAAAAAACTTTTAAAAATGTTTCAAAAGAAAGCGGTGGTCTATGCGAGAAAACTCTAATTGAAAATCCAATTAGAGAAAAACAAGCGTTTTAAATCAGAAATTGTAACGATACCCCACATAAAGGCTGTATTGACGGCGGTAAGTGAAGCTCAAATTCCCATGGTTAAAATAATAAACATTGATAGTGGGAATCTTCACGCCAAAGTCAAATTCTTGATGCCGGCCAATATGGGTGCGGATCCCTAAATTAAAAAGGAACTGGAAAATCGCCGGATCAAGGCTATAGGAAGTGTGCTTATAAGGGCTTTTAGTTTCCAAAAAGGCCCCTGTCGTATTACCCCAAGAGTTACCAGCGATTTGAGCCCCAAAAAAGAAACCAAAACTCGCATCTTCTTTATTGATGACATTGTATAAAGTGTCAATACCCACACCATAAGTGAACATGTCAGACAGATTGCCCATTGTCCCTACTTTGGTCGCACATGGTTGGTGAAGCTCACACACCCCACCATTATCCGATGTTAAAGCGTTCGCTCCAAATACGGCATGCCCATAATCCATGAAGCCGTAATAGCGTGCACCAAACCATCTCTTCTCTCCGAAAAACTGCTTATAACCCACAGTAAGCCCTAATCCTTGCATAACGGCCAGATAGTCGGTTTTACCCACAGGGAACTTAGGATAGTTAAATTCACTGCTTTTGGGAGGGTTTTTAACGCTTTGTGAAGCCTGACCGACTTGATAGCTAATCCCCAAATACCAAGCGTTTTTCTCGCCTTTCACTACTTTATAATCTTTTGGTTTTTCCAATTGCTTTTGCACTTCTGTGCTACCTTCTGCTGCCAAAAGACTATTACCTAACACTACCGATAAACAGAGCGTTTTAAACACTACAAACTTTTTCATACAACATTTTTCCTTCTAAAAGTCTACATTTCGTATAATAATAACATAATAATCTATAAAAAACCTAAATTCTTAAGAAAAACACCCCTAAAACTTAAAATTTTAAATTTTCTAGGGGGTTTTAGCGATTTGACTCGGTGATTTTTTCTGTTTTTGGGGGGATTTTGGGATAAGTCGTTTAGGATAGTTGGAAAAATGCGTTTTTTAATTTGAGAAAATCAATTAAAGTGGGGGGTTGTATGAATACAAGAGAAAATCTTTTGGGAGATCAATTTTTAGTTGTTTAAATGTGTGGTTGAGTGGCAAACTAAAAGTGTGATCGTTGATCCAAAAATATTCCCCCAAATCTTGCTGATTTTCATTGCGGTATTGGGATGTGCTTTTATACCATTTTTCTATTAATTCCAAACATTCATCTCTATGATTTTCCATAACTGCAAGGCAATTTTGGAGTTCTTTTGGATTATAAGAAGCGTTTGTTTTTATACTCTCTATACCATTTTTTATTGTTGGTGCTTGTTGCTCCATCACTTCTTTAAAGATTGTAGAGTTTGGAGAGAGAAGATCTATTGTATTTCCTTTTAATTCTATAGGAAGTTTTATGGGAAATGAATTAAATGAAGTATAATATTTATCATATAAATCAAAATAACATGCATAAACTATTGAATATAGTAAGTATTGGTATATTTTTTTAAACTCATCATCATTTGGATACTTTTTTAGTTGCAATTCATCATATATATTATTTAATTTTTGAAATGTTCTAAGATTGGTTGTGTTATCATCAATATTGAAAGTATCTTTCATATAGGGATAAGCTTCAAAATCAGTTTCAATTGGATGACCACCCATTACTTCAATTTGTTCTTTTGCACAAGGAGAAAAGTTAAACATTCTGTCAAAAACTTTTTCACAATAAACATTAAATATTTTCTGTGTCTCATCAGTAAAGAGCTTAAAGTAATTGCAAATCACAATAACACAACACCCCTTATGTTCCTTGAGTTCAGAAATCAACCCCAAAATATCTTGCACTGGGATCTTATCAGATAGTCTTTCAAACTCATCAATGCACACAATGGTATTTTCCATATGCTCTTTTTTAAGCATTTTGAATAAAAAATCAACATTAACATTTATTTTTACTCCAAAATGCATGCTAAGAAATGAAAGTATCCCATTAATGATGTTTCTTATTGGATTAGTTTTTTGTTTTTCAGCGCTTAAAAATTGAGCGACTAGATCTTCAATGATCGCTTGCTCATCTTTTTTCCCAAAAACAGAAGTGTAAATGGGATTTTTTTTAAACTTGTCTTTAATAAGTGGAGCTAATTCATTTTTCCATAAATAGGTTTTTCCTATCCCCCACTCCCCATTAATGGCAATAGCGACAGGCTTATTTTGATCCTTGCTCTTTTTTAGAAGCTCAATAATCTTTTCTTTTAAGATCTCTCGCTCTTTAATTTCTATGATACTATTTTTGCTCACTCAAACCTTTTTTCGCTGATCTTTTCTATCAAATCCACGCTTTTTTCAGAGAGTTTGATGACCCTACAAAGGAGTTCAAAAACGTATTTTCCGCCGGCGTAATGATTCGGGTTGTTTTCAATCAAGCTGTCTTTATCGGTAGTCTTTTGGTAGCGTTCGATCACCCAGTCAATCGCGCTTTTGCCATTTACCACATAGTCAAAGGCTTTTTTAGGGATCTTAGTGATGGTGATATTTTGGTTATAGATGATGCTATCCCCTTTTTTGGTCATTTTAACCACATCATAATAGCCCTCCATTCCGGCGTTCATCAGTGTGGTGTATTTAACGCTTGTGTGCATTTCCCCACTCTCATAGTTCAAATGCAACTTCCCTAATTCTTTGCCAAACATAGAGAGTTCTTTAAAATCATCACTCAAAGCGACGCGCGGCACTTCTTTGGCGAGGGAATTTTTGTATTTTTCCAAATAGCCTTTATGGTGTAAAATCGCATAAATGTAATAAAAAATCTCTTCTTCAGTAATAGCGTTATCTTGGTAATGTCTCCTGAAGAGGTTGAGCGCATAGCCGCTGATAGCGTAATGGCGATTCCCTAAATCATCGTAATAATACAAGGGGTAAGCTTGATTGGGTGAGATCAAACTATAATCAGAAATAAAATCGCTTATCAAGGCTGAAAATATCTTACCATTACCACAACCAGTATTGATCACCACATTCTGAGCGCTTTTATCCGGAAAAATCTTTGAAAATTGATATTGTTCTTCATTTAAATTTTTATCAAAATAAAGCCATTGTTTGTTAAAGGGGCGATAAAGGCTTAATCTTATGCGCTCCTCGCTGCTTGTTGGCAGATTTGTATTTTTAATAAATCCTTGTTTCAAACTACGAGTCCAAGCGATTTTCGTTTGATCGGTGGTGATTTCTTTATCATTAAGGTGCCTGTAACGATCAGCTGGTTTGATACCTTTATCTTTAGCCGTGCGTTGTTTGAAGGCTTCCCTGAAACGCTCATTGAAGCGCTTCAAATCAGCGTTATAAGTGTCAATGCAGTTTTGCACCGATTGGGTTAAAATTTTTGGCGAAAAGTTATACACCCAAGGATCACGACCGCTTACCACGCCGCCAGAATTGAGATCAAAAATAGTATCAAATATTTTGAGTTGTTTGTCTCTTTTCAAAGGGATGAGCTTTTCAAAATCGTCATTCCTTTGGTTGATCCAATCGCCTTTATTATTCGGGGTGATTTCCTTAAAAGGCACCAAATCCAAATTTTCAAAACCCGCAAGCAGGTTGAGTTTGGCTTCTCTTTTCAAATAATCTTCCACTTCATAGTAAAAAATCGTATTATTGGGAACACTCTTATCTTTCACAAAAAAGATAATCGCTACCGTCGCCCTGGATCCGCTGTCAAAGATTCCATCGCCTTCTTTTTTTCGATTCTCCCCTGAAGTCCTAGCGTTCCCCCTTAAATTCAATACATAAAGATGCGCAAAATCTTTCGCCACGCATTTTCGGAACCCGTCCGCGCTTTTAGAGTCAATAAAACTCCCGTTCACCACAAAGCCTAGCACCCCCCCTATCTTTAACAACATCGCTCGCCATGCGTATGCTTTGAATGAGCGTGTCTCGTGTGGCGTTCCCCACTTTGGCGGTGGAATTTTTTCCGTATTTTTCATAAACTAATTTTTCAAGCTTTGGGTGTGAGAGGTTTTGGTTGTTATCGTTCTCGCTTTTGGCGCCGGCTGAATAAGGCGGGTTGCCGATGATGACTCGGATGTTTTGGCCGGCTAGAGTGTCTTTGATGTCTTTGTTTTCTTTCAAATCCTCATATAAAGGGAGTGCCCCTTTATCGTTTTTTTCTTCCAAATAATCCAGGCTGTCCGTGAGCGCGATGTTTTTGAAATTTTTTAACGAGCTGTCCCTATTTTGCGCGGCTTGGGTGATATTGATTAAAGCGATATAATAAGATAAAAGCCACGATATCAAAAGCGAACAGATTTTTTTGAAATTTCTCTTTTAAGGCTTCATCGCTAATGAGCGCGTTTTCTTTAGAAAGCAAACGAGCGATAAAACTCCCGGTGCCGGTGAAGGGGTCAAAAATCGTGATGCTTTGATCGTTAAAATCCGTGTTGAAATGCTTTTTCAAAATGCCGTTAGTGGCTCTTAAAATGAAATCCACCACTTCTATAGGCGTATAAACGATCCCTAGTTTTTCGCTTTGCTTTTTAAAGGCTTCTTTAAAGAAAGTGTTGTAGAGGTTTTTAATGAGTTCTTGCTGGCTTTTTTGGCTTTTGGCGTGCGCTACTTCGGTTTTCACGCTTTCATAGAGGTTTTTAAGATCTTTAGTTTCCCCTTCTAATCCTAGAGTGGAGAGTTTTAAAACCATTTTATCCAAGGCTTTTGCGATAGGGTTTTTAATATTGTCCCCAAAAATCGCATCAAAAATGGGCTTAGTGATGATGTGAGAGGTGATCATATCCAAGGCTTCATCTTCTTTGATGTTTTGATGGATATTTTCCCTTAAGGAATCCAAAAAGCCGTGGAAAAATTCAGGGTTTTTGTCAAAAATCATTTTTAGGCGGTTGTTCAAGGTCCTTGCGATGTTGCCCGTTTTTTTGGTGAAATTTTCCCAATAGTTCCTGTCCCCTAATTTAGTGGGCATGACATTATACACAGCGTCCGCTAGATCTTGCAACAAGATAGCGTCAAAAAGGGTTTTTTCATCGTTTTGCTTTTTGTTATCATCGCTCCCAAAGATTTTGATTTTTTCTTTGAAAGTGGCTTCATCAACCAGGCTTGAATCATGGCTTCTTAAGGCTTTTATCACTTTCCAAATGTTTTTGAAATTGGTGTTATTGACGGCTTCATCTAAGTTTTGGATTTCACTCTCTTCTAAAGCGATAGGCAAAATGATATAGCCTCTTTTCTTGTTTTTGGCTTTTCGCATCACCCTACCCACCGCTTGGATAATATCCACCATAGCACTTTTGCCATCAAAAAAGATAACGCTATCCAACGCCGGGACATCCACCCCTTCGCTCAAACACCTGGCGTTACTCAAAACTTTACAAATGTTAGGCTTGAATGTGTTCAAGTTTTCTAATTTCTCAAGCCTCTCCTTACAATTCATGGTGCCATCAATGTGATCGATTTTGATTTGTAGGTTTTTAAAACTCTTTTTCTTCAGCTCTTCATCATAGCATTCCATGATCGTTTCAAAGGAGTCTTTAATGTTCTTGCTCGTGTTAATGCTTTTACAAAAGCTTATGGCTCTTTGGGAAGGAGTGGCGTCGTATTTGTTTTGCAAGTTGTGATCTTCTTTGTTTTTCTCGTCTAAAACGATTAGATCCTGCTTGGCTAACCCTTTATGCGTGCCGATGATCTTACACACAAATTCGTTATTGATAAGCTTTTTGTCTAATTTAGTACCTTTGGCTTCAAGCTGGCTAATCTTTTTATTCACGCTGTTAGTAACGCCGCTTAAATTTTCTTTTCGCACCGCTAAAATGATGACTTTGTAGTCGGTTAAGAGATCTAAAGCGATCGCTTTTGAAAAATTGAGCGTATAGATTTCTTCGCCAAAAACCTCTCCATCGTCCATAGAATAGATAACATTATCGCTTTCTTTGGCTTTAGCTTTGGAGCTTTCGCTATAAACTTTAGGCGTGGCGGTCATATACAGGCGTTTTGTAGCTTTGATATGTTCATCGCTATGGCACAGCGTGAAAGCGTTTTTATCGTCCCTTTCATTACTAGAATACATAGCCCCTACTGTTCTGTGGGCTTCATCGCAAATGATGAGATCGATTTCATTCAAACCCATTCTTTGCGCTTCTTTAATACGCAACGCGCTTTGGTAAGTTGAAAAAATAATGAAGTGCTTGTTTTCTTTTTGCGCTTTTTCATAAACGCTTAAAATGTCTTCAAGGCGGGTGGAGGCCTTTATAGGGAGCTCAGAAAATTTAATATCGTCATTGTCTTCGTCTTTACTTTTCCCGACTTTATCATCGCTGCACACGATAGAAGCGTAAAAAGGCTCGCTTTTTTCTTGCGCGTATTCTCTAAAAGTTTGAGAAAGCAAGGCGATGCTTGGTGCTAAAAAAAGCGTGATCTTGGGATCTGAAGCTTCCATGATTTTTAAAGAAGTGTAGGTTTTGCCTGTCCCGCATGCCATAATGAGCTTGCCTCTAGCGTTTTTAGGGTTAGAAAAATACTCTTTAGTGGCGTTTATCGCTTCTGTTTGGTGGGAGCGTGGCTTTTTCTTATCGCATAAGGGGAGTTCGTCTTGCGTTTGCGTAGGATCAAACTTTTCCCAATCAATGCGAGAATAGATAAAATCCTCTTCAGTGATTTCATCAATGTCAATCCCCATTCCTGTGCTTCTGATTTGTTCAATTTCTTCAAGGGCGGCACGGGTTAAATGAGAAGTGGAGATGATGATCCCTTTTTTAAACCTGACCTCGCCTACCCCAGCTTGTAATTGACTTAAAAAAGTTGAAATGTCGTTAAGTGAGATGCTGTCTTGATGGTATTTGCATTGCACGGCGATGTATTCTTTTGAAGTCGTTGTGATCACCATATCAATCCCACGATCGCCTTTATTCCCCCTTAATTCCCAATCGTTCCAAAGATCAATAGACTCGTATTCATTAGCGCTGTCATGCTCTAATAAAAATTGCTTAGAAATTTTTTCAAACAAGCTCCCTTTATGGCGTTGGTTAGGTATAGCGTGCAGTTTTTCTTTAATGAGTTTATAGGTGCTGATTTCTTGCATTTTTCATTCCTTATAGTGGTGTTATAAAGTTTTACATTATATAAAAAGATGTTGGAAAGTGGGGTTAAAAGGCTTTTTATTCAGCGCTTTTTAAAGCTTTAGCGATGAGTTCTAAAGGGTGCAAAAATGGCGGAGTGTTGGGATCATCTAAAGACTTTAAAGCGTTGTTAAGCTGCATGTGGCATGCCCCACATTCTGCACTCAAAATTCTAGCTTTGGTGTCCATGATTTCTTTAGCCCTAAGAAGCCCCACTTTTAGAGAAAACTCCGCCTTTTCGGTTTGCATCGTAATCCCCCCAAAACCGCAACAGTTGTCCGGCATTTCTTTAATTTCATAATGCACATTGAGCAAGCTTCGCACTTCCTTATGAGCGTTTAGGGTTTTTTTGGCATGGCAAGGGTTATGATAGGTGATAGCCTCTTTTTTCCCTTTAGGGATTTTTTCTAAAAGACTTTTTAAAGGGGTGTGTTTCTCTAAAAACACGCTCGCCAGATAGATTTTAGGCGTGATTTTTTCCAAGCGCTTCACATACAAATCCTTATCTTTTTCGCCTAAAAACACCTTGTAATAATCATTAATAAGCATGCTCGCGCATGTGGCTTCAGGCACAATGATCGCATCCACTCCATCTAAATAGCTTTCAAACCATTCTATGTTTTTTTTCACTAAAAAAAGCGTGGTGTCTTTATCGCCGGTAAAATACGCAGGGGCTGAGCAGCATTCTTGCTTAGGGATGATCGCTTGAATGTTGAGTTTTTCTAAAATATACAACAAGCTTTCCCCCACTTGCTGGTAATGGTAATTGCTCAAGCACCCTATAAAAATGGCCACTTTTTGAATGGGGTTTTCTAAAGGCTTAACCTCTGCATGTTTTTGTAAAAAACTTTTTTGATTTAAGGGAGGCAGCGCGCTTTTTTTAAAGCGTTTGAACAAGCCTTTAAACACCGCCCTAGGCTCTAAACTATCCCCCACTTGCTTGAAGATACAAGGGGCTAAAAAATGCGCCGCCGAAAACACCCTATCCATTCTTTTGCGGTTTTTTAAAAGGGAAAAATAGGATTTTTTATACCAAGCGATGCCGTATTTTTGAGCGATTTTTTCTCTGGCTTTTTCTATTAAAGTGTCTATGGGCAAATGAAAGGGGCAAATCTCCACGCAAGCGGTGCATAAAAAGCAAGTTTCTAAAAGGTGTTTTAAATTCGTGTCTAATTGGAGCTTGTTTTGAGCGTTTAGGCGCATCAAATCTAAAAAGCCTCTAGGCGAAGTCGTCTCGTCTTTATGAATGCGATATATCGTGCAACCTGGCACGCATTTAGCGCATTTAACGCAAGCGTCCCCTACTTCTTCAAAAATATTCCCACTCATAGCGTTTTACTGAAATGTTTTTCGCCCCCACGCAAATACGCGTCAAACTCCATGGCTATGTTTCTTACGAGCATGCCCCCTGTCCTTGTCATCTCAAAGCCTTTAGAATTGAAAGAAAGCAGGCCCACTTCTTCATAAGGCTTTAATTTTTCTAATTCTTTTTTAAAATGCGCTTTAAAATCAACAGAAAATTTTTCTTCAATCTTAGAGTAATCCAATTTTAAATTACTCATCATTTGCATGATGACTTCCTTTCTTAAAACATCTTCTTGACTGAGCACTACACCCCTTTCTACCGGTAAATGCCCCAAATCAAGGGCTTTTTCATAGTGGTGCAAGTCCTTGTAATTTTGCGTGTAATAATCGATTCCTTCGCCAATGCTTGTAACGCCAATGCCAATGGTTTGAGTGAATTTTTTCGTGGTATAGCCTTGAAAATTACGGCGCAATTCCGCTTTTTGAAGGGCCAGATACAATTCGTTATCGCTTTTAGCGAAATGATCCATGCCTATCATTTGGTAGTTGGCTTTTTCTAAAAAACTGATAAGAGCTTCTAAAATCTCTAGTTTGTCTCTAGGGCTTGGCAATAGGGTTTCATCAATTTTACGCATCGTTTTTTTCACCCAAGGCACATGCGCGTAATTAAACACCGCTAATCGGTCCGGATCCAGTTTCAAAACCCATTCCAAAGTTTTTAAAAAACTCTCTTTAGTCTGGTTGGGCAAGCCATAAATCAAATCAAAATTAATGGATTTGATGCCGTAATCTCTAGCGAGCTTCACGGATTCTTGAACCATTTCAAAAGGCTGGATCCTATGAATGGCTTTTTGGACTTCAAAATCAAAATCCTGCACCCCAAAACTCAAGCGGTTAAACCCCCTATCAAACAAGGTTTGCATGTGTTCTTTAGTGAAATGTCTGGGGTCAATCTCGCAACTCATTTCAATATCTTTGCTGAAATTGGGGAAAACTTCTTGAATGCTTTGCGTGATCTCATCTAATTGAATGGGCGAAAAAAAGGTCGGCGTGCCGCCTCCATAGTGGAATTGCGCCACTTCTCTGTTGGTATCCATGGCGTTTTTTAAAAGAGCGAGTTCTTTTTTAAGGTAGCTGATATAGCGGACTTTTTTCTCTTCTAAACTGGTGTAAATGACTGAACAAGCGCAAAAATAACACGCGCTCCTGCAAAAGGGCAAATGCGTATAAAGCGATAAAGGCATGGGGTTTTTGAGGTTGTCATGGTTAAAAAACGCTGCTTTCAAGCTCTCTTCATTAAAATTTTCTTTAAACTCCACCGCTGTGGGGTAGCTGGTGTATCGCGGGCCGGGCTTGGAGTATTGTGAAAATTTTTCAAAATCAATGGTTTGCATTAAAAATTTTCCTCATCGCTATTGTCAAAATTTTCAAAATTATTCTCATTAAAAGGGGGTTGTTTGAACATGTTGTCAAAATTAAAAAATAAATTAGGGTGTTCTTTTTTGATTTGTTTGACAAAATTTAAGGTGTTGATATTGGGCAAATTCCCGTCTTTTTGGCGTAAATTTTCTAACAATTGCAAGGAAACTTCGCGCACGTCTTCAAAATCAATCGGTGCTTGGGTGATAATATCCCTTTCTAATTCCGCCCTGAGCCTGGCTTCAAAAGCCTTTCTGGCGTTTTCTGCCAAAAGAGAGATTACATTGTCCGGCACTAAAACGTAATTTTTATCTTCTTCATCAGAAATAAAATAGGCTTCATTTTTTTTAAATGCCCCTTTTTCTAACTCTAAAAGCATTTCATTAGCGCTGATTTTTTTGAGAAAGGCTCTGTTTTTTTGGGTGGTTAGGCTATGGATAAGTTTTTGCGATTTGGTTTTAGAAACTCGTTTTTTAGGTAATTTTTCCATTTATATCCTTTTTAAGCTGATTGTATCCAATTTCGTTTAATTCTCATTATAAATCGTTTTTAAATACTCTATTTTTGAAGTCAAATTGAGTAATACCATATCGGCTAACACTAACGCTAACAAACTCTCGCACACCACACTCCCTCTAATCGCAATGCAAGGATCATGCCTACCCTTTAACAAGCATTCGCATTCATTGCCCTTAATGTCTATGGTTTGTTGAGGTTGGAAAATGCTTGGCGTGGGTTTGAAATGCACTCTAACAATGATTTCTTCCCCATTGCTCATGCCCCCTAAAACCCCTCCGCTATGATTGCTTAAAAACCCTTTTTGATTCATTAAATCGTTATACTCTGAGCCTTTTAATAAAGAGCTTTCTACCCCCTTGCCTATTTCAACCGCTTTCACCCCGTTAAGCCCCATCATCGCTTCAGCGATTTTAGCGTCTAATTTAGCGTATAGCCCTTGACCTAAGCCAATAGGGAGCTTTTGATTAGTTTTTGCACTCCTTGCTCTAATCAAAGCCACGCCCCCAATACTATCGTGGTTTTTGATAGCGTTTTGAATGGCTGTTTTTTGCGCTTCTTCTTGTTCTTTATCTAGGGCAAAAATCTCGCTTTTTAAAGCGTGATTAAAATCGTAATTTTTGGCTTCAATGCCCCCAATTTTAATAATCCCGCTTTCACAAACAATACCGATTTCTCTTAAAAGCATTTTAGCAAACGCCCCAGCAGCCACTCTTATAGCGCTCTCTCTAGCCGAACTCCTCCCCCCACCCCTAAAATCCCTAATGCCGTATTTATGAAAATAAGTGAAATCCGCATGGCTAGGCCTGAAAAGGTTTTTAATGTTATCGTAATCCTTGCTCCTAGCCCTTTGGTTGTGGATTAAAAACCCTATGGGCGTCCCTGTGCTAAAATCTTCAAAAACCCCGCTTGTTATTTCCACTTTATCGTCTTCTTTTCGTGGCGTAATGAAAATGTTCCTCCCCCCTTGGCGGCGCTTCATTTCATTTTCTAATAAGTCATAGTCTATTTTAATCCCGCTAGGCATGCCGTCTAATACCCCCCCTATCACATCCCCATGCGATTCCCCAAAAGTCGTGAGCCTTAAAAAACGCCCCAAAGTGTTCATTTGGCTTCCTTAAGTTTTTGAAGTGCATAATAAGCGCATTGCTGTTCGGCTTCTTTTTTGCTTTTGCCTTTAGCGGTCGCATACATTTTATCTTGAATGTATAGAGCCATTTCAAATTCTTTATGGTGATCGGGGCCTTTTTCTTGGAGTAATTGGTAAGTGGGGATCACGCAAAATTGCGCTTGGGTCAATTCCTGTAGGGCGGTTTTATAGTCCATAAACAAATGCTCCAGATCCAAACGCTTGTAAGCGCGATTGAGTAAATTTTGCATGATTTTACGCACCTTAGCTAACCCCGCTTCTAAATACACCCCAGCCATTAAAGCCTCAAAAGCGCTTGATAAAATAGAGGGTTTTTCCCTCCCATTAGAAATTTCTTCAGAAGAAGAGACGCGCAAATAATCTTGTAAAGCAATCGCTTTCGCTAATTTCGTAAAACCATGCGCGCTCACAATAGAAGCCCTTAATTTAGAGAGTTTCCCCTCATCGTATTGGTAGAATTTATGGTATAGCAACTCCCCTATCACCAAGCCCAACACCGCATCGCCCAAAAATTCCAAGCGCTCATTGTTTAAAGCGAGCTTGCATGATTTGTGCGTTAAGGCTTGCTCCAATAAACGCTTGTCTTTAAAAGAATACCCTAAAGCTTTTTCTAGCGTTGTATAAGGGTTGTTAGGCGTTACATAAGGGCTGTTTTGAGAGCGTTTGTTTTTCATCATGTTTCCCTTTAAATGGTCGTTTTGACCCGTTTTTGCGCCTCTAATTTAGCGAGGCTATCGCATCGTTCATTCTCGGCATGCCCGTTATGCCCCCTGATCCACACCGCCATAATCAAATGCCCTTTAGAGACTTTTAAAAATTCTTTCCATAAATCCACATTTTTGACTTTAGAAAAATTCTTTTTTTGCCAGTTAGCTAGCCACACATTGATCGCTTGGCACACGTATTGCGAATCGCTATAAAGCGTGATATGGCATGGGCGTTTCAAGATTTTTAACGCTTCATTGAGCGCTCTTAATTCCATGCGGTTATTCGTGGTGAAATGTTCGCCCCCACTGATGATTTTTTCTTTATCTTTATAGCGTAAAATCGCCGCATACCCGCCTGGCCCGGGATTGCCTAAAGAAGAGCCATCGCAAAAAATTTCAATTTCTTGCATTCAATCCACCCCCATAGCTTTCTTTAGAAATTTTAAGCACCATATCCATAAACGCTAACTGGTAACACATAGGACACCTATGGCTTTCAAAAGGAAAGATTTGTTTGCAATGCTTGCAGCGGTATTCAAAAGTCAGACGCGCTTTCATAGGGCTATACAATAGAGCGCGTAAAACCTCTAATTCAAAAATTTGGCAAGGTTTGTTGTCCAAAAGCAACCCTTGAGATCGCGCGATGTCTTGCAAAAGGGCATGTTTTTCTAAAATGAAAGCAGGGATATTCATATCCCATAAAAGATCGATCACATTTTCTAGCCGTTCGGTTGCATCAATTTCTTGCCAAAAAAGATTTTCATCATAAGATTTTAAATAATTTAAAGCGATTTTTTTCAAATCTAACGACGCCTTTGAAACATGCAAGATTTTAGCCGCATCTTCCTTATTCTCTATTAAATGCATGAGATAAAGGTAATTTTTAATCGTTTCAATTTCAACCACTTCTAATTCTTCCAAACATTCCAAAGTCTCTAAAGCCTTTGAATAATCTTTTTCTAATTCATACGCATGCAAAAGTTTCAACAACGCTCCCACATTCCTTGGGGAAAAACGCAAAATTTCTTTCACGGTGTCTTTTGTTTTTTGCAAATACCCCACACTAAAATAATTTTCAGCTAATAAATCTAAAACAGCGATTTTTTCTTCATCTTTTAGGGGGCGATTCAAAAGCCCTTTTAAGATTTCAATACTCATTTCCACATCCGCTTTAGAATACGCCCTGGCTAAAAACATCAAACTGGAAATTTTAGCATGCTTTAAAAGTTCGTCTAAATTCTCACTGCCTGCATAGGCGTTTTGATTTTGGGCGAATTTTTGTAAAAATTTTTTGTTTTTCTTTTGGGTGAAATACGCCCTAGCCTGTTCTAATAAAATCACAAGAGCGATAATGAAAGTGAATAAAGCGATAGAAAATAAAGAATCTTTATAGAGGAAATTGAAGTGTTGCACAATCTAAAAATCACTCTCTGATCATCACAATCCTAGACTTAACGCGCAATTTTTCAAAATGCTCTTCTAAAATCTTATCTTTAGATTCTTCCACTAATTTTTGGGCGATGAATTGCTTGGCCTGACTGAAGCTCACTTCATTTTTACCCTTTTTTTCCTTGATATAAAAGGTGATGAACTGCCCCCCACCCCCATTCATAACGGGCGTGAAAGAGCCTTGCTCATGCGAAATAAAGACTTGAGCGATTTGAGGGTTTAAGGTTTTCATCTCTATTTTTTCATTAGCCTTACTCACCCCTGGAATTTCCAAATTAGGGTCTGCCATAGCCCTTTCTAAATCTTCTTGATTGGTGGAAGTGTAGCGCACGGTTTCTATTTCAGTGGGGATACTGAATTGCTCCTTGTGTTTGTTGTAATATTCGCGCATTTTAGTTTCAGAGCTGGTATCCACATTGGTGAGTAAGATATTACGCAACAATTCTTGCATTTCTAAATGCTCCTTAAGCTGATCTCTATAGAGTTTATAATGCCCCTCAGCCATAAGCATTTGTTTGAAATGGTCTAAATCCATGCCTTGCTGTTGCGCCATCATCGCCATTTCTTGGTCTAGCTTGTCATCATCTACATGGATTTTTAAGCGCTCAATTTCTTGGTTTTTAATGCGCTCAGCGATCAAACGATCCCTGGCTTGAGCTTTGCTCACTTTAGATTTTTTTTGCTCTTCTTGGATTTGATACAGCGTGATAGGCGAGCCATTAACAAGCAATGAAATGCCCCCTACGACCTTATCTTCAAGGGTGTTGTTAGCAGCGTTATTAGGATTACCAAAAATAGAATTGAATTGAGAGCTAGGGCTTATTCCCTTATTTTTTTCAAGAGTTTGAGAGGTTGTCTCTTTTTCTTCAAGTTTTGGTGCGTTATTTTGAACGCCTTGATTTTGCGTGCCTTGATTTTGAACCCCTTTAGCGCCCTCTTTGATTTTAGGAGGCGTTATTTTTTGAGTGGGATTTTTGGCATCCCCATGATGGACTTCTGCTCTGGGCTTTTTTTTGGCTTTTACTTCTTTCTTTTCTTCGGTGTTTTTCTTTTCTTCTTTTTTATTTTTCAAATCCTTATTCTTCAAATCCTTATTCTTTATCTCTTGGCGGATTTTTTTATCCAAAGAAGACTCTTGCTTCCTCCCTTCTAAGGCTTCCACTTTAGATTCAGGCTCTGCATAAACGATCCCAATAAACAACAAAGCCTTCAAAACATAAGAAAAAATTTTCCTCATCAATCCAATTTCTCTTTCAAAATAGCATTCACCACGCTAGGATTAGCCCCTTTTAGATTCTTCATCGCTTGCCCTACAAAAAACCCAAAAAGCTTGTCCTTACCGCTTTTGTATTCAAGCACCTTGTCGGCGTTGTTTTTTAACACTTCTTCTATAACTTTAACAATCGCTTCCGTGTCATTGACTTGAGACAAGCCCATTTGTTCAATAAGGGTATCCACATCGCCCCCATGCTCTTCTAAAAGCCTGTCTAACACATCTTTAGCGCTCTTACCCGAAATCTTGCCCTCATCAATGCGTTTGGCTAAAGCGCCTAGCGCATGAGCGCTAATCCCACAATTTTCTAAAGTAACTTCAGCCTTCAAGCGCCCTAATAATTCCACGCAAAGCCATGTCACGCTCGTTTTAGCCTTAACCCCAAGATTGAGCATGCTTTCAAAATACTCCGCCAATAAAGGATCGCTCACCAATAAATTCGCATCGTCTTCTTTAAGGTTAAAATCTTTCATGTAGCGGGTTTTTTTCGCGCTGGGCAATTCATTGATCTTTTGAGCTTCTTTTAAAAGTTTCTCATCAATAAAAACAGGATACAAATCCGGATCTTTAAAATAGCGGTAATCCGCTGACTCTTCTTTATTGCGCATAGAAAGGGTGATCCCTTTGGCGGTGTCAAAAAGGCGCGTTTCTTGAACCACCTCTTCATTATAACGCCCATTCTCCCACGCCACGCTTTGGCGCTCTATCTCGTATTCAATCGCTTTGGCGATAAATCTAAAACTATTCAAGTTTTTGATTTCCACCCTCGTGTAAAGCTTTTCATCGCCTTTGGGTCTAATGGACACGTTCGCATCGCACCTGAAATTCCCCTCTTGCATGTTCGCATCAGAAATCCCTATAAAACGCACGATAGCATGGAGCTTTTTCAAATACGCTATGGCTTCTTCACTATTTTTCATGTCCGGCTTGCTGACAATTTCTAATAAAGGGGTGCAAGCACGGTTCAAATCCACTAAAGAATAACCGCCCTCATGGATATTTTTACCGGCGTCTTCTTCCATGTGAGCCCTTTCAATACGCACGATTTTTGCGCCCTCTTTGGTGTCAATCTCTAACTTCCCATCGCTCACAATGGGGACTTCAAACTGCGAAATTTGATAAGCCTTAGGCAAATCAGGGTAAAAATAATTTTTCCTCGCAAAAATGGAGTTTTGGTTGATACGAGCTTCAATGGCTGTGCCTAACTGGATGGCTTTTTTAACCACTTCTTTATTCAATACCGGCAAAGCTCCCGGTAAGCCCAAACACACAGGGCAGGTGTTAGAATTAGGGGTTTCTCCAAAGCTTGTAGAGCAAGAGCAAAAGATTTTGGTTTTGGTGTTGAGTTGGACATGGACTTCTAGCCCGATTACAGCTTCAAATGGCATCATTTGTCCTTCTTTTTATTGCTCACAATAGCAAAAGTCAAGTCATTGATTTCGGTGTGCGCTTTAATGAAATCATTGATTTCTTTCAAACTCATTTTTTGGATTTGATCCAAGAGCGTTTGGTTGAAATTTAAAGGCAAACCCAAATAAAAATAATTGTAAGTGGTGTTCAAGCGGCTTGAGATCGTTTCATTCCTTAAAGGTTCAGAGCCTAGTAAAAACTTTTTAGCGTCGTCTAATTCTTGTTGCGTCATGCCTTTTTCTATAAATTCTTTAATTATTTTTTTAACTAAGGCAACGCTTTTAGCTTGAGTGCTGAGCTTGGTTTGTAAATACCCACTAGCAAAATGCGCCACTTTAGAAAAGTTGGAGCGGATATACACGCTATAAGCCAAGCCCTCTTGAACCCTGATTTTTTCCATCAAACGAGAGCCAAACCCCCCCCCAAGCACAAACATCATGACTTTAGATTTCGCTAGATCCTGTTTTAGATCCTTGATTTTAAAGGGTGCGCCAAAATACACAAAAGCCTGCTCAGTGTCTTTATAGAGGACTTTTTCGCTTTTTTTATCGCTCGTTTCAAAATAAGGCTCTTCATACGCTTTACCTTGCGGCAAGAAATTAAGAGCGTTATCTAAACGCTTAAGGGTTTGATCGATTTTCAAATCGCCCCCAAGCACCACCACGAGTTTATTGAGTTCAAAAACCTTAGCAAATTGCTGTTTCAAATCGTCTAGCTTGATTTTTTGGAGACTCTCTTTAGTGCCTAAGGCCGCATTAGCTAAAGGGGTGTTAGCAAAAAGCTCTTGTTTTAAAGTCAGTTTAGCCAAATAATCAAAATCGCTTTCTTTTTGTAAAAGCACGGCTAACATTTGGGTTTTGACTTTTTCTAAAGCGTTTTGCGTGAAATTAGGGGATTTTAAAAGCTCTTTTAAGCGCGTGATGGCTTCATCTTCGTATTCTTTTAAAAATTCTAAAGTGATTTGCAAATCTTCTGCGCTGGTATCCACATTCAAACTGATCGCTTTTTGCTCTAAAAGTTGCGCAAACCCCACCGCACCAAGCTCTTTAGTGCCTTCGTTTAAAACTTGCGCGAACAATTTCGCCAAACCCAACTGGTTTTTATCGCTTAAGCTCCCACCCCCTCTAAAAGCTAAATGGATAAACCCCATGGGTAACAAATGGTTTTCTTCATAAATCACAGGGACTTTAGCTTGATTGATTTCTTGGTGTGTCAAAGCGCTCGCTTGTAACCCCATAAAAACTCCTAATAATAAAGTGATTAAAATTTTTTTCATGCTCTTTATACCTTTGCTTTAGCCGGATAACGCTTTAAGATTTCATAAGCGGTGTTTCGCTTAGCCGCCACGCTCCCAATGTCTTCAATAAGCTCTATCATTTCCGCTTCATTCATGCAAAAACTCGTTCCGGCCGCTTTCACGACATTTTCTTCCATCATCACACTCCCTAAATCATTCGCTCCAAACAATAAGGCTAACTGCCCTATCATAGAGCCTTGAGTAACCCATGAGCTTTGTATGTTTTGAATGTTATCCAAAAAAATCCTACTGCATGCCAAATAGCGTAAATACCGATTGGAACTCGCTTTTTTAATGCTTGGGATTTCTTCTTTTAAGGGGGTGTTGTTGGGCTGAAAACTCCATAAAATAAAAGCCCTAAAGCCGCCGGTTTCATCTTGCAAATCGCGCACTCTTTGTAGATGCTCCACCACATCTTCTTCATTATCCACGCTCCCAAACATCATGGTAGCCGTGCTTTTAATCCCGCAAAGATGCGCCATTCTATGCACTTCAATCCACCGATCGCTACTCAATTTTTTAGGAGCGATCACACCGCGCACCCTATCGCTTAGTATCTCTGCTCCCGCTCCTGGAATGGAGCTTAAACCGGCGTTTTTCAACCTTTCTAAAACCTCTTTTAAAGACAATTTAGAGATTTTAGAAATGTAATCAATTTCAACCGCGCTAAAACCATGAATGGTGATGGTGGGGAATTTTTGAGCGATATGGCTGACTAGATTCTCATAATAATCAATCTTTAGCTGCGGGTGCACCCCCCCTTGAAAAAGGATCTGCGTGCCGCCAATAGCGAGCAATTCTTCAATCTTTTGATCGATTTCTTCATAGCTCAACACATAGGCGTCTTTTTCTTTTAAGGTGCGTTTGAACGCGCAAAACTTGCAATCCACAAAACAAATATTGGTGTAATTGATATTCCTATCCACAATAAAAGTCGTCAAGTTTTCAGGGTGCAAGCGCTGCTTGATTTCTAAAGCCTTTTGCCCTAATTCTTTCAAGGGCGCGTTTTTCATTAAATCCAAAATTTCTTCTCTGTTGATGCGCATTTTAAAACCTTGTCCCCATAGAAAATTCAAAGTGTTGCGTGTAATCGTCCATGTTAGGGTTAAAGCACAGCCCTTTACATTTCTTGCCATTGCCATCGCCCCATTGGTTGAAAAACGCTATAGGGAAAATCAACACCAAAGGCCCCATGGGCGAAATCCATTCAATCTGCAAGCCTGTAGAAGCCCTCCAAGTCGCTCTTTCAAACCCAGCCCCTATCACGCCATAATCTTTAAAATTCGCTGTCGTGAAGGGAGCGTTATAGAAGAAACTCCCCCTAGTTGGGGTTTTAAAGGTTAAGAAACCAAAGTCAAAAAACCACGCTAAGCGCATTTTAGCCGCTTTTAACACCCCATAGCTCAATTCAGTAGAAGCGGTGAAAATCCCATCGCCTCCAAGCCACAAGCCAAACTCATCTTTAGGCGTAACCGATCCGTTCCTAAAGCCCCTCACCGTGGTTACGCCCCCCATGTAGAAGGTGGAGTTTAAGGGCAAGTAATCATCGGTGTTATACCTAAAGATATAGCCCCCTTGCGTTTTAAAGCGAGCGATCAAATCTATCAATAAATATTTTTGCAAATGGTGGTAAGCGGCGAATTTACCATAGACTTTGGTGTTACGGACATTCCCGCCTAACCCGTTCCAAGAATTGAGCGTGCCAGAGCTTGGCAAGCCAGACATTGTCGCATAGGAATTAAAGATAACCCCATTTCTAGGGAAATAATAATCATCGGTGTTGTCATAGCTCACATCAAGAGTGAAAGAGCTAGTGATAGGCGTGTGGTAATCCCTATCCCAAATACCTTTTATTTCTGGTGAAGTGGTGATCGCTCCAGGACTAGAACAGCTTTCAGGTTGTAAGGGGGTTTTACCGCCTGATAAGCGGTTGATAATCACTGATGCAGGGGTAGAACATTGCCTTGGAGAGACCACTTCATTAACAGAGGAATAGTAGCGGTTGTATAAAGGGCTGCTAAAACCAAGGAGCTTGGTAACATTCAAGTTATACCCTAAGCTCACATGGGTTCTGTTACCCAACATGCGCCCAATATTCACCCCAAAGCCTCCGCCTTGTTGGATGTATTGGTAGCTTATCCTGTAATCCGCATAAAGATTGATCGTAGAGCTATACCAGCTGTCAAAAATCCTTGGATTAGTCAAGCTCAAATTCCCGGCAAACATACGCCCCGCTCCTTTTGGCATGCCCGGATAAGATCTACCCCCCCCTGTAGCGATGTTAGCATACAAGCTCATGCTTTGGCCGGTCCCAAAAAGGTTTCTTTCGCTCACGCTCCCATTAAGCATAAGCCCTCCATAAGAGCCATAGCCTAACCCAAATTGCAACTGCCCGGTGCGCCCCTCTTCTACGCTCACTAATAAATCCATAAGCGAGCTATTAACCCTTTTTTCTTCAATTTTGACTTTAGAGAAAAACCCTAAACGCCTCAAAGAATTTTCGGAATTTCTCAATTTAGTCAAGCTGTATTTATCTTTTGGCCCTAATAATATCTCCCTTCTAATGATCCTGTCGCTTGTGCGCTGATTCCCTGAAATGATGACATCATTAATATGCACCATATCGCCCACTTCAATGCGATAAATGACTTTCACAAGCCCGTTTTTTTCGTCCTTATCCAAGTCTGGTTTCACCACCGCAAACGCATAGCCCTTATCAGCGATTTCGGTTTTTAAAATTTGTGCATCCGCTCTTAAATGCTCAATGTTAAAGACATCTTTCCTTTTCACTTTAAGCGCTTTTTCTAAGGTTTTTAAGGGGACTACCGGGTTGTCAATCTCTATTAAAATATCTGAAATCCTATACTGAATCCCTTCTTTGACTTTATAATGAAGCTTAGCGTCATGGGTAGAAAAATCCGTTTTCAAGAAAGGCGAAGAAATATGAGCGTCCAAATAACCCCTACGCATATACACATCTTGGATACGCATAGAATCGTATTCTAGCTGATCTAGGCGTAATTTTCCGTCATTCAAGCCCCACATCCAGCCCATGAAATCTCGTTGCTTGTTCGCGCTCAAAGACTCAATCACACGGCGTTTTAATTTGTCGCTGCCTTCATAAATAGATTGTTTGATGTAAATACTATCCCCCCTATTCACATCAAACACAATTCGTAACGCTCCCTCGCTGACCTTTTCTGTGCGCACTTCCACCACGCTCCCATAATAGCCCTGCCCCTCTAAAGCGGTTTTTAAAGCCGTTTTAGCATGCTCTAATTTTTGCTCATCAAAGGTATCGCCCTTTTTGATCCCCATTTGGGATTTTAAGCCGTCTTTTTCCTTTTCAGTCCCATAACCTTTGATTTCTACCCCGGCAATTCTGGCTTTTTCATCAAAATGAAATTCCAATATACCGCCTTCAAAAGTGGCATAAACATCTTTAAAATACCCTTGATTGAACAAGGCCAAAACAGCGGTGTCTATTCTTTTAGAATCCACAATATCGCCCACACGAATCTTTACAATCTCATTAGCGAGCATGTCAGACATGTAGGAAAGCCCCACATAAGAAATGGACTTGACTTTCATTTCTTTAGGCACTTGATTGGCTTGAGAGGTTTCGTTTTGGGCTTCATTTTTTTGAGCTTCGGTTTCTTTTGGAGAAGCCAAATCGCTTGGTTTAGAGCCGTTGTTTTCTAAAGCTTCAACGCTGGTATTCATACATGCGAAAACAAGAGAAGATAGAATAAATTTTTTAATACTGATTTCCTTAATAGATTTTAGCTTGAGTGTTGTTAGTAGCGTTATTATAACTAATCATTCTTAAAAACGCTAAAAATTATTAAAATTTCTGTATAAAATTATACAAACTATCCCTTTCTACCGCAACAAACCCAGAATCCTTGATTTTAAAAATCAAATCTTCTTTGTCTAAACCATGCCGGCTCTTCGCGCCTGCTGCACTTTGAATGCTCTCTATTTCTATCGTGCCGTCTAAATCGTTAGCACCAAATTCTTGAGCCACTAAAGCCAAATTCAAGCCCAAAGTCGCCCAATAAGCTTTAATGTGGGGGATATTATTTAAAAGAATGCGAGATATGGCGATGGTTTTTAAGATTTCTATCGCACTAGGGGATTTTTCTATTTTTAAATAATTGTTTTCTTTTTGATACAACAAAGGGATAAACGCATTAAAGCCCCCTTCTTTATTTTCCACTTGATTTTTAGGGCTTTGAGTTTTTTTGATTCTTAACATGTGATCGATGCGATGGATTTTATCTTCAATATGCCCAAACAGCATGGTAGCGTTACTCATTTTGCCCAATTTATGCCAATAAGCATGGATTTCTAGCCACCGAGAAGATCCCACCTTGCCCTTACAAATTTTACGCCTGATCTCTTCATCAAAAATCTCCGCTCCCCCACCTGGCATGGAATCCACCCCAGCTTTGAGCATGTCTTCTAACACCAATTCAAAAGGTTTGTTGAATTTAGTGCTTAAAAAATGCACTTCTGCAGCGGTCATGGCTTTTAAATGCAAGTTAGGCATTTCTTGTTTGATGGTTTCAAACACCTTCAAATACCATTCATAAGAATAATTAGGGTTATGAGCGCTCACGATATGGACTTCTTTAATCCCCTTGTTGTAGGAGTTTTTAACCTTTTCTAGGATTTCTTCTAAACTCATTTCATAGGGGTTAGGGTTTTTTCTGTGGGCTGAAAAGGCGCAAAATTTGCAAGCGTCCGCGCAAATATTGCTAGGGTTTAAATGCCTATTGACATTAAAATACACGATTTTTTGGTGCATGCTTTGGCGCAAAGAATCCGCTGCTTCCCCTAGCGTGTATAAATCGTAATCATAAAGTTTCACTAACTCTTTGCTTTCAGTGATTTGATGGTTTAATACTTTTTCCAAAAAGTCCATGGTTAAATTGCCCTTTCGTTTTAAAGATAAACATTGTAGCATTTTTAGATTGAAGAATGCTTTTTATATATTATATAAAAATATCCCTTTTAATCCCCCCTATTGATACCAGCCCCCTTTTTTTGACCTAATTCTCATTAAAGTGATTTTTATGATAAAATCTAAGCCTTATCAAGCCATTAGCTGGCGTTCTTTCTCATTTTTATAAGTTTTTAAAAATTTTCATACTCTTGTTTACTTTTTCATTATCATTTATGCTATAATTATGGGACAACTTAAACCAACACAAAGGAGATACTATGTTATCAAAAGACATCATTAAGTTGCTAAACGAACAAGTGAATAAGGAAATGAACTCTTCCAACTTGTATATGAGCATGAGTTCTTGGTGCTATACCCATAGCTTAGATGGCTCGGGGCTTTTCTTGTTTGACCATGCGGCTGAAGAATACGAGCATGCCAAAAAGCTTATCATCTTTTTGAATGAAAACAATGTGCCTGTGCAATTGACTAGCATCAGCGCGCCTGAGCATAAGTTTGAAGGTTTGACTCAGATTTTCCAAAAAGCCTATGAACATGAGCAACACATCAGCGAGTCTATTAATAATATCGTCGATCACGCCATAAAAAGCAAAGATCATGCGACTTTCAATTTCTTGCAATGGTATGTGGCTGAACAGCATGAAGAAGAAGTGCTTTTCAAGGATATTTTGGATAAAATTGAGTTGATTGGCAATGAAAACCATGGCTTGTATTTGGCTGATCAGTATGTCAAAGGGATCGCTAAAAGCAGGAAATCTTAATTTTAGGGTCATTGAGTGCAAAAACTAGCCGTTTTTGATTTTGACTCCACGCTAGTGGATGCTGAGACGATTGAGTCTTTAGCGAGGGCGTGGGGGGTTTTTGATGAAGTGGAAACAATCACTTCAAAAGCCATGAATGGCGAGATAGATTTTCACAAGAGTCTTATTTTAAGGGTCTCCAAACTCAAAAACATGCCCTTAAAACTGGCCAAAGAAGTTTGTGAAAGTCTGCCTTTATTTGATGGAGCGTTCGAACTCATTAACGCTTTAAAAGAGAAAAACTACAAAGTGGTTTGCTTTAGCGGGGGTTTTGATTTAGCGACCAATCATTACAGGGATTTATTGCATTTAGATGCGGCTTTCAGTAACACGCTCATCGTGGAAAAGGGCGTCCTGAATGGCTCAGTAACGGGGCACATGATGTTTTCGCATTCTAAAGGCGAAATGCTGCTCGCTTTGCAACGCTTATTAAACATCAGTAAAGATCACACCTTAGTCGTGGGCGATGGGGCGAACGACTTGAGCATGTTCAAGCATGCCCATACAAAAATCGCTTTCAACGCTAAAGAAATCCTAAAACAACACGCCACGCATTGCATCAATGAGCCTGATTTAGCGCTCATCAAGCCTTTGATTTAAAAAAATTTTTTTGTAAAATACTTCTTTAAACCATAAGGATAAGAATGTTTCAACCCCTACTAGACGCTTATACAGACAGTGCTTATTTAGATGCAATAGACCACAAGCCCCCCTTAAATATAGCCATAGCGAATTGGTGGCCTTTGGATAAAAGAGAAACCAAAGGGTTTAAGCGTT
>NZ_MVWR01000019.1:0-10052 GCF_003637665.1 Helicobacter pylori | reverse complement strand
GCTTAAAAATCCCTTTAGCGGTCAATTCCTTTTATGAAACGCATGGCAAAGGGTTGAACACTTCTTTGTTTTTTAAACGCCTTGTGGCGTTTAATGTGAGTTATGTTTATAGTTTTTAGGGGGGTAAATGCTTTCAAACGATCTTTCTATTGAAGAAATCGCTCGCCTAATCAATGTTTCTCATAGCAGCGTGCATAACTGGATCAAAACCAATCTTTTAGAGGAATTAGAGATTGATCATAAAATTTATGTGAAAACAAGCTCTTTTTTAGATTTTTGCCGCAACCATTTAGGGAAAAACAAACTCAACAAATACGCTAACAAATCCTTAAAAAGCACGCATAACCATCAAGAATTGATTTTAAAATACCTAAAAATATTAGAAAATAGCTCTGATTTAGAAAAGTTGGGTTCTTATTATGAAGAAGAACTTTCTAACACCACCAAAAATTTAGAAGGCATTTACTACACCCCTAACAGGATAGTAGAACAACTTTTCACTCTCCCTAAAGATTTTGATGCTTCTCAAGCGACTTTTTGCGATCCGGCTGTGGGGAGCGGGAATTTTATCATGCATGCTTTAAAACTGGGTTTTAAGGTTGAAAATATCTATGGCTATGATACAGACGCTTTCGCTATCGCTTTGACTAAAAAGCGTATTAAAGAGCGTTATCATTTAGATTGCCCTAATATTATGCAAAAAGATTTTTTAAATTTAAAACACACCCCGCAATTTGATTGCATTTTCACCAACCCGCCATGGGGTAAGAAATACAACCAAAACCAAAAAGAAAATTTCAAACAGAAATTCAATCTCTCTCAAAGCCTAGATAGCGCGTCGCTCTTTTTTGTAGCGAGTTTGAATTGCTTAAAAGAAAACGCTCATTTGGGGCTATTATTACCCGAAAGTTGTTTGAATATTGATGCGTTTAAAAAAATGCGAGAAGTGGCTTTAAAGTTTCAAATTAGAAGCCTGATTGATTTTGACAAACCTTTTAAAAATCTAATGACTAAGGCTGTGGGTTTGGTGCTTAAAAAAACCCCTAACAAGGATCAAAAAATCTCATGCTTTTATCAAAATAGTAAGTTCAAACGCTCGCCCTCTTCTTTTTTGAACAACCCTAAAAAGATTTTTAATATCCATTGCTCTCACCAAAAAAATAAAATTTTAGACCACCTTTTTTCCCTTTCTCATATCACTTTAAAAAATAACGCTCATTTTGCTTTAGGGATTGTTACAGGCAACAATAAAGAAAGATTACACTCCAAGCAAGAAAAAAATACCATTCCTATTTTTAGGGGTTCAGATATTTTAAAAGACAGATTAAAAGCCCCTAGCCAATTCATTAACGCTGATTTAAAAGACTGCCAACAAGTCGCCCCCTTAAGCCTTTATCAGGCTAGAGAAAAAATCGTGTATAAATTCATTTCTTCAAAGCTTGTCTTTTTTTATGATAATAAGCAACGCCTTTTTTTAAACAGCGCGAACATGTTTGTTTTAAAAGAAAATTTCCCTATCAACGCTCATGCGTTAAAAGAATTATTAAACAGCGATTTAATGCAATTTATTTTTGAATCGCTTTTTAAAACGCATAAAATTTTAAGAAAAGATTTGGAATGCTTGCCCCTATTTGCGCAATTTATCAACAATAGTTTTGATGAAAAATTTTATTTAAAAAATTTAGGGATAGAAAAAAAAGACCCTAAACATTTCACCATCAGGAAAAACCATGCATGTTGCTTGTCTTTTGGCTTTAGGGGATAACCTCATCACGCTTAGCCTTTTAAAAGAAATCGCTTTCAAACAGCAACAGCCCATTAAAATCCTAGGCACTCGTTTGACTTTAAAAATCGCCAGGCTTTTAGAATGTGAAAAACATTTTGAAATCATTCCTCTTTTTGAAAATGTCCCTGCTTTTTATGATCTTAAAAAACAAGGCGTTTTTTTGGCGATGAAGGATTTTTTATGGTTGTTAAAAGCGCTTAAGAAGCACAAAATCAAACATTTGATTTTAGAAAAACAAGATTTTAGAAGTTTTCTTTTAACCCCATTTGTTTCCATAACCACTCCAAATAAAGAAATTAAAAACGTTTATCAAAACCGCCAGGAGTTGTTTTCTCAAATTTATGGGCATGTTTTTGATAACCCCCCATATCCCATGAATTTAAAAAACCCCAAAAAGATTTTAATCAACCCTTTCACAAGATCCATAGACCGAAGTATCCCTTTAGAACATTTAAAAATCGTTTTAAAACTTTTAAAACCCTTTTGTGTTACGCTTTTAGATTTTGAAGAACGATACGCTTTTTTAAAAGATGAAGTCGCTCACTATCGCGCTAAAACCAGTTTAGAAGAAGTTAAAAACCTGATTTTAGAAAGCGATTTGTATATGGGGGGGGATTCGTTTTTGATCCATTTGGCTTACTATTTAAAGAAAAATTATTTTATCTTTTTTTATAGGGATAATGACGATTTCATGCCACCTAATGGTGGGAATAAAAATTTTCTAAAAGCCCACAAAAGCCATTCTATAGAACAAGATTTAGCCAAAAAATTCCGCCATTTGGGGCTATTATAATATTGTGTTATACTTCTAATTTCAATTTTGCTTGTTAGGACATTCATGAAAAATATTAGAAATATCGCTGTAATTGCGCATGTTGATCATGGGAAAACCACTTTAGTCGATGGCTTACTTTCTCAATCTGGCACATTTAGTGAGAGGGAAAAAGTGGATGAAAGGGTGATGGATAGCAATGATTTAGAAAGAGAAAGAGGCATTACTATCCTGTCTAAAAACACCGCTATTTATTACAAAGACACTAAAATCAATATCATTGACACTCCCGGGCATGCTGATTTTGGGGGCGAAGTGGAGCGCGTTTTGAAAATGGTGGATGGGGTGTTGCTTTTAGTGGACGCTCAAGAAGGGGTCATGCCTCAAACTAAATTCGTGGTTAAAAAGGCTTTGAGTTTTGGGATTTGCCCCATTGTGGTGGTGAATAAAATTGATAAGCCTGCCGCTGAACCGGACAGAGTGGTGGATGAAGTTTTTGACTTGTTCGTAGCGATGGGGGCTAGCGATAAACAATTGGATTTCCCTGTCGTCTATGCCGCCGCACGAGATGGCTATGCGATGAAAGGTTTAGACGATGAAAAGAAAAATTTAGAGCCTTTGTTTGAAACGATTTTAGAGCATGTGCCAAGCCCTAGCGGGAGCGTTGATGAGCCTTTGCAAATGCAAATTTTTACGCTTGATTATGACAATTATGTGGGCAAAATCGGTATCGCTAGGGTGTTTAATGGCTCGGTTAAAAAGAATGAAAGCGTGCTGCTGATGAAAAGCGATGGGAGTAAAGAAAATGGCCGTATCACTAAGCTTATAGGCTTTTTAGGGCTAGCTAGAACTGAGATTGAAAACGCTTATGCGGGCGATATTGTAGCGATTGCCGGCTTTAATGCAATGGATGTGGGCGATAGCGTCGTTGATCCTGCTAACCCCATGCCTTTAGATCCCATGCATTTAGAAGAGCCTACGATGAGCGTGTATTTTGCTGTCAATGATTCACCCTTAGCCGGGTTAGAAGGAAAGCATGTTACTGCTAACAAATTGAAAGACAGGCTCTTAAAAGAAATGCAAACCAATATCGCTATGAAATGCGAAGAAATGGGCGAAGGTAAGTTTAAAGTGAGCGGGCGTGGGGAATTGCAAATCACCATTTTAGCTGAAAACTTGCGCCGTGAAGGGTTTGAGTTTAGCATTTCACGCCCTGAAGTCATCATTAAAGAAGAAAATGGCGTTAAATGCGAGCCTTTTGAGCATTTGGTGATTGACACGCCCCAAGATTTTAGCGGGGCTATCATTGAGAGATTAGGCAAAAGAAAAGCCGAGATGAAAGCGATGAATCCCATGAGTGATGGCTATACAAGATTAGAATTTGAAATTCCTGCAAGAGGGCTTATTGGCTATAGGAGTGAGTTTTTAACCGACACTAAGGGCGAAGGCGTGATGAATCATAGCTTTTTGGAATTCCGCCCTTTCAGCGGGAGCGTGGAATCGCGCAAAAATGGGGCGCTCATTAGCATGGAAAATGGCGAAGCGACCGCTTTTTCCCTTTTCAATATCCAAGAAAGAGGCACGCTTTTTATCAACCCCCAAACGAAGGTTTATGTGGGCATGGTCATTGGCGAGCACAGCAGGGATAATGATTTAGATGTCAATCCCATTAAATCCAAGCATTTAACCAACATGAGAGCGAGCGGGAGCGATGATGCGATCAAACTCACCCCGCCTAGGACTATGGTGTTAGAAAGAGCGTTAGAATGGATTGAAGAAGATGAGATTTTAGAAGTTACCCCCTTGAATTTAAGGATCAGAAAAAAGATTTTAGACCCTAACATGAGGAAAAGGGCGAAAAAATAGGTAATTTGTATAAAGTAGCAGATATTTTTTGTGGTGCTGGAGGATTGAGCTATGGCTTTTCTAAGCACCCTCATTTTGAATTGATATGGGCTAACGATATAGACAAGGACGCCATTTTAAGCTATCAAGCCAATCATAAAGAGGCACAAACCATTTTATGCGATATTATGCAACTTCATTGCCATAACTTGCCATGCGTTCCAATTGACATTCTACTAGGCGGACCACCATGCCAGAGCTATTCTACGCTTGGCAAAAGAAAAATGGATGAAAAAGCGAATTTGTTTAAAGAATATTTGCGGATCTTAGATTTAGTGAAACCAAAAATATTTGTTTTTGAAAATGTGGTGGGTTTAATGTCTATGCAAAAAGGGCAATTGTTCCAACAAATTTGTAACGCTTTTAAAGAGAGAGGTTATATTTTAGAGCATGCCATTTTAAACGCCCTAGATTATGGTGTGCCTCAAATAAGAGAAGAAGTGTTTTAGTGGGCGCGCTTAAACGCTTTAAACAAAAATTCCACTTCCCCAAACCCATAAAAACGCATTTCTTCAACCAACTCATATTTTGATTTGCCTTAGCCTTTTTATTGCCTCCTGCTAAAAGTGATCCCATAAACTTCATTCCTGATTTGGAATAAGGGATCAGTAGGGGCTTCTACGCCTTTAGGGAGATCGGCTGGGAAATACACATCTTTATTGCAGCCCATCCCTTCGTATTCTTTAACTTTTAGTGTTCCTACTAATAATTCCTTGTGTTTGCCCTTCCAAAGCGCGGTCGTGTCGTTAGTAGCGTCATTTTTATTCGCAAGCACCAGATACATTTTATATTCTATGGGTTTAGTTTTAAGGTGTTGTTGGAATGCGGAGAGCAAATAATTTGAATCTTTTTGCTTTAATTCTTGGGGGTTAAGGTATTTAATGCCATCGGTTGGCACAAATTTCCACCTTGCAGACAATAATTCCCCTTTTTTGTCTTTAAACCTGAATGCATGGACGCTGTAATAAGGCGTGTTAGCCACGCTTGAGCTGATCCCTATGGTTTTTGTGTAAGCGGCAAAATTTTTATAAGAGGGGACTTCTTCATAAAGCTTTTTGATTTTTGCTTCATCCACTTTGCCGTTTTGCGGGATTCTCATCGCAAAAAATTGAGCGAATTCTTCAGGGTTTTTGGCGAAATTGATTTCTGTATTGAGCATCACCATTGTCCAGCTAGCGTTTTGATTTTCTAATTTTAACGCCATTCCCCTAACTTTGCTTTTATCGTCCATTATCGCACCTCCTAAAGAATACCTTACAGACGCAGGAATTTCTTTTTCATTGAGTAATGGCACATCTAAATCCTCTCTTGCTTGTAAGTTAGGGAGGAACACGCCTTTAGCGCAAAACCCCTTAGTGTGGTTGATTTTCATTTTAGGCTCTTTGGCGTTGAGTTTGTAGAAAATATCCGCAATCTCTTCAGCGCTCACTTCATGGGCTTTTAAAAAACCCAAACTCAAAACCAAACACAAGCTTAAACCAATTTTTTTCATTTTTTTCCTTATTGTTATTTTCTATATAAAACAACGCTTTTTATTGTATCAGTAAATTCCCTATTGAGCCTTAAAAAAGCCTTTTTTCAATATCTTATTAGGTCTTAAAAAATTATCCTATCCATTTGCATGCTCATTAGCAAGCTTTTAAGTATAAATTTGTGTTTTAAATTTTGTGATTTTTAAGAAAAATTAGCTTGATTTTAAACTAAATCTATATTCTTTTATGCTACAATTATTTCTACAGAGTAATTTATCTATTCTCAGGTAAAGTAAGGAAGAGGAATGAAATTAAAGAAACGAAAAGTTGCGGTTGCATTGCTAAAGCGTTTTACCTTGCCACTATTGTTCACTACGGGTTCATTAGGGGCGGTTACTTATGAAGTGCATGGAGATTTTATCAATTTTGCTAAAGTGGGTTTTAACCATTCGCCTATTAACCCTGTTAAAGGTATCTATCCTACAGAGACTTTTGTTAACCTTACGGGTAAGCTAGAGGGGTCTGTGCATTTAGGTAGGGGATGGACCGTGAATTTAGGCGGTGTTTTGGGCGGACAAGTTTATGATAGCACTAGGTATGACAGGTGGGCGAAGGATTTTACCCCCCCAAGCTATTGGGATAAAACTTCTTGCGGCACTGATTCTATGAGCCTTTGTATGAATGCGACTAAAATGTGGGAGCAATCAGGGCCAGGTGGCGTCATTAACCCTAGAGGTATTGGTTGGGAGTATATGGGTGAGTGGAACGGCTTGTTCCCTAACTACTATCCGGCTAACGCCTACTTGCCTGGTGGCTCAAGGCGTTATCAAGTTTATAAAGCGAATTTGACCTATGATAGCGACAGAGTCCATATGGTAATGGGGCGCTTTGATGTTACTGAGCAGGAGCAAATGGATTGGATTTACCAATTGTTCCAAGGGTTTTATGGGACTTTCAAGCTTACGAATAAGATGAAGTTCTTGCTCTTTAGCTCTTGGGGTCGTGGTATTGCTGACGGTCAGTGGTTGTTCCCTATCTATCGTGAAAAGCCTTGGGGTATTCATAAGGCGGGTATTATTTATCGCCCTACAAAGAATCTAATGATTCACCCTTATGTGTATCTCATCCCAGAGGTAGGCACATTGCCTGGTGCTAAAATAGAATACGATACCAATCCTGAGTTTAACGGTATGGGCATGAGGAACAGAACGACTTTTTATGTGTTGTATGACTATCGTTGGAATAACGCTGAATACGGTCGTTACGCGCCCGCTCGTTATAACACTTGGGATCCGTTCTTGGATAATGGTAAGTGGCGTGGCTTGCAAGGTCCTGGTGGTGCGACGCTCTTTTTACGCCACCATATAGATATTAACAACTACTTTGTGGTTGGTGGTGCTTATCTCAACATTGGTAACCCTAACATGAACTTAGGTACTTGGGGTAACATCATCGCTGTGGATGGTATCGAACAATGGGTCGGCAGTATCTACAGCTTAGGGTTTGCGGGGATTGACAACATTACCGATGCTGATGCGTTCACCGAGTATGTTAAAGGTGGAGGCAAGCATGGTAAGTTCAGTTGGAGCGTTTATCAGCGCTTCACCACTGCACCAAGGGCTTTGGAATATGGTATTGGTATGTATCTAGACTATCAGTTCAGCAAGCATGTTAAAGCGGGTCTCAAACTCGTATGGTTAGAGTTCCAAATTCGTGCGGGTTACAACCCTGGAACCGGTTTCCTTGGGCCAAACGGTCAGCCGCTTAACTTGAATAATGGTTTGTTTGAATCTTCTGCGTTCGCGCAAGGTCCTCAAAACATGGGCGGTATCGCAAAAAGCATTACCCAAGACAGAAGCCATTTGATGACGCATATCAGTTATAGTTTCTAAGAGAGTTTCTCCCCCTATCTCTTAGATATGCCTTTTTTGTATTTTTATTTTAATATCTTTGGGAGTTAGGGTTTTGGAAATTAAGAAATATTTTTCTTACTCTCTATTTTTTTTGCTTTTTTCTAGTCTTTTTTTATCCAAACTTCAAGCTTATAAATTCAACATGAGCATTGTTGGAAAGGTGAGCAGCTATACCAAGTTTGGCTTTAACAACCAAAGATACCAACCTTCTAAAGACATTTATCCTACAGGTAGCTACACTTCTTTGCTCGGCGAATTGAATTTGAGCATGGGTTTATACAAGGGTTTGAGAGCGGAAGTGGGGGCTATGATGGCAGCGCTCCCCTATGACTCTACCGCTTATCAAGGCAACAATATCCCTAATGGCCAGCCCGGCTCTAGGACCGATCCTTTTGGAGCGGGTATCTTTTGGCAATATATTGGTTGGTATGCGGGGCATAGTGGTTTGCAAGTGCAAAAACCTCGTTTAGCCATGGTGCATAACGCTTTTTTGAGCTACAACTACAAAAAAGACAAATTCAGTTTTGGCGTGAAAGGGGGGCGCTATGATGCTGAAGAGTATGATTGGTTCACTTCTTACACTCAAGGGGTTGAAGGCTTTGTCAAATACAAAGACACCAGATTCAGAGTGATGTATTCAGACGCTAGGGCTTCAGCGTCAAGCGACTGGTTTTGGTATTTTGGGCGTTACTATACAAGCGGTAAGGCTCTAATGGTAGCTGATTTGAAATACGAAAAAGACAACCTAAAAATCAACCCTTATTTTTATGCGATCTTTCAAAGAATGTATGCACCAGGCATTAATATCACTTATGACACCAACCCTAATTTCAACAATAAGGGTTTTCGTTTTGTAGGCACTTTCGTGGGGTTTTTCCCCATTTTTCCCACTCCGGCTAATCAAAATGATATTATCCTCTTCCAACAAGTGCCGTTAGGAAAGAGCGGGCAAACTTATTTCTTCCGCACCCGTTTTTACTATAACAAGTGGCAATTTGGGGGCAGTGTCTATAAAAATATCGGTAACGCTAATGGTGATATAGGTATTTATGGGGATCCTTTGGGGTATAACATTTGGACGAATAGTATTTATGACGCAGAAATCAACAATATTGTTGGCGCTGATGTTATTAACGGGTTTTTGTATGTAGGCTCACAATATAGGGGGTTTAGTTGGAAAATTTTAGGCCGTTGGACGGATAGCCCAAGGGCTGATGAAAGGAGTCTCGCGCTCTTTTTGAGTTATTTTTCTAATAAGTATAATATTAGAATGGATTTAAAACTAGAATATTATGGCAATATCACCAAAAAAGGCTATTGTATTGGGTATTGTGGCATGTATGTTCCAGTCGATCCTAACGGGCCTGGGACACAGCCTTTAACGCACAATGTGTATTCTGACCGAAGCCATATAATGTTTAATATCACTTATGGTTTTAGGATTTACTAGCGTTTTATCCTTAATGGATATTTTTGATTAGCCTTTTTAAAATATTAAAAGGCTCTGCTCCAATCAAATATTAATACTCAAAAGCCTTATTTAACTTTATTGTTCAATCTTTAATACACTAGAACAAAACACCACACCTACGCATTTCTTCAACAAGCTAAACGAGTTTAAAAATGAAGTTTTTACTACACCCAAAGCTAAAGAATACATTGACATAGCGAGCGGATTTCATAAGCTTTTTAAAAACGACGCTAAGATCGCCGAGAGCCTAAAGCCAGCTACAACGAAAAATTTAAGCCAAGGTTTAGCGACCACTCTAAGCGGAGCGTTAAAGTATCAGTGGACTAAATTCACGCTAGGGACTTTATACCGCAACGCGCCCGATCGCATTTTAGGAGTGAAATTACCGAAAGCCTTGAACGAAGCCACCGCAGGAGCGGCGTTAAAGTATCACATTAAAAGAGCGCTTGAACGAAGCCAATCTATAAGCGAATTTAGTAAGCAGTTAGAATTAAGCGCACAAAACGCTAAATTTTCAAACAACACGCTTAAAATCATTGAAGAGCTTAATAATGGAATCAAACAAGCGAGCGATGAAATCAAAGAAAAAGCGCGCGATTTACAACACGCTATAACCCCACTCAAAGAATTTGGCAAGAATTACCCCGAGTTTGCTCTAAAGCCTAAGGAAGCGTTAGAGAAGCTCTTGCAAGAGGAAAACGGACAAGTCGCAGGCGCAGCTTATAGGGAGGAT
>NZ_MVWR01000018.1:0-12771 GCF_003637665.1 Helicobacter pylori | reverse complement strand
TAAAAAGAGGCTATCGCTCTTTTTAGGTTCTTTGATTTCGCCTTTTAAAAAGTCTAATAAAGCATGACTCAAATACCTTTCTTTAGAATCAACTTCATCTTCGCTAAAAGGGATGAAATGGTTAGTCCCTTGAGTGGTCGTGATGCGGTTTTGGGTGTGAAAAAGCATGAAAATTAAAGCGTTATTTTTAAACTCGTTGTCATCTTGCCATGCATTATCATAGGGGGCGTAAAATTGATCTCTGTCATTCTGCCATGTGGCTTTGATGCAATGGCGGACAGAGAAATAAATCGCACCGATTAAAAGGTTTGTGGGGGTTAAACCAAAATAGTTGTTATGCCTTGTTCCTTGTTGGTTCAAAACACACAAAAAGTTATTATTTTGGAAATCAGGCGTAGGATTTTCCATAAAGCCCATAATCTCTTGAGCTTTTTTATTATCGTAATTTTTTATCCAAGCGTTAATATTTTTAACCCTATCCACTATCGGTTCAAAAGTTTTATACCCCAAAAATTCGCCAAAGGAGTCAAACACTTCTAAATTGAGCGCATTGGTTGGTTTTAAGGGGGGGGGGGGGTAGCGGTATCCCACACCAAAAAGCCAATGGGGAATTGCCCTTTCACATTATCAAAGCTGTCCGCTGGCACCATAAACCCTTGTAAAAACTTCGCCTTAAAGACTTCTCTGAATTTTTTAAAATTGCTGGAGTTAAGGTATTTGAGCGTTGAAAAACTCGCCATGATAGAGCCATTCAACTCTTTGTAAATGCGCATGAAAAATTGAGCGAAAAGCTCGTTATTGGCTTTATTCAATTCATCTTTATATTTCTCACAAATAAGATTGCCCCTAGCCACTAAATCTTTATTCTTCCCTGTGCCGCTCATTTTAGCTTTGTTGCCCGCTTCTGCATAAGGCGGGTTGATGTAAATGATGAGCTTTTTTCGTTTCTCTTTGTCTTTTAAGATTTCTTGCAAGCTTTTAGGCATTTTATCGCTGAAAAAATCATCGTTTAAAAAATCAAATTGGAAAACATGGTTTTCTAGCAGCTTTAGGTGGTTTTTTACGGCCAGATCTTTAACGATCGCTACATCGTTGCTATCCAAAGTGGACAGATACAGATTCGCTTTATTCAATAAACCCCTGAGCAAATTCCCAGTCCCCCCAGCGCAATCCCAAATGATATAATCGTCTTGATAATCTTGCCCCAAAGCTTTAGCTAAATATTCTTGGCTTTTTTCTACCCAAATTTTAGGGGTAAAATACGCCCCCTTTCTTTCTCTAATATCATTTGAAACCAGTAAATCACGCCTTTCTATGATGTAGTCCCAAAATTCTCTTTTAGGCGGTCGTTCATAGATGTTCCAAAAGGTTTGGTGGGCTTTTTGCTTGTCGTTAAATGAAGTTTCATCAAAATTAAACGCCCCAAAATTATTTAACTTCTTATTGAATTTGTAATGATTGACTTTTAAAATGGTGTTAAGGCTTTCCAAAATGGTCTCATTACTCTCGCTTAATAAATCCGCTAAGTAAAAATCAGCGTCCAAAATGCCTTGTTTTTTAGCCTGTTGCCACTCAATAGAAATGCTAGGCTTAACATGTTCTACCCATTTGAAATACACATGCACGAAATTATTCTTATCTACAGGAATTTTAGAGCGTTTAGAATAGAGAAAATTATCTTTAATAAAGGCTTTGAGTTCTTTATTTTGAGTTTCATAATCAAAGATTAAAGCTTCTTTTTCTAAGAGTGGGGTAAGCTCATTGAGTAGGTGTTTAAAACTCTCGGCTTTATGGTTGCTTGGAGTTACAGAAAAATCTATATCGCTTCGTGTAAAAATAAAATCTAGTTTGTGATATTCCACAAAAAGAAAACTAAACGCATCAAACGCCCCTAAATATGGTGGGGGGAAATGCGTATAAAACTTATACTTACCTATGGTTAGAATGAGTTGGGCTAAAGATTTAAAAAGCTCGCTTTTACCTTTTTTGCCCTCAGCCCATAAAATCGGCTCAACCCATAAAGGCTTGCCTTTGTTCTTATGGCTGTAAGTGATGATAAAATCAATTTTATCTCCGCTAAAGTCAAAGTTTTCAAAAAAGGCTTTGGCTACGCTAGATTTTAGGGGTTCTTCGCTTAGTTTTTTGAAATGGGTTAAATCCATTGTTATTCCTTGTTTGGTGTGTAAGTGTCCCACCACTTATCAATGGTAGTTCGTGATAGCCCTAATTCCTTATGACAATCAATTTTTTTGCCTTGTGGGTTGTTGATACGCCATAAAAAAATCTCACTCTGTTTGCTGGGTCTACCATCTTTATTATTCCAAGTCTTTCCTTGTCGGCTCTGCTTAACATCTCTTATAGCCCTTGCTATTTCTAAGTGGTTTTCTTGGGTCTGATAATTTCGCCTATTCCTATCAATTCTTAGGGCTGTAAGGATTTCAATATCTTTAATCTTAAAACAAGCCAATCCCTTATCATAGCTCTCTAAAGCACTATAAACATCTCGCTTGGTTAGGGGGTTAGTGTGGGGTATATCTTTTAATTTTTCAAAAACTTCTAACATATCCTTTTCTAGCTCTTGCTTGGATACATCGCATTTATAAGCATAAATAGCCATACACATCATAAAAAAATATCGGTGTCCTCCCTTAGGCTCTTTGCAACGCTTTTTCCACCATTCATACACATCTCTTTTAATATGCCATTTCTTTTTTTCTCTTTGTTCGCCCCTAACTATCACTCTCTCATACCATTCGGGAAATTTAATTTTAGTCTCTGCTAAGGTGTATTTGCTCGGTCTAAAACGCTTTAAAACATCCACTCTCTTATCTTCTTTGACATATTGATTCATGTATTCCAAACTCACTCTATCGCCTGTTTTAAAGGCGATAATCTTATTGCCATGCTTTTCGTTAATACTCCCTACCATTCTAAAAGATTGATTGACTGACTGATATTGAGTTTCTTTTTCTTTACTAGTCTCTTTATAACGCCAAATATTGAATGTAAGAGCGTATTTATAAGCTTTAAGCTGGAGTTTGATATTTGGAAATAAATCTATAGGCTTATCAAACACATAATACACATGCAAACCTACCCCACTTAAAACAACAAAGGTCGGTCTAGGTATAGGCCAAAAATATTTGTTAGGCTCGTTTTTTTCACAATATTTAACAACTTCAAAAAAAGCAGTAATTTCTTTTAACCCTACCCCATCTAAATCAAAAATTAAAGCATTCATTTGTTGAGCATGAGCTAAGTCATTATGCCTACCCCTATAACTTAAGCCACTACATAGCGTTAAATCGTTTTCTAAAACAAATTCGGCATAATCATCACCCCAAGTGTCTTTAAGCATTATACGGCGTTTTAAAGCTGGTTTATCGGTATCATTTAGAGTTGTCTTTAAGTCTTTATACAAAAACACAGCATTTGGCTTAGAAAAATCCTTATTCATTTCACCCTTGCTCTCACAATTAGGAAAAATGAAATTATAAAAATCTTCCCCATTGCTCCATTCTTCATAATCATTGTAAGTTAAAAAATTAAAACACTCCCAATAATCTTTTAACATTCCATGACCTCCAACCTATCATTTCATTTAAAAATTCACTTTTATTGTTATTTTTTCTTAAAATTTAACTTTTTAAAACAATAAATACCATTAAATAAAAAACCACATGATATTGCCTTACAAGTCCCATGTAATCGGTGAACTAGAGCTACGCTCTAGTTTGATATTTATCGTCAGCTTAAGCTGACACTACGGGGGCTTATTTTTATCAATATTGTTTTTGAACATTTTAGCGTAAATTTAAAATTTTTGAGTAGAGTAGAACATAAATTACAAGTCTTAAATGGGTGTATGGCTTTGAATTTATATAACGACAATTTGAAACCATTAAACAACGATACGGCTCTCTTAGAACAATACAAAATTGCCATTAATTCAGCTGAAAAAATCAGTGATAGGCGAGCAACAGCAAATAATTTTTTTATAGCTCTTAATAGTGTGCTTTTTTCATTGAATAATATTGATAAATTGAAATCGTTTGATGATTTTTTTAGCACAATATTATTATGTTTTTCTATTCTAATCTGCTTGGTTTGGATACGACTACTAAAACACTATAAGGAAATGAATGGTGTTAAATTTGAAATTATTAACTCAATAGAGCAAAAATTACCATGCAATTTCTGTCAATACGAATGGCATTTGCTACAAAGAAATGCCAAAAAGAAAAAAGAGTTCACTAGATTTGAAAACTATATCCCTCAAATTTTTATAGGGTTATATATTTTTGTTTTTAGTTATCATATCTCTTTATTCCAAAAAATATTAGAGATATTAAAATATATAATTTGTTAATTTGTAATTTCTTTATCTAATTGCATCTTTAATTGAGCCAGAGTTCCAACCAACAACGCAATCTGCATTCTCTTTTACAAATTGCGAAGTGCGTTCGCTCCCCCAGTATTCTACAGCTATGATTTTCTTATTCAAATTCTTAGCTATTTCAACTTCTTTTCTTATCCACTTGCTATAAGTTGCATAAACACCAGCTAGAACAATTACGCACGAACATCGTTTAATTTTTTTCTCAATAGCATTATATAATTCTTTATCTGTTCTATTTGTAGGTATGGGATTATCTTTGGAAACAGACCAGTCTTCAAACTCTAATTCTAATTCTGTTTTTTTCAACAGATTGAGTAGCTTATTGTAATGATTGTCATATTTCCAAGAATGGCTAATAAAAATCTTATATTCTTTCATTATTACTCCTTATAATTTTTTAATGTTTTTTAGATTATAACACAGCTATCAATAATGCAATTACCGCCCATACCCACGACTATAATTTCTCTCGTTTTCTATTTTTTGATTGTGTTCTCTAATCTTTCTATCCAGCTGTGTTGTTTTTGCATGAAGCTCTCTTGTTTCTTGTTCCATTCGTTTTGAAAGTCGTTCATCTGCTCGTTGAAAGAAGTCTCTAATTCGTTCTTTTGCGTTTCTGTAGATGTCTTTAATTGTGTTAATTGCGTCTCGTGTTCTTGCATAAAGGTTGTGTAGGATTGTTCTAACTCTTGCTTGAGCGTTGTTTCTAAAATCTCTAATTGTGTTTTCAATTCTTTGTATTGAGCTTGTGAAGTCTCTTGCTCTTTGATTTGAGTGCTCTGTAATTCTTGTTGTAAAATCTGTTCGCACATTGTCTGTAAATCGTTTTTGAGCGTGATTTCTTTCTGCTCTAAGGTTTGTATCACTTGCTTTAATTCGGCTCTCTCTGTCGTTTCTAAGGATTGAAATTTCTTTAGTAGCGTGTTGTGTGTTTGAAGTAGCGTTTCGTAGCTCTCTTTCAAGCTTAATGTTTCTGTCTTTAAGCTCTCGTAATTCTTGCTTAGCCTTTGAAATTCTGCTGTAACTTTCTCTAGCGTGGTTAATAACTCGTTCTTGTCGTTCTGCAAGTTCTCTATTTCGTTGATTAAAGCGTTCTGTAGCTTGTTTAAGTGTTCGTTCTGCATTGCTTTCCCTTAATTCTCGTTCCTGTGCTGTAGGTAAAATTCCTTGAATACTTTGTTCTCTTGCTCTAATTCCTCTATTTTCTGTTTTAATTTTCTCATTTTGAATGAATGCTCTAATTGGTCTTTGGTTGGGGGTGTTGTAATGTTGTGATAAATCAATATCAATAATCCCATGATTACTACTCCCCCTATAAAAGTTAGGATTGGTATTAAGGTTTTCTTGGCTAGGCTCTCGGTTAAATTGTTGCGAACTTGTCTCTTTATCTCTTGTAAATTCTCTTGTATAATTTCCTTGTATTTCTTGTTGGTTCTCTCTAACTCTAGGTAGCTGTTCTTTAGGTTCTCTTGGGTCTTTTGAAGTAGATTGATGTAATTTTTCATAGTAATGTTGTTTGTATTCAATGTGTCTGTGTAGTTGTTGTTCCAAGTCTCTAAGCTCTTGTATGAGAGATTGTGTAGCTCTTGGTGTTGTGTTAGGAGCTGTTGATATCTCTCTTGTATCTCTTTCTCGGCTTGTATCTTTGTTCTGGCTATATTCTCTAAGTTCTTGTTCAATAAGTCTTTGTTCAGTAAATCGTTCATCATAAATTATTCCTTTCAATCGTTTGGCTTTTTGTTGGTTAGGGAGCTTAACACTGATATAATACTTGCCTTGTCTAGTAATCTCATAATTACTCGCTTGTAAAAGCTCTATTATTTCTGCCCTTGAATTTAATAAGCCTTGTGTTACGGCGTTGTAAAGGTAATTATCTAGCTCTTTGTAGTTCTTAAAGATAGCCTTACCTTGTGGGGTTTTTGTGTTGTGGTAGTTACTAATTTGTTGTTTTTCTAGGTCTTTGGGGTTTGTAAAGGTATATTTTAGATTAACTACATTTTGCCAAGTATCAATGCGTTTTAAATCCACTTTGTGATAGTAAGGGTTAAACACTTTCTGTCTCCCTAATTCAATTTTAGGTATAACAAAATTTAACTCCAAACGCCCCTTGTCTGTGTGTTCTACCCATAAAATATTGTAGCGATTTTGCATGCTTTCTGTGAGTAGGGCATTTTCAAAGCTTTCCATAAGTTCGTATTTTAAACTCTCATCAATATTCGACTCTTCAAAGGATAAGCACCCTACACATGCCTTGTGTTTTTGAGTAAGAGAGAGTAAAAGGCTTTTAGTTAGATTAGCATCGCCTTTTAAAACTCTAGCTGTGCCTTGTTCTACTCTTTCATTAAGCAAGTAATTAACGCTCCCATCACCATCACCGCCCCCTTGATTAGTCCCCCAAAATTTAACCAACATACTTGGATCTTATTTGTTCTAATTGGTAACTGATTTCTATGAGTTGTTCTAAACCTAATCTATCCCATGCTCCTTTATTAGTGTTGAGACATTTAGCGATTTGATTTAAATTGTTTCCACACTTAGCTAATTCAATAACTAGTTCTTTATTAGCAATCGCTTTTTGTTTTTTAGATTTTGTTGGAGTTTGTGAGTTTTGAGTTAAAAGAGAGTTTAAAACTAATTGCGAAAAGTTTAAATTTTTTTCTTGCATTTGGGTTTGGATAGTTTGCCATTCTGTTTGATTTAGTCGTAAGCGTTTGGTTATATTTTTGTTATCAGAAAGTTTTGGCATGTTTTGTTTGACTTATCCCTTAATTTTGATTTATGGGGGGATTCTAGGGGGTGTCCCACTAGCAAGGATAGGCGATTTTTCACATCGCCGTTCTTTGTAGCTACACAAAGTATCCTTGCCCCTATTATTTTTATTTTAGCATGGATTTGGTTAATTTAGATATAATGGGGTTATTATGATTGATTGAGTTAAGGAGATAAGATGTTAAAAAATGTAGAAATGGGGGCTAATTTTTATAAAGAGCTTGGCAAATTAGAAAAACAATTAGCTAAATATCAAAGTAAAGTTTTAGAAATTAAAACACAAATGAAAGAGATTAAAAAGCGATATTCTCAAGCTAAGAAAGAGGAGAATTTAGCTAGTAAATATATTCCTAATGATGAACTAAAACAAGATTTATTAGATATTGATAATCCTAATACGACCGAAAACTTTAAACCTAAAAATGCTAGTGAAATTTGGCAATTCGCTCTTAATTCTTAGGAGTTTGAATGCTAGAGATTGAGTTAAAAAAGAAATTCACTAAGGATTTAAAAAAGCATATTTTAAATCAAAAGATTGAGTTAGAAGTGTTTGACTTAGTGGTTGAAAATTTAAGAAATCAAATTCCATTGGATAAAAGATTTAAAGACCACTCTTTAAGTGGAACATACAAAGGCTGTAGAGAGTGCCACATTAAACCTGATGTTTTGCTTGTGTATAGAGTGAAAGATAATGTTTTGACTTTAGTCAGGCTTGGGAGCCATAGTGAGTTGTTTTAGACAAATTTCTTTCTAAAATCGCCTAGAATGAATTTTCAATTCTAATCCAACCTAGTCATCAGATTTTTGAAAAAAACACGAATTTGAAGCTTTTAGAAACTAGAAAAGATATTTGTTTGACACTTTGAAAGTTGAAAATCCAAAAACAAGAACTAAAAGGTCTGATGTTAGTTTTGGGGGAGTTGTCATGGGTCTTTTTTTGCTCATATTTTCGTTTTGAGCGTTTTTTAGCTTGTAGGTAGTATTAAGTCGGTTTTTTACTTTTCGTTGGTTGTAGGCGATTTTAGATAGCAAGAAACAACTAAAAATCCAAACAATCTGATTGACTTCAAAAAACTTCATTTCCCTTTTAGTTGCTAATCATTTAGCCAATCCTACTAATTTAGCATCTAAGAGCGCATATAACTTGAGTTAGCAATCTAACCACCACTAAAACCGCTTGAATGCTCGCTAACGCTCGCTAGGCGGTTTTAGACCGATTGTTTGCTGACAAGCAAACACTAATAAGCGAAGCGTTAGCAAGTTAGACAAAGCGCATCGCAGTTTGAAAGCGTAGGCGTTAGCCGAAGCTGTTTTTGCGTTAGCAAAAACAAACAAGATAGCGCAAACCGAGGCACCAGCCTAAAAAACCTCTAAAACTAAAACCCCAAAATATGTAGCGCGTCATGCGCGTTGTTTTTATTACATGTTTTAAACAGCATGCTGTTTTTTACATGTTTTACCATGCGCGCGCATGTGAGGGATTTGGGGTTGGAATAGCCTAAATAACGAAGCTGTATGGTTTCTCATTTTTGGGTGAAAATGAATAAAACATAACTTCTTGCCAACACTAACATAACTTCTTGCCAACACTAACATAACTTCTTGCCAACACTAACATAACTTCTTGCCAACACTAACATAACTTCTTTATTTTAAAGTTATGATTATTAACAATTTTTAGCTACAATAACAGCCTAAGGCGGTATAACATGGTTGCTAATCCTAGTGTTAACAAATTTGGAGCAATTAGCTTTAAAAGCTAGTGGGTTGGGAGTTTGTAGTGGGTGGCACTCTGTTAGGAGGCACACCATGAAAGCATTTTTGATAGTAGTGATTTTAGTGGTAATCTTAACACAGCCACTATATTAAAACCTTAGCGTTTTAATAACCCTTATAAGTCCGGCAAGACTTTTTAAGGGTTTCACTCCTGTTATTATATCGTCTTTTGAAAAATAAGCATTAAAAGGCGGTTAAATTCCCATGAATACGAATTTTGAACAGCTTAGAAAACAAGAATTGGAATTACGAAAATTATTAGAAGAATTAGATACTCTCCCACAAACCCAACAAATTAAACTACAAAAACAAAAAATACAAACTTACATAGACAAGATAACTCCAAGTATTTTGAGCGGTTTTAATCAAAAATTCAAAGAAATTACAGAAAAATTACCAAATGAGTTTGAAAAAGAAAAACCCACACCAACAAAAGAGCCACAAACCACCCCCACACCATGCAAGGATTTAGTGGTTAGCACCCCTAAAGATAACACCTATACCACATACCACAATAACGCTAATAAGGTCAATCTAGGGAAATTGAGCGAAAGGGAAGCCAATCTTTTGTTCGCTATTTTTCAAAGGCTTAAAGATCAAGGGAATACCCTCATTCGTTTTGAACCGCAAGATTTGAAACGCATGCTAAACATAGATATTTCTAATGAACGCTTATCAGAAGTGGTCATCAAGCTATGGGATAGCATTAAAACCGCTGATTTTTGGAAAATTAGCGAAACCGAAACTTCAATCATTCAAGAAAATTACATGCTTTTTAGTCGGTGTAAAATTGAATTGAACAAACCGAGTAAAGATTTGAAGTATTTAGAAATCCAACTCAATGATAACTATCAATACCTGCTCAACAATTTAGGCATGGGTCAATACACTTCTTTCAATCTCTTAGAATTTCAAAGAGTGAGAGGTAAATACGCTAAAACGCTCTATCGCTTGCTCAAGCAATACAAAAGCACAGGGATTTTGAGCGTGGAATGGACTCAATTCAGGGAACTTTTAGACATTCCAAAAGATTACAAAATGGAAAACATCGATCAAAAAGTCTTAACTCCAGCTCTCAAAGAACTCCATAAAATCTATCCTTTTGAACACTTGAGTTATAAAAAAGAACGCAAAAGCCATGACAAGCGCAAGGTAACCCACATTGACTTTTATTTTGAACAACTGCCTAAAGGCGAAAATAAGAAACAAAAACAAGCCGACAAGCAACGCGCTAAAAGGGACATCAAGCTTGTAGCATGGGATATTCACAACCAAATCGCTAAAAGAAACGCCAAAGCCACTATAGAAGCTAGGTTTCTTGAGTTAAAAACCTTGATAGGCTATCAATTCAGGCACAATGACAGTGGGATCGTTTTGCAGATTGACAACACCACTTTTGAAAAGAATCAAATGTTTTTGCATGTTTCTTACCCTAAAAGTAAGCATAACCCCCAAAAATTCCTTGTGTCCAACAAGATATTCGCTTTGGAACTACTATATGTCAATGGATACAGCCTAAAAAAAGACAACTTGCTAGAAGAAATTGATCCCCCCAAAATCCACCCCATCACGAATGAACCTATCAAGGAATTTGCACAATACATCGGCAAAACGATTAACATCACCAACTTTAATGTGGATCAATGCCCTGAGGGAATCAACAATTACCTGAAAATCACTAGGATTGTGAAACTGAATGACAATCGGATCTGTATCTCAGTCCAAGATGTGGACAAGCCTGAGAAACTGCTCAAACCTTTCATCGCTAAAAATGAGAAACATTTGAAAAATTGGTTTAAGAAATATTATCGGTAAAAAGACAGATGCATTTGACTAAATTTAGATACTAGGACAAAGTGATGGATTATAAAGAATTGTTAGAATTTGATGATTACGCTATGGATCTGACCATTCGCATGGCACACCACAACTCCGCTATAGAGGGCAACAGCCTGACTTTGGGCGATACAATGAGTATCTTAATAGACAGAAAGACCCCTATCAAGTCGGTGAGCTTGGATGAAGTGCATGAGATAGAAAATTATCGCAATTTTGTTCCCCTTATTTTAGAGTTTTTAGAGAGAGATAAGATCATAGATGAACATTTGATTGGCCATTTCCATTCTGTTTTGATGCGTAATATCCTGCCTGATTTTGGAAAATTCAAAACCACTTATAATGAGATCATAGGGGCTAAAAAACCGACTGCAAGTCCAATAATGGTGCAACCTAGAATCAATAATCTGTGTTTGAAAATACAAGATGAAGCGCTATTGAATTTGAGCGGTGAAGAAAAAATAAAAAAGATAGCAGAACACCACATAGAATTTGAAGAGATCCACCCTTTTAGTGATGGCAATGGCCGCACAGGAAGAGCCTTGATGTTCTACCAAACCATAAAAGCTAATTTAACGCCCTTTGTGATTGAAGTAAGCGCTAGAAGCGAATACATGCATGCTATGAGGGAACAAGACGCTAACGCTCTAGTTGGCATCATTAAGAACTGCCAAAAAATAGAACTAGAAAAGATTGAGCGATACGCTGCCATTTTGAAAGAAAGGCGAGCGGCAAATTTTTCTGTCAAAAAATCATGAGCACTTGAAAAATTGGTTCAAGAAACACTATCGGTGAAAAGACAGATGCATGCTGACTAAACTCATAGAAAAACTGAATCACGAAAGAAAGAATGCTATCAAAAATGGCATTTACCACCTGATCCAAATCAAATTTTCTTACAACTCCAATCGCATTGAGGGAAGCGGTTTGACTTATGAACAAACCGCTCATATTTTTGACAAATCCGTTCTCATAACTGAAAAAAACGCCAATATCAAACTTGATGATATTTTTGAAACCATCAATCATTTTGAATGCGTGAATCACTTGCTTGAAAGCTATAAAGAACCTTTGAGTTTAGAATACTTCAAGACTTTACACAAAATCTTGAAAAAGAATTGTTCTGATGAAGTTATTGGTGGTTTCAAAAAACACCCTAATTTTGTAGGCAATAGCGCCACAACAAGACCCCAATTAGTTGAAAGCGAATTGACAAATCTTGTGAAAAATTACCAACGCAACCTTGAAGTGAGTTTGGAAAACATCATAGATTTTCATGTGGCTTTTGAAAAGATACACCCTTTTAGCGATGGCAATGGTAGGGTGGGGCGATTAGTGATGTTTAAAGAATGTTTGAAAAACAATATCATGCCTTTCATCATAGAAAACGAACACAAAGCCTTTTACTACAGGGGCATCAAAGAATATGACAATACAAAAGGCTATTTGAAAGACACCATTTTGCAAAGTCAAGACAATTTCAATGAAATGGTTAGCTATTTCTTTTCTAAATAGTCTGTTTCAATCTCTATAACCGCTCATTATATTTTCTAACTCACTCTCTTAAAAACCCGTATTCATAGACTTTAGGCTGTATTTCTTTGGCTAAATCTTTTAAAGCGTCTTGCAAATTAGCGTAAAGCTGTTTGTAATATTTATCTTTGGCTTTGTCGGGTCGGTTTAATTTGCCTTGCGCGTTACGGCCTTGAAAAAATTCCTTGATGTCATAGAGGCTTGCGTTAGCGTTATAGGGGGTGTGGGTGAAATCTTGTTTGTGGTAATAACGATAGATCTCTTTGCCAGCGTCAAACACCTTTGAAGCGCTCGGGCTGAATTTTAGGGGCTTGTTTTCTTTTTTGGCGCTTAAAAAGAGGCTATCGCTCTTTTTAGGTTCTTTGATTTCGCCTTTTAAAAAGTCTAATAAAGCATGACTCAAATACCTTTCTTTAGAATCAACTTCATCTTCGCTAAAAGGGATGAAATGGTTAGTC
>NZ_MVWR01000017.1:0-14053 GCF_003637665.1 Helicobacter pylori | reverse complement strand
GGTTTCAGTCATAGGGAACGTGAGTTTGAGTCTGTTTTTAGCCTACGCTTTGATGAGCGTGAATTTATTGGAATTGTTAAAACTCGCTGTGCCGTTAGCGGTTATTTTGAGCGTTCAAGTGGCGGTTTTTGTTCTTTTTTTGGGGGTTTTTACCTTTTTGGGGTGTGGGGGGGGGGGGGGGGTAATATCTAGTCTATTAGCTTCAACAAAGCGTTGGAAAATGGGCGAATAAGAAGCACTATAAAACGCGCCTTGATCGGGGTTGTTTTCATCATAGGGTAAGTTATCGCTAAAGAGCCAAATTTGTGTAAGGTTATAAAAAATTTTGTTTTCGGGGTTTTCATAGCGTTGGATATGGCGAACTTTTTCTTCTTTAATGCCTTGTCCGGCGAAAGGCTGTTTAACTTCTATATTCACCAAAGGCAAGCCGTTGATAAAAAGGGTGATGTCAGGCCTAAAGGATTTGTAGGGTAATTCGGTCATCATTTCATAAAGATTGTTGTTAGGGTTATCAAAGTCTATGATTTGATACTCGCTTTTGAGCAAGTATTCATAAAAGCTTTTGCCCAAATCATCATAATTCAAGCGTTTTTTCATTTCAGCCAGCACATCTTGTGCGTTTTTAGTGGGGTTAGGGTTCAATCGCTCAAACGCTTGAGTGAAGCTATCGGTTAGAATATTGGTGGCGGTGTCTAGGTTAGGCTTATCTTTTTGAGAAATAAAGTTATAGCCCAACTTGGCTAAATGCATTAAGGCAGGGATTTGAACCCTTGTGATTTCATTGTATGGCATGCACACCCCTTTGATTTAAGGTTATTATTATAGTGTAAAAATAAAAATCATGGTTGTTTGAGCTGCATTTGCAATAACAAACAAGCTTTTTTAAGGAATTGTTTTAAGGTGTTTTGAGAGTGGTTGATAAAATTTGTAAGCTCATTTTCTTTAAGGTGCAATGAAACGATTAAAACGCTTTGTAAAATATGAGCGACACTCCCTTCAAATAAAATGCCTATAGTGGGGGTTTTAGCGCTGGCTGTTTGGCAAAACCCACTCAAGCTATCCACCCATTCAAATATTTCTTGCTTGGTTTTACAAGGCGTGTTTAAATGCGTGAAAAAACTTTCTTTAAAACTTATAAGATTTTTTTGTAAATTGTTTAAATCCTTAGCATGATTACTTCTAGGGCTAAACATGCTTTTAATGCGAACGATAGCGTCTTGTTTGTTGATTTGTTTCAATTTTACTTGAGAGTAATTAAGGCTAACAGCATGCTTGATTTTCGCCCCATAGCTTAAATTATAGATTTTTTTAGGCTTATAATAATGAAGGGCTTCTTCAATCCTTTCTTTAGAGAGCAAAAAAAGCGAGTCGCTAAAAGTTTCATAACCTTCAACATTACCCTCTACGCTGATTAAAGACGAAGTGTCAATTTCTTTTTCGTCCCCATAATAGGAATTTTGAGCGTGCTTTTTAAACCCTTTGATATAAGCGCAATCTAAAGCGCACAAATAAATTTCATCGCTCATCAAACCCGCTAAAGCCACCCCAGCATTACCCACAAAAGGCGCTGCGTATTCTATGCTTAAGGGGCTTATATACGCGCAAGCGCTCCCCCCGCGCATAAACATCAACGCTTCTTTAGCTAAATTAAAAGCGTTAGGATTGAGCATGTTCGCTCCCATTAAGGGGGTGTCTTCTAGGGGGGCGTTTTCTAAAACCTCCTTAAGATAATCTATGCGCTCCACTTCTATTTGAAAATCCACTTTAACGCCATGCGCTTTCAAAGGCTTTAAAGCGGTTCCGCATGAAAAAATGATGCAATTTTTTTCATTTTCTTTTAAAAAATCTAACAGCAAATCCAGGCTTGGCCCATTACCCACCACGCAAATGGGGGCGTTAATCTTTTTAGGTTTAATCTTTAGAGTTTGGTATAAGGGTAAGTTTTTGAGCGTGTTCTTTAGCCCTAGCAATTCGTCTTCAAAACTCCCCCAACCCCTTAAGGCTTGTTTGTAATAGCTTTGAATGTTTTCTTTCATGCGTGAATTAAAAGCGCTTTTATAGGGCATGATTTCTAGCTTTAAAAAAGAATGCGTGACAGGGCGTTTCAAAAAATCCATTTTCAATTCATTGGGGTTAAAAAACCCTTGAATAAAGAGTTTAGCCCCTTTTGTAATCAAATCTTCATAACGCGCAAAATAACAGCTGATCTTAAACAAATCTAAATTTTCTTCAAACAAATAAAGCGAATGGAAGCGGTAATTTTGAGCCTGTAAAATGGCCAAAAACAAGCCGTCTAAGACGCCATAAATCATGGTAGGGGGTAAGAATTTCTTTAAAGAGCAAGGCGCTTGATGATTGTCTAAAAAGTTTAAGATCGCATGCGTGGCTTTAAGGGTTAGGGGGAGTTTGGGGTTGTTTTGAGATTTTAAATAATGTAAAGAGAGGTGGTTATTGTCTAATGAGTATCTGGGATTATTCAAGGGGTTAGAAGCCATGTTGAAAGCGATTTCTATCATTTGATTTTCAGGGTAGCTTAAAGCGTTCGTGGGCGTGTGTAAGAGATTGAAGTGGTTTTTTTCAAAAAGCAATTGGTAATTTTTAAAAGGCGTATTGAGAGCATTAAAAAGATTAGGATTATAAGATTTGAAAAAAACTAAATTATCCCTAAAACGCTTTGAAATTTCTTTTTCTAAAAAGGGCACATCAAAAGATTCTAGGGCTTTTAAAAAGGGCATGTAATAGCCTTTTTCATCACACCCCTATGAGTCTTTTAAATCATTTTCTAAAAGTTGGGAAGCGAGGGCGATCTTTTTCAAAGAGATAAAATCTTGTTCGCTGTAGCGTTTGTTGTCATTCATTTTGTGGTAATAAGGGGCACTTAAATTTAGGGCTTTTTTCTCTAAATCTTGCTTGGTGGCGGTAGTTTGGATTTCAAAAAGATTTTGCGCGTCTTCTAAAGACATGGGGATTTCTATTGAATTGAAGCGTTCAAAATTATCATAGAGCTCGTTAAAATCTTGATTGTCTATCTGCAAAAACGCCCCCACATCTAAAAACAATTCTTTTTCTTTGCTATCTAATATCCCATCAGCATAGGCCAGTAACATCAGAAATTCCACTAATTTCAGGCGTTTGGTGTATTCCCCATGCGTGTGATCAGCGATTTCTTGGCATAAGGATTCAAAATTTTCTTTTTTATCCACAGGCTCATTAAGAAGCTCTTTAGCTAAATTTTGCTGATCGGTGTTTAAAGATCGCTCTAATTCATGGATAAAAAGCGTTCTTAAGGCGTTATCCAAAGCGTTTTTTTGAATGTCTAAAAACTTTAAAAGACGCATATACGCGCCAACTTGGGTTTGCTTGAATTTGTCTAGGGGGCTGGATTGCACCAACAAATAGGGGTCATTTTTCAAGTCGTATTCTTCGGTTTTGGTTTTAGGGTTTAGGGGGTTTTTCAAATATTCTTTGAGGGTGTTGTAAAAATAAAACAACACAACCGCCGCAACAATTAATAAAATGATTTCCATCTTTTTCCTTTATGAGTATTTTTTCATTTGTTCTTTAAGGTCTTGTTTTTGCCTGCTCTCTCGCTCTTTTTTGGCTTGATAAAGACGCATTTGCTCTTCTTTTTGCTTGTCTTGTAAGATCATTTTCCTCTCATGGTTTTTTTTAAGCCGTTCTATGTATTCTTCTCGTTTTTCTGGGTCTTGGAAACTCACAGGGCGGATGAAAAAAACAAACAAGATCAACACAAAAATCCCTATGGCAACCATCTCAGAGCCTTCGCCATTGAAAGCATACCAAAGCCCTCCCATCAAAGAAGCGAGCGCGAGTTTTAAAAAAGCGTTCATTTTAAATGAAAGTAACCTTGTGATAATGCGTATCAAGCCCTAAAGCTTGTGCGTTTTTTTCCCCCATAGCCATTAGCGCGATTTGAGGTAAAAATAAAGTGGGGGTGTTGTCATTATCTCTTTTATAAATCTTTGAAGCTTTTAAGCTTAAATTTTCAAAAGCGTAAAAAAGCCCTAAAGAATGCGCGATTAAAAAATCCGCCCCTAAATCAATCCCTAAATAGCGTAAATGCGCGCACTGGAGTAAGCCGCTTGCTTCATTGACTTCTAAAAGGGGGGCGTAATTTTGAAAAGACTCTAAAAAATGGGGGGCTTTTAAACGGATTTTATTGAAAAAATGATCGCTTTGTTTAATGCGGGAAAATTCAGCCCCCAAAAACGCCTCAAAAGGGCTTTTCAATTCCCATGCCAAAAATTCATTAACCCACTCATTAAGATAGACCACCTCAACGCTTTTTTCATAAACAAGCTGGTATTTTTTCAATTTTTCATTGACGGAGTCGATGATTTCAGGGTTGTTGTCTAAAACTTCTTTAGCATGCAAGATATTCAAATACGCATCTTCTTCGCAAAAAATGAGCGAAACGCCATTGGCTTTGGCTAGAGCCAGATTATACGCAGAAGCGGTGAGAAAATCATGCGTGCTTATAATCTTCCCATAATAGCCCCCATCATAACAAAAAGGCAGATCAATGATTTTTTGCCCCATTTTTTCTAAATAGAGCTTAGCGCTTTTTAGGAGCGATTGCGCGTTTAAATGCTTCGCATAAGCGTTAAAGAGCGCGCAAGTTTTAGGGGGGTTAGGCGTTTTAGGGGGGTTAGAGTTGTATTGAAAAAGGCTTAAAAGGTTTTTAGAAAAATCTTTCCATGGCTTGATTTTGGAATTGGTTAGGATTTCTTGCAATTCATAGATTTCATGGTCAATGTTGTCATCGTTTTTATAGAGGTAATGCGCCACGCTTAAAAAATTCATCACGCCGCTTTCAGGCTGAGAAATCATCTCTAATAACCGGTTGCGCTCTGTGGGGTAGCGCTTCATCAGCCATTTAACATACAAGAAAAAGCCATCGCCCAAATATTTAGGGTTTGTTTGGGGGTTGATAAAATTGATTTGAATAAACTTTTCTAATTCTTCTTTTTCGCCTTTAGTGATGTAGGGAATTTGTTTGAAAAAATCTTCATAGTTTTTTAAAACCGCCTTTTCATCAATCATTAAGTCTTTTAAAGCGTATCGTTTGGATAGGGGATCTAGCACCCACTCTTTAGAAAAAAACACTACCAAATCGCTCACTTTAGCGTCTTCAAACACCGCAATTTGGTTGATTTTAAGCGCGATATTTTCATTATAGCTCACGCCTTTGAGTTGTTTTAAAAGATCCAAAAGGTATTGATCTTCTTGGTATTCTAAAAAATAAGACTCATAAGCAGGGTTGTAATCTTTGTTGGTTTCAAAACGAAAGACTTTTACATGCAATTTCAAAACGCTCATCAATGATTCCTTTAGCTTTTGTGCAGATTTTCTAAAATCGCGCGGTTTTTGGAATTGGAAAAAAGGGCCTCTTTAGAATCCAACCATTCTTTAGACTCCCGCTCGTCTTTTCTTAACTCTTGTATGATTGGCTCTTCTTTTTGGAACAATTCAAGCGAATCGCAACGATTGAATAAAACGGCATTTTCATTTTTTTCTTTGACAAGGATTTGAATGATGCCAGGAAGTTTTACTTGAACCACGCTACCAATGTTATTAGGGCCAAACCCGGCTTCAAACTGCACGCTTTTTGCATCAATCATCAAGCTTTCTAAGGTGTATCCGGCTAAAACAAACAGCACTAACGCGCCGAATTTTTCATGAATTTCTTTAGGGAGCTTGGGGGAAAAATCAATCGCATCTCTTTCGCACAAAAGGTTGAAACTCAAATGGTTTTTGGACAGAAATTGCAAGTATTCAATGCAATGCTTGTTGTTTAAAAGCCTTAATTCTCTTTGCATGCGAGCAACCTTTCAAATTCTTCTAACAAATGACGCACCTCTTGCATGCCAATTTCCCAAAATTCTTTGCTATCAATGTCAAAGCCAAACATGGATACTAATTCTTTAGGGCTTTTTGACCCTCCTAAGCTCAAAAATTCCGTGTAAGTTTTAACAAACTCTTTAGCGTCGCTTTTTTTATAAAGCCCATAAAGTGCCAAAGTTAAAAGCTGTCCGTAACTATAAGCGTAGCAATAAAAAGGCGAATGGATAAAATGGGGGATATAGCTCCACCACAAATGGTAGTTTTTAGTGAGTTTCACGCTCTTTTCAAACATTCTTTGATTTTCTTCAAACCAGATTCGATCAAAATCTTTGGTGTCCAATTCTTCATCCATTTCATGGATTCTTCTTTCAAAATTAGTCATCACCACTTGCCTAAAAAGGGTAGAAAAAATATCTTCTAATTTGCCGGCCAGCATGAAAAGGAGTTCATCAGATTTTAAACCCTTTTTCAAATGCTCAAAAAACAGCATTTCAGAAAAGACAGAAGCGGTTTCTGCGGTGGTTAAGGGCGTATCCATGTTCAATACGCCCTGTTTTTTGGACAATTCTTGGTGGATCATATGCCCAAATTCATGAGCGATAGTGAAAGCGTCTCGGCGGTTTCCTGTGTAGTTTAACAACACATAAGGGTGAGCACTAGGCACCCCGCCATGGCTAAAAGCCCCGCCTTGCTTAAAGTCTTTAGGGTGTGAATCCACCCAGCCTTCTTTAATTGCTTTAGAAGCGATTTTGTGGAATTCAGGGCTAAAGGCTTTAAGGGTTTTAAGCACTTCTTCTAAAGCTTGAGAGTAAGTCATGGTAATGCTCTCATCGTTTAAAGGAGCGTAGCGGTCGTAATCTTTGAGTTTATGCCCTAAAATTTGCGCTTTTTGATGGTAGTAACGATGCACTAAGGAAAAATTAGCGTTCACAATCTCTATCATGCTATCCACGCTCTCTTGCGAGATCTGGTTGTCAATGTGGCGGAAACTCTCTTTTTTGTCGTATTTTCTTAGCCTGGTTTCAATGAGCAAATCTTTACGCACCATGTTTAAAATGTAAGTGAGCAAAGGGCGGGATTTTTCTAACGCTTTGCTGAAAGCTTTTTGAGATTTTTTACGGATCTTGCGTTTGGGGTTGTGCAAGAGGGCTAAAATTTCTTCCTCGCTTAAATTTTGCTCTTCAAAAGGGATTTTCAAAGAAGAAAAATGCTCATCAAAAAGACGGCTAAACGCGCCCACTCCCACAGGTGAAAGGGCTAGAGCGATCTTTTCTTCATCTAAATTTAGGGTGTGCTTTTTCCTTTCTATGAGATTGTTCAAATAAAAAGCATGGTCTTTGCATTTTTTAATGAAAGCGAGCTGTTTTTTAGCGTCTAAGTTCTTAAATTCAATTTCAAAGAATAAAAGGTGTTGTTGGATATTCGCGCAAACCATTTCGCATTGCGAATAAAACTTCGCTTCTTTAGTGTTCTTAGCAAAAAGTAATTGAGCGTAAGCCATCGCTCTAGAGATTTTTTCTGACAAATTTTCGTAATGTTTAAGAGCGTTGGCAAATTTTGTAGTGTCTAAATTCTTAAGGTTATTTTGATAAGCACTCTCAAATTCTTGTGCTTCTGTTTGTAAGGTTTTTAAAAATTCTTCTGCACTTTCTTTATTTTCAAATAAAGCACTTAAATCCCATTCTTGCTCTTTCATGAAAGCCCCTTTTGTTTAATAGTTTGAGTTCAATATGTTGGTATTTTAACATAACACTCACAATACAAGCAAACTTATCATTTGGTTTTTACGCAATTATTTTTTAGCCGGCTCATTTTCTTGGCTCTTTTGGTGCAAAATAAATTGAGCGATAGATTCTAGGTATTTTAAAATAAAAGGGGTTGCTAACATAGAAAAGACCACCATAAGGATAAGGAATTGATGGATGTCATTTTGAGCGATACTTAAGATATTTTTTTGGTGCAAAAAACCAAGAATCCCTTTTTTTTCTTGCAAATTAAAGAGCTGGTGCGAGCCTGAATTTAAAAAAATGACAAAAGAAAACTCCCCGATTTGCGCTAAAGAAAGGGCGGTTTTTATGGCAGTTTTAGAGTCTCTAAAAAAACGCAAAAGCGCATAAATGATAGCCGTCTTAAAACCCATCACTAAAATGAGCGAGAAAATGACTGCAAAGATCTTGTCTATAAAAAAACTAATATTAATTTGCATCCCTATCGTAATGAAAAAAAGGGCTAAGAAGAGGTTTTTTAATTGCGCAAATTCTTCTTGGACATTGATTTTATAGCGCGATTTAGAAATCGCCATGCCCACAATGAACGCTCCTAAAGACATAGAAAACCCAAAAAAATGGCTCAACCCTGCTGCGCTGCAAACAATCACTAAAATCGTGCCTATAAAAATTTCAGGCAAGCGCGTGTCTTTTGCTTGCTCTAAGATGAGATTAGCCCCTTTTTTTCCAGGCAATAACAAAAGAACTAAAATAATCCCCGCTGAAATAAGGGTTTTAAGAATGAGTAAATTAACATTAGAATCTTTACTGCCTAGAATCGTCAAAATTAAAAGCATGGGAATGGCTGCAATATCTTGGAAAATCAAAATCCCCACCGCGCTCTTTCCCATAGGCGTGCTAAGCTGTTTGGAATCTTCAAAGAATTTCAGCACAATAGCGGTTGAAGAGAGCGAAAGCCCCATGCCTAAAACAAGGGAAAAAATGGGTGAAAGACCCAAAATAAAATACCCCACTAAAAAAGCGATTAAAGCGCATAAAATCACTTGTAAAAGCCCAAAAACCAGCACTTCTTGTTTGATGGATTTGAGCTTGTCAAAATTAAACTCAATGCCTATCATAAACATTAAAAAGACGATACCAAATTCACCAATATCAGACAACAAATTAAAATCACTAATTTTAAAAAAAGCCGCCAAGACCGTTCCTGTGCAAATGTAACCAATGATAACCGGCATGTCTAATTTCTTTAAAAAGATTCCAAAGCCTACAGCAAGCCATAAGCCAGCAATAACAATATAAAGTGTGCTGTTTTCCATAAAAACCTTTCCCCAGTAGAATCAATTTGTTTTAAAGAAATAAAAGCGAAACTATCCTATTAAATTGATCCATTAAATAACACTATTGAATAAAATAATATCTATTAAAAATATATAAGTAATTTATTATTTAAATCTTACTAAACCCATATTCAAACGCCAACACCAAACACCCTGTTTAGTAAAATAAAAATTAAAACGCTAGGATTATACTGCGTTAAGGCAAACTTTCTATTTATGAAAAAGATTTTTGAACCCCAACCTTTTAAGAGTTGGCTAGGGTTTAATTTGATGAAGAAGAGCGAATGAAAGAACGGATTAAAAAGTAAAGACATAATCCACATACCAAGAATAGTAGCGGATAAGCCCTACATCTTTACTGCCCTGATTAACCATAGGGAATTTCACGCCCGCTTCAAACGCGCTGCGATCCCCAACACGCATTCTTCCGCCTAAATTCCATAAGAATTGGAATCTGGTTTGATTGACATCATAAGGGAACATCCAAGTGTTTCCGGCTAATTGAACGCCACCGATGAGACCTAGAGCGAATTTATCCAAAGGAATGAGATTGACAATCAAATCGCCACCGCCACCATAGGTGAGCAAATTGGTTTTGGTGTGTTCAGTCCCTGAAGTGTTAAACCAGTCTAAAAAGCCATACACCCTAGCCCCAAACCATTTATTGGCAAAGCCTACAAAACCTAATTTGAAATTCAAACCATAAAGATCATTGCCATGGCGCCAATCAGAGTAATTGCTGTTATAAGGGCCATAACGACCTTGCTGATAACCCGCACCCATAAAAAACCCATTCACTTCGCCAGCCAGCGCTAAACTCGTGCTCAAGCTTAAAATACAAGCAATTCTTTTAATCATAATAAATCCTTCTTGTTGAATTAAAGTTACACCCTAAGATCGGTTATTTTTCTAAAAGATTTAATTTTTTATCAAAGATGAGGGTTTTAGAGTGAAAATATTGATTAAATCATGGATAAGTGGGATACACCCACCAACAAACCGCCTCAAATTTTTAAAATACAAATTTTTAAGATACAAATAGGTATAATCACTAACTTCAATTTAATCAAAGGGAGTTCTATGAAAAATACTTTCAAAGCGTTTGCCTTTTTAATCGTATTTTTTTCAAGCGCTCTATTAGCGCAGGATTTAAAAATCGCTGCTGCTGCTAATCTCACACGCGCTTTAAAAGCCCTTGTTAAAGAATTTCAAAAAGAACACCCCAAAGACGCTATTAGAATTAGTTTTAATTCTTCAGGCAAACTCTACGCTCAAATCACTCAAAACGCCCCTTTTGATTTATTCATTTCAGCAGATATTACTAGACCTAAAAAGCTTCATGATGAAAAAATAACCCCTTTTAAAGAAGAAGTCTATGCTAAAGGCGTGTTGGTTTTATGGAGTGAAGATCTAAAAATGGATTCTTTAGAAATTCTTAAAGACCCTAAAATTAAATATATCGCTATGGCTAATCCTAAACTAGCCCCCTATGGAAAAGCCAGTATGGAAGTCTTAGATCATTTAAAACTCACTTCTAGTCTTAAATCTAAAATCGTTTATGGCGCTTCTATTTCTCAAGCCCATCAATTTGTCGCTACTAAAAACGCTCAAATAGGCTTTGGAGCGTTATCCTTGATGGATAAAAAAGATAAAAACCTCTCTTATTTCATCATTGATAAAGCCCTTTATAACCCTATTGAACAAGCCTTGATTACCACTAAAAATGGGGCTAATAACCCTTTAGCCAAAGTCTTTAAAGATTTTTTATTCAGCCCTAAAGCTAGAGCTATTTTTAAAGAATACGGCTATATTGTGGATTAAAACGCATAAAAAAGGCGAACAATGGATCATGAGTTTTTGATTACCATGCGTTTGAGCTTTTCTTTAGCTTTGATTACCACCCTTATTTTACTCCCTATAGGGATTTTTTTAGGCTATTTTTTAAGCCTTAAACGCAATCTTTTAACGAGTTTAACAGAAACGCTTGTGTATATGCCTTTAGTTTTACCCCCAAGCGTGCTAGGGTTTTATCTTCTTTTAATTTTTTCGCCTTCTTCTTTTTTGGGAGCGTTTTTACAAGATGTTTTCAACATGAAACTCGTTTTTAGTTTTCAAGGGCTTATTTTAGGGAGCGTGATTTTTTCCTTACCCTTTATGGTAAGCCCTATTAAAAGTGCGTTAATTTCCTTGCCCACTTCTTTAAAAGAAGCCAGTTATAGCTTGGGTAAAGGGGAATATTACACCCTTTTTTTTGTCCTACTCCCTAACATCAAACCCAGTGTGTTGATGGCTATCATCACAACTTTTACGCACACTATAGGCGAATTTGGCGTGGTGATGATGCTTGGGGGTGATATATTAGGGGAAACAAGAGTGGCTAGTATTGCGATTTTTAACGAAACTGAAGCACTCAATTACCCTAAAGCCCACCAATACGCCTTAACGCTCACGCTTATCAGTTTTAGCCTCTTATTTGTTACCCTATTTTTAAATAAAAAACAAAGCTCGTTTTTATGATAAAAGCGCGGTTTAAAAAACGCCTTTTAGGATCTAGGGGCGCGTTTGATTTGAATATAGACTTAGAAATTAAAGAAGCAGAAGTTGTGGCTTTATTAGGAGAATCGGGAGCGGGTAAAAGCACGATTTTACGCATTTTAGCGGGGCTTGAAGCGGTGAGTAGCGGCTATATTGAAGTCAATCGTTCAGTGTGGCTAGACACTCAAAAAAAGATTTTTTTAAAACCGCAACAACGAAAAATCGGCTTTGTGTTTCAAGATTACGCTCTATTCCCGCATTTAAATGTATATCAAAACATCGCCTTTGCTCACCCTAAAGATACAAATAAAATCCACGAAGTGTTACGCTTAATGCGTTTAGAAAATCTAAGCCAGCAAAAAACTTCTCAACTCTCTGGCGGGCAAGCCCAACGAGTCGCTTTAGCAAGAGCTTTAATCGCAGCCAAGAATTTATTACTTTTAGATGAGCCTTTAAACGCCCTAGATAACGCCTTAAAAAACGAAGTGCAACAAGGTTTGCTTGAATTTGTTAAGCGTGAAAATTTAAGCGTGTTATTGGTGAGTCATAACCCCAATGAAATAACCAAACTCGCGCAAACTTTCCTCTTTTTAAACAATGGCGTTATTGATTCTAATCAAGAAAATCGGCTTTTTTCAAACCGCTTATTGATAAAACCTCTCTTTGAAGATGAAAATTATTGCCATTATGAGGTCATTCCTCAAACGATCAGTTTGCCCAAAGATTGTCTGAATCCAACTTTTAAGCTTGATTTCAATCAAAACAAAAAATTTTAGAAATATTTTTTCATTTTCCTCTTAAAACCCTCTTATTTTTCAAAAGGAGTTGTTTATAACAACCGCTAAAATCAAACTCTTTTATTTTAATACCCAATGAAAACAGAGCCAATTTTTTAGTTTTTCAAAAACTTTTCTATTCTTTTGACGCTCTCTGTTTTGCCTAAAATAAAAAGCGCTTCTTTAAGGCCTATCCCGCCCCCCTTACCCAAAAGGGCTAATCTTAAAGGCTGCATGAAACTACCCGCTTTAATCTTTTCTTCTTCAATGATTTGGTGCATGGCGTTTTCTAGCGCACTTTCATCGTTGAAATTGACCTTATTTAATTCCAGCTTAAACTTTTCTAACAAGGGCATGACGAGCGCTTGATTGAGTTTTTTAAAAACCTTTTCTTCATACTCTATAGGAGCGGTTAAAACCTCATCTATTTTAAGGGCTAATTCTTTTAAGGTTTGAGATCTTTCTTTGAGGGCGTCCAACAAGCGATTTAATTGAGCGGGGTTTAAATGAGAAAGATCGCTAAAACTAAAAGGCTTTAAAAGCTTTAATAATTCCTGCGCGCTTTGGTTTTTTAAATAGTGAGCGTTGAGCCAATTAAGCTTGTGCCAGCTGAAGCAACTGGGCGAAGAATTCAAATCTTTAGGGTCAAAACATTCCAATAATTCTTGCATGCTAAAAATCTCTTTATCTTGATAGCTCCACCCCAAACGCGCTAAAAAATTCACTAAAGCTTCCTTAAGATAGCCCCTTTCTTGATAGTCCATCACATTAGTGGCCCCATGGCGTTTGCTTAATTTTTGCCCTTCTTCATTCAAAATCATCGGCACATGGAAAAAATTAGGGATTTTAAAATTCAAAGCCTTATAGAGAACGATTTGTTTAGGGGTGTTAGAAAGGTGATCATCGCCTCTAATCACATCAGTAATCCCCATTAAAGCGTCATCAATGGTAACCACAAAATTATAAGTGGGGACTCCATCGCTCCTGGCGATAATAAAATCGTCTAATTCGTTAGTATTCACTCTCACCTCGCCTTTAACCCCGTCGTTAAAAACAATGATTTCATTTTGCGGGACTTTAATCCTTACCACAGGCTCTATGCCTTTAGGGGGCGTGCCTTTAAAATCACGATAACGATTGTCATAGCGTGGGGTCTCTTTCCTGGCCTTTTGCTCTTCTCTCAAGGCGTCCAACTCATCTTTGCTCATGTAGCAATAATAGGCTTTGTCTTCGTCTAAGAGTTTTTGAATGTATTCTTTATAAATCTCAAAGCGTTTGGATTGGTAGAGGATTTCTCCATCGTATTCTAGCCCTACCCATTTGAAAGCCTCTATAATGGCGTTAGCCGCTTCTATGGAGTTACGGCTCAAATCCGTGTCTTCAATGCGTAAAAAAAACTTTCCTTGATTGGCTCGTGCAAAAAGATAATTAAAAATGGCTGTCCTTAAGCCTCCTATGTGGAGATAGCCAGTGGGCGATGGAGCGAAGCGCGTAACGATCAAACTCATTATTCTAACCTTAAAAATAAAATGCTCTTATTGTATTCAAAAATGGCTTAAAAATGGTTTCACTTTTTTCTATTAAAATTAGTGTATCATTGAGATTATTTTTAATAGGATCACCCATGCAATTTCAAAAAACCTTATTTCCTTTATCTTTACCCTTATTATTTTTATCTTTTTGTATCGCTGAAGAAAATGGGGCGTATGCGAGCGTGGGTTTTGAATATTCCATTAGTCATGCCGTTGAGCATAATAACCCCTTTTTAAATCAAGAACGCATCCAAATAATTTCTAACGCTCAAAACCAAATC
>NZ_MVWR01000016.1:0-28160 GCF_003637665.1 Helicobacter pylori | reverse complement strand
TGCTTGCTTATTGTTTGTTATTTCTTAATGCTTATATTTTTAGTTGTTAGTGTCTTTATATTTAATGTTTAATGTGTTTAGTTTGCTTGTGTTGGTTTCTTAGATCTTGCTTTTTGTCTAAAGTTTTGGCTTACTTGATCTTAATGTTTTGGTTTTTAGAGTTTTAAACGCTCAAGGATTTGGGTTTTAATTTCTTTCGGATCTAATTGAACAAGTTGTTGGTATTCAAAATTGCGTGCCTGAAAATCAATGCAATGCAATAACTCAAAAATAATAGAATCGTTTTCATAGGGGGCAACTAGGCACATGCCCGAATAATGGAATTGAGTGCAAGAAAGCGCAATAAATGTGCTGTAGGGTTTTAATAAGGGATTTCTATTGTGTGGGTTGAGTTTGATAAGACTTCCAAAAGCAATTGTTTTTATACTTTTGTTTTCATCAGATTGGCTTTGTAAAATAACTTGTTCTAAAAAATGATTGATGAGTGGCACTCTATGCGCCGATATGGGTCTGGGGATAGACGCCTTTTGTAATGCTAATGCAAGACTTCTTCCCATTGTATTATTCTCTAAAACTTGCACCTTTGAGACAACTTGCAACTGATCGATCATTATCTCAATTGCTTCATTTTCTTCACTTATAATGTAGTTTTTATGCGAAGGGTATTTTTTACCTTGTTTATTTTTTGTTGTTTGTGGGAACGCTAAGAAAAAGTCCTTACCTTCATAGATGACAAAATAAGGGCGTTTTTCTCGTTGCTCATGACCTTTATTATGTCTGTTTTTATAATAAATGTCCATGTTAATAACTCCTTATTCAAAAGCCCTATTTTACTGAACTTATTGGATAAAACCTGCTTAAGTTAAATTGATCTCATTCTATTATAAAATATAAAAAATCAAATCTTAAAGGAAAATCATGCAAGAAAATCAAATCACATGCCCCAAGTGTCAAACGCTCATTGATGTGAGGGAAGTGCTATACAAACAGATTGAGTTAGAAAATCAAAATAAGTTTTTAGCCCAACAGAAAGAGTTTGAAAAAGAAGTGAATGAAAAAAGAGCGCAGTATCAGAGCCATTTCAAAGCTTTAGAGAAAAAAGAAGAGGCCTTAAAAGAGCGAGAGAGAGAACAAAAGGCTCAATTTGATGAGGCGGTCAAACAAGCGAGCGCGCTAGCCTTGCAAGATGAAAGGGCTAAAATCATTGAAGAAGCCAGAAAAAACGCTTTTTTAGAGCAGCAAAAGGGCTTGGAATTGTTGCAAAAAGAATTGGATGAGAAGTCCAAACAGGTTCAGGAATTGCACCAAAAAGAAGCGGAAATTGAAAGGCTCAAAAGAGAAAATAACGAAGCCGAGAGCCGATTGAAAGCGGAAAATGAAAAAAAATTGAATGAAAAATTGGAAATGGAAAGGGAAAAAATAGAAAAAGCTTTGCATGAAAAAAATGAATTGAAATTCAAGCAGCAAGAAGAGCAATTAGAAATGTTAAGAAACGAGTTGAAAAACGCTCAAAGAAAGGCTGAATTAAGTTCGCAGCAATTCCAGGGCGAGGTGCAAGAATTAGCGATTGAAGAGTTTTTGAGGCAAAAATTCCCCTTAGATTGCATTGAAGAAATCAAAAAAGGGCAAAGAGGGGGCGATTGCATTCAAGTGGTGCACACTAGGGAATTTCAAAATTGCGGGAAAATTTATTATGAGAGCAAACGCACGAAAGAATTCCAAAAAGCTTGGGTGGAAAAGCTTAAAAGCGACATGCGAGAGATTGGGGCTGATGTGGGGGTCATTGTGAGTGAAGCCTTGCCTAAAGAGATGGAGAGGATGGGGTTATTTGAAGGGGTGTGGGTGTGTTCGTTTGAAGAGTTTAAGGGGTTGAGCGCGGTGTTAAGAGAGGGGGTTATTCAAGTGGGTTTGGCTAAAAAAAGTCAAGAAAATAAGGGCGATAAAATGGATTTGCTCTATCATTATTTGACAAGCTCTGAATTTTCTATGCAAGTGAATGCGATTATAGAGGGGTTTGAGCAATTGAGAGCGGATTTAGAAAGCGAAAAACGCGCGATGGCTAGGATTTGGAAAAGCAGGGAAAAACAAATTGACAAAGTGTTTGAGGGCACGATTAACATGTATGGCTCTATCAAGGGCATTGCGGGTAATGCTATTGGGCAAGTGAAGGCGCTAGAGCTTGGGTATGATGGGGAAGATTTAGAGTGATATAATTTTGTATCTAATTGAGTTGTATAAGAAAAATTAAAGGAAAAAACGAGAAAAAACATGGCGATCAATATCAAAAAGATAAAATCTTTTAAGGCGTTTTGTGGTTTAGACATGATTGAAATGGATGAGTTTAAACACTATAATATTATTTTTGGAAATAATGGGTGCGGAAAAACAAGCTTGACAAGGGCTTTTGAGTTACTGATTCCAAAAAATAAGCATATTGAAAAGTATCGCACCATTTCTGCTGATAAATCCCCAAGCATTGAGTTTGAATGCAAAGATGGAAGCTATACAATAGAGCCAAATAGCAATATTGGAGCGCCACCCTTTAAGGTTGAAATCTATAATAGTGATTTTTTGCACAATAACGTGCCTTTAAATAGTGAGTTTGGACTTAAAAAACTAGATGATGGCACAATCATTTTAGAAGGATCGGTTTTAGGCGAAGAAACGAAAGAAATCAATCAATTAAAAGACTGTAGGGGGAAAGTAGAAAAAAGACAAAAGGAAATTGGAGATGAGAACAGCGCTGAAGCTTTGATCGCTAAACAAGAAAGTGAAATTGAAAAATATAAGGAAGAAATAGAAAAAATACGAAAAAAAGTGACTTCAAGGACTATTCAAATAACACTAAATGAGATTGAAATAAATAATTCCTGTAAAGTGTCAAAGGATAAATTTAAATATCAAGAAGATGTATTAACGAAACTGGAAAAAGATTTTAACGAATTGGATGAAGCCATGAAAAAATTTGATGGTTTAAAAGAAATGGAATTGCCTAAAGATTATCAAACAATAAAAGATAAGTTAGAATTTTTATTTTCCTTTGATATAGATAAAGAGGCGGGGCAAGTTTCAGAGAAAATTAAAGAGCATATTAGCAAGGTTGGAAGAGAGTTTATTGAGAAAGGAATAAAATTACAAAAAGAGATGCTTGATAATGCATGCCCTTTTTGCACTCAAAAAATTCCCCATGAGATTATTCAAGCTTATACAAGTTACTTTAATGAGAGCGTTGAAACATTTAATCAATGCTCTTTAGAAGTGAGTGGGACTTTAAAAAATATTTTAGACCAATGGAATATAAAGGAAATATTGCAATCATTTGAAAGATTTGAACCTTTCATGAAGAAAGATTTTTCAAAAAATAAGGAAAGTTTAGAAAAAGCGTTAGAGCGAATAAAAGTTTTATTAGAAAAACTTCAAAAAGAAGTGGATAAAAAAGAGGGAGCTAACAATAAGGAAAAATTTCAAGAGATAGATAAAAAAATGTTGGAAATTCAGGAAAATATCCAACAATGTGTTGGTGAGACTAGAGGGATTTTAACCCAAAAGAAAAAACAAAAAGAGAAATTAGAAAAATTAAAAACCGAGCTGAAAGAATCAAGGATTAAAAAGGCTAAACATGATAGTTACGATTGGCAAAAGAGCAAAAGAGAGGCTGAGAGAAAACTATCAGTTTTAGATCGTGGGTATGAGAGATTAAACTGCCTTTTAGAAAAAATTGACAATAAACTTAAAGAGCTATACGATCAAAAACGCCCTAATATTGAAATCATTAATAACTATCTTAAAGTTTTAAATTTGCCTAAATATTCTTTGGATAAAGACTATAGAATTGTTTTAAATTCTGATGCTTTAGAAAATAGTGAGGCTGAGATGATTTTAAGCGATGGTGAAAAAACCACGTTTGCGTTTGCGTATTTTTTAGCGCGTTTAAAATCATTTTATAAAAAAGAGGATTTAAAAAATTTAGTTGTTGTCATAGATGATCCTATATCCAGTTTAGATGAGCAAAGGATTTATAACACAACTTGTTTGGTGGCAAAAATCAATCAAGAACTAGCAGGGGAAGCATTGAAAGATGAAGAACATAAGGCACAAGTGTTTATTTTGACTCATAATCATACTTTTATGGTGCGCTTAATCAATATGGTAGGCAAACATGCTCGCTATTTCCAGTTAGAACGCAATCAAGGGCAGTTAAAAATTGTTTGTAAAAATGAAGCGGTTGGTTATTTTGACACTTTCTACTTGCTTTTATTTAAAGAAGTGTATGCATTTGCGGAAAAAGGAAAAGTGCAAGATAATTTTAACGAAGCTATAAATTATGGGAACAAAGTAAGGATTTTATTGGAAGGTTTTTTAAAGATTAACTTTATTGATTCTTTTCTTGGAGGGAATAATGTTTTTGAGGAAGACAAGATTAAAAAATTGATAGAAACAGCAAATAGAGAAGTTGAATTGAATTTTTCAAAGCTACCTTTTAATAAGGATAATAATTGTAATATAGAAAATAAAGATATGCTTTTAAGAAAAATTTTAAGGATCGTAAAAGGCTTGCATTTAGATAGTCATGGAAGCGTTATAGATCATTTTAGCCCTTATAAAATTTCACTTGAAAATGTCCAAGAATTTGCAAAAATAGCTATTAATGTTATGAAAATTTTAAATCCTTATCAAACACAATCTTATATTATTATGGGGAGTGTGGGTGAAAAAACTAACAACAAGGAATAACATGCGCATCGTATTTATGGGAACGCCGGGGTTTGCTGAAGTGATCTTAAGGGCGTTGGTTGAAAATAAAAATAACCATATAGAAGTGGTGGGGCTATTCACTCAAATAGATAAACCTTTTGGGCGCAAAAAGGAATTGAAAGCCCCAGAGACTAAAACATACATTTTAGAAAATCATTTAAACATCCCCATTTTCCAGCCGCAAAGTTTGAAAGAGCCTGAAGTTCAAATTTTAAAAGACTTGAAGCCTGATTTTATCGTGGTGGTGGCTTATGGTAAGATTTTGCCTAAAGAGGTTTTAACCATCGCTCCTTGCATCAATGTGCATGCGTCGTTATTGCCTAAATATAGGGGGGCTTCGCCCATTCATGAGATGATACTCAATGACGATAAGATCTATGGCATAAGCACCATGCTTATGGATTTGGGGCTAGATAGCGGGGATATTTTAGAGAGCGCTTCGTTTTTGAGAGAGAAATACTTGGATTTGGAGACTTTAAGTTTAAAATTAGCGCATATGGGGGCGACTCTGCTTCTTTCAACGCTCAAAAATTTTCATTCCATCACAAGAAAGCCTCAAGATCACACGCAAGCTACTTTTTGTAAAAAAATCACCAAGGCTGATGGTTTAGTGGGTTTTAAAGACGCTAAAAGCTTGTTTTTAAAATCGCTTGCGTTTAAATCTTGGCCAGAAATCTTTTTAGAAAACAGCCTTAAACTTTTAGAAGTGGAGTTGGTGGAGAATGAAAAGAGCCACAAGGAAGGCGAGATTTTAGAAATTGATGAAAAAGGCGTTCTTGTGGGTTGTTTGAAGGGTAGCGTGCGTATAGCAAGGTTGCAAGCGGTGGGTAAAAAGCCTTTGAAAGCGAAGGATTATTTGAATGGCAAGCGTTTGAAAATAGGCGGTATTTTGGCATGAGACAATGTGAAAAAAGAGTTTTTGATAGCCTGCCTTCCACGCAAACCTATCTTTTAGAAAAACTTAAAAACGATGCACTCAAAGCCCCTGTTTTGATTGTGGCTAAAAACCAAAGTGCTGGGATAGGCAGTAGGGGGAATATTTGGGAGGGCACAAAAAGCGCTTTGACTTTTTCACTCGCTTTAAACGCAAGCGATTTGCCTAAAGATTTACCCATGCAAGCGAGCGCTTTGTATTTGGGGTTTTTATTTAAAGAAGTTTTAAAAGAATTAGGCTCTCAAACCTGGCTTAAATGGCCTAACGACTTGTATTTGGGGGGTCAAAAAATAGGGGGCGTGTTGGTTAATATTTATAAAGACATGCGGGTGTGTGGGATTGGCGTGAATAGGGTTTCAAAGAAATGGGCATGTTTAGATATTGGCGCAAGCGATGATTTGATTATAGAAGGCTTTTTAAAAAAAATAGAAGAAAATCTGTTTTGGGGGGAAGTTTTAAGTAAGTATGCGTTAGAATTTCATAAAAACCACTCTTTTAGTTTCCATAATGATTGGGGCGAAGCGATGAGTTTGAAAGATGCGGAATTGTTAGAAGATGGCCGTGTTTGTATTAAAGGTAAGATTTATGATAGGATGTGAGTATGATGAGTGAAATCATTGCAGTGGCTAATCAAAAAGGGGGTGTGGGCAAAACAACAACAGCGGTTAATTTATCGGCTTCTTTAGCGGCGCATGAAAAAAAAATCTTGTTGATTGATTTTGACCCTCAAGCCAACGCCACTTCAAGCTTGGGTTTTAGGCGCGATAAAATTGATTATGATATTTATCATGTGCTGATTGGCCGTAAGCAAATTTCTCAAGTGATCTTAAAAACCCAAATGCCTTTTTTGGATTTAGTGCCTTCTAATTTGGGTTTGGCCGGGTTTGAAAAAACCTTTTATGACAGCCAAGATGAGAATAAACGAGGCGAGCTCATGCTCAAAAACGCCTTAGAGAGCGTGGTGGGGCTTTATGATTATATCATTATTGATTCCCCGCCAGCTCTAGGGCCTCTCACGATCAATTCGCTTTCAGCAGCCCATTCGGTGATCATTCCTATCCAATGCGAATTTTTTGCCCTTGAAGGCACTAAATTATTGCTTAACACCATTAGAATGCTGCAAAAAAGCACGAACCCTAAGCTCAAAATCAGAGGTTTTTTACCCACTATGCATGTCCCTCAACTCAATTTGACAAAAGGGGTTTTAGCGGAATTGTTCAAGTATTTTGACTCAGAGTTTTTTAGAGATTCAGCTACAGGAGAGTATATTATGATCCCTAAAAGCGTGAAACTAGCGGAATCGCCTAGTTTTGGTAAGCCCATTTTGCTCTATGATATTAAATCTAATGGCAGTATCGCTTATCAAAAATTAGCTCAAAGCATTCTTCAAGGGTAGCATATGGCAAAAAATAAAGTGTTGGGTAGGGGTTTAGCGGATATTTTCCCTGAAATCAACGAAGTGTATGAGCAGGGGCTGTATGAAAGAGCGAATCGGGTTGTGGAGCTTGGTATTGATGAGGTGATGCCCAATCCTTACCAGCCCAGGAAGGTCTTTAGCGAAGATTCTTTAGAAGAATTAGCGCAATCCATCAAAGAACATGGTTTGTTGCAACCGGTTTTAGTGGTGAGTGAGAACGGGCGTTACCATTTGATCGCTGGTGAAAGGCGCTTAAGAGCGAGCAAATTGGCTAAAATGCCTACGATTAAAGCGATTGTTGTGGATATTGAGCAAGAGAAAATGCGTGAAGTCGCTTTGATTGAAAATATCCAGCGAGAAGATTTAAACCCTTTGGAATTAGCTAGATCTTATAAAGAATTGCTTGAAAGCTATCAAATGACCCAAGAAGAGCTGTCTAAAATCGTTAAAAAATCCAGAGCCCATGTGGCTAATATCATGCGTTTATTGACGCTCTCTTCTAAGGTTCAAAACGCTCTTTTAGAAGAAAAAATCACTTCAGGGCATGCAAAAGTTTTGGTGGGTTTGGATGAAGAAAAACAAGAATTGATTTTAAATTCCATCATAGGGCAGAAACTCAGCGTGCGCCAGACAGAAGATTTAGCGCGTGATTTTAAAATAAACGCAAATTTTGAAAATAAAAAACATGGTTTCAAAGAAACCCAAACGCTCATCGCTGAAGATGAATTAGAACGCTTTAATCAAAGTTTGTGGGATCGTTACAAGCTTAAAGCCACTTTGAAAGGGAATAAAATCATTTTACGATGTTATGAAAATTCTCTTTTAGAGGCTTTTATGAAAAAAATGATGTCTTAACGCTTGAATATCCTCAAATTTTAAGCGATTTTTTGTTAAGATAGAGTTAATGTTTTTATAACAAATGCGAGTTTCAAATATTTTGTAGGATTTTAGGAAAGAAATAGGTTATGAATATATCGGTTAACCCCTATTTAATGGCGGTCGTTTTTGTGGTGTTTGTGTTATTGTTGTGGGCGATGAATGTTTGGGTGTATAGGCCTTTGTTGGCTTTTATGGATAACAGACAGGCAGAGATAAAGGATAGCTTGGCTAAAATCAAAACGGATAACACCCAAAGCGTGGAGATTGGCCATCAAATTGAGACTCTTCTTAAAGAAGCGGCTGAAAGGCGTAGGGAAATGATAGCCGAAGCGATTCAAAAAGCTACGGAGTCCTATGATGCGGTGATCAAGCAAAAAGAGAACGAACTCAATCAAGAGTTTGAAGCGTTTGCAAAGCAATTACAAAATGAAAAGCAAGTCTTAAAAGAGCAGTTGCAAGCGCAAATGCCGGTATTTGAAGACGAGTTAAACAAGCGTGTGGCTATGGGTTTAGGGAGTTGATGGATGTTTTTAGTTAAAATGGTGTTAGGGTTTTTGATCCTTTTAAGCCCTTTGTGCGCTACTGGATTGGATATTTCACAAACAGATATTATAGAGCGTTCTTTAAATTTCCTTTTATTTGCGGGGATTTTGTGGTATTTTCTGGCTAAAAAACTGCGTTCATTTTTACGCTCCAAAAGCCTTGAAATCTCCAAACGCTTAGAAGAGATTCAAGCCCAACTCAAAGTGAGTAAAGAAAATAAGAAAAAACTCTTAAAAGAATTAGAGCAAGCCAAAGAAAAAGCTGAATTGATTATTTCTGATGCGAATAAAGAAGCTTACACGATCACGCAAAAATACGAATTGCAAACCAAAATGGATGTGGAAAATTTGATCAAAAATTCTAAGGCGTTGATGGATTTAGAAGTTAAAAAGATCAAAAGAGAGCTGGTTGAAAGCGTTTTTAAAGATCTAAGAGAGAGCAAAAAAGTCTCTTTCAATGTGCAAGATTGCGTGAATATTTTGAAACAAAGGCTTTAAATGCAAGATTTAAAAGTGATCTCTAAGCATTATGCTAAGGCGTTGAAAAACCACACTAAAAGCGATCTAGCGTTATTGGAAGAAATTGTTGTAGGGCTTAAAAATGCAACAGAAGCCATAAGACGGCACAAACTCAACCAGGTGTTAGCTCATGTTTCTTTAAAAGTTAAAAAAGAGGTTGTGTTTGAAATCTTAGAAAAAATAACTTCTATAAAAGCATGTTCAGTTTTAAAGCCTGTAATGGAAGTGGTGTTAAAAAATAACAGGCTTGATGTGTTGGAATTGATCACTGAAGAGCTGTCTTTTGATTCTAAAAAGACTTTAGAAGCCACACTTTTAGTCCCAGAAAAGCTTGAAAATAATGAACTAGAAGCCGTGCAACAAAAATTGCAAGCGCGTTTTAACGCCCCTGTAGAAATCGCTCAAGACACTTGGTCTAAAAAAGGGGTTTCTTTGAGCGTTTCAAGCCTAGATTTAGAAATAGGCTTTTCTAAAGAAGATATTTTAAAGAAAATAGAAAAACAGGTTATTCAATCTATTTAATCAATCTAAGGAGATAAAGATAATGTCCCAACTAAAATTGGAAGAAATCAGCTCGGTTATTGAAGAAAAAATCAAGAATTTTGAACTTGATTGCGATATGGCTGAAGTAGGAAAAGTCGTTTCATACGCTGATGGTGTGGCTAAGGTTTATGGCTTAAATGGTGTGATGTCGTATGAAGTGCTGGAGTTTGAAACAGGAGATAAAGGCGTTGCGGCTAACTTAGAAGAAGATAGCGTTGGCGTGATTGTGTTTGGTTTTGGCAACAATATTAAAGAGGGGACTAGCGTTAAACGCACGAAGAGTTTGATGAAAGTTCCTGTTGGCGATGCGGTTGTGGGGCGTGTGCTAAACGCTTTGGGTGAGCCTATTGATGGCAAGGGCGAGATAGAAACGAATGAGTTCAGTCTCATCGAGCAAAAAGCCCCAGGCATTATGGACAGAAAATCGGTGCATGAGCCTTTACAAACTGGCATTAAAGCCATTGATGCGTTGGTGCCTATTGGGCGCGGGCAAAGGGAATTGATTATTGGGGATAAACAAACCGGTAAAACTACCGTAGCGATCGATGCGATCATTAACCAAAAAGGGCAAAATGTGATCTGTATCTATGTGGCTATTGGGCAAAAAGAATCCACTGTCGCACAAGTGGTCCGCAAATTAGAAGAATACGGAGCGATGGAATACAGCGTCGTGATCAACGCTTCGGCTTCAGATTCAGCTGCGATGCAATATTTAGCCCCTTATTCAGGTGTGGCTATGGGGGAATACTTTAGAGATCATGCCCGCCATGCCCTAATTATTTATGATGATTTGAGTAAGCATGCTGTCGCTTACAGAGAAATTTCTTTGATTTTGAGAAGACCCCCAGGTAGGGAGGCTTTTCCTGGAGATGTGTTTTATATCCACTCACGGCTTTTAGAAAGAGCGGCTAAACTTTGCGATGAAAAGGGTGCCGGCTCTTTGACCGCGCTCCCTATTGTGGAAACTCAAGCGGGCGATGTTTCAGCTTATATCCCTACGAATATCATTTCTATTACAGACGGACAGATTTTCTTAGAAACGGATTTGTTTTATTCAGGGATCCGCCCGGCTATTAATGTGGGCTTATCGGTTTCAAGGGTTGGAGGGGCCGCTCAAATCAAAGCGACCAAGCAGGTTTCAGGGACTTTGCGCCTGGATTTAGCACAATACAGAGAGTTGCAAGCCTTCACGCAATTCGCTTCTGATTTAGATGAAGCGAGTAAGAAGCAATTAGAAAGGGGGCAACGCATGGTGGAAGTGCTGAAACAAGCCCCTTATTCGCCCTTGCCTATTGAAAAGCAAGTGGTCATTATTTACGCTGGGGCTAAGGGCTTTTTAGACAGCGTGAGCGTGAAAAAAGTTGTGGATTTTGAAGAGCAACTGCACCCTTTCTTGGAAGCAAAATACCCCCAAGTTTTAGAAGAAATCCATACTAAAAAAGTGCTAGATAAGGATTTAGAAGCCATGCTAAGGAAAGTCTTAGAGGAATTTAAGCTCACTTATAGCGAGTAGGAGACGGCTAGAATATGGCGAATTTAAGAGACATTAGAAAGAAAATTGGAAGCGTTAAAAACACGCAAAAAATCACGCATGCGATGAAACTCGTTTCCACTTCCAAGCTAAGAAAAGCTGAAGAAGTTGCAAGAAATTCTAGAGCGTATGCACTGAAGCTAGACGCTGTGTTTGATGATGTGCTATCCAAGATGAAAAATCAAGGGATTGAAGACATTCAAAGCAAGTATTTTAGGGAACTAGAAAGACTTGAAATCAAAAAAGTGGATATTATTTTTATCACAGCCGATAAGGGGCTTTGTGGGGGCTTTAACACCAATACCATTAAAAAAGTTTTAGCATGCACGAATGAATACAAAGAAAAAGACATTAAAGTGCGTTTGCGCGGTATTGGTAAAAAGGGTAATGAGTATTTTAGCTTTAACGGGATAGAGGTTTTAGACAAGATCAATAATTTGAGTTCTATGCCTAATTATGAACGCGCGCAGGAATTCATGAAAAAAGTGGTAGAGGATTATTTGAGTGGGAAAACCGATAAGGTCATCATCATTCATAATGGCTTTAAAAACATGATCACTCAAGAAATAAGAGTCAAAACAATTTTGCCTATTGGGTATAAAATCATCCACCAAAACTCTCAGCCTAGTGAGACGCAAGAGACTATTACCAGCGAGCCAAGTGGGAGTGAAGATGAAATTTTAGACTCTTTGGCAGAAAAATATGTGGAGTATAGTTTATACTACGCTTTGATTGATTCTTTAGCTGCAGAGCATAGCGCTAGAATGCAGGCTATGGATACAGCGACGAATAACGCTAAAGATTTGGTTAAAACTTTAACTATTTCTTATAATAAAGCCAGACAAGAGGCGATTACGACCGAGCTAGTAGAAATCAATGCAGGCGTAGAAGCCCTAAAATAAAAATTATATTAATCAAGGAGCGATGAAAGCGATGGAAGGTAAAATCATTCAGGTTTTAGGCCCTGTGGTAGATGTGGAGTTTGAATCCTATCTGCCGGCGATTTTTGAAGCGTTAGACATTAATTTTGAAGTCAATGGTGTTCAAAAATCTTTAGTTTTAGAGGTGGCAGCCCATTTGGGCGGTAATCGGGTGCGAGCGATTGCTATGGATATGACAGAAGGCTTGGTGCGTAACCAAGTGATCAAGGCTCGCGGCAAAATGATTGAAGTGCCTGTGGGCGAAGAAGTGTTAGGGCGTATTTTTAATGTTGTGGGCGAGAGCATTGACAATTTAGAGCCTCTTAAGCCGTCCCTAACCTGGCCCATTCACAGAAAAGCCCCTAGTTTTGAGCAGCAAAGCACCAAGACAGAAATGTTTGAAACCGGTATTAAAGTCATTGACTTGCTCGCACCTTATTCTAAGGGCGGTAAAGTAGGCTTGTTTGGTGGGGCTGGCGTGGGGAAAACGGTGATTATTATGGAGCTTATCCACAATGTGGCTTACAAACATAACGGGTATTCGGTGTTTGCAGGTGTGGGGGAGCGCACCAGAGAAGGGAACGATCTGTATTTTGAGATGAAAGAAGGGGGCGTTTTAGACAAAGTCGCGCTGTGCTATGGGCAAATGAATGAGCCACCAGGCGCAAGGAACCGCATCGCATTCACCGGCTTGACAATGGCGGAGTATTTTCGTGATGAAAAGGGCTTAGATGTGTTGATGTTTATTGACAATATCTTTAGATACGCTCAAAGCGGTGCGGAAATGAGCGCGCTATTAGGCCGTATCCCTTCAGCCGTGGGGTATCAGCCCACGCTAGCCGGAGAAATGGGGAAACTTCAAGAGCGTATCGCTTCCACTAAAAATGGCTCTATCACTTCCGTTCAAGCGGTGTATGTGCCGGCCGATGACTTGACTGACCCAGCCCCTGCTTCGGTGTTTGCGCATTTGGATGCGACTACGGTGTTGAACAGAAAGATCGCTGAAAAAGGGATTTATCCTGCAGTTGATCCTTTGGATTCCACTTCAAGGATTTTAAGCCCTCAAATGATCGGTGAGAAGCACTATGAAATCGCTACCGGCATCCAGCAAGTTTTGCAAAAATACAAGGATTTGCAAGATATTATTGCGATTTTGGGATTGGACGAATTGAGTGAAGAGGATAAAAAGATTGTTGAAAGGGCCAGAAAAATTGAGAAGTTTTTATCCCAGCCGTTTTTTGTGGCTGAAGTGTTTACGGGAAGTCCCGGTAAATATGTAACCCTTCAAGAGACTTTAGAGGGCTTTGGAGGGATTTTAGAAGGTAAATACGATCATATTCCTGAGAACGCGTTTTACATGGTAGGCAGCATTCAAGAGGTTTTAGAAAAAGCTAAAAACATGAAAAATTCCTAAGGGTTTTGTGATGGCTTTGTTGAAAATTAGTGTGGTAGTTCCTGAGGGGGAAGTTTATACAGGAGAGGTTAAAAGCGTTGTGTTGCCAGGAGTGGAAGGGGAATTTGGGGTGCTTTATGGGCATAGCAACATGATCACCTTGCTTCAGGCGGGAGTGGTTGAGATTGAAACGGAGAATCAAAAAGAGCACATTGCGATCAATTGGGGCTATGCAGAAGTTACTAATGAACGGGTGGATATTTTAGCCGATGGGGCGGTCTTTATTAAAAAAGAATCAGACGACAGAGATGATGCTATCTCTAGGGCTAAAAAGCTTTTAGAGGACGCAAGCTCTGACAGGTTAGCGGTCTCTAGCGTGCTGGCTAAGATTGAGTCTCTTTAAGGGGATAATCATGTTCGATTCAATCGTTTATTTTTTCAATAAGAGCGGGTTTGTTACCACGCTTGTTTTAGTTTGGATTTCGCTTTATTTGGTGATGACTTTATGGGTCTTTTTGTATAAGAGCATTGTGCTAAAGATTGAACTCAAGCGCGAGATGCAATCTTTGTCTAACATTCTTAATGGGGCGCAAGACGCTCCAGAGCATTTCATGTTTAATAAAAAAAGAAATGATGAGACCAAAAGGTATTCTAATGAATTGTTGCAGGCTTGGAAACACCAGGTTCTTAAGCAAAGTACGACGGGTTTAGTGGTATTGAGCATCATCTCTTCTACAGCCCCCTTTATTGGTTTGTTTGGAACGGTGGTTGAAATTTTAGAAGCGTTTAACAATTTGGGTGCGTTAGGTCAAGCTTCTTTTGGGGTGATCGCACCCATTATTTCTAAGGCTCTTATCGCCACCGCTGCAGGTATTTTAGCGGCCATTCCAGCCTATTCTTTTTACTTGATTTTAAAACGCAAGGTGTATGATTTATCGGTTTATGTGCAGATGCAAGTGGATATTTTGTCTTCTAAAAAATAAAGCTTTAAGGGGATTTTATAAATATCTTAAATAGGGAGTTAGAAGGTTTTTATGAATTACGATAACTATTGGGATGAAGACAAGCCAGAACTCAATATCACGCCTTTAGTGGATGTGATGCTTGTTTTATTGGCTATTCTTATGGTAACGACGCCCACTCTCACTTATAAAGAAGAGATTGCTTTGCCTTCTGGTTCAAAAACTGCTAGAGCCACTCAAGATAAAATGATAGAGATCCGCATGGATAAAGACGCAAAAATCTATATAGATAGTCAAACCTATGAATACAACTCCTTCCCGGATACTTTTAACTTGCTTTCTAAAAAATACGATAAAGATACTAGGGTTAGTATCCGCGCGGACAAGCGATTGACTTATGACAAAGTGATCTATTTGTTAAAAACGATTAAAGAAGCGGGTTTTTTAAAAGTTTCTTTAATTACAAGTCCTTAAAAAGCAGGGCTAATTTGCATGAGTAAGAGCGCGATCTTTGTTGTTTCTGGCTTTTTAGCGTTCTTACTCTATGCTTTGTTGTTGTATGGCTTGTTGCTAGAAAGGCACAATAAAGAAGCGGAGAAAATCCTTTTAGATTTGGGCAAAAAAAACGAACAAGCCATTGATTTGAATTTAGAAGATTTGCCAAGCGATGAAAAAAAAGATGAAAAAATCGCTGAAAAAGCAGAAGAAAAAAAAGATGAAAAAGCAGTTGAAAAAAATGCAACTGATAAGGAGGGCGATTTTATTGATCCTAAAGAACAAGAAGAAAGTCTTGAAGATATTTTCTCTTCACTCAATGATTTTCAAGAAAAGACAGACGCAAACGCTCAAAAAGATGAGCAAAAAAATGAGCAAGAAGAAGAGCAAAGGCGTTTAAAAGAACAGCAACGCTTAAGAAAAAACCAAAAAAGTCAAGAGATGTTGAAAGGTTTGCAACAGAATTTGGATCAATTCGCGCAAAAACTAGAAAGCGTTAAAAACAAAACTTTAGATTTGCAAATCCCTAAACAAGATGGGGTTGATGAAAAGGCTTACCAAGAGTGGTACGCTCAAATCTATCAGATTTTATATAAAGGCTGGAAAGGGGTTTTTTATCACAAGGCTTCAGTGAGCGCTCTGATTATGATCACTAAAGATGGGGAGTTTGATTATACCATTCTTAGCTACTCTGATTTTAAGGATTATAACAAGAGTGTGATGACCCTTTTAAATGATTTAAAGAAAGTGGATTTTCCCCCATATCCTGGAGGAAACATGATTTCTATTCAAGTTAATTTCACCACTAAGGAAGAACAATGAGGTATTTATGGCTTTTTTTAATAGGCACTATAGGGCTTTTTGCAACAGATAAAACACTAGATATTATTAAAACCATTCAAAAACTTCCTAAGATTGAAGTGCGCTACTCTATAGATAACGATGCCAATTACGCTTTAAAATTGCATGAAGTCTTAGCGAATGATTTAAAGACTAGCCAGCATTTTGATGTTTCTCAAAACAAGGATCAAGGCGCTATCAATTACGCAGAACTCAAGGATAAAAAAGTCCATCTTGTAGCGCTTGTGAGCGTGGCGGTAGAAAACGGCAATAAAATTTCACGATTAAAACTTTATGATGTGGATACAGGAACGCTCAAAAAGACTTTTGACTACCCTATTGTAAGTTTAGATCTATACCCTTTTGCAGCGCACAACATGGCCATTGTGGTGAATGACTATTTAAAAGCCCCTTCTATCGCTTGGATGAAGCGCCTGATTGTTTTTTCTAAATACATTGGACCAGGAATCACAAACATCGCACTAGCGGATTATACGATGCGTTATCAAAAAGAAATCATCAAAAACAACCGACTCAATATTTTCCCTAAATGGGCGAACGCTGAGCAAACGGAGTTTTATTACACGCAGTATGGTGAAAGAACGCCCATGATTTTAAAATACAACATTCAAAAAGCCACTCATGAGAATATCGCTAGCTCTCAAGGAATGGCTGTGGTTTCTAGCGTGAGTTCTGATGGCTCTAAAATTTTAATGTCTTTAGCCCCTGATGGCCAACCGGATGTGTATTTGTATGACACGCATAAAAAAACTAAAACCAAAATAACGCGCTATCCTGGGATAGATGTCTCAGGAGTGTTTTTAGAAGATGACAAATCTATGGCTTTTGTTTCGGATAGATCCGGTTATCCTAACATCTATATGAAGAAATTGGGGTTAAAAGAGAGCGCGGAGCAACTCCTTTATGAAGGGAGAAGCAATGAATCCATTGACGCTTATAAAGACAGTATTGTGTATGTGAGCAGGGAGAATCTTAATGAATTTGGCAAAACGGTGTTTAATTTGAATTTGATCACTCTAAACAGCAAATATATCCGCAGGCTTACTGTGAATGGCTCTAACCAAATGCCTCGTTTTTCTATGGATGGGAGAAATATCATGTATATCAAAAAGACACCCCAAGAATACGCCATGGGGCTTATTTTGCTAGACTATAATCAGAGTTTTTTATTCCCTTTAAAGAATGTGAAAATACAAGCCTTTGATTGGTAAGGTTAGATTAAGCGAATATGAGTTAATATTTACACTTATTAAAATTTTATTCTTGGAGAATTTGTAATGAAAAGATCTTCTGTATTTAGTTTCTTGGTAGCTTTTTTATTCATAGCTGGTTGTAAACACAACATGGATAAAGAAACCGTGGCTGGTGATGTGAGCGCTAAAACGGTTCAAAGTGCACCTGTTTCTACAGAGACGGTTCAAGAAAAACAAGAGCCTAAAGAGGAGCCTAAACAAGAGCCAGCTCCAGTGGTTGAAGAAAAGCCGGCTGTTGAGAGCGGGACTATCATCGCTTCCATTTATTTTGATTTTGACAAGTATGAGATCAAAGAATCCGATCAAGAGACTTTAGATGAGATCGTGCAAAAAGCTAAAGAAAACCACATGCAAGTGCTTTTGGAAGGCAATACCGATGAATTTGGCTCTAGCGAATACAACCAAGCGCTTGGCGTTAAAAGGACTTTGAGTGTGAAAAACGCTTTAGTCATTAAAGGGGTAGAAAAAGATATGATCAAAACCATCAGTTTTGGTGAAACCAAACCCAAATGCACCCAAAAAACTAGAGAATGCTACAGAGAAAACAGAAGAGTGGATGTCAAATTAGTGAAGTAATCCTAGGATGAAAAGGCTTTTTTTTATCCCTTTTATCGCTCCCTTTTTTCTCAATGGGGAGCCTTCAGCGTTTGATTTGCAAAGCGGGGCTACCAAAAAAGAACTCAAGCAGTTGCAAGTCAATAGTAAGAATTTTTCTAATATTTTGACCAAAATCCATTCGCAAGTAGAGGCCAACACTCAAGCTCAAGAGGGTCTAAGGAGCGTTTATGAAGGGCAGGCCAATAAGATTAAAGATCTCAATAACGCTATCCTTTCCCAAGAAGAATCCTTGCGAGCCTTAAAAGCTTCGCAAGAAGTGCAGGCTAACACGCTTAAGCAGCAATCGCAAACTTTGGAGGATTTGAGGAATGAGATTCGCGCTAACCAGCAAGCTATCCAGCAGTTAGACAAGCAAAATAAAGAGATGAGTGAATTATTGACCAAGTTAAGCCAGGATTTGGTTTCACAAATCGCCTTAATCCAAAAAGCCCTCAAAGAACAAGAGGAAAAAGTTGAAAAGCCGCTCAAACCAAGCGTTCCAGCCAATAAAAACCCCTCTTTGAAAGCCGAATCCCCAAAAAATCAAGAGAGAAAAACTCAAGAAAAGGCTAAAGTTGAGTTTGATAGAGATTTGTCTAAGCAAAAAGAGATTTTTCAAGAAGCTCTGTCTTTTTTTAAAAATAAATCCTATGCAGAAGCCAAAGAGCGTTTGTTGTGGTTAGAAGCCAATAGTTACCAACTTTATTATGTGCGTTATGCGCTTGGAGAAGTGGCTTATGGAGAAAAGAGGTATAGAGAAGCGATCAAGTATTACAAAGAGAGCGCTCTTTTAAATAAAAAAGCGTCTTACATGCCTGTGCTTTTGTGGCATACGGCATGGTCGTTTAAAAAAATCAAAGACGATCAAAACTATTATAAATTTTTAAACACTTTGCAACACTTGTATCCTTCAAGCGAACAAGCTAAAATGGCAAAAAATATCTTAGAAAACAAGGAGAAACACCACCATGCAAAACCATGATTTAGAGTCAATCAAACAAGCCGCTTTGATTGAATATGAAGTGAGGGAGCAAGGTTCTAGCGTTGTGCTAGACAGCAATATTTCTAAAGAGCCTTTAGAGTTTATTATAGGCGCTAATCAAATCATAGCAGGGTTAGAAAAAGCGGTATTAAAGGCTCAAATTGGCGAGTGGGAAGAGGTTGTTATTGCCCCAGAAGAAGCTTATGGGGTTTATGAAAGCAGTTATTTGCAAGAAGTCCCTAGAGATCAATTTGAAGGCATTGAATTGGAAAAAGGCATGAGCGTTTTTGGGCAAACTGAAGATCATCAAACCATTCAAGCCACTATCAAAGACTTTAGCGCTACGCATGTGATGGTGGATTATAACCACCCGTTAGCCGGGAAAACTTTAGCGTTTCGTTTCAAGGTTTTAGGTTTTAGGGAAGTGAGCGAAGAAGAAATTTTAGCTTCACACCATGGCGGTGGGACGGGTTGCTGTGGCGGTCATGGGGGTCATGGCGGGAAGAAAGGTGGGGGCTGTGGTTGCTCATGCTCGCATGGGTAGTAGGGTATAGGAGTGTTTAAAGGCAAGGTCATGAATAGTTCTAATCTTAAAAATTGGCTGTTCCCTACCATTTGCTTTTTTTTGTTTTGTTATATTTTAATTTTTTTGATGTTTTTTATGTTTAAAAGTTTGCAATCGCAATCTTTTGGCTCTGTGGCAGAAACCGGAAAAAAACCCATCACCACCACCAAGAAATTTGGTAAGGAATTGCAAAAACAGATTTCAAAAATCCATTAACTTTTTTTCTTTTTTGCCGATACTTGCTGTAATGGAATGAATATCAAATTAAAGGATTTTACAATGATTAATGCCGTTTCTTCTCTTGCTCCGGTGCAGTCTTTGGGGAATTACAAGCGTGTGGAAAAGAATGAAAAAGTTGAAAACAATGAGGTCGCTCTTGATAGGGTAGCTGAGATCAAGAAAGCGATTGAAAATAACCAGTATAAAATCAACTTGCATGAGACTTCTCACAAAATGGCACAGGATTTATTGGGGATAAGCTAGGGGGTTTAACGGCTTCATTTCTAGGGGGTTTATTCTTGCTGTGATTTTGCTTTTCATTAAATTTTAGTTTCTCTGTGTTTTAAAATGAGTTTGTTGCTTTCTTAAATAGGGCGTGTTTTTTTGTGTGTTAGGAATGATTGATTGGGGATTTTAACTTTTATGGATTTTTGCTCTGGTATTGGTGGAGGCCGTTTGGGCTTGGAGCGATGCCATTTAAAATGCGTAGGGCATGCAGAAATCAATCATGAAGCCCTTAGAACTTATGAATTATTTTTTAAAGATACCCATAATTTTGGGGATTTGATGCGAATCAATCCTAATGATTTACCCGATTTTGATGCGCTCATTAGTGGGTTTCCTTGTCAGGCTTTTTCTATTAATGGCAAAAGGAAGGGGCTTGAAGATGAAAGAGGGACGATTATTTATGGGCTTATTCGCATTTTAAAAGTCAAACAGCCCAAATTTTTCTTGCTTGAAAATGTTAAAGGCTTGATCAATCATAATAAAAAGGCAACTTTTAATATTATTATAAAAGCCTTGCAAGAAGCAGGCTATACAACTTATTATCAAATTTTAAACAGTGCTGATTTCCAATTAGCCCAAAATAGAGAACGCATTTATATTGTAGGGTTTAGGAAGGATTTAAAACACCCGTTTAATTTCCCTTTAGGTTTAGCCAATGATTATCATTTTGAAGATTTTTTAGACGCAGATAATGAGTGTTATTTGGATATTAATAACGCTACTTTTCAGAAATATTTGCATAATAAATACAACCATAACCGGGTTTCTTTAGAGAATATCTTAACTTTAGAAAACGCCGTTTTAGACACAAGACAATCTGATTTAAGGTTGTATTTTAATGTTTTTCCTACTTTAAGGACAGGAAGACATGGCCTATTTTATATTCAAAAAGGTAAAATTAAGAAATTAAACGCTATTGAAAGCTTGCTTTTGCAAGGATTTCCTAGAGGTTTGATCGATAAGATTAAAGATAATCCTAACTTTAAAGAAAGCCATTTGCTATCCCAAGCAGGGAATGCGATGAGCGTGAATGTGATTGCTGCTATCACACAGCAAATGTTAAAGGCAGTTTCTAATGAATAGTCATACAAGTTCTTTTGGCTCACTCATTGCTAAAAATGGTTTTTTAAACGAAAAGAAAGTCGCACAAAAATTCAATGATTACTCTAATGATAGAGATGCACAAATTTGGTTAATGATTATGGGCTATGATTTAAATAAGATTGAATATGTTAAAGCGAATGTGCTTAGTGGGTATAAAGCCGATATAAATGTCATCATTCAAATTAAATTAAAACAAGCCTTAGATAGCGAGAATATACAAGTTAAATTAGTGAGTAATCAAAAAGGTTTTAATCAAATTGATAAAAGAAAGCTCAAATCTTATCAAGAAATGTGGAATATTCCCCCTAATATTTATCAATTATTCGCTTATTTTACAGGAGAGTTAAAGCCGACAAGACAAGATATAAAATATCCTAATAAAAGAATGCTTATTAATGAATTTTCTCATAAAGAACAACAAGAATTATTAGCATGGTTAAATGACAATAAAATGCTGATTGTTTCTGATATTTTAAAAGGTAGGGGTGAGTTTAGTGCTGAATGGGTGTTAGTCATACAAGCAATTAATTTTGATATAAAATGGGCTTTAATTAATGTTGTCATGCAACATTATTTTGATGATGGAAGTGTAGAAATAAGCAAAAAAGGCTCACTCAAAATAGGAAGAATTACTATTCAAAGAAAGGGAGGTGATAATGGCAGAGAAAGTGCAAACATGTTGCAGTTTAAAATTGACCCTACAGAACTTTTGGACTAAGTATTTGCTGATAGTAAAACTCTAAAACGGCATAGTATTTGCTTGAATACGGCTGAAACAAGAGCTAAAGGATTTGTTATGGTCGTTTTACATTCCCATTTAGAAAACGCGCTCAACCAATTGAAAGAATTGATTGATTTAACGGAGTGCGATATAAGAGACATTAAGCTCGCTAAACACACCGAAATTTTTGAAAGAAACCATCAAAAACAGCTAGCGATTCAAGCTTTTGAAAAAGAAAAAGCGAATATAGATGTGCAAATGTTGTCTTTAAAAAACCAATTCCCTAATAAAGAAATGAGTGAATTATTAGACGAAAAAACGAGCGGTTTTTTAAACCAAATGCGAGAGTCCTTGCTTGTTTTGAAAGAAAAAAACTTGATTTATTCGCGCATGGCGTTTGCGGTTTCTGAGTTTTATTCTTCGCTCATCCAACAAATCATCCCCCATGACACTTGCGATTATAAAGGCTCTAGGCATGTGGGGAGTCATTTTTTAAGAGTGCAGGCGTAAAATGGGCGGAATTTTATCTTCACTCAACACTTCTTACACGGGCCTACAAGCCCATCAGAGCATGGTGGATGTTACTGGGAATAATATTTCTAACGCCAGCGATGAATTTTATAGCCGTCAGCGCGTGATTGCAAAGCCCCAAGCGGCCTATATGTATGGCACTAAAAACGTGAATATGGGCGTGGATGTAGAAGCCATTGAAAGGGTGCATGATGAGTTTGTTTTTGCTCGTTACACGAAGGCTAATTACGAAAACACATATTACGATACAGAGTTTTCGCATTTAAAAGAAGCGAGCGCGTATTTTCCGGACATTGATGAAGCGAGCCTTTTTACGGATTTGCAAGATTATTTTAACTCATGGAAAGAATTGTCTAAAAACGCCAAAGACTCCGCTCAAAAACAGGCTCTCGCTCAAAAAACAGAAGCTTTGACGCACAACATTAAAGACACTAGAGAGAGGTTAACGACCTTACAGCATAAAGCGAGCGAAGAATTAAAAAGCGTGATTAAAGAAGTCAATAGCTTGGGTTCTCAAATCGCTGAGATCAACAAACGCATCAAAGAAGTGGAAAATAACAAGAGTTTAAAGCATGCCAATGAATTAAGGGATAAGCGAGACGAACTAGAGTTTCATTTGCGAGAGCTTTTAGGGGGGAATGTTTTTAAAAGCAGTATTAAAACCCATTCGCTTACAGATAAAGACTCAGCGGACTTTGATGAAAGCTATAATCTTAATATCGGGCATGGGTTCAATATCATTGATGGTTCTATTTTCCACCCTTTAGTGGTTAAAGAATCCGAAAATAAAGGAGGGTTGAATCAGGTTTATTTCCAAAGCGATGATTTTAAAGTAACTAATATTACTGACAAGCTCAATCAGGGGAAAGTGGGGGCGTTATTGAATGTGTATAATGATGGCTCTAACGGGACTTTAAAAGGCAAGTTGCAAGATTATATTGATTTGTTGGATTCTTTTGCTAGGGGTTTGATAGAATCCACTAATGCGATTTACGCTCAAAGCGCGAGTCATAATATTGAAGGCGAGCCTGTGGAGTTTAATAGCGATGAAGCCTTTAAAGACACGAACTACAATATCAAAAACGGCTCGTTTGATTTAATCGCTTACAACACCGATGGTAAAGAAATCGCCAGAAAAACCATTGCTATCACGCCCATTACAACCATGAACGATATTATCCAAGCCATTAACGCTAACACTGATGACAATCAAGACAATAACACCGAAAACGATTTTGATGATTATTTCACAGCGGGCTTTAACAATGAGACTAAAAAGTTTGTTATCCAGCCTAAAAACGCTTCGCAAGGGTTGTTTGTCTCCATGAAAGATGATGGCACGAATTTTATGGGGGCGTTAAAGCTCAACCCCTTTTTTCAAGGCGATGACGCTTCTAATATCAGCTTGAATAAAGAATACAAAAAAGAGCCTACCACTATCCGCCCATGGCTTGCCCCCATTAACGGGAATTTTGATGTGGCGAACATGATGCAGCAATTGCAATACGACAGCGTGGATTTTTATAACGACAAGTTTGACATTAAACCAATGAAAATCAGTGAGTTTTATCAATTTTTAACCGGTAAAATCAACACGGACGCTGAAAAATCAGGGCGTATTTTGGACACTAAAAAGAGCATGTTAGAGACCATTAAAAAAGAGCAACTCTCTATTTCGCAAGTGAGCGTGGATGAAGAAATGCTGAATCTAATCAAGTTTCAAAGCGGCTATGCGGCTAACGCTAAAGTCATTACCGCCATTGATCGGATGATAGACACTTTATTGGGGATTAAACAATAAGTTTTCTACCCATAGCGTTTTTATCAAATAAGCCTTATTAAACTTATTTTTTAAACTCTATTTATTTTAAAACTCATTTTTGAGCCTTTTTTATAGCCAGCGCTCAAACAATTAATAGCATCATGTAAGCTATAAGCGAGAGGGTGTTTTGTAAAGCTTGTGTTATAATAACGATTATTGTTGATTGAAAGGAAAACAGATGAGACGGAGTTTTTTAAAGACGATTGGCTTGGGTGTGATAGTGCTCTCTTTGGGTTTGTTAAGCCCTTTGAGTGCAGCGAGTTACCCGCCCATTAAAAACACTAAAGTGGGGTTAGCCCTTTCTAGCCACCCGCTAGCCACTGAAATTGGGCAAAAGGTTTTAGAAGAGGGGGGTAATGCGATTGATGCGGCTGTAGCGATAGGTTTTGCGCTAGCAGTCGTCCATCCTGCAGCAGGCAATATTGGTGGTGGGGGTTTTGCGGTTATCCATTTAGCTAATGGTGAAAATGTTGCCTTAGATTTTAGAGAAAAAGCCCCCTTAAAAGCCACTAAAAACATGTTTTTAGACAAGCAAGGCAATGTAGTCCCTAAACTCAGCGAAGATGGCTATTTGGCGGCCGGGGTTCCTGGAACGGTGGCGGGCATGGAAGCGATGTTGAAAAAATACGGCACTAAAAAACTATCGCAACTCATTGATCCTGCCATTAAATTGGCTGAAAATGGTTATGCGATTTCACAAAGACAAGCAGAAACCTTAAAGGAAGCAAGGGAGCGGTTTTTAAAATACAGTTCTAGCAAAAAGTATTTTTTTAAAAAGGGGCATCTTGATTATCAAGAGGGGGATTTATTTGTCCAAAAAGATTTAGCCAAGACTTTGAATCAAATCAAAACGCTAGGCGCTAAAGGCTTTTATCAAGGGCAAGTCGCTGAGCTTATTGAGAAAGACATGAAAAAAAATGGAGGGATTATCACTAAAGAAGATTTAGCCAGTTACAATGTGAAATGGCGCAAACCCGTGGTAGGGAGTTATCGTGGGTATAAGATCATTTCTATGTCGCCGCCAAGTTCGGGAGGCACGCATTTGATCCAGATTTTAAATGTCATGGAAAATGCGGATTTAAGTGCTCTTGGGTATGGGGCTTCTAAGAATATCCATATCGCTGCAGAAGCGATGCGCCAAGCTTATGCGGATAGATCGGTTTATATGGGAGACGCTGATTTTGTTTCGGTGCCGGTGGATAAATTGATTAATAAGGCGTATGCCAAAAAGATTTTTGATACTATCCAGCCAGATACGGTTACGCCAAGCTCTCAAATCAAACCAGGAATGGGGCAGTTGCATGAGGGGAGCAACACCACGCATTATTCTGTAGCGGACAGGTGGGGGAATGCAGTCAGCGTTACTTACACCATTAACGCTTCTTATGGGAGCGCTGCTAGTATTGATGGGGCAGGATTTTTATTGAACAATGAAATGGATGATTTTTCCATAAAGCCAGGAAATCCTAATCTCTATGGTTTAGTAGGGGGCGATGCGAATGCGATTGAAGCCAATAAGCGCCCTTTAAGCTCCATGTCGCCTACGATCGTGTTGAAAAACAATAAGGTTTTTTTGGTGGTGGGAAGCCCTGGAGGGTCTAGGATTATCACTACGGTGTTGCAAGTGATTTCTAATGTCATTGATTATAATATGAATGTTTCTGAAGCGGTCTCAGCCCCAAGATTTCACATGCAATGGTTGCCTGATGAATTAAGGATTGAAAAATTTGGCATGCCCGCTGATGTGAAAGATAACCTCACTAAAATGGGCTATCAAATCGTTACTAAGCCGGTCATGGGCGATGTGAATGCGATCCAAGTTTTGCCTAAAACTAAAGGGAGCGTTTTCTATGGGGCAACGGATCCAAGGAAAGAATTTTAATCCTATTTAGCCTTATTGTTTTGGGAGGGAGGGGGACTTTTTAGCGAGAAAATCTTAAATTTAGTTTTAAAATTCATAAAAATAGTGTAAAATTTCTCATTACAAGAGATGATATTAGATCTAAAATGGTGTATGCAGAATGGAGTTTGAGAATGTTTGCTGGTTTTAGAACGCATGCAATTTCTTTTTTAAGATTAATAGCCATTGACATTATGTTTGATCTTATTAAAGCAGAGGAGTAACAATGGGATACGCAAGCAAATTAGCCTTGAAGATTTGTTTGGCAAGTTTATGTTTATTTAGCACTCTTGGTGCAGAACACCTTGAACAAAAAAGGAGTTATATTTATAAAGGGGAGGAAGCTTATAATAATAAGGAATATGAGCGGGCGGCTTCTTTTTATAAGAGCGCTATTAAAAATGGCGAACCGCTTGCTTATGTTCTTTTAGGGATCATGTATGAAAATGGTAGGGGTGTGCCTAAAGATTACAAGAAAGCGGCTGAATATTTTCAAAAAGCGGTTGATAACGATATACCTAGAGGGTATAACAATTTAGGCGTGATGTATAAAGAGGGTAGGGGCGTGCCTAAAGATGAAAAGAAAGCCGTGGAGTATTTTAGAATAGCTACAGAGAAAGGCTATACTAACGCCTATATCAACTTAGGCATCATGTATATGGAGGGTAGGGGCGTTCCAAGCAACTATGTGAAAGCGACAGAGTGCTTTAGAAAAGCGATGCATAAGGGTAATGTAGAAGCTTATATCCTTTTAGGGGATATTTATTATAGTGGGAATGATCAGTTGGGTATTGAGCCAGACAAAGATAAGGCGATTGTTTATTATAAAATGGCGGCTGATATGAGTTCTTCTAGAGCTTATGAAGGGTTAGCAGAGTCTTATCAGTATGGGTTAGGCGTGGAAAAAGATAAGAAAAAGGCTGAAGAATACATGCAAAAAGCGTGTGATTTTGACATTGATAAAAATTGTAAGAAAAAGAACACTTCAAGCCGATAACTCTCAAACTTGGGCTTGATTCAAGGATTTTTTATTTTATGCTAAGTAGCGTGTTTTTTGAGCAATTGATTTGAAGCGATAGATTAAAGATATTGCATTTTTCATGGCTAAGTGGCTTCCTACCAAAAACTTTAGCTAAAAAACATTGCTTGCTATAACTTTGCTGTTTGCCTTGCCTAAATACTCCCCCTGCCTTAACAAACCCCCTAAATTTACCAACTCCAAACAATATCAAGCGGTTTTCATAAGCTTTTTAAGAACGACGCTAAGATCGCCGAGAGCCTAAAGCCCGCTACAACGAAAAATTTAAGCCAAGGTTTAGCGACCACTTTAAGCGGAGCGTTAAAATACCAATGGACTAAATTCACGCTAGGGACTTTATACAGAAACGCGCCCGATCGCATTTTAGGAGTGAAATTACCCAAAGCTTTAAACGAAGCCACCGCAGGAGCGGCTTTAAAGTATCACATAAAAAGAGCGTTAGAGCGAAGCCACAGCATAAGCGAATTTAGTAAGAATTTAGAATTAAGCGCGCAAAACGCTAAATTTAGCAACAACACGCTTAAAATCATTGAAGAGTTTAACAACGGCGTTAAACAAGCGAGCGAAGAGGTTAAAGAAGCCACTAAAACGAGTAATTTAGTTAAAAGCATAAGAGAGCAAGACACACGCCCTTTTGAAGTCATAGAAGACAAAGACAAAGAAGCCTTTTTACAAGGCATTGAAGAAAAGCTAAAAGATAGCGCCACACCATTGCCTAAAGGCATGAGCGTTGAAGAGTTTAAACAAACTTTAGAGAGCGTGGAAAACAAAGACAGGTTTTTAGAACATTTAGAAACAAGAGACAATTCACAAGATAGATTAAAATTTCTTAGTTTAATAGAGCCTATTCTTAGAGAGCCTCATATTGAAATTTTCATTAAAGATAAAGATAGCGCTATAACTAAAAAAGAATATATCAAAGCGTTTAAAGACGAAAACAAAACACGCCTATATATGTTAATCACACAAGATAATGATACGATTTTAAGGACTTTTATACCAAAATTGAATGAAAGGTATATGAGAAGTCATGTAAGAGATGCTGACATTATCCACCCTTTTATTCAGCCGAACAGAACCGCAAAGAGCGACAACGCATTAAGCGATGTAGTGGTCTAAGAGAATAATCCTACCCAAAAACCGCTAATAGATCAAGAGGATTATTAAAAACAAGCGAAAATTTAAACGAAACCACTAAAGACGCTACAAATTTATCCCCATTAGAACAAGCCAACGCAAAAAAGCTTCTTAAATTACAAAGCGCTATAACCCCACTCAAAGAATTTGGCAAGAATTACCCCGAGTTTGCTCTAAAGCCTAAGGAAGCGTTAGAGAAGCTCTTGCAAGAGGAAAACGGACAAGTCGCAGGCGCAGCTTATAGGGAGGAT
>NZ_MVWR01000015.1:0-29465 GCF_003637665.1 Helicobacter pylori | reverse complement strand
GCAGTCTAGTACGTCCTTCATCGCCTCTCTTTGGCAAGGCATCCGCCATCTGCTCTTAAAAGCTTGTTTTAAATTTTAAAATATCCTTTAAAACCCGCCCTTTTATAATGAATAACGACAATTGCACCAATATTCTTTAGCGCTACCACTGCCTTAGTGAATATAAGACAGAGTTATTGTAGTTTTACTTTACTTTTACATAGGCTATTAACAATATTAAATCAAATAACTCCGTTTTATTCAAAAACCCGCTATAATAAGTTTAAATTTTAAACCCTTTTAAGAAGACTAAAAATGCTTGATTTCTAATCTTTTTCAATTGTCAAGTTTTATCAGCTAGTGAGCTTTTATATTAAAGCTTTTTGGCTTTTATATATAGCTTGTAGTTGGCTTGTAGCCTAACGATATAGCTTGTTTGGTTGTCAAATTAAAGAACTTTTTAAAGTTTGTCTTTAAAAACGAAATGTAATTATAGACATATGATGCTTAAAGTTTGCTTAAATAAAAAAATTGTTTGAAAGATAAAATCTTAAGGCAAAAATAACGAATAAAAATAATGGTTAGCCATTGATTAAATATCACTAGATACAATACCGCAAGTCATCTTTTTTTTAAAAGGGGTAAAAATGGCACTAAGCGTTCAAGCGTTCAAGCGTTCAAGCGTTCAAGCAACGCTATCATAGTTTTTATAAAAATCTACTTAAAAATCCCCTACTTTTTATTACCCACTCTCTTTTTAACCAACACGACCTTTTTAGAAAATTTAATTCCATAAGCCCCATTTTTATCAGTGGGGCTTACAGAGTTAAATTCAAAGGAGAAAAACGATGGCTCAGTTAGAAGATTTAAAAGCGCATGAAAAATACAATTTGTTGTTGTGCATGGTTTCAGGCGCTTATAAAGGGACTATTCCAGGAAATGAGGATTTTAAAGAGTTGTGCGATGAATGCACTTTGGATTATTTTCGCCCACGACGAGGCGAAGCGGCTCAGCACAAGCATTTTGAACTCATGCGTAAGGCGGATTATGTGATTGGCATTGTGAATGAGGATTCAACCACTAGAGGGGCTGAAGTCCAACGGAGCGTTTTTGCCCTAAAGATTGACCATGACACTATCGGGACTGATGAAGAGGGAGCGTTAAAGGTTGAGGGCGTTTGCGCTCAAAAAGGGAGCCAAGAATACGAAGAGTTAGTCAATAAAAACACTTGGCATTTCACACACAGCACAAGACTTGGACAACCCAAATTGATTGAGCGAAAAAATTAAAAAGGTTATGGGTTTTTAACCCATAATCTATAAAACTCATAAACCTAATAATAAGAAAGGATTTTAATGGAATTGTTGGATTTAGACGGAGTGATTGAAAAAGGCGTGTTTGAAATCCCTGATTATCAAAGGGGGTATGCATGGCAGATGAGGCAATTAAAGGATTTTTGGAATGATTTAGAGCATGTCTCTAAGCTAGAAAACAAATTCCATTACATGCATAGCCTAACCTTAAGAGAGCTTGAGAATGATTTTGAAAATAGCGCTTTTGAAATCATAGACGGCCAGCAACGATTGGCTACAAGCCTGATCTTACTGGGCCTTTTAGCAAAAACCATCCAAAACAAAGACCCAAAGTATTCTTCAATGAACCTCGAACCCGTTCTATTCTATAAGTATTATGGTTTGAGTGAAGCTTTTAGGGCGATCACTGAAGAAGAAAAAGATTTGGAAGCGTTCAAAACTTCTTTTTACGCTAAAAATTTGATTGACGCTTACGCATTTTTTCAAGAAAAAATCAGCGATACGCCTATGGAAACGCTTGAAAAAATGTTTGATGCCCTTATAAAGAAAATGCTTTTTAGCGTGGTGGAATTGAACGATAACCGAATCGATCCCTTCAGCTCTTTTGAAACGATTAACAATCGTGGTAAAGATCTATCCACTTTAGAATTGTTAAAAAACCGCTTGCATTTTGTGGCACACAAGATTTGCGATGAAGAAGATTTAGAAAATCTTCAACAAGAAATCAATGACACCTACACCAGGATTTATTACGATTTGAGGCGGTTTGAAGACGATCATTTAGAAAGTTTTTTAAAGCATTTTGTGGCGTATTATTATGGCGAGAATAGCAAGTTTAAAGAGAGATTATTGAATACAGCGTTTGACGCCCATAAAAAATACGACGACCTATATGACGAATATGAAAAAATAAATGATTTGTTATTGCATCTTTCTTATTCTTCTAAGGTTTGGTATTTCTTGCACACGCTTGATGATGAAGAGCTTAGGATTGAGATCACGCCTAAAATGCGCGGCTTGTTAGACAAAATGCGGCGCTTAAACGCTTTGAGCGAAAACGCTTTTCTGCCCTTATTGCTCTCTCTTTTAACCATACAGCTTGTTGGAAGAAGCGCTAATGAACAAGTTTATACCACCCAAGAATTAGAGGGCTTGTTAGAATATTTAGAGCGTTTCGGGTTTTTAATCTATGGGGTTGCTGGCAAGAATACGGCCAAAAACGAATGGATTAGATTAGCCTTCAAAGCGATTCAAGCGTGTAGATTTTGGGAAGATAAAATAACCATTGAAGATCTCCCAACGCTAGAAAAGAATTTTTTCAAGGGAGAGCATAGCGGTTTAAAACTGCTTGAGAATAATATTAATTTTAATAATGCTAAAAAATGGTATGAGTGGAACAAAGCGTTGAATTACTTGCTTTATGAATACGAGCTATACCATAACCCTGAAACGACTCTGAATTTTGATGGCAGTATAGAAAGCATTGAGCATATTTTGCCTCAAAAACCCGATCAAGGCTATAGCGCTAAAGAAAAAAATTGGGCTAAAAATCCCCATATCGTGCATGCTTTAGGGAATTTGCTCTTAATTGCTAAAAACGCTAACAGCTCTTTAAGCAACAAGCCTTTTGAGGAAAAAAGAAAAGAATACCTTAAAGGCTCTTATAGTGAAAAAGAAGTGGCTAAAAACGCTTCTTTCGGGATTATAGAGATTCAAGAAAGGAGCGAAAAACTATTAGACTTTTTAATCGCGCGTTATCGTATCGCTGAATTGGTGGGTGAAAGCGCCATTAAAGCTTTTAAAAACGCTCTTTTAAAGGACATTGAATGATGCGATACTCAAAAATAAGGGGGGGCGTTTGAAAAGCGCTTCACACCACCACAAGGAGGAACAAGCCATGCTGAAAAGATAAAGAACATTAAAAAAACATTGAACGACCGATTATAGCGGAATTTAAAACAAATTTTACCAAGGAGTGTTTTATGGGTTTTCAAAATGAAAATAAATTAAAAGTAGGGGCGTTAGTCAAAGCCACGATCAATAACAAAGTGGTGGAAGCTAAAGTCATTAGTATTGGGCTTAATCGTGTAACCTTAAGGAGTCAAAAAGGCAACCAAGCCTCATACGCTTTCAATAGCGAAAAATTCTTAAAATGGTTTAAGGAAGTGCCTTTAAACGAGGTTTCTCATAATCACGCCGAAACAAGCGGAGATGATTTGTTGAAAAATGTTAAAATCGTTACGAGCGGTCCGAGTGTCAAGGAAAGGACTACTTCTCCTAAAGAGAAAGAAAGCAAATTCAAATTGGACTTTGATTTCCCTGATGATACCACTAGCCCTTTTATGGTCTTTGCTAACTCTTACGCTAACGAAAAAAGAAGCAAAAGACTTGGTTTGTTATTCTCGCCGATGAGTTATGGGGAGATGGGGTTTCAGTCAAGTTTGATTATCATTCATTCGCTCTCTTTTATGGCTGATTTAAAACACCATAGCGATGCGGAGTGGAATGCTATGATTGAAACCAGAAATACTGACGAGTGTTTCTTTGATACTTTTGATGATATGCTCATGGGTGATGTTACTCTATTCTGTAAAGCGATAGAGACTTATGCGAGGAATTTGGTAAGACCCGATGGTAAGAGCTATGGTGTTACTTTGGAAGAGTGGGCGAAATTATTACCTAGAAATAAAGAAGAGGCAAAATTCGTGGCACAACTTTTATGCGATGGCGGTATCAATAAGTATGATTTAACATGCGCGGGCTTAACTCCTGGTGTTTTAGCCGATAATCTTTGGTCTTATGGATTTAGAGATGAGGATTATGATGAGGAGGGGAATGTGATTAGGGAGAGGGATATTGTTACAGGAGAGGAGTTAAATCAAGCGGAGGGTAATGTAGAATAAACCCCCCCCTTGTGGGGTCTCCTTTTTAATCTTTTTTATTTTTCTCTTTTTATTCTCTCTAATTTGTCCGTTTGATTTAGAACGGCTTTAATCTTAAAACCCTATCTTTGCGCGTTATTTCGCATCCAAAAGGCGTTTTTCTTTAAAGTCTTGGTATTCTTTGATCGCATGATTTGCAAAGGGCTTGATCGCAATCCCACCTCTAGAAACAAAATCCCCATACACTTCCAAATACTTTGGCTCTAACAACTCCACTAAATCCAGTAAAATCGTATTGATACAGCTCTCATGAAAACTCCCATGGTTTCTGTAACTGAATAAATAGAGTTTTAAAGACTTGCTTTCTACCATTTTGTCTTTAGGGATATAGCGGATATAAATAGCGCCAAAATCCGGTTGGGAAGTGATCGGGCAAAGGCTTGTAAATTCCTTGCATTCTAAAGTGATTAAGGGGTCTAAATTGGGGTTTGGGTTAGGGAAAGCTTCCAACAAATCTTTATTGTATTCAAAAATATAGGGCGTTTTAGTGCCTAATAATTTAAGGTTTAATTCAGAGCTCATGAATATTCCTTGATTTAAGTTATAATAAGGCTATTTTAACCCATTTTTTAGGAAATTCATGAACAAACGCATAGAGATGATTACGACTTTATTAGACGAGAAAAAGGCTTTTGATATTACGCATATTGATTTGTCTAAAACCCCCTATTTGGTAGAAGATGTCATTATCGCCACCACTCTAGCGAGTAAGCATGCCCTTTCTTTACTAGACGCATTAAAAAACACCCTTAAGCCTTTAGGCGAAGTCTTTTACCAAGTAGATGAATCCAATGAAGAGTGGATCATTTTAGATTTAGGGGATTTGATGATCCATCTTTTCACAGAAGAATGCCGTAAAAAATTTGATTTAGAAGGGTTTTTAAACGCTTATAAAAGGGAGCTTACTTATCAAAACGCCTAAGAAACTCATTGCGCTTCTAGGGCCTAGCGGGAGCGGGAAAAGCGCTCTTTCTATTGAACTAGCCCAAACATTAGACGCAGAAATCTTTTCTTTGGATTCTTTGAGCATTTATAAAGATATTAATATCGCTTCGGCTAAACCGAGCCTAAAGGAGCGAAAAAACATCAAACATTACGCCCTAGACTACCTTAACATTGATGAAAAAAATAACGCCCCCCTTTTTAAAACCCTTTTAGAAGACGCCATGAAAGTATCCCCAAAAGAAATTTTACTCATTGTGGGGGGGAGCAGTTTTTACCTCAAAGCCATTTTAGAAGGTTTGAGTAACATGCCAAAACTCAATAACGATCAAATTTTAAAAATAGAGCGAGAAATTGCCACCCTTTCTAACCCTTATACTTTTTTAAAATCCATTGACCCTAACATGGCTTCTAAAATCCATCCAAACGACACTTACCGCATTCATAAGGCTTTAGAAATCTTTTATGCCACCCATACGCCCCCAAGCGAGTATTTTAAGGCTAACCCCAAAAAACCCTTTGATCATGCCATAACGCTATTCGCTCTATCTATTGAAAAAACCGCGCTTCATAATAACATCAAACAGCGCACCAAAAACATGCTCCATTCAGGTCTTATTGAAGAAATCAAAGCCCTTTATGCCCAATACCCCAAAGATTCGCAGCCTTTTAAAGCCATAGGCGTTAAAGAGAGCATTCTTTATTTAGAAAAACAGCTCACTTTAAAGGAATTAGAAGAAGCGATTATCTCTAACACCATGCAATTAGCCAAGCGCCAAAACACTTTCAATAAAACCCAATTCCATAACCTTTATATGGGGAGCGTTGGAGAAGTTAGGCATGCGATTTTAAAGCGCTCAAAAAGTGCTAACGAACTCAAAGAATAGCCAATGAACGCGCAAACCTCGCCCAATCAAGTTATCCCTATTTTTATAAGCTTTGACAAGAATTACGCGCTAGGGGCAGGCGTGAGCCTTTATTCTTTACTCTCACATGCGAGTAGGCACACAAGCACGATAGATTTTAGCCCCATCAATCAAAACAACAAACTTTCACCCGCTAACATCGTGTATAAAATCCATTGTTTGATTAAAGGGGTAACTTTAGAGCAGCAAAACAAGCTTTTAAAAACCATTGAGCCTTTTAAGGAATTTGCTTCATTAGAATTTATAGACATCAATTCGCTGGATAATTCCATAGAAAGCTACCTTAATGAGTCTTGCTCCAAGCGTTATGGCGGGCTTCTCATTTTATGCCGGCTCTTGCTTGCATCATTATTCCCTAATTATTCTAAAATCATTTCCATAGATGTGGATACGGTGTTTTTAGGCGATATTGCAAGCGCTTATTTTGCACTGGATAACGACCCCACTAAACTACTTGGCATGGTGAGAGACACTTTTTCTCACCTTTCTTTTGAAGCTTTTTGTCATTTTATTGAGCGCACTTGTAAGAAGTTTAAAATTGATTTTTCGCGCTTTAGCACCAACGAATTGCAACGCATCCACCAGGGCTTTAACATGGGCTTTTTGGTGGCGAATTTAGATTTATGGCGCGAAAATGGGTTTGAAAAAATCGCTTTAGAATTTTTAAAAACTAGGGGGAAAGATCTTTTCTACCCTGAACAATGCTTGATCAATATGGTGTTTTGGAAGCGCATTTTAGAATTGCCCATCCATTATAATTGCTATTCTGACTTTTTCAACCAACACCACTCTAAAAATATCGTCATGCTCCATTTCATCAAATACAAGCCCTGGCATTCTATCAGTTCTTTAAACGATCGCTTGATTTGCTATGAAGCCACAGCGAGTTTTTGGCTTGCAAACCTTTTTTGCACCCCTTTTAAAAACGATTTTTTTAAAGAACGCCTTGAGATGGCCAAAGACCAACAAATGCAATCTTTTAAAACCCACATAAGATCGCAAACGATTAGGGATTATTTTTATTTTAGGATAAAAAATATTTTGAAAAAAGTTTTCAAACCCACTTAAAGGACATTCATGGAAAAATTATTGAAGTTTTTAAAATTCTTTGCCAATAGCGTTATTTTATTTTATAGTATTATGTAAACTCATAGGGATATAGGGGGTATTTTGCGATACCCTAACCCCCTAAGAACGCTTTTAAAAAGTTATCACCCAATTAAAATAAAGCCTTTCCTATTTTTATAGCATCAGTGATTTATAAAAAAGCTTTCATGCCTACGATGATTTTTTAGTGTTCCAAAGCCCTTGATACCCCAAAAATTCTTATAATTCAATAAGAATAATATAAGGATTTTAGGATTGCCATAACTCTAAATATTTATCATATGGAGAATGTTTTAAGTTATTTGTGCGTTCCCAAAAAATAGGAATTCTTAGCGTGTCTTTGTGAGCGATACATTCCAATAAGGCTAATTTTGAAATTTCCACTCCCCTAGAATTTGTCCCGCTTTTAGGAAGTTTAAAATAAAATTCTTTACCTTTAGTTGTTAAAACTTCTTATTGTATGGCACTAGGAATATAGTAAAACCCTCCCTCTTTTCTCCAACAAACATACACGAATAAAATATCTGTATTTGGTTTGTAACTCTCTATAAATTCTTGTATTTTTAAAGCATCAGTAGTCCATATTAGCTTAATGCCGTTCAATGTTTGAGCGGTTTTAATAGAATAAGGCTTATTTAAAACAATTACATCTATCTCTTTTTGCGTGATAGTCAAATCAGTTTGCACATTCTCTTTACCAAAATAATAAAGCATAAGGGCAATAATTACCCTTTCTCTAGCTGAACCAATCTCCATTCCTAATTTACCATCCCTACTGTTTTCACTTTCTACAAGCTGAAATAAATAAGGTAATTTTTCTTGTATTTTTAATATCATTCTCTCATCATTGAACAATGTTTGCATATAAAAATTCCTTTATTCCTTGCGCTAAATGCCATGCAAAAACAGGTGGCACAGCGTTACCAATTTGCCTATAAGCTGATGAGGTGCTAGGATAAAAAATAAAATTATCCAGGAAACTTTGAATGCGTGCGGCTTCTCTTGCACTCAAACGCCTATGATTATTATAGTGGTATTCAATATTGCCATGATGTTCGGCTCGCATAGTAGGAGCGTAGGTATCTTTGTTAATAGCGTTATTGCCTTGTCCTTTATTGCGTTTAGCCTTAGAATAAAAATGATTAGGTATAGCCCCTTCTGTTAAGTTTTCCAAATCTTTCAATATTTCATACACAAAAGGGGCATGATTTTTCTTTAATATTTTAAAATTAAAAGGCTCTTTAAAGCAACTTTCATTAACGCCTACCATAATGACTCGCTCTCTTAATTGCGATACTCCAAAATCGCTTACTTTCAAACATGCAAAATTAACCATATAGCCTAAGTCTTTAAAGCTATCCAAAATTTTTCTAAAAGTGTCTCCATTATCAATATTTAAAAGACCTTTTACATTTTCAGCAAGAAAAATCTTAGGCTTTAAATCTTTTACGCATCTAATCATGCTCTCATAAAGTCGCCCCCTTTCACTTTTTAACCCCTTTCTTTTGCCGGCAAAACTGAAATCTTGGCAAGGAAAACCACCCAAAACAATACCAGTGGGCATCAATTTATCAAAATCAACTTCCTTAACATCTTTGCATTCAATATGTGCGTTAAGATTTTTTTGATAGGTTAAAACAGCATTTTTATCTAGATCATTAGCATAAATTATCTTAAAAGGATTTTTAGCATAGTACCGATTTAAAAAGTCAAACCCTCCACAAAATCCCAAATCCAATCCTCCGCACCCACTAAATAAAGAAGTGATTGTAAATTCCAACCAATAATCCTTGTATAAAATTTCTCTATATTCTATCATGGGTTTATTTTAATCTGATTGAGTGCGAAAACTTCATTTCAAAACCATATATTTTGACACACACTCAAAAATAATGAGTAAGTTGCTGTGCCTATTGCTTTATCAAGCGCCATTGCTAAGAAAGTTAAAAAGTGGACAAAGACTATCTAAACACTCAAAAAGACTTACTGAAAACAATCTCTTAAATCCATATATCTTAAAAACCATGTTTTCGGTTAGCCTTTTTTCCTAATCTGGCGTTAGCCTTTTGTTTAGTGGGTTATAATTTTTATTTTTAACTCTATTTTAATGGAGTGTTGGTTATAAAATCCCACATAAAGCCTTTCAACCCTACCTTAAAATTTTCACTTCTTCTTCTAAATGAATGCCGTATTCTTGTAACACTCTGGTTTTGGCGAGCTCTATCAAATCTAGGGCTTCTTCAAATTCCGCGCCCCCCAAATTCACCAAAAAATTCGCATGCTCTTTGGCAAAGCCCACTCTTTTTAGACAATAACCCCTTAAGCCCACGCCCTCTAAAAGCCTGCCCGCATAATCGTTAGGCGGGTTTTTGAAACAGCTCCCAAAATTAGGCAATTTGGGGTGGCTTTTGCGCATGCTTTTACACGCTTTTAAAACCTCTTCTCTAAAGCCATGCGTTTTTTTAAACCTCGCTCTTAAGACAACGCCATTAAATTTGCTGCTGCGATAGCCCAGCCCCAAAGCCTCTTTTTCTAACCATTCGCCATTAATGCAAGCGCTTTCTAAAACATTTTTGATTTCAAATTCTTTCATGCCAGCATTCATTTTAACTAACGCCCCTAAAGTGCCAGGCAATTGCCCTAAAAACTCCAAACCCCCCAAATCATGCGCCCTAAAATAATTAAAAATTTTAGACGAGTTGGCCGCTCCCCCTATCTCAACCCACTCACCCTTATCGCAAATATAATCATAGTTTTTTCCTAATAAAGCGAGATGTTTCGCGTTGGGAGCGATTAAAAGGTTGTTCGCTAAACCGATAATCTGGTGTTCTTGAGAAATTTCATCATCGTTTTCTAAAACGCTCACTTTTAAAGGCGTGCCGATTTTCACGCTGCTATAGCGGGAAAAATCAATGGTTGTTTCTAGCATTTTCTAGCCTATGATTTTAGGAATGAGCTTGATTAAGGTTTTGGTGTAATCTAAAAGCATGTTCGTCATCCACGGCATGGTTAAAATCAGCACCCCAATCACGGCTAAAATCTTAGGCACAAAAGACAAAGTCATTTCATTGATTTGAGTGGTCGCTTGAAAAATACTGACTAATAGCCCCACCACTAAGCCCGCTAGTAATACCGGTAAAGAAATCATCAAAGTGATTTTATAAGTCTCAATGGCGAGTTTCATGAGTTGTGATTCCATAACATTCCTTTTATCTTAAGATTTCTTCTAATTGCTGAAAGCTTGTTTCAAAAGGCTGTAAAGCGTTTTCATCTTGCGCTAAAAATTGCTCCATTAAAGCCTTTTTCTTAATCGCTTCATCAAGCTCTTTGTCGTTCCCCATTTGATAAGATCCGATGCGAATGAGCATTTCATTTTCTTTCAATAACGCATACAAACGGCGGAATTTTCTCGCACAAAGGTTTTGAGACTCGCTAGTAATGTCTTTAGCCACCCTTGATGCGGAGTTTAAAATATTGATAGGCGGGTAGATCCCATAATCGGTCAATTCCCTGCTTAAGACAATATGCCCGTCTAAAATACTCCTGGCCTGATCGGCTATGGGATCGCTCAAATCATCGCCCTCTACTAGCACGCTAAAAAAAGCCGTGATGCTCCCCTTATTTTCTTCCTTGCCCGCCCTCTCCATTAATTGAGGCAATAAGGAAAGCGCGGATGGAGGGTAGCCTTTTGAAGTGGGTGGTTCGCCTAAGGCTAAACCGATCTCTCTTTGAGCCATAGCGAAACGAGTCACTGAATCCATGATGAATAACACATCTAGCCCTTGATTTTTAAAATACTCCGCCACGCTCATCGCGCAAAAGGCCCCGTATTTGCGCATTAAAGGGCTATCATCGCTCGTAGCGACCACCAACACGCAAGAGCTTAAATCCCCTTTCAGGTTTTTCTCTATAAATTCAGGGATTTCTCTGCCCCTTTCCCCAATCAAAGCGATCACTTTAATCGGCGCTAAGCAACCCCTAGTGATCATGCCCATTAGCGTGGATTTACCCACCCCAGAGCCGGCAAAAATGCCCAGTTTTTGCCCCTTACCGCAAGTCAAAAGCCCATCAATGCTCTTCACCCCCACGCTAAAAACCTCATCAATCAAGCCTCTTTTTAAAGGGGTTATAGGCGTTGTGATCACAGGCGCTAATCGCTCATAATCCAATGCCCCCTTATTGTCAATGACTTGCCCTAAAGGGTTAAGCACCCTCCCTAAAAGATTACGGCCCACAGGGAAATTCAACCCCTCTTTTAAGAACAGCACCTTATCGCCAGCCCTAGCCCCCTCTATAAAATTAAAGGGCGTGAAACCAAACTGCTCTTTTTCTGCCACCACCACCATTCCCACGCATTCGCTGCCATCGCTTTTTTCAATCTTCACCACATCGCCCACAGAGGGGTTAAAACCATCCGCATAAACGATATTGGGCATGATTTTTTTCACGCTCCCATAGCGAGGCGATAGATCAAAATGCTGATTCAAGCGGTTTTTTAAGGATTTTAGGGGCATTTAAAGCTCTTTAGTCCATAAGACTTCAGCGATTTGGCGCTCATTATTGATCCTATTCACATGCACGATCACATCAATCGCGCTTTTAAAATACGCTCGCATCAAATCCTTATCTAAAGAATGCGTATAGCGCATGCTCAAATTCAGTGAAAGGGCTTCTAAAGTGTTTTGAGCGCTATTGGCGTGAATGGTTGAGAGCATGCCCTTATGCCCGGTGTTTCCTAAACGCAAGAAAAGTGCTGCATTCCTAGTATCAATCTCGCCCACAATGAGCCTGTCTGGGTTTAAGCGCATGGCCATATTGAGGGCGTCTTCATAATTAAAGCGCGTGTTCTCTTGCTTGCCCACTAAAAGCCCCACGCAATTACTAAACGCTTTTAAATCCAATTCTTGGCTGTCTTCAACGCTCACCACCCTTTCATCTTTATTGACGCAATCTAAAAGAGCGTTTAATAAGCTTGTTTTACCGCTTGAAGTCTCCCCACTAATGAGAATGTTATGCCCTTTTAGGGCTAAATCTTTCAAACTCTTTGGATCGCTTGCTTTGAAAGTGAAATCGTCTAAACTTAAGGGCTTAAGCCTAGGCACACGGATATTGAGCGTGATTTGATTGTTGGTAGTGATGCTAAAATGATTCGCACTCACCCTATAACGCGTGAAAGGGATAGAGCAATTTAAAGTGGGGTGCTCTTCATCAAAAAACAACCCCCTAAAACTGGCCAATTGCTCGCAAAACCTCAGCAAAAATGCCTTATCAAAAAGCGCATGCCCTCTTTTTTCTCGTGTGTTATTGACTTTATAAAGCCAAAGTTCCTGCTCGGTATTGATGATTAGCTCGGTGATCCCGCTTTCTAAAAAAGGGGTAAAATGGCCGATTAAGGCTTGTAAAACTCTATGGGTTTGTAAAGTTTCCAAAAGCCCTATCCTTTTATCATCGCTCTTTTAAAACCTCCTCGCAGCGCTTGCAAGGGGTGTTTTCTAACTCGCTTTTAAAACGCCAACACCTAGGGCATTTATAAAAGGGGGCTTTAAAGAGCGTGAATGCTGGCGTTTCGCTTAATCTTTCTTTTGCAACCCCTACAAAGCTTACCATCAGCAATTCTTCTACTAAATTTTCACGCAACGCTTTTTCTTTCACTTCAATAGCGCATTCCAACGAATTTTTAATGACACCTTCTTTTTTCAAGCGGTCTAACTCTTCATTAAAGGCAGAACGCAAGGCTAAAACGGCTTCAAAATTTTCTGGTTTTTTAAACTCTTTAAGGTGGAGTTTTTCTAAAATATTAATGCCTTTTAGATCAAACACGTCTTTGGCTTGTAAAAACGCGCAAAGCACCTGACTATGCTCTAAAACTTCTTCAATCGTGTGCGTTAAAATCGGGGCTAAAAAGTAGCACAATTGACTAGCTACAGCGAGTAAGACCATTTGAATGGCTTGGCGTTTTTTATTGTTTTTGCTATCGCAATACAAGCTATCCTTACAGGCGTCTAAATAAATCCCGCTCAATTCATTGGCAACAAACGCCATTAAAATATTCAAGCCCTTCACAAAATCATGCTCTTCAAACGCGCTATTGACTCCAGCGCTTGTTGTTTCTAAAGCCTCTAATATAAAATGATCTAAAGGGCTAAAGCTATGGGATCGTTCTAAATTCTTAAGATCCATATCGCTAAAATTGGCGAGTAAGAATTTAAGGGTGTTGCGGAATTTCTTATAATGCTGTTCTGTTTGAATGAAGAAGGTTTGAGAGACCCTCAAATCGTTTTGATAGTCATTAAACGCCACCCACAAACGCACCACATCGCTCCCATGCTTTTTGAGCAAGTTGTCCAAAGACACCACATTGCCCTTAGATTTGCTCATTTTCTCGCCCTTTTCATCTACGATAAAGCCATGCGTAATGACCTTTTTAAAAGGGGCTTGGTTGTTTAAAACACAACCAATTAGAAGCGAGCTTTGAAACCACCCCCTATGCTGATCGCTCCCCTCTAAAACCACATCGCTAGGGCTTTGCCCTTTTTCTCCATGGTAGTCTTCTAAAACCGCCTTAAAGGTGCTACCGCTATCAAACCACACGTCTAAAATGTGCATGACTTTTTCGTAATGCGTGGCGTCCTCTTGATAGCTAGGGGGTAATAAATCTTTCACGCTATATTCCCACCACACATCACAGCCTTTTTTCTCAAAAAGGTTCGCCACATGCTCTAAAACTTCGCTTTCAAAACAAGGCTTATTCGTGCGTTTGTCTATGAAAAAGGCCAGTGGCACGCCCCATTTTCTTTGCCGGCTCAAGCACCAATCAGGGCGGTTTTCTATCATGGTTTTTAAGCGGTTTTTCCCGCTGCTTGGCACAAATTCCACCTTTTCAATCGCATTCAAAGCCACTTCTCTTAAGGTTTTTTGAGAGCCATCATTTTGAATGAAAGGCTCATCCATTAAAATAAACCATTGCGTGGTCGCTCTGTAAATCACAGGCTTGTGCGTCCTCCAGCAATGCGGGTAGGAATGCTCAATCTCTTGCTCTAGCAATAAAGAATCGCCCAATTGCTCTATAATGCGTTTTTGAGCCTTAAAAACATGCTCGCCCAGATAGCTTTCATCTAATAGTTGGTTATGGATAATGCCCTCATCATAGCAACCTTTTTCATCTACAGACATTAACACTTCTAAATTATATCTTAAGCCTAAATAATAGTCCTCTTCGCCATGCCCAGGTGCGGTATGCACGGCTCCTGTGCCATCTTCTAAACCGACATGCTCTCCTAGAGTGATTAGGGAATCTCTTTGGTTTAAAGGATTGGTGGCCTTCAAATATTCTAAATCATTGGAATTGAATTCATGCGTGATCGCATTGTCCACCACCCCTAAAGCGGCTAATTTTTCATGCAAGGCTTTAGCGACTAAATAGCCTTTTTGGGTGAGCGCATAAACAGCGTCTTTTTTCAAAGCGATCGCCACATTCGCATACAAAGTCCAAGGCGTGGTCGTCCAAATCACTAAGCTCGCTTTTTTGACTTTTAACTTTTCTAAACTCTCCTTTTTCAAACCAAACGCCACGAAAATGGAGGGCGATTTTTTCATTTTGTATTCCACTTCAGCTTCCGCTAAAGCGCTCTCGCATGCATAACTCCAATAAATAGGCTTGTGGCGCTCTTTCAAAAGCCCTTTTTTAGCCACTTCCACTAAAGCCCTATAAATGCTCGCTTCAAATTTAAAATCCATGGTTTTATAAGGATCTTCAAAATCCCCCAAAACGCCTAATTGCAAAAATTCATTCTTTTGGATTTCTAAAAATTTCTTCGCATGATCTCGGCACTTTTCTCTAAACAGCGTGGGGTTTTCTAGGCTTGTTTTTTCTTTTTCTAATCGCTCTAAAATTTGCTGCTCAATGGGCAAACCATGGCAATCCCAACCGGGCGTGTAATAGATTTTCTTCCCCTTAAAATATTCTCTTTTAACGACAATGTCTTTTAAAATTTTATCTAAGGCATGCCCCAAATGCAAATGCCCGTTCGCATAAGGCGGCCCGTCATGCAAAGTGAAATCCCCATGGTTATCTTTCCTATTCTGCATGCGTTTAAACGCTTGTTGCTCTTGCCATTTGGCGTAAGTTTTAGGCTCATTAACACTCAAATTCCCTTTCATAGAAAAGGTGGTTGTGTTTAAGTTTAGGGTGTCTTTGTATTCTTTCACGGATTGATCCTTAGTCTTTTATCTTTATTCTTTTGTTTTAGGAGCGATATAAAGGTGCGTGTCTTTTCGCGGCACATTTTTTAAAGTGGGGATTTGTAAGATCGTGTATTCTTCTATCCCTTTTAAATAGTGCAAGCTAATCGCATCGCCCGCTTTCACTTCTTTACTAGCCTTAGCACAACTCCCATTAAGCCACACCGCCCCCACATTGCACATGTCTGTCGCTAAAACGCGCCGCTTCACTAAACCCACTGATTGTAAAAATTTGTCTATTCGCATGCGTTTATTTTACCCTATTCTTTAAGTTTTTATCCATAACTTATAAGGGTTTTAGTTTTAGCATGTTAGCATTCAGCCACCACTCTTTTTAAGGAATTTGTTTGAAGTTTCAAATCGTGAGTTTGTTAGCCGCTCTTTTATTAGCCTCTTGCTTGCCCCCTAAAGGCCATCATTCTGGTTTGGTGAATCTTTATATCGCTCACCAAGGCCAAAGCGTGCGCACTTATTGGCGCAAAGTGGATAGAGAAATTGTCGCCAAACACAATGAAGCGCTTGAAAAAAACCCTAAAGCAAAGCTCAAAGACCCTAGAGGGCCTTTATTCATGCTAGGGAGTGAGCGCTTCATGCTTTTATGGAAAAACCGCTACGCTTTAGCCAAAGTCCAATCGTTCAAGCTAGAGCCTGGGTTTTATTACTTGGATTCTTTTAGCGTGGAAACTCAAAAAGGCATCTTGCAGAGCGCCCCTGGCTATTCATACACCAAAAATGGCTATGATTTTAAAAATAACCGCCCCTTTTTCCTAGCCTTTGAAGTCAAACCTGACAGCACAATCATTCTTCCTAGCGTGGAATTGAGCCTGATTAAAACCTCTAGAGGCTTTTTAGGGGTGTTTTTATTTGACAACAACGAAAAGGGGGCTAATACCCAATGGATTGAGGGGAGCTTGAATTTAAAGCTTAAAAACGCCTCTTTTAAAGACGCATGGGGGTTGGAACAATAAAGCATGGAGTGATCGCTCGCTTTTCGTAAGCTCTTTATGATTAGATTGTAAAAAACGCTTTAAGCATTTTTTAGATTTTATTACCCCTATTCAATTGGAACAAAGCCATTAAATTTTTAAAAACTTTTAAAAACGATAAACATAATCCGCGCTCCAAGTAACATAGCTTTCAAAAATGCCCCTAGGGATTTTTGCTTGTAAAACCCTCACACTTTCGCAACTCTTTAGCTTTTTTAAAGAGCAACTAGGAGCGTCGCCATGAACGCTCGCGCTCAATTCTAGCGTGTGGCGCTTATCGCCCATTCTTAGCCCTAACGAGCCATAGCCCTGAAATTGCACTAATTGCGCTAATATATCACCAAAATCTTTAAGAACCTTGGCTGTTACGCTCTCACCCCCTAACCCAGCCCCTATAAAATAACCGATGAAAAACTTCTCATTTTCATACACATTGTGTAAAAAATCTAACAAAAGCTGTAAATTGACATTGTTATCATACCACCATTAAAAATAGAAACAGGACTTATTATGGGTATCACTCCAAATAATGATTGTTGGTATTTATCTTTTTCCATGTAATTACCCGCTTTATAGGAATATTGGAACCCTCCCCTAACGCCAAAACCCATTTTTTTAATCTTAACAGGAGCGATTACTGATACCCCACCTTAAAATTAAAGCCGTTTAAGATTGTGCTGGGATCTTTTCTTTCTAAGGGTCTTCCACCCAAGAAGTGAGGTAGCAAAACAAAACTATCTTTATAAGCTAAATTCCATGAAAACATCCCGCTATAGCCAAGACCGGCAAAAAAAGCGCTTTTATCCACTCTTTGATGTTTAGCCTTAGCTTTTTCTTTCGCTAAAGCTTCTTGAACCTTCTTTCCAACGAGTTTATTAAGCCCGCTCTCATCTATAGCGTGGCTAAGATTAAACCCTAGCGCAGAATACAGAGCCAAAAATAAAAATTTCTTATTGTGTTTTAAAAAAAATGGGGGGTAACTTGCATACCCTTTCCTTGATTGAAAAATTGTTTTAATATTTTGAATATTGTAAAATGTTGAAGCTTAAATTAAAAGTCTTAACAATATTATTGGATAAAAAATTACTTTTTATAGGTATTGATGAGTATTTTTAACATTAATGAGCGTTTGTAAAAATAAAAATCAAGCGTGTTGGTTGGATTGGATTTAACGGGTTTGATCAGAATGGGTTAGAATGGAATGATTGTATCTTAAAGTCAAAGCCAGAGACAACCCTAGTCAAGTTGCCTCTAGCCACACCGATATTACTCGTGATGCCCGTGGCAACAACCTTCTTCTTGATGATGACTATCGCTAGTGCTGCAACAACCTTCTTCATGATGAGAGCTGTGGTGGTGATGGTGGTGTTCACCGCCATGATAGTGGTGGTGGTGTGTGTGGTGGTGATGGTGGTGGTGCCCGCCGTGTTGTTCTTCATGGTGTGCCATGATGACTCCTTTGATTAAAAATTTAAATTCTAGCTCACTAGCTAGGATTTTATTCTACAATATAAAATCTAATTAATTGTTAATGAAAGAAAATTTAGCGCTAATTTTTAATCCATATTCCCTAAATTTTGAATTATCGCTTGACTAAAACCAACACCCCCCATTAGAAAAAAGACAAACACCACAAAAAAGAGTTTTCAAATTTGCTGAGAGAGTTTTTTCTCCCTCAATTGCCCGCAAGCCGCTTCAATATCCAAAGCTTTAGACTCTCTAATGGTGCATAATAAGCCTTTAGAGTTTAAAAAATCCGCAAACATTCTAGCGCTCTCTAAGCTGGGGCGCTCAAATTGAGAGCCTTCATGCGGGTTGAATAAAATCAAATTCACTTTGGATTTAATGCCGTTTAAAAGTTTTAAAAGTTTTTTAGCGCAATCCAGGCCATCGTTTAAATCTTTGATCAAAAGGTATTCAAACATCACTCTTTTGCGCTGCTCTAAAGGCCATTTCCTCACTTCATTCAAAACGCATTCAATGTTGTATTTTTTATTCAAGGGCATTAAAGACGAGCGCGTTTTGTCATCTACGGCGTGTAAGGATATGGCTAATTGCACGCCTAAGTTTTTGCCCGCTAGAATGGGGATTTTATCGGCTACGCCGCTCGTGGAAATGGTGATCCTTTTAGGCGAAATTTGCATGCCGGTATTGAAAATCTCAATCGCTTTACACACCTCATCTAAATTGTTCAAAGGCTCGCCCATTCCCATAAAAACAATGTTGAGCGCTTTTTCAATGGGGAGGTTATTGTCTTCTTTAATGAGTAGGGCTTGCTGGATAATCTCGCTCGCTTTTAAGTTCCTTACAAAACCGCCTTTTTGAGTGAAACAAAACGAGCAACCCACTTGACAGCCGATTTGACAAGACACGCACACGGTGTATTTTTCCCCCTCTAAAATGGCGTTCGTCTTTTCATCAATCTTTTTGTCTTTCATTTTCAACAACACCGCTTCAAAAGTGTGGTTGTCTCTTAAAGATTTAAAAAGGTATTTTTTAGAGCCATCAACACTCTTTCTCACATGCGTGATTTCTATCGTGCGCAAAGTAAATTCTTGCTCTAAATAAGCGATAAAATCTTTTGAAAAATTATTTTGCATGTCTTTAAAGCTTGTTTTATACTTCGCATAGAGCCACAAATAAAGCTGTTTAGCCCTAAAGCTTGGTTTTAAAAGTTGGCTCAATTCCTTTAGAGTGAAATCATAAATGCTCGCTTTCATGCTTTAAGCCCTAATTCTAAAAGTTGGTGCAAGTGCAAGACCCCTAAAACCTTATTATGATCATCTACGCACACTAAAAGCTGGATTTTATGGCGCTCTAAAAATTCTAACGCCTCTAAAAGAAGAGCGTCTAAATTCTTAAAGCTTTTGGGTTTTAAAGTGGCAAAATGCCTCACTTCGCTCTCCAAACTAACCCCTTTTAATAACGCCCTACGGACATCGCCATCGCTCAACACCCCCACAAGCTCGTTATTAGCATTCACTAAAATCGCGCTGCCTAGGCGTTTTTCACTCATTTCTATGAGCGCGTCTTTAAAGCGTGTGTCAGGAGGGATTAGGGGGAGGTTGGTGGTTTGCAGTAAATCTTTAACCTTGACAAAAAGTTTTTTACCCAAAAGCCCGCCCGGATGAAAAGAAGCAAAATCTTCTTGGCTAAAGTTTTTCGCCCGCATCAAGCATGCCATTAAAACATCGCCTAAAGCTAAAGTTAGGGTAGTGGAAGTCGTTGGAGCGGTGTTGATCGGGCAAGCTTCTTTTTTGATTTTCAAGCTCAAATAATAATCGCCTAGTTTAGAGAGCGAACTATTAGGGCTTCTAGTGAAAGTGATGATTTTATGGCTCAAGCGTTTTAAATGGCTCACTAAATTCAATAATTCTAAAGACTCGCCCCCATAACTAATCATTAAAATCACATCGTTTTTTTCCACCATGCCTAAATCCCCATGCATCGCTTCTGTGGGGTGTAAAAACGCGCTCCTGTTACCGGTGCTTAGCATGGAAGCGCTGATTTTTTGCGCCACTAAAGCGCTCTTACCCACGCCCACGATCACAAGCTTACCCCCTTTTTCTTGGCTCTCTAAAATAAGCTTGACAATCGCTTCCAAATCGTTAGGTTCTTGGAATTGCTTAACGCTTTCTAAAAGCGCGCTCGCTTCATCTTTTAAGACTTGTATAGCGGTAGCGTTACAATCAAAAAGCATGGGCATGACAAATGATAGCCGGGTATTTTCTAAACTTTTTAAAGAGCGCTTTTCTGATGAAATTACGAGCGTGATCTTCTAATTTTTTAGGGTTATTCAAAATTTCAGCGTTGCTGGATTTTAATAACATTTCTAAGCCCCCTTGAATTTCTTTCATCAAAGGCTTTTCATCTTTAAAGCCCACAAGCCCTAAACTGGAAAATTGAGAGCTTTCTAAAAGCGCTTGTTTGTTTTTATTCACAAAAATCGTAGCCACAAACACCCCCAAGCTAGCGACTTCTTCTCTTTGTTGCACGATGCTAGTGTCAATACTCAAATTGCTTTGGTTATCCACATAGCTTTTACCGCTTTTAATCGTGCCGACTTTTTTGATAAATGCAGGGCCAACTTCCACTTGATCGCCATCTTCCATTAAATAGATATTTTTTTCAGGCACCCCGCAAGAAATAGCGGTTTGCTTGTGGCGTGCAACATGGTTATATTCCCCATGCACGGGCAAGAAAAACTTAGGCTTAATGAGTCTTAACATGAGCTTTTGCTCTTCTTGGGCGGCATGCCCGCTCACATGGATATTGTCAAATTCTTGATAAGCCACTTTAGCTTCTTTTTTGATTAAAAAATTCAATACCGCTGAAACGCTCGCTTCATTGCCAGGAATGGCTTTAGCGGAGATGATGACTAAATCGTTGGGTTTGATAGAAATGTGGCGGTGCTCATCAGTCGCCATGCGATAAAGCGCGCTCATGGTTTCGCCTTGTGAGCCGGTCGTTACGATTAAGACTTCATTATCCGGATATTTAGCGACTTCATTGGCTTCAATAAAAGATTGATAAGGCAAATGGATATAGCCTAATTCTCTGGCGATGTCTAGGTTTTTTTCCATAGAGCGCCCGATCACAGCGATCTTGCGGTTGTATTTAATGCCGTATTGGATGGCTTGATACACCCGATGGATATTGCTAGAGAAGGTGCTCATAATCACCCTCCCTTGCGCTTCTTTAAAAAGGGTATCAAAAGCCGGCGCTATGGTGCTTTCACTCGGTGTGGTCCCGGATTTATGGGAGTTCGTGGAATCGCTTAAAAGAAGCATCACGCCCTTTTCGCCATAGTGTGCTAAACGATACAAATCCGTGGGCAAATTATCCACCGGGGTGTGATCGATTTTAAAATCGCCGGTGTGGATGATCGTTCCCGCTTTAGTTTGGATCGCTAAAGCGCTGCTGTCAATGATAGAATGCGTGATGTGGATCCATTCAATGATAAATTCGCCCACGCTAATGGGGTAGCGCTTTTCTACGATTTTAAAATACGAGCGGTATTTTTTCAAACCATGTTCATCAAACTTGCTCCCAATCAACCCTAAACTCAAGGGCGTGCCATAAAGGGGGAATTGCAACTCTTTAAACAAATAAGGCGTGGCCCCTATGTGATCTTCATGGGCATGGGTGATGATAATACCGGCGATTTTGTCCTTGATTTGGTGCAAGTAGGAAAAATCCGGGATTAAAATATCCACGCCAAAAAGCCCTTCTTTAGGGAAGCTCATGCCCGCATCAATCACGATCGCGCTTTTTGGGGTTTCAATGACCATCATGTTCCCCCCAATCTCACCCAAGCCCCCTAAAGGCGTGATTTTAACGCTCGCTTTAGAGTTTAAATTCATCTTATAATGCGGGTTTAAATGCTCCACTTGGATCTTGTTATTCGCTTCAACGCCCCTTTTTAACTCCTTATGAAAGCCTAAAGTCCCTCTCTCATTCACATGCAAAATTTCCGTAACGCCCTCTACTTTATTGCTATCCAATTCTTCTTTGGCGTAATTTCGTGTTTTGGCATGTTTAGGTTTGTGGTGGTGGTTTGGTTTTTTGTTGGGGCGATGCTCTTTTTTATGGTGCGAAGGCGTTTCATGGTTTGAAGACTCTGCGTTTTTTTGCGTGTTTTCTCTGAAACGCTTTTTGCGGTTGGTGAATCGCTCAAACGCTCCGGCTCGCATCTCATCAGCTTTTGAATTTTCACTGCTGTTTTCATGGTTTTCATTGTTTTGGTTGTTATCCGTCATAACTTTTATTCCTTTATTTCAATTTTTTTAAAAGGCATTAGCCTTTTAAAAGGTAATTTAAGAGCTTGAGATAATCTTTTACCTCAGACGCCCTCACGCTTGTTGGTTGGTTTTCTAACGCTAGAAAATCTAACACCTTATCAAGCTTTTCTTTATAAGAAACGCTTTTTTTAAGATTGTTTGAAAGCGTCTTCCTGGGAGATGAGAAACAAGCTTTCAAAAAATCTTCTAATGTTTCAAACCCTTTTTGTAGGGCTTCTTCAAAAAATGGCGCTTGGGCTAATGAAGCTAACGCCTTTTCTTTCAGCGGCTCTTTAATCACTTCAAACACGCTAGAAAACACCTTTGGAGGCGGGCTAAACGCGCTAGGCGGCACATCAAACAAAAGGGTAGCGTTCCCTATCGTGTGCGCTAAAACGCTTAAGGCATTTTGCGAATCTTTAGCGCAAAATTTGAGCGCCACTTCCTTTTGCGTCATCACCAATAAACCCCTGCATTTAGGGTCTTTGAGTGCGTTTAAAACAAGCCTGGTAGCGATATAATAAGGCAAATTAGAGATCAAAAAATAAGGCTCTTCTTCTTTTAAAAAAAGAGCGTCTTTTTCCACTAACTCTAACTCAAAAGGCTTTTTTTGCACCTTTAGTTTTGATCGCATTTTCTCGCACAAATGGCTATCTATCTCATAAGTCTTTAAAGGATAGCGATCCAACAACTTGAGAGTCAAATCCCCTAGCCCCACGCCAATTTCAATTAATCTTAACGAATTTAAGGGAGGCAAAGCATTAACAATTCTGTCTAAAAACGACTCGTCCGTTAAAAAATGCTGTCCTAAAGACTTTTTAGCTACTACCATAAGAAGCGCTTCTAAAACTCCTCATATTATACCTTAAAAAGGGGATTTGTCTTTCCTTTTTAATGCAACTTCTTTATTATAGCTTTTTTCATTCAAAGATGTTGGTAGTTTTGACAATAGGAGCGCTTGAATTGGCGCTTGAATTAAAAATTAGTATTAAAATCTTTTTCGTTAATAATTGGTTAGATTTTGCATTATAAAATGAAATCCTAGCTAATGAGCTAGAATTTAAATTTCAATTAAAGGAGTCATCATGGCACACCATGAACAACAACACCAAGCGCAACAACAGCAACAACAACAGGCTAATAGCCAACAACACCACCACCATCACCATGCACACCACCACCATTATTATGGCGGCGAACACCATCACCATAACGCGCAACAACAAGCAGAGCAACAAGCAGAGCAACAAGCTCAACAACAGCAACAACAACAAGCACACCAACAACAACAGCAAAAAGCACAACAACAAAACCAACAATATTGATTGGGGCGTTTGTGGGGGCGGCCTTAGGGCTACTCCTGGCTTTTAGCTCTTTTGATCCAGTAAATCTATCAATTCAAACCAACCCTTTTAACTCCATTAGATTTTTAAACTTTTAAAATCCCTCTTTTTGATGGTTATCAAATGGCTCTGTTTTCTATCCAATAAAGATTAGGTTTATTAATGAGTGGTCATAATGGGGCGTAAAACTTTGTCTTGCGTATTTGGTGCGATCTAGGGGTGTTTTAAGTGGGTTTGTTGTAGAATCTTATCATGCCCCATAAGTGGCTTTATGGGGCAAATCACGGTTAAAAGGAGCATGTTATGTCAAAGCCACATAACAAACGCTCTTGGAGATCATTATACTTTGAGTTTGCTTTTTTGGGGCTTAAAGTGATCGTTTCTGTGAAACGCTGATTTTTTCAAGAGCGTTCCCTTAAGCTTTTAAGCTTAGGGGTTTCCTTTATAAGCGGGTTTGTCCTTGACTTTTGGGGCGTTAATTCTTTTAAAACCCTGATTTTAGCGCTCATTAAATCGTGGTTTAAAGCTTTTTTGATGTTTTCAAATTGGCGTTTTTTGTTTTTAAGGCTAATGATTTCATTATCCACATCGCTTAAAATGTTAGCGATAGCGATCTGTTCGTTTAGGGGGGGTAGGGGGATTTCAAAATCTTTTAAAGTTGCCATTACGATATAAGGGGTATTACCTTCATTTTTATTTGTTTGAATATGGGATTGCAAAAACATTGTTAAAAAATATTTTACAAATATAATATGTTCACTAAAATTATCCAACACATAGGTTCTTTGATAGGCGTTAAATTTGCCCTTATAGTAATGCACATACCCTACATACGCACCATTTCCAGAAATTAAAATTGCTTCTGTGTCAAAAGCGTATTTATCTATAAAATAATATTCTTTTGCACATGTATAAAATCTATATTTTCCATAATGAACCATTTCATTTGCATCTAATGAACCGGTTGTGATTTCGCATATATCCCCAAGCCTCACTCTTTGCCAAGCTTGATTGAAGCCTTTCAAGCGTTTTCTTTGGCTCAATAGTTCAAAGCTTAAAGCTTTTTTAACGCTTTCTTTTTTAAGAATGAGGGCGTCTAAAGAATAAAGATAACGATCCACATCGCTTAAAATGTTAGCGATAGCGATCTGTTCGTTTAGGGGGGGTAGGGGGATTAGTAAGGAATAAAAATCGTTGTGATTTAAATCAGGTATAGTGCTTGTGCCTGCTTTTTTAAGAATAGTTTTTTGAGTTTGCTCTAATGACAAGAAATAAACTAAAAAATCTTTATTAATCAAAGTTCTATCAAAGTTGATTTTGAAAAAGTTATTATGAAAAACTCCCTCAATATTAGTGATAACCATTCCGGTGTTTCCAGTTCTTGTCATAAGAATATCATCTTTATGACATACAACACTTTCATTATAAGTCTTAATATATTCAAATTCTTTTCTATTGTTTAAAGCTTGTATTGTGATATAAAATTTTGCGTGTTCTGTGGGTGCTTTTAGCCTTTGACTAATAGGAATTTGTAAGCCTTGATTGATAGTAGAAATATCCCTAAATGTTTTAACTTCCCAATCCTTTGGTAAGGGCGTTGTTAATGCGTCCATGCGTTTATCCCAATAATCCTAAAGCGCGCTAATGGAAGCATTCAAAACACCACCGTTTTGTTTTCATGCACAAACACCCGATCTTCTAAAACGAGTTTTAAAGCCCTAGCCAAAACCAGTTTTTCTATATCCTTACCCGCTAGGCGCATTTTTTCCACGCTGTAATTGTGGTTAATGGGCAGAGTGTCTTGTATGATAATTGGCCCGGCATCAAGGCTTTCATTCACAAAATGCGCCGTGGCTCCGATGACTTTCACGCCCCTTTCAAACGCTTGCTGGTAAGGGTTAGCCCCAATGAATGCGGGCAAGAAACTATGATGGATATTGAGAATCTGATTTTCATAGCGCTTCGTAAAATCATGGCTTAAAATACGCATGTATTTGGCTAAAACGAGCAAGTCTGCGCTCACTTTGTGCTTTAATTCCAGGTTTTTAATGATTGCTAAAACTTCTTTTTCATGCAAAACTTGATCAACACAAGGCACATAAAAATAAGGGATGTCAAATTTTTCCACTAAAGGGCGTAAAATCTCGTGGTTGGAAATAACGCCTAAAATTTGAGCGTTCAATTCCTCTCCATACACCCTTAAAAGCAAATCCCCTAAGCAATGGCTCTCTTTAGTAGCGAGCAGAATGATGTTTTTTTTATGCGTTAAGATAACTTCAATCAATAGTTCGCTAAAGTTTTCTAGGGCTTTAAAAAGAGCGGTTTTTAAGGATCGCTCTTCTTGCTCTTTAATTTCAGTATTCAAGGGCTTGATTTCTTTTTGGATTTTTAGCCGCATGAAAAAGCGTTGTTTTAAGGGATCAACAAATTCATCGTTTTTGACGATGTTATAGCCCTTGTTAGCGATAGTGGTGCTAATCGCGCTCACCAAGCCTTTAGAGTCTCTAGCTTGAATTTTTAAAATAAATTCTAACATCTTTATCTCATTAATAATTGATAGCCAAAGGCTTGCGTGATGATGTTTGTGGCTGATTGCGTGGCTTTTTCAATGAAGCGCTCCATAGGGCTTTTTTCTAGCCAATAGGCTTTTTTAACCTTACTCAATTCCATTAAGCGGTTTTGCGCTTGCTTGATCGTGCTGATTTTATCAATGAGTTTTAATTTTAGAGCCTTTTGAGCACTAAAAACCTTCCCTTCAGCAAAATCCTTGTAATCCTTAGCGTCTAATTTCCTGGCTTTAGCGACATCATTCACAAACATTTGGTACTGCTCATTGACTAAATTTTGCAAAAAATCTTTTTCGTTGGGTTTCCATGCTCTGGTGAAAGTGCCTATCTCTTTATATTCGCCCGCATGCACGCCTTGAGTGGCTACGCCGACTTTATTGAGCAAATTTTCCACATTCGCGCCCGAAAAAATCACCCCAATGGATCCTATCAAACTCGCTTTAGAGGCATAAACTTCGCTCGCTTGCATGCCCGCATAATAGCTCCCGCTCGCCATAACCCCCCTAGCATACGCTAAAACGGGTATTTTTTGCTTCAAATCAGCGATTTTTTCGCTCAATTCCACGCTCGCTGACACCGCCCCACCAGGAGAGTCAATCAACAATAAAACGCCCTTAATGCTAGGGGTTTTTAAGATTTTATCCACTTCTTTGTCAAAATCCTCGGTGCTAAAAATCGCCCCATTTAAATAGAGTTTAGCGAGATTGGGCGGGGCGCTTGGTGCGCTTTCTTTAGCGCTAAAAAAGACTAATACAATGAGTAACAGCACAAACGACTTGAAATACTTCGTGATAAAATCTAAAGGCATAATGATTAAAGCCTTAAAGATTTTTTGAATGAAACTCCACATGCAATTTTCCTAGACTTAAAATTTCACCATAAGAGTGTATTATACTTCAAATGTTTTAAGGATTAAATCATGGCGTGTAAATTTTGCCCTAAGATCAGAAAAACAGATTGGATTTTTATTTTAATCGCTGCTTTAGGCTTTTATGCAGTCAATAAACTAGAGTATACGCCCCAATTCAATACCCCCACTTCAAAGATTTCACACTCTCTTTCACGCCCTCTTCCACACCCTATTGAAAAGCCTAATAATATGACCGAAGAAGAAAGGAAAAAACGCTTCATGAAGTTGCAAAAAGCATGCTTACTCCATAAAGACAAAAAGGCATGCGAAGAAGTTTTTTAGATTGCATTTGTTGTTTTTGCGCTTTTAGGGTCATTGTCAATTTTATACGCCCTTTCTGTTTGCAAAAAGGCTTTTTTTAGCGGTGGTTTTTAGCTATTCTAACACCCCCCAACACCCCAAAATTCAGGCACTCTTAAGCTAAGTCTAAGTCTACTATAATCAAAGGATTTTAAAGGGAACTTAAATTGTATTTATATTTGAGAATTTGATAAAAATATTAAAGGAAAATATATCATGAAAGCCTTTGTGGTTGATTTAGATGAAAGAGAAAATCGTGAAGTTTTATGCAAGTTTCATTTTGACAGAGGGGGGAAAAGTAAGCTTGAATACGCTTATTATGACAAGCAAGCTGTTTCTAACATATATGAAGTAGCCAATAAGATTAAAACTCTCATTCAAAAGAGTCTAAAAAATAATGAACACACTTTACTAAATCGCAATGAAATTAAAGAAGCCTTTTTTAATCCCTTACAAGAGCGATTAAATAAAACTAAGGTTTTTCTTTCTCATTCGCATATTGACATGAAAAATAATGATTTTTTAGGCGTTAAAAATATCAAGTCCTTTTTAGAACCATCCGATCGTTCTAATTTAATATTTATAGACTCTCTCTTTTGGGATTATAAAAATGATATTCTAAAAGAAATAAAAAAACATCATATTGATGTTAGCAAGATTGAAGACGCTTTCACGCTCATTCTCAGGGAATCTTTACAAGACATGATTGAAAAATGCCCTTATTTCGTGTTTTTACAAAGCAAGAATAGTGTTTCTCTTAATCAAGATCTATTAAAAATCACTTATTCCGCATGGATTTATGAAGAGTTGAAAATCGCTCATTCTATTAGTGAGAGTCGCCCAATTCCAATGATGGAAAACATGCAAGTCTTTCATGATATATCGCTATTTTTAGAAAGTTTTGAGACCATAACCCTTAAAAAACTATCGCAACAAATCAATTCATAGGAACAAGCATGCTTTTTAAAACTTACCAAAAATTACTGGGCGCGAGCTGTTTGGCGCTGTATTTAGTGGGCTGTGGGAATAGTGGTGGCGGTGAATCGCCGATTGAGATGAGTGTGAATAGCAAGGGAGAGTTTCAAATCGACTCCAAAGCAGATAGCGTTACTATTCAAGGCGTGAAGCTTAATAGAGGTAATTGTGCTGTTAATTTTGTTCCAGTAAGAGAGGCGCTTCAAATGGGTGCTTTAAGCCAAGTTACTCCAATTTCTATGCAAGATTTTAAAGATATGGCAAGCGTTTATAAAGAATTTGATCAAAAGGAAAAGGTGGCAAACATAGAAAATAAAATTTCTCAATTAGAGCAAAAGGGTTTGATGATGGAACTTCAAACCCTTAAATTTGGAGAAAGTTTAAAGGGCATTTCTCAAAGGTGCAATATTATAGAAGCAGAAATACAAACCAACAAAGGGACTTGGACTTTTAACTTTAACAGATGAATATCAAACATGGAAAATACCCCAAAAGACAGAGCAAAAATCCTTATAGAAGAGCTTAAAATCTTGCAGGGCGTTATCAACAGAATGGCGCAAAATTCTTTGGAGTGCAAGAAATGGACACTCGTGCTCGCTGTGGGTGTTTTATCCCTTAAAATAGAAGCGATTTCTAATTCTTATGGGTTATGCGTTTTAGGGGTGTTGTTAGCATGTTTTTATCTTTTAGACGTTTATTATCTCACGCAAGAAAGGTTGTTTAGAGAGCAATACCAATGGCTAATAAAAAACAGACTCAAAACCGATGAAATATTGTTTGAAGTCTTTCCTGCTCATCAAACTTGCCGGTGCACACAATTCTTATGCTCCATGTTTTCGTTTAGCCTTTTCCCTTATTGGGTGTTAGGTCTTTGCTTGGTGGTCTATGGTTTTGTTTCTAATTCTGTTTCAATGAAGTGTTGGCTATAAAATAACTTGACTTCAATCAAACGATAACTTTTAAAGCGTTTTAAGATTTAAAGTATCGCAAAATAACCCCCACCCCCTTATGAGTTTCACTATAAAATAAAACTTTAGACAAAAAGCAAGATCTAAGAAACCAACACAAGCAAACTAAACACATTAAACATTAAATATAAAGACACTAACAACTAAAAATATAAGCATTAAGAAATAACAAACAATAAGCAAGCA
>NZ_MVWR01000014.1:0-30729 GCF_003637665.1 Helicobacter pylori | reverse complement strand
ATTCCACGCCGATACTAAAAGCCGTATTTTCGTCTAAAGTGGTGGGGTAAATGCCTCTAATATCGTATTCTCTAAAAATGCTAATGTCCATGTCATGACTCCTTGTTTTTGAATAAATTTAAACCCTGTTCGCATAAATTTTGCCATGCGTTTGTTTGATCTTTTTGTTTTAACTGAACGCATTTTTCTAAACTGGCTCTAGATTTTGTTTTTTGATTGGTTAGATCCAGTAAGCTGGATTGCAAGTATAGGGCTTTTTGGTGATCTTCTAAAGAAAGCCTGCGATCTAAAAGTTTGTCTAGCGTCTCTAACGCTTTTGAATAGTCTTTGGTGGTTCTGTAAGCGTCAATGAGAGCAAATTCGCTAAAGGGCGTGTAAGAATAGTCCTTGTAAGCGTCTTGGAGTTTGAGTAAGCTTGTGGCATAAATTTTGACGCTTTTAGGGTCTTTTTCATTTTCTAGCAATTTAAAATAAACCAGCGCCATGCGTTTATCGTCTTTGAAATGCTTTTCTAAAAACGCATACAGATTGAGCGCCAATTCTTTTTCATTGTTTTGCATGTAATCTGAAAATAAAACAAAAGCAATATCATAAAATTCTTTTTTGTTCAAGCTTTGAGCGAGGATTAAAGCGTCTTTAGAAGCCAGAGTGGAATTTTTAAAATCCCCTAAGCGGTAGTAATTACGCCCCAAACGATAAAGCCATATTAATTTTTCGCTAGGGGTTTTAGCCGCTTTTAAAGCGTTTAGGGCAATGATTTGCGCTTTTTCTTTGAGCGATGCGAAATACAAACAATCAAAGGCTTGGATTTCTTCTTTGGGGGTAAATTCAAAGGCTGTGATCTGGGATAAATATTTTAAGGCTTCCTCGCAACGATGATTTTCTAATGGGGTTTTAGCAAGGATATTGAGCGTTTTTTGGATCAAAGGAGAATCTTTAGGCAAATTTTTTTGCATGCCTAAAACTTCAGCATAACGCTTATTTTCAAACAAGAGTTGGGCTTTCAATTCTAAAGCCTTTAGGGCTTCATTAGAATTAGGGAAATTTTGAATGATTTTGTCATAGTGGGCGATTTTTTCTTGCGTGTTCCCCTCCATGGAAAAAAGGGCTTTTTCATCGCGCGCCCTAACGACAGAAGCTTTATCCAATTCCGCATGATCTTGCAAATATTGCAGGTTGTAAAGGTGGGCGTTCTTAAAGTCCTTGATCCTTGCATACAACGCCCCTAAATCATAGAGCGCTTGCTCTTTAGCTTTCAAGTCATCGTCTTGATTAAGGAGCAAGTGAGCGATCTCAATCGCGCTTGCATTCATCTGGTTTTTTTTCAATAACTTGAGCAAGTCTAGGGCTGATTCGCTATGCGTAGAAATATAATCAGGGTTGGATTGGACCACCTTATCAATGAGGTATTTAGCGTTATTAAAGTTTTGATAGTTTATCTCTGCTTCAGCCCAATTAAGTGCGATTTCACTCGCGCTCTCTTTGTCTTTGGCGTTAGAAAAAGCTTCTTTAAAAAGCATGTTAGCGTTGCTCAAATCAGAGCCTTCAGCCGCTTCAATGGCTAAACGCATTTGGGCTAAGGGCGCGTAGCGGGAATTTTTGTATTCTAAAAGAATGCGTTTGTAATAGCGCATGGCCTGTTTGTAATTGTTGTTTTCATCTAAAGCTTTGGCGACATAGTATAGCGCTTCAGGGATATTGGGATCGGTCGGGTAATTTTTAATCCACTTGGTGCCAATATCTATGAGTAAGGATTTTTTAATGCCTAATTGGCCTAATGCGATAATTTCTAATAAATACAGATCTTTTTTAAACATCGTTTGAGGGTAGTTTTTAAACGCGCGGCTGATCGTGCGTAAAGCGTCAAAATAGGCTTGCGAATCCATTTGTTTTTTAGCCTCTAAATAAGCGTTTAAATCATAGCCCTTTGTGGTGAGTAGGGGTTTGTTATTCACATCCAGTTCTTGAATGATAGGGGTTTGAGCGTCTTTAATGACAATGGGGAAATTCAAGCCTTTTTGAGCGTTGTCTTTTTCGCTCAAAAAAGGGATATTTTGATCATAGCCTATGATTTGCCACATTCTGGCTTTAGGATCGTTTTCCACAAAAAGGGGGATCGCTTTTTTATAATCCCTATCAAAAGAAAAAAGGGTGAGTCTTCGCATCACTTTGGGTTTGATGTGTAAAATGAATTGTTGTTGGCGCATAGAATAGGTGATATTGAAAAAAGCGTTTTCTAAAGGGGTAAAACCCTCCTTAGGGATGGAGTCTATCACGCATTCTATGGGGCGTTTAGCGTGTATAATGGATAAAGACGCTTCAATCCCGCTTGGCGGTTTTTCATTGGTATAAAAACAAGAAAACGCCTTATTGTGTCGTAAGGTTAAAACCGAAAAATCTTCCCCCCCTTCTTTGCCTTGCGTGAGCGTGAGACTTAAGGCGTTGAGCGAATGGGAGAGCAAGCCCATTAAAAGAAAGATTTTTGACTTAAGCCACAAACTCTAAAAGCCCTCGCATCATAAACACAGAGAACAAGCATGTTAACGCCATAGCAATAATGACCGCATAAATGGGCATGGTAGCGTTTTGGGTGTAAATATCGCTTTGAGCGTAACCTTGGGTTTGTAAGGGCTTATTGAAAAACATTGCTACGAGCCAACGGAAATAATAAAACGCAGCCACCGCGCTATTAACTAACATCACCACCGCTAAAAGAATGTGATTGCTCTCTAAAGCGCTTTCAACGGCTAAAAATTTCCCCCAGAACACGCTAAAAGGCGGGATCCCTGCAAGCCCAAAAACAAAAATAGCGCCCAAGATCGCCACTAAAGGGTGGGTTTTGATAAGGCCGTTGAATTTGGAATAAGGGTGATCGTAGCGTTCATCCCATGTTTTTTCCCGACTTTTTAAGAGCCATAAAAGGCCAAAAGCCCCAATGTAAGTGAAGGCGAACATGAACCAATAAACAAACATCGCCTGTTGGCTATCTTCAGTGTGGATAAACACGCATGCTAAAGCGAACCCAGAATGCGAAATGGAGCTGTAAGCGAGCATTCTTTTGACATCTTCTTGCCATAAAGCAATGAAATTAGGGATGGTGATAGTCATAAGGATCAAAACATAAAAAATGTCTTCTACCCAAGCGATGCGAGTGTCTATAAACGCCCCAAAAAGGCGAGTCGCTACCACAAAGCCAGCGATTTTAGGCACAATGGAAATATAGCTCGCAAAGACCGGGTTATTGCCCTCATACACATCAGGCATCCAGGTATGGAAAGGCACTAAAGAAACCTTAAAGCCAATCGCTCCAATCAAAAAAATAGTGCCCATCGCAAAGAGCATGGGGTTTGTAACGCCTTCAGTGTGTAGGTATAGGGTAATGACTTCAAGATTCAAGCTCCCTGTGAGGAGATAGAAAGCCATAGCCCCCATAGCAAAAAACGCGCTCGCCATCGCCCCCATAGTGAAATATTTGATCCCCGCTTCTAAGCCGTAGCGTTTATCGCTCAACGCCATTAACACACAAAGGGGTAAGGACGCTGTCTCTAACCCAATAAGGATTAACAATAAATGGTTGCTTGAAACCATAAACTGAAAGCCAGCGGCAATAAACAAGTATAGGGAATAAAATTCAGCGGTCTGAAATTCGTTGAAGCGCTCTTTTGAAAGGGCTAAGAAAATGAGCAAAAAGGCTGAAATCAAGACAATGCTTTGAGAGATGAGCGAGAGAGCGTCCAAGCTCAAAAACCCAAAAAAGGCGTTTTCTTGCTCCTCTAATCCTAAAACCACCAAAAAATCCAAAACCAAAAAGAGCATGCATAAAAACACATTCAAATTGCGTGAAAACCTGGAAGTGAAAGCGTTGATTAAGAGCGTGAAAATCCCCCCACACACCAACACCAGCATGGGTAAAATACTCTCAAAATTAAAGCTGTCAAAAGAGATGTGGAGACTATCTATTAACATAAGAGACCTCTTTTATCTTAGTATCCAATGAACCTAAAAAAGGGAGCGAGCGGATTTCTATCACCTCTAAAAGCTGCTTAGAACCTTGCTCAATCGGTTTTAAAAGCATTTTAGGATAAACCCCTAAAATTAAAATCAAAGCTAAAATCACGCTTAAAACCCCTACCTCACGAGCGTTCAAATCTTCAAACACGCTTATTTGATTGTTCCCGGCTTTCAAATTGCCAAAGAAGACATCTTTGTATGAAGTGAGCATGTAAATCGCTGAGAGAATGATGCTTGTTCCGGCAATGATGGCTAAAAGAGGGTAAGTGGCAAAAAACCCTAATAAGCTTAAAAACTCTCCCACAAAGCCAATGCTTAAAGGCATGCCCACATTCGCCATTAAAACGATCATAAAAAAGGCTGCAAAAACAGGAGCGCTTTTAGCGATGGATCCAAAGCGAGCGATTTCTAAACTGCTGGCACGCTCTTCCAAGATACCAGCGAGCAAAAACAATCCCATGACGATAATACCATGTGCAAACATCATAAACACCGCCCCTGAAACCCCCTCAACATTGAAAGAAAAAACCCCAAGCACCACGACTCCCATGTGCGAGAACGAGCTATAAGCGATGAGGGTTTTTAAATCTTTTTGAGCGTAGGCTAGAAAACCTCCATAAATGATCATGCATAGCGCCACAATGGCTATGGGGGTTAAATAAATTTCTGAAAGCTCAGGAAAAAGCGGGAGTAAGAAGCGTAATAAAGCGTAAGTCCCCATTTTAGAAAGCAAGGCCGAAAGCATGACAGAGCCTAAAGTAGGGGCGTTAGAATACGCATAAGGCAGCCATGTGTGTAAGGGAAAGAGCGGGATTTTAACCGCAATCCCTATTAAGAAAGCCACAAAGAGCCAGGTTTTAACCCCGCTAGAAAAGTTCAATTGATACCAGTCTAAAATGTCAAAACTCATCATGCCGTAATTATTCGCATAGTCATACCCAATATATAAAATGCCTAAGAGCATGCATAACGACGCTAAAAAGGTGTAGAGGAAAAACTTCATGCCAGAATAGATTTTATGGTTACGGCCAAAACGACCGATGAGGTATAAGACCGGCAAGAGCGAGATTTCCCAAAAAGCGTAGAAAAAGATCATATTGAGAGAAGAAAACACGCCCATTAAAATCCCCTCTAGCAATAAAAGACAAATCGCAAAGTCTTTACGACGCTCTTTGACATAAATCACGCACAATAACACCACGATAGCGTTTAAGAGTAACAAAAAGAGCGCGATGCCATCAACGCCCACATGGTAATTCACGCCAATTTGATAGACTAATTCCTTCATTTCTTCAAACTGCATGCCTGCTTTTTGAATATCAAACCCATGCCACAACAACAAGATCAATAACAATTCAATCAAAGCGATGACAATCGCATACGCCCTACTCGCTTGATCGCTCATAAAGAACGCTAATAGCGCGCTCAGCATGGGGAAAAAGATCACCACGCTTAAAAGATGCGCATGTAAAAACTGCATTTCTTATCTCCCAAAAAAAGCTACAAACGCTAATAAGATTAAAACCCCAACCACCATGAAGCGCAGCATGGAAGTTAAATTCCCGTCTTGACTGATCCTAAACACACGCCCTATAACAAAAACGCTTCTTCCTATAGTATCCACTACCGCATCAATGATCTTTAATTCCACGACCTGGTGCAAGAATGAAGCGATAGCGCTAAAAACTTTTGCAATCCCTTGATAAAGTTGTGGGATATAGTATTGGTTGAGCAAGAGCTTGTATAAAAAGCCCCCCTCTTTTTTGGAAGTGATACCATTTTTATATTTAAATATGGCATAGGCGATACTCAATAACACCACTATGGTGGTGATACTGATTAAAAGAGCGAGCGGGACTAGATACTCTCCAACGCTAGGGATCACTTGAGAGATGAAATGAAAAAACGGCTCTTCAAAAAACCCAGCAATGACCGCTAAAACCCCTAAGGGTAGCATGCTTAAAAGCATGAAATTTTTGGCCTCATGGGGGTGGTTGATTTCGTGCTGTTTGGGTGCAAAAAACACCAGCATGATGAGCCTGAAGTTATAAAAAGCGGTAAAGATCGCCCCAATTAGAAGAACAAACCATAAAATGTGGTGGTGCATCCCAAAAGCCACTTCTAAAATCTTGTCTTTGGAAAAGTATCCTGCGAAAGGGTAGATCCCGCACAAAGCCACTGAACCTATAATCATAAAGATCGCTGTGATTTTCATAGGCTTGTATAAAGCGCCCATTTTAGTAATATCTAGATTGTCTTCCATCGCATGCATGACATTGCCTGAGCCTAAGAAAAGGAGGGATTTGAAAAACGCATGCGTGAAGAGGTGGAAAAGCGCGATCGCATAAGCCCCAAGACCGGCCGCTACAAACATATAGCCTAATTGAGAAAGCGTGGAATAAGCCACAATGCGTTTTAAATCTTTATTGACTAAAGCCATGCTCGCTCCAAAAAGAGCCACAAACGCCCCTAAACATGCGATGAAATAACCCACTTCAAACACCGCGCTATACAAGGGATTGGCTCTAATGACTAGATACACCCCAGCGGTTACCATCGTCGCTGCATGGATGAGAGCGGACACCGGCGTAGGCCCCTCCATAGCGTTGGCTAACCATGTGTGCATAGGGAATTGAGCACTCTTCCCCATAGCGCCAATGAAAAGAAACACGCTGATGAAAAAGAGCATGGAATAATCGGTGTTATTGAGCATGCTAAAGACTTCTTTATACTGGAGGGTGCCAAAATTCCAAAAGATCAAAATAATCCCCATAAGCATGCCTAAATCCGTGATTCGATTCATCACAAAGGCTTCAATAGAAGCGTCATTTGCGCTTTTTTTATGATACCAAAAGCCAATGAGCAAGTAAGAGCATAGCCCCACCCCTTCCCAACCAATGAAAAGCCCTAAGAAATTATCGCTCAACACCAACACCAACATGGAAAACACAAAGCCGCTAAGGTAGGAAAAATAGCGGTTAAACCCTGTATCATGCTCCATATAGCCTATAGAATACACATGCACTAAGAAAGAAACTAAAGTGACCACGACAATCATGACTGCATTGATATTGTCCAGCATGAGAGAAAAGCCCACTTTAAAATTCCCTACCACGATCCAGTCAAACAAATATTTTTCATAGCTTTGATGATGCCATGCTTGAATGAAAAGAACTACTGCGCCAATTAAAGAAACCAGCACGCACAAAGAATTGAAAACGCCCACATGCAACGCTTTAGCTTTAGCCCCAAACAGCCCCGCATAAATTGCACCGATTAAAGGCAAAAACAACACCACTGACAGCAAAGAAGAATATTGCATGCTCAACCTTTCATAGCGTTTAAAGAATCAATGTCTAAGCTCTTGTATTTTTTAAACCACAAAATCACCAAGCCCAAACCAATAGCCACCTCACTAGCAGCAATAGCGATAATAAAGAGCGCGAACATCTGTCCGTCTAAATTGTGTGTGTATTTAGAGATCGCTACAAAACCGATATTGATCGCATTGAGCATGATTTCTGTAGAAAAAAAGAGCAACAGAATGTTTTTGCGTTTCAGCATGCCCGCTAAACCAATGCAAAAGAGCAACCCTGAAACAATCAAATAGTGGTTCAACCCTATCATAGAGATTCCTTTATAAATTGCGTGTGATTTTTCCCATGGATTTTTTGAATCCCTGTAGCGATGCCTCCAACCATAGCGACTAAAAGCATTAAAGCCGCCGCTTCAAAAGCGATGAGGTAATTGGTAAAAAGCACATAACCAATGGCTTTAATGTTAGGGATTTGCGCATCAATAGCGTTGGAATTGACTTGCTTAGAAAGGTTTTCGCCAATGCTAGGAGCACTTAAAATCAAGGTGAGTAATAGCGCCACGCCAAATGAAAGAACGCACAAGATTTTAGGGCTTTGCTTGCGTTCAATGACTTCTGCAGCGGAGTTGAAAAACATCATGCCAAACGCATACATCACAATGACCGCGCCCACATACACCGTGATTTGCACCACGCCCAAAAACTCAGCGTCCAATAAAAAGAAAAAAGCAGAGATAAAAACCATGCTGCTAGCGAGAGCGGTAATGGCATAGAGAATATTCGTGGTGGTGATCACCACTAACGCCATGCTCAAAGTAAGGATCGCAAAGAAATAAAAGGCAATGGTTTCAAACATTTTCATCTTCCTTATGGCTTTTTGGGTTTGTTGGAGACTCTTCTTGTGATTCTTCTTTTGAAGGCTCTTGGACATAATCTAAAGGGGTGGCTTGCATGCGTTCATTGTAATTAGGGCTTACCGCACCAAAGCCTAAAAACTCGGCATGCGAGCAATTTTTAGCGTCTTGTTCGCTCGTTAAAAACTCGCTTTTAGAGCCGTATTGGGAGCGTTGGGTGCTGGCGTTTTCAAACCGATTCCCCATAACGATCGCTAATTCTGGGCAAACTTCCGCACACAACCCGCAATAAATGCAACGCCCTAAATTGATCGTGTAAGAATCGATCTTTTTGCGGTTGTCTTCGCCCTTATGCGTGATGATCCTTATGCAATTACTCGTGCAAATCTTTTCGCACAGCCCGCAGCCAATACACCTTTCAGAGCCTGAGTCTAAAAGCCGTTGCAAATGATGCACCGCGCGATAACGAGGGCTTAAGGGGAGTTGCTCCATAGGGTAATGGATGGTTACGCTCGGGCTAAAAAATTCCTTGATCGTAAGCCCTAGCCCTTTGAATAGATCCAAACCCAAGCTCGTTTTAATGGTGTCTTTAAATTGCTCGGTCGTGCTATGAGCTTCGGCTCGTTTAGGAAGTTGCTTGTATTCTTGTTTGGCCATAAAACCTCCTTTAAATTAAAATGATAACGCCTGTTAGCACAATATTCAATAACGCTAAAGGCAACATGATTTTCCAGCACATATCCATCAGTTGGTCTGGGCGCACATGCGGATAAGTCGCTCTAACCCACATGGATAAAAAGACAAAAAAGCCCGCTTTAATCAAAATCGCTAAACCTCCAGGGATAAAGCCCCATGCGTTAAACCCGCCAAAAAACACAATAGAAATCACAAAAGAAAAAGCGAATAAATGCGCGTATTCCGCTAAAAAGAACATGCCCCATTTCAAGCCGCTGTATTCGGTGCAATACCCGGCCACAATCTCGGCTTCATGCTCTAACAAGTCAAAAGGGGTCCGATTCAATTCAGCGTAACTAGCGATCAAAAACAAAACAAACGCTAGAGGTTGCTTAAACACAAGCCAGTCTAAAAACCCACCGCTTTGGTAATGATTGATTTCCACTAAAGAGAGCGATCCTACCACCATTAAGGGGGCTAGAATGGTTAAAGTGCTGACCACTTCAAAGCTGAGCAGTTGGATCGTCGCTCTTGCGGAGCCAATTAAAGAGTATTTGTTATTAGAGGCAAGCCCGGCTAAAATAGGCGCATAAATCCCTGCTGAACCCACGGCTAAGAAAAACAAAAAGCCAATGTTAATGTCAGAAATAAGGGGCTTGATCTCATAGCCAAACAGAGTGAAATTAGGGAAAAAAGGGATAGGCGCCATGGACACAAACGCGCTCACCATCGCAATAATGGGCGCTAGCGTGAAAATGAACTTATTCGCACCTTGAGGGATAATGTCTTCTTTGGTGAAAAGCTTAATGCCGTCTGCTGCGACTTGCAAAAGCCCAAAAGGCCCCACATAACAAGGCCCTAAACGGCGTTGGAAATAGGCTAACACTTTCCTTTCAATATAAGTGGCAAAGCCTCCTAAAGCCGAAAAAACAGCGACTAAAATCAAAATTTTAATCAAGGTTTCAATGATATAAGCGCTCATGCTTGCTCCTTTAAATCCACGCTATCAAACACGCCCTCTCTAAAAAAGTTAGAATGGTTTGTCAAAAGAGAAGGCGAAATGACAAACACATCTTGATCCAAGCTTTCATCAAGATACAAAACGCCTGTTAATTCCTCTTCTTCTTTAGATAAAGTGATGTTTTGCCCCACTTCTTTATTCAATTTTTTTAAGAAAGCTTTAGACACATAAATACCAGTCTTTAATTGCAAATTCTCGCTTTTATGGGTAGCGTTATTGAATTGCGTTTCTGGGTATTTTAAATACGCGTTGAAAGCGATTTTTTCTTTTAAAGGCTTGATAGGCTCGCATTCTGTGGTTTCGCATTCTTTAGCGCTGTTTTCAAAATGGCTTGTTCCTAATAAATAGCCTCTGTGATTGACCCTGTCATTAGTGAAATAGTTGGTTAGATAATCAAATTCTATGGCTTTAAAGCCCGCTTCTGTAGGGAGTTTGTGGGTGCATTCTGTGAGATTTTCTTCCACAAAGCCAAAGCCTTGCATAATATCGCTCAAGTCATAGCCCTCAAACCTTAAAGCCGGTTTTAAGGGCAACACACGCCCTTCAATATTGGTGATCGTGCCTTCTAGCTGGTTGAGACTGGGCAAAATAAAATCCACTTTGCTGAGAGCGTCTTTCCCAAAAACCCTATCATCGCTATTGATAGTGAAATCCCCTTGAGCGCGAATGCCTACAATTTTTTCATGTTCAAAAATTTCTTCGCTCAATTGACAAATAGAAGCGATGCCTAAAGCGTTCGCGCTTGGAGGGATAAGAATGAGTTTAACAGCGCTTTTTTGGGCTAACAAACGCAACATTTTAGCGATATTGTGGGCTTGTTTGTGGCTATAAATTTCTTCGCCAACCACCAGCAAGGTGTTATTTGATTTTTGCAAAAGAGCGAGAATTTTTTCATAAGTTTCTAAATTGATGCCCGCTTCTTCAAGCAACAAATAAGTGGTTTTGGTAGGGACTTCAATTTTTTCTTCTTTAACCTCTGTCTTGTTTTCTTCTTGATTTTCTTTTGGGGCAGCTGCTTCTGTTTTATCCTCTTCTTTATTTTCTGCCTTATTTTCTCCAATACTGCACCCTTGCTCAGCTTGTTCTAAAGCTTTTTTTCGCTCTTCTTCTAAGGCTTTAAGAGCCGCTTCATCCACAACACTTTGCTTGGAATCTTCCAAGCTTTTTAGAGCCGCACTTTCAATGTTAAGCATTTTTAAAAGCATGCCTAAAAGGATTTCTTCAGCCCCCACTTCATGGGTGATGCAAAAAGAGCTTCGGCACAAATTCACTAGCGCGTTATCCTTGATAGGGTGCATAGCGATCAAAGAAGCTTTATTGAGCTTGAGGGCGTTATTGATGGCATAGCGCACCAAAGGGTTTTCTGTTTTGATAGAAGATCCTATCGTAACGACTAAATGAGAAGTTTTAATCTCTTCAATGCTGGGGCGTTTAACTTCGCCCAACACTTTTAAAAATTGCTGGAAATGATACGCTTCTTGATTGTAGATTTTAAAATCAAGCTTTTTCCTCAAACGCTCTATTAAAAACGCCTCTTCATTCGTAATGTCCCCACCTATTCGCACCGCTTCGCATTCTTTGAGGGCGTTTTGCGCTTCTTTAAGATTAGTGCTGCCTTTAGGGCTAGAGCTCACATCAAAAGCGAAACGGCCTGCCCCACAAATAGGGTTATGGTAAAAATCATTAAGCACTCTAAAGATTTTAGATTCTTCGCCTAGAGTATCAAAATGGCGCACATCATAAGAAATCAAACACCCGGCTGAGCAATGCGAACAAGTAGAATGGATCTTTTTGAGTTCCCATGCGTTAGCCGTGTAAGCGAAATCTTTATAGCTCAAAGCACCCACAGGGCATACCGCAATGCATTCCCCGCAATCATAGCAAGGCACGCTGCCCACAAAAGAAATAATGCCTTTTTGCTTACGACTCCACACGCTAAAAGCGTCTTTGGACATGCTGTCTTTAAATTTATCCGGAGCATGCAAATCGGCTTTAGTGGCTTTAAGGTTGTTTTCGCCCACATTGTCCTTACAAGTGGTTACGCACCTTTCGCACATGATGCACAAATTAGGATCATACAAGGCTTTTGCCCATGAATCTAGGGCTTTAAAATCATCAGCCACCGCATAAGGTTGGTGCTCTACGCCGGTTAAATGCGTCATGTCTTGCAATTCGCATTCCCCGCTCTTATCGCACACGCCGCACTCTAGGGGGTGGTTGACATCATAAGTTTGCATGATGCTTTTTCTTTCATCCATGAGCGTTGGGGTGTTAGTGAGGATAGTGGCGTTGTTTTTGGCTTTCGTGTTGCAGCTATAAACCCGTTTGCCATCCATTTCAACCATGCACATTTTGCATGCGACTGTGGGCGAGCAACCGCTTAAATAGCAAATAGTAGGGATATAGATCCCAGCGCTCCTAGCAGCCTCTAAAACGCTTTGTCCCTCTTGGCACTCAATTATTTTGCCATTGATATTCATTGTGATCATGAAATTCCTTGAGAGTGGGATAAAATAGGGATATAAGGGTAAGCGTCAAAAAACGCTCCCTCTAAAATCGCAATCAAACCCTTCAAATGGGGGCTTTCTTCTAACTCGCATTCTAGCGTTTTATTGGAGATTTGAAACCCCGCTTTAGAATGCTGGATCTTGTTAGCGATTTTAAATTGCTTGGAAAAAGATAATTTGGGGGTTTCAAGGCTTTTGTAAGAAACATAGACAAACGAGCCGTTAGCCTCACCCATCCGCTCTAAAAGCTCTAAATCTTTTGATTTAAGTTGTGATTCAAAAGGCAAAATGCCCTCTTTAAAGGCTGTTTCTAGCAGCCATTCTTGATCTTTGGAGTCATAAAAAGTGGTTGTTGCGTTTGAATCGTTGCAAGGGATGTGTAAAATTTCTAGGTAGTTTTGCAACCCGCTTAAAAGGGTGTATAAAAAAGCGTTGTCAGCATGCTTAGTGATTTCTCTGTTTAAAACAAGCACCCTTTTTTTTGCTTTAACCATAAGAGCGATAAGTTCTTGTAATTCTTCTTCGCTCATGTTCGCTTCAGAGCTTAAATACCCCACATCAACCTTTTCTAAAACATGCCCTTTTAATTGGGAAGTTTTTTCTAAAATGCCCCTTAAAATCAAAGCCAAAATCGCCGCTTCCGTGTGGATTTCATATGACGCAAAAAGGCAATTTTCTTGCAAGTCTCTTGTATCTTGTAAGGGTCTTAACAAGGCGTAGGGGCGTTTTGATTGGTTAATGCTTCCTAAAATCAATCGTTCGTTTTCATTCAAACAAGCGTTTGAAAACCCTCCAAACAAAACGCACAAATCGCTTTTTTCTAAAAGGTTTAAGCTATCTTCACTCATCTTGTAATGGATTTTAAACCCTTTTTTAAGAGATAATTTTTCTAAACAATAGGCTTCTTTCAAGCTAATTGAAGAGCTTGCGATTAAGGGAGAATTTAAGGGGTTAAAGCCGCTCAAAATCAAGCCTTTTTTCTCACGACAATCGTCCAATCCGCTTGATTGAAACGCAAAGAATTGAGAAGCTCATGCCCTTTAGATTGGATAAATTCAGCGCTCTTAGGGATATTAGAAAAATCCCCCACTTCAAACATGAAAATAGCGACTTCATTAGGTTGCATTTCTTTTTCAATCAATTCTTCTAAGCGTTCAAAAATATCTGCTTTTAAGGGGCGTAAATCAAAGCGTTTCATCTATCCACCTCGCCAAACACCGCATTGGTTGAGCCAATCACGGTTACTGCATCCGCTAAATATTGCCCCACTAAAATATCGCTTAAAGCCCCAATGTGATAAAAGCTAGGGGCTCTGATTTTTAGTCTATGAGGATACGGCTCGCCCTCTGAATGGATAAAAAACCCTAATTCCCCTTTAGGGCTTTCTGTGGGGGCATACACTTCCCCAACGGGCGGGCGCATGCCTTGAGCCACTAAAACAAAATGCTGCATCAAGGCGTAGTTTTGCGTCATTATATCTTCTTTAGGGGCGGAAATATAATGCGGGTTTTGAGCCATGATAGGCGTATCGGTTTTTGCATACATGGGAATGAGTTGTTCAATGATGCGAATGCTTTCATCAATTTCTAACATATACAAACAATACCTATCATAACTATCGCCATAATTGCCCACCGGCACATCAAAATCAAGCTCTTTATAAAGCTCATAAGGTTCTTCTTTTCTAATGTCATAAGCGATCCCAGTCCCTCTTAACATGATACCGCTCATGCCCCAGCTTTGCGCCATTTTGGGCGTTACAACGCCCACATTTTCCAAACGCATCCGCCAAATGCGATTCTTATCCAATAAGCCTTGAATGAGTTTTTTGCATTCCCTCATTTCGCCTAAAAACTTTTTCAAGCCTTCTAACCAATTAGGGGGTAAATCTAAAGGCACGCCCCCAATCCTTATAGCGTTATGCGTGAGCCTAGCCCCGCAATAATCCTCCATCAAATCCAACCCGTATTCCCTCGTTTTAAACGCATACAAAAACACGCTCATCGCCCCCACATCTAAAGCATGCACGCTGATAAAAAAGATGTGTGAAATCATGCGGTTAAGCTCTAGTAAAATCGTGCGGATCACTTGCGCTCGGCGCGGGATTTCTAAATTGAGTAAGGTCTCTACCGCATAAGCGTAAGCGTAATTATTGCTGGTAGAAGAAGTGTAATCCAATCTATCAGTAGTGGGCATGTATTCGTTATAGGTCATGTTTTCGCCTAACTTTTCACAGCCTCTATGCAAGTAGCCAATTTCAGGGGTAGCTTTAATGATTTTTTCGCCCTCTAATTCCAAAATCAAGCGCAATTGCCCATGACTACTGGGGTGTTGGGGGCCAAAGTTTAAAATCATTTGGTTGTCGTCATGTTCAAAAATGACGTTTTCAAACTGAGGGTTGAGTTTCGTGAAATTTTGAGCCATTTTATAGCCTCTTTTTTAAGATAGTGGGGGCGATTTTGTGCAAATCTTTGACAAAAGGGATTTTCTTAAACGCATGCTTTTCTTCTACTTCTTTTAATTCTTCGCCTTTGCCCTGCTCATAGCCAATTTTGGCGAAATTGAAAGTGTCTTTTTCATCCACTCTTGCACTGTCTCTCTGCTCTTTACCCACCACTTCTCGGTATTCTTTGCCAAAAATTTTATCCACTTCATACCATTGAGCGAATTCATCGCCTTTGAGCGGGTAAGAACGCAATAAGGGGTGGCCTACCCAATCATGCGGCATGATAAGGCGTTTCAAATAGGGGTGTTTGTCAAACACAATACCAAGCATGTCATACGCTTCCCTTTCGCTCCAATTAGCCGAGCGGTATAAAAAACTCAAAGAATCCACGCTCTCATTAGGCAACAAAACGCATTTCACGCGCACCCTACGGCGGTTCTTACAGCTATCGCTAAAGCCCACGAATTGATAAAACAATTCAAAATGCCCTTTTTTAGCGCACAAATCTATCGCGCTCATTTCGCTCAAACACTCATAACCCAAATGCCTTAAAATCGTAGCGACAGAAAAAATATCGTCTTTTTTGATCCAAAACACAGCCGTGTTAGTCTCTATGTATTTGTCTAAAATTTCATGCTTGTAAGAAAGGTGGTTGTAAATGACCTCATAAGCGCTGCCCTCTAAATATTTTTTAGGGGTGGGTTCTATGATTTTATAGGGGTCATGCTGGCGCGATTGTTTTTGCACATCTTCATAGGGGGATTGTTTTCTTACCATCACACTAACCTTTTAGGAGCGTCTTGTTTGATCGCTTTAGAGCGTCTGATTTTATCTTGCAAAACCATAAGAGCGTATTGTAAAGTTTCTGGGCGTGGTGCGCAACCGGGCAAGTAAATATCCACAGGAACGATCCTGTCCGCTCCTTGAACGGTCGCATAAGTGTTGAACATCCCACCTGTGTTAGCGCAACTCCCCATAGAAATCACCCATTTAGGTTCAGGCATTTGATCATAGAGCCTACGCATAAACTCGGCATGTTTTTTAGTGAGCGTGCCAGCGATGATCATCACATCCGATTGCCTAGGGCTCGCTCTAAAAATCGTGCCAAATCTGTCAAAATCAAACCTTGAACCCCCTGTCGCCATCATCTCAATCGCGCAACACGCCAAGCCATAGGTTAAAGGCCAGAGCGAATTAGAACGCCCCCAATTCAATAATTTATCCAAAGTGCTTAGAACAACCGGTGCTTGTTGCATTATTTCACCTCTAATTTTTGCCAGCTCAAAGCGTTTCGCTTTAAAGCGTAAATAAAACCAATGGTTAAAAAGAAGACAAAGCCTAGCATTTCAACGAGCCCAAACAAGCCTAATTTTTTAAAATCAATCGCCCAAGGGAACATGAAAACGATTTCTACATCAAATAAAATAAAAAGCATAGCCATGATATAGAAATGATGGGACACTCTATTAGGCTGCTTGAGAGCCACAGGCCCGCATTCATAGGGAGCGAGCTTGAGCTTTTCGCCCTTTTTTTGAGCCATTTTACGGCTTAAAAACCTTTGAATCCTTAAGGTTAAGTTAAACACCCAAAAGGTGAATACCAACAAAACAAAAACGCCAAAATAGGGGTGATTCAATGCTTCTGTGGCTTGTTGCATCAGACTCTCAAACTCCTTTAATTACTAGCAAATGACAAAGCCAATTAAACCATGTTTTTGCTAATCGTTAGCTGAAAAAATAAAAATTATTTTAACATTTCTTAAGAAGCCATTTCTATGAGTTTGGGCATTAAATCTTGCATGGCATGCACCGCGCTTTCATTAATGCATTGGATATTCTGGGGCAAACGGGCGTTTTTAGCCTTAGGGTCAATGTAATAAATGAGGGCGTCTTTATGCGCATGCGTGTAGAGGCCAGCGGCGGGATAGACTTGCAAAGAAGTGCCAATGATGATTAAAAGGTGCGCTTGTTTGACTAAAGAAATCGCTTCCTTAAGCAAAGGCACCTCTTCGCCAAACCACACAATATCAGGGCGTAATTGCGATTTGTCTTTGGCCAAGTCGCCTAAATTCAAGTCCTTTTCCCACCTATAAACCAAATTAGGATCTTTTTCGCTGCGAACGCTTAATAATTCCCCATGCAAGTGCAAAATGCGAGAAGAACCCGCCCTTTCATGCAAATCATCTACATTTTGGGTGATGATATTAACTTGATAGTGTTTTTCCAATTTTGCTAAAGCCTTATGGGCTTTGTTAGGATAAACTTCAAAAAGCTGTCGGCGCCTTTGGTTGTAAAAATCCAACACCTTTTGCGGGTTCTTTTTCCAACCATAAGGCGAAGCAACTTCCATGATGTCATGCCCTTCCCACAAGCCATCAGCGTCCCTAAAGGTTTTAATCCCGCTTTCTGCTGAAATGCCAGCCCCGCTTAAAATCACTAAATTTTTCATGTTTCCTCCTTGATAATTTCAATATGAGTGCCGCTGAATTTGTCATGCAAAAAAAACTTAAAAATAAAAGGCGCAACAAACCCTATAAGTAACCCCATGCTTAACACCCACAAAACAAAGCGCCACAACGCTAAAAAAAATCCCACTTCTTTACCATTATTTTTGACTAATCTAAAATGAGCGTAACGCATGCCAGGGCTTTGGGATTTAAAAGCGATAAAAAAGCTGTGCGTTAGGGCGTAAAAAAGCAGGCATAAAAAAATCGCGCTCTGGTTTTCCCTAAAATCCTTCGCGCTCCCTAAAATCGCATAAGTCATTATATAAAGCATGGGGGTATAAATCATAAAAATATCGGTGATGAAGGCCTTTAAGCGTAAAGAGAGATACAGCCCTTTTAAAGGGCTTTCTAAAACGCGTTTTTTTTCTGGGGTTTTATTTTTTTTGGTTTTTTTAGTTGCCACGACTTCCTGGCTTTATAGCAACGCTAGTAGCGCATAAAGGGCAAGAACTAGGCTTGTGCATGTCAAAAACAAAATCTTCTAAAGCAAAAAGGGGCAAATGGCTAGGCAAACACGCACCCTCTTGGGCTTTCAAATGAGAATGGGTGCGTTTGCAAATGCCCCGATTGGCTAAAGCGCCAAAAGCCACGATTTGAGCGCCCTTTTCTTCTAAAACTTTAGCGCATTCCATGGCGGATTTTCCCGTAGTGATAATGTCCTCACACACTAAAATTCTTTCGTTTTTTTTGACTTCAAAACCACGCCTTAACGCCATGACATTATCCACCCTTTCAGTGAAAATAAAACGCACGCCCAAAGCCCTTGCAAGCTCATACCCAGCCAAGATCCCCCCAATAGCAGGTGAGCACACGCATTCAATATTCAAATGGGCTTCTTTGATCTGTTTGGCTAATTCTTTGGCTAATTGTTCGGCTAGTTTGGGATCTTCTAAAACTTTAGCGGATTGCAAATAATAATTAGAATGAAACCCGCTACTGAGCAAGAAATGCCCCTCTAACAGCGCTTTAGCGTTTTGATAACATGCCTTAATATCCATTTTAGACCTTTAAAATCGCGTCTTCTTTGTTTTTCACGCTTTCATCAATTGTTTTAATGGCTTCATCGGTGATTTTTTGGATCTGCTCTTGGGCTTTTTTGCTTTCATCTTCGCTGATTTCTTTGTCTTTTTCTAATTTTTTTATCTTGTTGTTAGCGTCTTGGCGGATATTCCTTACAGCCACTTTAGCCTTTTCGCCCATTGCTTTGGCATCTTTTGCGATGAGTTTTCTTTGATCGGTTGTCATGGGCGGGAAAAAAAGCTTGATCGTTTCGCCGTCGTTATTAGGATTGACGCCAATATTGGCTTCTTGAATGGATCTTTCAATTTCTTTGAGCAGGTTTTTTTCCCATGGGCTGATTTGAATGGTGGTCGCATCCAAGCTCATCACGGAGCCGACTTGATTTAATGCGGTGGGCGTGCCGTAATAATCCACTTTGATGTGATCTAAAATATTGACTGAAACTTTCGCGCTCCTTAGAGTGGAAAAATCTCTGCTTAAAGCTTGAACGCTTTTTTGCATTAGATCTTTGGTTTCGTTATAGATGGCTTGTAACATTATTTTTCATCCTTTTTTTGGTTGGTATGGGCGTTGGTTTGCGTTGCATGCGTTTTAGGCTTTTGGTGGGTGGTTGGGGGCGTTTTGGCGTTCTCTTTGGTTTTTTCAACACCCTTTATACTATTTTCTTTGGTATCATTTTTTTTATTCTCTTCATTCTTTTTGGGGCTTTCAACAGAAAGTGCTTTGGCTGGCTCTTTAGGAAGTTCGTCAGGCGTTTGTTGTGGCATTAAAGGATTAGTTGGGGCTTGCTCTAAAGGATTGAGCGTTGGGTTTAGTGTGGGATTGAGCGTAGGGTTAAGCGTGCCGGTGGCAGGGACTAGGGGCGAAAGCTTAGTTTTAGTTTCATCTAAAATGCTTTTGCCGTATTCTTTGTTGTAAAAATAGCCCAAAGCGATGGTGTTGATGACAAATAACAGCCCTAAAAACATGGTCAATTTCGCCATAAAGCTTGCGGGCCCTTTAGCGCCAAATAAAGAATCGTTGCTCCCGCTATAAGCCCCTAAGCCGATGCTAGAACTTTTTTGCAACAAAACCACCACCACAATCAATACCGCTAAAACAATTTGTAAGCCTAACAGAGCGCTTGTCATAAACACTGATTCCTTAAATCCCTAAAATTTAGAAAAAATTACGCTTGATCTTATCTAAAATTTGCTAAGAATACACTAAAATTTAGTTTTAATTTCAAGCGTGGCGCGTTAAGGGCGGTGGTGTTGGACTCTTTTCATTCATCTAATCAGCATGCATTCAATCAGCATGCATTTAATCAGCATGCCAAAACTTATCACCTCTTCGCCCATATTCAGCAACAAATCGCTATCTGTCTTGTTCAATTTTTAAAACAAAAACATTACGCTAAAGTTTTGGATTTAGGATCAGGGAGTGGGGCTGTTTTTAACGCTTTAGAGCGGCAAAATATTGTGATTGAAGACTTTATCGCTTTGGATAATTCCATAAACATGCTCAAATTACACCCCACGCATTCTATCAACATTCAAAAAATCTCTTTAGAGCATGCGGATTTTGAAGAACATGTTTTTTGCGATTACGATCTGGTTGTGTCCTCTTCATCTTTGCAATGGGCAAGGGATTTAAAAAGCGTTTTAGAAAAAATCGCTCTTTCTAGTAAGGAGGCTGCTTTAGCTATCCATACGGATTTTAGTTTGCATGAAGTGCATGAATTTTTAGGCACGCCTTCGCCTTTAAGGGATCTCAAAACGCTCAAATCCTTGATCAAAAACGCTTTTAAACATTTTCAAATAGAATTAGAAAACAAGCGCTTCGCTCTTTATTTTAACCGCAAACAAGACTGCTTGAATTACCTTAAAAAATGCGGTCTTTTAGGGGGTTCAACGCTGAGTTTCAAGCAAAAAAAACATTTTTTCCAAAACATGGCGTTTGAAAAATTGAGCTATGAAGTGTTACTCTTTTCAGGGATCAAGCGTTCTTAAAAACCAAGATAAATTAAAATATTAAAATTAGGTGGTTACAATAACACTAACTAATGAGCGAGAAACAACATGCAAAAAAAACGAGTCTTTTCAGGCATCCAACCGACCGGGCAAATCCATTTGGGCAACTATTTAGGAGCGATCAAGCATTGGGTAGAGATGCAAGATGAATATGAAAACCTTTTTTGTGTCGTCAATTCGCATGCGATCACCCTACCCATAGATCCTATATTTTTAAAATCCCAAACCTATGAGTTAGTCAAATTGCTTTTAGCTTGCGGGATTAGCCCTAAGCAATCGGGGTTATTCATTCAAAGTGAAGTGGATGAGCACCCGGCTTTAGCGTGGCTATTAAATTGTCAGGTGTCTATGGGGGAAATGCAAAGAATGACGCAATTCAAAGACAAGTCTTTAAAAAACCCTAAAAGCGTGAACGTGGGGCTTTTCAATTACCCTATTTTGATGGCGTCAGATATTTTGTTATACCAAAGCGATTTAGTGCCAGTGGGCGAAGATCAAAAACAGCATTTAGAGCTCACACGAAACATTGCAGAAAAATTTAACAGGGATTTTGGGAACTGCTTTAAAGTGCCAGAGCCTTTGATCGCTAAAGTGGGGGCAAGGGTTATGGGGCTAGACGATCCAAAAGTGAAGATGAGTAAATCGCATCAAGGGGCTAACCATGCGATTTTTCTTTTAGATGAGCCGGACATTATTGTGAAAAAAATCAAAAAAGCGGCCACTGATTCTATGGGCGTTATTGCATTTGATGAAAAAAGAGAGGGGATTTTTAACCTTTTAAATATCTACATGCTTTTAAGCGATGAAAGCCCAGAAAACATAGAAGAGCGTTTCAAAAATAAAGGCTATGGGGATTTTAAAAAGGAATTAGCTGAAGTAATGATCCAGGCTTTAAAACCCATCCAAGAAAGATACAAAGAAATCAGCGATGATGAAGTGAGAGCCGTTTTAAATAGCGGCGTCAAAAAAGCCAAACCTTTAGCGCAAGCGACTTACCAAAAGGCTAAAGAATTGATGGGGTTGGTTTAGATGAAAATTTTAGGTTTATGGTTAGGGGTGTTTTGTTTCCTTAAGGCTACGCCTTATTTATATTTGGGCGAAGAACCTAAATATAAAGACAATTTCACGCATTTTGAATACGCTAACCCTAACGCCAGAAAGGGCGGTGTTTTAAGGAATGACGCTATAGGGACTTTTGATAGTCTTAACCCTTTTGCGCTTAAAGGCACTAAAGCCGAAGGCTTGGATCTCATTTATGACACTTTAATGGTGCAAAGTTTGGACGAGCCTTTTGCAGAATACCCCTTAATCGCTAAAGACGCAGAAGTGGCTAAGGATAACAGCTATGTGATTTTTACGATAGATAAAAGAGCGAGATTCAGCAATAACGCTCCCATTTTAGCGAGCGATGTGAAGTTTAGCTTTGATACGATAATGAAATTAGGATCGCCTCTCTATCGGCAGTATTACCAAGACGTTAAAAAGGCGGTTGTTTTAGACAAACACCATGTTAAATTCATTTTCAAAACCACTGAAAATAAAGAGTTGCCTCTCATTTTAGGGCAGTTGCAGATCTTTTCCAAAAAAGCGTTTCAAAAGGATTATTTTGAAAAAAACCCCTTACTCATTCCTGTTTCTAGCGGTCCTTATGTGATCGCTTCTTTTGATGTGGGCAAGAAAATCACCTACCAAAGAAACCCTAATTATTGGGCGAGGAATTTGCCTAGCCGAAAGGGGCAATTCAATTTTGATGAGATCAAATTTGAGTATTATAAAGACGAAACCATTGCTTTACAGGCTTTTTTAAGCGGGGCGTATGATTGGCGCATTGAAAGCACGGCTAAAATTTGGGCTAGGGGCTATGTGGGGAAAGCTATGGATAATAAAAAAATCACTAAATACCTGATAGCCCATAAAATGCCAAGCGGCATGCAAGGGTTTTTCTTCAACACGCGCCGGGAAATTTTTAAGGATAAAAGGGTGCGTGAAGCCTTATTTTATGCGTTTGATTTTGAATGGGCGAATAAAAATTTGTTTTTTTCGCAATACAAACGCACCACTAGTTTTTTCAGTAACTCTGTCTATGCGTCCCCCTCTCTTCCAAGCCCTGAAGAAAAAGTTCTGTTAGCCCCTTATGAAAAGAGTTTAGATGAAAGGGTTTTTAAAGAGCCTTATGTCGTGCCTAGAACCGATGGGCCTGATGTTTTGGGCTATAATTTGAGGGAAAATTTAAAATACGCCCAAAACCTTTTAAAAAGCGCGGGCTTTTCTTACAAAAACATGCGTTTAGTGGATAAAAATAACAAGCCCTTTAGTTTCACTTTGCTTTTAAACAGCCCAGCCTTTGAAAGACTGGCCCTAGCCTTTGCTAAAAACTTAAGGGTGTTGGGGATTGAAATGAAAATCCAAAGAGTGGATTTAAGCCAGTATGTCAATCGGGTCAAAAGCTATGATTTTGACATGATTGTAGGAGTGATTGGCCAATCGTCTTTCCCGGGTAATGAGCAACGCTTTTATTTTGGCTCTTTGAGCGCTAAGGAAAAAGGCACAAGGAATTATGCGGGAATCTCTAGTAAAGCGGTAGATGATTTGATTGAAAAAATCATTAACGCTAAAGATTATAAGGAACAACTAGCCGCCATTCAAGCGATGGATAGGGTGCTGTTGTGGGGGTTTTATGTGATACCGCATTTTTATTTGCCTAATTACAGGATCGCAGCGTATAATTACATTGGCATGCCTGAAGTTAGCCCTAGCTATGGATTTTCGCCGTATTTGTGGTGGATAAAAAAAGAAAAGGATCTTCAATGATTGCTTACATTCTTAAACGCTTGCTTTTGATTATCCCTACTTTATTGGCCATCATGACGATTAATTTCTTTTTGATCCAATCGGCTCCTGGAGGCCCCATAGAACAGATGATGGCTAAAATCAATAACACGCAGTCCAAAGAAACCCAAGGTCTTGTTAAAGAGCGTTCGTATAGGGCGTCTCAAGGGTTGGAGAGCGATTTGTTAGAAAATTTAAAAAAACTCTATGGTTTTGACAAGCCTATAGGGGAGCGCTATCTTCTCATGCTCAAAAAATATCTGCAATTTGATTTTGGGGAGAGCTTTTATCGCCAGATTAAAGTGATAGACTTGATTAAGGAAAAATTGCCGGTATCCATTTCTTTAGGGCTTTTTAGCACGCTTTTGATTTATCTTATTTCCATCCCTTTAGGGATTTTTAAAGCCAAACGCAATAACGAGCCTTTAGACGTGTTAAGCAGTGTGGTGATTATCGTTGCTAACGCTATCCCGGCCTTTTTGTTTGCGGTGGTGTTGATCGTGTTTTTTGCTGGGGGGAATTATTGGCACTGGTTCCCTTTAAAAGGGTTGGTGAGCGATAATTTTGAAAGTTTGAGCGCGTTAGGTAAAATCAAGGATTATTTATGGCATATCACTTTGCCTGTCCTTTGCATTTCTTTAGGGGGTTTTGCAAGCCTTACGCTTTTAGTGAAAAACTCCTTTTTAGATGAAATGGGCAAACTTTATGTACTGAGCGCTAAGGCTAAGGGTTGTTCAGTGGGGCGTATTTTTTATGCGCATGTGTTCCGCAATGCGATTTTATTAGTGGTGGCGGGTTTCCCGCAGGCTTTTTTGGGCATGTTTTTTAGCTCAAGTTTGTTGATAGAGATTGTTTTTAGCCTAGACGGGTTAGGGCTTTTAGGGTATGAAAGCATTGTGAGTAGGGATTATCCTGTCGTGTTTGGTTCGCTTTATATTTTCACGCTTTTAGGTTTGGTAGCGAGTTTGATAAGCGATTTGCTCTGCGTGGTGATTGACCCTAGGATTGATTTTGAAAAGCGTTGAGGGTAGGAATGAAAACTGAGATGAAATCTTCTTTAAAACTTTTTATGCAGCCTTTGTTGGTGGTTTTAGCGTTCATGTTGTTGTATGCTTTAGCGCATGCTGCGCTTGGTTTTTATATGAAAAAAGACAGCGCTCCAATAAGCCCAAATGTAGAAAAAACCGAGACAGAGCATCAAAACGGCACGCTTTCGCCCAGACAAGAAGAAGCCAACACGACCACAACCGCCACAGAAGAAAACCCCACCAAAGACACAGCGCCACCTTTAGACACAGCCGTGCAAAAACAAGAAATTAAACAAGAGCAAGAAAAAGAAAATGAGTCTAAACAAAACAGCGTCCCGCCCGTTCAAAAGAATCAAAAAACCCCCACAACCCCCTTAATGGGAAAAAAACCCCTAGAGTATAAAGTCGCAGTCAGTGGCGTGAATGTGCGCGCTTTTCCTAGCATTAAAGGTAAAATCATTGGCTCGCTCACCAAAGATAAAAGCGTGAAGGTTTTAGAAATCCAAAACGATTGGGCTGAAATTGAATTTTCTCACGAAACAAAGGGCTATGTGTTTTTAAAACTTTTAAAAAAGGCTGAATGAAAGAATAATGAACTTAAAATCGTTTGGGGTTTTTGGGAATCCCATTAAACATTCCAAATCGCCCTTAATCCATAACGCTTGTTTTTTGACTTTTCAAAAAAAATTAGGGTTTTTGGGGCATTACCACCCCATATTACTCCCTTTAGAAAGCCACATCAAAAACGAGTTTTTGCATTTGGGATTGAGTGGGGCTAATGTAACCTTACCTTTTAAAGAAAGGGCGTTTCAAGTTTGCGATAAAATCAAGGGCATCGCACTTGAATGTGCTTCAGTCAATACGCTTGTTTTGGAAAATGATGAGCTTGTGGGTTACAATACCGACGCTTTAGGGTTTTATCTTTCTTTAAAGCAAAAAAACTATCAAAACGCTCTGATTTTAGGCTCTGGGGGGAGCGCTAAAGCCCTAGCGTGCGAATTAAAAAAACAAGGCTTACAAGTGAGCGTGTTGAACCGCTCTGCTAGGGGATTGGATTTTTTCCAACGCTTGGGCTGTGATTGTTTCATAGAGCCTCCTAAAAGCGCTTTTGATTTGATCATTAACGCTACTTCAGCGAGTTTGAATAACGAATTGCCTTTGAATAAAGAGGTTTTGAAAGGGTATTTTAAAGAGGGCAAGCTCGCTTATGATTTGGCGTATGGGTTTTTAACGCCCTTTTTGTCTCTAGCCAAAGAGTTAAAAACCCCTTTTCAAGACGGGAAAGGCATGCTCATCTATCAAGCTGCTTTAAGTTTTGAAAAATTCAGCGCTTCTCAAATCCCTTATTCAAAAGCGTTTGAAGTCATGCGAAGTGTTTTTTGATGCAAGGGTTTTTAAGAAGCCTGTTTTTTGGGGTTAAAAAGATCCCTAAACGATTCGCTCCCCTAGTAGAAAAGGGCGTTTTAAAAGAAGCGCTTCAATCAAACAAGGATCGCTATTTTTTAAAAGAAGGCTTTGATATAGGCAAAGTTGAAAAAGTAAAAGATAAGGCGTTTTTCATTTCTTTGGCGAAAAATTACCCTAAAGACCCTTTAATCAAAAACTTACCCCCATCTTTTAAAACAGACGCTTTGATTTTATGCCAAATAGAATGTTCTAAAAAACGCCCCATAGCCTTTTTTAAAGCCGCTCTTTTTGATGTGCAAGACACGATGATAGCTTACTTGGCTAAAGAAAAAAACCAGATTGTGGCTATCCCTTTTAAAGAGCCTTTTAAAAAACCTATTTCTTTAAAGCACAGCCAAAGATCCTTGTTAGCATTGCCTAGGCATTGCGTGGTAAAGATCGATCTTAAAAAGCGTGAAATCAGCGAAATTTTAGGGGCTTTAGAAGACCCTTTAATAGATGAAAACCTTTCTTTAAGCCTTTTTGACAGAGTGAAGGATTTTTCAAAAGATTGTTTGAATTTAGCCCAACATTACGCGCAACTTAAAGCGAGCGATTTTAAAGACAGGATCAATTATTCTCACATCCCTTTTATCACCATTGACCCCAAAGACGCTAAAGATTTTGACGATGCGATTTTTTATGACCAAGAAAAAAGGGTTTTGTTTGTGGCGGTTGCTGACGTGAGCGAATTTGTGCCGAAATATTCCAGTTTGGATAAGGAAGCTAGGCTTAGGGGCTTTAGCGTGTATTTCCCTAATAGCGTCTATCCCATGTTGCCTTTGAGTTTGTCTCAAGGGGCATGCTCACTAAAAGCGTTTGAAAAACGCCTGGCTTTAGTGTATGAAATCCCTTTAGATAATTTGAAAAACGCCCGATTATCTCAAGGCGTTATTGAAGTTAGGGCTAATTGCACTTATGAAGAGATCAATCATTTTTTAAGGGCTAATCAAAGCGCTTTAGATAAAGATTTGCAACAAAGCCTTTTAGGGTTTTTAGAAATGGCTTTGAAATTAAAAAAGGAGCGTTTAAAAAAGGGGTTTAATTTCAATTCCTTTGAAAACAAGCTGTATTTAAATAAAGAAGGGCGTATAGAAAAAATTGAAACAGAAAAAGAAAGCGATGCCCACACCCTTATAGAAGAAGCCATGCTCTTAGCCAACCAGTCTAGTGCGAGGTTATTAGATGAGCATTTTCACAATAAGGGGATATACCGCACCCATAAAGAGCCAAGTTTAAAGCAGCAAAAACGCCTCTATGCTAAGCTTTTTGATTATGAGATTGTGCGCCCTAAAAACATGGGCTTTTTTCCTTTTTTAGAGCATGCTTTAAAGATAGCCAAAGAAAAGAGTATAGAAAGAGAAGTTTCACGCTTGATTATTAAGTCTCAAAATTTAGCCCTTTATAGCCTCATGCAAGAAAGCCATTTTGGTTTGGGGTTTGCCAGCTATACGCATTTCACTTCGCCCATTAGACGCTACAGCGATCTAGCCTTGCACAGGCTTTTAAAAGAATTGTTATTCCATCAAGCTAAAGGTTGCTCGTATTTGTTAGAAGAAACGCCTGAATTATGCGCTGAGTTGAACGCTTTACAAAAAAAAGTTGCTTTGATTGAAAGGGATTTCATCAAGCGCAAATTCGCCCGCTTGGCTTTAGAGTTTTTAGAAAAAGAGTTTTTGGGCGTGGTTTTAGAGGTTAAAGATTGGGTAGTGGTGGGGTTAAAAGAATTTATAGGGCTTAAAGTTTTAATCAAAACGAACAAGGTTTTTAAGCCGTTAGAAAAGGTGCGCGTTACAATCACGCATGCGGATTTGATTTTAGGGCAAGTTAGAGGCGAAATCACAGAAAGGATTAAAGAGCATGTATCGTAAAGATTTGGACCATTATTTAAAACAACGCCTCCCTAAAGCGGTGTTTTTGTATGGGGAGTTTGATTTTTTTATTCATTATTACGCTCAAACGATTAGCGCGCTTTTTAAGCTCAGTAACCCTGACATAGAAACTTCGCTTTTTTATGCGAGCGATTATGAAAAAAGCCAGATTGCGACCCTTTTAGAGCAGGATTCTTTATTTGGAGGGAGCAGTCTAGTCATTTTAAAACTGGATTTTGCGCTGCATAAGAAATTTAAAGAAAATGATATCAATCTTTTTTTAAAAGCTCTAGAGCGGCCTAGCCATAACAGGCTTATCATAGGGCTTTATAATTCTAAAAGCGACACCACCAAATACAAATACACTAGCGATGCTATCGTTAAATTTTTCCAAAAAAGCCCCTTGAAAGATGAAGCGATCTGTGTGCGCTTTTTTACCCCTAAAACTTGGGAGAGTTTGAAATTCTTGCAAGAAAGGGCTAATGTTTTACAATTAGACATCAGCAGCCATCTTTTAAACGCTCTTTTTGAAACCAATAACGAAGATTTAAGCATTTCATTTAACGATTTAGACAAGTTAGCGGTTCTAAATACGCCCATCACTTTAGAAGACATTCAAGAATTAAGCTCCAATGCGGGGGATATGGATTTACAAAAGCTCATTTTAGGGCTTTTTTTGAAAAAAAGCGTGCTTGATATTTATGATTATTTGTTAAAAGAGGGCAAAAAAGATGCGGATATTTTAAGGGGGTTAGAGCGGTATTTTTACCAGCTTTTTTTATTTTTCGCCCACATCAAAACAACCGGTTTAATGGACGCTAAAGAGGTTTTAGGCTACGCTCCTCCTAAAGAAATTGCCGAAAATTACGCTAAAAACGCCTTGCGTTTGAAAGAAGCCGGCTATAAGAGGGTTTTTGAAATTTTTAGGTTATGGCACATTCAAAGCATGCAAGGGCAAAAGGAATTGGGCTTTTTGTATTTGACCCCCATTCAAAAAATCATTAACCCTTGAAAAATGCTGAAAGGTGTTAATAAAACTAAATTTAATCCAAAAACAAGCGAAAGCAAGGTATAATCAAAAGTTTTTTAGACCTTGCTCTTTTTTAGTAAAAAAAGGGCTATACAACCACAAGGAGAATGGATGAGGCATTATGAAACGATGTTTATTCTCAAACCTACTTTAGTAGAAGAAGAGATTAAATCCAAAATTGAATTTTACAGAGAAGTGATCACTAAGCATCACGGCGTGATTGAAACGAGCCTGGATATGGGCATGCGTAATTTGGCTTATGAAATCAAAAAGCACAAAAGAGGCTATTATTATGTGGCGTATTTCAAAGCAGAGCCGTCCATGATTTTAGAGCTTGAACGATTGTATCGCATCAATGAAGACGTGTTGCGTTTCATTGTGATCAAATACGAAAGCAAAAAAGAGGTAGAAGCGTGGCATGCGTTAGTGGATAGGGCTAATAAAAAGCCATCACACGCTAAAGAAAAACACGAAAAAACCGAACACACGCATTCTCACCACACAGAGGAAGCAGAAAGCGTAGGATCTCATAGCGAATAAGGGCTTATCATGTTTAATAAAGTGATTATGGTAGGGCGTTTGACTAGGAATGTGGAGTTGAAATATTTGCCTAGCGGTTCGGCTGCGGCTACAATAGGTTTAGCCACAAGTAGGCGTTTTAAAAAGCAAGACGGCACGCTAGGCGAAGAGGTGTGCTTTATAGATGCGCGTTTGTTTGGGCGAACGGCTGAAATCGCTAACCAGTATTTGAGCAAGGGTTCAAGCGTTTTGATAGAAGGGCGTTTGACTTATGAGAGTTGGATGGATCAAACGGGCAAAAAAAATTCCCGCCACACTATCACGGCGGACTCGTTGCAATTTATGGATAAAAAGTCAGACAATCCCCAAGCAAACGCCATGCAAGATAGCATGACGCATGAGAGTTTCAACAACGCTTATCCCGCTAATCATAACGCTCCCAGCCAGGATCCTTTTAACCAAGCCCAAAGCTATGCGCAAAACGCTTACGCTAAAGAGAATTTACAAGCACAGCCGTCCAAGTATCAAAACAGCGTGCCTGAAATCAATATTGATGAAGAAGAAATCCCCTTTTAAGGGTTAAAATTAAGGAGACATTATGGAAAGAAAACGCTATTCAAAACGCTATTGCAAATACACCGAAGCTAAAATCAGCTTTATTGACTATAAAGATTTAGACATGCTCAAGCACACGCTATCAGAGCGCTATAAAATCATGCCAAGAAGGTTGACAGGCAATAGCAAAAAGTGGCAAGAGAGGGTGGAAGTAGCGATCAAAAGAGCCCGCCACATGGCTTTAATCCCCTACATTGTGGATAGGAAAAAAGTCGTGGATAGCCCTTTTAAACAGCACTAAATTTTTGATTAGGGCTAATAGGGGGCATGCCCTTTTAATCTTATTTAATCTTATTTAATCTTGGCTTGGCTTTTATGGAGCGCTAGCGGTAAAAACGATAAAAAGCCTTTTTAAGACAAAATGAAAAAGCTTGATTTTAGCGGTGATTTCTTAAGCGTTATTAGTGGGAATGTTATTTTAAAATACCCCCTTAAGAGTCTTACAACCAAAACTAAAGCGATCCCATTTAAAATATCCCCTTAAGAGTTTTATAACCAAATTCAAAACGATCCCAGCAAGCAATCAAACCCCCATTTTATCCCTATTAAACCCTATTTTAAAACCTTTTTAATAATTGAGAATAGTTCCAAAACACCCCAAAATCTTTTTTTTTTTTTTTTGAAACAACAAAACGCCAAATTAGTGCAAAAATCTTATCAATCCATGCTATATTAACGAAAATCTTGTGATAAGATCTTATAATCTTACAAGACTCACCTAACCATTTTAATTTCAAGGAGAATATGATGAAAAAAACCCTTTTACTCTCTCTCTCTCTCTCTCTCTCGTTTTTGCTCCACGCTGAAGACGACGGCTTTTACACAAGCGTAGGCTATCAAATCGGTGAAGCCGCTCAAATGGTGAAAAACACCAAAGGCATCCAACAGCTTTCAGACAATTATGAAAAGCTGAACAACCTTTTGAACAATTACAGCACCCTAAACACCCTTATCAAATTATCCGCTGATCCGAGCGCGATTAACGACGCAAGGGATAATCTAGGCTCAAGCTCTAGGAATTTG
>NZ_MVWR01000013.1:0-37696 GCF_003637665.1 Helicobacter pylori | reverse complement strand
CAAATTCCTAGAGCTTGAGCCTAGATTATCCCTTGCGTCGTTAATCGCGCTCGGATCAGCGGATAATTTGATAAGGGTGTTTAGGGTGCTGTAATTGTTCAAAAGGTTGTTCAGCTTTTCATAATTGATTGTCTGAAAGCTGTTGGATGCCTTTGGTGTTTTTCACCATTTGAGCGGCTTCACCGATTTGATAGCCTACGCTTGTGTAAAAGCCGTCGTCTTCAGCGCTCAATGCGGAAACTAAAAGCGAGCCTAAAGTTAATGAAAGGATGTGTTTTTTCATGTTTTTTCTCCTTTTTGGATTAAATTGAATTAGTATTAGGGATTTCATACATTCATTAAAATACATTTGCATTAGAATGCATTTGCATTGGAATGTATTTGGAGTATTATAGCATAAAGCGTTTTTTTTTTTTTGTCATTTGGGGAAAATTTTGTCATTTTTTTGATTTTGGTGTTTTTTGTTTCGTTTGGTGGTAAAACGATGGTTAAGCTTTGTTTTAATAAAACCCATTTTCTTAAGGGGATAGGGGGGTATTTTGCGATAACACCCCCCTTAACCCCCTTAAAATCCCCCTAACCCCCCAAGACCGCTTTTTTAGTAAAGTTATCGCTTGCTTGACGCAAGCTCTTTTATTATTTATCTTAAAAATGCTAAAGCATTTTTTAAATTCTATTAAACAGAGTTAAATTTAAAAAAAGGGATTGGTTGCGGAGAATGGATTTGAACCACTGACCTTTGGGTTATGAGCCCAACGAGCTACCGGACTGCTCTACTCCGCGCCAAAATAAAGGAAAAATGGCTGGGGTGCAAGGATTCGAACCTCGGAATGCCAGGACCAAAACCTGGTGCCTTACCGCTTGGCGACACCCCAACAACAAAATAAAAGAAGCATTATACAAAAGCTTTTTAAAAAAGTCAAGCTAAGACGCTATAATTTCATCATGGAAAACCATTTTAACCCTTTGATTTATGAGCGCTATTTAAAAAAGAAAGAAACCTTTTTGCTGTTTAAAAAAATCGGCCAAATGTCTGCGTTTAACAATCTAAAGCTCCAGCTCAAGCGAAAAGAGGTGATTAATCGTTATGTCGCTGGAATTTTAGGGGATTTAAAGAAAGGGTTTAGATACGCTAAAATTGAGCATCAAATCCTAAAAATCTATTTCACGCACCCGAGTTTCTTGAAAGCCTTTGAAACAGAAAAAGATTATTACACCAACCACCTGAAAGCCCATTTTACAGAAGCGCAAAAAATCCTAAAAGCTTTGAATTACCCTTTTGATTTTAAAATAATCCAGGCGAGCGTGAGGAAAAGGGCTTATCAAAAACCGGTTATAAAAAAAGAAAAAACCCCTAAAAGCGTGGATGTCAATTGCGAAGGTTTGAGCGATTTCACTAAAAAGCAATTTCTAAAACTCAAACGCGCTTGTAACGATAATACGCCGCGCACGCCCCCTCAGAGCTGACCATGCAACTGCCGATCGGGTTTTGTGGGGTGCAAGTTGTGGCGAATAATGAGCAGTCTGGGGGCTTAGCGATGCCTTTTAAAATCTCCCCACACTTGCATGCCTTGTTTTCTTTAGAAGTTTTGTGGCTTAAGTGTTCTTTAAAGACTTTTTCAGCGTCATAAGAAGCGAACGTTTCTTTGAGTTTGAGAGCGGAATGTTTGATATTCCCAAGGCCCCTCCATTCAAAATTTTCTCTCACTTCCATGCAAGCATTGACTAACTCTTGCGCTTTCACATTCCCTTCATAGCTCACCGCTCTTTTGTATTGGATTTCTAGCTTGGCTTCTTTGTTTAAGGCTTGTTTGATAAGCATCAGCACGCTTTCTAATATATCCACCGGCTCAAAACCACTCACGATAATGGGGATTTTAAAGCGATCCACTAAAGGAGCGTAGATTTGAGCACCGCTGATCACGCTCACATGGCTAGGGGCTAAAAGAGCGTTAATTTGGCATGCTGGATCTTGTAAAATCGCGCTCACGCTTGGAGGCACTAGAATGTGGTTGATGTGGAAAAAAAGATTTTTTAATTTTTCTTTTTTTGCATTCAATAAAACGCTCGCCGTCATGGGCGTGGTGGTTTCAAAACCGATCGCAATGTAAATGACTTTTTTATGCGGGTTTTCTTTAGCGACTTCTAAAGCTTGCATGGGCGAATACAAAAAGCACGCATCCAGCCCCTTTTCTCTGGCTTGTATCAAACTCCCATAGCTCCCCGGGACTCTCATCATATCCCCTAAACTTAAGATAATGCTATCTTTGATCATAGCGAGTTCGTAAGCTTCATCAAGGCGTGCTCTTGGCATCACGCATACCGGACACCCCGGCCCATGCACAAACTCTAAATTGTTAGGCATCAAATCTAAAAGCCCGTATTTCATGAGAGAATGCGTATGCCCTCCGCACACTTCCATGATGACTAATTTTTTTTCAAGCTTGAAAGCGAGTTTTTTGATTGCATTAGAGAACGCTAAAAGGGTTTGCTTGTCTCTAAAGGGCGAAATGAGGTGATCAACGCTCATTGTTATTATTGCGTTTCGTTCATTTTGGCGATCATTTCTTGATAAAGCTCAATGGATTCTAGGGCTTCTTTTTCATCAATCTTACTCATCACATAGCCGATGTGCAACAACACATAATCGCCCACTTTAACGGATTCGCCCATTAAATCCAAGCTCGCCTCTCTTTGAACGCCTAAAGTTTCCAAGAGCGCCACATTATCGTTAATGGCTATGACTTTAGAAGGGATCGCTAAACACATTAAAACGAATGCGTGGATTGGTAATTTCCACGCTTTTTTTCTAAAAGAAAATTTTTAAAATCTTCCAAACTTTTAGGGTCTTTAGAGCTCATTAAAAAAATGGGGGCTTCAGGCTTTAATTTTTGCATGTCTTCTTTGACTTGAGAAACCCTGAAATTAAACACCTCAATCATGTCCGCTTTACTGATAATCACCGCATCCGCGCACATAAACATCGTAGGGTATTTTAGCACCTTATCATCGCCCTCTGGGACGGAGAGTAAAACGATATTCATCGCCGCCCCTAAATTATAGCTTGAAGGGCAAACCAAATTCCCTACATTTTCAATGATTAAAAAATCGCTTTTTTCTAACGCTCCCTCATTTTTGAGCAAATCAAACGCCCCTTCAATCATGCTCGCTTCCAAATGGCACGCTTCGCCGGTGGTGATTTGGTGCGTGCTCACGCCTTTTTTACGCAATCTGTCCGCATCTCTATTGGTTTGCAAATCGCCCTCTACCACGCAAAACTTGAAGTCTTTAAAATCCGCTAGATTTTCTAGCATCGTGGTTTTTCCGCTGCCAGGAGAGCTCATGAAATTCAACACATACAGCCCTTCTTTTAAATAGCGTTCTTTCATTTCAGCGGCTTTAATGTCGTTCTTGCTCAAAATCTTTTCCACAATTTTGACATCTTTTTTACTCAAATTAGGGTTATTTTGTAAAGATTCTTTTCGTTGTTCGCTCATGCTTGTTCCTTTCTTTTAAAATTTTCGTATCGTAGCGCGCTTAATTAAACGGCTATGATTTAACAACTTCTTTTATCTTCTTGGCTCATCTTTTTAGATCAAAAACATGCTTTACCCTAACCCCTTATCGTCGCTGTCGTTTTTATTCTTTAAAACTAACCTAATGATCCTCCAGATGATGATTAATAAAATGATGGTTAAAAGCAAATACCAAACATTGATAAAAACGGCTTTCATCATTTGATTTTCCTTATTTTTTACTCAAAGACAATCTTATAACGCTATTTTCTAAAGCGTCCAAACGATGCAAAACTTGGGCTTCCAGGCTGATTAACGCCCCTTTTGGCATTTCTATTTTTTCATCTCCCACTTCAAAAACGATTTTTCCCTCTAAAACCTGCACGCTGATCGCTCCCGGGGCCTTGTGTTTGTCCATGACAGCTCCCTTGGGCATGCAAATGCGGATTTCTTTATTGGAAGAATTTTCATTCAGCGCTTCAATATGAAGTTTCTCAAAACAAACACCCTCTAAAAAATGAACCACTTCCATCAAAAACTCCTAGTGTGATATTTTCTTAATTTAGAACTTAATTTAAGAAAGCTAATTTTTTACCCAAAAATTTCTTATAGATTTCTTAAACAATTCTTTATTCTGTTTTTTCCAAAACCTTTTTGGTTTGCAAAGCGATTTCTAGCTCTTCATCAGTGGGGATTCGTAAAACCTGGACTTTAGCGTCAGGTTGGCTCAAATCCACTAGGGCGTTACCCGGATTGTCGTTCGTGGGCTTGTGTAAAGCGATCCCTAAATTTTCTAAGCCTTCACACACGCTCTCCCTTAAAGCCGAGTAGTTTTCCCCTAATCCCCCTGTAAAGAGGATCGCATCTACTTTTTTTAAGACTACCATGTAAGCCCCAATGTGTTTTTTAATGCGATAAGCGCACATTTCAAAAGCGAGCTTGGCTTGCTTATCGCCCTTTTTGGCTCTCATTTCTATATTCCTAGCGTCATTATCCCCACAAATGCCTTTCAAGCCGCTTTCATGGTTTAAAATTTTCATCACTTCTTCTAAGCTCTTGTTCGCGCATTGCGCAATGTATTCTACCACAGTGGGGTCAATATCCCCACACCTTGTGCCCATGATCAAGCCTTCTAAAGGGGTTAGCCCCATAGAAGTGTCCACGCTCTTGCCCTTTTGAATGGCGGCTGCGCTTGAGCCGTTCCCTAAATGCAAACTGATCGCATTAAATTCCTCATAAGCAATATTCAAAAACTTCGCCGCTTCTTTAGCCACATAATGGTGTGAAGTCCCATGGAAGCCATAACGGCGGATTTGATACTTTTCATACAATTCATAAGGTAACGCATACATGTAAGCGTAACTAGGCATGCTGGCATGGAATGCGGTGTCAAAAACAGCGATTTGAGGGATATGGGGGTGCACTTTTTGAACGAACTCAATACCGGCTAAATTCGCCGGGTTGTGCAAAGGGGCTAAAATGGAAAGCTTGCCAATTTCTTGCATGACTTTTTCATTGACTAAGACGGGAGCATGGAATTTATCCCCTCCTTGAACCACACGATGCCCTATAGCGTCAATTTGATTGAAATCTTTGATGATCCCCATTTTCGTTAAACTCTCACGAATCATTAAAAGCCCGCTCGCATGATCTTTAATCACAAGCTTTTCTTTAAGCTCTTGCTCGTTATGGTGCAAATGCGATCTGATTTTCAACTGCCCTATTTCTTCGCCGATTTTTTCGGCTAAACCGCTCGCTAAGGGCTTATTTTCTTTCATGTCAAACAATTTAAACTTAATAGACGAACTGCCCAGATTCAAAACTAAAATTTCCATCAATTCCTCCTAGTGGATTAATCTTGCGCTTGAAGGGCGCTAATCAAAACGGTGTTAACAATATCTTCCACTAAAGCGCCCCTACTCAAATCGTTAATGGGCTTATTCAAACCTTGTAAGATTGGCCCTATTGCCACGGCTTTAGCGCTCCGTTGCACCGCTTTATAAGCGATATTCCCAGCGTTTAAATCCGGGAAAATAAAAACGCTAACTTGCCCGGCCACTTGGCTATTAGGCATTTTTTCTTCGCTACGCTTTTATCAATGGAAGCGTCAAATTGTAAAGGGCCATCAATTTCTAATTGTGGATCCAAACGCTGAGCGATCTCTCTAGCTTCGTTGATTTTGTCTATCATTTCGCCTTGCGCGGAATTGCCTGTCGCATAAGAGAGTAGGGCCACTTTAGGCGCGATATTGAATTGCTTAGCGCTTTGTGCGGAAGTGATAGCGATTTCAGCTAATTCTTTAGGGCTAGGGTTAGGGATAATCGCGCAATCCCCAAAAACTAGCACTTGAGTGTCTAAACACATTAAAAACACGCTTGAAACCAGGCTCACGCCGGGCTTGGTTTTAATGATTTGTAAAGCGGGTCTAATGGTATCAGCGGTAGTGTGGATCGCTCCAGAAACCATCGCATGCGCATAGCCTAAATGCACGAGCATGGTCGCAAAATAAGTCTTATCCAACACTAATTGCTTAGCTTCTTGCTCACTCAATCCCTTTGATTTTCGTAATTCATACAAATGATTAGCGAACTCTTCTCTATAATGAGAAGTGTTGGGATCAATGATTTCTGCATTTTCTAAATTCAAGTTCAAATTTTTCGCTTGGGAGTTAATGGCTTCTTTATCGCCCAATAAAATCAATCCCACCGCGCCCATAGCGTTCAAACGATGCACGGCTTTCAAAATCCTTTCATCTTCGCTCTCTGGTAAAACCACTTTTTTAATCTGCTTTTTAGCCTTTTTTTCCAAGCCCATTTGAAAGGCTAAAGGGGTGGTAATCTCGCTTTTTATTTGCAATAAATTTTCAACCACACCCGCTTCTAATGTGCATTGTTGCTTGCAAAGAGACGCACTTAAAAAATCCGGTTTTTCATGCATTTCGCCGGTTAATAGCCCTAGAGCGAAAGGAGCTTCTTTTTTGAGAATATGAGAATGCATGGCTTTCAAATATTCCAAACTCGTTTGCGCGACAGCCACAATAGGAGCGTTTAAATGCTTGGCTAAAGTGGTGTTTAAATCTAAAAGAGCGTTTAAGAAAAACTTCGGCGCATACCCTAAATTAATGACAAAATCATGCGTGGTTTGTAATTCATTATAGCGTTTGAGAATCGTTTCAAATAGTAACTCTTCTTGAGCGGTGCTTACAAGCTCTAAAGCCTTTTGTTTGTCTATGGCGCTATGAAATTCTAAAGAGCTCAAGCCATAGTGCTCCCCAAAGCTCTCACACCCCCCATCAATGGGCGAAAACAAGGCGATTTTTTGATAGCGTGGCTTTAGCACTTTTAAAAGGCTCTTACAAGCAACCCCTAAAACTTCTGTATCCTCTGGGTAAATCCATAAACTTTGCATGCCAATCTCCCTAAAATCATCGTTTTTATTTGATTGTAGCAAAATTTAATTAAACCTAAACGAAACCATAGTTTTAAAAACCTCTGTTCTCATTAAGTGCGAATAACGACAATTTTTATTTTTAAAAAATGGGTTTTTCGTTTTAAAAAACACCTTTAGCATTTTTCAGATTTGATCACGCGTCTTAAGGAACTCTTTTTGCTTAACTCCCACCATGTAAAATAAAAGAGTTGTTTTAAAGGATAATCATGCCATCTCCTGTTAATCCCATTCACACCAACGCAAGCGCCAACGCAAGCACTTTAATAAATAGCGGAGCGAAAAACGAAGACACCAAAAACGCCTCTAAAAGCGCATCAAAGGATTTCAGTAAGATCTTAAACCAAAAGATCTCTAAAGACAAAACCGCCCCTAAAGAAAATCCTAACGCTTTAAAAGCCACGCCCCAAGACGCTAAAGAGAACGCTAAAGAGGACGCTAAAGCGCTTGAAAAAACCCCTACCCTACCCCACCAACACGCTCAAAATCCCGCTAAAGACCAACAAGCCCCTACCTTAAAAGATTGGCTCAACCACAAAAAAACAACAGCCAAACATGAGACTCAACATGAAACCCATGAGGCTAATGAAACTAACCCCAAAACCCCTAACGAAACTTTAAACAAAAATGGAAAAAAGCCTAACGAAGTTACTTCTAACGCTCATCAAACAAATTTGCTTAGTAAAAACCCCATAACTCCCAACCACGCTAACAACGCTATCAAAAACCCCACAGCCCCAACTCATAACGCTAAAGAGCCAAAAACCCTTAAAGACATCCAAACGCTCAGCCAAAAACATGACTTAAACGCTAGCAACATTCAAGCGGCAACGACCCCAGAAAATAAAAACCCCTTAAATGCGAGCGATCAGCTTGCTTTGAAAACAACGCAAACGCCCACTAACCACACCCTTGCAAAGAACGACGCTAAAAATACCGCCAACCTTTCTAGCGTTTTGCAATCCTTAGAAAAAAAAGAACCGCACAATAAAGAACACGCAAACCCCCAAAATAATGAAAAAAAAACGCCCCCTTTAAAGGAAGCTTTACAGATGAACGCCATTAAAAGGGATAAAACGCTTTCTAAAAAAAAGTCAGAAAAAACCCAAACTAAAACTCAAACTACAGCCCCAAGCGTAACGCCAGAAAATGCCCCTAAAATCTCTCTTAAAACGCCCCCTTTAATGCCTTTAATAGGAGCTAACCCCCCTAACGATAACCCTCCAACGCCCCTAGAAAAAGAAGAAAAAACTAAAGAAGCAAGCGATAATAAAGAAAAAACTAAAGAAGCTAGTAACAGCGCTCAAAACGCGCAAAACACCCAAGCTAGCGATAAGACAAGCGAGAATAAAAGCATCGCCCCTAAAGAGACGATCAAGCATTTCACCCAACAATTGAAGCAAGAAATCCAAGAATACAAACCCCCTATGAGTAGGATCTCTATGGATTTATTCCCTAAGGAATTAGGCAAGGTTGAAGTGATTATTCAAAAAGTGGGTAAAAACCTTAAAGTGAGCGTGATTTCTCATAACAACAGCTTGCAAACCTTTTTAGACAACCAACAGGATCTCAAAAACAGCTTGAACGCTTTAGGTTTTGAAGGAGTGGATTTGAGCTTTTCGCAAGATTCTTCCAAAGAGCAACCCAAAGAGCAACTAAGAGAGCTATTCAAAGAGCAAGAATCAACCCCCTTAAAAGAAAACGCCCTAAAAAGCTACCAAGAGAATACAGACCATGAAAACCAAGAAACGAGCATGCAAATCACTCTTTATGCGTGATTTTAAGCGAGTTTGCTCTATAATAAAACATCTTTAATAAGGAAGAGATCATGGCCATTGATTTAGCAGAAGTTACAGGAGCTAAAGCCGCGCAAGAAAGGAAAAAAGAGCAGCCCACCATCGCTAACGGGTTGGATAAAAACGCTTTCATGAAACTCTTTTTAGAGCAATTGAAAAATCAAGACCCCACCGCTCCTATGGAAACGGATAAAATCATCACCCAAACCGCGCAACTCACGCAAGTGGAAATGCAAGAAGAAAACAAAAAAACCATGCAAGAAGTCGCCAGTGCGATGAAATCCAATAAAGAAACTAACGAATCTTTAAAAGACTTTCAGGGCGCTTTAAAAGACACCATGGAAAACCTGAATAAAGGCATGGACGATAGCTTGAAAGCGAATAACGCTTTAAGGGAAGTAAGCGCCCTTAATTCTGTGAGCATGATAGGCAAAATCGCTGAAACCGATGTGAGCGGGGCGAATTTTGATGGCAACAACAAGCTTTCTTTTTCGCTCTTTTTTGATGAAAAAATTGACGCTTCTAAAGGAGTGCCAGCGATTCAAATCTTAAATGAAAACAATGAATTAGTCAAAACGATTTCTTTAAAAGATTATAACGGGCAAAAGGGGTATATCAATTTTGAATGGGACGGCACAAATGAAAAGGGCGAAAAAGTCCCTAAAGGCAATTACAAAATCAAGGCTGAATACAATTTAGACTCTCACAGCAAGCAGTATTTGCAAACGCGCATTGGTAGGGGCGAGGTGGAGAGCGTGATTTTTGACAAAGGCAAGCCCATGTTAAGAATGGGCGAAATGATTTTACCCATAGACAGCGCGATAGAGTTTTATAAACCGGATCAAAAACCGCTTGATCAAAAAGCCCTTGAACAGAAACTCTCTGAACAAAAGCCCATTGAACAAAAACCGATTGAACAGAAACTCTCTGAACAAAAACCGCTTGATCAAAAACCGCTTGAACAGAAACTCTCTGATCAAAAGCCGCTTGAACAGAAACTCTCTGAGCAAAAGCCGCTTGAACAAAAACTCTCTGATCAAAAACCGCTTGATCAAAAACCCCAAAACCCCCCTAAAGAGACAGCATGAACGACACCTTATTAAACGCTTATAGCGGGATTAAAACCCACCAGTTTGGCATTGACAGCCTTTCAAATAATATCGCCAATGTCAATACTTTAGGCTATCGCTCCAATGATCCGGAGTTTAAGACCTTGTTTTCTTCGCACTTAGACGCTTTGAACGCCAAATCCGTTGTGGCTAATGACCGAAATTACGGCGTTACAGGCTCAGGCAATGTCCTTTCTAATAAAGACGGGGAATACATGCCAAGCGAGGGGGAATTTCATATGGCGTATCAAGGCAAGGGCTGGTTTGTGATAGGGCCCAATAAAAATGGGGAAATGACCATTAATAAAGACGGCTTTAGCAAGAAACAGGATAATTTTCTCACGCGTGCCGGCAATTTCGCACGAGACGCTGATGGCTATTTAGTAACCCCTGAGGGCTATTATGTTTATGGCATTGATTTGAAAAAAATCAAAGACGGCACGCTCAATTCCACCGCTAGAGATGAAGACATTGAAAAATTGCATGGCAACACCCTTTCGCCCTTACAAATCCCCCAAGATTTGACTTACCAGCCCGTGCTTAGCACGAAAGTGGGTATTAGCGTGAATCTAAACCCTAAAGACCATTTAAAAGGCGTGCAAGATTTTTTCTTAAACGATAAGGGCGAAATCATTAAAGAGCGTTTTTTAAACCAGGACATTAACGCTTTGGCGAATGACGATAACGAGCCCATAGACGCGATCACTAATCGTAAATTAAACATCAGTATCCAAAAAGAAGATGGCAAAAAAGAGGATTTTGTTTTCACTTATGGGGACGCTGAAAAAGGCGAAAACCAGTTCAAAACTTTAGGCGATTTGCAAAAACTCCTTAAAGAAAAAACCGGGCTAGACTTAAACCTCATCAAAAGCGAAAAAGACGCCAAAAGCCCTCCCCTTTTATTAGAGATCGCTAATCCTAGCGAAACGCCTATCACCTTTAGCTTGAGCGGGGGCATTGCGGATAAATTGGGCTTGAAAGCGGACGGAATGGAACTAAAAAAGGGCATCAGTAGGGATTCAGTAGCGATTAAAATCCCTTATTACAGCACAGAAGTGGATATTTATGATAAAGCCGGGGATAAATACTTGCTCCAAAGCGAATATTACATGACCAATTCCAACGATCCCACATCAAGCCCCACGAGTAAAAGGAAAAACCAAACTTGGGAAGTGAAAAGCTACATCGTGGATCCCAAAAACAAAACCCCTATCAATGATTCTACTTGGGAAATTGTCGGCTTTGATTCAGCCACGCATAAAATGAAATCCGCCCCCATGACTTTGGATTTTAAGGGTAATAAGCTCACCTATTCTTTAGATAAGAGCGAAAACCATGATTCTAGCGATTTGTCTTACCAAGACTCTAAACTTTTAGAAGCGAGTCAAGACGGCAAGCCTAGGGGCATTTTTAGAGACATGCGCATTGAAGAAAACGGCGTGATTTCTCTAGCCTTTAGTAACGGGGTGGTAGAGCCGGTCGCTCGCATCGGCATTTTAGCTTTCACTAACGATCAAGGCTTAAGAAAAATCGGCGGCAACCTCTATGAAATGCAAGAAGGCACCATTAATGGCGAAAACAGACCCCTAAGCGGTAACCCCATTTTAGGGTGGGACGAAGAGGGCAAGCTCAAGTTTGGGAAAATCAGGCATAAATATTTAGAAACGAGCAACGTGAATGCCGGAAACGCCCTAACCAATCTCATTTTAATGCAAAGAGGCTATTCTATGAACGCTAGAGCCTTTGGCGCGGGCGATGACATGATTAAAGAAGCCATTAGCTTGAAAAAATAAGGGGCTGAAATAAGGAGTGTGGTAAAATACCCTTTTTAATAAGGATATTTAATGATACCCACACAGCTTAATGAAATTGCAGAATTTTTAAAAACAAACCCTTATAGTTTGTCTCAACCCTTACAAGATGGGCGATTAAATTCATCTGTCAATGAAGAAGAAATTTTAAATACCATTAAGGATTATTTTCCTATCCAACTACCAAAAGCTAGAGAGTGGTGGGATTTTAGTTTTGAAGAAAACGATATTTTTTATCCTGTTAATATTAAAACCACCACCACAAAAACCGCTGACAATCTTAATGGTAAATTAGGGATTTATTATGCGTTGTGCGGCTTAGTGCCGGAGTTCAATAACGAAATCGCATGGGAAAAATACTTTCAAAAACTTCATAAAGACTTAGGCAAAAACACTAATAGAGACTATTATTTTTTGATTATCAACAAAAACGATCCTAAAGATGTTTTTATCAATTCCTTAAAAGGTATTCAAACTCTCCAACCCAATAACTTGCCCTTCCAATGCAAGTGGGATAACAACAGAGAAATCGTTCAAAGAGACTTTGATGGAAGTAAAAACTTCATCTTAAGCGCTCTAGCCAAAAGCGTTAAGTTACGAGCTAATATTTATTAAGAGAAGTTTTTGGAGAATTTTTTGTATCAATTAGATATTAAAACCTTAGGGCAGGTTTTCACCCCTAAAAAGATAGTGGATTTCATGCTCACTCTCAAACACAATCATGGGAGTGTTTTAGAGCCAAGCGCGGGCGATGGGAGTTTTTTAAAACGCTTAAAAAAGGCTGTAGGGATTGAAATCGATCCTAAAATCTGCCCTAAAAATGCCCTTTGCATGGACTTTTTTGACTACCCTTTAGAAAATCAATTTGACACGATTATCGGTAACCCGCCCTATGTCAAGCACAAGGATATTGCGCCAAGCACCAAAGAAAAACTCCATTACAGCCTTTTTGATGAAAGGAGTAATCTCTACTTGTTTTTCATAGAAAAATCGATCAAGCATTTAAAACCTAAAGGCGAATTGATTTTCATCACCCCAAGGGATTTTTTAAAATCCACTTCTAGCGTGAAATTAAACGAATGGATTTACAAAGAAGGCACGATAACGCATTTTTTTGAACTGGGCGATCAAAAGATTTTCCCAAATGCCATGCCTAATTGCGTGATTTTTCGTTTTTGTAAGGGCAATTTCAGTAGAATCACCAACGATGGTTTGCAATTTTTGTGCAAAAAAGGCATTTTGTATTTCCTCAACCAATCTTACACGCAAAAATTAAGCGAGGTTTTTCAGGTTAAAGTGGGGGCAGTGAGCGGGTGCGATAAGATTTTTAAAAATGAAACATACGGGAATTTAGAATTTGTCACCTCAATCACGAAAAGAACTAACGCTTTAGAAAAAATGGTTTTTGTCAATAAGCCTAATGATTATTTACTCCAGCATAAAGAAAGCTTGATGCAAAGAAAGATTAAAAAGTTCAATGAAAGTAACTGGTTTGAGTGGGGGAGAATGCATTGCATATCCCCTAAAAAACGCATTTATGTCAACGCCAAAACGCGCCAAAAAAACCCCTTTTTTATCCACCAATGCCCTAATTATGACGGCTCCATTCTAGCGCTATTCCCTTATAACCAAAATTTAGATTTGCAAAACCTCTGCGATAAACTCAACGCTATCAACTGGCAGGAATTAGGCTTTGTGTGCGACGGGCGTTTTTTGTTTTCGCAACGCTCTTTAGAAAACGCTCTTTTGCCTAAAGATTTTTGAGGATAAATGGTGCTAGAAACCTTACAATTAAACCCTGAGCAACTGAAAGCGGCTTCGGCTTTACAAGGGCATAATTTAATCATTGCAAGCGCTGGCACAGGAAAGACCTCTACGATTGTGGGGCGCATTTTACACCTGCTTGATAACGGCATCAAGCCTGAAGAAATCCTGCTTTTAACTTTCACCAATAAAGCGAGTAATGAAATGATCGCTAGGGTGGCTAAATATTCCAAATTAAGCTCAAAAATTGAAGCTGGCACTTTCCATGCGGTGGCGTATCGCTATTTAAAAGAGCATTACCCTAACTTAAGCTTAAAACAACCCAAAGAATTAAGAAAGCTTTTAGAAAGCATTATGGACACTAAAAACGCCATAGATGACGATAAAAAGCCCTACACTTCGCAACATTTATACGCCCTTTATTCTCTTTACACTAACGCCCTAAAACAAGAAGATTTTAGCGCATGGCTTTCTAATAAAAACCCTGAACACACCCCATACGCCACCTTTTATGAAAACATTTTAGAAGAATTTGAAAACACCAAAAAAAAGCACAATTATATTGACTATAACGACTTGTTACTGCTCTTTAAAAAAGCGATGTTAGAGACGCCTAGCCCTTATAAAGAAGTGCTTTGCGATGAATTTCAAGACACCAACCCCTTACAAGAATCCATTTTAGACGCTATCAACCCCCCTAGTTTGTTTTGCGTGGGCGATTATGATCAAAGCATTTACGCTTTTAACGGGGCAGATATTTCTATCATTTCTAATTTCACTCAAAAATACAAAAACGCCCAGGTTTTCACGCTCACTAAAAACTACCGCTCTTCTAAAGAAATTTTAGATCTCGCTAACCAAGTGATACAGCACAACCAACGCATTTACCCTAAAAATTTAGAAGTGGTGAAATCAGGGGATTTTAACAAGCCCACGCTTTTAAATTACAACGACAATATCGCGCAATGCCAAGACATCGCTAAACGCATTGTGATGCGAAAAGGTTTTAAAGAAGTGGCAGTGATTTTTAGGAATAACGCCAGCGCGGATCAATTAGAAGCCGCTTTAAGAGCTAACAATGTGCCAAGCAAAAGAAAGGGGAGCGCAAGCTTTTTTGAATCCAAAGAAGTGGCGTTAGCGTTAGATATTTGCACGCTCATCTTTAACCCTAAAGACATTATGGCAGCCATTCATGTTTTAAGCTATGCGAATGATATTGGCTCTAACACTGCTAAAGACATTCATGAAGCCTTGATGCTTTTAGGCAATGGGGATTTGAAATCAGCCCTAACCCACCCCAATAAAGAAGCCAAAATTTACACCAAGAAAAAAGAAATCACCTCCATGGGGCTTTTTGAAGAAATTTTTGCTTTAGAAAACAGCTCAAGGTTTAATAGCGTGATCGCTAAGGCGTTTCATTCGCACCCGGTGTTGATGCACCCTAAAATCTCACTCAATGGGGCTAAAATGTTAAGCGATTTTTTCACTCTTTACACCAAAGCCCCTACCCATTCCCCTAGCGCTTTAATCAAACACACCATAGAAAGCGCGTTTTTTCAGACGATTAAAACACGCCTTTTAAAAGAGCGCTCCAAGAATAAGGACGGATCTTATAACGAATTTAAAAAACTCCAAGTGCAAAAACGCTTCAATGAAAAAATGGAATTACTGAGCTCTTTGGCGAAAAATTACCAGGATTTAGGGCGTTTTTTAAACGGCACTTTAATAGGCTCAAATGAAGCCACGCAAGGCGAGGGCGTGAATTTATTGAGCGTGCATGCTTCTAAAGGCTTGGAATTTAAAGATGTTTATATCATTGATTTAATGGAGGGGCGTTTCCCTAACCATAAGCTTATGAATACCGGTGGGGGCATTGAAGAAGAAAGGCGGCTTTTTTATGTCGCTATCACAAGGGCTAAAGAAAATTTATGGCTCTCTTATGCAAAAAACGAATTGAGGGAAAACGCCAAACCTAAAGAGCATAAGCCTTCGGTGTTTCTGTATGAAGCAGGGCTTTTGAAACCGCAATGAAATAGTAAAAATTTTTGTTGTTTGTTTAAGCAAAAGATGATATGATTATAGAGATAGTTAAGCCCCTAAGAGCTAGGAACTCTTAAGAGCTTGTTTTTAATCAAGTGGCAGTGTTAAGGTAACCACTAAAACTATCGCTACAAAAACGAATTTCATGGTGGTGTCTCCTAACGGAGTGTCGCCCACTGCAATCTCCTAACCCATCAGTTTGTAAACTAATTACTCCAAATTCGCATAAGATCACTACCATGTCATATCATTTGAGTATTATAATGGGATTTTTATGAGATGTAAGAAAAATACAAAAAAACGCTAGCAACCATAGATTTTAACTCTAGCTTGCGCTAGAGCCAAAATTTTAGTATAATGGCGTTGCGAGGGCCATTAAAACTATGATTACTAATAGTAATCTCATAGTTGGTTATCTCCTTTCTGGGATAACCACCCACTATTATCCCAAACCCTAAGCATACTCCAAATTTTCACAACACAAAAACCAGTAATATAATATAGAGATAACTTAAAATGACTATTTGCGTTGGCGTGATTTTACATTAAAAAGCCTAAAAATGCCAAAAAGCGTTTTTAAAACCCCAAAATTTAACGCTAACCCCCTATAAAATCCCGTTTTTTTTTTTTGTAAAAAAGGGTTCAAATTTCGTAACTTTATTTCCTTGATAAGGGGTTTTAAAGGGGTTTTTTAAGGTTAGTTTAACTTTTATTATGTGAGAATATCACAATTACATCTAATAATTTGTATTACTAAACACTATTTGCAAGCTTTGATGTAACTAAATCCTAAATTTAAACTTCAATCAGGGAGCATCCCATTGATAAGGAAAATCATGACAAAGAAAAATAGAACGCTGTTTCTTAGTCTAGCCCTTTGTGCTAGCATAAGTTATGCAGAAGATGATGGAGGGTTTTTTACCGTCGGTTATCAGCTCGGGCAAGTCATGCAAGATGTCCAAAACCCAGGTGGCACTAAAAGGGACGAACTCGCAAGAGAGCTTAACGCTGATGTTACGAACAACATTTTAAACAACAACACCGGAGGCAATGTCGCAGGGGCGTTGAGTAACGCTTTCTCTCAATACCTTTATTCGCTTTTAGGGGCTTATCCAGAGAAGCTCAATGGTAATGATGTGGCTGCGAACGCTCTTTTACAAGGCGCGGTAGGCAATGGGACTTGCGCGGCTGCAGGGACGGCTGGTAGCAGTTCTCTTAACACTCAAAGCGCTTGTACCGCTGCGGGCTATTACTGGCTCCCTAGCTTGACTGATAGGGTTTTAAGCACGATTGGCAGCCAAACCAACTACGGCACAGACACCAATTTCACTAACATGCAACAACAGCTCACTTACTTGAATGCGGGGAATGTGTTTTTTAATGCGATGAACAACGCTTTAGAGTCAATAACTAAGAATGGAAGCACTACTAGTGGTGCAACTGGTCAAAATGGTCAAACTTACTCTACACAAGCTATCCAATACCTTAAAGATCAACAAACCATTCTCAATAACGCAGCGAACTTGCTCAAGCAAGATGAATTGCTTTTAGAAGCTTTCAACTCTGCCGTAGCCGCCAATATTGGGAATAAAGAATTCAATTCAGCCGCTTTTACAGGTTTGGTGCAAGGCATTATTGATCAATCTCAATTGGTTTATAACGAACTCACTAAAAACACCATTAGCGGGAGCGCGGTTAATAGCGCTGGGATAAATTCCAACCAAGCTAACGCTGTGCAAGGGCGTGCTAGTCAGCTCCCTAACGCTCTTTATAACGCGCAAGTCACTTTGGATAAAATCACTGCACTCAACAATCAGGTAAAAAGCATGCCTTACTTGCCCCAATTCAGAGCCGGGAACAGCCGTTCAACGAATATTTTAAACGGGTTTTACACCAAAATAGGCTATAAGCAATTCTTCGGGAAGAAAAGGAATATCGGTTTGCGCTATTATGGTTTCTTTTCTTATAACGGAGCGAGCGTGGGCTTTAGATCCACTCAAAATAATGTAGGGTTATACACTTATGGGGTGGGGACTGATGTGTTGTATAATATCTTTAGCCGCTCCTATCAAAACCGCTCTGTGGATATGGGCTTTTTTAGCGGTATCCAATTAGCCGGTGAGACCTTCCAATCCACGCTCAGAGATGACCCCAATGTGAAATTGCACGGCAAAATCAATAACACGCATTTCCAGTTCCTCTTTGACTTCGGTATGAGGATGAACTTCGGTAAGTTGGACGGGAAATCCAACCGCCACAACCAGCACACGGTGGAATTTGGCGTAGTGGTGCCTACGATTTATAACACTTATTACAAATCCGCAGGGACTACCGTGAAGTATTTCCGTCCTTATAGCGTTTATTGGTCTTATGGGTATTCATTCTAAGAAAGGGGGGAAGAGACAAACATGAAACAAAATTTAAAGCCATTCAAAATGATTAAGGAAAATTTAATGACACAATCTCAAAAAGTAAGATTCTTAGCCCCTTTAAGCCTAGCGTTAAGCTTGAGTTTCAATCCAGTAGGCGCTGAAGAAGATGGGGGCTTTATGACCTTTGGGTATGAATTAGGTCAGGTAGTCCAACAAGTGAAAAACCCGGGTAAAATCAAAGCCGAAGAATTAGCCGGCTTGTTAAACTCTAACACGACAAACAACACCAATATCAATATTGCAGGCACCGGAGGCAATGTCGCCGGGACTTTGGGCAATCTCTTTATGAACCAACTAGGCAATTTGATTGATTTGTATCCCACTTTGAACACTGGCAGTATCCATCAATGTGGTAGTAACGGCACAACCGCTAATGGTGCGACCACAGCCGCTACTACTAGTGGTAGCTCTACTAACCCTTGTTTCCAAGGTAACCTGGCTCTTTATGACGAAATGGTTGGCTCTATCAAAACTTTGAGTCAAAACATCAGCAAGAATATCTTTCAAGGCAACAACAACACCACGAGCCAAAATCTCTCCAACCAACTCAGCGAGCTTAACACCGCTAGCGTTTATTTGACTTACATGAACTCATTCTTAAACGCCAATAACCAAGCGGGTGGGATTTTTCAAAACCACACTAATCAAGCTTATGGGAATGGTGTTACCGCTCAACAAATCGCTTATGTCCTAAAGCAAGCTTCAATCACTATGGGGCCAAGCGGTGATAGCGGGGCTGCCGCAGCGTTTTTGGACGCCGCTTTAGCGCAGCATGTTTTCAACTCTGCTAACGCTGGGAACGATTTGAGCGCTAAGGAATTTACCAGCTTGGTGCAAAATATCGTCAACACTTCTCAAAACGCTTTAACGCTAGCCAACAACGCTAACATCAGCAATTCAACAGGCTATCAGGTGAGCTATGGCGGGAATATTGATCAAGCGCGCTCTACCCAACTATTAAACAACACCACAAACACTTTGGCTAAAGTTACCGCTTTGAATAACGAGCTTAAAGCTAACCCATGGCTTGGGAATTTCGCTGCCGGTAACAGCTCTCAAGTGAATGCGTTTAACGGGTTTATCACTAAAATCGGTTACAAGCAATTCTTTGGAGAAAACAAGAATGTGGGCTTACGCTACTACGGCTTCTTCAGCTATAACGGTGCGGGCGTGGGTAATGGCCCTACTTACAATCAAGTCAATTTGCTCACTTATGGGGTGGGGACTGATGTGCTTTACAATGTGTTTAGCCGCTCTTTTGGCAGCCGAAGTCTTAATGCGGGCTTCTTTGGGGGGATCCAACTCGCAGGGGATACTTACATCAGCACGCTAAGAAATAGCCCTCAGCTTGCGAGCAGACCTACAGCGACAAAATTCCAATTCTTGTTTGACTTGGGCTTACGCATGAACTTTGGTATCTTGAAAAAAGACTTGAAAAGCCACAACCAGCATTCTATAGAAATCGGTGTGCAAATCCCTACGATTTACAACACTTACTATAAAGCTGGTGGCGCTGAAGTGAAATACTTCCGCCCTTATAGCGTGTATTGGGTCTATGGCTACGCCTTCTAAAAAAGCTCAAGGCCTTTTATAGGCTTTGATTGAACCCTTTAACCCCCACTTTAAAAACAACCCAAAACCCTTATCCAATAATCAAATAATGGAATTGACCCCCTAAGAACGCTTGATTAAAAGAGATTATTCACAAAAAGCTTAACGCTCAAGGCTTGTTGAGATTTTAAAACGCTTGATTAAAAACTTTTAAAAAGCTTTAGCGCTTCAAAATTTTTATACTTAGAAAAACAACCCAAAATCTTTATCAAATGTTGTCAAATATTGAGATTATCCCCCAAGAACGGCTTTAATGCTAAAGGTGATCAAACGCTCAAGGCGTTTAGGATTTCTGTGGTTTAAAACTTTGTTTTGTGGTTCTAAATTTTATGGTAAAACTCGTTTTTTAAGGGAATAGGAATATTTTGAAACCCCCCCCCAAAAACTAAATCCCCCTAACCTCTAGGAAGCGCTTTTAAAAAACTCTCACTTGCTTGCACAAAGTCTTTAGTATTGATTGTAAAAAATACTAAAAACATTTTTTATCATCATGCTCAATTGGAGCAAAGTAAAAACATTGAATAAATGGGTTAGGAAAATGCAAGCGGACAACACTCCGTTAGGAGACACCACCATGAAAGTTATTTTTATAGCGATAGTTTTAGTAGTAATCTTAACGCTACCACTTGATTAAAATCAAAACTTCAGCGTGAGGTTGGTCATCATGTAACTTCTGTCTTGGTAATTCGCGCTAAAATCGCCATCAGGGTTATTGAATTTGGGCGCTCCAAAATACCCTGCTTGATACCCTTTATTGATCCTAGCCCCATAATAAGTGATCCTAAAGTTAAGAAGAACCGATTCAGTGAACGCATAGCTCGCATTGAATTGCAAGGAATATTCATTAGCCCTCCCCACTTGCCCTAACGCATTTTTATTCGCATGAGAGACGCGCCCAAAAACATGCCATGCAAAACGCTTATGAATCCCTCCAACAGAAGTGTAAAAAGTGAAAGTGTTAGCGTTAGTGATCGCATCAGCTAGCCCATCATAAGCCGTATTATCCCAAAAATCATAGCCAATCATTCCGGCATGCCTAGTCGTTACGGAGATTTCACTACCGATATAGGAAGTGTTATTACCCCTTGGCATCGTGTGAGAGCCTAAAAAAGCGTCTGAATTGCCAAAGGTGTTATAAAAGCCAATGGACCAGTTGAAATTATCCCACCAAAAAACCTGGCGGATATTTAAAGTAACGCCATTCCTCCCTAACAACGATCCATGAGGCGTGCTGTCTTCCAAACTATAAGTGTTTGTCTCTGGGTTATACCACCCCCTATAATATAAAGGAAAGGTTGTCATGATCATGCTTTGAGAGCGAAAGCCGACATTTTCAAAATTCCTATTCGTGTCATAAACTAGCTTAAAGCCAGGAGCGTTATAAGTCTTAGGCGCAAAATAATAAAAAAATTGAGCGTCTAAACCTTTATAAGAATAGGTTGTGGTGATCCCATGCCAGCCGTAATTGATGAAATCATTGCTATTACTGGGATTGCCTCCCTTTTTCAAATAAGGCACCGTCGCAAAAAACTCATAAATCCAAGAGTTGAACGCCAAACCTCTCCCAAAAGAACTCCACCACCAAAATCTTAACCTTTGCGTTTCAGTCTTATAGGGCTGATAATACACTTCCCACCCTTGATTCGAACCGCTCATAAAATCAATATTCGCTTCATAACGCCCCGCTTTAAACCCAAAAACATCTTTGTAATCGTATCGTAAAAAAGCGGTATCCACCACATAAGGCCTTGCATGATAGCTCGCTGATTGAGAAGTCCCCGCATAAGCAGGGCCAAGATACTTATTGAAAAAGTATCCATGATAGCCCCCAATGAAATTCTCCACAATTGAGCCAAAAATCTTCCCGTTAGCTTGGTTAATATCGTTCTTAGTCTTATCATAAGGAATGGCTGCAATCGCCCCACCCAAAGAGACAGAGAGCTTATGGTTTTCGGTGCCTTTAGGGAGTAAATTGACTTTGACTTGCGCTAAAGTTACAATATCTATAAAACTTTCAGTAGGATAAATCCCTTTTTTAGTATTGATTTGAGAATTGTTAAAACCAATCTTAGAAAAGTTCTCCACACGACCGCTAAACCGATAATCAAAAGCTTCTATAGGACATAATAAAAACGATAAAAGCGATAAAGAAGAAGTCAAAAAATACTTTTCTTGCTTCACTAAACTCTCCCTAATCTTAATGGTATGATTTTTTTTGTTGAGATTATAATTATAATCAAAAAAAAAAAAAAAATAGCATGAAGTTAAAATATTAATTAAAATCCGCAACCCTATTTTACAAAAAATAACCCCTCATTGTAAATTGGTTTAAAATTAAAGGATTAAAATTATATATTTGTTACTTCTAAAGAATGCGTTATTTTTGATTGGGCTTATTACCCATGAAATTCTCGCTTTTAGCCCCCCACGTGCTCAAATTTTAAAACTTATAAGAAATTTCAAATCTAGCGTTAAAGCCAGGCTCTGCCATGCCCCTTGCGTATTTGTCTTGATTGGGTTCATCAGGGCTCATCACCGGGCTTGCTTGATCAATATATTGTTGGTTAAAAACATTGTTAAACACCGCATTCAAGCTCAACCCTTTAAGTTTTTTATAAGTAGGCTTGTAAGTGATAAAAAAACTGCTCACCCCATAACCCGGCTTATGCACATGAAAAATCCCAGGCGTTTTAGGGCAATTGCTAGGCCGTCTGTCAATATCCGTAGGGCCGTTACGATAAGGGCTATAAGAGCAATAATCTAGATCGGTAACAAAGCGTGAAAGCCAAGTGATGCTAAGGCCGGTGCGTGGGATTGTATAGCTTGCCGTTAAAATAAACACATTGCCTGTCGTGGCAGCCAATTCATACACATCAGCGATCAAGCGCCCCTTTAAAGAAGGCCATGATCTTGCCACGCTCAAGCCTAAAGAAAAGCCCTTGTATTTAGCCGTCCCTGAAACTTCATAACCAGGCACATAAATAATATCTTGTGCGGGCAAGTTGGTTACAAAAAGCGTTGAAGAAAATTGGTTGATGTAATTAGAAATCAATTGGACAAAACCGGCGGCTCTGAAATCAAAATACTGACTGCTGTATTCGGTGTTAAATTCCACATTTTGCCCAATTTCTGGCTTTAAATTGCGGTTATAGCGCAAATTGTCTTGACGCATCCACACCAAACCTCCAGGCATAGGGCCTCTGGTTACATACGCGTAAGAAAGCCTGAAATTCAAATTTTCTAAAGGCGAGACATTTAAAGCCGCGCTAGGGCTAAACCCTTGAGTTATGTGCAATTGCCAGTCTTTATCCACTAAAGTATAAACATCATAACGAGTCCCTGCCCCTAAAGTTACCATAGAGTGCAAGGTGTAATTCGCTTGCGCATACACCCCAACCACATTCGCCGTAGCGCCATTTCGTTGGCAGCGCCCGTTCATGTTGGGATCATTAGGGCTTGTAACCCTTAAGCATGCATCAGGGGCATCGCCGGGCTTGACTAATTCGCTATTTGGGATCGCTTTATCAAAAGTGGTTAAATTCTGGTAATTCAACCCGTATTCCAAAAGATTGTCATTCTTGTGAACTATGGTGTGGATCACATTCGCATTAAACCCGGAATTGATGATGAATAAATTTTTATTAGCCACCACAGAACCCCCTCCAAGGCTTTTAAAAGTGATGGAGCAGGTTTGTTTAGTAGCGTCATAAATACCCCCTTGCGCCACGCATTGATTTTCTTCACTAAGTTTTGGGTTTGGGGTGAAAGGGATGATGGTCGCTATATCGTTAGGCTTAAAAAGCGGATCAATTTGGACATTCCTAATACTCGTATAGCCATTGATTTTTAATTTAGGATCACCAAAACGACTCCCCCCTTCTCTTTCATAATTCAAGCTCATGTTATGCACTAAATTGACGCTATAAGTTTTAAACAAACTAGCGTCATTTTCAAACAAACAATCATCAGGGTTTTGATCATTAGGGAAAGCGTTAAAATCACCGCAAGAATAAGGTAAAAAAGTGCCTGTAAAATTCGCTCTTAAAGGGCGGTTAGCGTTGTCTCTAGTCATGTTATAACTGAGCGTTAAGGTATCTCTATCGCTCAAATAACCATTGATCTTAGCCATCACATTGTTTTGCTCGCTAGGGCTTGCTGTAACTTTATTATTTGCTTTAGGATCAAAAAGATTTTTCATCGCATTATCCCCATCACGATAGTAAAAAATATTTTGGTGCGTGTAATACAAAAGTGCATCAAAATGATGGTTACGATAAGCGCCCATAATGGTTTCCCTGTCCCCAAAGTTGGTCAAAAAAGTGGCAGCCCCACTTATGGCGTAGTCTTTACCTTTAGGGATAAAATCGCTTGCGCTTTTAGTTTCCATTTTGATCGCACCAATCAAAGCCATAGGCCCCGCGCTCGCTTGAGCCGCCCCTTTAGTAACCACCACGCTTTTGAGCATTCCAGGGTCAATAATCGTATTGCCTTGATGCCCATAGCTTGCGCCCATTTGTGCTGCGCCATCCACCGTAACCCGAGCCAATCTGTCTTCAATACCGCGCACATAAATTTTTTGCGCTATCACCGCGCCACCGCCCACATTGATATTGGGGTTTCTTCTAAACATGTCGCTGATTTGGTTGGCTTGCCTTCTTTCTAATTCCTTACTTGAAATGGTTGTCTGGTTGTTGTAATTAAAGATTTTAGCCGCTTGAGTGGTAACCTTACCTAGAGTGTGTTGGGCGTTCTTTTCTTTTTTTCTTTCTGTCTTTCTTTCTTCTTTTTCTTCTTCTTTGGCCTCTAATTCAAACATTCCTAATAAGGACAAAAAAATAGAAAAACTACAATACTTCCTAAAACGCTTGTCATTCATTCTTAAAATCCTAAATATGATAATAATTTCTCTTAAAAAATAAAGGTGTTATTATAATCAAAAAAATATTACAATCACCTTAAAAGAGCTAGCCATTTTTGATAAACAAATGATAAACTTTTAGAAAAATCCCACAAAAACCCCTTTCAAAATGCACAGAATGCGAAAGGTTTTTTTTATCTTATTCTCACTTTTTTATTTTTATAAAGCCTGAATATTTTAGAACTACCACTTTCAAACAAACCTCTTTCATCGCTCACGATTACATCAGCGAGATTGGAAGCGATTTCTTTATCATAAGCGCATTGGGTGAGGTTGGCTGAGGTGCTATAGAGCGTTTTAAAACGCTTTAAAAAATCCCCATGCCTGCCCCTAACCACACGAACGGCCTTAGAGTTAGGGTAAATAAAAGTGGTTTTAGCGCTTCTTCTAATGAGGTTTTTAAAAGCGTTGGGCGCGTGCACTAGGCTTTTTAAGGTGCTAAAATCAGCGCTTTCTATTAAAACGCTTTGGTTTTTAGGGCGGCCTTTTAAGGCATTGAGCTTTTCGCTGTCTTTAGAAAGCAGCCCTATAGTGGTATCGCTTTGAACAAGATACACTAACGCCATCAAACTACTTTAAATAATCTTGTAAGGCTAACAACTCGTCTTTTTGAGAGCTTTCTTCTAACGCTAAAATTAAGACTTCTATCGCGCTTAAAGTCGTGAAATAACTCACATGGTTTTTAAGCACAGAAGCGCGAATGAGTTTGGCGTCATCTTGAGATTTGTGATCGCTGGTGTTGATAGCCATGCTGATTTCCCCATTCATCATCAAATCCATGATATTGGGGCGGCCTTCAGAGATTTTAAGCACCTTTAAAGACTTTACCCCGGCTTTTTCCAAAGCTTTATGCGTGCCTTCTGTGGCGCACAATTCAAAGCCTAACTGAACCAATCGTTTCATTAAAACGCACGCTTCTTCTTTATCCTTATCTTTAATAGAAACAAAAATAAGCCCCTTGTTTTTAATGGGGTTAAAGCAAGCCGTTTGAGCCTTGAAAAAAGCCAACCCTAAAGATCTAGCAATCCCCATCACTTCGCCGGTGCTTTTCATCTCAGGCCCTAAAATCAAATCCGATCCATAAAGTTTATTAAAAGGGAAAACCGCTTCTTTTAAAGCCACAAAATGAGGCATTTTAGGCTTATAAACGCCTTTAGAATATTCTACGATATTTTTTTTATCATAAAACTTCAAGGCTTCTTTCAAATCTTCTAGCACCATAACCCTAGTCGCTACTTTGGCTAAAGGAACGCCTAAAGCCTTGCTTAAAAAAGGCACGGTTCTGCTGGCTCTGGGATTGACTTCAATCAAATACAGCGAATTTTCATAAACAGCAAATTGGATATTCAATAGCCCTACTACGCCTAAATGCAGAGCGATTTTCGCGCTCACTCGCTCAATTTCGTCTAAAATTTCAGGGTTTAAAGTGGAAGGGATAAAGCACGCCGAATCGCCTGAATGGATACCGGCTTCTTCAATATGCTGTAAAATGCCGGCAATATAGACCTCTTTTTTATCGCAAATGGCATCCACATCTAATTCCACTGCTTTTTCTAAAAACTTGTCAATGAGGAGCGGGTTTTTAGGGCTAATCTCTAAAGAATGCGTAACGCTTTCTAAATAATGGCGCAGTTCTTCAATGTTTTCTAAAATTTGCATGTGTTGGCCGCCTAGCACATAACTAGGGCGCACAATGATAGGGAAACCAATCACATTAGCGATACTATAGGCTTCATCAACGCTCTTAGCCATGCCGTTTTTGGGCTGCTTGATGTCAAGCTCTTTTAAAAAGAGGGAAAATTTTTCTCTATCTTCAGCAATATCAATCACTTTAAAAGGCGTGCCAATAATGGGGGCTTGCATTTTAGCTAAATCTTTAGCGAGTTTTAAAGGGGTTTGTCCCCCAAAATGCACGATGATGCCATCCACGCGCTCCCTTTGAATGATAGTCTTCACGCACTCAAAATGAATGGGTTCAAAATAGAGCGTATCGCTCGTGTCATAATCTGTGCTAACCGTTTCTGGATTGCAATTGAGCATGACGCTTTTAATGTTTAAATCTTTTAAGGCAAAGCTCGCATGCACGCAACAATAATCAAATTCAATGCCTTGACCGATGCGGTTAGGCCCAGAGCCTATGATTAGAATTTTCTTTTCTTGTTTTTCTTGCTTGTTTTCAACAGGGGGCAAAGGGTTAGGGGCATAGGTGGAATACAAATAAGGCGTGAGCGATAAAAACTCCGCCGCACAAGTGTCCACTTCTTCAAAATGGGGCGCGATTTGTAAATTAGATCTAGCTAATTCCACTTCAAAAGGACTCACCTCTAAATTTTCATTTTCTTTGATTTTAGCGGCAATCCTAGAATCGCTAAAGCCTAAATTTTTAAGCCCTCTTAATTTTTTGGCGTCCGTTAAAACGCTAGAATTGATGCCCTCTTCTGCTTTGACTAGCTTTTGAATTTGAGATAAAAACCACCTGTCAATCTGGCACAATTCAAACACTTCATCCACGCAAACGCCGAGCCTGAACGCATCAGCGATATAGAGCAAGCGCTTAGGATTGGGCCGGCGGATTTCCTTTTTGATCGCTTCTAAATCTTTGCTCAACGATTCAAACCCTAGCCAATTGTTTTCCAAAGAGCATAACGCTTTTTGTAGGGCTTCTAAGAAATTCCCCCCTATCGCCATCACTTCGCCAATGCTTTTCATAGAAGTCCCTAAAGTGCTAGAAACACCGGCAAATTTTTCAAACGCAAAGCGAGGGATTTTCACCACGATATAATCCAAACTAGGTTCAAAACTCGCCGGAGTGTTGGTAATATCGTTTTGGATTTCATCTAAGCTAAAACCCACCGCAAGCATGGTAGCCACTTTTGCAATGGGAAACCCGGTCGCTTTTGAAGCTAGAGCGGAGCTGCGGCTCACTCGTGGGTTCATTTCAATCACGACCATTCTTAAAGTCTCTGGGTGGATCGCAAATTGCACATTACTCCCGCCCGTATCCACGCCAATTTCTCTCAAAATCGCAAAGCTCGCATCGCGCATGCGTTGGTATTCTTTATCAGTTAAGGTGAGACTTGGAGCGATGGTGATGCTATCGCCGGTATGAACGCCCATGGGATCAATGTTTTCAATGCAGCACACAATGATGCAATTGTCCTTGCTGTCTCGTATGACCTCCATTTCGTATTCTTTCCACCCCAATAAGGACTCTTCAATCAAAATTTCATTAATGGGCGAAGCGTCCAGGGCGTTTTTAGCCAATTCTTGAAACTCTTCAATATTATAAGCGACCCCACTCCCTCCCCCAGCTAGCGTGAAACTCGCTCTAATAATGGCTGGAAAGCCAATTTCATTAATGGCTTCTAGGGCTTCTAACTCGCTATAAGCGTAACGCCCTTTAGGCAAATCCATCCCGATTTTTAACATCGCTTCTTTGAAAGCCTGCCTGTCTTCGCCTTTTTTAATCGCTTCAATCTTAGCCCCTAAAAGCTCCACGCCTTCTAACATGCCCTTTTGGTGCATTTGCATGACCGCATTCAAAGCGGTTTGCCCGCCCATTGTGGGTAAAATAGCGTCAATCTTTTCTTTTTTGATGATAGCGGCGATATTTTCTCCAGTGATGGGTTGGATATAAGTTTGATGAGAAAATTCAGGATCAGTCATCACGGTGGCCGGGTTAGAATTGATTAAGATCACTCTATAACCTAAAGATTTTAAGGTTTTACAACTTTGAGTCCCTGAGTAGTCAAACTCACAAGCTTGCCCGATCACAATAGGGCCTGAGCCTATCAGTAGAATGTTGGAAATATCGGTGCGTTTAGGCATCACTAATCCTTAAAGAAAGAATATAAAATGAAGTGTTATCAGTTTTAAAATATTTTTTATTAGGTTTTTGCGTGGTGTCCCCCCCTATTTTTTCAAACTATTTGTCTCTGTCTGAAAAAATACCAATGATTTGCAGAATAGAAATAAAGACATTCAAAAAGTCTAAATACAAGCTCACCGCCGCATCAATGGGGCTATCATACATGCCTTTAACGATGTTTTGGGTGTCATAAGCGATGTAAAGACTGAATAAAATCGCACTCGCTCCCGCAATGACAACCTGGAACATGGGGCTACCCAAAAACAAGTTAATAAGCGAACACACCACCACCACAATCAAAGCGATGAAGAGCATTTTACCCATATTCGCTAGATCGTTTTTAGTCTTAAGGGCATACACGCTCATCAAACCAAAAACAATAGTCGTCATGCCCAAAGCTTGCCAAATCGCTCCTAAACCAGCTTTTGCAATCACCATACCCAACAAAGGCACCAAAGTAACCCCTGATAATGAAGTGAAAGCAAACAGCATGAATAGATTCAATCCGGGTTTGGATTTAGAAAACATCAAACCAAAAAACGCCGCAATTTCAGCGATAAAAAACACCCATTTATACTGCACTACGGCTTGAAAATTCATTAAACCTAGTAACGCCCCAATAGTCGCTAATAACAAACTGCCCGCAAAGAACTTGTAAGTCGTTTTAACAAAACCCACCAGCTCGCTTTCGTGCAATAAAGAATTTTCTGCATACGCGTTACGAGAATCAGCTCTGTCATACAATGCCATGTTTTACTCCTTGAATTTCAACTCAATAAATAATTTTAATTAACCTACAGCTAGGTCCAATATAATAGCACAAAATGTAGTAAAATACCAAACAAAACCCCCTAAAATTGAAATTGAAGTCTAGAAATAGGATAATAGTTACGATGAAAATTTTTATCAATGGATTTGGCCGCATTGGGAGATGCGTTTTAAGAGCGATTTTAGAGCGCAACGATACAAACCCTCATTTAGAAGTGGTAGGCATCAATGACCCTGCTAATTGGGAAATCCTGGCTTATCTTTTAGAGCATGACAGCGCGCATGGATTGCTCAATAAGGAGGTGCGTTACTCTAATGGTAAGCTTATTATCGGCTCGTTAGAAATCCCTGTTTTTAATAGCATCAAAGACTTGAAGGGCGTGGATGTTATCCTAGAGTGTTCAGGGAAGTTTCTAGAGCCTAAAACGCTAGAAAATTACCTTTTGCTTGGGGCTAAAAAGGTGCTGTTATCCGCTCCCTTTATAGGCGAATACGATGAAAAACAATACCCTACTTTAGTGTATGGGGTCAATCATTTTTGCTATCAAAACCAGGCTATTGTTTCTAACGCCTCTTGCACGACTAACGCTATCGCGCCCATTTGCACGATTTTAGATAAAGCTTTTAATATTAAAGAGGGCATGCTAACGACCATTCATAGCTACACGAGCGATCAAAAACTCATTGATTTGGCCCACCCTTTGGATAAACGGCGCTCCAGAGCAGCCGCAAGCAACATTATCCCCACCACCACTAAAGCCGCTCTAGCTTTGCATAAAGTTTTACCCAGTCTCAAAAATAAAATGCATGGGCATAGCGTGAGGGTGCCTAGCCTTGATGTGTCCATGATAGATTTGAGTTTGTTTTTAGAAAAAAAGACCCTTAAAGATCCCATCAATGATTTATTGATTAAAGCTTCCAAAGGGGTTTTAAAAGGCGTGCTAGAGATAGATTTAAAAGAAAGGGTGAGTTCTGATTTCATTTCTAATCCGCATAGCGTTATCATCGCGCCTGATTTGACTTTCACGCTAGAGAATATGGTCAAAATCATGGGGTGGTATGATAATGAATGGGGGTATTCTAATCGTTTGGTGGATATGGCGCAATTTGTGTATCATTATTAAGTCATTTTGCGAATCTTTTTGAGTTTGTTTAACATCAAGTTGTATAATGTGGGATTTAATAAAAACGATTGGAGTTTTAAATGGCGTTTAAAAAGGCCAGATTGATTTCTAGGTTTATTTCAAAGGGATCTTTCAAATTGAGTAAGATCTCAAAGAAAATTTTCACATTGAATCAAATCTTAAAATGTGAAAAGCCCTTAAAACGCCATAAAAAAACAGAATCCATTAAAAAGCCCTTTAATAAAAACAAATCTTTTTTAAAAGCTTCGGTTTTATTGATAGGAGCGTTAGGGGGATTATCCCACCTAAGGGCTAACGAGTGCCGTTATTGGTCATGGTCGTCTTGGAGTTATCAAGATAATATTGAAAGCGGTCCTAATTCACCCACGCACAACTCTTATTGCCTTTTTAGCAGCGCTCAAGGCTCTGGGACTTATTATTTGAACACTCTTACCACTTATAGTGCTGGTGGGGCTAGTTTCACGCAAAAATTCAATGGCGGCACGCTTAATGTGGGAGGGAATATCCGCTTTGGAGGCACAGGTATTAATGGAGGTGATGTCGGCTATATCACGGGCACTTATGACGCTCAAACGATTGATTTTAATTCTAGCCGTATCACAACCGGAAACTCATACGCTGATGGCGGTGGGGCCACGCTCAATTTTAATGCGACTAACAACATCACGATCAATCAAGCGAGCTTTGATAATAGCGATGCAGGGACGCAAAAATCTTACATGAATTTTAAAGGCTCTAACATCAATGTCAGCGGCTCTAGCTTTACAGACGACACTGATGGGGGCTTTAGTTTCAGCGGTAATAACAATAATAGTGCCATCTCCTTTAATCAAACCAACTTCAATCAAGGCACTTATAATTTTAGTAACAGCGCAAGTTCAAGCTTTGGTAATAGTAACTTCAATCAAGGGACTTATCACTTTAATAGCGCTCAATCTGCTTTTGAAAACAGCAGCTTCAATCAAGGCGCTTATAACTTTAGTAACAACGCTAGCTTTAATAACGACACTTTCAATCAAGGGACTTATAGCTTTAATACTAGCAAGGTGAGTTTTTCAGGCATTAACACTTTAAATTCAAGTTCTCCTTTTTCTAGCCTTAAAGGCAGTGTATCCTTTGGTTCTGATGCGATTTTTAACCTCAATCAAACCCTTAATAACAATCAAACCTATGACATTCTTACTACAAATGGGACCATTCAGTATGGGGTTTATCAAAGCTATTTGTGGGATTTAATCAACTATAAGGGCGATAAAGCCATTAGCCATGTTGGAGTGGGCAATAACACTTATGATGTAACCTTTGATATTAATGGGCAAGATGAAACCTTACAAGAAACCTTTAACAAACAATCCATCATTACCCAATTTTTAGGAGACGATTTACAACAACAAGCCCAACAAACCTATCAAGAGGATCTAACCAATTCCCAAAACGCTTTGAATAATGTTACTAGCGACAACACGATCGCAAGCAACGATACAAGCTACACTCAAAGCAAAAATACTACTGTCGCTAAAGACGCTCAAGGTTTAGAAAACACTAACCAACAAATCGCTCAAGATGAACAAGCGTTAGAAAAAGATTTAGCTCAAATCAAACAATTAGCCAACTCCACCACAGGCTTTAGTGAACAAGCTTTCAATCAAGCGCAAAGCAAAGAGCAACAAGATGAACAAACCTTACAGAATGATGAAAAGACTTTTAACGCTGAACAAGAGGGATTAAAGCAAGCGATAGCTGACGCTAAGCCTACAAGCCCCGCACCCACTCCTACAAAACACACAGTGCAAAACACACCTCCTAGTCAAGTTCCGCCCACACCCCCTACTCAAAATTTACCCACAACGAATGTGTGGAATGGAGTTTATAACCTCCAAAATCAAACTTACTCAAAACAAGGCATTTATTATATCGATCCCAACCTTTCAGGACAGAGCGGTCAAAGCGGCAACACGCTCAGCACTTATACAGCCAATTTATTTGGAAGAAGTTTTGGCGTCAATGCTAACAATGGCACTTTGATCATAGGGAATAATACAGAGAGCGTGAATAATAATGGGTTGATTTGGATAGGGCATGGAGGCTTTGGCTATATCACGGGAACTTTTAGTGCGGCTAACATTTACTTGACCAATAATTTTAAAACCGGTGAAGGCGTTTCAAATTCAGATGGTGGGGGAGCGAACATCACCTTTAAAGCAAGCGATAACATCACTATGGATGGCTTGAGTTACAATGACGCTGAAACCGTTACTAAAATGATTCAAACGGGAGCCAGTCAGCATTCCTATGCCGCTTTTGACGCTCTAAATAATATCAGCGTAACCAATTCTAGTTTTAGCGATATGACTTGGGGGAAATTCAGTTTTAGTGCTAAAAATATTTCCTTTTCCAACGCTTCGTTTAGCGGCTTTACAAACCCTGGAGGATCAAGCGTGATCAGCGCTAACGCTACTAATTCTTTAAGCTTTATCAATTCTCGTTTGAATGGTGGAGCGATCTATAATTTGCAGGCTAATAGCCTTATTTTCAATAACACGCAAGCGGTTTTTAATGTCTTGTATTCTAGGGGGACAAGCAATTTTAACGCTACGACACAGCTTTTAGGCAACACGAGTTTCACGCTTAGCTCTCAAAGTTTGTTGAATTTTAATGGCGATACAACCTTACAAAACAACGCTAATATCACGCTTGGCAATAAAAGTCAAGCCGCTTTTAAAAATTCTTTAACGCTTGATAATAATTCTAATTTAAGTTTAGACAATCAAAGCGTTTTGAACGCAAGCGGCGCAAGCGCTTTTAACAATCAAGCGAGTCTCAATATTTATAACGGGAGTCAAGCGGCCTTTAATAGTCTCTTTTTTAATGGCGGGACACTCAGTCTTAACGCTAATAGCAAGCTCAACGCTTCTAGTGCTAGTTTTTCAAACAACACCACTATCAATTTAGACGATAGCGTTTTATCGGCTAGTAACACAAGCTCTTTAAACGCTAATATCAATTTTCAAGGCACAAGCCAGGCTGATTTTGGAGGCAATACGACTATTGATACAGCAAGCTTTAATTTTGACAGCGCAAGCTCATTGAGTTTTAATAACCTTACGGCTAATGGAGCGTTGAATTTTAATGGTTATGCGCCCTCTTTAGCTAAGGCTTTAATGAGCGTTAGCGGGCAGTTTGTTTTAGGGAATAATGGGGATATTAATTTATCTGACATCAATATTTTTGACAACATCACAAAATCTGTAACTTACAACATCCTAAACGCTCAAAAAGGGATCACTGGCATTAGTGGGGCTAATGGCTATGAAAAAATCCTTTTTTATGGCATGAAAATCCAAAACGCTACCTATAGCGATAATAACAACATTCAAACTTGGTCGTTTATAAACCCTCTCAATTCTTCTCAAATCATTCAAGAGAGCATTAAAAATGGGGATCTAACCATAGAAGTTTTAAATAACCCCAACTCGGCTTCTAACACTATTTTTAATATCGCTCCTGAGCTTTATAATTACCAAGCTTCTAAGCAAAATCCTACCGGCTATAGCTATGATTATAGCGACAATCAAGCAGGCACTTATTACCTGACAAGCAACATTAAAGGTCTTTTCACCCCTAAAGGCTCTCAAACGCCTCAAACCCCAGGCACTTATAGCCCGTTTAACCAGCCTTTGAGTAGTTTAAATATCTACAATAAGGGTTTTTCTAGCGAGAATTTAAAAACGCTTTTAGGGATCCTTTCTCAAAATTCCGCTGCCTTAAAAGAAATGATTGAATCCAACCAACTAGACAATATCACTAATATTAATGAAGTGTTGCAGCTCTTAGACAAGATTAAGATCACCCAAACGCAAAAGCAAGCGCTCCTAGAAACGATCAACCATTTGACTGACAACATCAATCAAACCTTTAGTAACGGGAATCTCGTTATAGGCGCTACTCAAGATAATGTTACAAACTCTACTAGCTCTATATGGTTTGGGGGCAATGGCTATAGCAGTCCTTGCACGCTAGATAGCACCACTTGTTCTTCTTTTAGAAACACTTACTTGGGGCAATTATTAGGCTCAACTTCCCCTTATTTAGGCTACATTAACGCTAATTTTAAAGCTAAAAGCATTTATATCACTGGAACGCTTGGAAGTGGTAACGCCTTTGAAAGCGGAGGGAGCGCGGATGTAACCTTTCAAAGCGCTAATAACTTAGTGTTGAATAAAGCCAACATAGAAGCTCAAGCTACAGACAATATCTTTAATCTTTTGGGTCAAGAAGGGATTGATAAAATCTTTAATCAAGGGAATTTAGCGAATGTTCTCAGTCAAGTGGCTATGGAAAAAATCAAGCAAGCCGGCGGTTTAGGGAACTTTATAGAAAACGCTCTAAGCCCTTTGAGTAAGGAATTGCCCGCTAGCTTGCAAAATGAAACCTTAGGCCAACTTATAGGTCAAAATAATTTAGATGATTTATTGAATAATAGTGGGGTCATGAATGCAATCCAAAATATTATCAGTAAAAAACTAAGCATTTTTGGTAATTTTGTTACCCCATCCATCATAGAAAACTACCTTGCTAAGCAGTCTTTAAAAAGCATGCTAGACGATAAAGGGCTTTTGAATTTCATCGGTGGGTATATAGACGCTTCTGAATTAAGCTCTATTTTAAGCGTGGTTTTAAAAGATATTACTAATCCCCCTGCAAGCCTGCAAAAAGACATTGGTGTGGTGGCGAACGACTTGTTGAACGAGTTTTTAGGACAAGATGTCGTTAAAAAGCTAGAAAGTCAAGGCTTAGTGAATAATATCATTAATAACATTATTTCTCAAAGCGGGTTAAGCGGCGTTTATAATCAAGGTTTAGGGAGCGTGTTGCCGCCCTCTTTACAAAACGCGCTCAAAGAAAACGATTTAGGCGCTCTTTTATCGCCTAGAGGCTTGCATGATTTTTGGCAAAAAGGGTATTTTAACTTTTTAAGCAATGGTTATGTTTTTGTCAATAATAGCTCTTTTAGCAACGCTACAGGGGGCAGTTTGAATTTTGTCGCCAACAAGTCTATTATTTTTAATGGCGATAATACGATTGATTTTAGCAAGTATCAAGGCGCATTGATTTTTGCTTCCAATGATGTTTCTAATATCAATATCACCACCCTAAACGCTACGAATGGCTTAAGCCTTAATGCGGGTTTGAATAACGTGAGCGTTCAAAAAGGGGAAATTTGTGTCAATTTAGCCAATTGCCCCACAACCAAAAACAGCTCTTCTACAAACTCTAGCGTAACCCCCACTAATGAATCTTTAAGCGTGCGTGCTAATAACTTCACTTTCTTAGGCGCAATCGCTTCTAATGGGGCTATTGATTTGTCTCAAGTAACAAATAATAGCGTTATAGGCACGCTCAATCTTAATGAAAATGCGACCTTGCAAGCCAATAATTTAACGATCACTAACGCTTTTAACAACGCCTCTAACTCCACAGCTAACATTAATGGTAATTTCACCTTAAACCAACAAGCGACTCTAAGCACTAACGCTAGTGGCTTGAATGTCATGGGGAATTTTAATAGCTATGGCGATTTGGTGTTTAATCTCAGTCATTCAGTTAGCCATGCTATTATCAACGCTCAAGGCAATGCGACAATCATGGCTAATAACAATAACCCCTTAATCCAATTCAACACTTCTTCAAAAGAAGCAGGCACTTACACGCTTATTGATAGCGCTAAGGCCATTTATTACGGGTATAACGACCAAATCACAGGAGGCAGTAGCCTGGATAATTACCTTAAGCTTTACACGCTCATTGACATTAATGGCAAGCATATGGTAATGACTGGCAACGGCTTAACTTATAACGGGCAAGCCGTGAATATTAAAGATGGCGGTTTAGTTGTAGGCTTTAAGGATTCTCAAAATCAATACATTTACACTTCCATTCTTTATAATAAAGTGAAAATCGCTGTTTCTAATGATCCTATCAATAACCTACAAGCCCCCACTTTAAAACAATATATCGCTCAAATTCAGGGCGTTCAAAGCGTGGATAGTATTGATCAAGCTGGAGGCAATCAAGCGATTAATTGGCTCAATAAAATCTTTGAAACTAAGGGAAGCCCTTTATTCGCTCCCTATTATTTAGAAAGCCATTCCGTAAAAGATTTAACCACGATCGCTGGAGATATTGCTAACACTTTAGAAGTCATCGCTAACCCTGATTTTAAAAATGATGCTACTAATATTTTACAGATCAACACCTACACGCAGCAAATGAGTCGTTTAGCCAAGCTCTCTGACACTTCAACTTTCGCTCGTTCGGATTTCTTGGAACGCTTAGAAGCCCTTAAAAACAAGCGATTCGCTGATGCGATCCCCAACGCTATGGATGTGATTTTAAAATACTCTCAAAGAAACAGAGTCAAAAATAATGTGTGGGCGACAGGAGTTGGAGGGGCTAGTTTCATTAATGGAGGCACTGGAACTTTATATGGTATCAATGTAGGGTATGACCGATTCATTAAGGGCGTGATTGTGGGAGGTTATGCCGCTTATGGGTATAGCGGGTTTCATGGAAATATCACTCAATCAGGCTCTAGCAATGTCAATATAGGCGTTTATAGCCGAGCGTTTATCAAAAGAAGCGAATTAACCATGAGCTTGAATGAGACTTGGGGATACAATAAGACTTTCATCAACTCTTATGACCCCCTACTCTCAATCATCAATCAGTCTTACAAATACGACACCTGGACGACTGACGCTAAAATCAATTACGGCTATGATTTCATGTTTAAAGATAAAAGCGTTATTTTTAAACCTCAAATAGGTTTAGCCTATTATTACATTGGTTTGTCTGGTTTAAGGGGCATTATGGATGATCCTATTTACAACCAGTTCAGAGCCAATGCTGACCCTAATAAAAAATCCGTTCTAACGATCAATTTTGCCCTAGAAAGTCGGCACTACTTCAATAAAAACTCTTATTATTTTGTGATTGCGGATGTGGGCAGAGACTTATTCATTAATTCTATGGGGGATAAAATGGTGCGTTTTATTGGTAATAACACCCTAAGCTATAGAGATGGTGGCAGATACAACACTTTTGCTAGCATTATCACAGGCGGGGAGATAAGGCTATTCAAAACCTTTTATGTGAATGCGGGCATTGGGGCTAGGTTTGGGCTTGATTATAAAGATATTAATATTACCGGAAATATTGGTATGCGCTATGCTTTTTAATGGTATCATTAAACCTATTTTTAACAAGCCCAATTCATAGCAGGATTAACCATGCCAAAAACCTTATTTCCTTTATCTTTACCCTTATTATTTTTATCTTTTTGTACCGCTGAAGAAAATGGGGCGTATGCGAGCGTGGGTTTTGAATATTCCATTAGTCATGCCGTTGAGCATAATAACCCCTTTTTAAATCAAGAACGCATCCAAATAATTTCTAACGCTCAAAACCAAATC
>NZ_MVWR01000012.1:0-49664 GCF_003637665.1 Helicobacter pylori | reverse complement strand
TCCAACCTCTCAAAGCCTTTTGTTCGTTCAAAAAATATTTGCTGATGTCAATAAAGAAATAAAAGTAATTGCTAATACCGAGAAAAAAGCAGAAAAAGCGGGTTATGGTTATAGTAAAAGGATGTAGGCATAAGAAAATAAGAACACCATAAAATCGTTTTTAGCTTATTTATAGTATTTTAAAAACTCTATATTATCCAATTAGAACAGAGCCTTTTTTAAACTCCTTATCAGAAATTTTAATCGTTTTTAGCGTTTGAGCGTTTCACAAAATACAAGCGGTTGCAATTTTTAGCAGTGTCTTATTAAAAATGATTTTTATCTCTCTCTTTTCAAAAGAGAGAGTTTTTAATTTTAGCGGATCTTTAGTGGGTCTCAGCTGAACTTTTAATAATCACGGTGTTGTAGTCAGGCTGGACGGGGCGTTGGTTAGGCGAATTTTTCATGCGTTTTTTGATTTCAGCCAATTGTTTGGCAGAGACTTCCAAAGGCTCTTCTATGACAAACCATGCCACCCCCTCTGTGCAAGGAGGAGCGGTGAGAGAGCCGTTAAAATGGTAGTAATTGATGCTTTTAGGCAAGAAAGCGTCTAATGCCACCTCTTTAAAATTTTGTTTCTTTTGAATGCCTTCTAAAATAGGATCAAGGTTGGGGTTTTCTTTCCCTTCTTCAAAACCAATCGCCAACACTAACAAACGCCCTTTAGCGTCTTTATGCACGAAATGCGCGCTCAAAGGCCTATTTTTATTATTGATTAAAAACTCCATAGGGGCGTGGAAATGCACATTATCCAGCACATAGTCATGCCCTCTATAATTGATGTGGTTAGTCGGCTCAAACGAAGCCTTTAAAGTGTGATGAGTGAAAAAGATCGCTTTAGGTTTAGAAGCGGCGTATTTGAATTGCAAATCGGCTTTATCTTGCGTGTGGTAGTAATGCTCAATGTTGATGGGCGATTGGCTTTTACCGCTTTTGCACACTTCAAAATCTTTGTGCAATTTGTCCCAGCGGTGCGGGCCGTTTTCTTTATTTTTATAATCCCATTTGGTATTTTCAGCGCCTATAAGAGAAGTTGCCAGTGCTAAAGCGATCAAAAAAGTTTTTTTCATTTTAATTATCCTTTATTCTAAAATTCTAAAATATTAAAAAGCAATTAATTCTAGCGCTCAATAAACAATGATCGCAGTTACAAAAAATAGATTGGTTAAAAGTTGGAAATGATTTTAAATTCTGTTTTATATAGTAACAACTCCATTAAATTAATGCTCCTATGGAGCGGAAATATTTGTTTTAACCACCCCCCAATTTACAAGCGATTAAAATTTTTGTCCTATACTCCAAGCTTTCAAATTGAATAAAATTTAACCCCTTAAGATTTAAATGATGATAACCAAACAATCGTATCAAAAGTTCGCTTTAATGCGGGTTTTTGTGTTTTCGCTTTCGGCGTTTATTTTTAACACCACGGAGTTTGTCCCTGTCGCGCTCTTATCAGATATTGCGAAAAGTTTTGAAATGGAGAGTGCAACAGTGGGGCTTATGATTACTGCTTATGCGTGGGTGGTGTCTCTTGGCTCATTGCCCTTGATGCTGCTTAGCGCTAAAATTGAAAGGAAACGCTTATTGCTTTTTCTTTTCGCCCTTTTTATTCTCAGTCATATCCTTTCAGCGTTAGCGTGGAATTTTTGGGTGCTTCTCATTTCTCGTATGGGTATCGCTTTTGCCCACTCTATTTTTTGGTCCATCACGGCTTCTTTAGTCATTCGTGTCGCTCCAAGAAATAAAAAACAACAGGCTTTAGGGTTATTAGCGTTAGGGAGTTCGTTAGCGATGATTTTAGGGTTGCCGCTTGGGAGGATCATTGGGCAAATCCTGGATTGGCGCTCTACTTTTGGCGTGATCGGGGGCGTTGCGACTCTTATAATGCTGCTGATGTGGAAATTGCTCCCGCATTTACCGAGTAGAAACGCAGGCACGCTCGCAAGTGTCCCTATATTAATGAAACGCCCGCTTTTAATGGGGATTTATTTGCTTGTGATCATGGTTATCTCTGGGCATTTCACCACTTATAGCTATATTGAGCCTTTTATCCTTCAAATCAGCCAATTTTCTCCTGACATTACGACGCTAATGTTGTTTGTGTTTGGGTTAGCAGGCGTGGTGGGGAGTTTTTTATTCGGCCGTTTGTATGCGAAAAATTCAAGAAAATTTATCGCTTTTGCAATGATTTTAGTCATTTTCCCGCAACTCTTGCTTTTTGTGTTTAAAAACTTAGAGTGGGTGGTTTTCTTACAAATTTTTTTATGGGGGGTTGGGATCACTTCGCTTACGATTTCCTTGCAAATGAGGGTGTTGCAATTAGCGCCTGATGCTACGGATGTTGCGAGCGCGATTTTTTCGGGGAGTTATAATGTGGGGATTGGATCAGGAGCGCTGTTTGGCAGTATTGTGATCCACCAATTAGGGCTAGGGTATATTGGCTTTGTGGGTGGGGCTTTGGGTTTGTTGGCGCTGTTTTGGCTTAGATTCATTACGATAAAGTTTAAAAAAACTTAAAGGGCGTTAAATGGACTACCCAATAAAGAAAAATCCCTTTTGTGTTAAAAACCATTTTTTAAACTTTAATGGTGCTGCTTAAATCCAATTGCGCGAATGGGTAGATTGCCTCTCTTTTTATGTTAAAATAAAAGAATTTGTCATGGATTTTAAGCGGTGTGGGGTTTAAATGCTCAAAAAAAAGATTGATTTGCATAAAGATTCTATTAGAAAGCTCTTTTTTTATTACTTCATCCCTTTAGCTTTTTCTATGATCTCACTTTCTACTTACTCTATGGTAGATGGCATGTTTGTGGGCAAGAAACTGGGTAAAGAAGCTATCGCTGCGGTCAATATCGCATGGCCTATTTTTCCAGGACTCATTGCGTATGAATTGCTTTTTGGTTTTGGGGCAGCGAGCATTGTGGGGTATTTTTTGGGTCAAAATAAAACCCATAGGGCTAGGCTTGTGTTTAGCAGCGTGTTTTATTTTGTCGCTATAAGCGCCTTTATTTTGAGCATGGCGCTACTGCCTTTTAGCGAAACTATCGCGCGTTTTTTTGGGAGCAATGACGCTTTATTGAGCATGTCCAAACGTTATATTGAAATCATTTTAATGGGCTCTGTTTTTATGGTTTTGCACCCTTTAGCGGATGTCTTTGTGGTGAATGACAAACGCCCCGTTTTAGCGATGGTGGCGATGTTGATTGGCTCGTTAGCGAATATCTTTTTCAATTATTGGTTTATTTTTGTGTTGGAAGTGGGGGTTCAAGGCAGCGCGATAGCCACCGTGATAGGGCATGCGATAGGGGTTTTAGTCTTAATGCAGCATTTTTGGCGCAAAAAAGGGCAATTGTATTTCATCAAACGATTTTCTTTGTCTTCGGTCATTTCTTCAGCTAAAAGCGGTGTGCCTCAAAGCACGGCGGAATTTAGCGCTTCTATTATGATTTTATTGTTTAATACCGCTATCATGCACACGGCTGGGGAAAGGTTTGTGAGCATGTATGGGATCGTTATGTATAATGCGATTATCTTTTTTACGACTTTGTTTGCGATTTCTCAAGGCATCCAACCGATTGCGAGCTTTAGCTATGGGGCTAGAAATTTAGAGCGCGTGAAAGAGGTGTTTGTTTTTGGTTTGAAAGCGGCGTTTTGTATAGGGATTTTTTTCTATGGCGTTTATTATTTTTTAGATGAATTTTTAATCAAGCTTTATTTACAGCCAAGCGAACAAGACGCGCTCTTTATGCAAGAGACTAAAAGAGCGATGAATATTTACTACGTTGGCTATGTTTTTTTAGGCATGACTTTGTTATGCGCGGTGTTTTTCCAATCTATTCAACGCACTAAAAGTTCGTTTATCATCACCCTTTCGCACACGCTAGGGTTTATTATTGTCCTATTGCCGATTTTAAGTTATTTCTATGGGATTGATGGGGTTTGGGTAACTTACCCTATCGCGCAATTTTTAGCGTTTTTAGTAGCGTTAGGGGTAACTTATTGTGAAATCAAAAAAGGGGTTTTCACCACTTATAAAGAGCAAAATCTCGTTATTTTGAAAACTTAATCAATAAATAAGGTAAAATTAAGACATGCATGCAGAATTTTTCACTTTCGCGCTCATTATGCTTTTAATCGTGATAGCCCCTTATGTGTCTAGAATCTCTCGTTTGCCTATCACGGTCGTGGAGATTTTATTTGGGTCTGTTGGGGCGTATGTGGGTTTTATTGAGCCTACTAAGGGCTTTGAAATCATGTCCGAAATTGGCTTTTTATTTTTAATGTTTTTGTGCGGTTTGGAAGTGGAAATTTATTTGTTTAAAAAATTAGGGGTTTCTCTTTTAAAACGCATTTTTGCTTATCTGTTGATTTTATACATGCTTTCATTCATCCTCACTTTTAGCCTTAATTTAGAGCCTATTTTTATGGTGATTTTCCCTATTATCAGTTTGGGCATGATCATGACTTTAGTCAAAGATTATCGTAAAGAGATTTTGTGGCTTGATTTGGTTTTGAAAGTGGGCGTTATTGGGGAATTGTTAAGCATTTTTGGTTTGGTGGTCGTGGATGGGGTGTATTCGCATGGTTTGGGCATGGATTTGATTAAAGATTTAGGCATTCTTATTGTTTTTTTAATCTTAATTATCGTGGCGTTTCAAATCTTTAAGACTTTGTTTTGGTGGTTCCCGCATTTAAAGCTTTTTGTGATGCCTAAAAGCAGTCAGTTTAACCAAGATGTGCGTTTTTCGCTCATGCTCTTTTTTTCCTTAGTTGCGATCGTGGTGTGGCTCAAAATAGAAATGGTTTTAGGGGCGTTTCTAGCAGGGTTAGTCGTTTCTACTTTTTTCCCTCACAAATCAGAATTGATCCACAAGCTCAATGATGTGGGGTTTGGGTTTTTTGTGCCTTTGTTTTTCATCCATGTAGGCTCTACTTTAGACTTAAAATTAGTGTTTTTAAACCCGCATTTGATTCTCCAAGGGATATTGATTGTCATAGCGATGTTGAGTTTGCACTTGATCACTTCAACCTTATTGTGGCGTAAATACTTTAAAGAAGCTAAGCATTTATTTTCATTCGCCTTAGGGGCTTCTATGCCTTTAACTTTTTTAGTAACCACCGCAGCAGTGGGTTTAAAAGCGCAAGCGATCTCGCAAAACACCTACTACGCATTGCTCATGGCGGCTATTTTTGAAGGGGTGTTATTCACCATTGCGATCAAAATACTCAACAAAAAAGCTTAAATGAAAGCTTAAGCGTCTAAATATCTAGCGTCGCTAAAGCTGCTCGCTTGGACATTATTGAACGCATTCTCTAAGCTATCAAAGAAACGAGGGTGCAAGTTTTGCATTTCTTTTAAGAAATTTTTAGTGGCTAATCGCGCGATAGGTGGCTTATCAGAGGTGGGCTGTTTGGCCGGGCAATTGCAATCAGGAGCGACGGGGATATTTTGAGAAGTGACAAAATGAATGCTACTAGCTTCTCGAACCTTAATCAAAGGGCGGATCACCAACAAGCCGTTTTCAGCCCTATAAATGGGGGGCATGCTCCTTAAACTCCCGTTATAAGTGAAATTCATAAAAAAGCTCTCCACCGCATCATCTAAATGGTGCGCGATAGCGATTTTATTATAGCCTTCTTCTAAAGCCTTAGAATACAAAGTCCCTCTCCTCAAACGAGAACAAAACGAACAAAACGAGCTTTTTTCACGGCGTTTTTCGTTGATGGTGGCAGCGATTTGGGTGTAAATGATCTCATGCTCAATGCCTTGCTCTTGGCACAAATCACTCAACCATTTCAAATCTTCGCCCAAACCATAATGCACGGTAACCGCTTTAAAATCAAATTTGAAAGGGGCATGTTTTTGCATCCTGGCTAAGATGCAAGCGAGCATGATAGAATCCTTGCCCCCACTCAATCCTAATAAGATTTTATCGCCTTCTTCTATGAGTTTGTAAGTGGCGTTGGTCTTGCCCACAATGTGTAAGACTTTTTTAGAAATTTCATAGGCCATTTTTGATCCTTGATTGTTTTATTTTCTAAAGTTTTGCACTAAGCGAATGATTTCTTCTTCGCTAATGTGATCGGAATTATATTTCACAATAATGATTTCTTCGCTAATATTAACATACCATTCAATGATTTTGTCCTCTAAAGTTTCAAATTTTTCCTCATTATAAGCGTCTAAGGGGAAATAGACATTTTTTTGCTTGGAAGGGTTGTTGAGTAAAAAGAGCGATAGTCCCCAAATAAGCCCTAAAGCTACAACGATTAAGCTTGTGTTAGAAACGCCTAAATGATGATAACTCAACCCCCCACTCACGCCCCCAACAAAGCTCCCCAAATAGCCAAAAGTAGTGAATTGCCCTAAAACCTTGCCTTTTTCATGCGCTCTGGCGAATTTGGACGCTAAAGATTGCATGATAGGCTCTAAGGTGGCAAAGCCAATAAAGAAAAACGCCACCCCAACAATAAAGAGCCATAAATATTTTCCTAAAAAGCTAGAGTCGGCTAAAAACAAGCACAAATAACTCACCACAAACAACAGCGCACCAGAAAGAATCACCCCTTTAGGCTTGTTGTATTTTTCAGCCATAACGCTCGCTATCCCCATGCTTAAAACCCCTAATAAGGCTCCAGGCACATACACAAAAATTAAAAAGCTTTCATCTTTATGAAATTCATTCACTAAAGCTAAAGGGATCAGCACAAAAATAAGCGTCATGAACGCTTTTTCAAAAAAAGAGCTTAGATACAAAAGATACAAGGCTTTAGAGTTGGGTTGGTAAGCTTTGATGTTTTTGATCTGGTAAGAAATTTTAGAGGCGTCTTTGACTTTTAAAAGCATCAATAAACTCAATAAAGTTAAGATCGCCGTGAGCAAGAAGAGCCATTTTGCCCCCCCAAAGAACGCCACAACCCCAGGACCTATGGCCATGCTTATGGTGAAGCTAATGAAAATAAACGCTCCCATGATCGCCATCGCTTTGGTGCGCTCTTCTTCTTTCACTTCATCCGCCACCATCGCGCTAACAACCCCCCCTAAAGCCCCCATGCCTTGAATGAAGCGCCCTATAACGAGCCAAACAATATCATTTGCTATGAAGCACACTAACGAGCCAGCTAAAAACAACAACAAGCACACCATAACCACCACTTTACGGCCTATCTTGTCGCTAAGAATGCCCATGGGGGTTTGAAAAACAATTTGCGTAAGATACGCTCCGCCCACAGCCAACCCCACGAGTAAGGGACTGCTTGAATGGAAACTATCCGCATACAAACTAATGACCGGCAAAACAATAAAAAGCCCTAAAAACCGCAACGATGACACTAACGCTAATGGAAAAATTTTCTTAAACATGCGACTTATTTTACAAGAAAATATCTAATTTTTATCATTAATTTAGGGAAGTAGGATTGATAATAAAAGTTTAATGTAATTTTAATGGATTTTTAAGAAAATTTTTTGTATAATCTTATTCTTTTATTTTTTTGTCAAGGTAGCTCAGCTGGTTTAGAGCGCTGGTCTCATAAGCCGGAGGTCGGGGGTTCAAGTCCCCCTCTTGACACCATGATTTTGATTTAAACTTCATTTAATATTCATTTAATCTTTTTTTTAGCAAACCTAAACTACAATAACTCTGCATCTTTTAATTTCTTACATTAGGGATTTGACGATGATTTTTAGCTCTCTTTTTAGTGTTGTAGGGATGGCGGTGCTTTTTCTTATTGCTTGGGTGTTTTCTAGCAATAAAAGGGCTATTAATTATCGCACGATTATTAGCGCGTTTGTGATTCAAGTGGCTTTAGGGGCGTTGGCTTTATATGTGCCTTTGGGTAGGGAAATGTTGCAAGGCTTAGCCAGCGGCATACAAAGCGTGATTGGCTACGGCTATGAGGGGGTGCGTTTTTTATTTGGCAATCTCGCTCCAAACGCTAAGGGCGATCAAGGGATAGGAGGCTTTATCTTTGCGATCAACGTTTTAGCGATCATTATCTTTTTTGCTAGCTTGATTTCACTTCTATATTATTTAAAAATCATGCCTTTATTTATCAATCTCATCGGTGGGGCGTTGCAAAAATGCTTAGGCACTTCTAAAACAGAAAGCATGAGTGCAGCGGCTAATATTTTTGTAGCGCACACCGAAGCGCCCCTAGTCATTAAACCTTATTTGAAAAGCATGAGCGATTCAGAGATTTTTGCGGTCATGTGCGTGGGCATGGCTAGCGTTGCGGGGCCTGTGTTAGCCGGGTATGCGAGCATGGGCATTCCTTTGCCTTATTTGATCGCTGCTTCGTTTATGTCCGCTCCTGGAGGTTTGTTGTTCGCTAAAATCATTTACCCGCAAAACGAAACCATTTCTAGCCATGCAGATGTTTCGGTAGAAAAGCATGTCAATGCCATAGAAGCTATCGCTAATGGGGCAAGCACAGGGCTAAATTTAGCCTTGCATGTGGGAGCGATGCTTTTAGCCTTTGTGGGAATGCTTGCGCTCATTAACGGGCTTTTAGGGGTTGTGGGGGGGTTTTTGGGCATGGAGCATTTGTCTTTAGGGTTAGTTTTAGGCACGCTTTTAAAACCCTTAGCTTTTATGCTAGGCATTCCGTGGAGTCAGGCTGGGATTGCTGGAGAAATCATAGGCATTAAAATCGCGCTCAATGAATTTGTGGGCTATATGCAATTTTTGCCTTATTTGGGCGATAACCCTCCTTTAATCTTGAGCGAGAAAACTAAAGCGATCATCACTTTTGCGTTGTGCGGGTTTGCTAACTTAAGTTCAGTCGCTATGCTGATTGGGGGGCTTGGCAGTTTAGTGCCTAAAAAGAAAGATCTCATTGTAAGGCTTGCTTTAAAAGCGGTGCTTGTAGGCACGCTTTCTAATTTCATGAGCGCGACTATCGCTGGGTTATTCATAGGGCTAAACGCTCATTAAAAGGACAAAACATGCAAAAAAGAGTGGTAATCTTATTATTGGATTCTTTTGGTATAGGGGCTAGCGAAGACGCTAGAGATTTTGGCGATTTGGGGGCGAACACTTTAGGCAATATCGCTAAGGCTTGTTTTAACAACTTGGCTGATTCTAACGATCGCCATGGGGCTTTGAAACTGCCTTATTTAGAAAGTTTGGGTTTAGGGTTGAGCGCTTTAAAAGCCGCAAATGAATTGCCCTTAGGCTTTGAATCCCAACCTAATTTAATAGGGGCTTACGCTTACGCCAAAGAACTTTCTAGCGCTAAGGATACGATTTCTGGGCATTGGGAGATGATGGGCGCGCCCGTTCTTTTTGAGTGGGGGTATTTTAAAGACAAAAATGATTCGTTTCCTAAAGAGATTTTAGATGAAATTGTGCGTAAAACTAAGATTAAGGGCTATTTAGGGAATTGCCACGCATCAGGGACAGAAATCATTAAAGATTTAGGCGAAAAGCATTTAGAAACTTTATACCCCATTTTTTACACTTCAGCGGATTCGGTGTTTCAAATCGCTGCGCATGAAGAAAAGTTTGGGCTTGATCATTTATACGCTCTTTGTGAAGAAGCGTTTCAAATTCTAGAGCCTTTAAAGATCGCTAGAGTGATCGCACGCCCCTTTATTGGCACCAATAGAGAGAATTTCAAACGCACCGCCAATCGCAAAGACTATGCGATAAAGCCCCATAAAAAATTGCTTTTTGAAACATTCATTGAAGAAAAGCGAGGCGAAGTCATCAGCATTGGAAAAATCGCTGATATTTACGCTCATGTGGGGATCACTCAAAAGTTCAAAGCCGGTAGTTTGATGGAGCTATGCGATGTTACTTTAGAGCAGGTCAAAAACGCCCCAAATAACAGCTTGATTTTTACGAATTTTGTGCATTTTGATAGCGATTATGGGCATCGGCGCGATATTAGCGGGTATGCTAACGCTTTAGAGTATTTTGATACGCGTTTAAAAGAGGTTTTAGACAATTTAAAAGAAAACGATTTGCTCATTCTTTGCGCCGATCATGGGTGCGATCCCAGCTTTAAAGGCACCGATCACACACGAGAATACATTCCTGTTTTGTTCTATCACAAGGATTTACAACCAGCCTTTTTAGGCAAGAGCGAGTCGTTTGCGGATATTGGGCAGAGTATCGCTCACTTTTTGGGATTAAGCCCCTTAGATTATGGCAAAAACTTATTAAACTTTAAAGGACAACCATGACCCCTCACATCAACGCCAAAATCGGCGATTTTTATCCTCAATGCCTTTTATGCGGCGATCCTTTAAGGGTGAGCTACATTGCGAAAAAATTTTTACAAGACGCCAAAGAGATCACGAATGTGCGTAACATGCTAGGCTTTAGCGGGAAGTATAAGGGTAAGGGGATTTCTTTAATGGGGCATGGCATGGGCATTGCGTCATGCACGATTTATGTAACCGAACTCATTAAAACCTATCAGGTTAAAGAGCTTTTAAGGATTGGCACTTGCGGGGCGATTAGCCCAAAAGTTGGCTTGAAAGACATTATCATGGCCACTGGAGCTTCAACGGATTCTAAAACCAATCGGGTGCGTTTTTTAAACCACGATTTGAGCGCAACGCCTGATTTTGAATTGAGCTTAAGAGCGTATCAAACAGCAAAGCGTTTGGGCATTGATTTGAAAGTGGGCAATGTTTTTTCAAGCGATTTTTTCTATTCTTTTGAAACGCATGCCTTTGATTTAATGGCCCAATACAACCACTTGGCTATTGAAATGGAAGCGGCAGGGTTATACGCCACGGCGATGGAATTGAGTGCTAAGGCTTTATGCTTATGCTCGGTTTCGGATCACTTAATCACTAAAGAAGCCTTAAGCCCTAAAGAAAGGGTGGAAAGCTTTGATAACATGATAATTCTGGCTTTAGAGATGATGACGCAATGACGATTGAAAATAAGTTTAAAGAGCAAAAACTCATTCGCTCTACTGAGTAAAATCATCAAATTTAGCTCTTTATATTATAGCTTTAGTGTGGAGATTATTTTTGACCATACTTTAAAAAACATATGTAATGTATAAAAAATATTCTTTTTAAGTCTGTGTGCATCCGATAGGTTTTTTATTATGATTTTTAATAAAATTTTCTAAAATCACATTCTCAGCCCTTTTAGAAGTTGAAAAACTATCTTGGTAAGTTTTACCAAATAGGGTATAGGTAGGTTGTTCTGGAAAAAATGCATACACTTGTACGATTTTATTAATCTTTAAGAGCGATTGCAATACAAAATAATTTGTTGTGTTGCAAGTGCCATTTTTACGATATTCTATTTTGCCACAATTATAAGATTGTATTCGCTTCGTGATGGGTGTAATGCTATGACCGATTTTAAAAATTTTACCTTGAATAACAAACACATATACAAGTCCTTCGTTTTTCATATTCTTTTCATCAATGGCGTTGATTTCTAATTTTTCCAAACTATTATTGGGGACTAATTCGCATAACAAATTAAAATACTCTTTGTATTCAAAGTCCTTGTAATCAATTTCATCTTTTAAATCATTAACACTCTTTAAAATTATATCGCTCTTTCTTTTTGCCATAATACGCCCCATTAAATTTTTGGATAAATTCTAATTCTTGCTTGTTTAGAACAATACTTTCCAATAAAGGTAAATGCTGTAACACTCTAATGTTATTAAAATTTCCATAACGAGTGAGATTATTAAGAAATAAATAAATTTCATTATCTAATTCGGTTTTAATTTTTAAGGCCTCTTCGTAGTTTTTGCAACGCACAAACGCAATGCTTTGTGTCATACCGCAATTATCAATAAATGTGCTGTATTGATTAGTTAAAGATAAAAAGACTTTATAGCCTTCTTGATATTTGTGAGAGATTTTACTATATACGACTTGACTAGGGGTATGGATAAGCTTATAAGGATAGTCCTTATTTTGAATGGGCGATAAAAATTCCTTTTTGGTTGTTCTGTGTAGAAAGCTTGTTGTTTCTATTTTGTAGGTGGGTAAATGAGTGTTATTGATTGTCTTATCTAAAATGCTACAAACCAATTCATTTAAATATAATGGAATAAAATTCAAACGAGTTTTAAGAGATACTCTTTGTTTGTCTTTTAAGGTGTAATGATTTTCAACAATAAAACTTTTTTGATTAGGGATTTTTTGTAATAAAAACCAAGTGAAAGATGATCCGACTTTTTTAAAGTATTTTTTAGCTCCACCAATATTAAGATGGATAAATTGATATTGTGAGAGTAAGTTGGGTAAAACATTCCTATCTGAAAAACTCATCCAATGATTAGGCACAATAAATAAAATATAACCCCCATTTTTTGTAAGCTCTAAGGCTTTTTTAATAAAGTCTCTTGCCAGATTATGATTTTTAGAAGTGCGACCTAGTGCATTAAATTTAGCAAAAGGCGGATTAGCCACGATTAAGTCATAAAGAGTAGCCCTATCAAATTTTAAAAAATCCTTACAGCTTAAATGGATATTGTTCCCAAAATATTTTTTAACATGCTCAATGCGTTTAGGGTTAATCTCATTAAAATACAGATTGCTTAAAGAAGTCTTAGTCTCTAAATAAGCAAAAAAATTCCCATTCCCACAACAGCAATCTAAAATTTTTAAATGTTCTTGTTTAAAAAAATCGCTTGGGATAGCGTCTATCATTTCTTTCACACAATCTAATGGGGTGCAAATATCATTAGAATTAACAAAATGACTTGTGTCAAAATTGAGTGTGTCAAAATACGCTTTAATTTGCGAAAAACTATGTAATTTGATGCGTTCGTGATTTAAAAAAGGGCGTTTTTCTATCAAAGGGAGAGCTAACACTATTTTTGAACCTTTTTAATTTTATTGGCGTTTCCTAAGTCCATTATATCATATCCACCTTTATAATTTCATTAGCGTTTATTTTCTATTTTTTAAGAAATAAGCTTTTGATTTTCTTTTATAAAAAAATCTATCGTTTTTGGCGGAGTTTTTTAAAATCTAGTATTCCGAGCAAAGAGTGCTAAAAAGAATATTGGGGCTAATTTAAAGAGTTTTATAACCCCATAAGTTAAGGATAAAATTTAAAGGAAAACCCTTAAAGCTAAAAGCCTTAAGGGAACTTTTGAAAAACAAAAGCTATCGTTTTACAGAAACTTCGTTTGACAAAACTACCGCTTCAATAAAACAACAACTTTACACCCCAAAAACGAAATTTCAAGGTATAATGTTTTCCAAGAGTTTTTGCCATGTTTGGTAGCCATGACAAACTCCTTTTATGGATTTATCCCCATAATCCGACTTATGGGGGTGTTTATTTTACAACAATCTTTCTAAAACCAAATCCCAATTAAATCAAAAACACTCTTACAAGCTTGATTGAACGCATCAAAACACCCTAAAACTTTTTTTGAAATCCAATAAATTTATGATAAAATTAAACGCATTGTAAATAAATTCTCATTTTGATACATTTTGCAATAAAACATTACTTTAAGGAACATTTTATGAAAAAAACGAAAAAAACAATTTTGCTTTCTCTAACTCTTGCGTCATCATTGCTCCATGCTGAAGACAACGGCGTTTTTTTAAGCGTGGGTTATCAAATCGGTGAAGCGGTTCAAAAAGTGAAAAACGCTGACAAGGTGCAAAAACTTTCAGACGCTTATGAAAACTTGAACAAGCTTTTGGCTAATCATGGCCATTCCAATCCAGAATCGATTAACGCAAACAGCGCCACAGCGATCAATCAAGCGATTGGTAATTTAAACGCAAACACGCAAAATTTAATTGATACAACAGACAATTCCCCTGCCTATCAAGCCACGCTTTTAGCGCTAAAATCCACGGTGGGGTTATGGAATAGCATAGCCTATGCAGTCATATGCGGAGGCTATACGGATAAACCCAATCACAACACCACGGAAACTTTTTACAACCAACCAGGACAAGGTTCAAATTCGATCACTTGCGGTAGTAATGGTTTAGGGACTCTTCCAGCGGGCAAAAATTCTCATCTGTCCATTGAACAATTTGCAACGCTCAATAAAGCGTATCAAATCATCCAAGCCGCTTTGAAACAAGGTCTCCCTGCTTTAAGCGATACAAAAAAAACGGTGGAAGTAACCATTAAAACAGCAACCAACGCTCAAAACATTAATGTCAATAATAACAATAATAATGCTGCTGATGCTACAATTGAAACAAAGAATACTTATATTAACGATGCGCAAAATCTTTTGACCCAAGCGCAAACCATCATCAACACCCTTCAAGACAATTGCCCGATGTTGAAAGGGAAATCTTCTAGTAGTAATGGTGGAACTAATGGTGCAAACACCCCTTCATGGCAAACAAGCGCTAACCAAAATTCGTGCAGTGTTTTTGGCACGGAATTTAGTGCTATTTCAGACATGATTAGTAACGCTCAAAACATCGTTCAAGAAACCCAACAGCTTAATACTACCCCACTAAAAAGCATCGCGCAACCCCATGATTTCAACCTCAACTCCCCTAATAGTATCGCTTTGGCTCAAAGCATGCTCAAAAACGCTCAATCTCAAGCAACGGTTTTAAAACTGGCCAATCAAGTGGGGAGCGATTTCAATAGAATTTCTACAGGAGTTCTTAAAAATTATATAGAAGAATGCAGCGCAAGCGCTTCAAATGAAAGCGTTTCTAATGACACTTGGGGGAAAGGTTGCGCGGGCGTGAAACAAACTCTAACTTCGCTAGAAAGTAGCAACGCTTCTTTTTCTAGCCAAACGCCTCAAATCAATCAAGCGCAAACCCTAGCTAACACCCTTATTCAAGAACTCGGTCATAACCCTTTCAAACGAGTGGGCATCATTAGCTCTCAAACCAATAACGGGGCGATGAACGGCCTTGGGGTGCAAGCGGGCTATAAGCAATTTTTTGGAGAAAAGAAAAGATGGGGGTTAAGGTATTATGGTTTCTTTGATTACAACCACGCCTATATCAAATCCAATTTCTTCAACTCGGCTTCTGATGTATGGACTTATGGGGTGGGTAGCGATTTATTGTTTAATTTCATCAATGATAAAAACACCAACTTTTTAGGTAAAAACAACAAGATTTCTTTTGGGCTTTTTGGAGGCATCGCGCTAGCAGGGACTTCATGGCTTAATTCTCAATTTGTGAATTTAAAAACCATCAGCAATGTCTATAGCGCTAAAGTGAATACGGCTAATTTCCAATTTTTATTCAATTTGGGCTTGAGAACCAATCTCGCTAGACCTAAGAAAAAAGATAGTCATCATGCGGCTCAACATGGCATGGAATTGGGCGTGAAAATCCCTACCATTAACACGAACTACTATTCTTTCCTAGACACTAAACTAGAATACCGAAGGCTTTATAGCGTGTATCTCAATTATGTGTTTGCTTATTAAAAACCCTCTTTTTAAAAAAGGGGGGGGTTAAACTTCTCAAAAATCTCTCAAGCTAAAAATTTTTAAAAAACGATGATTAAACCCTAAAAAAGAAACTTTAAGGTATAATGTGTTTGCCATTTTCAGTTTTCCATGGCAAACTCCTTTTTAGAATTTATCCCCATAATCGCACTTATGGGGGCGTTTGTTTTACAACAATCTTTCCACATTTAAAAAACGCTCCCTCAAAAACCATTAAAGAGTGGAATTACCTTACAAGATGAGCTTTTTTGCGGTTTTTATTAAAAAATTTTTTAGCGGAGTTTTTCTAAAAAAAGGGTTTTTTTACTCACTTCTCTTGATTTAAACAACACAATCAAGCGTCTTAAGGCAATTTAAAATAAAATAGTGGTAGCATAGCTCTAAAGCCCCTTATTAAATTAATCTATACCAAATAGTAAGGAGTTATCTAACATGGGGTTTTTCAAGCTTAAAGAGCACAACACTAACATTGCCACCGAGTTTAGAGCGGGTTTAACGACCTTTATCACCATGATTTACATCGTGCCCTTAAACGCTCTTATCCTTTCTCACGCCAACATGCCTTATGAAGCCCTTTTAAGCGCAACGGCCATTATCACTATCTTATCGAGCGTGTTTAACGGGTTATGGGCAAACACCCCCATAGCCATGAGCGTGGGCTTAGGGTTGTCAGCTTATTTTAGCTTTGGATTGGTTCAGGGGCTAAAACTCCCTTGGCAGAGCGCTTTAGGCATCGTAGCGCTCTCGGGAGCGATTTTTGTGATTTTGTCTTTCACTAAATTTAGAAGTTGGGTCATGCGAAGCATTCCTAGCGATTTAAGGCGTGCGGTGAGCGCGGGGATAGGGGCTTTTATCGCGTTTATTGGCCTTAAAGAAATGCATATCGTCGTTACCCATAAGGCTACGCTTGTAACCTTAGGCGATTTTGGCGATCCGCATGTGTTATTGGGGGTTGTGGGGATCATTCTAACTTTTGCGCTCTACACACTCAAAATCAGGGGTTCTTTTATCATAGCGGTCTTAATCACTTCCATTCTCGCATGGGTTTTAAAGCTGGCTCCTTACCCTAGCGAATTTTTTTCCATGCCCGCTAGCATTAGCCCTATCGCCTTTCAATTAGATTTTAAGGGCATTTTTTTTGATGCGAGCGGGGCTTTCACTTTAGCGTTAGTGCCAGTCATCATCACTTTTTTTGTAACCGATTTGTTTGATTCCTTAGGCACGCTTGCAGGGATTGGCCACAAGACTGATTTTTTCAATGATGAAGAAAAAAACAAGGAATTAGAAAGGACTTTAGAAGCGGATGCGGTGGCTTCTTTAGGGAGTGCGGTGGTGGGCGTTTCTACCACGACGGCTTTTATAGAAAGTGCAAGCGGGGTTGAAGAGGGCGGGCGCACAGGGCTTACGGCGGTTTTTACCGGGCTATTTTTTGTTTTAACGCTCTTTTGCTTACCCCTTTTGAAAGCCATTCCTGGCAATGCGATTTATCCGGTGCTAGTGATAGTGGGGGTTTTGATGTTTAGCGTGCTAGAGGGGGTGAATTTTAAGGACATGGCCATTAGCGTTTCCACTTTTTTAACCGTGGTGATGATGCCTTTAACTTTTTCCATTACTGACGGCTTGGCCTTTGGCTTTTTATCTTATGGTATCATCAAATTAGTTCAAAAAGACTTCAAAGCCATCAATTCCGGCATTATCATTCTCTGCATCATTTCTGTTTCTGTATTTATCTTTCGTTAAGCTCTTTTTAAAGAGCTTGGCATTTTTTACCCATTTTGTGGCTCTTTTCCTTGATTTGAATCGTTTATTATCTCAAAACAATTACAATAGCATTATTATTATTGTATCAATTCAATAAAAGGAAATGGTATGCAAAAAACTTCTAACACTTTGGCGCTGGGGAGTTTAACAGCGTTATTCTTCTTAATGGGTTTTATCACGGTTTTAAACGACATTCTAATCCCGCATTTAAAACCCATTTTTGACTTGACTTATTTTGAAGCTTCTCTCATTCAGTTTTGCTTTTTTGGGGCGTATTTTATCATGGGAGGAGTTTTTGGGAATGTGATCAGTAAAATCGGCTACCCTTTTGGCGTGGTGCTTGGCTTTGTGATCACAGCGAGCGGGTGCGCGTTGTTTTATCCAGCGGCGCATTTTGGCTCTTATGGGTTTTTTTTAGGAGCGTTGTTTGTTTTAGCGAGCGGGATCGTGTGCTTGCAAACCGCCGGTAACCCTTTTGTAACCTTGCTTTCAAAGGGTAAAGAAGCCAGAAACTTGGTTTTAGTCCAGGCGTTCAATTCGCTTGGCACGACTTTAGGGCCTATTTTTGGGAGCTTGTTTATTTTTAGCACGACTAAAATGGGCGATAATTTAAGTTTGGTGGATAAATTAGCGGACGCTAAAAGCGTTCAAATGCCTTACTTGGGCTTGGCGGCGTTTTCGCTCCTTTTAGCGCTCATCATGTATCTTTTGAAATTGCCTGATGTGGAAAAAGAAATGCCCAAAGAAACGACGCAAAAAAGCTTGTTTTCGCACAAACACTTTGTTTTTGGGGCTTTAGGGATCTTTTTCTATGTGGGAGGCGAGGTTGCGATTGGCTCATTCTTGGTGTTGAGCTTTGAAAAGCTTTTGAATTTAGACCATCAAGCGAGCGCGCATTACTTGGTGTATTATTGGGGAGGCGCGATGGTAGGGCGTTTCTTAGGCAGTGCGTTGATGAATAAAATCGCTCCTAACAAATACCTGGCTTTCAACGCTTTAAGCTCTATTGTTCTCATCGCTTTAGCCATTCTCATTGGAGGCAAGATCGCTCTATTCGCTTTGACTTTTGTGGGCTTTTTCAACTCTATCATGTTCCCTACCATCTTTTCTTTAGCCACGCTCAATTTAGGGCATCTCACTTCTAAGGCTTCTGGAGTGATTAGCATGGCGATTGTGGGAGGGGCGTTAATCCCCCCTATTCAAGGCGTGGTTACAGACATGCTAACAGCAACCGAGTCAAATTTGCTCTACGCTTATATCGTGCCGTTGTTGTGCTATTTTTATATCCTTTTCTTTGCTCTTAAAGGGTATAAACAAGAAGAAAACTCCTAAAAAAAGGAGGGGGTTTCTCTTTTATTTTTTGTTTTCCTTTTAGCTTGTTTGTAAAAATTTAAAAATACTAAATTAAATAAGGTTTTATTTGTCAGTATTTGATGAGGACAGAGCTTTTTTAACAACTTGAGACAAAAACACAAACAGGGTTTTTAAAATTTTTAAGATGCAATCACAAACACTGCTAATGAATAAAAAAATCCCCTAATTACAAAAGATTAAGAGATTTTAAGAACGAAGCAAAGAATAAAGACTAGTAAATGGGTTTAGCGTCTTTAAATTTATATTCCGTAAGAAACCCAGTGCCATCAAAATTACCCACCAAAGAGATCTTTGCAATATCACCCACTTGGCAATCGGTTTCTAAAATAAGATAAGGCACTTCATCTTTACCGATTAAAGTGATCACTCGGCCCTTTTTTTCACGACTTTGCTTGGGGAACTCTTTAGAATCAAGGCCTGTGGTATTATCGCCGGTTTGGAGCATTCTAAAAGCATAGCACATGCCATCATTGATTTGAGCGCTATAAATTTTGCCTTTTTTAACTTCTTTTTTAACCCCCGGTTTAACCGCAATGCGTATTTCTGAGTGGATCTCAGCTTCTTGCATTTTGCCCTTATAATCTCGCACCTGAACCTTATGCACGCCATTAGGGTCTCCCTTTTTAAGCAGAGAATCCTCATAGCTGAATTTTTGAATGTCTAAATCCCCATCAACAAAACTCCTAGCATCAAGCTGAACGCTCAAAAGCCCTAGCAACCCAATTACTGAAAATTTCAAACAACGCTTATAAAAACAACTCATCAACAAATCCTTTCAATGTAAAATCAAACAAATATATCTCAAAATTAAAAACAAAAAGATCACAAAACCGCTCATTTAGCAACAAAAACGCACTCTATTAAGAATTCAAAGCCTAAAGAAATCATTCAAAAATAATTTCTTCCGGTTTGATTTCATCGCCATAAACAGGCTCTAAAGTTTCCTTGTAAGCTTCTTTTAAGAAGTCGCTAGAAATGAGGGAATCAATTTCGTTGTTCAACCATTCTAAAAGCTTAGGGTTGCCTTTTTTAATCGCTGGAGCGATCACATCCTTATCGCCAAGGCTTGTAATGCCTAATTTAAACTCAGGGTGTTGTTTCGCCCAAGCGAGCAACAAAGTGTTGTCATGGGCTAGAGCGGTAGCCTTATTATTTAAAAGGGCTAAAAAAGTCTCTGTGTTTTGCTCAAATTTCAAAAGTTTGATATTGGGGTAATTTTTAGTGAAATAAAAATCCGCTGTCGTGCCTTTATTCACAATCAACTCTTTATCCTTCAACTCTTCTATATTTTTAATGACCCCATCTTTAGAAATCACCCCCAAAGCGACTTTCATATACGGCTTAGCGAAATCCACGACTTTTTCTCTTTCTTTAGTGCGCGTGAAATTAGCCATGATAATATCCACTTTATTGGCTTTTAAAAATTCCACCCTAGCTGAAGCTTCTACAGGAATAAACTCAATCTTATTTTCATCGCCCAATAAATCAAGGGCCATGCGTTTAGCAATGACTACATCATAGCCTTGATATTGTCCCTTAGAATCCACAGATCCAAAAGGAGGCTTATCGCTAAAAACCCCCACTTTTAAAACCCCTCTTTGTTTAATAACTTCTAAAGCGTCCTTTTTTTCTTTATGGCTATCAGAGCATGCATTAAAGACTAAAGCGATTAAAACTAAAAATAGCCCCCATACCTTAAAAAGCCCATTCGTTTTCATAAAAACACCTTTTTTTGAAATTAAAATCATCTTTTTAGCAAACTTTATTTAACAGCTCCCTAAAAAATGGAAAGTTTCTAAAAATTTTTGCGCTCTTTGAGATTTCGGGTGGTTAAAAAATTCTTTAGCGCTGTTTTCTTCAGCGATTTTACCGCTATCAAAAAACACGATTTTGCTAGCGATTTTTTGCGCGAATTTCATTTCATGCGTTACAATCACCATGCTCATGCCCGTTGTGGCTAATTCTAAAATCACTTCTAAAACTTCTTTAACCATTTCAGGGTCTAATGAGGCGGTTACTTCATCAAAAAGCATGATTTTTGGCCGCATGCACAAAGAGCGCACGATCGCTACTCGTTGTTTTTGCCCGCCGCTCAATTCTTTAGGGTAAGCTTGTTGTTTATGCTCCAAACCCACTCGTTTTAAAAGCTCTACGGCTTGAGAAATGACCTCATCTTTGGATCGTTTTTGCACTTTCATAGGAGCGAGCAAGATATTATCCAGCACGTTTAAATGCGGGAACAATTCATAATTTTGAAACACCATACCTATTTTTTGGCGCATTTGATTCCAGTTAGTGGCTGGCGTATTAAGGTTAGTGTTTTCAAAAAGGATTTCACCCTCATCAATCTTTTCAAGCCCGTTTAGGCATTTTAAAAAAGTGCTTTTCCCGCACCCGCTAGGCCCTAAAACCACTGCCACTTCACCCTTATTTAAAGTGAAATTGATGCCGTCTAAAACCAAATGGTTTTGATAGGTTTTTTTTAACCCTTTGGTTTCTAAAATCACGCTCATTTTACCCTCTAATGTGTTGGAATTTTTTTTCTAAATAGGAACTATACAGGCTCAAACTATAGCATAAACTAAAATAAAACATTAAGATAACGCCATAAACCACAAAGCTCGCATTGGGCATGCGTAAGAGGTTAAGCTCTATGATTTGCTGGCCCACTTTTAACAAATCAATCGCTCCAATGAGAGAGACTAAAGCCGTGGTTTTAATCATGCGCGTGAATAAATTAAGGCTTGAGGGCAATAAAGACAAAAAGCTTTGGGGGAAAATAACATTAAAAATCACCCTTTTTGAATCCATGCCTAAAGCCAGAGCGCTTTCTACTTGGTGTTTGCTCACGGAAGTTAAAACCCCTCTAGTCAAATCCATCATTTCAGCACCACCCCACAAGCTAAAAACAATAACGCTTGCCAAAACAGCGCTAATATGCAAATCAAACCAGCTCGCTAACCCAAAATACACAATAAAAAGCCATGCTAAAAGCGGGATAATGCGAATGCTTTCTAAATACACACGACACGCCAAAACCATTATTTTAGAACCAAACGCCATCAAACTCCCCAAAAGCATTCCAACAATGATTGAAACAACCGCAGAGCTAAGAGCGATCAAAAGAGTGATCTCAAACCCTTCTAACAAACGCTTAAGGTTGTCTAATTCTAACAAAACTCCCATTTTAAGCCACTTTCTTTTTAAAAAAACGCTCTAAGATCACAAACAAAACGCTTAAAGGGAGTAAAGCGATCAAATAAGTGAGGCTTAACATCAAAAGGCTTTCAGTCGTTTTATAATAAATGCCAATAAAATCTTTCGCCACAAACATGATATCGGTTAGGGCTATCGCGCCCACCACCGAAGTTTCTTTGAGTAAAAAAATCACATTCGCCCCTATAGAAGGCATAGAAACGCTTAAACTTTGAGGCAGAATAATATAATACATCATTTTCAAAGGGCCAAACCCCAAACTCAAAGCACTTTCTCTTTGAATGGAAGCTAAGCTTTTAAACCCAAGCAAAAAACTTTGACTCATATACCCCCCACCCAAAAACCCTAACGCTAAAATCGCACACTCTAAAGCGCTCAAACCGATTTCATTCAACCCGTAATACAAAAAGAAAAGCTGGATGAGTAGGGGCGTGTTCCTAGCGATTTCGCCATAGGTATAGACAATAGGAGAGATGAAGCGCGTTTTAAAATACAAAACGATCGCACACAAAAACCCCACCAAAAGAGAGAGTAAAATCCCAAAAAAAGAAATATAAAGCGTGAGTTCTAACCCCTTAAGAAACATAGGGATGGAGTGAAACATAAAATCCCAATCTAATGCCATAACGCTTACCTTAAAATTGATGGTGCTTAACGCACCACATTAAAAACAGCTCTTATTCACCCCAATTGTTAGAAGTTTGGAAAACCCAAGCCTTTAAGCGGGAAGTTTATGAGCTATTTTGCCACTATTCAAAGAAAATTTGGATTATAATAAAAAAACTGGCTGAAATTAACAACAATGATTAAACAATCATTAAATGGAGAGGACATGCAAAAAAGTTTAGTTTCTTTGGCTTGGGTTTTTGCCGCTATTTTAGGGGCGATCTGTTTAGGGGTGTTAGCCTTACACAAGGGCGAGAGCATTAACACGCTATGGCTTGTAGTAGCGAGCGCTTGCATTTATAGCATAGGCTATCGTTTTTATAGCCATTTTATCGCTTATCGGGTGTTAAAGCTAGACGATAGCAGAGCCACGCCCGCATGTATAAGGAATGACGGAAAGGATTTTGTGCCAACCGATAAAGCGATCACTTTTGGGCATCATTTCGCCGCTATTGCTGGGGCTGGCCCTTTAGTAGGCCCGATACTGGCCGCTCAAATGGGTTACTTGCCCTCTATCTTATGGATTTTGATAGGCTCGGTTTTAGGGGGTTGCGTGCATGATTTTGTGGTGCTTTTTGCTTCCATTAGGCGCGATGGCAAGTCTTTAGGCGAAATGATCAAGCTTGAAATGGGTCAATTTGTAGGCATGATCGCTAGTTTAGGGATTTTAGGGATCATGCTCATTATCATTGCGATTTTAGCGATGGTGGTGGTGAAGGCTTTAGCGCATTCGCCTTGGGGCTTTTTTACGATCGCAATGACTATTCCCATTGCGATTCTTATGGGGCTTTACATGCGGTTTTTCAGGCCGCATAAGATTTTAGAAGTTTCTGTTATCGGCTTTATTTTGTTGATTATAGCGATTTATGCGGGCAAATACATTTCTTTAGATCCTAAATTAGCGTCAATCTTCACCTTTGAAGCCAGCTCTTTAGCGTGGATGATCATGGGTTATGGTTTTGTGGCTTCTATTTTACCGGTATGGTTTTTACTCGCTCCACGAGATTATTTAAGCACTTTTTTAAAAATTGGCGTTATAGGGGTGTTGGTTGTGGCCATTGTTTTTGTCGCTCCGCCTTTACAAATCCCTAAAATCACGCCCTTTGTAGATGGCAGTGGGCCTGTGTTTGCAGGAAGCGTGTTCCCTTTCTTGTTTATCACGGTGGCTTGCGGGACGATTAGCGGCTTTCATGCTTTAATTTCTTCAGGCACGACCCCTAAAATGCTCGCTAAAGAAAGCGACGCCAGGCTAGTGGGCTATGGCTCTATGGTGATGGAGAGCGTTGTGGCTCTTATGGCGTTGGTGTGTGCAGGGATCTTACACCCAGGGCTTTATTTCGCTATCAATTCCCCAGAAGTGAGCATCGGTAAAGATATAGCTGATGCGGCTTCGGTGATTAGCTCATGGGGGTTTAATATCAGCGCTGAAGAAATCCGTGAGATGACCAAAAACATCGGCGAAAGCTCCATTTTGAGCCGCACCGGTGGGGCGCCCACTTTTGCGATCGGTTTAGCGATGATCGTGTATCACATTTTAGGGGATCCAAGCGTGATGGCGTTTTGGTACCATTTTGCGATTTTGTTTGAAGCTTTGTTCATTTTAACCGCTGTGGATGCTGGCACACGAACCGCTCGTTTTATGATCCAAGATTTGCTCGGTAATGTTTATAAGCCTTTGGGTAATCTTAGCTCTTATAAGGCTGGGATTTTTGCCACTCTTTTGTGCGTGGCAGGGTGGGGGTATTTCTTGTATCAAGGCACGATCGATCCTAAAGGGGGGATTTATACGCTATGGCCTTTATTTGGCGTGAGCAACCAGATGTTAGCGGGCATGGCGTTGTTGTTGGTTACGGTGGTGTTGTTTAAAATGGGGCGTTTTAAGGGGGCGATGGTAAGCGCCTTGCCGGCAGTTTTGATTTTAGCAATCACTTTTTATAGCGGTATTTTAAAGGTGATGCCAAAGAGTAATGATAGCGTGCTGAATAACGTTTCGCATGTGGCGCAAATGCAAATCATTAAAGAAAAAATCGCGCTCACTACCGATGAAAAAGCGCTAAAAACGCTCCAAAAATCCTTTTTTAACCATGCGATTGATGCGATTTTGTGCGTGTTTTTCATGCTTGTAGCGCTTTTAGTGCTGATCGTGAGCGTTAGGATTTGCTCAAACGCTTATTTTAAAAATCAAATTTACCCGCCACTAGCTGAAACGCCCTATATCAAAGCCGCTTGAATAAAAAAGGGGTTTTTAGCCCCCTTTAAATCCATAAAAAAAGTTTGACCCTGTTCGTGAAGCACCCAAACACTAAAGATATTTGGGATTTCTGTTTTAGTTTTTAAAAAGCTATCGTTTGCTTTTTAAAAGCTCAATTTTGAAGATGATGAAGATAATGGATATTTTGCTTAATGGGTATGATTTAAAAAAGGGCTTTTGCTTGAAAAGAAATTTTATATATAGAGATTAGAGAAACAGCGTTAAAAAACGCTTATCCTATCATGGGAGACAGCATCAAAATGATGCCTACTATATTTTGTGATCATAGCATCAAAAAGACGCATACCATAATCATAGGGTAGCATCAAAAAGACGCCTACCATAATCATAGGGTAGCATCAAAAAGACGCCTACCATAATCATAGGGTAGCATCAAAATGATGCTACTAGGGCCGTGTATAACGCGCTCCTGTCAGAATAAAGGGCGGGGAAGTCTTTAGGCACAGGCCCGTTTTCACCCGGTTTAAAGCCTTTGTTAGTATGCACGCCATAATACGCAAGATCCACGCTACCGCTCAAGTATTCAGTGAATTTATAACCTAAAGAGATCATCGCTCTCGCTTCCCAAGAGACCACTGAATTGGAGTATTGTGTGGCGAATTTCCATGTGAATTTTTTGGCAAAATGAGTGCCGCCACAAGAAAGGAGAATGGTAGCGGCGTCTCTTTTAAGGGCTGTGCCTGTAAAACCCGCATAGACGCTGTTACTCCCCATGATCACACCGCTTGGATTCCCCATGTTGCCTATCCAACCATTAGCGTTTTGAAAGACTTTATAAAAAGCGATTGAAACATTGTAATTGTTGATGTCAAAGCGTTGGCGGATAATGAGGTTTTGCCCGTTTTGGGTGGCAGGCGTGTCGTATCTATAGACTGGGCTTCCATTGGATTTAACGATCATCCAAGGGTAGTAAATGGGGAAAAACCCTATGATAGCCGTATCAGAGCGAAAGCCTGTGCCGCTAAAATTGGGGTTAGAGTCCCAACCAATCTTGACGCCTGGAGCGTTAAAGATTTGAGGCGAAAGGTAATAAAAGCCTTCTATGAGGAAACGATGAGGTTTATAGGTGAGTTGCACCGCATGCGTGCCATAAAGCACCTTTCGCCCATGGCTGTCATAACCTCCCTTATCGTTTTTGGTGAAGCCTCCGCTATAAGTGGTCCTAGCGGCAAACCAATCCATTAAAAACGAGCCGTAAGCGAACGCCCTCCCAAAAGAGCTAAACCAAGTCAAGCGTGCATGCTTGTATTGCCCAGAGAGTTGGAAGCCTTGTGTTTGCCCGCTTTTATAAGGCATGGTGGAGAGGTAGCGTCCGGCTTTAAATTCAAAATAATTCTTATAGGCATATTCTAAATACGCATCGCTAAAGACATAGTCACGAACATTTTTATTGTGTTTCATGTTTTGTGTTTCAAGGCTATCGGTTTGTAAGATATTCGTATAGCCCCCCATAAACCCATCATAATAACCAAAGAGGTTGTAAGCCACAGAGCCGTCTTCAAACTTCTTTGTGCCGTCATAGAAAATAGACCCTACCATGCCTCCTATTTTGCCTTTTAGAACATGATCTGAAACCTTTTTGGGGAGTAGGTTAAAACCAAGCCCTAAATAACCCGCAATCGTTGCGAATTGCTGCATAGGGTAGATGCCTCTTTCTTTATTGATTTTGTGTTGGTTAAAACCGATAGTGCTAGATTGATTCACAAAGCCATCGAGCTTGGCTTCAAAACCTTGCAAAGAAGAGCTTAAAAATGCTCCAAAGAATAAAACCTGACTTGCCTTTTTCATGCATGCCTCCTAAAATAAGATTAGTAAATGCAAATATTTTTAAAGATAAATCTATTCTTTGATTTTTATTATTCTTAGCTTTGAAGTAATTATAATATGTAAAATAATGCATATGATGAGAAAATCAAGCTTTTAAAAGCTAAAAACGATCAATTTGTGGAAATTTTACTCTCTTTAAATTCAAATAGCTAACACATGGCGCTAAAATCCGTTATTCTTAACGGATCATTGTGGATAGATCCATTAAGAATGAGGTTATATTCTGTCGTAAAACAAACCTATTGGTTATAATTTTTATACAATTCTATTAAATGCTTGGTGGAGCTGTCAAAAAAAGCGTTGCTTTTGTGCCCTTCTAATTCTTGCAAAATCGGCACGGCTAATTCTTTCCCAAGCTCCACGCCCCATTGATCAAAGCTGTTAATATCCCAAATAACCCCTTGCACAAAGACTTTATGCTCATAAAGAGCCACCAACGCCCCAATATTGCTTGGCGAAATTTTTTCTAATAAAAGGATATTAGAGGGGCGGTTGCCAAAAAACACCCTGTGGTGGGCTAAATCTTTGGCTTCATCTTTGTCTAAGCCTTTAGAAAGCAGTTCGCCAAACGCTTCTTCGTAACTTTTGCCTTTCATGAAAGCTTGCGCTTGCGCTAAAACATTGCTGAATAAAATCTCATGATGGCCTTTAGCGTTAGGCTTTTTGTCTAAAGAGGCGATAAAATCAATGGGGATTAAATGCGTGCCTTGATGCAAGAGCTGGAAAAAAGCGTGCTGAGCGTTAATGCCCATATCACCCCAAACAACAGGGCAGGTGTCATAGGGGATTGTTTCGCCTTTTTTACTGATGCGTTTGCCATTACTCTCCATATCCAATTGCTGGATGAATTTAGGGAAATGCCTTAAATACTGATCATAAGGGGCGATCAAGTGGCTTTTGGATTGGAAAAAATTGATATACCACACGCCAATTAATCCCATTAAAACGGGCAAATTGCTTTCAAAAGGGGCGTTTCTAAAATGCTCATCCATTAAATACGCTCCTTTCAAAAGGGCGTTGAAATTTTTCTTCCCTAAATAGATCATAATGGATAAGCCAATGGCTGACCACAAGCTATAACGCCCCCCTACAAAATCCCAAAATTCAAACATGTTATGCTCATCAATGCCAAATTGTTGCACGGCTTCTTTATTGGTGGATACCGCTACAAAGTGTTTAGCGATATGCTTTTCATCGCCGCTTCTTTCTACAAACCATTTTCTAGCGGTTAGGGCGTTGGTTAAGGTTTCTTGAGTGGAAAAAGTCTTAGAAGCCACGATAAAAAGCGTGCTGGCCGGATTGATTTTTTCCAAAACGTCTAAAATCTGTGTGCCATCCACATTAGACACAAAATGCATTTTTAATCTCGGGTGGCCGTAGCGTTTTAAGGCGGTGCAAACCATTAAAGCGCCTAAATCTGACCCCCCAATGCCAATATTGACAATATCAGTGATCACTTGATTGGTATAGCCTAGTCTTTTACCGCTCCTCACGCTATCGCTAAAGGCTCGCATGCGTTTTAAAACGCTCCTAACACTCTTTAACACTTCCATGTTGTCTAGTAAAATTTCAGTGTCATTCAAGCTTCTTAAAGCGGTGTGTAAAACGGCCCTTTTTTCAGTGGTGTTGATCTTTTCGCCCTTAAACATCGCTTCAATCTTTTCTTTTAAAGAGCAGTCGTTCGCTAATTCAAAAAGAAGCTTTAAAGTGGTATCGTTCAGGCGGTTTTTGGAATAATCCAAGCTCAAGCTTTCAAATTGCACGAAATAACGGCTCGCTCGCTCTTTGTCTTTAGAAAACCAATCGCGCATATGCGCCTCTTTGATTTCTTCATAATGTTTGAGTAATTTTGGATAAGTTTTTAATTGGGTTAGCATCAATACCCCTTAATGAAAAGATATAACATTGCATTATAGGCTAGTTTTAATTACAATTTTCAAATGTTAAGGAAAAACATTTTAGCTTACTATGGGGCGAATTTTCTCTTAATCATCGCTCAAAGCTTGCCCCATGCGATTTTAACCCCCTTGTTGCTTTCTAAAGGGCTTAGTTTGAGTGAAATCTTGCTCGTGCAAACCTTTTTTAGCTTTTGCGTGCTGGTGGCTGAATACCCAAGCGGCGTTTTAGCGGATTTGATGAGCCGGAAAAATTTATTCATTGTTTCTAATGTTTTTTTAATCACTAGCTTTTCGTTGGTGCTGTTTTTTGATAGCTTTATTTTCATGCTTTTAGCATGGGGGCTGTATGGTTTGTATAGCGCATGTTCTAGCGGCACGATTGAAGCTTCACTCATCACAGATATTAAAGAAAACAAAAAGGATTTGTCCAAGTTTTTAGCCAAAAACAATCAAATTACTTATTTAGGCATGATTATAGGGAGTTCTTTGGGGTCGTTTTTGTATCTCAAAGTCCATGCGATGCTGTATATTGTGGGGATTTTTTTAATCATGCTTTGTGCGCTAACGATCATCATTTATTTTAAAGAGAAAGAAGGGGATTTTAAAAGCCAAAAAAGTTTGAAACTCCTTAAAGAGCAAGTCAAAGGCAGTCTTAAAGAGCTTAAAGATAACCCCAAGCTTAAAATTTTGTTAGTGGGGCATTTGATCACGCCCATCTTTTTTATGAGCCATTTTCAAATGTGGCAAGCGTATTTTTTAAAACAAGGCGTTAAAGAGCAATACCTTTTTGTGTTTTATATCGCTTTTCAAGTGATTTCCATCCTCATTCATTTTTTAAAAGCTTCAAATTACAGCCAAAAAATCGCCCTGAGTTCGCTTTTGGTGTTGCTTAGCGTTAGCCCCTTATTGCTTAGCAATATCCCTTATTGTTTCATAGGGGTGTATGCACTCATGGTGGCGTTTTTCACTTACATGAGTTATTGCTTAAGCTATCAATTCTCCAAATTCGTTTCTAAAAACAACATTTCATCGCTCTCATCGCTTTTATCAAGCTGTGTGCGCGTAATCTCTGTGTTAGTTCTATTGCTCAGTAGTTTGGAACTGCGTTACTTTTCGCCCCTAACTATCATCACCATGCATTTTGCCTTGACGCTTATCATGCTCTTTTTCTTTTTGTATAAGGCTAAGCCGTTTGATGAGTGAGCGGCTTTAAGAGCGCAACCTTTTAGCGATTTCTTGCGCAACATCATAGCCATGATTGAGTGCGGTAGCGATGCTCGCTCCTGATTTGAATAAAATATCGCCCACGATGAATAAATTAGGGATATTGTTGCTCTCTAAATTTTCTTTCACTACAGGGATATTGGTGCTAGGATCTAATTCTAAGGAACAGCGTTTAAAAAATTCTAAAGGGGTAGAGCCGCCGATCGCATACAGCAAGCGATCAAAACTTTCGCTCGTGTTATCGGTGAAATTAACCTTAATTTGAGCACCATCTTCTTCTAGGCTTTCAATATCCACTCCAAGCTTGCTTTTGAGCGTGTTGTTGTTTAGGACTTCTTGCAAGTTTTTAGCGTTGTCTTCGTTGATGCGGCTGAATTCTTTTTTGCGGTAATTGAGGGTGGTAGGGGTGGTTTTGCACAAAGCAATGGCGTATTCCACCGCTGAGTTGCCTCCGCCGATCACAAGGGTTTTTTCATTTTCCTTACAATCGTTGATGCTAAAAACCACTTGTTTGGAGAGCGCAACAGGGATTTTATAAGCAGTGGGGCGGTTTGGCTGGCCCATTTTCCCGATCGCAACCACCACAAATTTAGCATGATAGGTTGTGTTAGAAGTGGTGGTGATTTTAAAGTATTCGCCTTCTTTTTTCACGCTCTCAATATCGGTTTTATAGCTTGGCGTGATATGATGCTCTTTTAAAAGGTTAGTGAAATTCTCTAAAGTTTCTTCTTTAAAGCTGTCTTTAAAAGGGATATGCCCTCTAAGCTCTACGACTTGCTTTTTATAATCTTTATCAATCCTTTTACCGGCTTTATAAAACTTCTCTAACATGCCTGAATGGCTTTCGGTTTTTTCGCATAAAAGCACTTTTTTAACGCCGGCTATTTCGCATTCTATCGCTGTGGCAATGCCCCCAGGCCCTGCACCCACTATCAACACGTCTAAAATTTCTTGGCTCATTCCTATCCTTTTTATTTTAATTTTTTAATTCTTTTGGCGTTTTTCTTGTAAAATCGCTTCGTTCAAATCGCTCGCGCTGTCATACAACACGCTTTCAAGCATGCGTTTTTCATCGTCAAACTGACCGCTTTTAACCCCCCATAAAAACGCTATTAAGCCTACCAATCCCATAAGCACTGAGACAACTAACATGATGGTTAAAATTTCTGTATTCATCTCTATATCTTTTAGGTTATTAGGATAACGCTGTCATTATACTAAAAGATAGCGTTTAAATCACCAACAGGTTGAATAAGTTTGGATAACATGAAAATAAAAACGAATCAAAAGAGGGTTTTGATGCAAGAAGCGTTGTTGCGTTTTCAAGAGGGTTTTAAGGAGTGGGGTTATCTTATTTTGTTTTTGTATTCTTTAGGGGGCGGGTATGTGGGGATTGTCATCGCTTCTGTTTTGAGTGCTACCACGCACGCTTTGGATATAAAAATAACCATTCTTGTCGCTTTTTTAGGGAATATGGTAGGGAGTGGGGCTCTTGTAATCTTTGCCCGCTATCAAAAAAGAGAGTTTTTAAAGTATTTCCAAAAGCATAGAAGAAAGCTTGCTTTGGCGAGTTTGTGGGTGAAACGCTACGCCTTTTTAATGATTTTTATCAATAAATATTTGTATGGGATTAAAAGCGTTGTGCCTTTGGCAATTGGTTTTAGCAAATACCCTCTAAAAAGATTTTTATGGCTTAATGTTTTATCCAGTTTTTTGTGGGCGTTAATCGTGGGGAGCGTTTCTTTTCAAGCGAGCGATTGGGTGAAAACGCTGTATGAAAGGCTTTCTCATTACACTTCGTTTTTTGTCATAAGTTTTGTTCTTATAGCGCTTTTAATATGGTTTTTATTGAAACGATATTCGCGCAAAATGGGTTTTTAAGCAAGATGTTTAATTAAATGCGCTAGACTACGCCCACAAGCATTCGCTAAAAGTGGGTGCGTTAATATCTTAAAAACAAGGATTGAGAATATGGGAAAAATTGGTATCTTTTTTGGGACAGACAGCGGGAACGCTGAAGCTATCGCTGAAAAAATCAGCAAGGCTATTGGTAATGCTGAAGTGGTTGATGTGGCTAAAGCTTCTAAAGAGCAATTCAATAGCTTTACAAAGGTTATTTTAGTCGCTCCAACAGCGGGTGCGGGCGATTTACAAACAGATTGGGAAGACTTTTTAGGCACATTAGAAGCGAGCGATTTTGCGACTAAAACCATTGGGCTTGTAGGCTTGGGCGATCAAGACACTTACAGCGAAACTTTCGCCGAAGGCATTTTCCATATCTATGAAAAAGCTAAAGCCGGCAAAGTGGTAGGGCAAACTCCCACTGATGGTTATCATTTTGAAGCTTCTAAAGCGGTAGAAGGCGGTAAATTCGTGGGTCTTGTGATTGATGAAGACAATCAAGACGATCTCACTGATGAGAGGATTTCAAAATGGGTAGAACAAGTTAAAGGTTCTTTCGCTTGATCTTTATAAGCCCTAAGTTTTAGGGCTTTTTTAAACTTCTTTTTATACCTTTAATGCTAGAAATAGACAGCCAAACCCCGCTAGAATCAGACTTTTTATTATTAGAAAAAATCGCAAATGTTTTAGCCCCCACTCAAACCATTGAGCTTATTTTGGTGAGCGGTGAAACCATGCGAGAAATCAACAGGGATTTAAGGGGTTGCGATTACGCTACCGATGTTTTGAGCTTCCCTTTAGAAGCGATTCCTCACACCCCTTTAGGGAGCGTGGTGATTAATGCGCCATTAGCTCAAACTAACGCCCTGAAATTAGGGCATAACTTAGAAGAGGAGATCGCTCTTTTATTCATTCATGGGGTGTTGCACTTGTTAGGCTATGACCATGAAAAAGATAAGGGCGAACAACGCCAAAAAGAGAGCGAACTCATTAAAATTTTTAACTTGCCTTTGAGTTTGATTGAACGCGCACAGGATTAATTTTAGATGGCTCTAATGCTGACAAATAAAGCTTTTAATTTTTAAGAATGGTATTTTTAAGATTTGAAAAAATGCTTTTTGGAATTTTTCAAAGCCCTTCATAATAATACGACTGCGTGATGCCTTTAATGAGAGTTAAGGGATCGTTGGTATTAGAACTCAAATGCTTTTTTAAAAGCGTTTTGATTTCCAAATCATTCACAGGACTCCTTTTTATAGCACTCAAATAAGCGGCTTTATCAATCCTATCCCAAAGCGCAATTTTTTTTAATTCCTTTTTAAGCAACAAATCAAGCCATATTCTAGTCGCTCTGCCATTACCCTCCAAAAAAGGGTGAGCGATATTCATTTCCACGTATTTTTCTATGATTTGATTGAAATTGCTTTGCGGCATGCTCTCAATTCTGGGTAAAATCAAATCCAAATACAAGCAGTTAGCGAACCTGAAATTTCCTTTAGAAATATTTTTATCCCTGATTTTCCCGGCAAATTCATACAGCCCTTCAAACAAAAACCGATGGATTTCTTGCAAGCCCTTGATCGTGCCTACTTCTATGGTGTCAATCAGACCGCTTTGGATCAAATGCTTGGCTTTTTCTAAACTCTGTCTGTCTAAATGCATCGCACTGTTTTTTTAAGAGTGTAATTTTTAGAGGTGCATTTTTTTCACGCTTTCATGGCAAGCTTCTATAAACGCTCCCCTAACCCCTTTTTTTTCTAAAACGCTCAAGCCTTCAATCGTTGCGCCTTTAGGGGTGCAAATTCGCTCTATAATCATCTCTGGGCGTTCTTTTTCTAACAGCTTGGCAAAGCCTTTGAAACTCATTTCCACCAATTCTAAAGAATCTCTAGCGTTCAAGCCCTCTCTAATGCCGGCATCTTTCAAACCGCTCGCTACCAAGCTTAAAAAAGCGAGCGCGCTCCCATTGGTCGCTATACTGGCATCCACCTGCTCTTCATTGCCCACTCGCACGCAATTCCCAAAACTCTCAATAATACTCAAAGCTTTCTCGCTTATTGAAGGCGCAACCGATTTTTCACACACCGCCGTAGAAGATAGGGCGAACTTGCTCGCAATATTAGGCATGCATTTTAAGTAATGTAAAGAATCAATCGCATTGCTTAAAGTTTCAAAATTCACCCCGGCTAAAGCGCTCAAAACGCTTTTAGCCTGCCCTTGATAATTAAAATCCTTAAGGTTATAAGGCTTAAAAAGTAAAAACACGAATTTTTGGTGTATATCAATAGCGTCTTTATAGGGAATGATGCGTGCTTGAATGTTTTTTTCTTGTAAAAAGGGGGCGATTTTTTCAGGGTTTCGCCCGGTAATTTCTAAAATAAAACGCTTGGATAAAATTTCATGAGAGCCTTCTAAAATCGCTTGAGCCATATTCCCATAGCCGATGAATTGTAAGATTTCCATGACGTGCCCTTTTTTAAAACCCCATGATGTAATTGATATAGAAAGTATAAAGCCTCCTATAGCTCACATCAGCCCCGGCGCTATTCAAATACGCTTGATTGATGAGAGGCACTTTGATCCCAAATTCCACGCTCTTTTGGCTGATAACCCCTTGATTGTGGAATTTCTTAGCGAAACGCTTAAACTCCGCGAAATTGGTGCGCACCCCAAAATTCAGCGCCACTTGAAAATTCGTTGAATGGATGTCATTAGCACTCCCCCAATTGTCAATGATTTGTTGCCTTAAGGAGCTAAGCCAAGTTGCACCGCCTAATTGGACCCCAGCAAACAGCCCAAAATTCAACGCTTTAGTGTTGTAAGTCCTCCTGAACAAGTTCCATAAAAAATCCGTACCTACCCCATAAGCAAAGATATTCGCTTTCACGCTTTGATTGGCTAGACCTATTTCACTAAAGCCGTAATCAAAGAAAAAATAATGCCTAAAGCCCAATTTCCTAGCCTTACCAAAGAAATATTTATAGCCCAAACTAACCCCTAAGCCATTGCTCATGCCGTGTTGGGTGCTTTTAGCGGCCGCATACTGGCTTAAAACGGGTTGAGAGCCGTAGTTATTGGCTTGATTTTGCGCGTTTTGAACCTGATTTCTAGCATTAATCATCGCATCAATGAGTTTTTGTTGCACCATGAAGAATGTTTTATCCCCTAAAAGCTGCCGTAAGGTTTGCGAGAATGACTGAATGGTGGTGGTGTTAGAAGTGATTTCTTGGAGCAAAGTTAAAATCGCATTAGGGCTAATATCGTTTTGCAAGGCTTGAAACCCTTGAGAAATAGCGCTCGTGATGGCTTGAAAAGCGCTTTTGAGACTCTCATTACTAGCGTTATTATCATTATTTTGGATAAACCCGGCAGTCTTAATAAATTCAGTGAGCAAATTAATTAAATTGTTCGTATCGCTCACCCCATTTATAGGGATTGCCCCTAAAAGGTTGATAAGCCCACCGGTGCAAGTAGCACCACTACTACCACTACTACCATTACACAAATTACTGAGACTGCTGCTATTACTTTTTAACGCTTCAAAGAATTGTTTTAAGCCGTTTTCAACGCCTTTGTTATTCCCTGAACTAGCGATAATGTTGGCTATTTTTTGGGCGTCGCTATAGACTTTTTGCAAGTTGCTGTCGGTTGTGGTGGTGGTTGTGCTTGTGGTGCTTTGTTGTTTGTTGGGTTCATAACAATTGCTCCCACTGCCTCCATTGCTTCCGTTGGTGCTACTGCATGGCGTATAGCCGTTATTACTGCCACTACCTCCGCTACTACTATAAGTCCCCAATTTCCCATCGCTGGCGTCTGTGAGCATTTGGTAGGCTGTGTTGATTTGACTAGTTCCATTTCCGCTTCCGCCACTCGCACCATTGCCCCCATTAACCCCCTTAAGATTTGTGATGATTTGATTGAGCAAACCGCCGCTAGTGAGCGTGATTTGTTGGACATTGTAGGTGATGCTGTTCCCACCGTTGTTCCCGCTTTGAGTTGTTGCTTGTGTTTGATACCCTAAAGCGTTTTGCAACCCGCTGTAATAAGCCTTAGAATCGGACCATTGCTGATAGCACCAGTTACTATTACTCCCATTTGTTCCACTCGCGCATGCGTTATTATTGTTGGTTGCCCCGCTTGTTTGTTGGGTTTGTTGGCTTTGAGCGATTAAAGCGTTCATGTCTGTAGGCACTTGCTGGTCAATCGTATTGATGAACTGGTAGAAATTCGCTCTCAATTGGATGCGTAAATCTTGGTTAGTGTTAGCGGTCATATCTTGCGATTGATTCCCAGTAGTGTTGTAAATCGCATTCGCCCATGCTTGGATATTGCTTTCTTGGTTTTGAAAAGCGCTTTGAACGCTTTGTTGGAAATTACTGACATTTTGCAACACGGTGTTCAAGGCTCCCATTACCGTGTTGTTAGGGGATTGTGCGGTTGCCCCACTGCTTTGAGCTAAGTTGGTTGTCTTGGTTTCTTCTTCATTATTCACAACCACCATCGCTTTTAGTTTAGAAGCGTTGCTTTTAGTTTGAGTGGTAGTATTACTCCCGTTAGAGCTTAAAATATTTTGCAATTGGGCGTTCCCGCTGAGACTCAAACCCCCAGAAGAGCTGGTATTATTGCATGCGCTTGTTCCGGATTGCATCCCATTAGGGCATAAGATCTTAGCGTTGTTTTGCAAATTTTGTTCTGAAGTTTTTAAAGAGTTATAAACGCTCCACACTTGAGAAACAAGGTTGAAAGAATTCACGCCGATCTGCTCTTTACCATTAATGGTTTGGACTTGTGAAGTGGCGACTAAAGAATTGTCAAAGCTGCTTGTATTATTTGTGGAGCTTGCCGCTGAGCATGAAATCCCGCTAGAAGCATTGCCAGAAAGGCTTCCGGTGGCAGTCATGCAATCATACGCGCTGATATTTTGCCCTTGAGCGTTGGTAACCGTGCCAATTTGGTAATTATTAGAAGTGTTTTTGAGCAAGTTTTTAGGCTCATTAAAACTAATCCAAGTAATTTGTTTTAAAGCGTTGTTGTATTGTTCTATCGTGCTTTCATAGGCTTGAAAATTCAAGGCGTTGTGCAAGTTGTTTAAATTGTAAGTGGTGTCATTGATCGCATTGTTGTCTAAAGTGTTGATAGCGACGCTTTGGAGTTTTTGGGCAATGGCTTGGACTTGTTGGTTGGCCTGGTTGTTTGAAGTGGGGGTTGCGGCTAAAGGGGCTAATTCTTGGATAAATTGTTCTAAACATTGGACTTGGCTAGTGCAACCATTGGGGTTATTTTGGGAGTTGCTTGCGTTATTACTCAATGTCCCTTGTAAAGTGTTCATTAAAAGGGTGTTGTTGTATTGTTGTTGGTTGTTGCTGTTTGAAGAAGTAGAGCCTAAAATGGAATTAGTTGGATAGAACACGACTTGTCCCGGTGGGTTTAGCACCACATGCGTTGTGGTTGTCGTAGGGAAATATCCTACCCCTAAAGTGTTTAAGGCGTTGATAAGAGCGCTCACATAAGTGGTATTGTTGCTAGAAGCGTTCACCGCGCTGGTTAGATTGGTGATTAAGGATTGCACATAAGTGGTGCTAGTGGTTTTAGTGATGCTGTTTTCAATTTCTTGCAACAATTCTGTCATGGATTGCGCGGTGTTTTGGAGCTGGGCTTTGACTTCTTGGGTGTTGTTGCTAGGATTAAGGCTATTCACAGAGCTAATGATGCTAGAACTTAATGCAACGCCTTCATTAAAAGCGCCTTGAGTGTTGGAAAGGAGTTTGGCTGTGATTTGTGAAGAGTGGGCTTTTAAGGGGTCAGAGCTTCCTTTAAGCCCTATGATTTGTTGGGAAATGCTAGAGATTTGACGGCTAGAATAAAAATCTTTTCTTTTGCCAATTTGGTTTAAGATATTAGAAATGCCTTCTAGTTGGTTGCCTACGGTATTGCTCACCCCATAACCTAAAGCGTCAATGACGCTTTGAGAGCTTAAAGTAATCAAACCGGTGGTAGGGCCTGCAACATTAATCGCGCTTTGAGTAACGCTATTAATAATGCTTTCATTTTCTAAGAGTTGTTTGTTATTGATAAATTGTTGCGTGCCACCGATTTGATAGCCTACAGACATATACCAGCCATTGTCTTCAGCTAAGAGGGAGCTGATTAAAAGGAGCGGTATGAGTTTTTTAGCTTTTTTTATCATCTATTTTCCCTTATTGTATTCAATTAAAAACCTATGTTGTAGCCCACATAAAAACTAAAAGCTCTTCTATACTTCGCTGTAACGCCTTCTGATTGGTAATAGGTGTGATAAAGCACCGGTATTTTAAGGCCAAATTCCACCCCTTGAGAAAAACGAGATCTTCTTTGCTTGGCGATCTTGGAAAAATTAGTCCTTATACCTAGATCAAAAAGGAGTTGGAAAGAAGTGTCCTTAGGTTTGAGGTGGTTGCCATCCACTTGATCTAAAAAATTCGTTTTCCAGGTTTGCCCTGCAAATTGAATGCCGGCAAAAAAACCTATATCTATCGCTTCAGTCCCCCTTTTTCGGGTGAAAACATTATAGAGGAAGTCTGTGCCTGCACCATAGCTAGAGAGCGTGGCTTTCACTAAAGAGGGGTTTGATCCAAATTGCGCGTAACCAAAATCATAAAAGCCATAATACCTAAGCCCAAACATGCGCTTTTTGCCAAAGAATTGCTTATAGCCCATTTTCACGCCAAAGCCGTTCATGTTATTAGAATTAGAGTTATGCTCCAAAAAATTCCTAGCAAAGCCCATTTGATAGACTTGATTCACTTTGGTTTGCATTTCATCAATCACCCCGCCAATCACTGCTTTAGAGCGATAAAGCCCGTAAGCCATTAGAGTTTTTGCCGTGGGGGAATAGGGGTTGGATAAGATCTTGTCTATTTGCGCAGGGGTGGGGGCGTTTGTGGCTTGCTCTAGTTGGTTGATGATCACTTTTTGTTCTTGTTGGGCTTGTTGTGGGGTTAAACTATTTTGTGGGGTTGGATTATTGGTATTAACTTTCCCCCCATAGCTAGGTAAAAAATTCAAACCCTTGTTGTTCAAATCCAAATAGGGGGCGACCCAATTGGTGATGAAATTCCCATACGCTTGGGTGTTGTTGAGCAAGCTTTCCCCATAGTTGATCGCGTCTTGCATTTGCTTATAATCTGAAGTGCCTGTGAGTTTAGCGGCCTTGTTGGCAAAAACTTGCATGCCTGAAAAAATCATAGAAGCGGTGATGCCATTAGCGATGATGCTGTCAGCTAAATAATAGACTGCAGAGCTAGGGTGGTAGGTGTATTGGCCATTACCTGATCCTACCGTCGCTCCAGCGGGTAAGGTTTTTAAGGGGGCTTGCGTGTTGTTAGCGTCATTTTTGGTGTAATAGCCCGGGCCACTAAAACTTTGGTAGCCTTGTTGGGAATCGCTGCCATTAGGGGCTTTGTTGTAAGTGAAGCCAAATTGCTTTTCATTCGCTAAACCTCCTAAAATCCCTGCTTGCATCAAAGCTTGGAAGATGTTTTGGGCGTTTTGGGCGATGGATTTGGCTTCGTTAGTAGCGGTGCATTGGTTTTGGCTGCTGCAGATGTTTTGACCATTATTTGAGGTGGCTAAGCCGTCTTGCAAAAGGTGTTGCAACACTTCAGGGCTAAAATTCACTGAACCATTGCTATTAAAAGATTTATTCGTTAGAGTTTGGTTATACCAAAGCGTGGTTAAAGCGTTAGTAATATCATTGTTTAAAGCGTCCATGACAGTGGCTAAACCTTCAGGTAAAGCAATAACGGTGCTTTGATTGCCAAATTTGACATTAAAAACTTTGGCGTTAGCAAGATTTTCAGGGTTACGGATTAAAGTCTCGCCGATGAGTTGGGTGAGTTTGTCTAAATTATTGACTAAAGATTGCATATCAAAGGTGGCATTGACATTGCCTCTGGGGGGGTTGTTGCCCGTATCGCCATTTTGGGCGTTTTGTTGATAACCCCCCGCATAAAGCAAACATCTTTTGGAAGGATCAGGGCAGAGCATTTGCATTAAAACTCTCGTTTGTTGGCCCATCGCTTCTAAATAATAGGCTAAAGGCACCGCCGCAGATTCTAGAGCGATAGCGTTTTGGCGGATATAAGTGGATGCGTCTTGACTGGCGTTAAGCCCTGAGTTATCCACCCTTTGAACGGCTAAAGAAGTTTGATAACTCACCCCCATAAAAAACCCATCATCTTCTGCCGCTAAAGGGTTAAGAAAAAATAAGGGGAGCAGGCTAGAATAGATAAGCCATTTTTGATTGAATTTTTTCATTTAGGGGGTTATCCTTTTCTTTTTAAAAGATTTGAGCTATCCTAGTTTTATTTTATCTATCATTTAGTTTAGTGATTAGTCGCTTAATTATTGATTAAAATGGGCTGTTTTAGGCGCTTAAGATTTTTTCAATGATGGTTTTAGCGCCATCTTTGGCGATCTTTTTTTGCAATTTATCGCTGATAAGGGTTAGATTTTTCTTGTCTTGATCGTCTTTTTGGTTGAGTTTTCTAATGACTTCAAAGAGTTTTTTAGGCAATAGTTCGTTTTGAGGCACAATGTAGCACAAGTTTTCTTTTTCAAATTCTAAGACATTGTAATACTGGTGGTTGTTGCTCGCAAAAGGATAAGGGATAAAAATCGTGGGTAAGCCATTAGCGCACAATTCCCACACGCTACTAGCCCCCGCTCTACTCACGCACAAATCCGCTTTTTGCATGACTTCTATAATATTATTATGGAATGCAAAGAGCGCTATCTTGTCTAATAACCCTAATTCTTGGTAGTAGATGCGCATTCTTTCATAAGAGTTTGAGCCACAAATATGCGTGATTTCAATCCCTTGTTTGGTGAGTTTAGGAGCGTTAAGCAGTGCAAATTCATTGATGGCTTTTGCCCCTTGCGAACCGCCTAAAAATAAAATATGCTTGATTTCAGTCCGAGTCCTAGCGTGATCAAAAAAAACATTTTGCACGGGATAGGAGGTTACAACATGATTACCCTTATCTTTAAACGCATAGCTTGAAAACACGGCTTTAGCTTTAGGGGAAAGGTAGCGATTGAGAGAGCCTTTGATTGCATTTTGCTCATGGATATAAAGGGGTATTTTATTGAGTAAGCTTGCAAAACTCGCAGGCCCTGCGCTAAAACCCCCCACGCTAATGGTGTGCGTGATCTGGTGTTTTTTTAAAATTTCTTTAGCCTTAAAAGCGGCTTTAGCTTGCAAAAATAAAGAGCCTATTTTTTTAAAAAAGCTTTTATTGACCACGCCTTGCGTGTTGAAAAAATAGCGTTCGCTAAACAGGGGGCTATTTTCAAACCATTCTTTATCTTGCCCATAAGTTGAGCCTAAATAAATCGCCTCTATGCCTTGCTTTTCTAATTCTATGGCTAAGGCTTTAGCGATAGAGAGATGCCCCCCTGTGCCTCCCCCTGTAAGAGCGAATTTCATGCTAAAACCCTTAAGCTCGTTCTCTTTCTTTAACCACAAAGCTTTTTAAAGGATCTCTAAAGCCAAAATCCGGATAATCCATCATAGAAAGCGCCACTTGAGCGCCAAAGCCATTTTTGGAATTAAACACTAAGGGGGCTAAGAAATTAACCATAGAATCTTCTAAATTTTTTTGCAACACGACCACGCAATACACCTCCACTTTGGAATGAGAATCTAATTCTAGCAGTAATTCTATGTATTTGGGTATCACAAAGCTGTATTCCCTCAAACAATAAGGATTCACTAAGACCATATCCAACGCCATGGGCGAGTTCGTTTGACTAACCAATCGGCTGAATAAGGAATCAATTTTTTCCAAACGCACTTCATTGATATGCTCAAATCCTAAAATAGGGGCTTTTAAAAAGTAATTCACTGGACTATCCTTTTTAATTTAAATGCTTTGTTGTATAATTTTAAAAAAATACGCAACAATTAAAAGCGTAAAAGCAAAAGGCGTTCCAAAAACCAACCATTTTTTAAGGAACGCTCTATTTTAAGATAATTTAGGAAAATTTAGGAAAATAATGAAACAAGAACCCACCACCTACCAGCCAAAAGAAATAGAAAAAAAGATTTATGAAATTTGCTCTCATAGGGGGTATTTTGAAATTGATGGCAATGAAAAAATCCAAGAAAAAAACAAACGATTTTGCTTGATGATGCCCCCTCCTAATGTGACCGGTATCTTACACATAGGGCATGCTTTAACTTTAAGCTTGCAAGATATTTTAGCGCGTTACAAGCGCATGGATGGGTATAAGACTTTGTATCAGCCCGGGTTGGATCACGCCGGCATTGCGACACAAAATGTCGTGGAAAAGCAGCTTTTAAGTCAAGGGATTAAAAAAGAAGATTTAGGGCGTGAAGAGTTCATTCAAAAAGTGTGGGAATGGAAAGAAAAGAGCGGGGGAGCGATTTTAGAGCAAATGAAGCACTTAGGCGTGAGTGCGGCCTTTTCTAGGACTCGTTTCACGATGGATAAGGGCTTGCAAAGAGCGGTCAAATTGGCGTTTTTGAAATGGTATGAACAAGGTCTCATTATTCAAGATAATTACATGGTGAATTGGTGCACTAAAGACGGGGCGTTGAGCGATATTGAAGTGGAGTATGAAGAGCGTAAGGGGGCGTTGTATTATATTAGATATTATTTAGAAAATCAAAAAGATTATTTGGTGGTGGCCACCACACGCCCTGAAACTTTGTTTGGCGATAGTGCGCTTATGGTCAATCCTAACGATGAGAGGTACAAGCATTTAGTGGGGCAAAAAGCGATCTTGCCTTTAATCAATCGCACAATCCCTATTATCGCTGATGCACATGTGGAAATGGAGTTTGGCACAGGGTGTGTGAAGGTTACCCCTGGGCATGATTTTAACGATTATGAAGTGGGCAAACGCCACCATTTGGAAACGATTAAAATCTTTGATGAAAAGGGGATTTTAAACGCGCATTGCGGGGAGTTTGAGAACCTGGAGCGATTAGAGGCCAGAGGCAAGGTCGTAGAAAAATTAAAAGAAAACGCCTTATTGGAAAAGATAGAAGAGCATGCCCATCAAGTGGGGCATTGCTATCGTTGCCATAATGTGGTAGAGCCTTATGTGTCTAAGCAATGGTTTGTCAAGCCTGAAATCGCTCAAAGTTCTATTGAAAAAATCCAACAAGGTTTGGCGCGATTTTACCCCTCTAATTGGATCAATAATTATAACGCTTGGATGAGGGAATTACGCCCTTGGTGTATCAGCAGGCAATTGTTTTGGGGGCATCAAATACCGGTGTTTACTTGTGAAAATAACCACCAGTTCGTAAGCCTTGATACCCCTTTAAGTTGTCCTACTTGCAAGAGTGAAAAACTAGAGCAAGATAAAGATGTGCTAGACACATGGTTTAGTTCAGGGCTATGGGCGTTTTCCACTCTAGGGTGGGGGCAAGAAAAAAGCGGTTTGTTTAACGAAAACGATTTGAAAGATTTCTACCCTAACACCACGCTCATTACCGGGTTTGACATCCTCTTTTTTTGGGTGGCCAGAATGCTTTTTTGCAGCGAATCGCTTTTAGGTGAATTGCCCTTTAAAGACATTTACTTGCACGCCTTGGTTAGGGACGAAAAGGGCGAAAAAATGAGCAAATCTAAAGGCAATGTGATAGATCCTTTAGAGATGATAGAAAAATACGGCGCGGATAGCCTGCGTTTCACTTTAGCCAATTTGTGCGCTACGGGTAGGGACATTAAGCTTTCCACTACGCATTTAGAAAATAATAAGAATTTCGCCAACAAGATTTTCAATGCGGCGAGTTATTTGAAGCTCAAACAAGAATCTTTTAAAGATAAAGAGCGTTTGAACGAATACCAAACGCCTTTGGGGCGTTATGCGAAATCGCGCTTGAATCTTGTCACTAAAGAGGCGCGTAACGCTTTAGATAACTATCGTTTTAATGACGCCACGACTTTATTATACCGCTTTTTGTGGGGGGAATTTTGCGATTGGTTCATTGAATTTTCTAAAGTGGAAAATGAAGCGATAGACGAGTTAGGGAGCGTGTTAAAAGAGGCTTTAAAACTCTTGCACCCTTTCATGCCCTTTATCAGCGAATCTTTATACCACAAGCTCAGTAACACGGATCTAGAAAACGCTCATTCTATCATGGTCATGCCTTACCCTAAAGATTTGGCGCAAGATGAAAAACTAGAGCATGAATTTGAAGTGATCAAAGATTGCATCGTGTCTTTAAGGCGTTTGAAAATCATGCTAGAAACCCCACCGATTGTTTTAAAAGAAGCGAGCGTGGGATTAAGAGAAGCCATAGAAAACACAGAGCGTTTGCAAACTTACGCCCAAAAATTAGCGAGATTGGAAAAAGTCAGCGTGATAACTTATAAGCCTTTAAAAAGCGTGAGCGATGTGGGGGAATTTTGCCAAACTTATGCAAATTTAGAAAATCTTGATTTAAGCCCGCTTGTTGCGCGTTTAAAAAAGCAGCTAGAAAAACTGGAAAAAGAAAAACTAAAACTCAATTTGCACAATGAAAATTTTGTCAAAAACGCGCCTAAAAGCGTGCTAGAAAAAGCGCAAGAGAGTTTAAAAACGCTTTTAGAAAAAGAGGGTAAGATCCAACAAGAATTGGATTTGTTAGAACAACCATAATCAAAGGATAGAAAATGTTTCAAGCATTAAGCGATGGGTTTAAAAACGCGCTCAATAAAATCCGCTTTCAAGATGATGAAAAAGCGCTAGACAGAGCGTTAGACGAATTGAAAAAAACGCTTTTAAAAAATGATGTGCATCATAAAGTCGCTAGAGAATTGCTCAAAAAAGTGGAAAGTCAAACGAAACTTAGCGGCATCGGTAAGCAGCAATTTTTAGACGCTTTAGAAAAGAGTTTGTTAGAAATTTTAAGCACTAAAGGGAGCAGTGGTTTCACTTTCGCTCAAACGCCCCCCACCGTGGTTTTAATGGCCGGTTTGCAAGGGAGCGGTAAGACAACCACCACCGCTAAACTCGCTCATTATTTAAAAACCAAAAATAAAAAAGTGCTTTTATGCGCATGCGATTTGCAACGCTTAGCGGCAGTGGAGCAATTAAAGGTTTTGGGCGAACAGGTGGGCGTGGAAGTGTTTTATGAAGAAAATAAAAGCGTGAAAGAAATCGCTAACAACGCTTTAAAAAGGGCTAAAGAAGCGCAATTTGATGTTTTACTCGTGGATAGCGCGGGGCGTTTAGCCATTGATAAAGAGCTTATGCAAGAATTAAAAGAAGTCAAAGAAGTCTTAAACCCCCATGAAGTGCTGTATGTCGCAGACGCTTTGAGCGGGCAAGATGGGGTCAAAAGCGCGAACACCTTTAATGAAGAAATAGGCGTGAGTGGGGTGGTGCTAAGCAAATTTGATAGCGATTCTAAAGGGGGTATCGCCTTAGGCATCGCTTACCAATTAGGCTTACCCTTGCGGTTTATTGGGAGCGGGGAAAAAATCCCTGATTTAGATGTGTTTGTGCCTGAAAGGATTGTGGGGCGTTTGATGGGGGCTGGAGATATTGTCTCGCTCGCTGAAAAAACCGCCAGCGTTTTAAACCCCAATGAAGCCAAAGATTTAAGCAAAAAGCTCAAAAAAGGGCAATTCACTTTCAATGACTTTTTAAACCAGATTGAAAAAGTGAAAAAATTAGGCTCTATGAGTTCTCTGATCTCTATGATTCCAGGTTTAGGGAATATGGCAAGCGCGCTAAAAGACACGGATTTAGAAAGCTCTTTAGAAGTGAAAAAGATCAAGGCTATGGTCAATTCCATGACCAAAAAAGAGCAAGAAAACCCCGAGATTTTAAACGGCAGCCGAAGAAAAAGGATCGCTTTAGGGAGCGGCTTAGAAGTGTCTGAAATCAACCGCATCATCAAACGCTTTGATCAAGCGAGCAAAATGGCGAAACGCTTAACCAATAAAAAGGGCATTAGCGATTTGATGAATCTAATGAGTCAGGCTAAAAACCAAACACCCCCTAAAATGCGCTAACTTTTAAGCATGTTTTAGGCGCTTTTGTTGTATAATCTCAAATTTAATATGAATATTTTAGGAGATTTTTGTAATGACAGTCATTAGACTCACGCGCATTGGGAGGAAGAAAAAGCCTTTTTACAGAGTGGTGGTAACCGATTCTAGGAAAAGAAGGGATGGAGGTTGGATTGAATCCATTGGGTATTACAACCCTTTAAGCGAGCCTAAAGATATTAAGATTGATAAGGAGCGCTTGAATTATTGGAAAGGCGTGGGGGCTAAAATGAGCGAGAGGGTGGAAAAACTTTCTCAAAAAGCCTAAGGTTTTGTGAGGCTAAATGCGCGAATTAGATCCTTTGAACACGCCTTTTTCTCAAGCTGAGTGTAAGGACTATTCGTATTGCGTGGCAACTTTTTTAGAAAAATATTTAAAAAAGGTTGTTTCTTTCCCGCAAGCTTTGAGCGTGGAGTACACGCTTTTAGAAGATAAAGTCAAACAAATCACTATTTATACCCACCCATCAGACATGGGGCATGTGATCGGTAAAGAGGGCAAAATGGTGAGCGCGATTAAGGCGTTTGTTTCTGGCGTGAAAGCCAAAGACGGGTTTTCTTATAAAATCGTTGTTTTTGCTAGTAAAAATGGCGATAAAAGTCCCCATGTTTTAGGCGATCAAACGCCTTAAATGGTTTCTATGCTTTTAGTGGGCAGAATTGGTAAAAGCGTGGGGCTTAATGGGGGGTTAAAGCTTCATTTAGAGAGCGATTTTCCGGAGTGTTTAAAAAAAGGCGTTAAGGTGGGCGTTGCTCCCTTGAACGCTTTTTCTTTTGATTCTTCTTTTAAAGAATATACAATCCATTCTTATGAACATGCTAAAAACCTGTTGTTTTTAGAAACTATCCACACGCTAGAAAAGGCTAAAGAGCTGACTAATTTAGGGCTTTTTATGAGCGAGGCAGAGAGTAAAAAACTCTGTGTTTTAAAAGAGGGGGAATTTTTTTATTGCGATTTAGTAGGGCTTAGCGTGGTGGAAGAAAACGAGATTCTAGGGAAAGTCATAGAAATCCAAAGGATTTCTCAAATAGATTATTTTCTGGTTGAAACCACGAGAAGTTTGGTTGAAAAAGGTTTGGCTAAGATTTTTTTAATCCCTTATAGGGATTTTTATGTCAAAGAAATCCTTTTGCAAGACAAAAAAATAACCACCCATAACGCTAAAGCGCTTTTAGAGAATAGTTGAGTGAAATTCAGCGTTTTAACCCTTTTCCCGCAACTCGTATGGCCTTATTTTGAAGATTCTATTTTAAAAAGAGCGTTAGAAAAAAATCTTTTTGAATTAGAAGTATTAAACCTTAGAGATTTTAGCGCTAATAAATATCAAAAAGCGGATCACACGCTCATTGGTGGGGGTGCAGGGCAAATTTTAGACCCTGAGATGATAGAAAACGCGCTCCATTCTGTTAAAAACCCTAAACACACGATTTTTTTAAGCGCGGTGGGCAAGCCTTTCAAGCAAACAGACGCGATGCGTTTGGCTCAAAAAAAGCATGTCGTTTTGGTGTGTGGGCGTTATGAGGGCTTTGATGAACGCTCTATTGAACTTGGTGCTGATGAGGTTTTTTGTATAGGCGATTTTATTTTAACAGGGGGCGAGCTTGGGGCGTTGTGTTTGATAGATAGTATCGCTCGCCACATTCAAGGGGTTTTGGGTAACGCTCAATCTTTAGAAAATGAGAGCTTTGAAAACCATTATTTGGAAGCCCCTAATTTCGCTAACGCTGTTTTTAAATCCAAAGGAATCAATAAAATCCCTGCACCTTTAGAATATTCTAAAGGAAATCATGCTAAAATCAAGCAACTAAAACTTGATTTGTCAAAATTAAGGACGAAATTTTACCGCCTTGATTTATTCAAACAGCACAAATCATGAAATTGACATTAAGGAAAACACATGAAAAACCGCTACATTCAGCAGTTTGAAGACGCTCAATTGAAAGACAAGACCATGCCAGCATTTAAAGCCGGCGATACTTTAAGGCTTGGTATCACCATTAAAGAAGGCGAAAAAACACGAACTCAGTATTTTGAGGGCGTGTGCATTGCGATTAGAGGCAATGGCGTGGATAAGACTTTTTGCGTGCGTAAAATAGGGGCTAACAATATCGGCGTGGAGAAAATTTTCCCTTTTTATAGCGAAAGTTTGGCGAGCGTTGAGGTGTTGCGTGTGGGTAGGGTGCGCCGCGCGAAGCTCTACTATTTGCGCAATAGGAGAGGTAAGGCAGCAAGGATTAAAGAAGTCCGCCATTAACTTCTGTTAAGATTCTTTTATCCATCATGCTGATGGGTAGAACGCTCTTTAGGGGTTGAAATCCGTTTTTTAACCGCTTTTTTAAGATTAGGGTAAAACTTTTTAAATGGATTGGATTGGCTTGAAAAAGAGTTTTTTAATCCCTTTTTAGTTTTACCACCGACTTTTTTAAAACTCTAAACTCTTTTTAGCGTTAGCGTTTGTTTTTTTTTCAAGGCAAGGCTTTAACCGCTTCTTTTCTAGCTTGCTGTTTGTTAAACTGAATTTTTGGCTCTAATGGGGCGTTGGTTGTCAAATTTTAAAAAAGGTTAAAAAGCGGTTTTTACCATCAAAATACAAAAAGCTTGACGCAAGTTAAACGATAACTCCTTAAAAAAAGCGATCAGGTTAAGGGGGATTTAAAGGGTTTGAAAGAACATTAAAGTGCGAAATATCCCCTCATATTCTCAAGAAAGTTTTACTATAAAGTTTTTAAAAAATGAAAGAAATTAATTAAGGCTTTGAGTGTCTGTTTGATGAGAACAGAACCTTTATTTTAAAAAACAAGGCATGTTTAAATCCCCATGCTATACTCAGCCCTTATGGCAAAATTCATATTTTGGGAGAAAGCATGGAAAAAACTGAAACCACGATTTTTGTGGATTGGGAAAATCTTCTCGCCGATTTGAAAGCAATCCAAGAAACGGATGAGCGTTTAAAAGAGCCTAATTTTAGTTTCAACAATCCCGATCAACTCTTAGCGCTAATCCGTTCGTTTTTGGAGCCTGAAGAGAAATTGAAGCGGATCTATTTTTATGTATCTGAGCCTTTCCCAGAAGTTGAACCTAGAATCAAGGGCAATAAAAACGAAGAACTTGAGGAGTATAAAGAGAAGAATCCTAAAGATTATGAGGAAAGAGTGAATAAATCAGGGATTATCCAATCTTTCAACCATGCGATCGCCCAACAAAATCAAGTGAAATTACGAGTCGGGCGGGTAAAGTTCAAATTCGTATATAAGTTCGAAGACAAAGAAGTCTATAATGGTCTAGAAGCCAAGATTTTCATACCTTACTTAAAGTTGCGTCAAAAACAAGTTGATGCGCTGTTGGCGCACGATATTACCAAGCTGTATTGCACCAAACAAGGAGGGTGTATTTTGCTGTTCAGCAGGGATACTGATTTTGTGCCTGTGTTAGAAGCCGCTTGGGAGAAAGGCTTTGAAGTCTTCATCGCCAACATTCAAGAAAGCCCCAATTCTGTCCCTTCAGACTTGAAGAAGTCTTGCAATGTGAGAGAACGCAGTGTCGCTGACATTGTAGATAACTTGCCCAAAAATCAGCACACCCCCAAGAAAAAGAACTTTTCCCCCAACGAGCCTTTTAACAACCCATTTAAAGACCAACTCTTTAAGAAGAACTAACACGATCCCCCCACCAAGGGGACAAAAAAGCACCCATTTTAAAAGGGTTAGCTTAAGCGGATTTTTCTAATCCATGATTTCATTTTTTGCTCTACTATGGAGTGATTTTTGAAAACGGAGATAAATTAGCGCTTATAATAGTGGTTTTATGGGGAATGCACGCGTGTTTTTGGCGGTAGTCGGTGGTATTGAGATTTTTCAAAATCCGATCGTTTTAAAATTTTAACTTACTCTGTCAAAAATTTTTATAGTTTAAGCAAACCTTAAGCTTTCTATGACTATACTTTCATTTCCTTGTTTCAGCAAGGGCTTTTAAAAAGCCGCTTGATACCTTACAAGGATAGCTGATTAAAAGCAAACGATCTTTGAAAACTAAGC
>NZ_MVWR01000011.1:0-50119 GCF_003637665.1 Helicobacter pylori | reverse complement strand
CAAAGAAATTGACATCTTCTTTACTATTATCCTTATATATTCGTTTTTCAAAGCTTAAATACTTTGCCCATTCAATAGGATCTCTAGAAATCATGCTTGCTTTATTGATTTGCGTTTTCACAACATAAGGGAGTGGCTCTTGTATTTCATTGACCTTGTCTGACTCTTCAATAGGATTGTTTGTTGCAATATCGCCATTATCTAAGACGCTAAATAAATTCGGTTCTTCTCTTAAAGTTTGAAGTTTCTTTTTGCTGGGTTTATATGCCATTTTTTGCTCCTTTTAAAATTTAACTTTGGGTGCTTTGTGTAACTTCTTGTTCGCTTTCTTCATCGCCTTGTTGCATTTTCTTAAACAAGGCTCTTTTCTCTTCCATACTGATTTCACTCAGTGGCTTTTTTAAAATCTCATCAATTTCATTGTGATTTCCTTGCTCTATATTTTCATTAGCATTTTCTAAGGTAATGGGACTTTCATTGTCTTTCTCGCTTTCTTTTAAGTTTGAATTTTCAAGCTCTTGTGGTGTAGTGGGATTATTCTCGTTAGTGTTTCTCTCATTGCTCTCATTCTCTACTTTTTCCCCCTTATTACTTGGTTCTAAGTTAGCTGTATCTTGTTTGTTTTGATTAGGGGGCGTTGTAATTTCTGTAGTGGGTTGCGTAGGCTCTTCAACTCTTTGTCTCTCTATTTCTAAATCAATAGGCAAATTAGCTCTTTTTAAAAGCTCTTTATCTTTGAACCAATAATTAGCCTTAAGTTTTAAAGGGGTCGCTTTAGCCCCTGTAACAATTACAATAACTTCATCTGATTCTATATTCATAATGTCTTGGGCTGTGAGTAAGTTTCTACCCTCATGGCTATAAGAAGAACTACCTCCAAAAACTAATTGATTTTTTTCAGTAGAATAGTTTTTAGATTGTCTAGTAAATTCGCCCACTTCCTTAGAGACAATCTCAGCATCTTCAGCACTATTCATCTTAAAGACGATGTTATAATGCACCACGCCTTTTAAGATTTTCAAATCATCATCGCTATAATATTTTCTAATCATCGCATAATCTTGTGTGATGAATAAGGGGACAACATTATAAGAACGACACAATGCTGGCATTTCTAATAAGAAAGGCAACTTACCAAATCTAACAAATTCATCTAAAATCATATAAATGCGTTCTTCTTTTTTAGAGCTTTCATTAGTTAATAAGTTTTTAGCAATGCTTTCTAAAATCACTCTAACTAAGGGAGCAAGCGTGTTAATATCTTTTTGAGCAATAACAATATAAAGACTAATATTGTCCGTTCTTAATTCTTCATAATCAAAGCTCATTTTAGAAGTAGCTACTTTTACTTGATTGCTCTTAAAAACAGACACAAAGCGATTAAAGGTAGAAATGATACTTGCAAATTCTTCTTCAGCACTATTAGCCCAAGCTCTTGCATCATTTCTTACAATTTCATCTAATGCCTCTTCACTTCTAGGAGTTGGTTCAGGTTCATTTGGGTCAAAATTTCTAGAGTCTTTGGGGTCGGCGTATTTTTGCTCTGAAACTTGCAAATACCACAATTTTCTCGCATTCACATTAGGGATTAAAATAGGCTCATTAGTTTGTGGGTCTAGGATAATTTCGCCTGTTTTTTTATCGTGTTGATAGAGTTGTTTGTAATAACGGCTTCTTTTGTCAATCAAATTAACATAATCTCTATTTGGACCCATAGCGACATCAAAAAAGTTTGTTTCATCTTTGGAACAAACATCATACAAGGCGTAAAAACTAAACAAATCTTTAGCTTTAGATACCCAATGGTCTTCGCCTTTTTCTTCGCTAATAAAGACATTATTAGCATTTTCTTGAACAAGCCTTAGGCGTTGGTCAAAGTTCATGGGTTTTACAATCCTTTTATCAAAAGGATTAAAATAGCAAGTGTTATCATCACCATAAGGATTAAAGATTAAAATCCTATTGTTTAAGAATTTTTGCCTATACCCTGCAGTCTTATCTCTTAATTCGCCTTTAATATCGGTGATAATACAGCTATTAGGCAAGGTCAATAGATTTGGTAAAGCCACGCATGCGGTTTTACCAGCTCCGGGTGGTGCAACAATCATCGCTCCTAAAGGCTTGTCATAACACACATCTCTAAGTTTTAGAAAACCAAATTTACCTAGAATAAAGCCATTATCAAATTGCACCCCTAATCTATGGACTACCTTACAAAAGCCCTCTTTACTAAAAATTTTAAAACATTCTATATCTTTGCTATTAGCCCATCTCGCATAGCCATGTGAAGTTTCTTTAGTCTTTGGAAAACTAATGTAAATTGTAGCCATTAAAGGCATTAAAGAAATAAGCATGGTAATATAGACTTCAAATTTTAAATCTAAGATACTCGCTCCCTTATAAAGCCCTACAAACACACTTTGAGAGAAAAAATAAGCCTGTCTCAACGACTTTAAGGCATCAAAAGTGTAATAATTTGCCAAGATAAAAAATAAGGGGATAAGTAAAATGCTAAAAAGCACGCAAAAAGCTTTCACAAATTGCATTTTCATGCGTTGTCCTTTTTTGGCTCAGTAATAGATTGTTTTTCATTAAGAGCGTTAAGGACTTTTGAGATGGCGTTAAACTCTGTTTGGCTTTTTTGCTCTTTATAGATTTGGAGCAACAATTCCAAAGAGACTTTTTTACAATCTTCTACATTTTTATTGAGCGTATCCATAACTTTAAAAAGCTCTTCTAAAAATGTTAAATTCTGCAAATAAAAGGGCTTGTTATACTTAATTGCAATGTTAGTGTTCTTGGTTAATTGATTGAGATTATTACTATTAGCCATAAGTTCTCTATAGACATGCTGGTTGATACTAATAACTTTAAACAAACTCTCATAAAAATCTCTTGCTTTTAGATTTTCTTTATTAGGGTCTAATTCTAAAATAAGATTTTCTATACACTCTGTAATGTTTAGTTTTTTAGATTTTAAATAGCGCTCTAAAACTTCTTTAGCATTTTGAGAGATAAAGCAATTGATGTGTTTGCCTAGCTTGCGTTTGTTTTGATACTTTTTCATAGGCTACTTCTTAATTCTTTGGTGGGTAAGATTTCTTGGATATATCTAGTGTTAGTGGCTTTATCAAGCACAATTTGAACAACTATATCCACACTGCTTTCAAAGAATTTTCTAGCTACTTTTACATCTAAACCACTTTTATTCATCTGTAGATTTAAAGCAATCGCCTCTATGACCCCATGCACACTATCTGCATGTAAAGTAGAAACCATGCCTTTATGCCCTGTATTGCCAAATCTTAAAAAAAGCATAGCATTTCGTGTGTCAATCTCACCTACCATAAGCCTATCAGGACTCATTCTCATTGCCATATTCAAGGCGTTTTCATAGGTAAATTTAGAGCTTTCGGTCTTATCCACTAACAAGGATTTATGATTTTCAAACGCTCTTAAATCTAATTCTTCGCTATCTTCTACACTCACTATTCGTGTGTGTTTAGGGATAAATTCAATCAAAGCGTTTAAAAAGCTTGTTTTACCACTGCCTGTGCCTCCACTAATAAGCAAGTTCTTTCCCTCAATCATCAGCTTTTGTAAATACTCATAGTTATATTGACACGCACTAGAGAGCTTGAAAGCTTTTAAATCAAACTTTTTCTCGCTAGGCACTCTAATATTCAAACTCAATTCATTATCCGCACTAATAGCAAAGTGGTTCATGCTCACTCTGTATCTAGAAGTAGGAATGGAAGTATTAAGGGTGGGGTAATTAGCGTTAAAGAATAAATCTCTAAAACTCGCTAATTGCTCCCCAAAACTAAGTAGAAAAGCTTTGTCTAAATTTTCATCAAAGACTTTTTCTCTTACTCCATCAAGCTTATAGAGCCAAATTTCTTTTTCTTTATTCATAATCAGCTCTGTAATACCGCTATCTAAATAAGGCAAGAGCCTTAAAATAGCGTTTCTTAAAGCCCTATAATCTTTGAGTTTGTCTAAGTCCATAAAATTACTTTCTTTTTAATTCTTCAATCTTTTTACTAAGCGTTTCAATCTTGTTATCCAAGCACTTAATGCGTCTGTCAAACTCTCTTTGCAAGCTTTCACGCTTATTGATAGCCTTGTCTAATTCATCAGTGCGTCGAACAATTAAATTGGCGTTGTTTTTTAATTCCTTAGCTTTTTGAATATTGCTCAATGGCATTTCTGCTTCCTTTGGTTTTTGGTTTTCATTATTTGAGATAGGTTCTAACCCATTTTCTTGCGTGATTTCATCTGACATCATTGGCTCCTTAAAATTAAAATAAATAAGCGTAGTTGAACGCTATGTAGCTAGAATTAGTCGCTTTGGTAAGAAAATTAGAAAACAAGACCTCGCCCTTAAAATTCCCGTTTTGAACGACAATTTTGCTAGGCACAACTGACTGATAGTTAATTGCTCCTCCAAAGCGATAATTCACTTCAAATTGATGATGGTTTAAATAATAATGAAGTCCAATGGTAGGATAAAAACCATGATTAAAAATATCTTTAGGCTTATTAGTGATAAACGCACCAATCATAGTTTTTATGGGGTCTATTTTTGCAAAATAATATTGCATGCGCCAGCCAAAGCCTACGCTTAATCCTAGTGTGTGGCGGTTCTTTTTAATGACATTTAAAAAGTCAAACAAATACTTTATATCTAGTCCAAAGTTTAAGGGCGTGTAATTAGCGCTAACCTTAGATTTGTAAATGTCTATATTTGTGGTTATAGAACTAGGTGTGCCTCCATACAAATGCATTGAAAATTTAATCCCATGTTTTTTTGTAGCTCCAAAGTAATGCTGGTAACCCATTAAAACGCCCATATTAAAATTAGCGTTACTAGAAGTGTGGCTATAAGTGATTAAATCATCTGTAGCATTAGAGATAAGGCTTAGACTTTGAGTTAATTTTGTGCCTGTAATAGCAATTTCTGAGCCCAAGAAAAAGCCGTTTTTAGTTTGCATAGCTTTGAAATGTTTTTGAGCTTTCTTTTTTTCTTTAAATTCTCTTTTAACTTGACTTTGTAACAACTCAGTGCTCTTTAAGGGAGTTACTTCTTGCTCTTTAAGGGTATTTTGTGGAGCAACTTTTTGTTCTAGCTTGTGTTCTAATTTAATTTGTGGAGTATTTTCTTCTTCTTTATCACTAGGCATAATGGCTAAAAAATCGCTATTATCCACAAAGCTTTCATTCGCATTCAAGCAACTAAGACTAGCTAAAAACAAGGCTTTTTTTAAATGTAAATCCATTACTTTCCTTTCTTATTGTTTAGGGACAATCCAATTATTGTGTGAGGCACAAGAATAATTAGCATTAGGTGTTTGCGCCCATGAGCAATACTTGCCTTTATCGCTAGATTTCCAAGGACTACCAGAGCTAAAACTATAAGACATACACAAATTACCATTCCCATTAGGGCGGTAATAAGTGGCTTGCCAATTGGTAAAATCTTGCGTGTTAATAAGTTGCTTAACACCATTATTGAGATTAAGCTCTTGGCTTAAAGTGGTGAGTTCAAAATTTTTACGATATTCATCGCTCAAATTAAGACTATTAATATAGATAGTCAAAGGAATGCGTTTGAGCGTTTTTTGAGCTTGTGAGACATAATAGTATTTATAGGTATCATACACTGCATCACTATCGCCCTCATTTCTAGGGCGGATATATTCAATGGTTGTGCCTTGATTGATGGTTTTATATTGTGTAACCCATTTAGCTAGGGTTCTTAGATTGCCTTGAGAATAGCCTGTGTAACCATAGGTTTTAGTCCAAGAACCCCAGAAATCATTACAATAAGAAGTGGCAGTCCATTGACTACTATTTAATGACATTTCTTGAATTTCAAAGGTAGTGTATTGTGGCAAATTATCATTAGAACCATCTGTAGTGTCTAAATCGCCTACTTCTTCGCCTTTAACTGAACTTGCAACATTGATTTTGGTATAAGGTTGGACAATTTTAGGCACTTTACCCATATCAGAAGTGTAATCACAGCCTGTTACATTGTAGTATTGATTAGCTACCGTATCAAAGATACGAATTTGAGTGGGTCGATAAGCCTCTAATTTAGCATCATCAAACTGCCATTTACCACATGCATAAGTTTGATAACTAAATTTCAAACGGCTAACCACATTATGACTGATAAAAACCTTTTGTTTAGTGATAGGGTCAATATAGTATTGATTGACCACTCTTTGAACCGTTCTAGTGGCAGGGTCATTATCGTATTTGACTAATTGTTCTTGAACGCCTGCAAAATCGGTGCAACTTTTAGCCACATGGATAAGATTATCAAGTCCACGAAATAAAATCTCTGTTTGAAAAAAACTCGCACTCCCACTCCCATAGCCTTTATCGGTAGTGGTATCTAGTTTGCATTTATTAGCGTCTTCATACATAGTAAATTCAAATTGTTTTCCATACAAATCCACACAACCACCAATATTCACACTTTTATTTTCTCTGTTAATGAAATAAAACTGCGTTTGCTTAATGGCTTTCATGTTTTCAAAGTCATAGCTGTATTGACAGACATTGTCGTTTCTAAAGGCTTGCATTTTAAAGCAAGAGCCATTTCTATCTACAATATCTAAACTCATCGTGTTGCCATTTCTAATGGGAGCGGTGCAAAATTCATTCGTATAATGACTATCTGCACTTGCAGTACCTCCATTGGCACTATTATTCCCATTAGCCCCACTTGTGCCATTAGCTCCATTAACTCCATTTGTGCCATTACTTCCATTAGCGCCACTACCATTTTGAAGTCCGGGCGAATAAGGGAAAGGGATAAAGCCTCCTCCCATGCTCCCTATACCTCCGCCTTCACTTATAAAGGGGGTATAGCCACTATTAGAACTCCCACTAGAGCCATTTCCACTCCCAGCAATTGGGGGGAATGGGTTAGAGCCTACACCTTGATAGCCACTTGTGCCATTATCTCCATTTGCTCCACTACTTCCATTTTCCCCTTTAGCCCCATTATTACCAGAAGTGCCATTTACTCCATTTGCACTTGTACCATTAGAGCCAGCGTTATTGCTTGTGTCTCCATAACCACTTGCATATCCCATGCCACTTGTTCCACTCCCACTAAAACCTTTGCCATTTTTACTAGATGTGTAGGTGCTTTTACTCACACCTATGGCATTAGACATCTCGCTATCATTTTCACCGCCTAAGACAATCCTTGTGCCTTTTTTAAGCACTAATTTGCCTTTAATCTCTTTAATGGCGTTTGGGGGGCTTTGTAAGGTCTTATAATCATTGCCCTTTTTAATATGCGTTACACTAATTGAAAGATTAGCTCTATTCTTAGAGGCCTTGTAATGACCCATAGCAAGTGTATTTTCTTGAACCTTATTGCCCACAACCACAAAAGCTTTAAATTCGCTATTTTTTCTTAAATTCCAATCTTGCATGGTCTGTATCACAAGAGCATGGCTTATTGAAGTAACTAAACATAAACTCATCAAAATTTTAAAAGCATTAGATTTCTTCTTCATTGTTAATTTCCTCTTTTGTTTTGATTGGGGGTTTTTTCTCTTTAAAAAACTCCGCTAGAACCTCCCCATCTTTTGGTTTAGGGATAAAGATGTCTAAATTAGGGGCAATAAACACTCTGCTCCCCTCTCTAATGATGATAATGGGGTTTTGCGCTCCATATTGTCTTAGCATTTGATTGATAACTTGATTGATGCCCATGCCTGTATTTCTAGTGAGTTGCATAAGCAAGTAATCCCCAAAAAAAGGGTTGCCATCACCCTTTCTATTTTGCCTATTAGCTAAGGCTGAAGTAATTCCTATTAAAAGACCATTAGAGAGCGTGTTAGTGAGTAAGGGGATACCATAGCGTTGAAAGTTTCGGCTAATGTATTTGCCTACTAAGCCATTATAACCCTTCACATCAGCCCCCCTTGCGTTAGTGAGCATGATATTTATGCCTTGAGGGGTGATAATTCTAGTCCAAGCAATGTTTAAGCGGTATTGCCCGATTTGATTATTGTTATTGTAATAGCCTATAACCTTAGAGCCTTTAGGGATTAGCACCGCTCTACCCATAGAAGCAAATATATCGCTCTCTACTTGGGCGGTTACTTTTCCAGCAATTTGAGAGCTAATAGGCGTGATTAAAAAGGCTGGTATCATTCTATCAGCGGTTATGGTTCTTAAAAGCTTATGCTCATTAGTGCCGATGTCTTTATATTTTAAATTAGTAAAACTATCCACGCCGTATTCCGTCTCAGGCTTAGTGGCTGGTTTAGTTGGTTCTAAAGGTTTAAGGCGTGTGTTTAAAAATTCTAATTGCTCTTTAGTATGCTTTGGTTTAGGCTTTATTTTAGGGGGGCTTTGTAAAACTTGTTGCAAATGCGTGATGGTGTCATTTTGCTTGTTGAGATTGCTGTTAAGATGACTATAATCTGTAATGATAGGATTAGTTGAAACATTAGCAGTAGTTGGAGCTGTAGGTTGTGACGTAGTTATTGTTTTGGGGTTTTCTTCTTTTTTTGGCTCTTCTTTGACTTCTTCAAAGAAATAATCGCTTAAGGGGAATTTACTCTCACTTACTTGAAAGATTTCTTCTTTATTGTTATTGTTTGAGCCTTTATTAGCAAGCAATCCTAATGCCATTAAAACAACAAAGCCCCCAACACCTAAGCTTATCTTTTTAAGCAAGGATTGTTTCATCTTACTTTCTTTGCTATCTTTTCTATACAAAGATAGGCTTTACCAAGCTTTAAATTCCATTGATTTGAGACATCTTCAGCGATTAAGTAATCGCCTACTACTCTGCTATTAACAGGATTATCATAGCCATCTATAACTTTATAAACTACAGGGAATTTACTTCTAGCATTAGAGCGGTTAAATTTAAAATAGGTAAATTGCTCATCATTAAAGATTTGAGTGGGTAAATCATCTTTATACTTAGATTTAACAATCTTTTTGCACATCCACAAGCAATACCATTTGCGTTTTTTCTTATCTATAATGACATAGCCATATTCCATTTTTTTCTTGTTGATATAGATGTGATTGACATTGTCCCCAATCCTAATAAACTTGCCATCATCTTTGATTTTGGCGGAGTAATCCACATATTTCATTTCATCTTGGTTGTGTCTATGCTCTTTGAAAGTTTTAGTTTGATTGCTAATCACTTTAAAATTTTCTGAAGCCTTTCTAGAATTATCTAAAGCGTTACCAGGTGGATAGCTAGGGGATTTGAAACGATTTAAAGAAATGGGAGCATTTGCTAACGCTATTTTAGTGGTAGTAGGGTTTTTTGACTTTGGGTTTTGTTCTTTAATGCTGTGTAATTTTTAGTTATCTTTTTAGGTGCGTTATGGCTTACTTTAATGTCTTTGTTTGGGGTGCTATGAGTGGTTTTATTTTCTTTGTTGATTTCTTTCTTAGTGGTAGTGAAATTTTTAAAATACTCTTTAGAAGAAATATACACCATTAAAGCTGGGTTTTTAGAGCTAGTATATGTGGTTGAAAACATATAAAAGCTATAGACCTTACCGCTTTTTCCAATGATAGTTAAATTGCTATCTACGCCAATTTGCAAGGGCTTAATGAGTAAGATATTAGAAATCAAATGCTCTTTATCTTCGCCTAGCATTTTAGTAGAAAAACCTATATCATCGCCTAAAACTACTTGAGCAATGGGTTCATCAAAAATAAAAGTGGTTGTCATAGCGTATCTTAGGCGAATATTAAAAGTATCGCCTATGGTGTAATGGATAAAATGAGCGTTATCTTTTATGGAGCGGTTTTTAGCAAAGAAGTTACTTTGAATAGCGTTAAAATTAGTCATGGGTTTTAGGGAATTATCATCATTATTATTGTCATCGTTTTGTGGGTATGTATCATCGCTCTTTTGAGTTTGTTTAGACACTTCTTTGTTTGCATAAGGACTATTAGCACTAAACGCACTAATAGGCACATCATTAGGTTTTGGAGTGAGCTTGTTATTGACATAATTAGTGGCATTATTGATAGTTTGCTTGGTGCTATTAAGAGCATTATTGGTGAATTGTTTGGCGTTATTTAACATTGTTTGAGTTTGTGTGTTATTTGGCTGGCTATTTTGTATAGGTGTAGTGGGTTGTGAATAAGGGTTTTGATTTGGCATAGGTGTTTGCATAGAATTAGGCTGTGTGTTGTAGTTAGTGCTAGGTTGTGTTTCTTGGTTAGTCTGGTTATTAAAGGGTTGTAAGGAAACATCGCCTTTTGAATAATCCATAGGCTCATTATAATTTTGAATGTTATTTTCTGCTAATAAGGGAGCTAAGAGCGATAAAGTAAAACTAATTCCCCTAAATGCCCTAATCATTGTTCTTCCTTATTATTAGGCATATTAGCTGGGTTGTTTTGGGGGTTAGTTGGATTTTGTTTTTTGTATTCAATTTTAGAATGGGGTCTTTCCACTTTTTTATAAGTCTTATCTAGGGCTTTAATGCTTGCGATTTCACTCAAGGAATATTTATCTACGATAAAGCCTGTAGGGTTTTTAGGCATAGAACTATAATCAAATTGAATAATGGGTTTGAAGTGATAGACTAAAGACACTCTGTAGCGTTTTTCAGAGATTAAATAGCCTTCATCAAAGACTTTAGCCACAATATCTGCTACAGCTATATTTTGCTGTTTGCCTTTCTTATAGATAGAAATATTGATGATTTTAATTTCTCTATCCATATTGGAATTAGAATAGATACTGCCCTTTCCTGATACTAATTGTTCTAAAGTCTTCCACACTTCATCAGAGCTTTGCTCTCTTATAGTTTCATTTAGTCTAATTTTGTCATCAATATGATTGATAGTTTCTCTACTCATAATATAAGAGCCGATTAGATTGCGTAAAAATGCCTCTCCATAATCTACTTTAGTGTCCGCCTTTTGCACCACTGCAAAATGCTTATCGCTATTAGCAAAGTCTATAAAATAAGGCGTGTTTTCTTTTAAGGGCATCATAATAAAAATGGCTATACTTAAAGCAATGATACCTATAAGCCCCCCTATAGCTAATCTATACGCTATTTGAGTGTTCTTTCTTTGGATTTCAAACACGCTAGATAAATCTAACTCATCTTTTTTAAAACTCTCTAGCTGGGAGTTTAATTGTGGCATGACATTGTCTTTAAGCTTGTGTGTAACAATGCGTTCTAACTCAGGCAACACCCTTTCTTGAATTTTATTCTCCCATTTTTCAAAAGAGATTTTTTCTAACTCTTGGTTTTTAGCAATGCTTGTTTGAATGCTTTTAATGAGCTCTTCTTGATTTTCTTTGGTATCTTGTTCTAAAAACTCTTCTTGTTGGTTTTTTTCTTGTTCTTCTAAAAACATGCTTAAACTCATAAAAAAGCATTTAGCGTATTCTTTAATATTTTCTTTAGTAAAAGAGCCTATTTCAAAGGAATTTTCTAATTCTTTTAAATGCTCTCTAAGTTCTTGCAAATTAGACATGTGTCCCCCTTAAAAAAGAGTTGTTAAGTCCTTTAACGCACAAGGGGATTTTTTCATCTCTATGAATTTATCTGAGCATGCATTTAAAAGCACAGCCACTAATATAAAAGCTAGATATTGCATCTTTTTCATGTTGGGCAAAGCACCTTTTCTAAGTGTTTTTTGTCATCAAAATTTTCGTGTTTGTTACTCACAAAGACTTCTTGCCAAGTTTTAGGGTAATGCTTAATGAGATTATCAATGTGTTCTACCATGCTAGAATTAGAGCTAAAGATTTGTAGGTAATTACCCAAAAAACTTAGGCTCACATCTATAATGTTAGATGAGCCATCATTCATGTTTTTGAGTAAGACTTTGTATTCATTAACGGCGGTGTTTTCTAAAAAATGTTTTTCTGTATCGCTTAGTCTAATGCCAAATTTATCGTTTAAATCTTTGGTATCAATATTTCTTTGGGGATACAAAATCAATTGCCCCATATTTTTTATAAAGCTTTGAGCGTTTCTCACTTCGCTTAGTTGGTTAATGTCTTGTAGGGCTAGAACAATCACCCCATTAGCCTTTCTAGCTTGAGTAATGACTTCATTGATTTTTTTATTCATCATTTCATTTTGAGCGTAAGACTTAAACTCATCAATAAAGTATAAAAACCCACGATTGATTTTTAAGGCTCTGTCAATCATCTTATGAAAGACATAGTAGGCTAAAAGCCCAGCGTCATCATCATTATGTAAAATGCTATCGGTATTTATGGTGCTAATACGAGTTTTAAAATCTAGACTATCCATTCGGCTAGAAAATAAGGAAGATTTTAAATAGTCTTCAAAACTACTATCTAAAATGTCTGTATTGGTTTTAACAATGGCATTGACAAACTCTTTTAAATCAAAAGGAAGGGGTAATTCTTGGTTGCTAAATTTGGCTTGTTTGACTTCATCGTTATAATTTCTATACATCGTATCAATAGCGTTTAAAAGGGCTGTTCTATCTTCTACTTTATCCTTATGGTCATCATAACTATCCACTTTTGCCATTTGGGCATAAAAATGCAATAAAAAGGCTCTATTAGTTGCGCTATCTTCTAATGAAAAAGGGTTAATATGAAAGTTTTCGCCTTGATTATAAATCCCATCAAAATACTTGGTAAAGGAATACAAACCATTTAGTCTATCAAGAGCTAAAATATCAATGTTAGAATATTTTAAGGCACTCATCATCAAATAGCTAATGAGCGTGGTTTTACCAGCACCTGTTGCTCCTATAATCATGGTATGTCCTACCACTCGTGCGACATTGTGGGCTAACACGCCCTTATGTTTGACTTCTTGATTATGAAAATTAAACAAATAAGGGCTATGGTCTAGGTTCTTAAACACAGATAAGGGCATATCCCCCCAAGAATTTGCTCTAAAACCTGTATTATTTTTCTCAAACAAAATCAAAGATGCTATGACTTGGGAAGTTTGATGTCTCATTCTAGGATTGATATTGGCGTTATTTGGGAAGAATGAAAAATAAGATGGTTTTAGCCCTATGGTTTCTGTAACACTGCCTAGTCCAGCGTTATTGAGTAAAGATAAAATCTCTTTTAAAGACTTATCTAGTTTTGCTTTACTTTTAGCTCTTAAAACTAAGTTTAAGGCACACTCTTGCATACTCAAACGATTGGCTTGCACCAATTCTATATAATCATCAATATCATTTTTAACGATTTTAGAAAGCGTGAGCTTTTTCTTGGTTTTTAAAAAATTCAAGCTTTCAAATTGCCCTAAAGAGCGGATATGAAAGATTAAATCTAGTTCAATTTGGGTGTGTAAAAGAGTAGATATAGGGAGTGAAGAAATTTCTTCACTCTCATAGTTTTTAATCCCCACACACGCACAAAAAGTGCTTTGATTTTGAAATTCAATGATGAAATAATCTTTTTTAAAATGGATATTACTAGCGATATAGCTATCGCTTAGTCGCTTTAATTTAGGATTAAAGGCGATGTATTTGCCATTGATGTATTCTGCGTAGAAATTTAATACTTCTTTAGAATTTAGTAAAGTGGGTTTAAATTCTTTAAGAGCGTTTTTTACTCTTTCTATGGTTTGAATGAGTAAGGCTCTTTTACTTGTGGCGCTAAAGGTTATCTTTTTTTTGAACTTGTTTTTCTTGTCTTTTTTAGAGCTTGTATTTGAATGGGTCTCATTGGAGCTATTTTCATTCTCTTGTTTATTCTCTTTAGAGCTTTCTTCTAATTCTTCATTGATTGAAGTAGTCATTTCTAATTTCTTTTTCTCAAAGAAAGATTTGACATTAGAAGTAATGCTCTCAAACACTAAAAAATACTCTGTTTTGTAGATTTCCTTGTTCTCAAATTGCGTGATAATAGCTTTTGCGTATGGGTTATCAATATTTGGGCTTTGGTTGATAAATTCTTTACGCCTTTTAGCGACAATCCTTAATTGAATGTCTTTACTAATGGTGTTTAAAACATTTTGCCTTGTATCAAAATAGCCCTCCAAATCTTTTTGCATTAAGTTTGAATAACTTAGTCCTTGTAAAGACATAATAGCGACTAAATTTTCTTGTTTAGTGATGATGAAAGTATCATCATACAAGCCTGAAATATTGCATTCCTCTGTCATAGAATAGGTTTTTGGAACAAAACCTGTTAAAAGGTCTATGGCTTTTTCTTTACAATATTTAAGAGCGTTTTCAAACATTAAGAAGACTTTCTTTTTCTTTTAGGGGGCTTAGAATTATTGCTTACATGCAAAGTTACATCTTTATGAAATTCATCTACAATGCTTTTGATACCACAAACAAGGGCATAAGCATCATTATATTGCTCGTTTTTCTCTAATAAATCCACACTCTCTTTCAACTTAGAGATAGTTTGCTCTAAGTTGTAAGCAATAGTTATTTTATTAGGTTCTTCTACTACGATTTCTTGTTGCATATCCTTTCCTTTAAGCATAAAATGAATTAGTTTTGGTTTTAATCTTAGAATGGGCGATTAAAATGTCGCTTATATCTTCATCAAAGAACTCCGCTATGCTAAAAACCAATAAAAAGCACACATACAGCATTAAAGAATTTAAAAAATCTAGCCAAGGTATCATTACAAAAGGAATAAATCCTGCGATTAAAAAGCTCTTAGCATTGAGCCAAAGAAACTTTTCTTTAGAACTGATTTCTTTGAGATTAGAAACTGAAATGCCGACTAATTGCATTTGTTTTCCTTTAAAAAATACTCATAAACCAATTAGCTAAGGCTGGGGCTTTAAAAAAGATTGCAGCGCCTATGGCAATAGCAAGGACTGTCATTAAGATTTCTTTCCATCTGTCTAAATTTTTCCATATGAAAATAGCAAGCCCTAAAAAAATGACCATCAAAATACCCTTAGCGGTGGGGCTAGTGAGTTGTTGTTCAATGCTATTAAAAAAGGTAGTCATATCCGCTTGTAATAAAGGTGGTGAAAAACCTAAAAAGGCGATAAGCTTTCTAAAATGCCTTAATTTTTTCATGCGATATTCCTTTCTTTTTTAATCACACAAAATTGAGCCATCACTTTATAAGATTGCTTGGTGAGCGTGAAATCTAGGTGGTAGACAACAAGTTCTTCATCTTTTTCTAAATTTTCTTCATTGACAACTTGTGCTAAATGAATGATTTGATTTTTTAAGGTTTGTATCATTTCATAGGTAAGAACCTTTAAGACACCGATTTGTTTGATTTGAGATAGGTTTAAAGTCTCTTTATCTTTTAGTAGGGCAAACTCGCTCTCAAAGGTAAAATGCCCTAAGCTATTCTCTAAATGCTTTTCTAGCAATGAGAAGTCTTTATCCCACAAATAGCTACAAGAAATTTCTGTTTCATTCTCTAAAGTTTGAGCGATTGGCTCTTGTTCTTTGTTTGAGTAAAACTTTTCTAAATGCTTTTTAATATCTAGAAATTCTTCATCAATTTGTATGGACTTCTTGTCTAGGATTAGTTCAATCATTGTATTCCTTTTGTTTTGTGTTTTCATATCCATTTGCGAAAAGTCAATTTGCAAAGTGTCTTTCCAATAAAACAAAAATCTAAAATTTCATATGGCGTCATTCTTAAGCACTCTCTTGAAAGTAGTTTGAAGCTTTGGGTGAGCTATTAATGGGTTCGCCCACACACTCTATGTCTTTTAATGCTTTTAAGAGATTTTTCTTCACAATAGCTGTTTGATAGAAACACAAATTGCTTGGAATGTCTTTGTTGGTTAAGTCTTTGTAAGTTAAAGTGTAAGTGGTGTTAGGATTAGAAATAGGCGTGAATTTTAAAACGACATTATTAGTTTTTTGCATAAACTCTTGGCTAGGAATGTGCATAATACATTCTTTTTTGTTAATTTTTACTCTCTCAATTTCTTTGGCAAACTTTTCTAAGAAACGCATAATCTGTAAGAAAAAAGGCGATGGGATATTGTTCTTTTGATTGGCTCCTACATAGTTATAGCCCTCTAATTCTCTGTAATCTTTAAGATACGCATACAAGTATCTTTGTTTTCCTTTAATGACTTCAATAAAACCTTGCTCTTCTAATATATTGACATTCTTTCTTAGAGTTCTTGCTACAACTTGCAAAAACATTTTGGCGTAATGTCTATCTAGGGCAATCTTATTAGACTTAGCATTAAATGCGAGCTTGTAGAGTATGTCTAATAATCTTTTAGCTCCTTGTCCGCCTACAAAGCTTATAGAACCTTGCCCATGCATAATGCTAGGATTAAAGAGTTTGTAGTCTAAATCTTTTTTAAACTCGAAATAATGCTCATGCGTGTTTTTAGCATAAGCAAGATTTGCCTTATAAAGTGTGTTTAACTCATCTTTATCTAAATTTGGTTTTAAAGTTTTTGCCATGTTTTCCAAGTCCCTTTCTATGAGACTTAGAGAAAAAACTAACATTCTAGTAAGAATTGACCAATTTAGGGCTTATGAAAAATAAGGATTTTAATGTTAAAAGCCAAATGAGTCCTAGCCTTAAAAACGCCCTTTTGAATGCGAGTAAAACCAAAGATAAAACTTCTTATGGCGAGCCAGATTTCAGCTTAGAAAAATACACGCACCCAAAAAATAAAGGAAGCGTTATCCCTATAATCATAGAAAACAAACTCTACGCTAAAAATTTAAAAAAGCTCAAAAACAGCGCGGTTGCAAACGATGACAATTCCATTTCAAAATTCGCCGTGAATGGGGCTTTACACTACGCTCAAAATATCTTAAGAGACAAAGAAAAATATAAAGAATGTATCGCCATAGGCATAGCCGGCGATGATGAAGAAAACCTTTTGATAGAAGTGTATTATGTTTTTGCAAGCGGGATCAATTCGCACAAGCTCACTAACGCTAAAAACTTGCATTTTTTAGAAAATCAAGAATCGTTTAACGCTTTTTATAAAGAATGCACGCTCACTGAAGAAGAAAAGCATTCTATTTTAATCAAAACCAAAGCCGATCTAAACGAAACCGCTAAAAAACTCAACCGCCTGATGCATAACCACAACATCACCGCACCTCAGCGCGTGCTATACGTGAGCGGCATGCTTTTGTCCATGCAAGAAATTAAGGGCAAAAAAGAGGGCTTAAAACCAAGCGATTTAAAAGGCGAAATAACCGACACTAGCCGTGATGGCGTTTTAGTGTTTAACCAAATCAGCGAATTTTTAAAAACCAAAAACTTGAGCGAAGAAAAACGAGATCTAATGCTCGCTAGTTTTAAAGAAATCAGAAAAGACCCGCAACGCGATAAAATAACGAGCCTGGATAAAGCCATAAGCATGCTTTTAGAAAAAGATTCAAGCATCACTAAGCAAATTTTTACCTTTCTTTATGAGTTTGTCCATAAGCCCATTAATGAAAGCGACAATACCGGTCATTTAGACATCATGGGCGAACTTTATAGCGAATTTTTAAAATACGCTTTAGGGGATGGTAAGGAATTGGGCATTGTTTTAACCCCGCCTTATGTAACTAAAATGATGAGCGAACTTTTAGGGGTTAACGCGAAGTCTTTTGTGATGGATTTGGCCGCAGGGAGCGCAGGATTTTTAATTTCTTCTATGGTGTTAATGATTGAAGACATTGAAAAAACCTATGGTAAAAACACCACTATAGCGAACGAAAAAATCAAAGCCATGAAAACCACGCAACTTTTAGGCGTGGAGCTTAACGCTGAAATGTTTTCTCTAGCCACCACTAACATGATTTTAAGAGGCGATGGATCAAGCTTAATCATCAAAGGCAACACTTTTGAAACCAATAAAAAGATTTATGAAGATTTTAAGCCCAATATCCTTTTATTAAACCCTCCTTTTAGCTACGAAGAAAACGGCATGCCTTTTATCAAGTTTGGGTTAGAGCATATGCAAAAAGGCGCTTTAGGAGCGATCATTATCCAAGATAGCGCAGGGAGCGGGCAAGCGTTAAAATCCAATGTTGAAATTTTAAAAAAGCATTCGCTTTTAGCGAGCATTAAAATGCCTACTGATTTATTCATGCCTCAAGCCGGGGTGCAAACAAGCGTCTATATTTTTAAAGCTCATGAGCCACACGATTATGAAAAGCCCGTTAAATTCATAGACTTTAGAAACGATGGCTTCAAACGCACCAAAAGAGGCTTAAATGAAACCTCTAACCCCACCAAACGCTACGAAGAAATCATTAAAATTTACAAAGCCGGCTTAAACGCTAAGGTTTCTAAAGAGCTGTGGGGCGCTTTAGAAACAATCTATATTGAAGACTTTATCGCTAAGCCACATGAAAACAAGCATGCTAAAGACTTTAATTTTGAAGCGCATCAAAAGAATGACACCAAACCCGAATTAGAGGATTTTAAAAGAACGATAGCCGATTACCTTTCTTATGAAGTGGGCTTGATTTTAAAAAACCAAACGCCCCCAAAGTGATAGGCCCCCTTAGTAGCCAACTCAACGCTATTAAGTGGGGCGAGTTCAGATTAGGGGATTTGTTTGAAGTGTTGTCAAGTAAGAAAATTTATCACGCTAACACGATAAAAATCCATGACACGCAAATAGAAAACAGCTATCCTTATGTCGTGCGCACTACAACCAACAATGGCATAAAAGGCTTTATTGTAGATGACCCTACATTTACTAATGAAAAAAATACTCTTTCGTTCGCGCAAGACACTTTCACCGTGTTTTATCAAAAACAACCTTATTTTACAGGTAATAAGGTTAAAATTTTAAAACCAAAATTTGCTTTCAAAAGCCCTAAAATTTTACATTTTATAAGCGCGATTTTACAATTTATTTTAAAGCCCTTGACTTGGGGGCTAGGCTCTACAACAGAAAGTATTGCAGAGTTTAAATTTTCTCTACCCCTAAAACCCACCGCTAACACTCAAACCCTTGAGGATATTGATTTTGATTTCATGGAAACATTCATAGCCGAACTTGAGCAGTGTCGGCTCGCCGAACTTCAGGCTTACTTAAAAGCTACAGGGCTAGAAAACACCACCCTTTCTAGCGATGAAGAAAACGCCCTCAATGTTTTCAATAATTCTGGGGAGGGGGGGTAATACCCCATGCGGCTTAACATGGCAAAGCTTCAGATTGGGGGATTTGTTTGAAATACGCCCCACAAAAGCCTATAATCTCACAAACTCTCATTTATTTGATAGTAACGCAAAAAACCCAGTCGTTACCAATTCTAGTTTGAATAATGGGATAAGCGGTTATTCTTCTTTAGAACCCACCGAAAAGGGCAATCAGATCACTTATAGCGATACCACGACTTCAGAGGGTATTTTTTATCAAAAAAGACCTTTTATAGGGTATTCGCATGTGCAAGGATTATACCCTTTAAAATACCATGAGTTTTGGAATGAAAAAACTTTACTCTATATCGTTGTTGCTTTTAAAAAAGTAGCTTGTGGGCGTTTTAATTATGGCAATAAATTCAATCGTAAAATTGCTAGTGAAATGTCAATCCTACTCCCCACCAAACAACATGGTAAAATTGATTTTCATTTCATGCGCACCCTCACCAACGCCCTGATGAAGCAAACCATTCAAGACGTGGCTCAATACTGCGGCGCTAAAATACAGGCTACAAAAGAAATCATCAGCCAAGAAACGCCCGTTCAAAAAGACTCGTTATTTTGAAAGAGATGAGGTCCAGCTTGTGTTACAATAAATTTAAAATTCGCTTGATTGAAAGAGAGTTGAATCATGGAGCAGCCAGTCATTAAAGAGGGGACTTTAGCGTTAATTGATACTTTTGCGTATTTGTTTAGAAGCTATTACATGAGCGCTAAAAATAAGCCTTTAACCAACGATAAGGGCTTTCCTACAGGGCTTTTAACGGGGCTTGTGGGCATGGTTAAAAAATTCTATAAAGATAGAAAAAACATGCCTTTTATCGTGTTCGCTCTAGAAAGCCAGACTAAAACTAAAAGAGCTGAAAAATTGGGCGAATACAAACAAAATCGCAAAGACGCCCCTAAAGAGATGCTTTTACAAATCCCTATCGCCTTAGAATGGTTGCAAAAAATGGGTTTTACTTGCGTGGAAGTGAATGGGTTTGAAGCCGATGATGTGATCGCCACTCTAGCCACGCTAAGCCCTTATAAAACGCGCATTTATTCTAAAGATAAGGATTTTAACCAGCTTTTGAGCGATAAAATCGCGCTTTTTGATGGCAAAACGGAGTTTTTGGCGAAAGATTGCGTGGAAAAATACGGGATTTTGCCGAGTCAATTCACGGATTATCAGGGCATTGTGGGGGATAGCAGCGATAATTACAAGGGGGTTAAAGGCATTGGGAGCAAGAACGCTAAGGAATTGTTACAGCAATTAGGGAGTTTGGAAAACATCTATGAAAATTTAGACTTGGCAAAAAATTTACTCAGCCCTAAAATGTATCAAGCCCTGATACAAGACAAAAAAAGCGCGTTTTTAAGCAAAGAATTAGCCACTTTAGAAAGAGGATGCATTAAAGAATTTGATTTTTTAAGTTGCGCTTTTCCTAGCGAAAACCCCTTATTGAAAATTAAAGATGAATTGAAGGAATATGGTTTTATTTCCACTTTAAGGGATTTAGAAAATTCCCCTTTAATTATAGAAAACGCCCCCATATTAGACAGCACGCCCGCCTTAGACAACGCCCCCACAAAATCACGCATGATTGTTTTAGAAAGTGCTGAGCCTTTGAGCATGTTTTTAGAAAAATTAAAAAATCCTAACGCTAGGGTTTTTATGCGTTTGGTGTTAAATAAAGAAAAAAAAGTTTTGGCCCTAGCGTTTTTATTACAAGATCAAGGCTATTTTTTACCCTTAGAAGAGGCGTTATTTTCGCCCTTTTCTGTAGAGTTTTTGCAAAACGCTTTTTCTCAAATCTTACAGCATGTGCAAATCATTGGGCATGATTTAAAACCCTTATTGAGCTTTTTAAAAGCCAAATACCAGGTGTCTTTGGAAAACATTCGCATCCAGGACACTCAAATTTTAGCGTTTTTAAAGAATCCGGAAAAAGTGGGGTTTGATGAAGTTTTAAAGGAATATTTAAAAGAAGAATTAATCCCGCATGAAAAAATCAAAGATTTTAAAACAACAAGCAAGGCGGAAAAATTAGAGCAATTGAATATGGAATTAAACGCTTTAAAGCGTTTGTGCGAATATTTTGAAAAAGGGGGATTGGAAGAAAACTTGCTTGCTTTGGCTAGAGACATTGAAACGCCCTTTATGAAAGTCTTAATAGGCATGGAATTTCAAGGCTTTAAGATTGATGCACCTTATTTCAAGCGCTTAGAGCAGGAGTTTAAAAATGAATTGCATGTTTTAGAGCGCCAAATTTTGGATTTAATCGGCGTGGATTTTAATCTCAATTCGCCCAAGCAACTTAGCGAAGTCTTGTATGAAAAATTAGAGCTTCCTAAAAATAAAAGCCATTCTACCGATGAAAAAAATTTGTTAAAAATCCTAGACAAGCACCCAAGCATCCCTTTGATTTTAGAATACAGAGAATTGAATAAGCTTTTTAACACTTATACCACCCCTTTATTGCGCTTAAAAGACAAAGACGATAAAATCCATACCACTTTCATCCAAACCGGCACAGCTACCGGGCGTTTAAGCTCGCATTCGCCTAATTTGCAAAATATCCCGGTGCGATCGCCTAAAGGCTTACTCATTCGTAAGGGCTTTATTGCCAGCTCTAAAGAATATTGTTTGCTAGGGGTGGATTATTCGCAGATTGAATTGCGCTTGTTGGCCCATTTTAGCCAGGATAAGGATTTAATGGAGGCGTTTTTAAGGGGGCGAGACATCCATTTAGAAACTTCTAAGGCGTTGTTTGGTGGAGATTTAGCCAAAGAAAAACGATCCATCGCTAAAAGCATTAATTTTGGGCTGGTGTATGGCATGGGGAGTAAGAAATTGAGCGAAACTTTAAACATCTCTTTAAATGAGGCTAAAAGCTACATAGAGGCGTATTTCAAACGATTCCCTAGCATTAAAGATTATTTAAACCGCATGAAAGAAGAGATTTTAAAAACTTCTAAAGCTTTTACTTTGCTTGGGCGTTATCGGGTGTTTGATTTTAATGGCGTGAATGACTATGTTAAGGGCAATTATTTGCGAGAGGGCGTGAATGCGATTTTTCAAGGGAGTGCCAGCGATTTATTGAAATTAGGCATGCTCAAAGTGAGCGAGCGTTTCAAAAATAACCCTTCGGTGAGGCTGCTTTTGCAAGTGCATGACGAATTGATTTTTGAGATTGAAGAAAAAAACGCCCCAGAGTTGCAGCAAGAAATCCAACGCATTCTCAATGATGAAGTGTATCCTTTGAGGGTGCCGCTAGAAACGAGTGCGTTTGTGGCGAATCGTTGGAATGAACTAAAAGGTTAGTTTTTTAATTGAGTTTAAGAAAAAATATATTATTATTTCTTTATAAGTAATACTTAGCCATTTTAAGCTAATATAATATAGAGCGATTATCAAAAAATAAAGGGAAAAGACTGAATGTTGAAAAGAATTATATTATTAGGGGCTTTGGGTGTTTTAGCGAACGCTGAAGAGAGTGCGGCTTTTGTGGGAGTCAATTACCAGGTGAGCATGATACAAAATCAGACTAAAATGGTGAATGACAACGGCTTGCAAAAGCCTTTGATAAAGTTCCCGCCTTATGCAGGAGCGGGTTTTGAAGTGGGCTATAAGCAATTTTTTGGCAAGAAAAAATGGTTTGGTGCGCGTTATTATGGGTTTTTTGACTACGCGCACAACCGCTTTGGCGTGATGAAAAAGGGTATCCCGGTGGGCGAGAGCGGGTTTATTTACAATAGCTTTAGTTTTGGGGGGACGACTTTAACCGAAAGGGATTCCTATCAGGGGCAATACTATGTCAATTTATTCACTTATGGTGTGGGGCTGGATACGCTGTGGAATTTTGTGAATAAAGAAAACATGGTTTTTGGTTTTGTGGTGGGGATCCAATTAGCCGGGGATAGTTGGGCAACGAGCATCAGTAAAGAGATCGCTAATTATGCAAAACACCACAGCAATTCCAGTTACAGCCCGGCTAATTTCCAGTTTTTATGGAAGTTTGGGGTCCGCACCCATATCGCTAAACACAATAGCTTGGAATTAGGGATTAAAGTGCCTACGATCACGCACCAGCTTTTCTCTCTTACCAACGAAAAGGGATACACCTTACAGGCTGATGTGCGCCGAGTTTATGCGTTTCAAATCAGTTATTTGAGGGATTTTTAACCCCTTTTTAGATACAATCGCACCTGAAACTATCCATTTAAAGGTGTGAAAATGGCAAATTTAGAAAATTTAGATTGGAAAAATTTAGGCTTTAGCTACATTAAAACGGATTTTCGCTTCATCGCTACTTATAAAAACGGCTCGTGGTCGCAAGGCGAATTGGTTAGCGAAAATGTGTTACAACTCAGCGAAGGCTCGCCGGTCCTACACTATGGGCAGGCTTGTTTTGAAGGCTTGAAGGCTTACCGCTCTCAAAAGGGGAAGGCTTTACTCTTTCGCCCTTTAGAAAACGCCAAACGCTTGCAAACTTCATGCGAAAGACTGCTCATGCCTAAAGTGAGCGAAGAGCTGTTTTTAAGGGCATGCGCTGAAGTAGTCAAAGCGAATCAAAAATGGCTCGCTCCTTATAAAAGCGGGGCGAGTTTGTATTTGCGCCCTTTTGTCATAGGCGTGGGGGATAATTTGGGGGTGAAGCCGGCTAGTGAATACCTTTTTATCGTGTTTTGCGTGCCTGTGGGGGCGTATTTTAAGGGGGGCATAGAAAAAGGGGGGGCGAGGTTTATCACTACGATTTTTGATAGAGCTGCACCTAAAGGCACAGGAGGGGTGAAAGTGGGAGGGAATTATGCTGCAAGCTTGTTAGCCCATAAAATGGCCACAGAGCAAGGCTATGATGATTGCATTTATTTAGACCCCACCACGCACACTAAAATTGAAGAAGTGGGGGCAGCGAATTTTTTTGGCATCACGCATGACAACGCTTTTATCACCCCGCATTCGCCAAGCATTCTGCCAAGCATCACCAGAAAAAGCTTGATGTTTTTGGCTAAAGAGCATTTGGGTTTGGAAGTGGAAGAAAAAGAAATTTTGATTGAAAAATTAGATGCATTTAAAGAAGCTGGAGCGTGCGGGACAGCCGCGATCATTACGCCCATTAAAGAAATCACGCACAACAACAAGTCTTATTTTTTTGAAGCGCCGGGCCATATCACTAAACAACTCTATGATTTGCTTTTATCCATCCAGCAAGGCGAGCAAGAAGCCCCTAAAGATTGGATTTTTGAAGTTTGCTAAAAGGTTAAAATTTATAGCTGTATGCCGCATAAAATAAGGGCGAAGTCTCAAAGCGTTTGGAGCTAGAAAGCAATCTTGCAGTGGGTAAGATTTTAAACCCTAATTCAATGCGGTGTCTTAAAAAAAGCGTGAGCATGACCCCCCCATTAATCGCTAAGCCCCCTGAAACCACAGAATGTTTAAAAAACTTGAAATTTTGCTTGTCGGTATAAACGACTAAAGCCCCCCTAGCTCCCCCAAACGCCCCCAGATAATGCTTATAACTCCCTAAAGGAAATTCCATAATCACATCCAAACCCACCGCAAGCATGGTAAAAAAAGAGTTTGTAGGATCGTTATGGCTTTGGTAATTCACTTTTCCTGACCCAAGATCCCATGCAAAAACCCCCCTAATCCCGATGTATTTTTTAAAAAAACTTTGCACGCCGGTTTTTAAATCAAGCGTGGCGATCCAATCTTTCATTTCCTTGCCTTGATAGTCCTTAATGGCCTCTACAGCGCCAAACCCTCCTAAAAAATACCACCCGCTTTTTTTGCGCGTGAGCTTTTGGCGGTTAATGATGCTTCTATAGAGCTTTTCATGGGCTTCTTGGTAATTTTTTTTAGGGGTTTTATTATGCAAAATAGGCATTGCATCAAGGGGCGAAATAACCAAACCCCCTATTAAGAAAACACAAAAAAAAATGATTTTTTTAAACATTTTAAAAATAATCAATCCTTTATTAAACAGAATATTGTTTAACCTTTTGTTTTATCATTGTGTTAAAATAGCCGTTTTAACAAACAAGATTTTGTTAATAGATTTTACCTAATCTAAGAGAGAATATATTTTAATGAAGACAGAGAAACAAAAATTTTTAGAAATGCGTAAAGATGGGGCGAACTCTGTGCTGATTTTAAGAGGGGATTGGGATTTTAAAACGAGCGTGTTTCGTTTAGATGAGTTGAAAAAAAATTTATTAGATCATCAAGGGCCTTTAAAAATGGATTTTTCAGGGTGCCAAAAAGTGGATTTTGTTTTTGGCATGTTTTTATTTGATTTAGTCAAGGAGCGTTCTTTAAACATTGAATTGTGCAACGTGAGCGAGAATAACGCATGCGCTTTGAAAGTGGTTAAAGACTGGCTTGAAAAAGAAGAGGATTTAGAGTCTAAAAAAGCGGGCAAAAAATACGAACTTTTGATCACTAAATTGGGTAAGAGTATCGTAGAAACTTACAACACCTTTTTAAACGCATTCAATTTTTGTGGCATGATTTTATTTTACTTCATTAAAAGCGTTTTCAACCCCAAACGCTTTTGCATCACTCCTTTGCTCTATCATATCAATGAATCCGGGTTTAAGGTTTTGCCAGTGAGTATTTTAACGGTGTTTATCGTGGGGTTTGCCGTTGCTTTACAAGGGGCTTTACAATTACAAGACATGGGCGCGCCTTTAATGTCGGTGGAAATGACGGCTAAACTCGCTTTAAGAGAAATCGGCCCTTTTATTTTAACCCTCGTGGTGGCCGGGAGGAGCGCGAGCAGTTTTACCGCGCAAATTGGGGTGATGAAGATCACTGAGGAATTAGACGCGATGAAAACCATGGGCTTTAACCCTTTTGAATTTTTAGTGTTGCCTAGGGTGTTGGCCTTAGTGATTGTTTTGCCTTTATTGGTGTTTATCGCTGATGCGTTCGCCATTCTTGGGGGCATGTTTGCGATTAAATACCAATTGGATTTAGGCTTTCCAAGCTATATAGACAGACTGCATGACACAGTGGGTTGGAATCATTTTTTGGTAGGGATTGTCAAGGCTCCTTTTTGGGGGTTTGCGATTGCGATGGTGGGGTGCATGCGCGGGTTTGAAGTCAAGGGGGATACTGAGAGCATTGGGCGCTTGACCACTATTAGTGTCGTGAACGCTTTGTTTTGGATCATTTTCTTAGACGCTGTTTTTTCTATCATCTTTTCTAAGTTGAACATATAATGAACGCTACTAACAATCAAGTCTTAATTGAAGTCAAGGATCTCCATAGCGCTTTTGGAAGCACCATTATTCATAGGGGCGTGAGTTTTAGCGTGCATAAGGGCGAAGTGATGGCGATTTTAGGGGGTTCAGGGAGCGGAAAAAGCACGCTTTTAAGGTGCATGATCTTACTCAATCGCCCTACAAAAGGGGAAGTGTTGCTTTTTGGGGAAGATATATGGAAACTCAAAGAAAGAGAGCAGCAAAAGATTTTTAACCGCTGTGGGATTTGCTTCCAGTTTGGCGCGCTCTATAGCTCTTTAACGGTTTTAGAAAATGTGGGCGTGATGCTAGAGCAATACGGCGCTTATTCTAAAAAAATTGTTGAAGAAATTTCTAAAATGTGGATTGAAAGAGTGGGTTTGCCCCCTAGGGCTTACCACCTTTACCCCTATGAATTGAGTGGGGGGATGAAAAAGCGCGTGGGTATAGCTAGGGCTATGGCGACTAATCCGGAGATCTTATTTTTAGATGAGCCAACAAGCGGGCTGGATCCTTATAGCGCGGGCAAATTTGACGAACTGATTATGACACTCAAAGAGAGCTTGCAACTTACGGTGGTGATGATCACGCATGATTTAGACTCCGTGCATGATTGCGTGGACAGGTTTATCATGCTCAAAGACGGGCTATTAGAGTTTAATGGGGATTTAAAGGATTTTATTAAAAAAGCTCAAACTCAAGGGCTAGATGAAGGCAATTTATTCAATTCAACACGAGGAGAGAAATTTTGGAAAGGCATGTGAATTACACTTTAATCGGCGGGCTCTTCTTTTTATGCTTAGTGTGCATGGTAGGCTTTATTTTATGGCTAGGCCATTTGGGATTAGATGACGGGAAGTATTATGAATACGTGGTCTATACGGACAAAGACTTGGGAGGCATTGCGACCAACTCGCCCGTTAATTACAAAGGGATTCAAGTGGGCAATGTCATCAAGGTGGGTTTTGCAAAGGATAAAGTGGGGGTTGTCCGTTTGGATTTGATGATTAAATCCAGCGTTAAGATCCGTAAAGACTCCAAAGTTGCGGTTTCTTCTAGGGGGCTTATGGGGTTAAAATTTTTAGCCTTAGAGCAAAGCCGCAATGAAGAATTTTATGGCAGTGGCGATAAAGGGGAGCGGATTTTGATCTTTAAAGAAGGGCTTATAGATCGCTTGAGCGTGGATGCTAATCAAGCGATGCAAGAAGTGATGAAAGCGATTAAAAACGTGAATAAGATTTTAGATGATGAAAATGTGGAAAAATTCAAGCACATTCTCGCTTCAGTAGATGATCTCATCGCTAACTTGGATTCAAGAAAGACGCAATTTGACGCCTTGATTGGCAACGCTAACAATCTTGTTTCTAATGTCAATAATGTGGCTTTAGATGTGGATAAACGCCTAAAACAGGGGCAATACGACTTTAAGGCGATGTTTACTCCCTTAATCATGCAAGCGCAGTTGAGCTTAAGAAACATTGATAATTTTGTGGAAAAAGGCTCTGCTTTGATAGACAAATTTGACGCTAACCCCTATAAAACGATTTTTGGAGAAAGGAAATAATCATGAGAGCTACGGCGATAAAAATCTTTTCACTCTCATCAGCATTAGCGTTGTTGCTTCAGGGTTGCTTGAGCATCAATTTAAAACAAATGTTGCCAGAGATCAGAACTTATGATTTGAACGCGAGTTCTTTTGAGATCGCGCAATGCGCTAAACCTTTGACTGAAGTAAGGCTCATTAGCATTTTGAGCGCGGATTTATTCAACACTAAAGAGATCGTGTTTAAAGCCAAAGACGGGCAGATCACGCATGGGAAACACCAAAAATGGATAGATTTGCCTCGCAACATGCTCAAAACGATGTTCATGCAAGAAGCGCAAAAAGCGTGCTTGGGCGTGGCTTTGCCCCCTTATGGTGCAGGTGCTCCCACTTATGCGGTTCGTTTTACGATTTTGTCGTTTTCTCTTTTAGAAAAAGAAAATTCTACTTATAGGGCAGAATTTGCGCTCGGGTATGATATTAGCGTGAAAGGCGCTTCGCATTCTGGAGTGATCATTAAGCATGAAAATATTTCTAGCTTAGAAAATAAAACGACTAAAACGAGTAAAAATGACAATCAAGATTTTCAAGAAAGCGCGATACAATCCCTCCAACATGTCAGCACACAAGCGATGCAAGAAGCGATTTCTTTGATTAAAAAAGCCATTGAAGCGCAAAGCGTAAACCCGTTAAAAAACTAAAATAAGGAGGAACTATTTGAATTTACGATTGGCTGGAGCAAGCGTTTTAACAGCTTGTGTCTTTTCTGGGTGTTTTTTCTTAAAAATGTTTGATAAAAAACTTTCTAGCAACGATTGGCATATCCAAAAAGTAGAGATAAACCATCAAGTCTATGACATTGAAACCATGTTAGCCGATAGCGCTTTTAGAGAGCATGAAGAAGAGCAAGACGCTTCTTTAAATACCGCTCTACCTGAAGATAAAGCAGTGATTGAAGCCAAAGAACAAGAGCGGAAAGAAAAAAGAAAACACTGGTATGAGCTTTTTAAAAAAAAGCCAAAGCCTAAAAGCTCTATGGGAGAGTTTGTGTTTGATCAAAAAGAAAATCGTATTTATGGCAAAGGCTATTGCAACCGGTATTTTGCCAGCTATGTATGGCAGGGCGATAGGCACATTGGGATTGAAGACAGCGGGATTTCAAGAAAAGTGTGTAAAGATGAGCATTTAATGGCGTTTGAATTGGAATTTATGGAGAATTTTAAGGGTAATTTTACGGTAACTAAGGGCAAAGACACGCTCATTTTAGACAACCAAAAAATGAAAATTTATTTAAAAACGCCTTGAGTGGGTTTTTGATTTCAACAATCTAAAACCACTAAATTAGGGATTAAAAAGAAATTTTTAAGCGCTTTTTAAGGGATTGTCGCTTGTTTTTTGAAAGCTTTTTATTATTTTGATCGCAAAAGATGCTTTGAGCGGTTTTTAGATTTGGTGCCAAAAGCCCCCTTAAAAAAGACTTCTTAAAATCAAAAAGAGGGTTTAGGGGTTTTGTCTGTCATTACAGGGAGTTCTGGATAGAGTATTTTAGGTTTTTTACCCCTTAAGGCTCCAAAGAAAGTTTCAATTTTTTTCGCTTCTTCATCGCTGATTTCAATGCCTAACTGGATAGAGCCCATTTCTTTAATCGCATCTTTAACATCCCAGAATTGCCCGTTATGGAAATAAGGCATCGTTTCGGTGATATTCCTTAAAGTAGGCACTTTCACAAGCCCGTTTTTATCGCCTTTGAAATCGCCCACATTAGCGAATTTATAAGGTTTGACCACCCCAAAAGGCTGCATCGTTCCCCCAAGATTGATGCCGTTATGGCAAGCCACACAGCCTTTAGAAATGAATAAATCCAGCCCTTCTTTTTCGGCTTTACTGAGCGCTTTAGGATTGCCTCTTAAAAAATCATCGTAACGGCTTGGGGTAATGAGCGTGGCCTCAAACATAGCGATACTATCAGCGATCAATTTAAAATCAATTTTGACTTTAGAGCCATAGGCTTTTCTAAAGAGCTTGACATAGCCTGGCATGGAATTGATTTTTTCTACCACCACTTTAGGGTCAGCCCCCATTTCAAAAGAAGATTGGATCGGCCCTTGCGCTTGTTCGTTTAAATGCGTAACCCTACCATCCCAAAACTGCACATCGTTAAACACAGAGTTATACACCGTTGGGGAGCTTAAAAGGTGGGGGTTTTTCTTCCATTGAGAACCTACCGCACTTGGGACTAAATCCACTCCGCCTAAGCCCAGATTATGGCATGTGTTGCAAGACACGAGATAGGAAGTGGAGATCCTGGGGTCAAAATAGAGCATTTTGCCTAATTCCACTTGAGCGGAGGTCATGATTTCGCTGTTTTTAGCGCCAATACCCACATCTCTGGTTTTTTTAATCTGGTATTCTTTGAGCGCTTTGCCCATAGGCATGGGTTCTAACTGGCTTTCCCTCGCTTTTTTAATCAATTCTAAATCGTTTAGGGCATGAGCGCAAGAAAAAGCCAAGCAAACGCCCAACAAAATGGATTTTTTCATGATAAACTCCTAAAATAGCGTTAAAAATAATAAAAACTTTCTTATTATAACCACCATTTTAAAATAATTCACCACTAAATAATCTAATAAAGAGTTTTTTAAAGAGCGGTAGGTATAATGGCATTAAATCCAAATAGGGGTTATACAATGAAAGAGAATAAAGTCTTCACGCATTTGCACTTGCACACAGAATATTCGCTTTTAGACGGGGCGAACAAGATTAAAATCCTGGCCAAACGTATTAAAGAATTGGGCATGAAAAGCGTGAGCGTAACCGACCATGGGAACATGTTTGGAGCGATTGATTTTTATACGAGCATGAAAAAAGAAGGCATTAAGCCTATCATCGGCATGGAAGCGTATATCCATAATGATGACAACCTTTCTAGCAAAGAAACCAAGCAGCGTTTCCATTTGTGTTTGTTCGCTAAAAACCAAGAGGGCTATGAAAATTTGATGTTTTTAAGCTCTATGGCGTATTTAGAGGGGTTTTATTATTTCCCACGCATCAATAAAAAACTTCTAAAAGAGCATTCTAAAGGCATTATCGCTTCTAGCGCGTGCTTGCAAGGGGAAGTCAATTACCATTTGAATACCAATAATGAGAGAAACCGCAAGTATGGGGCTAAAGGCTATGATGAAGCCAAAAAAATCGCTTGCGAATACCAAGAGATTTTTGAAGACGACTTTTATCTAGAAATCATGCGCCATGGCATTTTAGATCAGCGATTCATTGATGAGCAAGTCATTAAAATGTCTTTAGAAACGGGGTTAAAAATCATCGCCACCAACGACACCCACTACACCATGCCTAATGACGCTAAAGCTCAAGAAGTAGCGATGTGCGTAGCGATGGGTAAAACCCTAAACGATAAGGGGCGCTTGAAACACTCCGTGCATGAGTTTTACATTAAATCCCCTGAAGAAATGGCGAAGCTCTTTGCAGATATTCCAGAAGCCTTAGAAAACACCCAAGAAATCGCTGATAAATGCGTTTTAGAGATTGATTTAAAAGACGATAAAAAGAACCCCCCAACCCCCCCAAGCTTCAAATTCACTAAAGCTTACGCCAAAAATGAGGGTCTGAATTTTGAAGATGACGCTTCTTATTTCGCCTATAAGGCTAGAGAAGGCTTGAAAGAGCGCTTGATTTTAGTGCCAAAAGAAAAGCATGATCAATACCAAGAACGCTTAGAAAAAGAAATTGAAGTCATTACAAACATGAAATTCCCAGGGTATATGCTGATTGTGTGGGATTTTATCCGTTACGCTAAAGAAATGGGCATTCCTGTAGGGCCTGGTAGGGGGAGTGCGGCCGGGAGTTTGGTGGCTTTTGCTTTAAAAATCACGGATATTGATCCCTTAAAATACGATTTGCTCTTTGAAAGGTTTTTAAACCCTGAAAGAGTCAGCATGCCTGATATTGATACGGATTTTTGCCAGCGCCGGCGTAAGGAAATCATAGAATACATGATTGAAAAATACGGCAAATACAATGTGGCTCAAGTCATCACCTTTAATAAAATGTTGGCTAAAGGCGTGATCAGAGATGTCGCAAGGGTTTTGGACATGCCTTATAAAGAAGCCGATGATTTTGCCAAACTCATACCCAACCGTTTAGGCATCACGCTTAAGGGCTATGAAAAAAACGGCGAGTTCATAGAGGGGGCGTGGGAATTAGAGCCTAAAATCAAAGAATTAGTAGAAAGTAATGAATTAGCCAAACAGGTGTGGGAGTATTCGCTCAATTTAGAGAATTTGAATCGTAACGCGGGCGTGCATGCGGCAGCCTTAGTGGTGGATAGCCAAAAAGAGTTGTGGCACAAAACCCCTTTATTTGCCTCTGAAAAAACCGGCGGTATCGTTACGCAATATTCCATGAAGTATTTAGAGCCGGTGGATTTGATCAAGTTTGACTTTTTGGGGCTTAAGACCTTGACCGTGATTGATGATGCGCTTAAAATCATTAAAACGCAACATAAAATTAGCGTGGATTTTTTATCGTTGGATATGGACGATCCGAAAGTGTATAAAACGATTCAAAGCGGGGATACGGTGGGGATATTCCAGATTGAATCCGGGATGTTTCAAGGGCTTAACAAGCGCTTAAGGCCTTCAAGCTTTGAAGACATTATCGCCATTATCGCGCTAGGCAGACCGGGGCCTATGGAATCAGGCATGGTAGATGATTTTGTGAATAGAAAGCACGGCGTTGAGCCTATCGCTTATGCGTTTAAAGAATTAGAGCCGATTTTAAAGCCCACTTACGGCACGATCGTCTATCAAGAGCAGGTGATGCAAATCGTGCAAACGATCGGCGGTTTCAGTTTGGGTGAAGCGGATCTCATCCGTCGCGCTATGGGGAAAAAAGACGCTCAAATCATGGCGGACAATAAGGCTAAATTTGTAGAAGGGGCTAAAAATTTAGGGCATGACGGCCAAAAGGCGGCTAATTTGTGGGATTTGATCGTTAAATTTGCCGGCTATGGTTTCAACAAATCGCATTCAGCCGCTTATGCGATGATCACTTTCCAAACGGCGTATTTAAAGACTTATTACAAGCATGAGTTCATGGCAGCGATGCTCACTAGCGAATCCAATAAGATTGAATCCGTGGCGCGTTATATTGATGAGGTCAGGGCTTTAGAAATTGAAGTGATGCCTCCGCACATCAATTCTTCTATGCAAGATTTCAGCGTGGCGGAGTTTAAAAATCAAAAGGGCGAATTGGAAAAGAAAATCGTGTTTGGTTTGGGAGCGATCAAAGGGGTTGGGGGTGAGCCGATTAAAAATATCATTGAAGAAAGGGCTAAAGGGGATTATAAGAGTTTGGAAGATTTTATTTCACGGGTGGATTTTTCTAAACTCACTAAAAAATCTTTAGAGCCATTAGTGAAATCAGGGAGCTTGGACAATTTAGGCTACACTAGAAAAACCATGCTCGCTAACTTGGATCTGATCTGCGATGCTGGGCGCGCTAAAGACAAGGCTAATGAAATGATGCAAGGGGGTAATTCTCTTTTTGGAGCCATGGAAGGCGGAATTAAAGAGCAGGTTATTTTGGATATGGTTGATTTGGGCGAACATGACGCTAAAACGCTTTTAGAATGCGAGTATGAAACTTTAGGAATCCATGTTTCAGGCAATCCCTTAGACGAGTTTAAAGAAGAAATTAAGGGCTTTAAAAATTTAGTCAAAAGCATTGATATTGAAGAGTTGGAGATTGGCTCGCAGGCTTATTTGCTGGGTAAAATCATGGAGGTTAAAAAGAAAATTGGCAAACGAAGCGGTAAGCCTTATGGCACAGCGGACATTTTGGATCGATACGGCAAGTTTGAACTCATGCTTTTTGAAAAGCAACTAAACGCTTTAGAAGAGTTGGATATTAATAAGCCCTTAGTGTTTAAATGCAAGATTGAAGAGCAAGAAGAAGTGGCGCGATTGAGGCTTTTTGAAATCTTGGATTTAGAAAGCGCTAGGGAGGTTAAAATCCCTAAAGCCCGTTATAAAGACCCTGAAAAGCAAAAAGAAGACGTGCGCGAAATCCCCCCCATGGAAATGCTCGCCTCCAGTTCTTGCTCTTTGGCGATCGTGTTAGAAAACGATGTGAAAAAAGAGTTTTTAAGACAAATCAAAGAGAGCGCTCTAAAACACCAGGGCAAACGCCCCTTGTATTTGATCATCAAAGATAAGGATAAGCAATTCAAAATCCAAAGCGATTTGATGGTAAATGAAAAGATTAAGGACGATTTTAAAGGGTTAGAGTGGAGGGATTTAGCTTGAGGATCAACCAATTTTTAGCCCATTACACCAAGCACTCCAGAAGAGAAGCTGAAAAATTGGTTTTAGAAGGGCGGGTGAAAATCAACCATGAGCATGCCCAACTCGCTAGCGTGGTTAAAGAAAACGACAAGGTGTTTTTAGACAAACGACTCATCAAGCCCTTAAAAAACAAAAAATTCAGCGTGCTGGTTTATCACAAGCCAAAGGGCGAGTTAGTGAGCAAAAACGATCCCTTAAAACGGCGCGTGATTTATGAAAGCTTGGAGAAAAAATACGCCCATTTTGCGCCGGTGGGGCGTTTGGATTTTGCGAGCGAGGGAGTGTTATTATTGAGCGATAGTAAGGCGGTGGTGAGCGCTTTAATGCGTGCGAATTTAGAAAAAGAGTATCTTGTTAAGATTCAAGGCTTTGTTACAAGAGAGATGGAAAACGCCATGCAAGAGGGCTTGAAATTAGAAAACGCTACTAAGGGAGCGCACCAAAAAACCCCCATTAAAAGCATGGAATTTGCCCCCTTTATTGGTTATGAAATCATCAAAAACCATGCCAAATATTCTAAACTGAGAGTCATCATCAATGAGGGGAAAAACAGAGAACTAAGGCGTTTTTTTGCATTTTTTAACGCTGGAGTGTTGGATTTAAGGCGCGTTCGTTATGGTTTTGTGAATTTGAATGCCTTGCCGGTAGGGAAAATGCGTTTTTTAAACCGCCAAGAATACAACGAGTTGCATGCGTTTATGGCTAATAGGGCTAATACTAAAGGGGATTAGCGCTTGAGTTATGCTATACTTCGGCGGTTGGGGGAAATAAAAATTAAGGATTATCATGTTAGAAGTGATTAACGGAAAGAATTACGCAGAAAAAACCGCTCATCAAGCGGTAGTGGTTAATGTGGGGGCGAGTTGGTGCCCGGATTGCAGGAAGATTGAGCCGATCATGGAAAATTTAGCCAAAACCTACAAAGGCAAGGTGGAATTTTTTAAGGTTTCTTTTGATGAAAGCCAGGATCTCAAAGAGAGCTTAGGCATCCGCAAGATCCCTACTTTGATTTTTTACAAAAACGCCAAAGAAGTGGGTGAAAGGCTTGTAGAACCTAGCTCTCAAAAACCGATTGAAGACGCGATTAAAACGCTTTTATAAAGGGCGTTAAAGAGTCTTGTTATTAAAATAAGAACTCACAAAATCTTTTTAGCCCCTTTTTTGATAGGGGGCTAACTGCAAATAGCTTTTATATTATTTCTTTATCTCAAAAAATCGTTTTTATCGTTTTTAAATAAGATGTTTGTTAAAAAAGTTTCTTTAATTAAGCTAAAAATGAGCGGATTTGTAGTATTAATGCTTACAGTGTGAAATTTGTAGGGCTAAAACTTGTAAAATGTGAAAAAAAAGACACATAAAATGCTAAAATCCGCAAAAACACTGTGTGTTTAGATTAGAAGTTTAAAATTAGGAACGGAAGTATCTGTTTTAAATTTTGAATAGGGAGTTTCTATCATTATGGTATTGAAAACAAAATTAAAAATTATAAGCTCGGTGATTTTGAGTACTTTATTGTGGGTGGGTTGCTCAAGCGAAATGGCAACTTATCAAAATGTGAATGATGCCACTAAAAATACGACTGCAAGTATCAATAGCACAGATTTATTGCTAACCGCTAACGCGATGTTAGATTCCATGTTTAGCGACCCTAATTTTGAGCAACTCAAGGGCAAGCATTTGATTGAAGTTTCAGATGTGATTAACGACACCACGCAACCCAATTTGGACATGAATCTTTTGACGACCGAAATCGCACGGCAGTTGCGGTTGCGATCTAATGGGAGGTTCAATATCACAAGGGCGAGTGGAGGGAGTGGTATTGAAGCAGACAGCAGAATGGTGAAACAGCGCGAAAAAGAACGAGAGAGCGAAGAGTATAATCAAGACACCACTGTAGAAAAAGGCACTTTAAAAGCCGCTGATTTATCTTTAAGTGGTAAAGTATCCAGTATCGCAGCCTCTATTAGTAGTTCTAGGCAGCGCTTAGACTACGACTTCACCCTAAGCCTTACCAATAGAAAAACGGGTGAAGAGGTATGGAGCGATGTTAAGCCTATTGTGAAAAATGCTAGCAATAAGCGTATGTTTTAAATTTATATTTGAAAGGATGAGCGATGAAAAATCAAGTTAAAAAAATTTTAGGGATGAGTGTGATAGCAGCGATGGTGATCGTAGGTTGTAGCCATGCCCCAAAATCAGGTATCAGTAAAAGCAATAAGGCATACAAAGAAGCGACTAAAGGCGCTCCTGATTGGGTTGTAGGGGATTTGGAAAAAGTGGCGAAGTATGAAAAATATTCAGGGGTCTTTTTAGGAAGGGCTGAAGATTTGATCACTAATAATGATGTGGATTATTCTACTAACCAGGCTACAGCGAAGGCTAGGGCCAATTTAGCGGCAAATTTAAAATCCACTTTGCAAAAAGATTTGGAAAATGAAAAAACTAGAACGGTAGATGCTTCTGGTAAAAGGTCCATCAGTGGCACTGATACTGAAAAAATTTCTCAATTGGTGGATAAGGAATTGATCGCTTCTAAAATGCTTGCCCGCTATGTCGGTAAAGATAGGGTTTTTGTTTTAGTGGGCTTGGATAAGCAAATTGTGGATAAAGTGCGCGAAGAGTTAGGCATGGTTAAAAAGTAGGGTTTTAATGAAACGCCTTGCTATTGCGCTTGTTTTGGTGTTGGGGGTTGTGTGGGGGAAGTCCTTGCCTAAGTGGGCAAAAGATTGCTCAAAAGAAGTGCAGATTGAAAAGACCCAAACCAAAGACGAAAAAATTTTAGTGTGTGGGATGAGCGATATATTGCTTTCAGATATGGATTATAGCTTGTCCTCAGCCAGACAAAACGCCTTAGAGAAAGTGATGGAAGCTTTCAAGGGGGATAAAATAGAGATTAAGGCTAGTGAGCTAAAGGCCACTTTTATTGATACGGATAAAGTTTATGTGCTTCTAAGAATCACTAAGAAGCATGTCGCTTTAATGAATGAGTAAGGATTAATATAATGAAAAAGATTATTCTTGCATGCCTTATGGCTTTTGTGGGTGCCAATTTAAGCGCAGAGCCTAAGTGGTATAGCAAGGCCTACAACAAAACAAACACCCAAAAAGGCTATCTTTATGGGAGTGGTTCAGCCACTTCTAAAGAAGCTTCTAAACAAAAAGCGTTAGCGGATTTAGTGGCGTCTATTAGCGTGGTGGTTAATTCCCAAATCCATATCCAAAAAAGTCGTTTGGACAATAAGTTAAAATCCAGCGATTCGCAAACGATTAACTTAAAGACCGATGACTTGGAATTGAATAATGTAGAGATTGTCAATCAAGAAGTGCAAAAAGGGATCTACTACACCAGAGTAAGGATTAATCAAAACTTGTTTTTGCAGGGTTTAAGGGATAAATATAACGCTCTTTATGGGCAGTTTTCCACCTTAATGCCTAAGGTTTGTAAAGGGGTTTTTTTACAGCAATCCAAGAGCATGGGGGATTTATTGGCTAAAGCGATGCCTATAGAAAGGATTTTAAAAGCGTATTCTGTCCCGGTGGGTTCGTTAGAAAATTATGAAAAAATCTATTATCAAAACGCTTTCAAACCTAAAGTGCAAATCACTTTTGATAACAACAGCGATACGGAGATTAAAAACGCTCTCATAAGCGCTTACGCTAGAGTGCTAACCCCTAGCGATGAAGAAAAACTCTATCAAATCAAAAATGAAGTTTTCACAGACAGTGCTAATGGCACCACACGCATTAGAGTGGTTGTTAGTGCGAGCGATTGTCAAGGCACGCCTGTATTGAATAGAAGTCTTGAAGTGGATGAAAAGAATAAGAATTTTGCTATCACGCGCTTGCAATCTTTGCTTTATAAAGAATTGAAAGATTATGCCAATAAAGAAGGGCAAGGCAATACGGGGTTATAAGCAGGATATTAATCTTGCTTTATGCTTATTCATTCAGTTTGGTAGCGTTATCATTTTGTTTGGCGTGGCGTTTTACACCTATTAAAATAACCCTCTAAAAGTTTGTGGCTTTTGTTCTCGCCAAATAAACTAAAACATCATTCAATACTCTTTATCCCACAAACTCCTCTAAAACCACACCTGCTAAAAACTAAAATTAACAAAAACTAAAATCTTTTTAAAACCACCCAAGCAGAAATCCCAAACATCTTTGTAGTATAATACCCCCATACATTTGTATCTAGCGTAGGAAGTGCGCAAAGTTACGCCTTTATAGATATGATGTGTGAGACCTGTAGGGAATGCGTTGGAGATCAAACTCTGTAAAATCCCTATGATTAGGGGCACAGAGTGAGAACCAAACTTTCCCCCAACATCAGCCTAGGAAGCCCAATCGCTTTAGCGTTTGGGTGCTTCACGAGCCTATACAAGCGAGATTGTTTGAAAAAACCCAATGACTTTGGGTTTTCAAATCCCTCTAAGCTAGGGTCTATCTTTTTGCCCCACAAACTAACAAACTTTTTTAAAAGCTAACGCAATTTTAAACCAAACAAACGCCTAAAAAGGGGCGTTTGAATGCGAAAGGAGAACAAAAACATGAGACAAACAAATGAGACAGAAAAAAGCTTCAGTAAGCTTAAAGAAAACACGCAAGCGATGCGAGAACAAAAAGAGCGATCTATAACGCTAACGCTCACGCACAAAACAGAACTAAAAACGCCTACAAGAGAGCCTAAAAAGAGCGTTTTAGAGCCAATAGAGGGTTAAAGAATATTTTTAACCCCTTAAAAAATCCACCCGTAATTAAAAAACACTTTAAAATGGCTACCCCCTTCATTCAGGGTGATAGAATTGGTGGTTGCACCATCACTAGAAACGACCCTAGATTTCAACTGGACTAAAGGAACGCTAATGCCTACAGAATATTTAGAATGCTTGTAGCGGTAATTCAACCCACCGGTTACATTTAAATTACCGCTCCCTTTGTATTGGTTCAACAAATAATAGCTGTTGTATAAGCCCCTTAACCCCCCAAACACCCCAAGAGAGGAAGTGAAAACTTTCTTGGTTAGATTGTTTTTAGGGTTCTTTTCGTTGGTGTAATTGGTGATGAAATCAAACAACACATCCATTCCCACACCATAGCTTAATTGTTGGATTTTTTCGTTATTGGCTTGAGCGTAGTTGTATTTGATAATGCCATAAGAAGATAGCCCTAGATAATCGTTAAAATATTTTTGATAGCCCATTTTAAGATTAACGCCTAATAGGGGGGCTCCAAAGGGCCGTGAGGTTTTTGAAGTGCGGTAGGTGGTAGTGCTAGATTTAGAAGATGAAAGGCTTTGACTGATCGCGCTAAGCATAGTGGTCGCAAAATCTTGCGTGTTCAAACTGGCGTTTAAATAGTTGGTTTGGCTGCTCAAATTAGTGTAATCCACCGGTAGGGCGTTTTGATCAATAAGTTGTTGCCAAACCGCGCTGGTAACGCCTATAAGCCCGGCGGGGACTTGAGAGCAATCAGTATAAATGGAATTGGGGTAACTGCTAGGGAAAGCGGGCTGACCTTGGCCGCCAAAACGAGAACACACATCATAGGTAGAGCCATCGGTGTCTCGCACTTCTTTCCCGTTGTCAAACACTTGCACTTCTTGCCCATTCACTTGCTCTATTTTCCCGCCCTTACAGCGCTCTTCTGGCCCATTGTTTTCTTCACACATGCGCACCCTTTGATAAGTCATGTTCCCATTATGCGTATAGCCTAAAGTATGCCCGTATTCATGGATAATGTCTCTTAATTGCATGATGGCGACTTTATTCAATTCTTTGCCAAAGAGTATTTCAGGATCTAAGAAAGGAGATAATATCCCTAAAGCGCCAAAATTGGTGCCATCATCGCCTGGGCCATTCGGGCCGCCATATTGAGACCCTAGCCCTAAATCCCCTCCTCTTGGGGGCAAGAGATTCACATAAAGATTATTCGTAACTCTATAGCTATAGATAACATCTTGCGGCGTTAATATCACTGAGCCTGTTTGCCCGTTTTCTATATTGTATTCATCTCCAGCATTTTTAGCGATCAATTTAGGATCAACAAGCCCATCGTTGTAAGGATTCACGCATGTAGAATAATCAGAATAACATGGCTTTGACAGGTTGTTGTCGCTAAACTGAAAGGGGGCGTTTTTAACGGCATCTTCCCAAGATTTAGAATCAAACACCGCCATCATGTTCAGCATTAAATTGGTCAAATTTTTAGCGTCTTGAGAGGTGAAAGGCGGCACTTTAGCCGTACAATTTTCTTGATTTTCGTATGGAGGGCATGGAGGTTTAGAACCAGTGCCGTTACCGCTAGAAAATTGGTTGTAATTGATATAAGTCATTTGAAGATTGGTTGTAACCTTACTGAGCTTGTCAAACAGATTCTGCGTGCTGGCATCAGAAAATTTTGTGGTGGCAGTTTGGAGTTGTTGGAAGCCATCAGCGTTAAGCTGCGGATCGTTAAACAAGCTTGCGGGCAGAATGATTTGAGATTGTTTAGGGATAGTCTCTATCACGCCCAAACTGACTACATTGCCTTGATTGTCTGTGTAACTCAGCTCAATATTGTTTAAATTATAGGGCAAGAAGTTTTGTATCATAATCAAGCTGTTATCGCCATAGCCAGCTTCTTCAGCGCTTTCTTGGTTATAAGCGGTTACATACACAGGGGTTAAAGAATAAAAGGTTAAGTTGGTGATATTGTCCTCTGCAAACAACTCAGTCGCGTTCTTTAAAATGGTGCTTTGGGAGATGTAGTATTTCCCATAGGTGCTTTGAGGGGTAATGGGTTTTGGCTTGGGTTTAGGTTTAGGTTTTTCTTGAGTGGTGGCTATGGTTTGTTCTTGGGTTTGTGTGCCTTGTAATAGCCCGGTTTCAAACCCGGCTTCTATAAAAAAGCCGTCTTTTTGGTGTTTTTGAAAGGCTTCTACAGTGGTGAATGAGCTGATTAGGGACAAACAAATCGTTTTACTAACGAGTTTTAGCATGAAATCTCCTTATGGTCTTTTTTAACATTTTTACTCAAAAGCAGTTGATAGTATGTATATATTTTAAACTAGCCTATTTTACCCCTTTTTGAAAAATTGCAGCATGGTTTTTTGCAAATACGGATACTAAACGGCGCTAATGGGTAAAAAAGTCTTAAAAAGTAGTGCTAAAAGGGGGTTTAATCCATGCTTTAAGCGATTTCATTTGCCTAAGCAAAATTCACTGAACATGCTATCAAGCATCTGGCTGGTTTCATAAGGGCGGGTGAGCAAGTTCAAGTTTTCTATTGCGCTTAAAATATGATAAGAAAAAAGCTCTAAAGTTTCTAAATGGTTTTTAGCGTTTTGCAATTCAATAATGGCGTTTTCTAGGGCGTTTTTTTGGGCTAGGGAAGTGAGTATAAGCTTGTTTTGAGTGTCTAATTTTGGGAAAAAAGCGCTGATTTGTTGGCTCAAGTCTTTCAGGCAGGCTTTGGAATTTAGGGTGTTGGTCTTTAGCAAAAAGTAGGGGATTTGAAGATGGGATTTTAAAATTTCAAGCTCTAGCTTGGGCGCTAAATCGTTTTTATTCAAAACAACAATGCAAGGTTTTTTAGCGCGATTAAGGGCGGTAATGATAGTAAAATCTTCTTTTTCTAGGGGCTTAGAAAGATCAAACACGCCTAAAATAATGTCGCAATTTTCTAAACTTTTAAGGCTTTTTTCAATCCCTAGCCGCTCTATTTCATCTGCGCTTTCTCTAATGCCAGCGGTGTCAATCAAGCGCACCTTATGCCCTTGTAGTTCAATGACTTCTTCTATGGTGTCTCTTGTCGTGCCTTTAATGTCGCTCACCAAAGCCCTTTCTTCTAAAAGCATGGCGTTCAATAGGGAGCTTTTGCCCGCATTAGGTTTGCCAATAATGCTTAAAGCATGCCCTTTATTTTTTTGTTTTTGCATGTTAGAAAAATCCAATAAGTCTTTAAAAGAGGCGATTTGTTTTTCTAAATTTTGAGACACTTCGTTTAAAAAATCGCTAGGAATGTCCTCTTCGCTATAGTCAATCAAAACTTCTGAGCTTGCTAAAAGCTTTAAAAGATTACTTCTAGCTTCTTCAATGAAGATTTTCAATTCGCCCTTAAGTTGCCTGGCTAGGGCGTTTAAAACGCTTTCATCTTCACAAAGAATGAGCTGGACACTCGCTTCAATCTCGCTCAAATCCATTTTGTGGTTTAAAAAGGCTTTTTTACTAAATTCTCCGGCTTGAGCAAGCCTGGCCCCTAAATTCAAACAAGTTTGAAGGATATTTTGGGTTAAAAGGGGGCTTCCGTGGCATTGGATTTCGCACACATCTTCACCGGTGAAACTATAAGGGGCTTTGAAATAAATGACTAACGCTTTGTCCAATAAAATGTTATTAGAAAAAATATCGCACACATAAGCGTATCTGGGGGTGAAGTCTTGTTTTTGGGTGAGTTGTTTAAGGATGTTTAAAGCGTTATTGCCGCTGATTTTAACAATGCTAATCGCTCCTTTACCTAAAGGGGTAGCGATAGCGGCAATGGTGTCATTCATTGTTAAAATCGTTGATGACGATGTATTTTTCATCGTTTAAGTTGGTTTTGATAGAGACATATTTGTTAGGGAACGCTTTTCGTAATTTCTTTAAAGCGATATAGGTTAAAACGCCATCAGGGGCTTTCATCTGCCCCTTACCCACTTCATGCACGGTCATGATCACGCTTTGGAGTTGCGCTTCCATAACCTTTTCTTGGTTTTGTAAAAAGGTGGAGATTTCTAATCGGATATTATAGCCATAAGCAGGGTGGATCCAGTTAAAAAGCAAGTAAGAAAGGGCTTTGTAACGATAGCCTTTTTCGCCAATTAAAAGAGCGGAGTCTTCGCCATCAATATTAATCAATAACACCCCCGGTTCATAAAGGCTGACTTCCACTTTATTGATTTTATAGGGCAAGTGGGAGAATAAGTCTTTCAATTCTTGCTTAATTTCATGGAGTTTGTCCCCATTATGAGATTCTTCTTTAAGGTTTTTTTTAGAGGGTTTAGGGGTGATTGTTTCTTCTTGCGGTGTTTTTGTTTCTAATTTTTGTTTTTTTTCTTCTGCGCTTTGATGGATTTCTTTCGTGTGGGTTTCTTTAACGCCCTCTTCTTTAACCGCTTTAACGCTTTCTTTAACGCCCTCTTCTTTAACCTCCTTAACGCTTTCTTTAACGCCCGCTAAAATAATGGCTTCTTTTTTACCTATATTTAAAAAACCTTTAGAGGGCGTTTGAATGACTTCGTATTGCAAATTAATAATGGGGCAATTCAAGGCGATAGAAGCTTGAATGAGGGCTTCTTCTAAGGTTTTGGCTTTGATTTCAATAAAATTTTGCATCAACTTTCCTTTTTGTTTTGCGCGTGCATGCGTTTTTTGTTTTCTAAGACTTTATTAATGATGAGTTGTTGCAACACCGAAAGGATGTTGTTCGTGGTCCAATACAAGACTAACCCTGCAGGGAAAGTGATTAAAAAGATTGTGAATAATAGGGGTAAGAGTTTAAAAATCTTTGCTTGCATGGGATCGGTCATGGTGTTTGGCGTAACGCTTTGGTGCCAATACATAGACGCTCCCATAAGAAGCGGCAAAATAAAATACGGATCCATGATGGATAAATCATGAATCCATAGAATCCACTCTGAGCTTTTCAATTCCACAGCGTTATAAAGCACTCTATAAATCGCAAAAAACACCGGGATTTGTAAGATTAAGGGCAGACAACCCCCTAGCGGGTTAGCCCCATGTTTTTTGTAAAGTTGCATCATGTGGGCTTGCAACTTTTGGGGTTCGCCCTTGTATTTTTCTTGGAGTTCTTTCATTTTAGGGGCTAATTCCTTGAGCTTTTGCATGCTCACCATGCCCTTATAGCTTAAAGGATAAAGGATAATGCGCACGATAATCGTTAAAAGAATGATTGCCCAACCCCAATTACCCACGAATTGATACAAATAATCCAGTAAAACAAACACGCCTTTTGCAAAAAATGTGATTAAGCCATACTCTATCACATCAGTGAGCATCGGCGAAATCGCTTTCAAAGAGCGGTAATCTTTAGGGCCAATATAACCATGCAAATTCGCTTCATTTTTAAGGGAAATGAAGCCTAAGGGGTTTTTAGTGCCGATTTCTGAATCAATTAAGGCTTCAAAACCTTGAGAATCTTTAGTGAAAAGCAAGGTGGTAAAATACCTATCCACGCTGGATAAAAAGAGGGTGTTAGAAAAGCGTTTGATTTCTTTAGCGTCTTTATCTTCAATTTTTTCAATTTTTTTGTCGTTATTTTCTAAAAGCACGCCTGAAAAGGTGTAGCTGTCTAAATCAGCCACCGGTCTGTAACCATTGGTGATCACATAGCTAGGGATAAGGTTATTGGGCGATTTGAAGGCGATTTGTAAATCATAATGCAAATCATCATAAAAAGTCAGGGTTTTAATGATGGTAAGAGCGCCTAAATCTTGGGTTAAAACAAGCTGTTCATTAGGCCCAAGAGTGGTTTTTGAAGCGCTATAAGGGGTGTTGAACGCTTTGTTGTTGAGCGTGTGGTCTAAAAAGCGCACTTCTAAAGGCTTGAGTTTATCGGCTGCTAAAAGGGGGAGTTCTTTTAGGGGGGTTTGCGGGTTAGCTTTGGGGCTAAAAAGATGGCTCACATGCTCTAAAAAGCCCTTTTGTTTGGGAGTTAGATACTTTTTATCCTTGAGATAAACCTGTTTGATACGCCCTAAAGAATCAATTTCAATTCTGGCATGCTCAAAAGAAATGGTGCTTAGCAAATTCTCTTGGGGGATTGTTTGGGTAACGCTAAAATTTTGAGTGTTGGATGCGTTAGGACTTGTTGCTGTGTGGTTGTTGGTTGTTTCTTGTTTTGTGGTTTGGGTTGTTGTTTTGTTTGGTTTTTGGAAAAAATAGCTATAAAGAGCGATAAACAAGAAAGACAGAGCGATCGCTAAAATCAAGCGGGTATTGGTGTTGTTGTTTTTATCCATTGTGATTAAACCTTAATGATGTAGTAAGTTGCGTGGCTTTTTGTGGGAACGAGCCAAAAAGTAATGGTTTTAAAATTGCGATTAAAATCTTTATGAGATTGGAGCAAACTAGGGCGTTTCAAGCGAGTAGTGGGGTAAGCAATGCCTCCAGAGCAAAAAGGGTTGCATGAGAGTATCCTTATAGCGATTTTGCCCATAGCGCTCAAAGGGTTTTCAAAATAAAGCAACCACAGAGCGTAGTTGGAGCAAGTGGGGTAAAACCGACAGCTTGAAGGGGTGAAAGCCGAAAAAAAGCGTTGGTAACCCCTAATTGATGCCGTAAAAATCGCGCTCAAAAAAGGCGTTTTATTGTTTCGCATAGGTATGAGTTATTCCTTTTTTCAAGTCTTTTAAGGCTTTGTTCATATGGTTTTTAATGGAAGTTAGCATTTCTAAAAAATGTTTTTCTAAAGCCCAAAAATCTAAATGGTAACAATCGCTTCTAGGCACAAACACCAAAGCAAGCCCTTGACAAAGAGCGGCATGCTTTAAGGTGAGCGAACGCAAACGGCGTTTGATAAGGTTTCGTTTCACGGCGTTGCCGACTTTTTTGGACACGCTTAAACCTAATAAATAAAGCACTTTTTTGTCTTTAAGCCTACAAGAGAGCGGATCTTTAAAGCCCTCTTTTTCTTTTGGTGGCTCTTTTGATACATCCAAAACAAAGAGCGAAAAAAAAGGGTTGTGTTTTTTGAAGCCCTTTTGATAAACCCTATCAAACTCACTCTTGTTTTTCAAAGAGTCATAGGGTTTAGACGGAAAGCTTTTTTCTGCCCTTAGCTCGTCTGGCATTAATCACCTTGCGCCCGTTTTTGGTTTTCATCCTCACAAGAAAGCCATGGGTTCGCTTTCTTGGTGTGTTGTGTGGTTGGTAAGTGCGTTTCATTTAAAACTCCCTTGATAAAAATTAAACATAAGCTTATATTCTAGCTAAAGAATGCTAAAAATTGACTAAAACTACTTTTTTTGATTCTTTTTATCTTCAACAAGAATGTAAAGCTGCTTCAAATCGTTAGTTTGCAACAAATCCACCACTTTGATAAAGTTATCCAAATTGCTTTGCTTATCGCCTTGCAAGACAATAGGGGTATCTTTCGCTAGAGTGGAAACCTTGTGTTTTAAATTTTCAAAGCTGATTTCTTTATCGTCAAAATAAAAAGAACCCTTATTAGAAATAGCGATGGTTACTTGTTTTTTGTCCAACACATCTTTAGAATCAGTGCTGTCTTTATCCACTTGGGGAATGCTAATAGGGAGCTTTGAAGTTTGCACAAAAGATGCGGTTGTGAGCACAATCACCAACAAAACAAGCATGATGTCAATGAAAGGCACCACATTCATGGATTCTACTTTTTTCACCGCTTAATCCTTAGGCCTTGTTATAAATCTCATGAGATTGCGTGTCAACCGGATGGTGGAAAATATCCCATTTGGTTACTAAAATCTCGCTTTTTCTCACCAGCATGTTATAAATCACAATCGCAGGGATCGCCACTAATAACCCCATACCAGTCGCTTTTAAAGCAAGGGCTAGATTAGTCATGATCGCCTTAGTGTCAATGCCAGAAGCGGAGCCTAAATCCATAAAGGTGAGCATGATCCCCATAACCGTTCCTAAAAGACCGATATAAGGGGCGTTTGAGCCAATCGTGGCCACTAGAGTCAAGCGTTTGTGCAAGGCTAGTTCTAATTTGCGCCTGTCTGTGTAGTCATCTACGCGAAGAGTGGCAAAAAACCACAACCTTTCTATAGCGATCGCTATAACGATAACAGATAAGAAGATCAAAAACCCTATAATCCCATAATCTACCATTTCTTTCATTGTTATCCTTTAAAGTGGTGTTTTAAATCAGCAAGAATTTCTTTGTTGAGCGCTTTTTCTTTGAGACTTTGTCTTTTGTCGTGCAATCTTTTTCCTTTCACTAAAGCAATTTGGATTTTAGCTCTATTCCTTTGGTTAAAATACAATTTCAATCCTACAATACTCAAGCGTTCTTTAGACGCTTCAACTTGCCATTTCAATAATTGCTTTTTATGTAAAAGCAACTTACGCTCTCGCCTTTCATTGGGCTTGTAATACGCATGGATTGTATCTAAATAGGATATATGAACACCAAATAAAAAAGCTTCTCCTTTGATTATTTTAACAAAATTATCTTTTAAATTCACCCTAGTTTGTCTTAAAGCTTTCACTTCAGAGCCTAAAAGCGCTAATCCTGCTTCTAAAGTTTCCAAAATTTCATAATCAAAATAGGCTTTTTTATTGCTGGCAATGAGTTTCAATCTAGCCCCCTTTTAAGCATTTTTTAGCCTAAAAAACGTGCTCCCGCTCCCGCTAAAAAACCACTCCTTACTGAGTTGGCTTTCTATATCTTTTAAGGCTTGGTTAGTGAGTAAAGCCGGCTTTAAAAGATCGTTTAATTCGTTTCTGTCGTAAGTTTTTAAGCATTCCAAACTCGGTTTTTTAAGCCATTCTTTAGCTTGAGAAAAACAAGTTTTAGGCTTATAAGCTTGATAGATGGCTTTGGTGTTGCAAAAAACATGATTTGGCGCATAGATTTCTAGGCGATTTTCTAAAGGCTCTTCTTCAAAATTTTCAATGACTTCGCCATAAGAAGTAGCGTTAGCGCTTTTGTGTTGCGAGATGAAAAAATTGGTGTCTGCGCCCACTAAAGATCCCATGCTATAAAGCTCTTCTAAACTCAAACGCCAGTCAAAAATCTGATTCAAATGATACAATAGCCCCCCAGCATCAGCGCTCCCACCGCCTAACCCGGCTTGAGTGGGGATGTTTTTTTCCACTTCAATCGCTAGGGTGTCTAGGGATTTGATGACAGAATGAGAGAAATTTTTTGATTTTAAAAAATTTTTTAAAATTTGGAGGGCTTTAAAGAGCGAGTTTTCTTCTAAAGGGCAGTCAAAATCCCCTTTTAGCGAAAAGGAAAGCGTGCTTTTGACGCTAATAATATCTTTGAATTTATCTTTGACCAAACACATGCGAGAAATGAGCTTGTGGTAAGCCCCTTCTTTGTGGAGGATTTTTAAAAAAATATTGACCTTAGGATAAACTTCAAAAACATGCATCAAGGCTTAATGACCTTTTTGATGTTTTCTAACAAGCTTTCATCTACGCACACAGAAGCTTTTTGGTTTTCGCTCACAATGGCCTCTTTGAGTTCAGCACGCAAAATAAGGGTGCTTTCAGGCGCTTCAAACCCTAAACGCACACTCCCTCTATCTATGGAAATGACTTTAATGTGGATGTTATCATCAATGACAATCCCTTCATTAACTTTGCGGCTGAGTATGAGCATGTCTAATTTCTTGTTCCTTATAGAGAAGAGCTAAACACAACGCTCTCTATAATATCGCCTTGCTTGATTTTATCCAAGACATTAAGACCTTCTGCGCTAGTGATCTTGCCAAACACGGTGTGTTCGCCATCTAAATGGGGCAAATCCACAAAACACAAGAAAAATTGACTCCCCCCTGTGTCTCTCCCAGCATGCGCCATAGAAATAGAGCCTCTTTTGTGCTTGTTGGGGTTATGGGCCACTTCGCATTTAATGCGGTGTCCTGGCCCGCCTGTGCCTGTGCCATAAGGGCAGCCTCCTTGAGCCACAAAGCCTGCGATCACACGATGGAAATTAAGTCCGTCATAAAAACCCTCTTTAGCCAAAGCTACAAAGTTGCTCACCGCTTGGGGCGCGTCTTTGTAAAAAAGCTCTAGAGCGATATGGCCTTTATTGGTTTTGATTGTGGCGTAAGCGGTTTTTGCAAGCTCTTCTTCTTTAATTTTATAAGTTTTAATTGGATCCATCATAAACCTTTGCGATAAGCTTTTATCATTCAAACGATCTATTATAGCAATAAATTAAAACAAATGGTATTTTAGCCGATAGTACTGTAGGATACTTTTGAAATTTAAGCGGTAAGTTTGATAATGGCGTTTTGGCATAAAAGATTAGCGGTTGGTTGTTGTATCGTTTTGTTTTCATGCATGATGAACGCTAATAACATTCAAATCGTTAGAGACGATCCGCCCCTTGATCCAACGCTCCCTGCATGGGTTTATTCTGTTGCGTTATTGAAAGTGTATTTTAGCGATGGGACTTATAAAGAAGGCTATGCGACTTTGCTCAAAAATGGGCGTTATATCGCTTCTTCTGAAACGCTTTATTCTAACGGCTTATACCCTAAAACGATTTTAGCCAAAATGCAAGACAGCAGCGCTAAAGAGCTGATTTGTATAGCCAGCTTGCGCCTTGAAGCGATGGATAGGAATCAAGGGCTTTCGCTTTTAAAAACCGCCGATTTTAGAGACGATTATTGCCATAGAAGAGAAGAGAGCTATTATCATGCAAGGATTTATACAAAATACGCTCAAACTTTTCATTCAAATCCCTATACCAATCAAAAAGCACCCAATTCTGATCTCTACTACCCAGCGTTAAATGAGGGGAATTCTTTTTCTATACAGATAACGGATATTTCTGTGGCTGAACTTTTGAAATCTAAAAAGTTTCTTTCGCTTGATAGTTCTTTTAAAAAGGGGAGCGTGTTGTGGGGAGGGAGACCTTATTTTAGCGAAGTGGGGGAGTTTATGGGGATGGCTAGCAGCACTCTAGAAAACCAAGAAAGTTTGGTGATTATCCCTAAAGAAACGATCGCACGATTTTTAAGCGCTCTAAAAAATCAAAATATTTTTCAAAACATTCCCTAATTTAAGCAAACCTTAAGCTTTCTATGACTATACTTTCATTTCCTTGTTTCAGCAAGGGCTTTTAAAAAGCCGCTTGATACCTTACAAGGATAGCTGATTAAAAGCAAACGATCTTTGAAAACTAAGC
>NZ_MVWR01000010.1:0-60924 GCF_003637665.1 Helicobacter pylori | reverse complement strand
TGTCTTTTGTTTTTCTTGTTCTGTCTTTTGTTTTTCTTGTTCTGTCTTTTGCTCTTCTTGTTCTAGTTCTATCCCACTCTTGTTCGCTCTATCCCTAGCGTTTTCAGCTTCCTTTTGAGCTTGAGCCACTTCTTTTTTGGATTGGTCATCAGCAAAACACACATTCATAAGCATGGTTGTTATCGTTGCTACACCTATTGCTGAATTAAACCATGAGTTAGGATGCGTTTTTAAATAATCATCTGCAGTCTTAACATTCCCACATATCCAATCGCTTTTTTTAATTTGTTTTTTTATTGAGTCTTTTATCGCTTCCCAAAAAGCAATCCCCATTACAGACACTCCCACATTCTTAAAAACTTTCTTTTCTTTTGCCGTTTTTACTGATTTCATCATCATTGTTGCAAGCATTACTAAAACTCTTATAACAGGCATTTAAATCCTTTCAAAAAACAATTTCAGCCATCAAAATCTTATTATTGTAGTGTATATAGTCATATTCAATCGCTATTAAACGATGGGTTTGGAAAATTGTAAGGGTCAATCCAATCAGATTTTTCTAATCCATTCCAATAAAACTTGATACAAGTTTTCCTTTATACCTTAAACTCACACCCTTTTAAATGGGATAATAGGCAATAACTCGCTAGCTAAACATTCACTCTCTGCTTGAGTGTAAGCCTTTCATTCCTTTTGACCTACCAAATACTAGCATTTCTCTCAATCAAGCCTTGAGAAATTCAATTACACCCTGGTTTAACATCGCAAGCCTAGTAACTTAAAGCTCTTTTTTAGAGATTGGGTTAGATTGATCCTTATCCTTAATTCAAGTGCATGCGCATTCATCTTTGTTATCTTTGAATAAACTCAAGCGTTCTTAATGTAATGCATGGCGATTTTGAGCGCATTGGTGGCTGCCCCCACTCTTAATTGATCCGCCACGCAAAAGCCGTGCAAGGTTTTCTTATCAAACAAATCCTTCCTCAAGCGTCCAATAAAGACGCTATCCGTGTGGCTCGCTTTTAAGGGCGTAGGGTAGAGATTATAGCTAGGATCATCGCAAACAACCACGCTAGGGGCGTTTTTTAAAACTTCATAGACTTCTTTAAGATCGAATTCTTTTTCAAAAGCGATACTCAAACTCTCGCTATGGCTCCTCAATACCGGCACGCGCACGCAAGTCGCGCTGATAGGGAAATCCACGCCCATGATTTTATGGGTTTCATGCACCATTTTCAGCTCTTCTTTCGTGTAGCCATTCTCCTTAAAAGTATCAATATGAGCGATCGCATTGAAAGCGATCGGATAAGCGAAAGCCCCGGCTCGCAAAACCTGGTTTAAATCAATAGCGGGGTCTTTTTCCAAATGTTCTAATGCGGTTTTTAGCTCATTTTTTAAACTTTCTATGCCCTTATTTCCTGCCCCACTCACGGCCTGATAGGTGCTAACAATCACGCTTTTTATCTTAAAATGAAGGTGTAAGGGGTTTAAGATTTGCGTCATTTGAATGGTGGAGCAATTAGGGTTAGCGATGATATTCAAAGGAGCGTTAAAAATTTCTTTAGCGTTGATTTCAGGCACGACTAAAGGTACATCTTTATGCAATCTAAAAAAGCTCGTGTTATCAACCACTAAGGCCGTTTTTGCAGCGCTTGTGGCAAATTCTTCGCTCACGCTCCCCCCAGCGCTAAAAAAGGCGATGTCTATTTTTTCTTTTTCAAAAACTTCATGCGTGGTTTCTAAAATTTCATAGTCTTTATTGAAAGCTTTGATCTTTTTACCAGCACTCCTAGTGCTAGCGAGCGGGACAAATTTTTTAATTGGGAAAAAAGAATTTTCTAAACCTTTAATCAGCTCTTGGCCTACCGCCCCACTGGCCCCAACAATAGCGACATTATAAGTCTTCATCGTTTTCTCCAATGATTTCAAGGGCTTTTAAAAAACTCAAGCAATTCAACTGCATGCCTGAATGCATGTTTTTCAAGCTTAAGGTTTCGCTTTTAAATTCTTCTTCGCCAATAATAACCACAAACTCATGCCCTTTATGGTTGGCATAAGAAAAGGGTTTTTTGATTTTTTGAGCTTCTGGATAGACTTCGCTAAAAATACCGCTTTGCCTTAAAGACTCCGCTAAGCGGTTGGCGTAAGAAAAATACTCTTCATGCATGCAAGCGATTAAGACTTTGGCTTGGGTGGAGCGCTCGTCTAATAATTGCATTTCACTCAAAGCCACAATCAATCGATCAATCCCAATAGAAGCCCCTACCCCTTGTAAATTTTCTTTAGAAAAATTTTTAGTCAAATGATCATAACGGCCCCCTGAACACACGCTCCCTAAAGACTTCATATCATTAAGCGTGGTTTCATACACAATCCCCGTATAATACCCTAACCCCCTAGCGATAGAAAAATCAATTTTATACAGGTTTTGAGAAATTTGTAAATCCCCTAGCAACTGGTATAGCCTTTCTAAATCCTGTATGCCCTTTTTTAGATTTTCATTATAGTCTTTCAAATAAGCAATTTTTTCAAAAAATTCCGCATGGCTCAAATCGTTTTGTTGGATTTGAACCATTTCTAAAAGCTCTTTAATGGTGTTTGAATTCAAATCGCACTCTTTTTTTAATTCCTCTTCAACCCCATTCAAGCCAATTTTTTCCAATTTATCCACAATGCGCAACACTTCATTCACTTGAGAGATCCCAAAATATTCGCATATCCCGTTCAAAATTTTTCTGTGGTTGATAGAAACGCAAAAATCTTCTAAATCCAAGGCTTTTAAGGAAGCGATGATCACTTGAATGATTTCAGCATCGCATACTAAGCTCTCGCTCCCTATAAAATCAAAATCGCATTGCGTAAATTCCCTATAACGCCCTTTTTGCGCCCTTTCGCCTCTAAAGACATTGCCTATAGCGTAGCGTTTAAAGGGCATGCCTAATATTTGGTGGTGCAAAGAGACAAAGCGGGCTAATGGCACGGTCAAATCAAACCTTAAAGCCACATCCCTATCCCCATGGTCTTTAAAACGATAAATTTCTTTTTGAATATCGCTGCTCGCATCAGGTAGTAGCGCTTCAGCGTATTCCAAATGAGGGGTTTCAATCGGCACAAAACCAAAACTTTGAAACACGACTGAAACTTTAGCGAGCAATTGGGCTTTTTGTATCGCATCTTTAGGCAAGCGGTCTTTAAACCCGCTCAACACTTTAGGGGTAATCATTCCATTTCCTTGTATTTGTATGCTAAAATTTTAGCTTAAAATCTTTAAAAAAGGGCTATTGATGAGCGTAAATGCGCCCAAACGCATGCGTATTTTATTGCGTTTACCTAATTGGTTAGGCGATGGGGTGATGGCAAGTTCGCTTTTTTACACCCTTAAACACCACTACCCTAACGCGCATTTTATCTTAGTGGGCCCACAAATCACTTGCGAACTTTTCAAAAAAGATGAAAAAATAGAAGCCGTTTTTACAGACAACACCAAAAAATCCTTTTTCAGGCTACTAGCCACTTACAAACTCGCTCAAAAAATAGGGCGTTGCGACATAGCGATCACCTTAAACAACCATTTTTATTCCGCTTTTTTGCTCTATGTGACAAAAACGCCCGTTCGCATCGGTTTTGCTCAATTTTTTCGTTCTTTTTTCCTTAGCCACGCAATAACTGCTGCCCCCAAAGAGTATCATCAAGTGGAAAAATATTGCTTTTTGTTTTCGCAATTTTTAAAAAAAGAATTGGATCAAAAAAGCGTTTTACCCTTAAAACTAGCCTTTAATCTCCCCGCTCACACCCCAAACACCCCTAAAAAAATCGGCTTTAACCCTAGCGCAAGCTATGGGAGTGCTAAAAGGTGGTTGGCTTCTTATTACGCTGAAGTCGCCGCTACTTTGTTAGAAAAAGGGCATGAAATTTATTTTTTTGGGGCTAAAGAAGACGCTATCGTTTCTGAAGAAATTTTAAAATCCGTTAAAGGCTTGTTGAAAAACCCCTTATCATTCCATAACGCTTATAATCTGTGCGGGAAAACCAGCATTGAAGAATTGATAGAGCGCATCGCTACTTTAGATTTATTCATCACTAACGATAGTGGCCCTATGCATGTGGCTGCTGGCACACAAACCCCCTTAATCGCTCTTTTTGGCCCCACTGATGAAAAAGAAACTAGCCCCTATAAAGCCCAAAAAGCCATTGTATTAAACCATCATTTAAGCTGTTCGCCTTGCAAAAAACGAGTCTGCCCCTTAAAGAATGAAAGAAACCATTTGTGCATGAAATCCATCACGCCCCTTGAAGTTATTCAAACCGCTTCTACGCTTTTAGAAGAAGGTTAAACGCCCTTTATCTATTTTTTAATGTTTTTAAAAACACGGCTCTATTGACAAAAATTGAAAAATCTATATACAGAAATTTAAAAAGTGGTAGAAATGGATAGAATAGTATTCAAAAAAGCGTTTTTAAAAACGCTTTTTTGAGTCAAAAGCCCTTAAGCCACTGAGTTTTTAGGTTTTTTAGCGTCTTTTTTGTCTTTGTGAGCCACTAATTGAGAGCTTAACTCAGGTTTTTTAGCGTCTTTTTTGTCTTTGTGAGCCACTAATTGAGAGCTTAACTCAGGTTTTTTAGCGTCTTTTTTGTCTTTGTGAGCGTATGCAGAACTCACCGCTAAAACTGATAACAAAACGCCTGTCAAGATTTGCTTTTTCATACGAAAACTCCTTGTGATGGTTTTAAAAGCGAGAGAATTATATTTTTCAAAAGTAAATGAATAGAAACCAATCAAATTTTTGATGATTTTGGTGGTTTTTCTGTCTTAAAAAACTAAATTATCTCTGGTTTTAGAAAATTTGACAAAAATTAAGATTGTGGTTATACTGAAAACCCAACATAAAATCAAGGAGTTTGTATGCAACAGCGTCATTTAGGCCCTTTAAAAGTGAGCGCTCTAGCCTTAGGGTGCATGGGCATGACTTATGGGTATGGGGAAGTCCATGATAAAAAGCAGATGGTTAAACTTATCCATAAGGCTTTGGAATTGGGTATTAACTTTTTTGACACTGCAGAGGCTTATGGGGAAGATAATGAAGAGCTTTTAGGCGAAGCGATCAAGCCTTTTAGGGACAAGGTTGTGGTAGCGAGCAAGTTTGGGATTTACTACGCAAATCCTAATGACAAATACGCAACTATGTTTTTAGACTCCAGTCCTAACCGCATTAAGAGCGCTGTTGAGGGGAGTTTGAAACGCTTAAAAGTAGAATGCATTGATTTATACTACCAGCACCGTGTGGATACTAACACGCCTATAGAAGAAGTGGCAGAAGTTATGCAAACTCTTATTAAAGAGGGAAAAATTAAAGCTTGGGGGATGAGTGAAGCAGGGTTATCTAGCATCCAAAAAGCCCATCAAATTTGCCCTTTAAGCGCGTTGCAGAGCGAATATTCCTTGTGGTGGCGCGAACCTGAAAAAGAGATCTTAGGATTTTTAGAAAAAGAAAAAATTGGCTTTGTCGCCTTTTCGCCTTTGGGTAAAGGGTTTTTAGGTGCGAAATTTGAAAAAAATGCCACCTTTGCTAGTGAAGATTTTAGAAGCGTTTCTCCCAGATTCAATCAAGAAAATCTAGCCAAAAATTACGCTTTAGTGGAATTGATCCAAGATCATGCACACGCTAAAGGCGTTACACCAGCCCAACTGGCTCTCTCATGGATTTTGCACACCCAAAAAATCATTGTCCCTCTCTTTGGCACCACCAAAGAATCCAGGCTCATAGAAAATATAGGGGCTTTGCAAGTTTCTTGGAGTCAAAAAGAATTGGAGGTTTTCCAAAAAGAATTGGCTGCAATCAAAATAGAAGGGGCTCGCTACCCTGAAAGAATCAATAAAATGGTGGATAAATAAAATTATTGGGTATTTATATTGCGTTGGCTTTTTAAAAAAGATTGAAGCGTTCTTTTTATTTGTTAGTGTGTTTTCTCCCTAACAAATTTTTTAAGGCATTTTAACAAGGCTTTGTTTTAATAAAAAATTGATTATAAGAATTTGAAAAATGCCAAAAAGCGTTTTTTGAACACAAAAGACTTTGTCGCTCATCAAATGAAATTTCTTGCAGGCAGTCTATGAGCTAGGGGGATTTTTAAAGGGCATTGCCGCAAAAATACCCCCCCTACCCTTTAAGAAAACGAATTGCAGCATGAAATAAAATCTAAACGATTAAGCCAAAAACCCCATTTTTAAAAATCAAAAAGTTTTAGTTACCTCTATTTGATGAGAATAAAGCCAAAAAGCAATTTTATAGCGAATTAAAAGAAAGGCTCATTAAGAGAATAAACCTACCTAAAAAGTCTTTTTATAAAAAAGAGAAAGTTTAAATCGTGCAACACCCTTTTTAAAAGAGTGTTATGATAAAATCAGCCTTTGCGTTTTTCTACAATTTCCTTGGCGATATTGCTAGGCACTTCGCCATAATGGTCAAACTCCATAGAGTAAGTCCCACGCCCTTGAGTCGCTGATCGTAAATCCGTAGAATAACCAAACATTTCCACCAACGGCACAAAGGCATTCACGATTTTCAAGCCTAATCGGTCGTCCATAGAATTGATTTGCCCTCTTCTTCTATTGAGATCGCCAATCACATCGCCCATGTATTCTTCAGGGACTTCCACTTCCACTTTCATCATAGGCTCTAATAAAACCGGGTTAGCCGTGCGACTCGCTTCTTTAAACGCCATAGATCCAGCGATTTTAAACGCCATTTCTGAAGAATCCACATCATGGTAGCTCCCATCATAAAGGGTAACTTTAAAATCCACCACCGGATAGCCTGCCAAAACGCCATTTTGCATCGCTTCTTGGATACCCTTATCCACCGCAGGGATATATTCTTTAGGGATCACGCCCCCAGAAATTTCATTCACAAATTCATACCCACTGCCAGGCTCTTTAGGCTCAAGCTTGATAAATACATGCCCGTATTGCCCACGACCACCGCTTTGCTTAGCGTATTTATGCTCTTTGCTCACGCTTGAGCGGATAGTCTCTCTAAAGGCGACTTGCGGCTGACCGATTTCAGCTTCCACCTTAAATTCTCTCTTCAACCTATCCACAATGATTTCTAGGTGCAATTCACCCATACCGCCAATGAGAGTTTGCCCGGTTTCTTCTTGAGTCATCACCCTAAAGCTTGGATCTTCTTCAGCAAGCTTGCCTAACGCTACGCCCATTTTTTCCTGGTCTGCTTTCGTTTTAGGCTCCACAGCGATGTGAATGACTGGCTCAGGAAATTCCATCCTCTCTAAAACGACGGCGTTCTTTTCATCGCAAAGCGTGTCCCCAGTCAGCGTGTCTTTCAAGCCCACGAACGCGCAAATCTCACCCGCATAAACTTCTTTAATGTCTTCTCTCTTATTAGAGTGCATTTTAAGGAGTCTTCCCACGCGCTCTTTTTTGTCTTTGGTGGAGTTATACACATAGCTACCGGACTCTAGCTTGCCGCGATACACGCGCACAAAAGTGAGTTGGCCCACAAAAGGATCCGTCATGATTTTAAACGCCAAGCCGGCAAACTCGCCATCATCGCTGGACTTCACAAAAACTTCTTCTTCGCTCTTTGGATCAATCCCCCTAATATCCACAACCTCTGTGGGCGCTGGCAAGTAGTCAATCACTGCATCTAATAAAGTCTGCACGCCCTTATTTTTAAAAGAAGAACCACAAAGCATGGGGACAAGGCTCATGTTCAAACAACCTGTTTTAATGCCTTTTTTGATCTCTTCAACGCTTAATTCCTCACCGCCCAAATACTTTTCCATTAAGGCTTCATCTTGCTCGGCTACGGCTTCCACAAGCTTTTCTCGGTATTCTTTAGCCTTTTCTAACAAATCGCTAGGGATTTCTTCCACATCGTATTTGGCTCCCATGGTTTCATTATTCCAAACAATCGCTTTCATTTGGACTAAATCAATCACGCCAATGAAAGTGTCTTCAGCCCCAATAGGGATATTAATAGGCACAGGATTAGCTTTCAAGCGTTGCTTGATCTGGTTTTCCACATTATAGAAATTCGCCCCAATCCTATCCATTTTATTGACAAAAACAATCCTAGGCACGCCGTATTTATTCGCTTGACGCCACACGGTCTCGCTTTGAGGCTGCACGCCACCCACCGAGCAAAACACCGAAACCGCGCCATCTAGCACGCGCATGGATCGCTCCACTTCAATAGTGAAATCCACATGCCCTGGAGTGTCAATCAAATTGATTTGGTGATCCTTCCAAAAGCAAGTCGTTGCCGCAGAAGTGATAGTGATCCCTCTTTCTTTTTCTTGCTCCATCCAATCCATTGTCGCCGCACCGTCATGCACTTCGCCAATCTTATGGCTCACGCCTGTATAGAATAAAATCCTTTCAGAAGTGGTGGTTTTCCCAGCATCAATGTGAGCGGCGATACCGATATTCCTAATCCTATTTAATGGGGTTTTTCTAGCCATTCTAACTCCAATTACCAGCGGTAGTGCGCGAACGCTTTATTCGCTTCTGCCATTTTATGCACATCTTCTTTTTTCTTAAAAGCCGCACCCTTATCGCTAGCCGCATCCATAAGTTCGTTAGCCAATCTATCCACCATCATTCTTTCATTGCGTTTTCTGGTCGCTTCTAAAATCCAACGAATAGATAGCGACTGCTGGCGGCTCGCCCTCACTTCTACCGGCACTTGATAGGTAGCCCCACCCACTCTTCTGCTGCGTACTTCCACTAAAGGACGCACTCTTTCTAGGGCTTTTTCAAACACTTCAATCCCTTTTTCACCGCTTTTTTCTTCAATCTTATTAAAAGCTTTGTAGATGATTTTTTCCGCCACGCTTTTCTTGCCGTCGAACATCATCTTGTTGATAAACTTGGTAACCACTTTGTTCCCATAAACAGGATCGCCCAAAACCTCCCTAACGGGTGCTTTTCTTCTTCTCATGTTTTTGTTTTCCTCTTATTTTTTCTTGCTGTCTGTTGCTTTCTTGTCGGTTGCTTTAGCTTTTTTAGTCCCGTATTTAGAGCGTGAAACCGTTCTTTTATTGACCCCTGCAGTGTCTAAAGCACCACGAACGATGTGGTATTTCACACCGGGTAAATCCTTAACCCTACCCCCACGCACTAACACAATGGAGTGTTCTTGCAAGTTATGCCCTTCACCAGGGATGTAACTGATCACTTCAAATTTACTGGTCAAACGGACCTTAGCGACCTTTCTTAAAGCCGAGTTAGGCTTTTTAGGGGTAGTCGTATAAACCCTAGTACAAACCCCTCTTCTTTGAGGGCATTCCACTAATGCAGGTGATTTCGTTTTTTTAACCACCTTTTTCCTTTCTTTTCTAATCAACTGGTTGATAGTAGGCACTATTTTTCCTTATTCTAAAAATTTAAAACTAAAAGTTCCCCCATTTTACCCTAATTTTTCTTTTAAAAATCTTAACCGATTTTTTTGTCAAAATTTAGGGCCATCTTCAAGCGTTCTCAGCACGATTTTTTTATTTTTATACATGCCCGTTCCCACAGGGATCATCCTCCCCAACACCACATTCTCTTTCAAATCCTCTAAAAAGTCTTTTTTCATAGCGATACTGGCTTCTGTTAAAACTTTAGTCGTTTCTTGAAAAGAGGCCGCTGAAATGATGCTATCGCTCCCAATAGCCGCTCTGGTGATCCCTAAAAGCACCGGTTCAGCAATCGCTGGCTCGCCTTTTAAAGCGATCACACGAGCGTTTTCTTCTTTGAAGAGTTTTTTACTGACTAAATCCCCTTCAATAAACTTGCTATCCCCGCTGTCTAAAATGCGCACTTGCCTTAGCATTTGAGAGACAATGATTTCAATGTGCTTGTCGGCAATGCTTACCCCCTGCCTGCGATACACTTGCTGGACTTCGCTCACAATGTATTTATAAAGCTCTTTTTCGCCACTGATCCTTAAAATATCATGGCTTGAAATTACTCCATCCGTCATCGCCTCTCCTGCATGCACAAATTCATCGGCATGCACTAAAATTTGCTTGCCTTTATCCACAAAATAATCCATGGAACGGCCATCTTTAGAAGTTACGATGATGTGTTCTTTATTGCGAATGGGTTTGCCAAAACTCACAATCCCATCCACTTCAGAAAGGATCGCCACATCTTTAGGCTTGGGTTTTCTCGCTTCAAAGAGTTCAGAAACCCTTGGGAGACCCCCAGTAATATCCCTGGATTTAACGGTCGCTTTAGGGATTTTCGCTAACACTTCAGCCTGCTCCACGCTAGAGCCATCGCTAATAGCGATAGAAGTTTTTGGCTCTAGGAAATAACGCGCTTCTTCGCCATCAACCCCCTCTAAAAACAAGCTTGGTTTGTATCCGCTTGGAATGTAATCATTCACCACTAAATTGGTGATACCGGTATTCTCGTCTTCTTTTTCAGCGACCGTAACCCCTGCGATAACATCCACAAAATTCACCTTACCTTTAAAGTCCGCAATGATAGGGGTGTTGTAAGGATCCCATGTGGCAATCGTTTTGAAAGTGTTAGTCGTGGGTTTAGAAATCACGCTATTAGCGTTCACTTCACTATTATCATCAATCAAGATCTCAGAACCCCTAGCGATATAATGGCGAGCGGCTTCCCTACCATTATCGTCAGCTATCACCGCAAACAAGCCTTTTTCGCTCACCATATCGCCCTTTTTGATCCCATGGGTGCGCTCTAAATGGTTAGCCTCTAAAACATAGTATTTGATTGCGCCTTTTTCTTTGGCATACACATCTTGCGCGATAGGGTCGTTATCCTTGACTAGCAATTCGCTCGCATAAGGGATGCGATTAGGCACATTCCAGCCCTCTTGGATAATATCAGCGATACTTCCCCCCTTATGCACCTTATGTCCACTAGCATAAGGCAAATACACTTTCCCCTCAATCTTACCGCCAACGCCGGCTAATTCGCTTGGCTTGACAATATCGCTTCTCCTTAAAACAAATTTAGCTTCTTGATCGCCATTTTTCACGCTCACAACGACTTCTTCATAGACCGTTTCAATGCGTAATTCCCCATCAAAAGGCGCTTTAATCTTAGGCTCTACCACTAAAATAGAAGCGTTACGGCGGTTAGCGATAATGTTTTTACCCTCTTTGTTCGTGTAAGTCCTAAGGTTATAAAAACGCACAAAACCTTCTTTGCTCGCTACAATTTCGCGCTCATCCTGACTCCTGCTCGCTGTTCCGCCCACATGGAAAGTCCTTAAAGTGAGCTGCGTTCCAGGCTCCCCGATAGATTGCGCGGCTACCACGCCCACCGCTTCACCCGGATAACTCATCTTGCCTTCGCCTAAATTCAAACCATAGCATTTCGCGCACACGCCCTTTGGCGCCTTACAAGTTACTGGGGTGCGGATCGTAATGGATTTAATCCCGGCTTCAACCACCTTTTTAGCGCCCTCTTCATCAATCAAAGTGTCCGCATAAAGCAAGATTTCATTCGTAATGGGATCGATCACATCTTCTAATAAAACGCGCCCAAAAATACGCTCTTCTAAAGGCTCGATCAATTCACTCCCCACCGCAATATCCGTGATTTCAATCCCTTCATGCGTGCCGCAATCATCAGACACCACCTTGACATTTTGCGAAACATCAATGAGTTTTCTTGTCAAATATCCCGCATTTGCGGTTTTTAGCGCTGTATCCGCTAAGCCCTTTCTAGCGCCATGCGTGGAGTTAAAGTATTCTAAGACATTCAACCCCTCTTTAAAGTTAGAAATAATGGGCGTTTCAATGATACTGCCGTCCGGCTTTGTCATGAGACCCCTCATCGCTGAAAGCTGACGGATTTGCGCCGCGCTCCCCCTTGCACCGCTATCTGCCATCATATAAATAGAGTTAAAGCCCTCTTTATCTTTTGCGATAGCGGTCATCATTTCTTTACTCATTTTGTCATTGACTTCAGTCCAAGTGTCAATGATCTTATTGTAACGCTCTTGGTCAGTGAGCAACCCTTGATCGTATTGTTGCTGGATTTTTTTAACCTCTACTTTGGCTTTTTCCACCATTTTTTGCTTGTCTTTTGGCGTGATAATATCTTCCATAGAGATAGAAATACCAGCCTTAGTCGCATACCTAAAGCCAAGCGTTTTCAAATTATCCAAAAAGGTTGCAGTAATACCGATACCGCCGACTTTATGCACATAATCCACAAGCACGCCAATATCTTTTTTCTTCATGGGTCTGTTCCACAAATCCGTAGGGATAAAATCAGGCAAAATGGACTTAATGATCATGCGCCCCGTGCTCGTAGAGATAATATTCCCTTGATCTAAAACCCTAATCTTTGCGTGGATGTCTAATTCTTTCGTATCAATAGCGGTGATGATTTCATTCACGCTAGAAAAAAGCTTATGCTCGCCCTTGACCCCGCTCTTTTCTAAAGAAAGATAATAAAGCCCTAAAACCATATCCTGGCTAGGAATGGCTACGGCTTTACCGCTAGCGGGTAAAAGGATATTCATAGAGCTTAGCATGAGCACCTTGCATTCAGCGATCGCTTCCTGGCTTAAAGGCACATGCACCGCCATTTGATCCCCGTCAAAATCGGCGTTAAACGCTGAGCACACTAACGGGTGCAATTGGATCGCTTTGCCGTCAATAAGCTTTGGATGGAACGCTTGAATGGATTGCTTGTGTAAGGTAGGAGCGCGGTTGAGTAGCACCGGATACCCCTCTGTGATTTCTTGCAAGCACTCCCACACTTCATTGCTTTTTTGCTCAATCATGCGTTTAGCTTGTTTGAGCGTGGTGGCATAGCCCCTCTCTTCAAGCTTGGATAACAAATGCGGTTTGAAGAGTTCTAACGCCATGTTTTTAGGCAACCCGCATTCATCCATTTTAAGATTAGGCCCAACCACAATCACGCTTCTGCCTGAAAAATCCACGCGCTTACCTAAAAGGTTTTGCCTGAAACGCCCTTGCTTGCCTTTAATGATTTCACTGAGCGATTTTAAAGGGCGCTTGTTAGCCCCTTTAACCGCATTGGTGCTGCGGCCGTTATCAAAAAGCACATCCACGGCTTCTTGCAACATCCTTTTTTCATTGCGCACAATGATTTCTGGCGCCCCAAGCTCCATTAAGCGTTTCAAACGTTGGTTACGATTGATGACACGACGATACAATTCATTCACATCGCTGACCGCAAATTTCCCGCCATCTAGCGCGACTAAAGGCCTTAAATCCGGTGGCAATACCGGTAAAACCGTGAGCATCATCCACTCAGGCCTGTTACCAGAATTTAAAAAGCTTTCTACCACTTTCAAACGCTTAATGAGTTTTTTCTTTTTCGCATCAGAATTAGTGTCTTTCACTTCTTCTTTCAAACTCTGCAATAAGGTGATCAAATCAATTTCTTCTAGCAAATCCTTGATCGCTTGGCCGCCCATTTGCGCTACAAAGCCCCTGTCTTCGTATCTTCGTGAGATATTTTGATACTGCTCTTCATTCAAAATATCGTATTTCATCACAAGCTTAGCGCCTTCATTGTCATAAGCGGCTTCGCCTGGCTCTTTAACGATATAAGCTTCATAATACAACACGCGCTCTAAGTCTTTCATCTTAACGCCTAAAAGCGTGCCGATACGGCTAGGCAAGGAATTGACATACCAGATATGCGCTACAGGAGTGGCTAATTCAATATGCCCCATTCTAAAACGCCTGACTTTGGAGTGCGTGATCGCCACGCCGCATTTTTCGCATGTGCCAATGTCTTTGAAGCGAGGCTTTTTGTATTTACCGCACAAGCATTCATAATCTTTAGTGGGGCCAAAGATTTTCATGCAAAACAAGCCGTCTCGTTCAGGTTTTAGGGTGCGGTAATTGATCGTTTCTGGCTTTTTAACTTCCCCATAACTCCAAGAATGGATTTTTTCAGGGCTGGCTAGAGTGAGCTGGAAAGAGCTAAAGTCTTTAGGCCTGTCATCTTCTTTAATGACAATGGGTTTAGGTGCTCCATCTTCATCCACATCGTCCCCAAAAATATTAATATCCAAAGCGAGCGATTGCAATTCTTTAGTCAAGACATAGAAAGTCTCAGGGATTTCACTCTCGCCCACTTGCTCACCTTTAGCGATAGCCCTATAAGCGTTCTCCCTACCCCTAATGTCATCGGATTTAATGGTGAGCATTTCTTTTAGAGTGTGCGCTGCGCCATAAGCTTCTAGCGCCCACACTTCCATTTCCCCAAACCTTTGACCCCCAAAGAGCGCTTTACCCCCCACAGGCTGGTGCGTTACCAAGCTATAAGGGCCCGTGCTTCTGGCATGGACTTTTTCATCCACTAAATGGTGGAGTTTGATCATATACATGTAGCCCACATTCACGCGCTCTCTCATCTTTTCGCCTGTGCGCCCGTCATACAGATCCATTTTGCCATCCATAGCGATCTTAGCTAATTCAAACAGCTTATAAAATTTTTCTTGCGAGATGCCTTCAAACACAGGGATAGCCATCTTAACGCCCTTGCTCCAATCTTTGGCGTATTCCAAAAGCTCTTCATCAGAGCAATTCTCAAGAACATGGATTGTCAAGGGGTCTTTTTCATTAATGGCGTTAGCGATTTCTAGCATTTTAGCGCGCAATTCTTTGGCAAAATCTCTGGTTTTATCCTCTAGCATGCTAGCGATTTGTTTCCCAAACTCTTTCCCCACTAAGCCTAAATGCATTTCTAAAATCTGCCCGATATTCATGCGGCTTGGCACGCCTAAAGGGTTTAAGACAATATCTACAGGCTCGCCATCAGCGGTATAAGGCATATCCGCAACCGGCACGATATTAGACACAATCCCTTTATTCCCATGCCTTCCTGCCATTTTATCGCCCACTTTAAGCTTTCGTTTTGTAGCGATATAGAGCTTGACTTTTTTGATCACGCCATTAGGCAAAATATCATCTTTTTCTAAAATAGAAAGCTTTTCTTCATGCTCTTCGCCCAAGACTTTCTTTTGCTCTAAGAAATTGTTTTTAGTGATTTCATAGTGGTTTTGCACTTCTTTAGAATACTTTTTGACTAAACTAGCCAAAGTGAAGCGGTTGATTGAAGCGATTTCTTCTTTAGGGATTTGATCGCCTTCTTTATAATCCTTGCCGTTATGGCTGAAAGGCTCTTCTAAAATCGCTTGAGAAAGGAGCGAGCTAACGCGCAACAATTCTTCTCTATTGAGCATGGTCAAGCGGTCAAAATGCTCCATATCAAGCTTGGCTTTTTCCTCTTCATACGCGCTCAAAACCCGCGCGTCTTTCTCATAGCCTTTTTTAGTGAAGACCTTCACGTCAATCACCGTGCCTTCCAAACTGGGAGGGCAATACAAACTCTTATTGACCACATGCCCAGCTTTATCCCCAAAAATAGCCCTTAAAAGCCGCTCTTCAGGCGTGCTTTTAATCTCGCCTTTAGGAGAAGTCTTGCCCACTAAAATCATGCCAGCGCTCACATAAGTGCCCACTTTAACGATCCCGCTTTTATCAAGATGAGCGAGCGCTTCTTCTTTCACATCAGGAATATCAGCGGTAAATTCTTCCGCACCATGCTTAAGCTCCCTAGCATCCACTTCTTTTTCATAAATGTGGGTGGAAGTGAAAACATCGTCTTTAGTGATGCGCTCACTCACCACGATGGCGTCTTCAAAGTTATAGCCATTCCAAGGCATGAACGCCACGCGCACATTTTTCCCTAACGCTAACTCGCCCCTATCCATGCTAGGGCCATCAGCGATGATTTGCCCGGCTTCCACTTTATCGCCCACCTTAACGATAGGGACTTGATTGAAACTGGTGTTTTGGTTGGTGCGCAAGTTTTTTTGCAAAGAATACGCATCAATATAGGCCTCTTCTTTGCCTTCGCCTAAAATATAAATATTTTTAGCATCAATTTTTTCTACAACGCCTGCACGATTGGCTTTGATCGCTCCCCAAGAATCCCTAGCGATAATTTTTTCAATCCCTGTGCCTACAATGGGAGCGTCGCTTCTTAATAAGGGCACCGCTTGGCGCTGCATGTTAGTCCCCATTAAGGCGCGGTTGGCGTCATCATGCTCTAAGAAAGGAATGAGCGATGCGGCGACCCCTACTAGCATGCTAGAGCTTAAATCCATTAAGGTTACTTTGCTTTTTTCGTTTAAAACGATTTCGCCTTCCACGCGCGTTTCAATCAAATCGCCCAAAATATTACCCTCTTCATCAATGGGGGTGCTTGCGGGAGCGATGATGTGGCTGTCTTCTTGAATAGCGGTCAAATAAATCGTCTCGCCCACCACTTTGCCATCCACAACCTTTTTATAAGGGGCTTCAATAAAGCCTAAATCATTCACTCTTGTGAAAGTGGAAAGGGTGTTGATCAGACCGATATTTTGACCTTCTGGGGTCTCAATGGGACAAATTCGGCCATAATGCGTGGGGTGCACATCCCTGGCTTCAAACCCTACCCTGTCTTTCACCAACCCCCCTTCGCCGAGTGCTGAAAGGCGGCGCTTGTGCGTAACCTCACTCAAAGGGTTCGTTTGATCCATGAATTGCGAGAGCTGACCGCCCATGAAAAATTCCATGATGGTGCTTGTGATCATTTTAGAATTAACCAAGTCATGGGGCATGAGCGAATCAAAAGCCCCGCTCATGGTAGTGAGCTTGTCTTTAATGGTCTTTTGCATTTTCACTAAGCCTGAATGCAATTCATTGGCCAATAGTTCCCCTACCGCCCTGATCCTACGATTGCCCAAATGGTCTCTGTCATCAATCTTGCCCTGATTGTTTTTGATTTTCATGAGGTATTTAACGGTGGTGATAATATCTTCATGCGTTAAAGTCGTGATGTAATCAGGCACATGCAAGCCTAACTTGTGATTCATTTTCATGCGCCCCACCATGGTCAAATCATAGCGTTCTGGATCAAAGAAAAGTTTTTTGACAAACTGCTTAGCCACCTCAGTCGTAACGGGATCGCCTGGCTTCATAACCTTATGGATACGAATCGCCGCTAGAGCGTTTTCATCATCAATCTTTTCAGTTTGCTTGAGCAATTTCAAAGACTCATAATCGGCCAAAAAAGAATGGATAATGGAAGCGTCATGCCCTAAAGCTAGATCGTTGATGATCACAAATTCTTGCACGCCTAAATCGTGGATTTTTTCTAATCTGTTTTTATCTAGCTGAGTGAGCATGTCCAATAAGACTTCTTTCCCTACCATAACAGGCTCAGCTAAATGACGATTGATTAAAATATCCATAGGGTATTCCACCCATTCTAAATGGTTTTCTTTAAGCTCTTTAATCTTTCTTGAAGTGAGCTTTTTTCCTGCTAAAAGAATAACCTTGCCTTGAGGATCTTTCAAGTCAAATTCCATTCTTTGATTAGCGTCTAATGAAGCAAACGGGATCAAATATTTATCGTTTTCATAACGCACTTTAACAAGCGGGTAGAACATTTTGATGATGTCTTGTTTTTGATAATCCATCGCCCTGAATAAAATGGTAACAGGCACTTTACGGCGCTTGTTGATACGAGCATACAAAACATCTTTAGAATCGTATTCAAAATACAACCACGAACCCCTATCAGGGATGATTTGCCCTGTGTAAATGAGCTTGTTTAAAGAAGTGCTAGATTCTTCTTCTTTGAAAATCACACCGGGGCTTCTGTGGAGCTGATTGACCACCACGCGCTCCACCCCATTAATAATAAACGAAGTGCGTTCTGTCATCAAAGGGATCTCACGAATGAAAATGCTCTGTTCTTTAATATCCTTGATGCCGTTTTTTTCGCCACTTTTGGTATCTTTTTCCCACAAGATCAAGCGCACTTTAATTTTAAGCGGGATAGAGTAGGTAATGCCCCTTTCCATCGCTTCTCTAACGGTGTATTTAGACTTGCCAAATTCGCAACCCGCGTATTCTAAAGTAATGCGGTTATGTTCATCTTGGATAGGGAAAATGGATTTAAAAACCTTTTCAATCCCGCTCTCTTTGCCATCTTTGGAATACAAGAAAGAATCATAGCTGTCTCGTTGTAATAATAATAAATTAGGGACTTCTAAATCTGTTGGGGTTTTTGTAAAATCAGCTCTCAAGCGGTTTTTTAGGGGAATTTTTTTTGACATATTTCAAGCCTTTGATCAAAAATTTTGAGTTATTTAATGCATTAATTCAAGTAAGCATTGCAAAAGGATCTTTAAACTTTAGAACCATCCATGATAAAAATACTAAACCCACCTGCAATACTAACCACTTTAGGCCACACGCTCACAAACAAAATCATGGAGCAAAATCATCTGCCGCACTAGATCAGAGAAAGGCGCAAAGGCCTTTCTGTTTTTAAGTCTTACTTGACTTCAACCTTAGCACCCACTTCTTCAAGTTTCTTCTTGATGGTTTCAGCTTCTTCTTTATTCACGCCCTCTTTAAGCACATGAGGGGTTTTTTCGGTAGCGTCTTTAGCTTCTTTCAGGCCAAGTCCAGTGATTTCACGAACCACTTTAATCACCTTAATTTTTTCAGCACCGCTATCGGCTAAAATCACATTAAATTCGGTTTTTTCTTCGCTCTCAGCCACTGCACCGCCAGCTACAGCCGCACCTGCTACGACCGTTGGAGTCGCGCTCACGCCAAATTTTTCCTCAAACATTTTAACCAATTCAGCAAGCTCTAAAACGCTCAATGAACCAACATATTCTAATACTTCTTCTTTTGAAATTGCCATAATCCAATCCTTCAAATTTTTTAAATTAAAGCCATCATAGGCTCTTAGTTTTCTTCTTTCGCTTTACGCAAATTGTCTAAACCGGTAACAAAATAACGCACCGGAGCCGTCCAAACAGAAAGCAACATTCCCATAAGCTCTTCTTTGCTTGGGAGTTTTGAAACCGCTTCCACATGAGCTACGCTAACGCTTTCTTTATCAAACAAGCCCGCTTTCAACACAAAGTGATCTTTGTGCTCTTTTTGGAAGTCAAACACGAGCTTAGAAAGAGCGATTTGATCATCGCCCCACAAAAACACATTGGTTTCTTTCAAATCCAAATCAGAATAGCCGGTCTCTTTCATGGCAATATGAGCAAGGGTATTCTTAATCACTTGCACCTTAACGCCTTGAGCGCGAGCCTTATTCCTTAAAGCTTCCAACTTTCTCACGCTAAGACCCTTATAATCGCAAATTAAAAGGGCTTTGGCATCTGCAAATTGCGATTTTAAGTTAGCGACTAGCTCTACTTTATGCTGCCTTTGATGTTGTTTTTGCATCTTTTCCTCCTTTCTAGACTAGACCTCTGCAAGATTATCTTTTTAAAAAAGAAATTTTAAGCTTTTTAGCTCTTACGATCTTCAGCCTAAGATTAAAAACTCCTAACGCTATTTAATATCCATCAATTCTTGCGCGTCCAAATTCACTGAAGGCGACATGGTGAGCGAAAGAGCGGCGTTTCTAATATACTTGCCTTTCGCGCTACTGGGTTTTAAGCGGTTGATCGTTTTAACCAACTCAAGCATGTTTTCTTTGATTTTTTCTTCAGGAAAACTCGCCTTGCCAATAGGGGCATGGATATTGCCCTTTTTATCCACCCTGAAATTCACTTGACCGCTTTTAGCGTTACTAACCGCTTTAGCAATATCCATCGTAACGGTTCCGGTTTTGGGGTTTGGCATCAAACCTTTAGGGCCTAAAATCCTACCCACTTTACCGACAACCGCCATCATATCGGGTGTTGCGATCACCATGTCAAAATCAATGCGACCATTTTTGATTTCTTCAGCCAAATCGTCTCCGCCAACGACATCAGCCCCAGCGTTTTTGGCTTCATCTTGCTTAATGTCTTTTGCAAAAACGGCCACTCTTACTTTTTTCCCTGTTCCATGAGGAAGCACCACCGCACCGCGCACCATTTGATCCGCATGTCTTGGATCAACCCCTAGTCTTAACGCTACTTCCACGGTTTCATCAAATTTGGCTGAAGCGAGGGATTTAACCACCTCCACGCCTTGCTCTACGCCATACGCTTTATCGTTCTGAATTTTAGAAAAAAGTTTTTCCAATCTTTTAAATACTTTTTTTGCCACGATTCTAATCCTTAAAAATTTCTTTCAATTCCAACAAAACCCAATCAATCCACAACTTCTACGCCCATGCTCCTAGCGCTGCCCATAACGATTTTTTTGGCCGCTTCCATGGTGCTTGTGTTTAAATCTTCCATTTTCAATTGCGCGATCTCTTCCACTTGCTTGTGGGTGAGCTTTGCGATCTTGTTTTTAAGCGGGTTGTCAGAACCTTTTTCAACCCCAGAAGCTTTTTTGATCAAATCCGTTACCGGAGGCTTTTTAGTGATAAAGGTGAAACTTTTGTCTTGATAAACCGTGATGATGACTGGGATATTAAAACTCCCCATGTCTTTAGTTCTCTCATTAAAAGCCTTACAAAATTCCATGATATTAACCCCTCTTTGACCCAACGCTGGCCCTACGGGAGGTGAAGGGTTTGCCTTACCGGCAGGGATTTGAAGTTTGATTTCTCCGACTACTTTTTTAGCCATGTTTTCTCCTTAAAAAGTTATATAATTTTTTCCACTTGCGAATGCAAAATCTCTATTGGAGTGTTCCTACCAAAAATAGAAACATTGAGCTTGAGCTTGCGGTGTTCCACATCATACTCTTCCACCGTAGCGGTAAAGTTCGCAAAAGGGCCTTCCACCACGCGCACCACTTCGCCTTGCTCAAAAAAGATTTTGGGCTTGGGGGCCGCTCGGTTATTCATTTTTTCTAAAATATGCCCAATATCCGCTTCACTCAATGGGGTTGGCTTTTTATTTTCTCCAATAAAACGGCTCACTCTTGGCAAAGATTGTATCTTATGCCACAAAACCGTATCCAAATCCACCTTAATAAAAACATACCCAGGATAAAGGCTTCGTTCCGTTACTTTCGTCTTGCTTTTTTTAGAAACCTCTATAATATCTTCAGTAGGCACAATGATCTCTTGTATCCTATCTCTTATATTATGATCGTTCGCTAGATTCTCAATCGCTTTCTTAACGGACTGCTCGCTCCCTGAATAAGTTTGTATAGCATACCAATCCATCATTATTCTCCTTATTTAAAGCCACCAACCTATAGAACACTAGAGATAAAAGCCCCCAGAGAAAAATCCAACAAAGCTAAAAACAGCGTGATAGCACTCACTACCACCAAAACAGAAACAAGCGCGTTGCGTATCTGCTCCTTAATAGGAAATATCACTTTAGAAAGCTCTTCTCTAGCTAATTTATATTGCATGAGCCATTTATCCATAGTTTCTTTTCGCCCTCACTTAAACTTAATACATTTATACATTAAAAGAATTTTCAATTTTATCCAAAATAGCTTAAACTAAAATTAAAAAATTCAAAAACAATCCAATTGAGACAAAAATTTGATAAAATAAATTAGTAGATGGCAGGCCAGGAGGGACTCGAACCCCCAACAACCGGTTTTGGAGACCGATGCTCTACCATTGGAGCTACTGACCTAACCTCCCCTCCTTTTAAATCACAACACAAAAGAAAGAGCTAGCTCTTCAATTTGATTTCTTTATGAAGAGTGTGCTTGTTTTCCCTTGGGCAGAACTTCTTAAGCTCCAGTTTTTCAGTGTTAGTTTTAGCGTTCTTGGTTGTGCTGTAATTGATGTCTTCACAATCAGAACACTTCAACCCTATTTTAACTTTCATAATGACCCTTTATGGTAACTCTTTTTACTAATATTATTCAATAATATTGCTCACAACACCAGCACCAACGGTCCTACCGCCTTCACGAATCGCAAATTTAGTTCCCAACTCTAACGCAACAGGGCTAATCAATTCTACAGTGATTTTCACATTATCGCCAGGCATAACCATTTCTACGCCTTCAGGAAGGGTGATAGAGCCAGTCACATCAGTCGTGCGCACATAGAATTGCGGGCGGTAATTGGTGAAGAATGGAGTGTGTCTCCCGCCTTCTTCTTTAGAAAGGACATAAATTTCTCCCTCAAACTTCTTGTGCGGAGTGATAGAACCTGGTTTGCATAGAACCATACCGCGTTCTACTTCTTCTTTTTTAGTTCCTCTCAAAAGCACGCCCACATTATCGCCGGCTTCACCTTTTTCCAACTCTTTCCTAAACATTTCTACACCGGTTACAGTCGTTTTTTGTGTAGGTCTGATACCAACGATTTCCACTTCATCGCCTACTTTCACCACGCCTCTTTCAATCCTGCCTGTAACCACAGTCCCTCTACCTGCAATAGAGAACACATCTTCAACCGGCATCAAGAAAGTTTTTTCAGTGTCTCTTTCTGGAGTAGGGATATAGGCATCCACTTCAGCCATAAGTTTAAGCACTTTTTCACCCCATTCACCCACACTACCAGCCTTTGCTTCTTCTAAAGCTCTCAAAGCTGAACCCGCTATAATAGGAGTGTCATCGCCAGGGAATTCATACGCGCTCAACAATTCGCGCACTTCCATTTCTACAAGCTCTAACAATTCTTGGTCATCCACCATGTCTTGTTTGTTTAAGAAAACAACGATGTGAGGCACGCCTACTTGACGAGACAATAAGATATGCTCTCTGGTTTGAGGCATAGGGCCATCAGCTGCAGAAACAACCAAAATCGCTCCGTCCATTTGTGCCGCACCGGTGATCATGTTTTTTACATAGTCAGCGTGTCCTGGGCAATCCACATGCGCATAGTGTCTGTTTTCAGTCTCATATTCAATGTGAGAAGTAGCGATAGTGATCCCTCTTTCTTTTTCTTCAGGGGCGTTATCAATATTATCATAGTCTTTCATTTCTGCAAGACCTTTCAAAGAAAGCACCGCTGAAATCGCTGCACTCAAAGTCGTTTTACCATGGTCTACATGCCCAATGGTTCCAATATTAACATGCGGCTTAGTTCTATTAAACTTTTCTTTTGCCATTTGTATTTCTCCTTAATTTTTTGAAATGGATTTTAGAATTATACTAAACAAAATCCTAAGTATTCCTAAATGCTACCACAAAATTTAAGACATTTTTGTCTTATCGCCATTCAAGAGATTATAAACTGGAGCCTATAAGCGGAATTGAACCGCCGACCTCTTCCTTACCAAGGAAGTGCTCTGCCTCTGAGCTATATAGGCGTCTCAAAAACTAAAATGTTATCCTAAAAATGGAGCGGGAAACGGGACTCGAACCCGCGACCCTCAGCTTGGAAGGCTGATGCTCTAGCCAACTGAGCTATTCCCGCATCTAAAAAAACAAAATGGTGGTGAGACGTGGATTCGAACCACGGAAGACATAGTCAGCAGATTTACAGTCTGCCCTCGTTGGCCACTTGAGTATCTCACCAAAAACTTTGCAAAATAACATTTCAACTGGAGCTGGCTAAGGGACTTGAACCCCCGACCTGCTGCTTACAAGGCAGCTGCTCTACCAACTGAGCTAAGCCAGCAACTAAAATAATCAAAGACTTGGGATTATAGCAGTTTTATACTTGACTTGTCAAGAAAGAATGACGGAAAGCTAATTTATTCGTATGGCACAGAGCATGGTTAAAATTTAGCTATAATCTAGCTCAATTTGGCTTAACACAGCTCAAAGCTTATTGCATATAAAAGAATTTATGGACACTTAAATTATGGCGAAAAAAAAACATAAAATTTCTACTTTAAAATACTTTTTGCGCTCTTTAAAGCAAATCTACATGCTCATCACTTTCAAGGAAAAAATGGTTTTTTTCCTGCTTGTGTTGATGGCTGTTTTTTCTTCTTTTGTGGAAGTGATGTCTCTTACTCTCCTTATGCCTTTTATCACTCTCGCTTCCGATCCTAGTAGGGCTTTAGACGATAAAGATTGGAAAATGGTCTATGATTTTTTCCATTTTTCATCTCCCGTTCGTCTGATGTATTTCTTTAGTTTTTGCTTGGTGGGGATTTATTTGTTCAGGATGTTTTATGGGGTGTCTTTCACTTATTTGAAAGGGCGTTTTTCCAATAAAAAAGCTTATCAAATCAAGCAACAACTTTTTTTACAGCACATTAAAAGCAACTACCTCTCCCACCTTAACCACAACTTGGATTCTTTAAGAGATATTATCAATAATAAAGCGGATGGCATGTTTATGAGCTTTAACGCTTTTTTGAATCTACTCACTGAATTAACCGTGATCGTTTTTTTCTATTCCACGCTATTAATCACTAACTGGAAGTTAACGCTTGTATTCACTCTAATCATCTCTATACAAATTTTTATCATCACTAAAAAAATCACCGTTCTTATTCAAAAAAAGGGCGAGATAGCGGCAAAATCTAGGGCGCAAACGCTTAAAGTTTTTTCCAAATTTTTCAGCAATTTCAAAATCACTAAACTCAAAGACAACCACGAAGAAGCCCACAAGCTTTTTGGAGAAAATAGCCGTAAAGCCCATGACACCGAGATTATTTATTCTACTTTGCAAGTAGTCCCCAGGTATTCATTAGAAACGGTGGGCTTTAGCTTGTTGATTTTAGCGGTCGCTTACATTTTATTCAAATACGGCGAAGCTAAAATGGTACTTCCTACCATTTCTATGTATGCTCTAGCGCTTTATCGCACGCTCCCTTCTGTTACTGGCGTTTTGAATCAATATAATGAAATCGCTTACAACCAGCTTGCGACTAACATTGTGTTTAAAAGCCTTACTAAAACCATCGTTGAAGAGGATTTAGTCCCTTTAGACTTTAATAAAAAAATCACTCTTCAAAACATTTCATTCGCTTATAAGTCAAAGCATCCGGTTTTAAAGAATTTTAACCTCACCATTCAAAAAGGTCAAAAAGTCGCTCTCATAGGCCATAGCGGGTGCGGAAAATCCACGCTGGCGGATATTATTATGGGGCTTACCTACCCTAAAAGTGGGGAAATTTTTATTGATAACACCCTTTTAACCAATGAAAACAGGCGCTCATGGCGTAAAAAAATAGGCTATATCCCCCAAAATATTTACCTTTTTGATGGCACTGTGGGGGATAATATCGCTTTTGGGAGCGCTATAGATGAAAAACGCTTGATTAAGGTGTGCAAAATGGCTCATATTTATGATTTTTTATGCGAGCATGAGGGCCTTAAAACCCAAGTGGGCGAAGGGGGTGCTAAGCTTAGCGGCGGTCAAAAACAGCGCATAGGCATTGCAAGAGCCTTATACGATAACCCTGAAATTTTGGTTTTAGATGAAGCCACTTCAGCCCTAGACAATGAAACCGAGAGTAAAATCATGGATGAAATCTATCAAATCGCTAAAAATAAAACCCTAATCGTTATCGCCCACCGCTTAAGCACGATTGAACGCTGTGAAGTCATCATTGACATGAGCCAACACAAAGATAATCTTGGCTAAAGCTGGCTTTACTCTTTTGCGGAGTTTTGCAAATCAAACCCCTTAAAGCTCTCCAAATACTTCCCTTGATAGCCGTTTTGACCCACTAAATTTTTCAAAACCTTGCTGTTGTAACCCAAAAACGCCACTTTATTAGCTTGAGCGCTTTCATAGTCATTGACGCTATCGCCTATCATTAGCATGCGGCTTGGGTTATAGGCGTATTTTTGAATGATATTAGCGATAATCTTGGGTTTATTGGGCGGACTCCCTTCAACGCTCTTAAAATACTTAGTAATCCCTAAAAACTCGCACAACACTTGCAATTCGCTATGCAAGGCCGCTGAAGCGATATGGAAAATATAGTTTTTATAATGCTTATCAATAAACGCCATCACTTCGCTATTCAAATGCTCCCTATCAAAAAGCTTTTGTTCTATAATAGCACCAAACTCTAGGGCTAATGCACCCACTTCTTCTTGAGCGATAGGGGTTTTTAAAATCTCGTTATAAAAATATTGGATTTTTTCATTCCTTGAAATCCCCCCACTTTGATAATGATAAACTTCAAATTGCTTCAAACTCTCTTGATTCTTGTTGCCATGCTTTTGAAACAACGCCTTAAACCCTTCATTTTTTAAATGCATGCTGTCAAAAATCACGCCATCAAAATCCCATAGAACCACTTCAAGCACCATGATTTCCCCTTTTTTATAGGCTTATTTTGGCTTCATTTTACCTTATTCAAGCGGTATTTAAGCGATTATTTTTGCCATTTAAGGTTAGGCTATCTTGACTCTTATTTGATAAGAATATGCAAACACTCTTTGGTGTGCGTGGCTTTGTGGGCGCGCGCGTTGTCCGCTTTAAAGCGCATGTAGGTTTTGGTGGCTAAAGAGTAAGCGCCGTATTTTTTTAAGATATTTCTAATCTCTATTTCATTCATAAGCCCTTCATTGTTATAGCTTAAAAAAATGTATTTGAATCGCGCTTTTTTGATCAAGTTTTCAAAGGCGTTTAAGATTTTAGCGCGAGAGCAAAACGATGATTTCTGGTAATGGGGCAAGCCGGTTTTACCTTTTGGGATAAAGGGCGTATAAGCAGCGATCGTGTTTAGCAAATGGTAATTCGCCCCGTATTGTCTTGCATTATAAGGGGGGTCTAAATACAAAATATCCCCTGAAATCTTTTCAATCAAATCGCTAGAATCCTGCTGATACACTTCATTAGCGTTTAAACTCAAATCAAAATGAGCGCCTTCTAAGATGAGTTCTTTTTGAGCGCTTTTTTTAAGGTGTTTTAAAAAAGCCCCATACACTGAAGCGGTGTTAGCCACCTTGTCCGCGCTCTCCAATAACGATGCGAGCAAAAAATAATACGCATGGCTATCAATATTTTGAGAACGCTTAAGCCCTTCAATTTTCAAGCGCATCGCATCAATTTTTTGAGCGTTTGTTTCGCTAAAATACTGCCTTGAACTCCCCCCTAAAGAATAATGCGAATAGATAAAGCCCTTTTTTAAAGCAACGCTATTAAGCTCATCAATAAGCTCTTGTTTGTTAGGGATCTCTTGAATGTTTGCAATATAATTTTGATTCAAAACAAAGCTATAATACTCCAAATCATTAGAGATGATCTTTTTTGCAACGCTCTTAAACGCGCGCCCCACAATGCCTGTCCCAGCGAATAGATCACAAAAAACCGCACCAGAGAGATCATTGCCCGCAACCGCATGGATATTTTCTTTAATAAAGGGAATGAGCTTGTATTTAGAGCCGATGTAGTTCATTGCAACCGCTATAAAGTAGTTTTTTGATGGTATCCATTTTGATACCCCTCATAATAGCCTTTTTGATGCCCTTCATTGTATATCCTATCATTACAAGTTTTCCTGTATTGTATGGGGTCATATTGATAACAGCCCACACAACCATCATATTCAGCCTCCCTCTCATAGAAAGAATAATAATTGCCAGGAATTTTTGTTGCATCAAATCTATAGCCACTTTCTTTGCATTTTTTACAAATCTGGCGTTTCTTGTCGTTACAAGCTTTGCATAAAGCTTGGAAATCATCAAAAGTCTGTGTGTTTGAATCAGAAACTCTTAAATCATCCTTGCGGCCGTCTTTATGATCCACTTCTATTTGAGTGTTTTCAGAGTTGCCACGCACACCGCACATCGCGCAACATTGTTGACTATAGTAATTTTTAATGTCTTGACGGATACTTTGGTTAAAAACACATCTGGTATTATAGCCATTCAAGCGTATTCTATCAATAGAATTTCCTAGAGTTTGCCCTTTATCAAATTCTAATTTAAATTCTTTAGCCAAAGATGAGTTATTCCTACACCAACTCCCCCCATTACCTAGTTGCAATCCTTGATATTTTCCTATAAATTCTCTAACGCTTACCCAACGGATCACCCCGTTTTTATCAGGTTGTGCAAGTTCCAAAAATAATTCTTTTTTACTTTCACTCATTTTAAAAAGCCTCTCTATAAAAAATTCTCATCAATTTACCTCAAAATAGCCCGCATGGCGCAAACTCCAACCTCTTATTTAAAATTAACGATCCTTTGTGATGGTTTTAGCTTTAGCGCCTACAGCCGTAGAACCCGTGGGTAAATCTGAAAGCACCACCGCATTAGCCCCAATCCTCACATCATCGCCCACATAAATCGCGCCCAAGACCTTAGCCCCTGCCCCCACTACCACTCGGTTGCCTAAAGTAGGGTGGCGCTTGCCCTTAAACTTGCCCGTGCCCCCTAGAGTTACGCCATGATAAATGGTAACATCATCTCCAATCTCTGTGGTCTCGCCAATCACCACACCCATGCCATGATCAATAAAAAGCCCTCTCCCAATCTTAGCACCCGGGTGGATTTCTATCCCAGTGATAAAACGCGCTAACTGAGAAAGTGCGCGCGCAATGAAGTAAAACCTCCGCTTGTGCAACGCATGCGCTAGGCGGTAACAAAGTAGCGCATGAATGCCCGGATAAAGCAAGAGCACCTCCCACTTATTCCTAGCTGCCGGGTCTTCTTGCAAGACACGCTCCAGGCTATAAGACAGATCTAGCATGACAGAGTCTCCGGTTAAAATATATTTGGATCAACATGACTTAAGCAGATTTTTCTCATCCATTCCAATAAAACTTGATGCAAATTTTTCTTGCCATTATACCTAAACTCATACTCCTTTTAATGGAGTAAAATCAATAGAGTAAAACGCTCTCTCTTTTAATTCTTTTAAATTCTCTTAAACAACCCTTTAAAAAGGCTTAAAAAAACCCGCTAATCCATCATTAATTTGGCATTTATTTGGGATAAAACTATTTTAAACGAAAAAATAAAAAGCAGATTGAAAAAAATTATTAGTAGTGGTGCCGAAGGTCGGACTCGAACCGACACGGGATTGCTCCCACCAGATTTTGAGTCTAGCGTGTCTACCAATTCCACCACTTCGGCGTTATAGAACAAAGAGTGAGATTATACCCACTTATTCCTTAAAGAAACTTAATGGTGCACTGGGCGAGACTCGAACTCGCACGAGATTGCTCCCACCACCCCCTCAAGATGGCGTGTCTACCAATTCCACCACCAGTGCTAAAAATTTAAAACAAATATTATAGCTAAATCATGCTTTTTAAGCAATAATTTAGCTTATCAAAACCCTTAACTTAAGAATGGGTTACTATAAATAGCGATAATAGCAAACACTAGAGTATAAATCACTTGCGCTTCAATCATCGCCATGGCCACGAACATGGTTGTGAGCAATTTACCGCCCACTCCTGGGTTTCTCGCTGTGCCTGTAATGGTCGCTGCGGCCGCATTCCCCATGCCGATCGCCCCACCAAAAGCGGCAATCCCTAAACCGATCATCGCCCCTAAGATAGAATAAGATTTAATCATATCCATCCCACCCATTCCACCATCATGAGCGAAAGCAACGCCCGCTAAAGCCAGAAAAAATAACGCTAAAAATTTCATTTTCGCACTCCGTTTCAAAAATTGGGCTTGATTTTCATTTCGAATCGTTCCTCTACTTTCAAAAATACAAGCAAGAATTTATTTTAATACAAACTAGCTTAAAAATGCTTTTAAAAAACGCTTTTTAAAATTTTAAGCCAAATCCAAAGCGATTTTACCCTTATTGAAACTAATCACCCTACATTTGATATTATCGCCTTCTTTTAAAACCACTTGACACCTGTCCATGTTTTGTTTTCTTAACAAGCCTTCGCCCCCCTTAGGCAAGCTTAAAAACGCCCCAAAATCCACGATTCTCTTCACTTGAGCTTCTAGCACCTCATCAATAGCGTATTGCTCCAATTCTTGATCTAAAGAATGCAAGTAGTTTAAAATAAATTCCTTAGTCTTTAAAACACGCTCTTTATTCCCCATGATTTTCACTTCACCGCTTGGTTTATTCAAATCAATTTTAACCTCAAATTTTTCCACTATCTCTTTAATCACACGCCCCCCTTGACCGATAATTTCTACAATTTTATCGGGCGCGACATTAAAAATTTCAGTTGTAGGCAAATGGGAAAAATTGATCACAATCTTTTCTTTCGCTTCATGCATGATTTTTAAAATATGTTTCCGTGCTCTTTTAGCTTGGAGTAAGGCTTGGTATAAAACCTCTAGTTGGATACCGCTCATTTTGGTATCCATTTGCATAGCCGTAATGCCTTCTAAATTCCCAGCAATCTTAAAGTCCATATCGCCTTCTGCATCTTCTAATCCGCTAATATCGCTTAAAATGGCGTGATCTTGCCCTTCGCTCACCATGCCCATAGCCACCCCAGCGACTAAATCGTAAATTTCCACACCGCTTGCATAAAGGGCTAAAGACCCTGCGCACACGCTCGCCATTGAGCTTGAACCATTGCTTTCTAAAATCTCAGAAACCAATCGTATCACCTGCTCTTTATTTTTAATGCTCGTTTCTAAGGCCCTTTTGGCTAAATTCCCATGCCCTAATTCACGCCTTGAAGTCGCGCCAATAGAACTCGCTTCGCCCACGCAAAAAGGAGGGAAATTGTAATGGAACATGAAGCGCTCTTTAATGGGGGCTTTATGCTCCAAACTCTCATGGGTTTGAGCGTCATTATCCGTGCCTAAAACCCCTACCACTAAGCTTTGAGTTTGCCCCCTAGTGAATAAAATGGAGCTGTGCGCCATAGGGAGCAAGTTGCTCTCTATTGAAATGGGCCGCACTTCTTCTAACGCGCGCTTGTCCGGACGGATTTTATCTTGAATAATCATGCGCCTTATCTCAGTTTTTTTCACTTTTTCTAAAGACCATTCAATTTCTTCTAAACTGAATTCTGAGTGGGCTTCACTGATTTTTTTAGCAATTTCATTGAAAACATTTTCTCGCTCGCTCAAAGCAGAACTTTCAATGCCTTTGATGATTTCATCAAAATACTGATTTTTTAATAAATCTAACAGCCTTTCATTAAAAATTATTCCTTGGCTTTCTTTAAAAAGCAACTCGTTTTGGTGGGGCGTGAAAACCTCTTCATAAAGCGTGCAAGTTTCTTTCAAACTTTTTTGAGCCAATTCTAAAGCTTTTAGCATTAAAGGCTCTTCTAAAGCGTTTAATTTTTGCCCTAAAGATCGCATTTCTATCATGTTCAAACTCTCTTTCGTGCCGGACACGAACAAATCCAAACTGGATTGATTCAAAAGGCTTGTGTTAGGGTTAATGATAAATTCGTTACCAATCCTAGCGATCCTGCAAGCGCTCACGCTTTTAATGGGAGCGATATGGGCCAAAAAGAGAGCGGCTGAAGCGGCGTTTAAAGCAGAAACCTGCAAGTCATTTTCAATATCATGGCTTAAAACCATTAAAGTGATTTGGGTAGGGTAGCGGTAATCTTTAGGGAATAAAGGGCGTAAAGTCCTGTCTATAAGCCTAGAAGTTAAGATTTCAAAATCTTGCGCCCTGCCTTCTCTTTTAACAAAACCGCCCGGGATCTTTCCGGCTGCATAAGATTTTTCTAAAAACTGCACCACTAAAGGCAGAAAATCTTCACTCACAGGCTCTCTTTCTATGCACACGCTCGCTAAAATGATGGTTTTCCCTAAGCGATATAAAAGAGAGCTGGTGGCTTGTTTGGCCACTTGTTTGAGAGCGAACTCTTCGGTTTTGTTACTGGAATTGATGGTGATAAAATCCATATTTAATGTTCCTTTTTTAAATTGGGCGCGTTGTTGGTGCCCAAGTATTTTTCAATTTCTTCATTGCTTAATCGCTTGAGTTCTTTATAATGATGCTCCACAGAGACAAAACATTCAGGGCGATACACGCTAATCACCCCATCGCACAAACTTTCTAAGCCTTGAGCGACATTTTGTGCGAGAATGGGGGTTAAAATATAAATGTCTTGGCATTCTTTTTTCAAGCAAGTTTGCACGCCTAACCCTGCTCTAAAACCGGTTTCAATCCCCCTATCTACGATAAAAATATTTTTATCTTTTAAGCTTTTGATCGCATTGCCTTTGCGATACTGATAGATGTGAGACAAAATGTCTTCTTCATAAGCTCGCTTGGCTTCCCCATAAACATAGTCTAAAGTGATGTCAAAGGAATTGATCAAGCTTTCATTCATCACTATATCCATGCTTTCACTCACTAAAGCGATTTCACACTTTGAGTTTAAAGGGGCTAGGATAGGTTCTAAAAAAAGTATATCATAAGTCGCTCCAAATTTTTGCGCTAAAGCGTGAGCTAAATACAAAGCGTTAAAACTCAAAGCGAGCATGATGGAATCTTTTAAATCAATATGGCGCGTGTGGATTTCATTAATCAATTTGTTCAAAGCGTCTTCTTCATTGATAAAACGCATGCCCTCTATATCGGTGATATGGCTAAAGTCCGTATTCAAATCTATTCCTTTTTTACTTACGCTGTAAAGAGCGGTAAGTTACATTGGTTTTAGTGATCGGTGAAAAGTCTAATTCTAGCTTAACATAGTTATTTTCAAACACTCTTATAGGCTGGTTGGGATCGCCAGTAAGGATAGGGCGTCGTTGGTTGACGAATTGAAAGCCAATCCCAAAACAACGGATTTTTTTATAAATCCCCACATTCCAATTTAAAACCACATTGTTTCTAATATCATAACCCACATCCGCGCTCATGGAAAAATAGCCAAAGTCGTTGCTAAAACCCGCCTTTAAATAATCCGCAGGATTTTCTACAATGCTATTAATCCCACTGCTGAAATTGTTCCTTAAAAAATAAGAGAGGTTAAAGCTTAAAAACTTGCGTTGGTAATTGGCGTTCACAGAGATTTCTTCTAAGCGGTTTTGATAAAACGAATAAAAGACATTCCCAAAGATATTCAATCCCGTTAAGGGCGAAAACCCGATCTTGCTCTCTAGTGGCATTCTAAAGGGCGAAACTTTATCGTCAAGATTGATGAGTTGCGATATTTTAAAATACAATAACTCTTGCCCCCCTAAGCCATAAAGGTATTGCGTTAGGGTTAAATCCACCGTCTTGTTGCTCGCATTGATAGGTAAAATACTGCTAGGATTCCACACCGAGTCATACAAACGCCCTTGATAATCATAATCTCTCAATAAAGGCGAAGTGTAGCTGTTTAGAGCTTGCGCGCTTAAAGCATACATGTTTTGAGAAAACAAGCCGTTTTTAAAGGTGTAATAAGGGATGTTGAAAATCGCTTCTAGTTGGACCGTGTGGAAAAGCTTGTTGTATTCTCTGGCTAAATCCGTATTGACATACATGGAAAAATTTGAAGACACAAAGTTCCCAAATTCCCTTGATTCATTAGGGATCGTAGGCACGAAAGAATTTTTAGATTGCATTAAAGCCACATTAGATAGTTGGAGATCATTCCAAAGCCCTAAAGATAAATACTTTTTAAACAAAGAAAATTGCAAGCCCACCGGCACATTCAAAGCGTTTTGCACATAGCCATAGCCGATCTCTCTTGCGGTGTTTCTAAACTGATAATCCACCGAATACAACAAATTTTTAAAATACAAAGAATTTAAATATTTATGGTATTGCAAATTAGGGACAGATTGGAAGGTGCGGTTATTGTTGATTTTATTCAGGTTTAAAAAATACTTGATATTCAAGCCGTAATAATTGTTTTCTGTTTGCAAGTAATAATTCGCCCTAGACATGTGCGTGGCGTCTGTGATACGCTTATTAACCTTTTCAAAACGCACATAGTCCAAATCGTTCATGTATAAAAAGTCAATGTAATGCCCGTTGTCAATATTAGACTTAAGATGGAAGTATTTTTGTAAAGTGTCCCTGCTAGAGCTTAAAAATTCAAAACCATAGATATTTTGATTCCTCAAATCGTAGCGTTTGACGTATTGGGTGTAATTCCTAAAATAGCGCGCATTGAATAAAAACCTGTCGTTTTTAGAGTTAATGTAGCGCGCTTCAAAATTCAAGCCAAAACCCCTTTTATAGCGGATTTGTGGGGTAAAGGTCATATCCCATGAGTTTTTGGGGGCTAAATAAAAGGGTTGCAAATAAATAAAGCCGTCTAAATTGGAAGTGCCAAACTCAGGATATAAAAACCCGGTAGTTCTTTTATTGCTCGTGGACATGAAAATATAGGGCAAATACAATACAGGAATATCACCGACATAGATCTTAGGATTCCACATAGACAAATGCGATTTTTGCATGTTGAATGAGCCTGAAGTCGCATTGACATGCCAAATGGGGTTATCAATGCTGCACCCTGAAGCGCTCATGTTTTTAACCTTATATTTTTGATCCTTCCCGCTAGCAATATCCGCGCTCACCCAAATCCCGCTCACGCTGTCTTGGACATAAAAGGGGAAAATGATTTCATATTTTTCATTCAAGCTCAATTTCACATAATCGGTTTTAACGAGCAAACCCTCGCCCCTATAAACCTTGATATTCCCCTCTAATAACGCTTCTTTAGTCTTGGTATCATAACGCACCTTGTCCGCTAAAATATACACATCATAATTCAATAAGATCGCATTCCCTGATGCGGTTATCACATTGTCTTTAGCGCTCACTTTATCCGCAAGGATTTCAAAAATCTTATGGTTTTGTTTGTCAAATCGTTGCATAGCGATTTCTTTAGCCTCTAATGCGCTCAACAAAAAAAAGACCGCCAAATACAACCAATAAATCATGATTAAAACAACACCAAAAGACTTTTGCTTTTTTCTTCATGCCACGCCCTATGATAGGGGTTTTTAAACACTACAAACCATAAAAAGGGGCATAGAAAAACCACAATCTTTAACCCTAAACGCTTCAATAAAATAGCCCTACTGGGGCAATCTGCCAAATAAATATCAATAATTTTAATCCTAAAAACCAGTTTAGCCAAACTCATCTTGCACAAACACACAAAAAAGATTTCATAAACGCCATACAAGACGATAAAACCTATCGCAACAAACACGCTGTGATAAATGGGGTTAGCTAGCCAGTATAAAGAACGCAAAAAATCGCACGCCCCTAAAAGATCGCTCAATAAAAACGCTACCAACAAACCATCAATTAAAAACGCTAAGATGCGCCAATACAAGGGGCATAAACGCATTTTTTCACGCATAAGGAGTGTTTCTATGATTTCAGTTTCTTCTTTTTCTAAATTTGGAGAGCGCATTCAAAAACAAACAAGACAAACTCTTTGGTTTGTCTTAAACTTTAACCTTTAAGAATATTCTTTCAAATCTAACACCTTAAAACCAATATCCTTGCGATAAAACATGCCTTCAAAATGCACCTTTTGAGCGATTTCATAAGCGTGGTTTCTGGCTTCTAATAAGGATTTTCCTCTGCCAATGGCAAAGATCACCCTCCCTCCACTGCTTTCAAACACGCCATTATCCTGCTCCACTTCCCCTAAAATCAAATGACCCTTTTTTTCATCAACCGGATCAATATAAAGGGTTTGCTTGGGCGAAGAGCTAGTGGGGTAATTCCTAGAAACAAGCGCCACACTCATCACAAATTCTTTAGAAAACACTAATTCAAGAGAATGTAATTCCCCTTTGGCTGTAGCCAAACACAAATCTAAAAGCGAGCTTTCTAAAAGAGGTAAAATCGTCTGGCATTCAATGTCTTTAAAACGCACGCTAAAATCCAATAAATACGGCTCTAAAACACCCTTTTCTTCTATGATTACAATTTCAGCGAGTAAAACCCCTTTAAAAGGCGTGTTATCAGCTTGAAGTTTCTCTAAAGTTGGTTTAAAGATATGATTTTTTATTTTCTCTTCTAATTCATTAGAGAAAAAGTTTGCAGGAGCGATGGCCCCCATACCTCCTGTATTGACCCCATTATCCCCCTCTAATAAGCGTTTGTAGTTTTGGCAAAAGGGCAACAAGATAAAATCATCATTGGCTATGAGCGCTGTAACTGAAAGCTCAAACCCCTCTAAAAAAGGCTCTATGATCACAGGCTCATTGCTTTGTTTGAAAGCGTCTTCAAGGATTTTTAACGCTTCTTCTTGTTGATGGACAATGCTTGTGTTTTTATTCAACGCTTTAATCACTAAGGGGAAAGAAGCGTTTTGAATGTAACTCAAAGCTTCTTTTAAATCGTTTGTTTCAAAGTAAGACGCGCTTTTGATACCGCATTCTTTAACAAAAGCTTTCATGTAGCTTTTAGAAGCTTCTAACTTAGCCGCTTCTTTAGAAGCCCCAAACACTAAAATACCCGCTTTTTCTAGCATCTCTGTAAGCCCTAAAACCAAAAGCTCTTCTTCTGAAATGATGGCTAAATGGATCTGTTTTTTCAGGGCTAATTCCACGATATGCTCGTAATGTTCGCATTCCAGATTTTCGCCTAAATCTTGAGTGCCACCATTACCCAAACAAAAATACAAAGCATTCACTCGCTCATCTTGCTGAAGCCTTTGAGCCAAAGCATACTCTCGCCCCTTATTCCCCACAATTAAAACATTATAGTTATTGTTATCTTTCATGTCTTTCCTGCAATGTGGTTGTTTTTAAACCCAGATGACCGCTACTTTTACATGTGCATAAGTTCAACAAACCTACACTAATAAGGCTAGGAGGATTTTCTTAGGGGCAGATTTAAAAAATGCCATCACACAAAAACCACTACCTTAGCCTAACTTATTTTTTCAACGAACTTGCCATCAAATAAGAAACACGAATCATCCAGGCGATGTTTACAATTATACTTAAATTTTAAAGAAATTCCATGCAAAACTATACAGCATAAAAAACACAATCAAAAAATAGAAAACGAGAGAAATTATAGTCGTGGGTATGGGCGGTAAGGTTTCAATTGCGTTCAAATTTCTAATTTTTTGCTCTCAATCTTTTAGAAAAAATTCAAACTCTAAGGATCCATCTTTTCGTTAGGGTTTAGAGCGATTTGGTTCATCGCATTCAAATGAAAAATTTTTGCCGTCAAACTTTCTGAGAAAAAGACCTGATTGTTTGCATAATTCTAATGCTTTTTTAAGCTTTTGATTTCTTATCTCTTCCAATTGTTTAGAGTTATTTGCAATATCAGTATCAAGATAGGCTTCATAGGTTTCTTTTGTCATTATAATCATTCCAAATGTTAAAATCCTATAGCCTTTATCTTTGTGATCGATTTTAAGCGTAACAAAGATCACTAAAGCATAAACACCTAAAAGCGCTAATAACCAAAGAATTATTTTACTTGTTATGTATAACGCTTTTTTCACTTCAATACCTAAGATTATCAAAATAATCAAACATTTTAGTATTGTTTTGTGGCTGTGTATTTTGATGATTGGAGTTAAGAATGTTGTTTGTAGGGTTTTCTAAGGGCTTTTTTGTAGCCGGCTCATCGCATTCAAACGAAAAATTGGTGTTATCAAATTTTTTAAGAACACGATTTTGTTGTTTGCAAAATTCTAAAAACTTTTGAAAATTCTCTTGAGATTTTTTTTCTTGCTCTTCTTTTTGCCTACGCTGTTCTTTAAGATTTTTTTCTCTTAAAAGTTCTGTATGCCATCTTGAGATTTCAGCATCTCTTTTAACTTCTGCTTCTCTTAATCCAATATTGCTAAGTTTTTTAAACTTAATACAATTTTCAAGAGATTTGAATAAAGAAAGACATAAAGAATCTTCAATTTCTAATTCATCTAGTTGCTTGCCAATTTTATACTGAAACCAAATATTATTCATGTGTAATTCCTTGTAAAAAATTATTATTCTACCAAAAATAGAATAAGACAAAAATTCTAGCTATTTCTAATTTTAATACCCCATTAAACTTAATGAAACCTAAACTCAACGAAACCAAAACCCAACATAAATATTACTAAAAAGATTTTTTCTAAAGATCTCACCACCAACAAAGCGATAACTCGCAATTCAATCTTAGGCTTCATCTGCAACAATACAATCTTTAGCAATCAAGCCATCTGTTATGATTAGACATGACTTTAGATTTTATTTTTAATAGTAAAACTCATTCCCCCTACAACCCCAAACTAAACCCCCTAACCCTAAAGAGCGCTTTTTTAAGAAGTTATCATTTAACTAGCGTCAAAATCTTTTATATTATTATAAAAAACGCTTTTAGTATTTCTTAAAATATTATCACTCAATAGGAAATCCTTTATTGATTTATTTCAGCCTTTCTTTATACGCCGCTTCCAAACTGCTATACCCTTTTTTCAATTCTCCCACATCCCCAAAAGCCACTACTTTGGCTTCTTTTAAAAAAATCGCGCTGTCTAAATACTTTTCCACATCCACCACCAAATGCGTAGAGACTAGCAAGCTTGCGTTTTGGCTAAACTCCTTAGCGATTAACTCAAAAATCTCTTCTCTTGCAATAGGGTCAATCCCAACCACCGGCTCATCAAAAAGATACAAAGAAGCGTTTCGTGATAGGGTTAAAATCAGCTGTAATTTTTCCCTCATGCCTTTTGAAAGGGCTTTGAATTCTCTTTTTAAAGGCACACTGAAGCGTTTGAGCAAATTTAGGGCTTTTGATTCATCAAAATCGCTGAAAAAATCCTTGTAAAAAGCGATCGCTTTTAAAGGCGTTAATTTAGGATCTAAAAAATCGCCATCGCTTAAAAACGCCACGCTTTTTTTCGTCTCTATGCCGATCTTTTGATCTAAAATTTTCACTTCCCCTTGATAGTTCAAATTCAATCCAGCTAAAATTTTTAACAGAGTGGTTTTGCCCGCCCCATTAGGGCCTAAAAGCCCTATAAATTGCTGTTTGGGTAGTTTCAAACTGATATTGTCTAACGCTTTTAAACTCCCATAAGTTTTAGTCAAATTCTCTATTTCTACTAGCATTTTAATTCCCCGAATTTGCGCACTCTTTTATAAAAATCGCTAATGATGTTTTCTAAATCTTTAGGGGTGAAATCAGGCCATAAAATCGGCGTGAAAAACAATTCCGCATAGCTGGACTGCCACAATAAAAAATTAGACAAGCGCATTTCCCCCCCCGTTCGTAACAATAAATCCACTTCCGGCAAATCATGCGTGTCTAAACGATTAGAAATTTCATTTTCTAAGCTTTCTAAAAGGCTTATATGGCTAGGTGGGCTTTCTAGCAAGCTTTTAAACGCCCTTGAAAGTTCGTTTTTAGATCCGTAATTAAGGGCTAAAACTTGCGTAAAATCCTTAAAATGCCTGGTATCGTTTTCAAGCTGTAAGATCGTGTCTCTCAATTCTTTAGAAAAGCCCTCTAAATCCCCTATCGCCCTGAAGCGTATGTTATTATCCAAGTAAGTGGATCGCTCATCTTTAAGGTATTTTTTAAGCATTTTCATCAAAAAATCCACTTCACTTTTAGGGCGTTTCCAATTTTCCGTAGAAAAAGCGTATAAAGTCAAGCATTCTAGCTTATGATTAGCGCACCAGATCGTGATGTCTTTAAGGGTTTTTACGCCTTTTTTATGCCCATAAGCCCTAGCTTTATTCTTTAATTTAGCCCACCTGCCATTACCATCCATAATAATGGCAAGATGTTTGAGAGTGTTATCCAATGCCTTTACCCTTTAAAGAAAGTCTTTAATTATACACCATTTAAAGCGTGCAAGCATCCACTAAATAAGCGATATGCTGCCAAGCGAATTGGGTTTTTTCACTCAAACCAATTTCGCAAGTGCTAGAAGTGGAAAAGCCCCTTTTAAGATCATAGGATTGGTAAAACGCTTGAAAGCCATTCAAAGCACTCTCGTTCAATTCAGGGGTAAAAAAGCCCTTATTCCCTGCAAAACCGCAACAACCCGTCTCTTTGTGGATAACAATCTCGCCCAAAGTGCATTTTTTAGCCAAATTAAATAACAACTCTTCTTTATTTTCTAATTTTAAAGCGCACATCGTGTATAACCCTATGTCTTCGTTAATGGGGTTGAATTTTAATTTAGGGCTTAGAACTTCTTCAATATAGACGCTCAAATCATAGACTTTCAAATCCTTATAAGCTTTCATTTGCTTGAAAAAATGCGTCGAACATGCGCTATGGTCTAAAACAATGGGTATCTTGCCGTTATCGCTTAATTGCAAAAAAATCGCATGGTTTTTTTCGTTGTTTTGCTCGGTTAAATCGGTGTAATTGATAAAGGCTTTCCCGCAACAAAGCGCGTCCAATCCATTAGGATACATTACCGAAACTTTGGCTTTTTGGCATAAGGATTCAAACACTTCTTGAATACTCCTTTGATCCGCCATTTTAGTTGATGGAGCGAACGAGCGGTTGATGCAAGTGCTGAAATAAATGACTTTTTCTCCGCTCTTAAGCGTTTTATTCTCTAAAGGATAGGCGTTGTTTTTGGGCATGTAATCAAAAGCTTTAGGGAAAGGCTTGATGAATTTTTTAATCCCTTTAGTCAGGCTCACTAAGTTGTGAGAGCCTATGAGATTTTGAACTAAGCGAGCGCTTTTTAAAGAAAAACGAGCCGTGCTTGTGGTTGCTTGCATGTGATTAAGGATCTTTGAAGCGATCTTTTCGCCTTTAGGGTTTTTTTGATAATACTTTAAGGCGATGCTCCCGGTATCAATTTCTAAAGGGCATAACATAGAGCACATATGGCACACCGCGCAAGTAGCGTGCGCTAAATATTCAGACTCTCTTAAAAGCTCATCTAATAAAACTTGATCTTCATTATGCCCATGACTCACCCTTTCTTTTAAGCGCTCTACCTCTCTGTGAATAACGATTCGTTGTCGTGGCGTTAAAGATAAATCTTTGCTAGGGCAAATCCTTTCACAAAACCCGCATTCCATGCACATGTCCAGATGCTCTTCAATAGGGTAAATGCTCTTTAAATTTTTAGTGTGGATTTCTTTATCGTTTGTGATGATCACATCAGGGTTTAAAAGGCCATTAGGATCAAACAATTCTTTGATTTGTTTGTGGATTTTGTAGGCTTTTTCTCCCCACTCCATTTCCACAAAGGGGGCTACCATCCTGCCTGTGCCATGCTCGGCTTTAATAGAGCCAGAGCTTTCGCTCACCATTAAAAACATGTCAGAAACTAAATCTTCAAACGCTTTTCTTTCAGTTTCATTTTCTAAAATCGGCGTAACGACAAAATGCAAATTCCCGCTTAACGCATGTCCAAAAATAATGCTGTTATCCTTAAAGCCATGTTTTTTTAAAAGCCCTTCAATCGCTTTTGCCCCCTCTACAAAATCCTCTTGATTGAAGCAGATGTCTTCAATGATCACAGAGCTTTGGCTTTTTCTTTTTGACGCTGCGATAGGGAAAATGCCTTTTCTGATCTTCCACCACGATTGATAAACATTAGGATCACTGCTGATTTGAGAATCTAAAACGACCGGTATCGCATTCAAGGCGTTTAAAATCGTTTGCATGTTGTTTTCTAAAATTAAAGGATCATCGCTTTCGCTTTGAATGAGTAAGCATGCGTTAGGCTCTTTGATTTCTAAAATCACTCTAGGCATGCCCTCCAAACCTTTCACGCTTTTTAAGGACGCATAATCCATAAGCTCTGCTGAAGAAATCATTTCAGGTTGTTTGGCTTTTAAAGCGGCTAAAATTTGAGCGGCTTTGGCGCATCGCTCTAAATTTTCATAAAACAATAACGCGCAAGTTTTATAAGCGTAGTCTTTCACGCATTCTAATTCCACGCTTGAAATAAAGCCTAAAGTCCCCTCAGAGCCTATGAATAAATGGCTGATAATTTCAATAGGGTCTTCAAAATCAATGAGAGCGTTTAAGCTGTAGCCGGTGGTGTTTTTGATCTCGTATTTTTTCTTAATTAGAGCATGCAATTCTTTATCTTCTAAAATCTCTTTTCTTAAGTTTAAAACCCCTTCAATCAAATCTTTGCGCGCGTTTTTGAAATCCTCAACGCTCTTATGATTGGCCGTGTCTAAAAGAGTGCCATCAGCTAAAATGACTCTTAAGGATTTTAGGGTTTTGTAGCTGTTTTGCTCCACCCCGCAACACATCCCGCTAGCGTTATTAGCGACAATCCCCCCTATCATAGCGGTGTTTATCGTAGAGGGATCCGGGCCTATTTTTTTATGATAAGGTTTCAATAAAGCGTTCGCATTACTTCCTATGACCCCACATGAGAGCTGAATGCTTGTAGCGTTATTTAAAATTTTAGCGTCTTTGAAAAAATGCGCCACCACCACCAGCACCCCATCACAGACCGCTTGCCCTGATAAGGAACTCCCAGCCGCTCTAAAAGTCAATGTAACGCTATGCTTTTTGGCTAAAATACAAAGCTTTTGGACTTCTTCTTCACTTTTCACCCAAGCGACTATTTTAGGGATATAACGATAACATGACGCATCAATGCCATAAGCCAAACGGCGTAAATAATCCTTAAAGATCCGCTCGTTTAAAAACCCGCTCGCTTCGGTAAAAAAAGCATGATAATTTTCTTCCACACACACTCCTTAAACATTCCTATTTATCAAATCATTGTAACATAACCTTACTTTAAAAATTAAGGATAAACATGCTTGAAGATTATGCAATCAGTTTAGAAGAAGTCAATTTCAATGATTTTATCGTGGTGGATGTGCGCGAATTGGACGAATACGAAGAATTGCATTTGCCTAACGCTACGCTCATTAGCGTCAATGACCAAGAAAAGCTCGCTGATTTTTTAGCCCAACACAAAGATCAAAAAGTGTTGCTCCATTGCAGGGCTGGTCGCAGGGCTTTAGATGCGGCTAAAAGCATGCATGAATTAGGCTATACGCCCTATTATTTAGAGGGCAATGTCTATGATTTTGAAAAATACGGCTTTAGAATGGTCTATGATGATACTTGCGATAAAAAAAACTAGGCATGAGGGAGGTTGTATGGGTGCATTCTCAAAGAATCGCCCCTTATAAGACTCTCATTTTAAATGAATTGCGCTACTATCCCCTAGAATTAGATCCAACCCCTTTTAACGCTCTTATTTTTACTTCTAAAAATGCGGTGTTTTCCTTGCTAGAAACTCTAAAAAACAGCCCCAAACTCCAAATTTTACAAAACATTCCTGCTTACGCTTTGAGCGAACCCACCGCAAAAACTTTACAAGATCATCATTTTAAAACCGCCTTTATAGGAAAAAAAGCCCATGGCAAAGAGTTCGTTCAAGAAATCCTTCCTTTATTGGAAAAAAAAAGCGTTTTGTATCTCAGGGCAAAAGAGATTGCCTCTTCTTTAGACACCATTCTTTTAGAGCATGGCATTGATTTCAAACAAGCCGTTGTTTATGAAAACAAGCTCAAACATTTGACTTTAAGCGAGCAAAACGCCTTAAAACCCCAAGAAAAGAGCGTTCTTATTTTCACCGCCATAAGCCATGCGAAAGCCTTTTTACACTATTTTGAATTTTTAAAAAGTTACACCGCCATAAGCATTGGCAACACGACCGCTCATTATTTACAAGAGAAAGGCATTCAAAGCTATACCGCCCAAAAGCCTTCCTTAGAATCGTGTTTAGAACTGGCTTTAAATTTGAGGGTTAAGGAATATTAAAAATATCTTATTATAATGCTCTCTATTGATTTTTAAAGGATGATGCATGAATTTTGTTTTTTTATGGGCCGCTTTAGGGGGAGCGATAGGGAGTTCGTTAAGGTATTTTGTGGGCAAAATGATGCCTAGCAAATTTTTAATGTTTGAAAGTTTTCCTTTAGGGACTTTTAGCGTGAATCTCATAGGGTGTTTTGTCATCGGCTTTATGGGGCATTTGGCCGTTAAAAAAGTTTTTAGCGATGATTTTGGGATCTTTTTTGTTACCGGGGTTTTAGGGGGCTTTACGACCTTTTCTTCTTACGGGTTAGACACTTTAAAACTCTTGCAAAAATCCCAATACATTGAAGCCCTTTCTTATGTTTTAGGCACTAACATTTTAGGGCTTGTTGGGGTGGCTATCGGCTGGTTTTTGGCTAAAAATTTTGTAGGCATTAATTAAAAACGCTTTCTAGTGTTTTTAATTTCAGACGAATATTTGATAGAACAAAGCCTAAAAATCATAGCAGCCACAAAGCCATTTCATCGGCCATGAAAAAATCGCTCGCTACCAAGCGGTTGTTTTTAATAAAAGCCTTATTTTCTTTAATTAAAAGCTCCACTTTGTGAGCGTCTAGCAAATGAAGCTCAACCCCTAAAATGCACCTTAAGCCTAAAAACAGCTTTTCTAAGCGCTTGTCTTTTTCGCTAAGTGGCTCAACTTGGCGTTGTAGGGGGTCTTTAATATAACTTTCTATGAGTTTTTTTGCATAAAAGCGCTCATTCGCCACGCAGCCCACAGCGCCAGCCCCACACCCTAAATAATCTTTAGCCTCCCAGTAAGCTAGATTGTGTTTGACCTGGTAATTCCTAGCGTAATTGGACACTTCGTATTGCTTGAAAGAAAAGCCCTCTAAAGTTTCTTTCACTACATTGTCAAAATCCACGCTTGAGGGTTTTTTGGCGTTTTTTTCTAAATTCGTGTTTTTTTCAATACTCAAAGCATAAGCGCTCAAGTGGTTGATAGGGAGTTCTTTGGCGAGTTTCAATTCTTCTTTTAAAGATTTTTCACTATCTAATGGGGTGTTATAGATCAAATCAATGCTGATATTTTCCATCCCGCTTTTTAAAATAACCTCTATCACAGGGGTGATATTTTTGGAATGTTGGCGCTCTAAAAACAATAACTTATCCTCCCTAAAACTTTGCACCCCTAAACTCAAGCGGTTGATTCCTAAATCTTTTAAGCCTTGACACCAGTTTTTAGAAATGAGTTCAGGATTAGCTTCAGTGGTGATCTCGCAATCCACACTCAAGCGTGCATTTTGATGGATGCTTTCAAAAATCTTTTCAAAAGACTTCACGCTTAAAGTGTTGGGCGTGCCGCCGCCAATAAAAATACTCTCCATTTTTTCATGGGTTTGCTTTAGGGCGTGCTTTAAATCCAGGCATAACGCTTGAATGTATGCTTCTTTTAATTCGCTCTTGTTTTCATAGGAATTGAAAGCGCAATAACCGCATTTATTTTCACAAAAAGGGATATGAATATATAAAATCATATTTATTTCTCTCATTTTCACTTCATTTTTAAGCAAAACTTAAACTTGGAATTGTATCATTTTAAGATCATTTTGATAAGTAAGGAGATGAATTATGAAAAAGGTTATTTTGGCTTTAGGCGTTTTAGCGTTCGCCAACGCATTAATGGCAGCTGATGTTAAAGCTCTTGCAAAAAGTTGTGCCGCTTGCCATGGGGTTAAGTTTGAAAAAAAGGCTTTAGGTAAAAGCAAAATCGTTAACATGATGAGTGAAGCAGAAATTGAAAAAAGTCTTATGGATTTTAAAAACGGCTCCAATAAAAATCCTGTCATGACCGCGCAAGCTAAGAAATTGAGCGATGAAGACATCAAGGCTTTAGCTAAATACATCCCCACTCTCAAATAAACTCTCTTGATTTAATAGTGCTTTTTGGCGCTATTAAATTAGTTTCAAACCCTTTTTTCTTGATTTTTGATTTTAATGGCATTCTTAACCCTACTTAAAGCCAGCATACACTATAATACGATCTTAATCAAACAAGAAAGAGCTAGAATAAAGACCTATGCCACATAAAAAATATCGTCCTAATGTTGCGGCTATTATTGTGTCGCCAGACTACCCTAATACATGCGAAATTTTTATCGCTGAGCGCATAGATATTGAAGGGGCGTGGCAGTTCCCCCAAGGGGGCATTGATGAGGGTGAAACCCCTTTAGAAGCGCTCCATAGAGAATTATTAGAAGAAATTGGCACGAATGAAATAGAGATTTTAGCGCAATACCCCAGATGGATCGCCTATGATTTCCCAAGCAATATGGAGCATAAATTCTATGCGTTTGACGGGCAAAAGCAACGCTATTTTTTAGTGCGCCTAAAGCATGCGAACAACATTGATTTAAACAAACACACGCCAGAATTTAGGGCTTATCAATTCATTCATCTTAAGGATTTGCTTAAAAAAATCGTCCCCTTTAAACGCCAAGTGTACCGCCAAGTCATCGCTTATTTTAGAAAAGAGGGGTATTTAGGGTGTTAATCGTTCAAAAATACGGCGGCACGAGCATGGGCAGCATAGAAAGGATCCACAATGTCGCCCAAAGGGTTTTAGAAAGCGTTAAATTAGGGCATCAGGTGGTGGTGGTCGTTTCTGCGATGAGCGGCGAAACGGATCGGCTTTTAGAATTTGGCAAGAATTTCAGCCATAACCCTAATAAGCGAGAAATGGATAGGATCGTCAGCGTGGGGGAATGGGTTTCAAGTGCGGCTTTGAGCATGGCGTTAGAAAGGTATGGGCATAGAGCCATTTCCTTGAGCGGGAAAGAAGCGGGCATTTTAACCAGCTCGCATTTTCAAAACGCCGTGATCCAATCTATTAACACCCAACGCATCACAGAGCTTTTAGAAAAAAACTACATTGTGGTGATCGCTGGGTTTCAAGGTGCTGATATTCAAGGCGAAACAACGACTTTAGGGCGTGGGGGGAGCGATTTGAGCGCGGTCGCTTTGGCCGGGGCTTTAAAAGCGCATTTGTGCGAAATCTATACGGATGTGGATGGCGTTTATACCACCGATCCGCGCATTGAAGAAAAGGCTCAAAAAATCGCGCAAATCAGCTATGATGAAATGCTTGAACTGGCTTCTATGGGGGCTAAAGTGTTATTAAACCGCTCGGTAGAATTAGCCAAAAAACTCAGCGTGAAGTTAGTGACTCGCAATTCGTTTAACCATAGCGAAGGCACGCTCATTGTGGCTGAAAAAGATTTTAAAGGAGAACGCATGGAAACCCCTATAGTGAGCGGGATCGCATTGGATAAAAATCAGGCTCGTGTGAGCATGGAGGGCGTGGAAGATCGGCCAGGTATTGCCGCTGAAATCTTTGGCGCTTTAGCGGAGTATCGCATTAATGTGGATATGATAGTCCAAACGATCGGCAGAGACGGCAAAACCGATTTGGATTTTACGATCGTTAAAACCCAAATAGAAGAAACCAAGCAAGCCTTAAAGCCTTTTTTAGCGCAAATGGATTCCATTGATTATGATGAAAATATCGCTAAAGTTTCCATAGTGGGCGTGGGCATGAAGTCGCATTCTGGGGTAGCGAGTACCGCTTTTAAAGCCCTAGCCAAAGACAACATTAATATCATGATGATTTCTACAAGCGAGATTAAAATTTCGGTTTTGATTGACATTAAATACGCTGAATTAGCCGTTAGAACTTTGCATGCGGTGTATCAATTAGATCAATGAAAAATTTCTACGACTGGATCAAAGAATTTGTGCGCGATCAAGGGGAGTTTATCGCGCAACAAAGCGGGTGGCTGGAATTAGAGCGATCAAGTTATGCAAAACTCATCGCGCAAACCATCTCGCATGTGCTTAATGGCGGATCGCTGTTAGTGAGCGCGGATTCTTCTAGGCGCTGGTTTTTAAACTACATTCTTTCTAACTTAAACCCTAAAGATTTAAAAGAGCGCCCCTTATTGTCCGTCATTGATTTTAACGCTTCTTCTTTCTACCCCAAAAACGATGCGAATCTCTCTCTAGCCACCATAGAGCTGACTTATCAAAATCCCATGTTTTGGCATGTTGGGAAAATTGAAAATGAAGGCTTAAAAACCTTACTACTGAGTAAAATCCCTAGTTTTTTATGGCTTTTTGAAGAACTTAAAGAAGATTGCTTGCTTTTAAAAGAGCATGACAGCTTGCTGGATTATAAATTATTGCAGCTCTTCAAACTCTTTGAAAACGCGCTTTTCAGTGCACTATACAATAAGGTTACTCTGTGAAAAACCTCAACCGCCTTATTTATACGGACAATCTTGAAGAGAGCTTAGAAGAGGTTGCAAGCCTTTTTGAACACCCCATTAAATTCTACACGGAGATTATTGAAAAAGACAAAAAGGTGATCAAAACTTTTAACAAGGATTTTAAAATAGAGCATGCCAAAGAAGTCCTATCCAAAGCCAACCTCAAACACAGCGAATTAAACGCTTTTTTAATCGCTGCGCCCAGCTATGGCATAGAAGCCCAAAACGCGCTTTTAAAAATCTTAGAAGAACCCCCGAATAACGTTTGTTTTATCATGTTCGCTAAAAGCCCAAACCATGTTTTAGCCACCATTAAATCCCGCCTAATCAAAGAAGATAAACGCCAAAAAATCCCCCTAAAACCTTTAGATTTGGATTTATCAAGGTTGGATTTGAAAGATATTTATGCGTTTTTAAAAAATTTAGACAAAGAAAATTTTGATTCCAGAGAAAATCAGAGGGAAAAAATTGAAAGCCTGTTAGAGAGCGTTAACAGGCATAAGATCCCCTTAAACGAGCAAGAATTGCAAGCCTTTGATTTAGCGATCAAGGCTAACAGCTCTTATTACAAGCTCAGCTATAATCTTTTACCCCTGCTTTTAAGCCTGTTGTCTAAAAAGAAAACGCCATGATTGTAAAACGCCTTAACCCTGATGCGCTCAAAAACGCTCTGCAAAAAATAGGGCCAGAAAAGATCGCACAAGATCGCATGCATCAAAAAGGCGTTAGCTTTGTTTTTGAAATCCAGCATCTGCCCTTAAGCGCAACGCTCATTTTAAAACAAGAAGCCATAAGCGTTGGGGGCGATTTTGCCACGCCAAGAGATTGTATTTTAGCCAAAGAGCCTTTTTATGATGGGGTGCTGGTTGTGAGCGCTAAGCAATTAGAACGCCTTATTGTTAAGTGCCACTCCCAACCCTTTGGGCTTAAACATTTAGCGCAAGAATTAAAAAGCCACCTCAAAGCTAAAAAGCCTAACGCCCCACAGATCATGGCAATCTTGAATCTCACGCCGGATAGTTTCTATGAAAAGAGCCGGTTTGATAGCAAAAAAGCGCTTGAAGAAATCTATCAATGGCTAGAAAAGGGTATCACGCTCATTGATATAGGCGCGGCCAGTTCAAGGCCAGAGAGTGAAATCATTGATCCAAAAATAGAGCAAGATCGCTTAAAAGAAATTTTATTAGAGATCAAATCCCAAAAACTCTACCAATGCGCTCAATTCAGCATAGACACCTACCATGCCCAAACCGCCCAAATGGCTTTGGAGCATTGTTTTTCTATCCTTAATGATGTGAGCGGTTTTAATAGCATTGAAATGCTAGAAGTCGCACGAGATTACAAGCCCACTTGCATTTTAATGCACGCTCAAAAAACCCCCAAAGACATGCAAGAAAACGTTTTTTACCACAATCTGTTTGATGAAATGGATCGTTTTTTTAAGGAAAAACTAGAGGTTTTAGAAAAATACGCGCTTCAAGATATTATTTTAGATATTGGGTTTGGATTCGCTAAATTAAAAGAACATAATTTAGCCTTAATCAAGCATTTAAGCCACTTTCTCAAATTCAAAAAACCCCTATTGGTGGGAGCGAGTCGTAAAAACACGATCGGGCTTATCACTGGGCGTGAAGTTCAAGACCGGCTCGCCGGCACTTTGAGTTTGCATTTAATGGCGTTGCAAAATGGAGCGAGCATTTTAAGAGTGCATGACATTGATGAGCATATCGATCTCATCAAAGTGTTTAAGAGTTTGGAAGAAACGGATTAAACCGAAATTTTTAGCTTTGATCCCACTGGGCGTTGGCTATCATCAAAACGCTATTTTTGATGATCAATCCTTGATTAATCTTTAAAGAATCACATCCATCGTTGAAGGGTTGTTATAAGCGTTTTGATAGCGTTGCAAAAAAGCGTTATGGTTGGTAGCGTTAAAGGTTTGTAGGGCTTTTTTGTGCAAGCCATTTATCGGTTGTTTGGGGGCGTTTTCCACTTCTTTAGAGAATTTCCCGTTATAAAAATCCGTCAAACTATAGAGCGACTGAGCGGCCAAGCGTTTTTGGCTCTCATCCATCCCGGCCGTGGCCCTTAAAAAAGCCTCATACTCTCTATCGCTCATCAATTCTAAAACCAAAAAGCCGTAAGTCTCTCGCTTGTCAGGGTTAAAGGGGAGGTTTTCTGTTGGAGCGTCCTTTTTTTCTCGCTCTATTTTTTCTGTGTTTTCAACAGGAGCCAGGTCTTCTTTAGGAGCGCTTTTAGCGTTTAAAAGCCCATAAAGGTTAGAATCAAACTGATTGATAGAAGAAACAGCCATGCGAATTTCCTAAAATTGAATTTTACGCTAATATTAAGCAAAATCCATTCCCTAATGAGACTCATAAAATTTAAAAAGCTTAAAAGAGTTTTCTAACATGATGGCGTTCAAACCCTTTAAAAAGGGTCTAGGAGTTTATTTTCAAAAAGGATTCGTGTTTTTATGTTTTCATATTTCTATAAGGAGTTTGAAATGCTGAAGCTTCTAGAATGATTCTAGACAAAACAAAAGGTAAAACTCCTAGAACATTGTTATAGCATGATTTTACCAATCAACGCAACTTTTATGCTTTTAAAGCTTAAAAACTTTAAGTCTTAATTAGAGATTTTAGGTTAAACTACCCTAAAATCTTTATGGGCAAAAGGCATGCGTAACACCATTTTATTTGGCGTTTCAATGATACTCTTGGCAAATTTTTGCTTTGGGATCATGAGCGCGTTTGTTAAAATCACAGCAGATTATTTTTCCCCTATGGAAAACGTGTTTTACCGCTCCATTACCATGACGCTCTTACTCTTATTTATTTATCCTTTCAAACCCTACCGCTTAAAAAGCTACAAACAAGGCGGTTTTAAAAAGCTCGCTTTTAGGGTCGTTGTAGGGGGCTTGGCCATGCTAGCGTTTTTTTATAATATTGAAAAAATTTCACTCGCTACAGCGACGGCTTTCTCGCAATGTGCACCGATTTATACGGTGCTTCTTTCCCCTTTGCTTTTGAAAGAAAAACTCAAAAGAAGCGCGTTAATTTCTGCATGCATCGGGCTAGTGGGGGTGGTGTTGATTTCAGATCCTAGCGTGGAAAATGTGGGGCCGGTTGAAATTTTTATGGGCATATTGAGCGGGATCTTTGTGTCTTTAGCGTATATCACTTTAAGGGATTTGAGGGAATATTATGACAAGCAAGCCGTGATTTTAGCGTTCGCTTTTGGCATGAGCCTTCTTGGATTAGTGGGCATGTTTGTTGATATTCCTTTTTTATCCACAGGCATTCATATCCCTAGAAAAGAAGACATTTTGTGGATTTCTTTAATAGGGATTAGCGGGACTTTAGGGCAGTATTTCTTAACCTATGCTTACATGAACGCTCCTGCTGGGATCATTGCCCCCATTGAATACACCCGCATTGTTTGGGGGCTATTGTTCGGGCTGTATTTAGGCGATACATTTTTGGATCTTAAAAGCTCTTTAGGAGTGGCTTTGATCTTATGTTCAGGCTTACTCATTGCCTTGCCCGCTCTTTTAAAAGAATTAAAAAAAATTTAAGCCATGCAACTAAGCCCCTTACAAAGCGCTCTGTTATACTTTAGCTATTTTATTTATCCAGAGAAAAAAACAAGAAGCTTTGATTTAAGCGATTTAGTCTTTGTCATCATGGTTTTTTTAGTCCTAGCTTTGGGGCTGTTGATGAGCGGAGAAATTTCTATCAGCTACAATGAAGCGAAGGATTTTTTTTATAGCGATGTGTGGTTTGTCAAAATCGCTCAAAAAAGCACCGCCATTTTAGGCCAAAACGATTTGGCTTTAAGATTGCCTTTTTTGATCGCTCATCTCATTAACATGTTTTTATTTTATTTGATAGGGCGAAAGATTTTAAAAAAGCCTAAAGACGCTCTCTATGTGGTATTGACTTACGCTTTATTGCCTGGAGTGAATCTCTTTGCGATTTTACTGGCTAAAAGCGTGCTGGTGTTAAGCCTTGGGCTTTTGGTTAGCTATTTGTATATCAAAACCCAAAAAATCCCTTATTTAACCCTCAGCGCTTGCGCGTTTTTAGACGGCGCGTTTATCCCGCTTTTATTAGGGGTTTTTATCTATGCTTTAAGAAGACGCTATTTTAAGAGCGCGATCTTTATTTTGGTGGTTTTAGGCGTGAATACCGCTCTTTTTAGCGGGAGTTTCAATAAGGGCTTGCCTAGTGGGTATTTTATAGACACATGCTTAGAACTCATGCTTTTGTATTCGCCCTTATTGTTCCTCTACTACCCTTATACGCTCTATAAAGCCCTTTTGGATAAAAAGCCATCGTTATTAGCCTTTATGAGCGCGAGCGGTTGGCTTTTCCCTTTGCTTTTGAGCATGCGCCAAGAGATAGATTTAAAAACTTTCGCCCCCTTAGCGTTAATCGGTTTGCCTTTGTTTGTTAAAAGCGTTTTGAATAGCCTTAGGGTGCGTTTGAAGGAATTTAGGGGGCAGTATTATTTGCGCGTTTTCAGTTTGTATCTTTTAATGCTCACTGAAACGCTTTTTTTATGGGGGAGTAAAATTTCTGGCGCTAATGAAAAATTATTAAACCGGCATTTCTTAGCCAAAGAAGTCGCTACAGCCTTGCAATTAAGGGGTATCCATCAAATCCGCACTAACGATAAACAACTCGCTTTAAGGCTCCAATTCTATGGCATTAAAGAAGGGGGGAAGTTAAGACTGATTAACGCTAAAATTTCTAAAAAACGCCCGGATATTACAATCATCTACGCTGATAAAATTCTACAATCCTATAGTTTGGTGCGCCATTAAATTAATTCTTTAAAAAGCGTTTTATCTAAAAAACGATAAAATACACTCTAAAAATAAATAAAATACGCGAGAAAAATCATGAGACTCAAACTAACCCATATAAACCATATAAGCCATAAGATTGCCAACGACTTTATCCATTCAAAACTATTAGAATTAAAAGCCCCTAGAGAATTATTGTGTGAATTGATAGAAGGGATTTTGGAAAAAAGCGTTAAAAAAGAAAACGCCATAGACGAGCAAGCCAGAGAGCTTTTAGAAGAAAACACCGATGAGATAGAATTCATGCGGATGGATGAAAGGCAGCTTTTTTGGATGATTAAAAGACAGATCGCTCAAAAAGAGGGCTTTCATTTGTTTTGGGAAGAAAGGTGCAACGATTTGTCGCACCAGATTTTGAATAAAATCTTAGATGAGGATTTGATCATGTTTAGCGTGTCGGAAAATTTGATAAGAAATTTGATTTACAAATCCATTGACACCTATTCTAAAGCGTATGAAAGCATTGAAAATGAAGTGCATGAAAAAATCAAGCATTACAAACGCAAACTGCCCGTAGGGAGCGATGAATACGAGTTGGTGTTTGAAAGGCTCTATGAAGAAGAATTAAGACGAAAAGGCTTTTTATAATGGTCTCTCTCTATTTAGAAAACGGGCTTTTTTTACAAGCGCAAAGTTTTGGGGCTAGCGGCACGCAAGTGGGCGAGCTTGTTTTTAACACTTCTATGAGCGGCTATCAAGAAGTCATTAGCGACCCTAGCTATAAGGGGCAATTTGTGGTTTTTAGCATGCCTGAAATTGGGGTTGTGGGCGTTAATTCTAAAGATGATGAATCCTTTTTTTCATGTGCAGGGGTTTTAGCGCGCCATTACAACGAATTTTTTTCTAATTCAAGGGCGGATTTTAGCTTGAGCGCTTATTTAAAAGAGCGTGGCGTTTTAGGGATTTGTGGCGTTGATACCAGGAGTTTGATCAAAACCTTACGCCATCATGGGTGCTTGATGATGATAGCTTCCACGATAGAGCATGATAGAAACAAGCTTGAAGAAATTTTAAAAAACGCCCCTAGAATTTCTCACTCCCCCTTAGTGTCTAGCGTTTCTACGCCAAAAATCATCACGCACCAGCGTGCTATTTTTGATTTCAAAACCCTAGATTACAAGCCTTTTGATGAAAAAACCTCTCATAAAATTATCGCGGTGCTGGACTTTGGGGCTAAGGGCAATATCTTAAACGAGCTTCAAAATGTGGGGTTAAAAGCCCTTATTTACCCGCACCACACTAAAGCTAACGATCTGATTAAAGCCTATGAAAAAAAAGAAATTAGCGGGATTTTCCTCTCTAACGGGCCAGGCGATCCTTTAAGCTTGCAGCAAGAAATTAAAGAAATCAAACAACTCATTAACGCTAAAATCCCCATGTTTGGCATTTGCTTAGGGCATCAATTGCTCTCTATCGCGCAAGGCTACCCTACTTACAAGCTCAAATTTGGCCATCATGGGAGCAACCACCCCGTTAAAAACCTAAAAACAAACGCCGTTGAAATCACCGCGCAAAACCACAACTATTGCGTCCCTGAAGACATTGAAGAAATCGCTGTTATCACGCACCGCAATCTTTTTGACAACACCATTGAGGGCGTGCACTATAAAAACGCTCCCATTATTTCTGTCCAGCACCACCCAGAAAGCAGCCCCGGCCCCAAAGAGAGCCACTATATTTTTAAAGAATTTGTGGAATTGTTAAAGGATTTTTAGGGGTTTTTAAAACAGCGCTTATAGAGGCTGAAAAGCGCTTTAAAAATAGATTTAAATCTTTTTATCAAAAAATCTCGCATTTACTCTAAATTAGTTCTCTTGCAATAGTATTCTCTCGCAATAATTGTTATTGTTATTGCGACAAAACTTTTAGAAGGAGTTATTATGGGAAGTATCGGTAGTATGGGCAAACCTATTGAAGGGTTTTTGGTGGCAGCCATTCAGTTTCCTGTGCCAATTGTCAACAGCCGTAAGGATATTGATCACAATATTGAAAGCATTATCAGAACCTTGCATGCGACTAAAGCGGGGTATCCGGGAGTGGAGCTTATCATTTTCCCTGAGTATAGCACGCAAGGTTTGAATACCGCTAAGTGGCTTAGCGAAGAGTTTTTATTAGATGTCCCGGGTAAAGAGACAGAGTTATACGCTAAGGCGTGTAAAGAGGCGAAAGTTTATGGTGTTTTTTCAATCATGGAACGCAATCCTGATTCTAACAAAAACCCCTACAACACCGCCATTATCATTGATCCGCAAGGTAAAATCATTTTAAAATACCGCAAGCTATTCCCATGGAATCCCATTGAACCATGGTATCCTGGGGATTTAGGAATGCCTGTGTGCGAGGGTCCGGGCGGATCAAAATTAGCCGTGTGCATTTGCCATGACGGCATGATTCCAGAGCTCGCTAGAGAAGCAGCCTATAAAGGGTGCAATGTGTATATCCGCATTTCAGGCTATAGCACTCAAGTCAATGATCAGTGGATTTTGACCAACCGCTCCAACGCATGGCACAATTTGATGTATACCGTGAGCGTGAATTTAGCCGGCTATGATAATGTCTTTTACTACTTTGGTGAGGGGCAAATCTGTAACTTTGATGGCACGACTCTTGTTCAAGGGCACCGCAACCCTTGGGAGATTGTAACCGGGGAAATCTATCCTAAAATGGCAGACAACGCCCGCTTAAGCTGGGGCTTAGAAAACAACATTTACAACCTAGGCCATAGAGGGTATGTGGCTAAACCGGGCGGAGAACATGACGCAGGCTTAACCTACATCAAAGACTTAGCCGCTGGTAAATACAAATTGCCTTGGGAAGATCACATGAAAATCAAAGACGGCTCTATTTATGGCTACCCTACCACCGGTGGGCGTTTTGGGAAATAATCCCTAACCTTGTATTTTTGCTAGAACTTGTTTTTAAAGGTTCTAGCGTCCCCCCTATTTTAATTTTTCCAATCAATTTTTACGAATAGTATTCTATTGTAGAGCATGTAAGAAAACCCATAATAGGCGTAAGCCCCCATAAAGCGATATAGCCCACACAAAACCATGTTATTTTTGATAAAGACCACCACCACATTGTAGATGATAGAGCGCTAAAATCTGTAATAATGCCATAGCCACAATAGATCATTCCCGCTAAACATGCCAATTTATGAGCATGGCAGTAAGTGCTAATCCCAAAACCACCACCAAGATTGATAAAAGAATACGAGACCAAGACCCCATGACAACTCCTTAAACATCAAATGTTGTATTATATCGTTTTTTTTTTTTTTTTGTTTGTCAAGGGGGTTTATCAGTTAGATAGAGTGTTTTTAACGCTTATCTTTTAGGGATAAGCCTAAAAAACATTGTTTTTTATGCATGAAGCAATTATCGATCATCTAATATATTAGCAATAAATATATTTGGTAATGTTGAAGCGGAACAAACAACCACATAAAGAAGAAACGAACCTGTTACTTTCCAAAAAGACCACCCGTTGAAACTCCAAATGAGACACACGCCTGTCATGGTTACAACAACGATGCAAAATAACGACAAAAATCTTAAGCTAGAGATTGAAATTTTTTGCCCCTCTGCGAGCTTGTCTTTTCTAAACGCCTCTTGCAAACCTTTCTCAGCCAACGGCTTGATGCCATCAACGATTGGTTTGGTATCTGGGAAAAAATACTGGTAGCTGCTCCTCCAATACCCATAGCAGCAGTAATGAAAGGATTGTTTTGATTGGGATCAGAATTTTCTATCTCTTCCATCTCTCTTTTTAAGTTCTTCACAAACACGAGATATATGCCCCACGCAACCAACCATAAAAGCACCACCGCAACAGAAAAAATAAAATGCGCCATGCGACAAACCCTTTAAACATCAAATGTTGGAGTGTATCGTTTTTTTTGTTTGTCAAGGGAGGTTGGCTAGAAAATCATATTATTAAGTGTTTTATAGGATAAAATGATAGCGTTTATAACGATGAAAGTTTAGCCCCTAATTGTAGCGCCCCTAACAAGCCTTCCACATTCAGCCCCAACCCCACGCTTAAATTCTTGCTTGAGCTTATAATATAGGGCTTATGAAAGTCTTCCAAACGCACACAGCCCGCGCTTTCTTGCCACAATCCGCTCTCTAAATATTTTTCTATCTCGCTAGGATCAAACGCCTTTAAACGCGCTCTAAAAACCGATAGATCCAGCCATTCTAATTTAGGAGAAATCAAGGCAGAGCAGGTTAAAACCTCTATTTCATTGCCATTTTGGCGTTTTAAAAATTCAAGGGCTTCTCGCTTGTTTTGAGCTTTTCGCTGCATGCGATTACCCACGCTCACCACGCTATCAGCCACCACGATAACGCAATTATTCGCAAGTAACTCTTTAGCTTTTTCCAATTTCCCCTTGCACGCCAAATAGACAAACTCCCTAGGGTCTGTGGTTTTTAGGCTTTCTTCATCAAAATAGAGTGCTTTTTGTTCAAACTTAATCCCATGCTCTTTTAAAAGATTCGCCCTAGCGCTGGATTGAGAGCCTAAAATAAGCTCCATGCTATCCCTCTAAAGCTTTAAGAGCGGTATTTTTCGCTAAATTGAGCGCGGCTTGCAAATTTTCAATATCCTTACCCCCAGCGCTCGCAAAATCACCTCTCCCGCCCCCTTTTCCCCCTAAAATTTGTGCCACTTCATTAGCCCACACATCCGCCTTTATGGGTGCGTTTTTCACCCCACATGCGAGAGTGATTCGCTCGTTTTCTTTTTTAAACACCATAGCGAGCAATTTTTCATGCTTACTTTTCAATCGGTCAATCATTTCTTTAATGTCGCCTTGTTCCACTACGCCCACCACCAAACTCACGCCATGGATTTTTTCAATCGGTAAATCCATAGAAACGGGGGCTTTTTGGCTGTTTTTCACGCTCTCTTTAAGCTTGTTGATGCCGGCTATCACATCGTTATTTTTCAATAAAGTCTTAGCGTTTTTAAGCTCTTTACTTTCTTCTTTAGCCAGTTGGTAAAAGGCTTTCCCGCACACCGCTTCAATGCGTCTGACCCCACTACTCACCCCGCTTTCTTTAAGGATCCTAAACCCCCCAATAAGCCCGGTATTTTCCACATGAATGCCCCCACACAATTCAATGGACGCTTCTTTGAAGCTCACCACGCGCACATTTTCAGCGTATTTTTCACTGAATAACGCTAACGCTCCCTTATCTTTAGCTTGGTTTAAAGGCATATGCTCCACCTGGCTATTTAGGTGTTTGAAAATTTGAGCGTTGACTAGATCTTCTACTTTTTCTAACTCTTCATCATTGAGTGCTTTAGGGTGCGAGAAATCAAAGCGCAATCGCTTGGATTCCACTAAACTCCCCGCTTGACTCACATGCGAGCCTAAAACTTCTCTTAAAGCACTCTGCAATAAATGCGTCGCGCTATGGTGTTTGGCGATTTCTAAGCGTTCATCGCTCACTTGCGCGATCACTTGATCGCCTTTTTTTAGCGCTTTTTTGATTTCAAGAAGCGAAAAATTAAGCCCAAAAAAGTTTTTTGTATCTAACACCAAAGCCGCTTCTTCATTGTCTTTAAAAAGCGCGCCCCTATCGCCTATAGCCCCCCCACCTTCTGCGTAAAAAGGGGTTTTTTCTAATAAGACCCAAACTTCTTGGTTAGGATTTGCTTCTGTTATTTCTTTAAAGTCGCTATCAAAAAACCCTAAGGCTTTAGCAGAACATTCCGTCGTTTCATACCCCACAAATTCATTGGGCGCATAAGCGTTTAAAATAGCGCTAAAATCGGCGTTGTTTTGTTTGCCTTTCCATGAAGCTTTAGAGCGTTTCACTTGCTCTTGCATGCAATTTTCAAAGCCTTGCATATCCACACACGCCCCATGACTTCTTAGCATGTCGTTTGTTAAATCCAAAGGGAAACCAAAAGTGTCATAAAGCTTGAAAGCGATCTTGCCATCAAAGATTTTATTTTCATTCAAATGCTTTAAAGACAAGTTAAACAATTCCATGCCCGATTCCAAAGTCTCTAAAAAGCGCTCTTCTTCTTCAAAACATTCTTTCATCACCATTTCTTTAGACTCTTTCAAATACGCATGCGTGTTAGAAAATTGCTCGCACACCACGCCCACGACTTTGTATAAAAACGCTTCTTTCAAGCCCATTAAATACCCATGCCTTAAAGCCCGCCTTAAAATGCGCCTTAAAACATAGCCACGGCCTTCCTTATTGAAATGCACCCCTTGAGCGAGCAAGAACGCTACCGCTCTTGCATGATCGGCTACTACCCTAAAGCTTGGCTGAAACTCGCTCGCATAATCCAGACTTGTAAGCTCGCTGATTTCTCCCATTAAGGGCGCAAATAATGAAGAATCAAAATTATTGAGCTTATGTTCTAATAGCGCTTGCACCCTTTCTAATCCCATGCCTGTATCAATGCTAGGCTTTGGCAAGGGGGATAAAACGCCATCATTAGAGCGTTCGTATTGCATGAACACCAAATTCCAAATTTCTAAAAACCTATCGCCCTCGCCCCCAAAATAATCCTCGCTCCCCTTAAAGTGTTTTTCGCCCTGATCAATATAAATTTCACTGCAAGGCCCGCAAGGCCCGCTATCGCCCATTTGCCAGAAATTATCTTTATCGCCCATTTTTTTAATCCTGTCAACAGGCACAAACTTTTCCCATAGTTTAACGGCTTCATCGTCTTTTTCATGCACGCTGATGTATAAATCTTTAGGCTTAAACCCTAAATTCTTGGTTACAAATTCCCACGCAAACAAAATCGCTTCTTCTTTGAAATAATCCCCAAAAGAGAAATTCCCTAACATTTCAAAAAGCGTGTGGTGCCTTGCGGTATAACCGACATTTTCTAAATCGTTATGTTTGCCTCCTGCGCGCATGCACAATTGCGAACTTGCCGCTCTGGGAATGCTAGGGCGTGGCACCATCCCGGTAAAAATATCTTTAAATTGCACCATGCCAGCATTGGTAAAAAGCAAGGTAGCGTCATTAGGCACTAAAGGCATGCTAGGGTAAATGGCATGCCCCTTATTTTGAAAAAATTGTAAAAATTCGTTGCGAATATCCATGGGTATTCCTTTTTGTTGTTTATCGCGCATTCTAAGGCTATTTTATAGCTCTTTTAAGTTGTTTTTTTAAAAAGATAGTTTATTATACTTTAAACATCAAAAATTAAAGGAGAAAACCATGTTCCATGAATTTAGAGACGAAATCAGCGTGTTAAAAGCGAATAATCCGCATTTTGATAAGATTTTTGAGAAACACAACCAGCTTGATGACGACATCAAAACCGCTGAGCAACAAAACGCTAGCGACGCTGAAATCAGCCACATGAAAAAACAAAAATTAAAATTAAAAGATGAAATCCACGGCATGATCATAGAGTATAGAGAAAAGCAAAAATCTGAACGCGCTTAAGCCATCTTGGTGAAAACACGCTAAAACGCTTTTTAGGGGGTGTTTTGGCTTTATTGCTTGGTTGGATTTAACGCTTTGATTTTGATTAAAGCGTTAGGTTACTTTCAGCTTTATTCCCACCACAAGCTTTATTAAATTTGACATTTTTAAAAATGGGTTTTTAAAGCTTTGTTTTATCGTTTTAGCTCTCATTTTGTTGTAAAAATCATTTTATTAAAGTTTCGTTTTATTAAAGTTTTATTTTATTTTCTTAAAGAGATAGAAAGTATTTGAAATCATTCTCCCCCTTTTAACCCTACTAAACCCCCAAAAAGAAGCGCTTTTTAAAAACTATCGCTTAACTTAGCGTCAAGTTTTTCACTAATCAATCATCAAAAAAACGCTAAAAAGGATTTTTCATCAAATTCTCCCAAAAAAAAATTCAAAAAAAAGTTCAAAAGAAAAAAGAGAGTTTAAAAGAAAGAAAAGTTTTAAAAAAAGAGGGTTTAAAAAAGAAAGTTTTAAAAAAGAAAGTTTTAAAAAAGAAAGTTTTAAAAAAGAAACCCCTTTAAAAGAAACCCCTTAAAAAAGAAAAGCTTTAAAAAAAACCCCTTAAAAAGGGAGTTTCACAAAAGGGGTTCAATGTGAGCTTTTAGTAAGCGAACACGTAATTCAAATACACGCTATAGAGCCTTCTGTATTTGAGTTCAGCCCCCATAAAGGAATAATAGTTCGTGTTGATGGTGGGGATTTTAAGCCCTAACTCAATCCCATGCTGAGCCACATGATCGCTGTCTTTTTTCTTAGGTCTGGCTAAATTCATCCTCACCCCCATGTTGAATAAGAATTGGAAATTCGCCACATTCATTTTAGCGTTATAGACGTTATTCACGGTGGCTAAATTCACATACTCAGAATTGAGCCATGAAGTGCCCGCTAACGCAATCCCGCCAAAAA
>NZ_MVWR01000001.1:0-324633 GCF_003637665.1 Helicobacter pylori | reverse complement strand
CTTTAACAAAAAGTGGTCTTTATAGGAAATATACCCCCGTATAAAAAACACACCCCTGTATAGGCGTTTTATAATGTCCTCACTACGCCCCCTTTTTACAGCTGTTTTGTAAACAAATAAAACAAGATATTCCCCCCCCCCCCGAAAATGATCAAAACCATCAAAACCATCGATCGCTTGAAGAAATTCAAAAACGCGTCTTAAAAGAATTCAACCTTAAAGATACCGACACCCTAAAAAGCTCTAAAGACACCCCCACAAACTCCCTTTTAACTTCGTTTTGCTCTCACAAAAGGCTTTGCTTTATCCTAAAATACGGTATCAGTTTCTTAAAAGAAAAATCAGAGCTTAAAAAACACATTTGGCGATATGCGCAGATGTTTGCGAGCTTGAACGTTTTAAAAGAATTGCAAAAGCATTATGAAACGAACCCCAAAGACCCTCTAAAAGGCATCATCTGGCACACGCAAGGCAGCGGTAAAACCGCCTTAACCTACCATTTAACCAAACTCATCAGAGACTTTTTTAGCCCGCTAAACAAAAAGACTAAATTTTATTTTATTGTGGACAGGTTGGATTTATTAGAACAAGCCAAAAACGAGTTTTTAAAAAGAGGCCTTTGTGTGCATGAGGCAGAAAATAAAGAGGATTTGAGCCAAAAATTAAAAAACGCTAGCGTGTTTGAAGGCCCTCAAGGGAATGATGAAATCATCGTTGTGAATATCCAAAAATTCAAATCCCCTAATGAAGAAAAAGCCCCCAATGAAGACCTCTCTAGCGCTCCTAAAGAAATTGTTTCTAAAACAGAATTACAAGAAGCGACAAAAGATAACCATGATTTACAAAGGGTGTTTATCATAGATGAAGCCCACAGGAGCTATGACCCTAAAGGTTGTTTTTACGCTAATTTGATAGAATGCGACAAAACAGCGGTAAAAATCGCCCTCACAGGCACGCCCCTATTAGAAAACAACGTGCAAGATAAAGCCACTAAAAACACTTTTGGCAACTACTTGCACACCTATTCTTATGCAGAATCCATTAAAGACAGACACACCCTAAAACTCCAATTAGAAATCATTGAAAAGAGTTATAAAGAAAAATTACAAGAAATCTATCGCCTTTTACAAGAAAGCATCACTATTGAAGACATAGAGGTTAAAAAAGAAAGGATTTTTAATCATGAAAGATACATTAAAGAAATGCTCTATTATATCATCAGAGATTTATTGAATTTCAGGCGTGTAAATAATGATGAAAATTTAAAGGCTATGGTGGTTTGTTTTTCAAGTGCCCAAGCCAAGTTAGCTAATTTATTTTTTAATGAAGTCCAAGAAAAAGTCCGGCAAGAAAACCCTAACTTAAACATTTTAAACAAACTCCAATCCAGTCTGATTTTGCATGACGAACAAGAAGTCAAAGAAAAGATTTATTCTTTTAAGCATGGGGATACTGATATAGTCTTTGTGTTTAACATGCTTTTAACCGGCTTTGATTTACCCAGTCTCAAACGCCTTTATATCCACAGAGAATTAAAAGATCACAATTTACTCCAAGCCCTAGCCAGAGTGAATCGCCCCTATAACAACATGTCTTTTGGCTATCTTATAGATTTTGTAGGGATTCAAGAGAATTTTGACAAAACGACTGATGATTACTTGAAAGAATTAAACCAATTCAATCAAAGCAATGCCAATAGCGATTCTAATCTCAAAGACATGTTTGCGGATCGTAAGATTTTAGAAGAAGACATTAAAAACGCCTATGACGATCTTTTTGATTACCCCATTGATGATATAGAGGCCATGACTAGCGCCATTGTTGGTATGAGCACAATGAACGAGCTTTTAAAAGTTTCGCGCGCCATTAACACGCTCAAAGAGCGCTACAATTTAATCCGCACTTCTAATGATGAAAAAATCCTTTCACTAAAAGAAAAAATGGATATTGAAAAGATCCATAAAATCTCTTCAATGCTTCATCAAAAAGCCAAACACCTCCATGCGTTAAAAAACATCAATGAGCCTAAAAACCCAAACGATTTAATTATTTTAGAAGATCTCATCGCTCTTTTAGACTTTAAAATAGAGTTTAAAGAAAGCAAAGAATTACGCTTTAAAGAACAAGAAGAGATTAGCGCCAAACAAGAGCAAGTTAAAGAGATTTTAGAAAAAATCCAAGATCCAAAAGATAAAGAACTCCAAAAGATTTCTAAAGACTTTTTAAAACTATTCCAAACGCCCGTAACGAGCCAAAATTTTGAAGAAATTTCTCATTCCTTGAGCGCGTTTGTTTCACAACTCAAACAACACAAAGAACAAACCACCCACTTATTAAACAAATACGATAATGATTTATCTTATGCGAGCGCGCATAAGCACCTTGTGGAGCGTCTTATGGAGCAAAACCTTTCTAACCCAACAGGAATTTTCACGCTTTTAAGCGCGCTCAAAAAAGCTCTTGATGAGCGTATTTCTAAGCGTCAAGAAATCTTAGAGGACAAAGATTATCTAGAAAATGCCATAAAAGCAGAATTAAGGGAAGCTTTCAAAAAAAACCCCTCCTTAAAAGATTTAGAAAAAGAAACAGAACTTATCGCTCAAACCCTTTCTAACAATCTCACGCAAAACCACCATCAAGGAAATTCACATGCCCAATAACGCTTTATTGCAAATCAAACAAGACACCCTAAGCCTCATTGACGATTTAAAAGTCATTTTCACGAATTTTGGTTTAAGGAACGACGGCAACGAATACAAGATCATCACGCAATGCTTTTTGTATAAATTCTTATGCGATAAGTTTGAATTCCTTTTTGAACAAGAATTCCCCAACCAAAAAATACAAGATTACAAAGACTTTAAAAAAGAAGAAAAAGAAGATTTCTTTATTACATTAACCGATAAAAGACTCCCCAAACTCGCCTATGATGATCTTTTAAGCTATCTTTTTGAAAAACATTTTAACGATAACGATTTACACCTAAAGCTAGACGCTATTTTTAATCGTATTTCTAGCAATAATGCCGAGCTTTTTAACACCACAAGCACGGATAAAACCACTATCGCTTTATTTGAAAGCGTCTCACAATACATTAATGAAGAGTCTAAAAGGGCTAATTTTGCAAGAGCCTTACTGGACAAACTCAAAAAGTTTAATTTCAAACAGGCTTTTTTAAACCTAAAAAACCAACAAGGCTATGATTTTTTCGCCCCCATTTTTGAATACTTAATCAAAGATTACAATAACAACAGCGGAGGGACATACGCCGAATACTACACCCCTTTAAGCATCGCTAGCATCATTGCTAAGCTTTTAATTAATGAGCCGACTCAAAGCGTCAAAATCTATGACCCAAGTGCAGGCACAGGAACGCTTTTAATGGCATTAGCCCACCAAATAGGCACGGATTCTTGCACCCTTTATGCCCAAGACATTTCGCAAAAATCCTTAAGAATGCTCAAACTCAACTTGATTTTAAACGACTTGACCCACTCTTTAAAAAACGCCATTGAGGGAAACACTTTAACTAACCCCTACCATTCTAAAGAATGTCATGGGAAAATGGATTACATCGTGAGTAACCCCCCTTTCAAGCTGGATTTTTCCAACGAGCATGCCGAAATTTCGCAAAACAAAAACGATTTTTTCTTAGGCGTGCCTAATATCCCTAAAAACGATAAAAGCAAAATGCCCATTTACACGCTCTTTTTCCAGCATTGCTTGAACATGCTTAGCCATAAGGGTAAGGGGGCTATTATCGTGCCAACCGGATTCATCAGCGCTAAAAGCGGGGTAGAAAATAAGATTGTCAGGCATTTAGTAGATGAAAGGCTCGTTTATGGGGTGGTTTGCATGCCCAGTCAAGTTTTTGCCAACACCGGCACTAACGTGAGCATCATCTTTTTTCAAAAAACGCCAAGTGCAAAGGAAGTGATCTTGATTGACGCTTCCAAACTCGGCGAAGAATACACCGAAAACAAAAACAAAAAAACGCGCTTAAGAAAGAGCGATATTGATTTGATTTTAGAAACTTTTCAAAACAAAACCCAAAAAGCGGATTTTTGCGCTCTGGTTTCTTTTGATGAAATTACAGAAAAAAATTATTCTCTAAACCCCGGGCAGTATTTCACTATAGAAGACACGAGCGAGACAATCAGCCAAGCGAAGTTTGAAAACTTAATGCAGCAATATTCAAGCGAACTCACAAGCCTTTTTGATGAAAGCCAGAGCTTGCAACAAGAAATTTTAGAAACTTTAGGAAATCTTAATTATGACTAAACTTTTAGATTTAAAAAATAATTCAGTGATTGCTATCAATCAAAACAACCACACTAAAGAAGACAATTACAAAAAAGTTTGTTATTTAGATACTGACAACATTACAAATAATAGAATAAATGCTTTTCTAAAAATTGATTTAACAAAAGAAAAATTGCCTTCAAGAGCGAAACGAAAATGCTCTCTTAATAGCATTATTTATTCTAGTGTAAGACCTAACCAACGCCACTTTGGGATTATCAAAGAAATTCCAAAAAATTTTTTAGTTTCTACCGCTTTCATCATAATAGATATTATAGACTTAAAAAAATTAGACCCTGATTATTTGTATTACTATATTACGCAAGATAAAATCACTCATTACTTGCAACGCATTGCAGAATGTGGAACTTCTAGCTACCCCTCTATCACGCCCTTAGATTTTCTTAATATTAAAATCAAACTTTACCCACTAGAAACACAACAAAAAATAGCCCGCACGCTTTCTATTTTAGATCAAAAAATAGAGAACAACCACAAAATCAATGAGCGTTTACACAACCTCGCTCATAAAGTCTATGAATATTATTTCAAATACAAACCTAAAAATGCAAAGCTAGAACAAATCATTATTGAAAATCCTAAATCCAGTATTATGGTCAAAAACGCCCAAAAAACCCAAGATAAATACCCCTTTTTTACAAGCGGAGATAATACCCTATCCTATCCTAAAGCGATCATTGATGGCAGAAATTGCTTTTTAAATACTGGGGGTAATGCTGGTATTAAATTTTATGTAGGCAAAGCTTCTTATTCAACGGATACTTGGTGTATTTGCGCTAACGAATTTAGCGACTATTTATATTTACTGCTTTCAAGCATAAAAAACCATATCAATCAAAGCTTTTTTCAAGGAACTAGCCTTAAACACTTACAAAAAAATTTGCTTAAAAAATATCCCATTTACATGCCGTCCGTGCATGAAATTAAAAAATTTAATCAAATTATAATACCTCTACTCACGCTTATATCCATTAACACAAGAACTTCTAAAAAATTAGAACAAATCAGGGACTTCCTACTCCCCCTACTCCTAAAACAGCAAGTCAAACCTATCAAACCTAAATAAAAAATCTTATAGTAAAACTCATTTCCTTAAGGGGATAGGGGGTATTTTGCGATAATACCCCCTTAACCCCCTTAATAAACCCCCCTAACCCGAGAAGACCGCTTTTCAATAAGCTATCACTTGACTAGCGTCAAGCTCTTTTATATTTTTATTTTAAAAAATGCCTTTGAGCATTTTTTAGGTTTTTGTGTCTAACCTACAACAAATAAAAACCAGAAATAAGCAATAACTAAGAAAACTTATATTAGAATAGCCCTTTTTGATTGCGGAGTATGGCGCAGCCTGATTAGCGCGCACCCTTGGGGTGGGTGAGGTCGTGGGTTTGAATCCCGCTACTCCGACCATGACTTTTTAAAAAAGCTTCAATCATTATCGTTTCATTATATAATCACACTAAACAAAATCAATTTTTAAACATGATGATTGAAAGGATTTCTATTGAATCGTTTCTTTAACCGAGAGCTTTCATGGTTAGCTTTTAACACAAGGGTTTTGAACGAAGCCAAAGATGAGAGCTTGCCTTTATTAGAGCGCTTGAAATTTTTAGCCATTTATGACACGAATTTAGACGAATTTTACATGATAAGAGTGGCAGGGCTTAAACAACTCTATGAGCATAAAATCGCCTCTAAAGGCATTGATGGCGCAAGCCCTGAAGAGCAACTGGAAAAAATCAAGCATTATTTAGCGCATGAAATTGAAGAAAGGGAGTTGGAATTCCAAAAAATCCAAGCCCTACTCTTTAAAAAAGGGCTTTGTATCACCCCCTATAATGAATTGAATCTAGAGCAAAAAGCGAAGGCTAAAACCTATTTTAAAGAGCAGCTTTATGCGTTAGTCTTGCCTTTTAAGTTGGATTCTTCGCACACTTTCCCGCCTTTAGCGAATTTGACTTTCGCGCTTTTTGCCCGCATTAAAGACAAAGAAACCCAAATTACCTCCTATGCACTCATCAAACTCCCCTCTTTTATCTTCCGTTTTGTAGAGCTAGAAAAGGGCTTGTTCGTGCTAGCTGAAGAAATCGTAGAAGCGCATTTAGAAGAATTGTTTTTAGAGCATGAGATTTTAGATTGCATGGCGTTTAGGGTAACTTGCGATGCGGATATTGCTATCACTGAAGATGAAGCGCATGATTATGCGGATTTGATGAGTAAGAGTTTGAGGAAACGAAATCAAGGCGAAATCGTGCGCTTGCAAACCCAAAAAGGGAGTCAAGAGCTTTTAAAAACCCTTTTAGCGTCTTTAAGGAGTTTTCAAACCCACTCTTACAAAAAGCACAAACTCACCGGCATGCATATTTATAGAAGCATGATCATACTCAATTTAGGGGATTTGTGGGAATTGGTCAATCACAGCGATTTTAAAGCGCTCAAATCGCCCAATTTCACGCCCAAAATCCACCCTCATTTCAATGAAAACGATCTTTTCAAATCCATAGAAAAGCAAGATCTGTTGCTGTTTCATCCTTATGAAAGTTTTGAGCCTGTGATTGATTTAATAGAGCAAGCCGCTAGCGATCCAACCACCCTTTCTATCAAAATGACGCTTTATCGTGTGGGCAAGCATTCCCCCATTGTCAAAGCCTTAATTGAAGCGGCGAGCAAGATTCAAGTGAGCGTTTTAGTGGAATTAAAAGCGCGCTTTGATGAAGAAAGCAATCTGCATTGGGCAAAAGCTTTAGAAAGGGCGGGCGCGTTAGTCGTTTATGGCGTTTTCAAACTCAAAGTGCATGCTAAAATGCTCGTAATCACCAAAAAAACAGACAACCAATTACGCCATTTCACCCATTTAAGCACGGGCAATTACAACCCTTTGAGCGCTAAAGTCTATACCGATGTGAGTTTTTTTAGCGCTAAAAATGAAATCGCTAACGACATTATCAAGCTTTTCCATTCCTTGCTCACTAGCAGTGCGACTAATAGCGCATTAGAAACGCTTTTTATGGCGCCCAAACAGATCAAGCCTAAAATCATTGAATTAATCCAAAATGAAATGAATCACAAACAAGAAGGCTATATCATTTTAAAAGCCAACGCCCTAGTGGATAGCGAAATCATTGAATGGCTCTATCAAGCCTCTCAAAAAGGGGTTAAAATTGATCTCATTATTAGAGGGATTTGCTGTTTAAAGCCCCAAGTCAAGGGCTTGAGCGAAAATATCAGGGTGTATTCCATTGTGGGGAAATATTTAGAACATGCACGCATTTATTATTTTAAACATGAAAATATTTATTTTTCTAGCGCGGATTTAATGCCCAGGAATTTAGAAAGGCGCGTGGAATTGCTCATTCCCGCCACAAACCCAAAGATCGCTCATAAATTATTGCATATTTTAGAAATCCAATTAAAAGACACTTTAAAACGCTACGAGTTAAATTCTAAAGGCCGTTACGCTAAAGTTTCAAACCCTAACGATCCTTTAAATTCACAGGATTATTTTGAAAAACAAGCCCTTAAAACCTTTTAAAGGTTATCGTTCAAATCATAAAAGATAAGGATTTAAATGCTTTATTCGTTATTAAAAAAATATCTTTTTAGCCTGGACGCTGAAGACGCGCATGAAAAAGTTTGCAAGATTTTAAGAATGCTTTCTAGATCGCCCTTTTTGTGTAATTTAATCCATTCTCAATGGGGTTATAAAAACCCAAAGCTTGAAAATGACATTTTAGGCTTAAACTTCCCTAACCCCTTAGGTTTAGCCGCCGGTTTTGATAAAAACGCTTCCATGCTCAGGGCGTTAATTGCTTTTGGGTTTGGCTATTTAGAAGCAGGCACTCTCACCAATGAAGCGCAAGTGGGGAATGAAAGACCAAGGCTTTTCAGGCACATTGAAGAAGAATCCTTACAAAATGCGATGGGGTTTAATAATTACGGGGCGGTTTTGGGAGCGAGATCGTTTAAGCGCTTCGCCCCTTATAAAACCCCTATTGGCATCAATTTAGGCAAAAACAAACACATAGAGCAAGCGCATGCCCTAGAAGATTACAAGGCGGTTTTAAATCAATGTTTAAACATTGGCGATTATTACACTTTCAACCTTTCTTCGCCCAACACCCCTAATTTAAGGGATTTACAAAATAAAGCGTTTGTGAATGAGCTTTTTTGCATGGCTAAAGAAATGACCCATAAACCTTTATTTTTAAAAATCGCCCCAGATTTAGAAATAGATAGCATGCTAGAAATCGTCAATAGCGCTATTGAAGCAGGAGCGCATGGGATTATTGCGACTAATACGACCATTGATAAAAGCCTGGTGTTCGCTCCTAAAGAAATGGGGGGCTTGAGCGGGAAATGCTTGACTAAAAAAAGCCGTGAAATCTTTAAAGAATTGGCTAAAGCTTTTTTCAATAAAAGCGTTCTTGTTTCTGTGGGGGGGATTAGCGATGCCAAAGAAGCTTATGAAAGGATTAAAATGGGAGCGAGTCTGTTACAAATTTATAGCGCTTTTATTTACAACGGGCCAAATTTATGCCAAAATATTCTTAAAGATTTGGTAAAATTACTCCAAAAAGATGGATTTTTGAGCGTTAAAGAGGCTATAGGAGCGGATTTAAGATGAGATATTTTTCTGTTAAAAGACTTTTAGGGCTTAGTTCTGTCTTGTTAGTCACTTTAGGAGCGAGCATGCACGCACAATCTTACTTACCCAGACATGAGAGCGTTACCTTAAAAAACGGGTTGCAAGTCGTAAGCGTCCCCTTAGAAAATAAAACCGGGGTTATAGAAGTGGATGTGCTTTATAAAGTCGGCTCTAGAAACGAAGTCATGGGCAAGAGCGGGATCGCTCACATGTTAGAGCATTTGAATTTTAAAAGCACCAAAAACCTTAAAGCCGGCGAATTTGATAAAATCGTTAAGCGTTTTGGGGGCGTGAGTAACGCTTCTACGAGCTTTGATATCACGCGCTATTTCATTAAAACCAGTCAAGCCAACTTGGATAAGTCTTTAGAATTGTTCGCTGAAACCATGGGTTCTTTGAATTTAAAAGAAGATGAGTTTTTGCCTGAGCGTCAAGTGGTCGCTGAAGAAAGGCGATGGCGCACTGATAATTCCCCTATCGGCATGCTTTATTTCCGCTTTTTTAACACCGCTTATGTCTATCACCCCTACCATTGGACGCCCATTGGTTTTATGGATGATATTCAAAACTGGACTTTAAAAGACATTAAAAAATTCCATTCGCTCTATTATCAGCCTAAAAACGCTATTATTTTAGTGGTAGGCGATGTCAATTCCCAAAAGGTTTTTGAATTGAGTAAAAAGCATTTTGAATCCTTAAAAAACCTTGATGAAAAAGCTATCCCCACCCCTTACATGAAAGAGCCTAAGCAAGATGGAGCCAGAACGGCAGTCGTGCATAAAGATGGGGTCCATTTAGAATGGGTGGCCCTTGGGTATAAAGTGCCTGCTTTCAAGCATAAAGATCAAGTCGCTTTAGATGCGTTAAGCAGGCTTTTAGGCGAAGGTAAAAGCTCGTGGTTGCAAAGCGAATTAGTGGATAAAAAACGCCTGGCTTCTCAAGCTTTCTCGCACAACATGCAATTACAAGATGAAAGCGTGTTTTTATTCATTGCGGGGGGTAATCCTAATGTCAAAGCCGAAGCCTTACAAAAAGAAATCGTAGCGCTTTTAGAAAAGCTTAAAAAAGGCGAAATCACTCAAGCGGAGTTAGACAAGCTCAAAATCAATCAAAAAGCTGATTTTATTTCTAATTTAGAAAGTTCTAGCGATGTTGCGGGGCTTTTTGCGGACTATTTAGTGCAAAACGATATTCAAGGCTTGACGGATTATCAGCAACAATTTTTGGATTTAAAAGTGAGCGATTTGGTGCGTGTGGCTAATGAATATTTTAAAGACACCCAATCAACCACCGTGTTTTTGAAACCTTAAAAGAGCCTTATAACATGCAATTTCATTCATCTAGTGCGTTAATTACGCCTTTTAAAAAAGATTTGAGCGTTGATGAGGCCGCTTATGAAACTTTGATCAAGCGCCAAATTTTTCAGGGCATGGACGCATGCGTGCCTGTTGGCACGACAGGGGAATCCGCCACGCTCACCCACAAAGAGCACATGCGTTGCATTGAAATCGCCATAGAGACTTGCAAAAACACTAAAACGCCCTCCAATTCACGCATGAAAGTGTTAGCCGGCGTGGGCAGTAACGCCACGAGCGAGTCCCTTTCTTTGGCAAAGTTCGCTCAAAAAATCGGCGCAGATGCGATTTTATGCGTAAGTCCGTATTATAACCGCCCCACCCAACAAGGCTTGTTTGAACATTATAAAACTATCGCTCAATCGGTAGAAATCCCTGTCATGCTTTATGATGTGCCAAGCCGAACGGGCGTGTCTATTGAAGTTCCAACCGCTCTCAAGCTTTTTAGAGAAATCCCTAACATTAAAGCCATTAAAGAAGCGTCTGGCTCTTTGAAAAGAGTAACAGAATTGCACCATCATGAAAAAGATTTTCACATTTTTAGTGGGGAAGATTCGCTCAACCACTCTATCATGTTTTCAGGGGGTCAAGGCGTGATTTCAGTGACCGGTAATTTAATGCCCAATTTGATTTCACAAATGGTCAATTGCGCGCTCAAACATGAATACCAACAAGCCCTAGAAATCCAAGACAAGCTTTTTAATTTGCATCAAGCCCTTTTTGTAGAAACGAACCCTATCCCTATTAAAATGGCTATGCATTTAGCCGGCTTGATTGAAAACCCAAGCTACAGACTGCCTTTAGTGGCTCCAAGCAAGGAAACGATTAAACTTTTAGAAAAAACTTTACAACAATATGAGGTAATTGCATGAATGGTTCCAATCACATGAAACATAAAACCCTAGTGATTAGCGGCGCGACTAGAGGCATTGGCAAGGCGATATTGTATCGTTTCGCTCAAAGCGGCGTGAATATCGCTTTCACTTACAATAAAAATGTTGAAGAAGCCAACAAAATTATAGAAGATGTGGAGCAAAAATATTCCATTAAAGCCAAAGCCTACCCCCTTAATGTTTTAGAGCCTGAGCAATACACAGAGCTTTTCAAACAAATTGACGCGGATTTTGACAGAGTGGATTTTTTTATTTCTAACGCTATTATTTATGGGCGCTCTGTTGTGGGGGGATTTGCGCCTTTCATGCGATTAAAACCTAAGGGGTTAAACAACATTTACACAGCCACCGTGTTAGCGTTTGTGGTGGGGGCTCAAGAAGCGGCAAAACGCATGCAAAAAATAGGCGGTGGGGCGATCGTGAGCTTAAGCTCTACCGGGAATTTGGTCTATATGCCTAATTATGCTGGGCATGGCAATTCTAAAAACGCCGTAGAAACCATGGTCAAATACGCTGCCGTGGATTTAGGCGAATTTAACATTAGAGTGAATGCGGTTAGCGGCGGGCCTATTGATACGGACGCCTTGAAAGCTTTCCCTGATTATGTGGAGATTAAAGAAAAAGTAGAAGAGCAATCGCCCCTAAAACGCATGGGCAATCCTAACGATCTAGCCGGAGCGGCTTATTTTTTATGCGATGAAACCCAAAGCGGTTGGCTTACAGGGCAAACGATCGTTGTAGATGGCGGGACCACTTTTAAATAAAGATTTTTTTTGAAAAACATTATCCACATCCACCAAAACAAAGAGTTGCAATTCATTAAAAAATGCTTGTTGGGCTATTTTTTCGCCCCTTTGTGTGGGGCTATTCTTTTAGTGCTTTTTCTTGTTTCAAGCGGAACAAAATCGTTTCAAATTTCTAACCTCTTCAATAATCAATTGGCTTATATCGTGTTATTGTCTCTTTTTTTGTGCGCGATTGGGTTTATTGCCGGAGCGATTGGTTTTTACAGGCTTTCTAAAATCACGCGCCATCTGAGTTTTTTTGAAAATTTTGCTTTCAGTTTTTTGGCGGTGATTTTATGCGCTCTTTTAAGCTATCTTGTCCCTAACGCCAGTAACGCCCTTTCATTGATCGGTAATGGTGTTTCTATTTTTTATTTGCATAAACTCTATAGAGAGTTGAGCCTTTACACGCAAGAAAGATTTTTTTTAAGCGGTTTTAGGTTGTTGCTTTTTAGTTTCATGCTAGCTCTTTTAGGGATTTTAGTGCAAGCGTTAGTTATCATCTTTTTAACGACCGCTGTGATTTTAATGTGTGTGGCGCTTGGGTTTTTGGCGCGCGCGTTTTTGAATTTTTCACAAGTCTTTTTGAAAGCATGAAAGTTTTAAAACTCCTGCCTAATTTTTTGACGATTTTACGCATTGTCTTATCCTTATTTTTATTGTTTTTATTGTTAAACACGCGCACTTATTTCAGTTTTTTAACCCCCTTTCACATTAACATGATCTCTTCATTGGTTTTTTTATTTGCAGCGCTCACGGATTTATTGGACGGCTACATCGCTAGAAGCTATAAAGCCAAATCGCGCTTTGGGGAAATTTTTGACCCTTTAGCGGATAAAATCCTTATTTTGAGCGCGTTTTTAGGGTTAGTCCATTTGGATCGTGTGAATGCGTGGATCCCGTTTGTGATTTTAGGGCGCGAATTTTTTATTTCAGGGCTTAGGGTTTTAGCCGCTAATGAAAAAAAGGATATTCCTGTCAATGCGTTAGGCAAGTATAAAACCGTTTCTCAAGTCGTGGCGATTGGCGCTTTATTAGCCAATTTAACTTACTCCTATGCGCTTGTGGCTATAGCGGTTTTTTTAACCCTTTATTCGGGGATAGATTACACGATTAAATATTATAAATCTTAATGTTTTAAAATAATTTTTAGCGTTCTTTAAAAAAATACCTTAAAAATCCGCTCTCATCAAATATTGATAAACACCAACTTTAGCATTCTTTCGTTTTTTTAAAATTTTATTTTCAATATTCAATTAAAAAAAATCATTTTATTTTTGTTATAATTCAAGCTATTTTTATTTTCAATCTAAGGAGGTGTCGCATGGACAATCAAAAGATAACGCATCAAAATACCACGCAAAAACAAGGCGAGCTTAAAAGAGACATGAAAATGCGCCATCTCTTGATGATTGCCTTTGGAGGAGCGATTGGCACAGGGCTTTTTGTAGGCACTGGGGGTAATATTGCAAGCGCCGGCCCTTTAGGGACCTTGATCGCTTATTGTTTTGGAGGGCTTGTGGTTTATTGTATCATGCTCTCTTTAGGCGAATTGGCTAGCGTTTATCCCACTACGGGCAGTTTTGGGGATTATGCGGCTAAATTCATAGGCCCTGGCACGGGCTATATGGTTTTTTGGATGTATTGGCTTGGCTGGGTGATCACGGTTGCGCTAGAATACATCGCTATAGGCATGCTCATGCAACGCTGGTTTGCGGGTATTCCTATCCATTATTGGGTTATTTTATGCATTGCGTTAGTTTTTTTATTGAACTTTTTTTCGGTTAAAATTTTTGCCGAGGGCGAGTTTTTCTTTAGCCTGATTAAAGTTTTAGCGGTGATCGCTTTTATAGGCATTGGCGTAATTGGGATCCTCTATCAAATCTATTTGCATGGGTTTAGTTCTATTTTTGATAACTTCCATTTTGGCGATAAGGGGTTTTTCCCTAACGGGAGCGCGGCGGTTTTTTCTGCTATGCTCGCTGTCATTTTTGCTTTCACTGGCACAGAGGTGATTGGGGTGGCTGTAGGAGAGACTAAAAACGCTAGCGAAGTGATGCCTAAAGCGATTAAAGCGACTTTGTGGCGGATTGTCTTTTTCTTTTTAGGCTCGGTGTTTGTCATTTCTGTTTTTTTACCCATGAATGATTCTTCTATCGCGCAAAGCCCTTTTGTGAGCGTTTTAGAACGCATCAATTTGCCCTTTATTGGCATGGGTATCCCTTATGTGGCTGATATAATGAACGCTGTTATCATTACGGCGATGTTTTCTACCGCTAATTCAGGGCTTTATGGAGCGAGCCGCATGATTTATGGGCTGTCCAAACAAAAGATGTTTTTTAAAGTTTTTTCCCAACTCAACCGACAAGGCACGCCCACTTATGCGATGTTTTTTTCCCTTTCTTTTTCTCTCATAGGGCTTTTAGTCCAAATTTATGCGAAAGAAAATGTCGTGGAAGCTTTGATTAATGTGATCAGTTTCACGGTGATTATTGTGTGGGTTAGCGTGTCCATTTCGCAATATTCTTTCCGCAAGCAATACTTAAAAGCCGGGCATTCTTTAGAGGATTTGCCTTATAAAGCCCCCTTTCTGCCCTTTTTGCAACTCATAGGGATCACGGGGTGCATTATCGGCGTGATTGGTTCGGCTATGGATAAGGATCAACGCATTGGGATGATTTTAACGATTGTTTTTGCTGTTATTTGTTACATTGGATACTATTTTACACAAAAAGCTAATGAAAATAACAAAAAAGATTTGATATAATCTCTTTTTAATTTTGAAGTTTAGCACATTTTAAGGAAGTAACCATGATGAAAAAAACCCTTTTTATCTCTTTGGCTTTAGCGTTAAGCTTGAATGCGGGCAATATCCAAATCCAAAGCATGCCCAAAGTGAAAGAGCGAATAAGCGTCCCCTCTAAAGAGGATACGATCTATTCTTACCACGATTCTATTAAGGATTCTATTAAAGCGGTGGTGAATATCTCCACTGAAAAGAAGATTAAAAACAACTTTATAGGTGGCGGTGTGTTTAACGACCCCTTTTTCCAACAATTTTTTGGGGATTTGGGCGGCATGATCCCTAAAGAAAGAATGGAAAGGGCTTTAGGCAGCGGCGTCATCATTTCTAAAGATGGCTATATCGTTACGAATAACCATGTGATTGATGGTGCAGATAAGATTAAAGTAACCATTCCAGGGAGCAACAAAGAATATCCTGCCACTTTAGTAGGCACGGATTCTGAAAGCGATTTGGCGGTGATTCGCATCACTAAAGACAACTTACCCACGATCAAATTCTCTGATTCTAATGATATTTTAGTGGGCGATTTGGTTTTTGCGATTGGTAACCCTTTTGGCGTGGGCGAAAGCGTTACTCAAGGCATTGTTTCAGCGCTCAATAAAAGCGGGATTGGGATCAACAGCTATGAAAATTTCATTCAAACAGACGCTTCTATTAACCCTGGAAATTCCGGCGGCGCTTTGATTGACAGCCGTGGAGGATTAGTGGGGATCAATACCGCTATCATCTCTAAAACCGGGGGCAACCACGGCATTGGCTTTGCCATCCCTTCTAACATGGTTAAGGATATTGTAACCCAGCTCATCAAAACCGGTAAGATTGAAAGAGGTTACTTGGGCGTGGGCTTGCAAGATTTGAGTGGCGATTTGCAAAATTCTTATGACAATAAAGAAGGGGCGGTAGTCATTAGCGTAGAAAAAGACTCTCCGGCTAAAAAAGCAGGGATTTTGGTGTGGGATTTGATCACTGAAGTCAATGGCAAAAAGGTTAAAAACACGAACGAGTTAAGAAATCTAATCGGCTCTATGCTGCCCAATCAAAGAGTAACCTTAAAAGTCATTAGAGACAAAAAAGAACGCACTTTCACTCTCACTCTTGCCGAAAGGAAAAACCCTAACAAAAAAGAAACCATTTCTGCTCAAAACGGTGCACAAGGCCAATTGAACGGGCTTCAAGTAGAAGATTTAACCCAAAAAACCAAAAGGTCTATGCGTTTGAGCGATGATGTTCAAGGGGTTTTAGTCTCTCAAGTGAATGAAAATTCCCCAGCAGAGCAAGCCGGCTTTAGGCAAGGTAACATTATCACAAAAATTGAAGAGATTGAAGTGAAAAGCGTTGCGGATTTTAACCATGCTTTAGAAAAGTATAAAGGCAAACCCAAACGATTCTTAGTTTTAGACTTGAATCAAGGTTATAGGATCATTTTGGTGAAATGATAGAGATGGATTGTTAGCCGCATGTCTTTGATTAGAGTGAATGGGGAAGCTTTTAAACTCTCTTTAGAAAGTTTAGAAGAAGACCCTTTTGAAACTAAAGAAACGCTAGAAACGCTTATCAAACAAACGAGCGTTGTTTTATTGGCCGCTGGGGAGTCTAAGCGTTTTTCTCAAACAATCAAAAAACAATGGTTGCGCTCTAATCATACCCCCTTATGGCTCAGCGTTTATGAAAGCTTTAAAAAAGCCCTAGACTTTAAAGAAATCCTTTTAGTCGTAAGCGAATTGGATTATATTTATATCCAACGCCATTACCCTGAAATCAAGCTTGTAAAAGGCGGGGCATCAAGGCAAGAATCCGTCCGTAACGCTTTAAAAGTAATTGATAGCGCTTACACGCTTACCAGCGATGCGGCTAGGGGTTTAGCCAATATGGAAGCGCTCAAAAGCTTGTTTTTAGCCCTCCAACAAACGAGCCATTATTGCATCGCTCCTTACTTGCCTTGCTATGACACAGCGATCTATTATAACGAGGCTTTAGACAGAGAAGCGATCAAACTCATTCAAACCCCGCAATTAAGCCACACCAAAACGCTCCAATCAGCCCTAAATCAAGGGGATTTTAAAGATGAAAGCAGCGCGATTTTACAAGCTTTCCCTGATCGTGTGAGTTATATTGAAGGCAGTAAAAATTTGCACAAACTCACCACAAGCGATGATTTGAAACATTTCGCGCTCTTTTTCAACCCAGCAAAAGACACTTTTATAGGCATGGGTTTTGATACGCATGCGTTTGTTAAAAATAAGCCTATGGTTTTAGGGGGGGTTGTTTTGGATTGCGAGTTTGGGTTAAAGGCCCATAGCGATGGCGATGCTTTATTGCATGCGGTTATTGATGCGATTTTAGGGGCGATTAAAGGGGGGGATATTGGCGAATGGTTCCCTGATAATGACCCCAAATACAAAAACGCCTCTTCTAAAGAGCTTTTAAAAATCGTGTTGGATTTTTCTCAAAGCATTGGGTTTGAATTGCTTGAAATGGGAGCGACTATTTTTAGCGAAATCCCTAAAATCACTCCTTACAAACCGGCGATTTTAGAGAATTTGAGCCAACTTTTAGGTTTAGAAAAATCTCAAATCAGCTTGAAAGCCACCACAATGGAAAAAATGGGGTTCATTGGCCAACAAGAAGGGCTGTTAGTCCAAGCGCATGCGAGCATGCGTTATAAACAAAAACTTTAAACGCGATAAAAGGAAGAATGGATGAAAATCTTAATCATTGAAGACGATTTAGCACTAGCTAGGAGTATTTCGCATAATTTGCATGATTTAGGGCATTTTTGCGAGATCATCTCTAGCATTTCAGAAGAAAATAAAGAGCCTTATGATGTGATTTTGGTTTCTTCTAAAGTTTGCACTCAAGGGCGTTGCGAACATTTTGTGCGTTATAATTCCAAGCAAATCATTATCATGATGGCTTCGCATGTCAATGAAGATGGGGTGAATAAACCCATTCAAGCGGGAGCGAGAGATTATATTCTAAAACCTTTTAAAATGGATGAATTGTTGCGTAAGATCCAATACCACAAAGCCTACCAAGAAATGACCGCTCGCTTGGGATTTTATGAAAATTACTTAGACTTTATCCATGCGGAATTGCCCTTGCCTAAAGATTTTTCTTACAGGCCGCCCTTTATTATTCACACGCCCTCTCAAGAGCTTGCGAACGCTTATTTATTGCAATACGCTAAAGAAAGGCAAATGGATTTTTCTTTTTTCTCTTTAAAGGATACCACTTGGAAAGAGCTATACAAGAATAAAGACAAACTAGAACGCCCTTTTTACATCATGCATTTAGAAGAGCTTAAAAAAGATGAGCAATTGAAATTGCTAGAATTGGCTCGTTCATGCCCCATTGTTTTGTCCTATACCCATAAAGAACCCCTAGAATTTCCTAAAATTGTGAGCATTGAATACGGCAATAAACCCCTATCTTTGTTTAGCGATAACACGACTTTCCTTTCCATTCAAGAGTATGAAAAAGAAGCGATTAGGCATTTTTCTTCTACTTGCACCGATACAGAATTGGCTAACAAGCTTGGCATTAGCCGCAAAAGCCTTTGGGAAAAACGCCGGAAATATAACTTACCGCGCAAATAACAGAAAATCCTTAAACCCTGTTTTTGTGGGGCGTTGATCATAAAATGTAAAAATGCTAAAAGCATTTTTACAATCAAAAGAGCTAAAACAAGCGGTGATCTCTTAAAATTTAGCGTATTTAATGAGAATAGAGCTAATTATTATTAAAATAACTTATTATTTGCTATATATTTACTATAATAGTTTAACTTTTGAAAAGAGAAATTCAACTTAAGGATTAACCATTAGACAAGTGTTTAACAAAACAAGATTCACGCATTCAAGAACTCTTTTACTGGACATTGATTGCGTTATCCCTAATATTGTTAGGCGTTTGCTCTCTAATAAAACGCTCCCCAAAAGATTCGCCGCTTATAGCTTGCAAGAAGTGGGCATAATCTTTCTTACCACTCAAATTTTATCTATCATGCGCAAGACCCGTTGCTCTAAAACGCTTTTTTTTATCACTAGGGGCAGAGAGAGTTTCCGCTACCAGCTGTGCGATCATTACAAACAAAAACGCCACCAATTTGATGAAGATTTTAAAGCCCTTCTAAGAACCCTAAAAATCGCCATCGTGGAAAAATACCCCCTAAAAAAAGGGGCTAAAATCCAGGGCGAACATTGTTTTGAATATGAAGCCGATGATATTATCTCTTTTTACAAAAAGAAAGACCCCAACAATTATGTGATAGCCAGCATGGATAAGGATATTTTGTATTCCAATAGAGGCTCTCATTTCAATCTCAAAACCAACGCTTTTTTTAATGTGAGTCAAAAAGAGGCTCATTTTTTTGCTTATTACCAGTGCGTTGTGGGGGATAAGGGGGATAATATTAAGGGGGTCAAAGGGATTGGTGGCTTCAACTATAAAGATTTTTTAAACGAAGACGCTAAAGAGCATGAATTGTGGGAGCAGATCATTCAAGCGTTCAAAATCAAAGAAGATTTGAGCGACAGCGAAGCTAAAGAAAAGGCTCTTTTAAACATGCGTTTAGTCAATATGCACCAGATGACCCACCATGGCGTGATCAAACTATGGGAACCTGAGTTCAAAAAAACTTTTTTCCCTAAAAAAACACAAAAACCTGATTTTAAAAGAATTTCTTAAAACAAAAAATTATCGCTTACTTGTGGCAAGCCCTTTGCTATTGATTGTAAAATGGCATTTTTTAAAATAAAAACTTCCCAAAAAAGACAAAAGAACTATCTCCAAGGCTTTTTCTTGTGGCTTTAGAATTATAAGCATACACATACCCCCCACCCATATCAAAAGACAAACTCCTATAAGTCCAAACCCTAAAACTGCTCATTAAAGAATATTCTTGATAATCCCCAAAAGCCACCATCGCGTCTAAACGCACCCTTTTAGTCTTAAGCCCTAAAAAAACATAGCCTGAAATGCTAGAATTAGCAAAATAAATCGCTGGCACACCGGGCGCGTTGATCCCACGACCATAGAATTTAGTCCTGTCGTTAAAAGTCCATAGATAGCCCTTGTTGTTCCTTGCCGGAACGATATAAAAACCCGTTCCAAAATTAAAAATTTTGTATTTAAAAGTTTGATCGATCAAAAACAAGCCGGCATTTTTAGCGCTTGTAGCCGCATCAGTGTTACCGTATTGATACATGCCATGCACTAGAGTGTGCGAAGTGAAACCCTTAGATAAGGAAGCGTCATACTCCAACTTACCCCCCACTTGCACTAAAACATTTTGAGTGGGCAAAGGCAAGCGGGTGTCCGTTAAAATAAAAGGCACCACTTTAAGATTTTCATGCCTGTATTCTGCGCCCAAAACAAACACTTCCCCCCCTACATACAAGCGTTTAGACACAGGATCATAAGACGCTAGAGCGTTTAGGGAAGTAGCGATCCGATTGCCTTGCTCTTTATTAATTTGATGCCCGTTATAAAGCATGCTATCCATAAAAATCCCAAAATAACGCATGGAATTTTGCTTAAAAGCCACAGAGATCCCTTGAATATTGCCCCCTATCCAATCAAAATCCACAAAATCGGTATTGAAACGCCCTAAAGCGATTTTAAAACGCTGGTTAGCGTATTGAAGATACGCATCGGAAACATCGCCAGCGCTCAAATAAGGTTTAACATTGTTAGGGTTACCAAAAAAATTCCCTAGACTGATGTAAAGGTTAGCCAAACGCTGTTTGTTATAAATATTCCAAGCCCCAATCGCTCCAATACCAAAGGACCACCCATTGCTATAAGAAAAATCCACCCCAAGACGCGCTAAAGCCCCCACATAGCTGTGAGGGTTTTTTTGCGCCCCTTGATTATACAATAGCCCCAGATAGCCAAAAGGTTTGACTGCGATTTCTAAAGCTTTCAAAGACAGACCATTACAAAAAAGGATCCCTAACGCTAAATAATAATATCTTTTCTTATTTTTCTTATATTGCATTAAAAACTCATCGTGGATTTAAACTCAATATTTTAGTTAAAATTCCTTTTAATTGCGCTGAAACGGGTTTAAAATCTCAATTACCATTAAACATTATCAATAAACTTGATTGACTAACACTAAAGATTTATGATAGTATTCTAATAAAACTATTTTAAAGGTGATCCATGAGTAAGAGTTTATACCAAACTTTAAACGTGAGCGAAAACGCCAGCCAAGATGAAATCAAAAAATCCTACCGCCGTTTAGCTAGGCAATACCACCCGGATTTGAATAAAACCAAAGAAGCCGAAGAGAAATTCAAAGAAATCAACGCCGCTTATGAAATTTTAAGCGACGAAGAAAAACGCCGCCAATACGATCAGTTTGGCGATAACATGTTTGGCGGGCAGAATTTCAGCGACTTTGCCCGAAGCCGTGGTCCTAGTGAAGATTTAGACGATATTTTAAGCTCTATTTTTGGGAAAGGAGGCTTTTCGCAAAGATTTTCTCAAAACTCGCAAGGTTTTTCTGGCTTTAATTTTTCCAATTTCGCCCCTGAAAATTTAGACATGACCATCACTTTAAATGTCTCTGTTTTAGACACCCTTTTAGGCAATAAAAAACAAGTGAGCATCAATAATGAGATTTTTAGCCTTAAAATCCCTATCGGCGTGGAAGAGGGCGAAAAAATCAGGGTTCGCAACAAAGGGAAAAAGGGGCAAATGGGCAGGGGCGATTTGCTCTTGCAGATCCATATTGAAGAAGATGAAATGTATAGGCGCGAGAAAGACGATATTATCCAAATCTTTGATTTACCCTTAAAAACGGCTCTTTTTGGAGGGAAAATTGAAATCGCTACTTGGCATAAAACCTTAACCCTAACCATTCCCCCTAACACCAAAGCGATGCAAAAATTCCGCATTAAAGAAAAAGGGATCAAAAACAGAAAAACTTCGCATGTGGGGGATTTGTATTTGCAAGCTCGTTTGATCTTGCCTAAAACGGAGACGCTTTCTAATGAGTTGAAAGCGTTATTAGAAAAAGAATTGTAAGGAGGAATCGTGTGCGATTATGATGAACCGCTTTATTTAATCAGCGTCGTGGCTAAAATCTTAGGCGTGCACCCTCAAACCTTGCGCCAATACGAAAAAGAGGGTTTGATAGAGCCTAGCAGGACTGATGGGAAAATGCGCTTGTATTCCCAACGAGACATGGACAAAATCAAAACGATTTTACGCCTTACAAGGGATATGGGGGTTAATCTAGCGGGCGTGGATATTATCTTGCGTTTAAAAGAAAAGCTTGATGAATTAGACAACCTCAATAAAGAACTGCAAGACGCTCTGCAAAAACACTCTAAAAACACCAAAACCCCAACGAAAAATTTAAACACCCCTACTAATTTCTATGAATTGATTTTATTTAAAAAATGAGCCTGACTTCGCTTTTAAACCCCACAAGCCTAGAAGATTTTTTAGGCCAAGAGCATTTAATAGGGAAAGACGCCCCCTTATTTAAAGCCCTACAATCCAAACACTTCCCCCATGCATTTTTCTATGGCCCTCCTGGCGTGGGTAAAACAAGCCTGGCTCAAATCATCGCTCACTCCCTAGAGCGCCCCATTCTTTTATTCAATGCGACAGATTTTAAGCTAGAGGATTTGCGCCTTAAGCTTAAAAATTACCAAAACACCCTTTTAAAACCCGTTATTTTTATTGATGAAACCCACAGATTGAATAAAACCCAACAAGAATTTTTACTCCCCATTATGGAAAAAGATCGCGCTTTAATCTTAGGGGCTAGCACGCAAGATCCTAATTACAGCCTAAGCCATGCGATCCGCTCAAGAAGTTTTATTTTTGAATTGACCCCCCTAAACAAGAGCGATTTAGACAAGCTTTGCGATAAGGCTTTAACATTGCTCAAAAAACAAATAGAGCCTGACGCTAAAACCTATCTTTTAAACAACAGCGCTGGCGATGCTAGAGCGTTATTAAACCTTTTAGATTTGAGCGCTAAAATAGAAGATCCTATCACTTTAAAAACCCTACAATCCTTACGGCCCCATAGCCTAAATGATGGATCTTATAGCGATGATACGCATTATAACCTCACTAGCGCGTTAATCAAATCTTTAAGAGGGAGCGATGAAAACGCTTCCATCTATTATCTGGCGCGCTTGATTGCTGGCGGGGAAAACCCGGAATTTATCGCCAGAAGGCTGGTGATTTTTGCGAGCGAAGATATTGGTAACGCTAACCCAAACGCCCTTAATTTAGCCTCTTCTTGCTTGTTTTCAGTCAAACAAATCGGCTACCCTGAAGCGCGCATCATTTTAAGCCAATGCGTGATTTATCTGGCTTGTTCGCCCAAGTCTAACACGGCTTATAGAGCGATCAATCAGGCTTTGGATTGCGTTCAAAAAGGCTCACTCTACCCTATTCCTAAACACCTGTTGCCTAACGCTAAAGATTACCTTTACCCGCATGATTATAACGGCTATGTCAAACAAGATTATTTGGAAAAACCCCTAAATCTGGTTTCTTCTCAAGGCATAGGGTTTGAAAAAACCCTTTTAGAATGGCTTGATAAAATAAGAAATTGATCTTATAAGTTACATTAAAATGCGACAATGGTAATAAAAAATCAATATTTTTTGATTAAATTAAAATAATAATGAGTTTTATCTATGTTTCATCGCATTATTATTGTATAATAATATTCTAGTTATAAAAATCATTTTACGGATAAGGAAGATATCAGCATGAAAAGATTAGAAACTTTGGAATCCATTTTAGAGCGCTTGAGGATGTCTATCAAAAAAAACGGACTCAAAAATTCAAAACAAAGAGAAGAAGTGGTGAGCGTTTTGTATCGCAGCGGCACACACTTAAGCCCTGAAGAAATCACGCATTCTATCCGCCAAAAGGACAAAAACACCAGCATTTCTTCAGTCTATCGCATTTTGAATTTCTTAGAAAAAGAAAATTTTATCTGTGTTTTAGAGACTTCAAAAAGCGGCCGGCGCTATGAAATTGCGGCTAAAGAACACCATGATCACATCATTTGTTTGCATTGCGGCAAGATCATTGAATTTGCAGACCCTGAAATTGAAAACCGCCAGAATGAAGTCGTTAAAAAATATCAAGCCAAGCTGATTAGCCATGACATGAAAATGTTTGTGTGGTGTAAAGAATGCCAAGAGAGTGAATGTTAAAAGATTTTAAAGAAGAAGCTTAGATAGGGCTATCTTTAATGGTTTTAAGGACTTCATCCAGGTTAAAACGCTTGAGTTTTAGATTTTTGATTTCTTCATCGCTCAAGCGTTTCCAAGTGAAAGTCTTGCCGACATACCCCCATTTATCATAGCTTGAAGTGAATTCTAAATCCCCGTTTGAATTTTGAGTAACCCTTACATAGTAGGTCTTGCCGTCATAAAAATTATACGCTTTACCGCCTTTATAAGATCGTTTTCCAACCTTAATCAAATCGCTTAAAAACACCACGCCTTTATCGCTGCGATTCCTTAGCTTTGGGTTAGGATTAAGCTTGTCTTTTTTGGCTTTAGAGCCATCCACATCAGAAATACCATAGGCATAGAACTTCCCGTTATGCTCAAAAAACTCCACAAAAGAGCTTTTCATGTATAAAAATTCCTGAGTTTGATAAATTCCAGGCAACTCTACAGCCCCTAAAAAACAACAAAAAACTATAACAAGACTCACCAATTTCATAATTTTAATTTGATCAATCCTTTAGGCGCTTTAACGACCGCTTTAAAAATCGGCTCTTCCCTATATTTTTCAAAAGACTCTCCATAGAACCTCAACGCATGCACATCGTTTTCAAAAAAAATAGCCAGCATGCCCGCATCTAAACGCAAAAAAGAAGCTTCTTGAACCGGCTCATAAACGATCAAATCTCTTTTTTCATCGTAAGGGTTTTTAACCATCGCCCTACTTATATCCACCACCTTAGCCCCCTCAACGCCTTTGACAACCAGCTGGAAATCCATGTATTTTTTATGGCTTTCAAAAAAGCCTTTCTCGCTTTCTTTGGCATGCTCTAAACAATAGCTCTGCTCTATGCTAAAGATGCCATGCCCTAAAGGCACTTGAAATTCTGTATTAGAAGCGAGGTTTAAAACCCTTTGATTCGCTTTACTACCCTTTTGCATGACCTCTTTTAAATACTCATGCAAAATTTCTAATTCTTGCGTTTTTTTAAACAAATGCCCAAGCGAGCCTAATTCCCCAAAAATAGCCATATTCCTTCCTTCTTTACTTTAATGGTTTAATTTTTCAGTTGCTCTAAGCGTTCCTTTTTAGTGCCAATATCCGTGATCTGAATACCAAAATTCCCATCCACGATCACCACTTCGCCCTTAGCGATCACCTTGTCATCTACAAGAATTTCCAAAGGGTCATTCACCAATTGATCCAACTCTACCACGCTCCCTATATCCATAGAGACCACATCTTTTAAAATCATTTTTTTTTGCCCGATGCGCACCTTAACGTTCAATTTCACGTCTAAAAGCATGCTGATATTGCGGATTTCTATGTTTTCTAAAGACGCGTCATGGGTTTTAACCTCTTCAGTAGCTTCAGTAGTGCTCTTTATCGTTTCTTCTTTTTCTTCTTTATGCGTTTTTTCAAATTGGTGCTCAAAAGCCGCCGTAGTCAATAAAATGATTTGGCTTTCTTTGATGGCTTCCATTTTAAAAGAAAACACCACCGCTTTAGCGTAATCTTCTCTTTTAGGAAGCTCTTTAGCGATTTCAGCATTCGTGGTGGTGAAATTGAGTTTAGGGAGCAATTCTTGAGACTTCAAGCTTGTAGCGATCGCGCCAAAAATATTAGAAGCCATTTCTTTAAAAGCGTCTAAATCGTCATTATCCATTTCTTCCTTACTCGCTCCCTCACCTCCTAGCATCAAATCGCTTAAAGCGGTAACTAAATCTACCGGAGCCAGTAATTCAATAGAGCTCTCTTCTTTTTCAATCGCGCTAATTTTAACCCTTGCATAAGGCGCGCTGATTAATTTCAAAAAAGATTCGTCGCTACTAGAAATTTCTTTTTCTAATCCCACGCTTGGAGCCTTACCCACTAACCCTTCTAAAGTAGAGACAACCTCTTGAATAAAAATCTTAATAAAATCTTGCATTTCTCACTCTTCTTCTATTTTCATAATATCGCCCACTTTGCCTCTGCGCTGCTCTTCTAGCATTTCTAAAATTTCTTTAGTGCGTTCTTTTTCGCTATAGATCACTTCTTTAATTTGAATGGTTTTCCTATACCCTTGAAACCCCACGCTCGCTAAATAACGCTTTTTTTTATGCACATACACGCTCACTTCATCATTAGCGATCTTGTTCAACCGGATAGTATCCCCCACATCTAAATCCAGCATTTCTTTCAGGCTCAATTCCACCGCGCCCAAAAACACGATCATATCCACGCTCACCCCACTCAATAGCGCTTGCAATTCCTTATTACGGCTCTTTTTGGAATTCGTTTCTGAAAGCATCAAATCCCTACTCCCCATTTTAGAAAGAATGCTCTCAATGGAAATCACCGGGTAACAAATATTCATCATCCCACGGCTATGCCCAATGATAATCTCTAAAACCACCATGATAGAAATTTCATTTTGAGCGACGATTTGGACCACATTCGCGCTGGATTCTTTAGCGTCAATGGTAGGAAACATCTCCACCACGGGCGACCACACTTCTTTTAAAATTTGCATCACTTGGCGTAAAATCGTATCCAATAAATTCAATTCAATATCGCTAAACTCCCTGTTTTGATCATACGCGCTCCCCTTACCCCCTAATAGTCTGTCAATCATAGGGAAAGCGATGCTAGGATTGATTTCTAAAACCCCCGTTCCTCCCATAGGCTTCATGGAAAAGACATTAAAACTCGTAGGGCTAGGCAAACTCATCAAAAATTCGCCATAAGTCATTTGATCCACGCTATGGAGCTGAATTTCCACAATAGAACGCATGATAGAAGAAATTTGACTGGAAAGATTCCTAGCCATTTTATCATGGATACTCCTAAAAGAACGCAGTTGCTCCTTACTCACACGATTGGGGCGTTTGAAATCATAGAGGGTTACGCTGCGCTGCGGGATAATATCTTTTTTTTGGACATTTTGAATATCCACATTCTCATCAACGACTTCTAAAAGCGCATCAATTTCTTCTTGGCTTAAAATATCAGCCATGATCCACTCCTAAGGATTTACGCACCTTTTTAATCACTTCTTTAATGATTTGAGAAATGCGCGATTCAGTAATGCCTAAAATCTCTTTGATCTCGCTCAAATTCAACTCTTCAAAGTAATAAAGCTGGATAAGGATTTGCTCTCGTTCGCTCATTTGATTCAACGCTTTTTGGACATGCTCTAACAACTCTTCTGCTTCAATCTTTTTAGTGATTTCATCTTGCTCAATCGCATTGAATTGCTCATCTATTGGCACTAACGCATAAATATCTGAGGCCGTTTTAGCTTCTCTAATCTTTTCAATATTTTCTCCTAGAGCTTCTGCTAAATACGCATCGCTAGGCTCTTTCCCATGCTCATTAAGGTGTTTGGTAATTTCAATATCAATGCTTTTAATGAGTTTCCTGCTAGAGCGAGAAATCACATCTAAAGAGCGCAAATAATCTAGCATCGCCCCATTGACACGAGTTTTAGCATACCCCCAAAAAGAATCATTTAACGCGCTCTCATAACGCCTGGCTAATTTAATCAATTCTTCAGTGCCAATAGAAACCAGATCGTTAAAATCAATAGAGCTGGGCAAACGCTCTTTTAAACGAAACGCCATAGCGTGCACGGCCGGTAAATACTGGATAGCGAGCGCGTCTTGATGGTGGTGTTGCTGCTCATCATAGGCGTTCAAAACCTTTTCTATATTTTTTTCGCTGGTTTCAGTTTTTTGAATTTCTTTGGGCATTCTATTTTCCATCATCAAAATCATAACTTCTAATGTATTCTAAAATACTAGCCACTTCTTTTTCTCTGTTCTTAAACTCATGGTTGAAACGAAGCAAGCTCTCTTCAGTGCCTTTTTTGTCAAAAAGACAAATATCTAAATCCGTGCAAGCGATAAAAATAGACGCAAACAGCAACGCGATCAAGTATCCCCCAAGCGTGGATAACACCGTCCATAATAAAATGCTCTCTGGCTCATTGAATTTCAACACCGAAAACACTAACCCCAAAAAAAACCCTACCACAACAGAAAAATGGATAAAATTTTGAACTTTCATCAGCCTACCCCAAATACTTCAAAAGCCTTTTAAAAAAGCTTTTCAAACCTTCTTTTGGTATTTCTAAAGCGCCGGTTTCTAATTTAGAAACTAAAAGGCCCGCTATCTGATCAATGGATTGCGAAAACAAATCGTTAGGGGCTATTTTTCTCAAAATTTTGCGCTCCCTCACATAGCGTTTCAATAAGGAGCTGTTTTCAATCGCTCCTAAGTAATGCAATTCTAATGAAGCGATATTGTTTTTAGCCACTTTCAACAGCCTTTCATAAGTCGCCCTGCCCTCTTTAGGTTGGGCTACCATGTTAGCGATAAGAAACAATTCATCTTTATTCTTGGAGTTGATTTTAATGCATGCATACGCATCCGTAATCGCTGAAGGATCGGGTGTGGTAACAATCACCACGCAATCGCTCGCATTCAAAAACGCTTGTGTAGTGGCTCCAATCCCAGCTCCCGTATCAACCACAATATAATCTAAAGAGCTTAAAACCCCCTCTTCATCCACGAATTGATCTAAAGCTTCTGCGCCGCTAATGTATTTTAATATTTCTTCGCCGCTATCCCCGGGAATTAAGCAAAGCCCAGGTTCAATCTCACAAATAATTTCTTGCAATTTGGCTTCACCTTTTAAGGCATGCAAGATATTTTTATGGGTTTTCACCCCAAAAATAACGTCTAAATTCGCTAAACCAATATCCGCATCAAACACCCCTACCTTATAACCTTTCTTGTATAAAGAGTAGGCTAAATTAGCGCTAATGTTGGATTTCCCCACGCCTCCCTTACCGCTTGTGATAGCGATGAATTTGGTATTCCCTTTATTATCAAAAAAACTTTTAGGGTTTTTAAGATTCATCAAATTATCTAAGCGGCTCGCTTGATTGTTCATGCTTGTTCCTTATTAAGGTTACTAAAGCCATCTAGCATGCAATCCACTAAATATTCATTAGTAGCCACTTTCAAATCCATAGGCACTTCTTGCCCAACAGAAAGATAGCTGATAGGCTTTTGGCTTTCATGCACTAAAGAAAACAAATTCCCTAACCCCCTACTCTCATCTAATTTCGTAAAGATTAAAGTGTCAATCCCTAACACCCCAAAAGAATCATAAATATCTTTCATGTCTTCATACTTAGTGGTAACCGAAAGCACTAAGGACACATCAATATTATAACCCCCATCTATAAATTCCTTCAAACCGGCAATTTTTTCTTTATCGTATTGCGAATGCCCTGTCGTATCCACTAAAATAAAATCGCAGTATTCCAAAGCTTCAATTTCTTTAGCAAAATCTTTAGCGTCAATCACCGCTTCTATACTCATTTTCATTTTATTAGCATACCAACTCAATTGCTCTAAAGCCCCAATGCGATAATTGTCTAAAGTGATAATGCCCACCTTGTATTTTTTCGCTAGCATTCTAGAATAGCGTGCAGCTAATTTGGCTAGAGTCGTCGTTTTCCCCACGCCTGTTGGCCCTACAAGCATTAAGATGCGTTTTTGCCTTAAATTCAAATCTTCAGGGCGGCACAAAATCATTTTGCGCAACACTTCTCTAAAATAACGCTTGATCGTTACGGAATTTTCGCGCATGCGTAAAGGCATCAATTCCAGGCTCAATTGCATGATTTCATCTAAATGGCTGGATTTCATCCCGCTTTGTTTGGCCAGTTTGTAAATTTCTGCAAATTCTTGAGGGATATTAATAGAATTGGGGTTTTTCTCATCCCAAAACATGTTTTGGATGAGTTTTAAGCTGTCTCTGATTTTACTTAATTGCAGATTGATGTCTTTAATTTCTTCTTCTTGTTTAACTTCTCTTTTTTCTCTTTCTTTTTTATGGTTGGCTTCATCTTTTAAGGCTTGCAATAAAGCGTCCTGTTTATTAGCCTCTAAAGGCGCATCCTCTAACGGGGCGTCTTTTTCTAAAAGGGTCTTATTTTTTGAAAAACTATAGTTGCGCTGATTAGATGAAACCCCGGCGAGTTTGCGCATTTCTTCTACAGTGCTTGAAAGCTGCATGACCACATCTTCTTCATTCAATTCTTCATCATACAAACTTTCTGGAATAAGGGGAGCTTTAGGGGGTTTGCTTTCTTCTTCTTCAACCGCCACAACGATTTCATAAAGCCCAGAAGAAGTGAGCGTTTTTTTACGGATTTCTTGGGTTTTAAACACCAGCGTATCCACCCCATGGTGGCTTTGAGCGATCTTTAAAGCTTCAGCGGCCGTCTCCCCACTATAGGTATAGAATTTCACCACTCCCCTTTTTTAAAAAGAATTTGTTGCAAAATTAACGGCACCAACACCGAATCCCTTTCACTCCATTTAGGATGAGGTAAAATCAAATCATTCTGTCTTAAAATGACTTGGTTGAAAGCGATAATATCAATGTCTAAAGTTCTTGGAGCGTCTTTAAAATCGCGCTTCCTTTTGCGCCCAAAACGCCTTTCTATATAAAAAACCAGGGCGAAAAAATGGCGCAAACTTAAAGATGTTTTAAGGATAATCGTAGCGTTATAAAAGTTAGGTTGGTTAGTGTAACCAAAAGGCGGATTGATATAAACAGGCGAAGAAAAAATTTTTCCGATTTTACTATGATTTTTAAAATATAAAAAACAATTTTTTAATATTTTTAAAGGATTTTTAAGATTAGATCCCAACCCTAAAACCACCCTGTTAGAAAAATCAAGCCTTTTTTTAAAAAGGCTAGGGAAAAAGCGGTTAGTAAGGATCTCTCGCATCACAAAAGCTCAGCCCTAGAATTTTTGATCACCACTAAATCTTCAATGCGCACCCCAAAAAATCCAGGGATATAAATCCCAGGCTCTATGGAAAACACCATGCCCTCTTCTAAAATGGTTCCACTGCGCGATGAAATATAAGGAAGCTCATGGATGTCTAAGCCAATGCCATGCCCGGTGCTGTGAGTGAAATACTGCCCGTAACCATAATCGCTAATCACTCCCCTAGCCAAGCCGTCCGCTTCTTTACCGGTCATGCCCGCTCTAATGCCTGAAATAGCCTTTTCTTGCGCTTCTTTCACAATGTCATAAATCTTTTGACGCTCTTTATCCTTGAAACTCTGCTCTCTTGTGAAGACAAAATCTTTAGGGTCAAAAAAAGCCGTGCGAGTCCTATCCGAGCAATAGCGTTCGTATTTGATCCCCATATCCAAAAGAATGCTATGCTCCGCTTTTAAAAAATCCTTCGCGCTAGGCAAAGCATGGGGCTTGCTCGCGTTCGCATTCAAGGCTAAAATAGGCTCAAAACTCAGATCATAAACCCCCTCTTTAGTCAAAAAGTCCTTAACCTTATGCTGCAAATACCGCTCGCTCAAGGATTCTTTTTCATCAAAAATCTTTTTCACATACTCGGCAAAATTTTCAAAAGCTTCAACATTCAACGCTTGAGATTTTTTGAGGAGTTGGATCTCATGATCGTTTTTAATGATGCGTTTTTGGCGGTGGTAACTAGGCACGCCCTCTAAAATAACCTTATTCCCAACCGCCGAATCCAAACGCTTGTAGGTTTGCAAATTCACTTGATTGGGGTCAAAAAAGAGCTTTTTAACCGAACTCTTTGCGATCAAATCAATCGCACTCTGCACTAAATCGCTGGATTCTATCACTTCCGCTAAAACGCCATTTTTAGGCTGAACGCTTTCTTTAGCTTCTTGAGTGTAGCGAGAATCAGTGATAAAAAACGAGCGATCGTCTAATTGCAAAAACAAAGCGTTATCGCAACTATAAGCGCATTCAAAAAACATCGCGTTTTCATTGAGCGTGAAATGCGATTCTCTTTCTAATCCTCTCATAGGTAGCCCCCTTTTATTTTTGATTGTTAATGGGGTTATTAGGGTTGTTTTTTTGGGCTTCTTGGAACGCTTTCATTTCGGCTAAAATATTGACCATCGCCATTAAAGCCATGTTGTAGCCAAGCGGGCCAAATCCCATGATCACGCCTCCACAAGCCGCTCCGGTGTAAGAATTTTTCCTGAATTCCTCTCTGGCTTGAATGTTAGTGAGATGCACTTCAATAACGGGTTTGCCCGCTAGCATGATCGCATCTGCAATCGCAATAGAAGTGTGCGAAAACGCTCCAGGGTTAATGATGATCCCTTCATAATCGCTGCCCACGCTCTCTTGGATTTTATCAATGATTTCGCCCTCAAAATTGGTTTGAAAAAACTCTAATTCCACATCTAAATTGCCTTGTTTCACGAAAGTTTGCATGATCTCATGGATTTGGTCTAAGGTTACCATGCCATAAAGTCTTGGGTCTCTGTGTCCTAACATGTTTAAATTAGGCCCTTGAATCACTAAAATTTTCATTAATTTATTTCTCCTTGTTGAATATGGAATGAGACCACATTATAGCATAAGTTTTTATCTTACCCCTTAAATCCCCTAAGAACGCATTGTCAAGAAACTACCGCTTGACTAATATCAAACTCTTTGATGCTAAAAAGCGCTTTTATCTTTTTTTAAAAAAACAGCCATCATGACCATTCCTACAAAAAAACTTCCCGTAATGAAGAAATCAAAGGGGTCAAACCCGATGCCAAAAATGAGGTAAAAAGTGAATGCCGTTAATATAAAGAATGATATTAAAGAATTTTGCTTGATCCCGCTCCAAAAAATCTTTACAATAACTAATAAAAAAAAGAGCCAGATCAAAAAGCCTATGATCCCCCTAGTGGCTAGAACATGAATGATTTGATTGTCGTATCTTTCATAACAAAGAATCAAATCTTTTGCCCTATAAGACTTTGATAAGGATAAAATCTCTTCTAACCTTTGGCATTTCTCGCTAGCGGCCATACCAAAAAAGGGCCTTAAACGCAAAACCGTTAGGGCTTCTTTCCAGCGCTCCAAACGCCACCCGATGCTGCTATCAGCGTCCTTTTTAGCGTAGCGTTTCAAATCTTCTTCAAAGGTTTGGTTTTGAACCCTAGATTGCTCTATTGCCCCCCTTTTTTCTAAAGCGTTACTCCCCATATACAAAGCGCTCAAAATAAGACTCACAACCACCATATAACCCAATGGTTTGAGCGATTTTTTGGCGTATAAAATAAAGCAAGAAAGGATTAAAAAAGTAATAACAAAAGCGATTGTCGCGCTCCTTGTAGCGCTTAAAATAACGACTAAAAACCCCACAAAAACAGAAAGGGTGAAAAAAAGTTTCTCTTTTTGATTTTGCGAATAAAGCGCATAAATATAACAGCCTAAAATGGAAACGCTCACTAAAACCACATACTCCTTAACCGTGCTAAACCCTTGCGCTCTGGGCATGTTAAAATAAATTTTTTGCACTAATGAAAGCAAGCCGTTGATGAAATTTGCAACAGCCATGCTATAAAAAAGGATTTTTTGATTCAATTTGATTCTTAAACGGCTGGCAAAAAGCAAGCATAACGCCCCGCAAGCGTAAGTTAAGGACATGTTTAGAGCGAATAAATTGTAGCGGAAAGTTTGGCTATCATACATGTTAAACATGTTAGGGAAGATGCTTAAAAACACGCCTAAAAAAGCCAGAGTGAGCCATTTAAAAGGCATGGTTTTTAAATGATTAATTGCGAAGGTTTCTTTCAAAGACGCTTGAAAATAACACCTAAGAAACAAAAAAACCATTAAAACAATCAATAAGACTTGCGTTAAAGGCTTTTTAAACGAAGTGAGAAAGAAAAGAGCAAAAATTAAAGTGAAAACAGAGTCCGCACTAAAAAAGGCCTTCAAACGCTCTTTCAACACAAACTCGCCATACCCTAAAACCGATAAAACTACCTGTCTTTAATGCCTAGCTTTTCAATCAAAACCACATAACGCGCATGATTGGTGCGTTTGATGTATTTCAACAAGTTGCGTCTTTGAGCGACTAATTTTAAAAGCCCTAAACGACTGGAATGATCTTTGGGGTTAGCCTTTAAATGCTCGGTTAAAAGCTTGATCCTTTCATTCAACAACGCCACTTGCACTTCACAAGAACCCGTATCGTTTTCCTTAGTGGCAAACGCCTTAATGATTTCTTGTTTTTTCTCCAGATTCAAAGCCATAACGACCTCCTAATTGGTAATTTAATAAAGATCACATTATAGCGTAAAATAAGCTTTTTTGTATCATACGCTTAAACTTTATATTATAATAAGCCTAAAAAGACAAACCACCTACCAGATTAAGGCATTGATTTTAGATTATGGCAAACGAACGCTCCAAATTAGCTTTTAAAAAGACTTTCCCTGTCTTTAAACGCTTTTTGCAATCCAAAGACTTAGCCCTTGTGGTCTTTGTGATAGCGATTTTAGCGATCATTATCGTGCCGTTACCGCCTTTTGTGTTGGATTTTTTACTCACGATTTCTATCGCGCTATCGGTGTTGATTATTTTAATCGGGCTTTATATTGACAAGCCGACTGATTTTAGCGCTTTCCCCACTTTATTGCTCATTGTAACCTTATACCGCTTGGCTTTAAATGTCGCCACGACTAGAATGATTTTAACGCAAGGCTATAAAGGGCCTAGCGCGGTGAGCGATATTATCACAGCGTTTGGGGAATTTAGCGTGAGCGGGAATTATGTGATTGGGGCGATTATCTTTAGTATTTTAGTGTTAGTGAATCTATTAGTGGTTACTAATGGCTCTACTAGGGTTACTGAAGTGAGGGCGCGATTCGCTCTAGACGCTATGCCAGGAAAGCAAATGGCGATTGATGCGGACTTGAATTCAGGGCTGATTGACGATAAGGAAGCCAAAAAACGGCGCGCCGCATTAAGCCAAGAAGCGGATTTTTATGGCGCGATGGATGGCGCGTCTAAATTTGTCAAGGGCGATGCGATCGCTTCTATTATCATCACGCTTATTAATATTATTGGAGGGTTTTTAGTGGGCGTGTTTCAAAGGGATATGAGCTTAAGCTTTAGCGCTAGCACTTTCACTATCCTAACCATTGGCGATGGGCTTGTGGGGCAAATCCCTGCTTTAATCATTGCGACAGCGACCGGTATTGTCGCCACTCGCACCACGCAAAACGAAGAAGAAGACTTTGCTTCCAAGCTCATCACACAGCTTATGAATAAAAGCAAAACTTTAGTGATTGTAGGGGCGATTTTATTGCTTTTTGCGATCATTCCTGGACTCCCTACCTTTTCTTTAGCGTTCGTAGGGAGTCTCTTTTTATTCGTTGCATGGCTGATTAGCAGAGAGGGAAAAGACGGGTTGCTCACCCAGTTAGAGAATTATTTGAGTCAAAAATTTGGCCTGGATTTGAGCGAAAAACCCCAAAGCTCCAAAGTCAAACCCCACACCCCCACCACAAGGACTAAAACCCAAGAAGAGCTTAAAAGAGAAGAAGAACAAGCCATTGATGAAGTGTTAAAAATTGAATTTTTAGAGTTGGCTTTAGGGTATCAGCTCATTAGTTTAGCGGACATGAAACAAGGGGGCGATTTGTTAGAAAGGATTAGGGGCATTAGAAAAAAGATAGCGAGCGATTATGGTTTTTTAATGCCTCAAATAAGGATCAGAGATAATTTACAGCTCCCCCCCACGCATTATGAAATCAAGCTTAAGGGTATTGTGATTGGTGAGGGCATGGTGATGCCGGATAAATTTTTAGCCATGAATACCGGTTTTGTGAATAAAGAAATTGAAGGCATTCCCACTAAAGAGCCGGCTTTTGGAATGGACGCTTTATGGATTGAAACTAAAAATAAAGAAGAAGCCATTATTCAAGGCTATACCATTATTGATCCAAGCACCGTTATTGCGACGCACACCAGCGAATTAGTGAAAAAATACGCTGAAGATTTTATCACTAAAGATGAAGTGAAATCCCTTTTAGAGCGCTTGGCTAAAGACTATCCTACGATTGTAGAAGAGAGTAAAAAAATCCCCACCGGTGCGATCCGATCAGTCTTGCAAGCCTTGTTGCATGAAAAAATCCCCATTAAAGACATGCTCACTATTTTAGAAACGATTACCGATATTGCTCCGTTGGTTCAAAACGATGTGAATATCTTAACCGAACAAGTGAGGGCGAGGCTTTCTAGGGTGATCACTAACGCTTTTAAATCTGAAGACGGGCGTTTGAAATTTTTAACCTTTTCTACCGATAGCGAACAATTTTTGCTTAATAAATTGCGAGAAAATGGCGCTTCTAAGAGCTTGCTGCTCAATGTGGGCGAATTGCAAAAACTCATTGAAGGGGTCTCTGAAGAGGCCATGAAAGTCTTGCAAAAAGGGATCGCTCCGGTGATTTTGATTGTAGAGCCTAATTTAAGAAAAGCTCTTTCTAATCAAATGGAGCAGGCCAGGATTGATGTGGTCGTGCTAAGCCATGCGGAATTAGATCCTAACTCTAATTTTGAAGCCTTAGGCACGATCCATATTAACTTTTAATGGATAAATAATTGATAAAAAAGGAGAATGATGCAAGTTTACCACCTTTCACACATTGATTTAGACGGCTATGCATGCCAGCTTGTTTCAAAACAATTTTTTAAAAATATCCAATGCTATAACGCTAATTACGGGCGTGAAGTCTCAGCGAGAATTTATGAAATTCTAAACGCGATCGCTCAATCTAAAGAGAGTGAATTCCTTATTTTGATTAGCGATTTGAATTTGAATTTAAATGAAGCAGAGTATTTGCAGGATAAGATCCAAGAACACCGCTTGCAAAATAAAAACATTCAAATCCAGCTTTTAGATCACCATATCAGCGGTAAGGAAGTGGCTGAGAGTTTCCATTGGTATTTTTTAGACACGAACCGCTGTGCGACTAAAATCGTGTATGAGTTTTTGAAAAAGCATTACGCTCTTTTAGAGCCAAAAAACACAACATGGCTAGAGCCTTTAGTGGAAATGGTCAATTCTGTGGATATTTGGGACACGCAAGGTTATGGCTTTGAATTAGGCAAGGTGTGTATGCGCATGATTAACCAAAGCTCTGAATTGAATCGTTTCATGTTTGATGATGAGAACCGCAATTATAAATTAAAGCTTTTAGAAGAAGTTAAAAACTATTTGTTTTTAGAAAATGCCCCTGTAGCCTATGATAATGATTTGTTCAAACTCAAAAAAATCGCTTTAGGGGGCGACCCTGATACAGAAACGATGGACAATATCTCTTCAAACGCGCAAACGCATTTACTCTCTTTAAAAAAGCATGATTGCAGCGTTTATTACCAGGATAAAAAAGGGTTTTTAAGTTATTCAATGGGGGGTATTAGCGTGTTGGCTAACCTTTTTTTAACGCAAAATCCGGATTTTGATTTTTATATGGATGTGAACGCTAAAGGGAATGTGAGCTTAAGAGCGAATGGGAATTGCGATGTGTGCGAACTCAGTCAAATGTGTTTTAATGGGGGTGGGCATAGGAATGCGAGCGGAGGCAAGATTGATGGTTTTAGAGAGAGTTTCAATTATAGGGATATTAAAGAACAAATTGAAGAAATCTTCAATAACGCTTAAAACTAAGCTGTTTAGAAAAAGCTAACAAAAACTAACAAGAGTTTAAAAACTCTTTTTGATAAGGTTTAAAAATTTTCCATCGTTTTATGGCAAAAACTTATTTTTTAAGGGAATAAGGGGTGTTTTAAAATAATTCTCCCCCTACAAACCTCCAACTAACCCCCATAACCCCCAAAAGAGCACTTAAAAATCCATCGCTTGATTAAAATCAAGCTCTTTTAATAATTTGATTGTAAAAAACGCTTTTTTAGTATTTTTAGGTTTTTTAAATTATCATCACGCCAACGCAAATAATCATTTTAAGTTATCTCTCTATTTTATTGTTTTTTTGTTGCGGGTATTTGGAGCATGTTAGGGTTTGGGGTAATAGTGAGCGGCTATCTTAAAAAGGAGATGACCAACTATGAAACTACTATTAGCAATCATAGTTTTAATGGTTCTCACAACGCCACTATACTAAAATTTTAGTGCAAGCTAGGGTTTAGCTAGCGTTTTCTTTGTGTATTTTTCTTGTATCCCATAAAAATCCCACAAAAATAAGACTTTTTCAATATCCAATGAAAACGGAGCCAAAGTTTGCATTTTTGTGTTAGGACTTGACAAGTTAGTAAAGTTTTGCTAATATTGTTTTGTTTTGAGTTTTCTTAAAGGTTAAGCCTTATCTCCCCCATAGACATCTCCTTATGGGGGATTTGTTTAACTATGCCAACCTTACAAAACAAAATCTAACAATACCGACTTATCGTCAGCGACCGCCCTTGTTTTATAGCTTTCTAATTCCAACAAAGAAACATGGTTATTTTTATTTATCCGATAAGGGTTTAACCAAAACACCCTACTAATCGCAGATAAAATGATCACGCTCCTAGCTAAACACCAACATGATACGAGTGTCTCTATTATCGCTATTAAAATATTTGATTTTATCCGCTCCACACTCTCATTCTAATCTATTTTTAGCAAAAAGAATTTATTCTTCACACGCCGGTTTGGGGTAGCAAAAACGATAGCCTCTGCGCCTTACGGTTTCAACCGTGGAAATCCCCAAGGGTTTATCCATTTTTTGGCGGATTTGATTGATAGCCACTTCAATGACATTAGGGGTAACCATTTCAGGCTCTTCCCAAATAGCGTCTAAAAGCTGTTCTTTGGAGACGATTTGATCCCTATGTCTGGCAAGATGGGTAAGCACCTCAAAGGGCTTCCCTTTCACTTCAACTTCACGCCCCTTGTAAATAATCTTTTCTTCATCAGGGCTAATGGTCAAATCCCCAATTTCAATCACATTAGAACCCCAAAACCTCAAACGAGCCTCAATCCTTGCGACTAAAGCCTTAATGCTGCGGTAAGGCTTAGCGATGTAATCGTCCGCACCCTGCTCAAACGCATGGACTTCTTCCTCGCTTGTAGGGTTATCAGAAGAAACTAAAACAACAATAGAAGAATGCTTTTCCTTGATTCTAGAAACAAAACTTAAAGCATTTTTATCGCTAACCATAACCAAGTCATAGTTCCTAATATCCATAAGATATTCCCCATCCTCTAAACTCTCTGTTACATCAGCCATAAAGCCTTTAACATTTAAGCCTTTTTCAATTTCTCCACCCAAAACAGAATTTTTTTCAATCAGTAGAACGCGCATGGTGTATGACTCCTGCATTTAAGAGTAATTCAAGCACTGATTATATCATAATTTTAAATTAGTTTAAGAAAATATTAATAAAAGTTATCGCTTGATTAAAATCAAGCCCTTGGTTATTGGTTGTAAAAATACCTTTGAGCGTTTTTATGGATAATTTTTAAAATCATTTGCTAAAAATCACCATTTTATTGTATAATTACAAATCCAACCATTCCTTATGGTTTGGTTGGCACCGCTAAGATTGAAGGGTCACCTCCCCCTCCTTTCCCTTTGTCTTGGCGGTTGTTTTTTAACTCCTTGTTTTTAACCGCTTGATTACGATTTTAAGATTTTGTTCAACTAAGCTTGATTTTTAGGTAAAAGCCTAAGGTATGCGATCTCGCTAGGGGCTAAAAACCTTAAAGGAACACCCCAATACCCTGCCCCACTGCTCACGTAAATTTGAGTGGTGGGGCTGTGCTTGTATAAACCATATAGATAGGTTTGCGCCAACTTGACTAAAAGGCTAAAGGGGAAGATTTGCCCTGCATGGGTATGCCCTGAAAGCACTAAATCTACAGAGTGGCCTTCTTTGAGGCTTCTAATTTGTTTGGGCTGGTGGGCCAAAAGGATCGTAGGCTTACTACTATCACGCTTTTTTAAAGCTTTGTCAATATCAGGGGCAAAATTTTGACGCTTCCTTGCGAAATAATCATACACACCGCACAAATTGATCCCCCCTAAATGCACGCACTCATTCCCTAAAATCGTCAAATTAAGCGTGTCAAGAAACGATAAAATCGGCTCTATGCCATGATAATACTCATGATTTCCTGGCACATAAAAAGTGCCATGCGTGCTTTTAAGGTTGTTTAAGGGCAGTAAAAAAGATTTGACTTTTTCAATGTTTTCATCCACTAAATCCCCCCCAATCAGCACCATATCCACTTCTTTTTGATTGACTTCTTCTACAATGTAATCAACAAAATCTTTTTGCAACAAACTCCCCACATGCATGTCTGTGAGTAAAATGATCTTTAACTCTTTATCCAGCTTATCCAAATAAATAGGGGTTTCTTTGATTTTAGGGCGGGCCAACCCTTCATAAAACCCGTGCCAAAAATACCCTAATAACGCCAGATAAAACCCCAATTTTAAAAAGTTTTTTAAACTTTTACGCCTTGAATACAAAAAATCTATTTTTTCTATGGAGTAAGAAAACCCGTAAAAACTTAAAGAAAGGATAAAAACAATAAAAGATACAAACGAACACGCCGAAGTCAAAACAAACAAATGGCTAGGCATGTTATTTCTATAAAAAGCAAAAGCCGCCTCGCCCGTGCTCAAAAGGATAAAAAACCCCAAATAAGCGTATTGGGAGATTTTTTTTAAGGTTAAAAACGATTTTAACATCCTAAAAGAACTATAATTCAAAAGACACAAAACCAATAAAAACGCTATGGAGATCAGCATACCACCCTTTTATTACCATAAAGTGTTCTGTCATTCTATCATAATTAACGCTAATGCACCCTTTCATCGTGCTATTGTTTCCTTCTTTATCAGTCTCAATCCACACAGAAAGAGAAAAGTATCCCTCCCTTTAATAAAAGAGTGTGAGTTTGGATACAATAATAAAAAATGCGCTTAAAACCATAGAAAGGAGATACAATGCAATTAGACGAAGATTTAGAATTCGTTAAAAAAATCTTTAACCCTAACAGGGTGTTTGCCAAGCAAGCCAGGATTAAAAACATGTGCGAATATAAAGATTTAGTGCATGAAGCCAATGAAGATTATGAACATTTTTGGGGCGAGTTAGCCAAACAAAAACTCACATGGTTTAAACCTTTTGATAAGGTTTTAAACAGCGATAACGCCCCTTTTTTCAAATGGTTTGAAAACGGCAAAATCAATGTTTCTTACAATTGCATAGACAGGCATTTAAAAGACAAAAAAAATAAAGTAGCGATCATTTTTGAAGGGGAAATGGGGGATTATAATGTCATCACTTACAGAAAACTCCACTCTGAAGTCAATAAAACAGCCAACCTTTTAAAAAACGAATTCAATGTCAAAAAAGGCGATAGAGTCATTATCTATATGCCTATGATTGTAGAAAGCGTTTATATGATGCTCGCATGCGCTAGGATTGGAGCGATCCATAGCATCGTTTTTGCTGGGTTTAGCCCTGAAGCTTTGAGGGATAGGATCAACGACGCTCAAGCCAAATTAGTTATCACAGCGGATGGGACTTTTAGAAAAGGCAAACCCTACATGCTCAAGCCAGCCCTTGACAAGGCTCTAGAAAATAACGCCTGCCCTAGCGTGGAAAAAGCGCTCATTGTGATACGAAACGCCAAAGAGATTGACTATGTGAGAGGGCGCGATTTTGTCTATAATGAAATGGTCAATTACCAATCCGATAAATGCGAACTTGAAATGATGGACTCTGAAGATCCTTTATTCTTGCTCTATACAAGCGGATCAACCGGGAAACCTAAAGGCGTTCAACACAGCAGTGCGGGGTATTTGCTGTGGGCACAAATGACGATGGAGTGGGTTTTTGATATTAGAGATAACGATAATTTTTGGTGCACCGCTGATATTGGTTGGATCACAGGGCACACTTATGTGGTTTATGGGCCCTTAGCTTGTGGGGCGACAACTTTGATACTAGAAGGCACGATGTCTTATCCGGATTATGGGAGATGGTGGAGGATGATAGAAGAATACCGCGTGGATAAATTCTACACTTCCCCCACCGCTATAAGAATGCTGCATGCTAAAGGCGAAAACGAACCCTTAAAGTATAATTTAGACTCACTCAAAGTTTTAGGAACGGTGGGAGAGCCCATTAACCCTACGGCATGGAAATGGTTTTATGAAAAAATCGGCAATTCAAAATGCAGTATCGTGGATACTTGGTGGCAGACAGAAACAGGCGGGCATATCATCAGCCCTTTACCGGGAGCTACGCCTATAAGGGCCAGCTGTGCAACTTTACCTTTGCCTGGCATCCATGCAGAAGTTTTAAACGAAGACGGCACCAAAACAAAGCCCGGAGAGCAAGGGTTTTTATGCATCACTAAGCCATGGCCTTCTATGGTAAGAAACATTTGGGGCGATGAAAAACGATACATTGATAGCTATTTTTCTCAGATCAAGTTGAATGGGGAATATGTCTACCTCTCTGGAGATGGCGCTATCGTGGATGAAAACGGATACATTACTATTATTGGGCGCACAGATGATATTGTGAATGTGAGCGGGCACAGGATTGGCACGGCTGAAGTGGAGAGCGCTATTTCTAAACATGAAATGGTGGTTGAATGCGCGGTGGTGGGTATCCCTGATACGATTAAAGGAGAGGGCTTGTTTGCGTTTGTGGTGCTGTGCGATGGGGCTAAATGCAATCTTGGCGAGAGTTTAGAATTGTTAAAAGAAATGAATCATATCTTATCCGTTGAAATTGGAAAGATCGCTAAATTAGACAATGTCATGTATGTGCCAGGTTTGCCTAAAACCAGGAGCGGGAAAATCATGAGAAGGCTTTTGAAATCTATCGCCAAAAAAGAGCCCATCACTCAAGATTTAAGCACGCTAGAAGATGTGAATGTGGTTAAAGAAATAATGAGCATCGCTCAAATGGAGGAGTGAAATCTAAAAAATGCTTTTTAGCGTTTTTTAGCCAAATAATAAGAGTCCGATTTCAATCAAGCGATAATCTCTTATAGGGTGTGCAAACGCTACCGATTAGCGTTATTTCACCACTCAAAAAGCGTTTTAACTTTCTTTAAATCTTTATACTCCACGCTTTTGATAGCGTGATCCTCTAATTCAAAATCCGCGCTCAAATCGTTAGCGTCTTTAAGGACGGCTTGAAAGCTTTCTTTATTGGTGAGTTTGACTTCCACTTTTTCACCTAAAGAAAGCTTGAAGTGTTTGGGGGTTTTAAGCGTTCTTTCTAACCCCATAGAGCTCACTTCCAAAATATAAGCGTCTTGAATAAAATCGCACACATCTAATAAGGGCGAAATCACCTCGCTCACTTGTTGGCAAATATCCAAGCTGACCGCCCCATTAGGGTTTTTAAGGCTCACCCTTAAAACATGCTGCTCATTTTCTTTAACTAAACTCACATCATAAAGCAAATAACCCAAACTTTCAATCACGCCCTCTATTTTCTCTTCTATTTTTTTAGTCATTATCTTTCCCTTTAGCGATTTCATTAAATAAGGCGTCTAGGCGGAGCTGCTTTTCTAAACTATCATCTAAAACAAAACTGAGTTTTGGGCATTTAAACCACCCGCTCGCTTGCAAAACAAATTGCCTGATAAGACCCTCAGCTTTTTTTAATTTGGAAAGGATTTTATGATCTGATGAAAGCACAAACACATAAGCGTGGTGTTTCCCTTTAGAGCATTCCACTTTAGTAACGCTTAAAGAATTCAACTCGCCATCATTCAAGCTCGCTAAAGCCTCTTGTAGTAATTCTAAAAGATTGGATTCTAAGCGTTCTTTATGAGCGTTCATTAGAGGGTTCTTTTTTTATGGATTTCTTTATAGGTTTCAAACACATCGCCCACTTTAATCTCATTATAATTGTCTAGCATGATCCCGCACTCATAGCCCTTAGAAACTTCTTTCACATCGTCTTTAAAGCGTTTCAAAGAAAGGATTTCGCCGGTATGAACCACCACGCCATCCCTAATCAAACGCGCCTTAATGCCACGAGCGATCACCCCATCGCTCACCACACACCCGGCTATCGTGCCAACTTTAGGGATATTAAAGGTTTCTCTCACTTCCGCTTGTCCGGTATGCTCTTCTTCAATGATAGGGCTCATCAAGCCTAATAACAGCGATCGCATTTCTTCAATCAACGCATAAATCACCGTGTAAGTTTTAATGCTCACATTGTATTCTTTAGCCTTATTTTTCACATTACCGGTAGGGCGGATGTTAAAGCCTAAAATCACCGCATGCTCACTGCTAGAAACCAAGCTCAAATCATTCTCAGTAATACCCCCCACCCCTGAGTGGATCACTTGAATCGCCACTTCTTCGTTATTAAGCTCTAACAAGCTGTTTTTAATGGCTTCTAAGCTTCCTTGCGTATCCGCTTTAATGACTACAGGAATATTTTTTAATTCCTTATTAGCGACCATTTCTGAAAGCTCATCAAAAGACACTTTAGTGCTTTTACTCAAGGCTTTTTGGCGCAAATAAGTCGCCCTCTTTTGAGCTTGTAAGCGTGCGATAGAATCGTTTTCTACCCCTATTAAAACAGATCCTGCAGGAGGCACTTCGCTTAAGCCTGTGATGAGAGCCACCATAGAGGGTTTTAAATTTTGAATGCTCTTGCCTTGATCGTCAGTCATCGTTCTTACTTTACCAAACGCCGTTTCGGCAAAAAAACTATCCCCCACGCTCAAAGTCCCGCTTTGGACAATCACAGTGGCCACTGCCCCACGCCCTTTTTCCACGCTTCCTTCTAAAACAACCGCTCTAGCGCTGCCCTCTTCTATGGCTTTTAATTCCATAATATCCGCTTGGATAAGAATGGTTTCTAATAAATTGTCAATGCCATCGCCCGTTTTAGCCGAAACAGGGATAAACTCATGCTCTCCGCCCCAATCCACAGGGTTATAGCCAAGCTCAGCGCATTCGGCTTTGAGCTTGTCCGGATTGACATTAGGCTTATCCATTTTATTCATCGCAAAAATCACAGGCACATTAGCGGCCTTTGCATGCTCTAAAGCTTCAATAGTCTGCTGCTTCACCCCATCATCAGCCGCTATCACAATCACTGCAATATCTGTAACTTGAGCCCCACGATTACGCATCTGGCTAAAGGCTTCATGCCCTGGGGTGTCAATGAAAGACACCCATTTGTCATTCTTTTCTACCATGTAAGCGCCAATGTGCTGAGTGATCCCCCCAGCTTCAGTGTGAGCGACTCTTTTATCACGGATTTTATCCAGTAGTGAAGTTTTACCATGATCAACATGCCCCATGATAGTAACCACAGGTGGGCGCTCTTTTTTCACCCCCTCTAGCACTTCTTCTACTTCAAATTCTTCTAGGGTGTTTTGAACAGAAACTTCTAAATGGAACTCTTCGGCTAAAATTTCTATGCTATCCTTATCCAAAAAGTCGTTTTTAGTTACCATAAGCCCTAAATTAAAGAGGGTTTTAATCACATCGGCTAAATTCAAATTCGCTTTTTGCGCGAATTCATAGACGCGCACTTCTTCAGGGATTGCAATCGCGCTTTGGATCACTTTTTGGCTGTTATCGTTACGGAATGCGCGTTTTTTCTTGGATTGTCGTTTGATCCCGCTTTCATTCATCCAAGGGTTTTTTCTTTGGACGCGCACCCTGTCGTTGATATTTTGGCGGGTTTCTTTTTCCTCTTCTTCCTTATTGAGATTATCTTGTTCATGCAAATCAAACAATAAGATTTCATCGGTTTCATCATCATAAATATCATTGCCCTTAAAATCCCTCGCATCGCTCAAATCAATTTTATGGGATTTGTTGTTTTTGGCTGTGGGGGTGGCTTTGGGCTTACTGGGTTTTTTAACTTTTTTAGCCTCTTGTTTGTCTTTTTCTTGCCATTCTTTTTTAATGTCTTCAAAAATAGCCGCCGCGCTTTGAGTGGGTTTTTTGCTTTCTGTTACGCCGTTTTCAATTTCATTTTCTGTTTCATCGTTGCGTTTAATCACCCTAAAACCGGTGCGTCTTTTAATGTTTTCATGGCGTTTGATCTCTTGCTCTTGCTTTTTAACTTCGCTGATTTCTTTTTTAGCGTTATTAGCGTTATTGGTGCTGTTAGCGTTGTTAGCGTTGCTTTGGGTGAGCTTATTTAGGGCTTCTCGGCTTTTTTGGATTTCTTGGAGTTTTTGCTTGGCTTTTTCTATTTGAGAATGGCTAACCACTTTAGGGGTGTTTTCTATAGGGGGCGTTTGAGGGGGCGTTTGGTCTTCAAAAGTATTGACAATCTCTATCCCTCCCTTCTTTTTAGCAATGGGTGCAGGAGCTTCTTTTTTCTTTTCTTTAGTTTTTTTGGGCTTTGGCTGGCTTTTTTCTTCTTTTTTAGGCGTTTTAGAAACCTTTTTGTTAAGAGATTTAGACGCTACGGCTGTATTCAAATCGTCTTTATTGTCTTGTTCAGGATTTTTAGTGGGTTGATTGGCTTGTATTTGTTCTTTAATGCCATCCACAATGTATTTGTATAGCTTGCCTGCCTGCTCTGGGGTCATTTTAGAATTTGTCTTAAGCTCTAAACCAATATCTTTGGCTTGCTCGATCACATTTTTAAGCTCTTTTTGGGTCTTACCAAGCTCGGCTAAAAATTCTTTTAAATCAACCATACCACTCATGCTATGCTTCTCTCCTTAATCCAAGTAATGATGTTTTTGGTATCTTTTGGGGCATTCTTCATTTTTGAAACCGCTTTCAACAACTTTTTTTCTCCATTTTTCAAACAATTTCCACACACATAAAAACTACGGCCTTTGCCATCAAACTCCATGATTTGATTGTCAAAGCTTTTCAAACGCAACAAATCCTTTTGAGGTTGGCGCATTCTGCACGCCACACACATGCGGATTTTAATTTCAGTCTTTCTCAATAAGAACCCCATCATTATCAAAATCTAAAACCGCTACCCTAAATTTAGGGAACTTCTTGCTCAAAACCTGCTTTAATTTGGGAGCGTCTTCTTCATAACACATGTTAAAAAACGACGAACCGCTCCCTGAAAGCGTACTCATTAAGGCGTTATTTTCTAAAGCGATCTTTTGGATCGCAAACAACACAGGATAAGTTTGCATGCGCTTATATTGATGCATCCTGTCTTTAGAACAACAACGCAACAAGTCCCACTTCCCTTGCACAATCGCCATCGTCATCAAACTCGCATGCGAAAGGTTAAACACGCTTTCTTGCACGCTGTAACGCTTGGGCAAGAGATGGCGCGATTGCTTGGTGGAAATGGCCCTATTAGGGATCACCATCACCGCTTTTAAAAAAGAGGGGATTTTGGTTTTTAAACTTATCACTTTCTTTTTTTCCACAAACGCTGCATTATACCCCCCAAACACCGCCGGAGTGATATTATCCGGGTGGTTTTCATAAATTAGAGCGGTATTGACAATATTTTCTCTATCAAAATCAAACCCTAAAAACGCAAACGCTGAAGCGACCGCACCCACAATCATCGCCGAGCTAGACCCCATGCCCCTTGTAATAGGGACTTTATTATGCAATAAAAATTTAAACGATCCGTCATTCCCATGCTTTTTTAAAATCTCATAAAACACTTTAGTGAAGATATTGTTGGTTAAAAACTTAGGAATCCCCTCACCCTCCCCAACCAATTTCACCGCATGGAAGCTGCTAGGCTCAATAAAAAAACGATTGCGTAAATTCAAGCTCAAACCCAAGCAATCAAAACCGGGGCCTAAATTCGCACTCGTTGCAGGAACACTCACTACCAAATTTTAAACCCCTATTGTTGATACCCTTTCATTTTTAAAACTAGCATTATACACTAAATAGGAGGCAAAATGTAAAACGGCGTGTTCAATTGGGTGAATTTGTCTTTCTCTAAAAAGGGGGGCAGCATGAAATCTTTTGGCACAATTTTCAAATCTTTAAAATCGCTCAAGCTTTCCCTTTCTTTTGAAACAAAGTATTTATTGGCATACGCCAAAATGGGCGTGTTGTCGTTAAAATCAAAGCCTGTGGTGGAATAGAGTTCAAAGTCATGGATTAAAGCCAAAGTGTGTAAGAAAACATGCGTGAGCTTTAGGCTAGTGAAACTCCCTGGCCCTTTAGCGTAATAAACCCCTTTAATCGCCGGTAAAGTAGGGTTTTTAAAATCTTCAAATAATTGCGAAAAAACTTCCACTAAAGCTTCACTTGTTTTTGATTTGGAAGTGTAAGAAGCGCATAAAAAATTGTTTTGATACACCCCAAGCAAGACCCCCTCGCCTAAAGAGATAAGCGCTAAATCCAATTCCAAAAATAAACCCTAATTAGGATTAAGCGAAAGCCTTTTGCAACGCAAATTCTTTAGCTGGATCTGTAGCGATCAAAACTTCGTAATTTTTGGCGTCCGCTAAAATGGCTTTAACCAACATGGAATTGAGTTTATGACTCCCTGAAAAAGAAGTGTATTTGCCCATCACGGGCATGCCTAAAACCATCAGATCCCCCATAGCGTCTAAAATCTTATGGCACACGAATTCCTTTTCGCACCTCAAGCCCTCTTTATTCAAAATGCTGTTTTCATCCAGAACGATACAATTATTCAAGCTTCCCCCTTTAGCCAAACCAATGGATCGCAAGTAATTCACTTCTTGCAAAAACCCAAAGGTGCGGGCTTTAGCGACTTGCTCTTTGTAAGCGGTTTTACTAAAGATGAAATGATGGGCTTGCTTAGCGATAACCGGATGGTTAAAATCAATCGTGAAATTCAAAGAAAGCTGGCTGTCTGGCTCAATTTTAACGAATTTATCGCCCTCTCTAACCTCAACGGCTTGCTTGATTTCCATCACTTTTTTAGGAGCGTCTAGTTCTTTAATCCCTGCTTCATCTAAAAGCATGCAATAAGCCAAAGCACTCCCATCCATGATAGGGATTTCTTCGTTATCCACAGAGATTTTAAGATTATCAATGCCATACGCATGGATAGCTGAAAGCAAATGCTCAATCGTAGAAATCCTAGCGTTATCCTTACCCAACACGGTTGCCATTTTGGTATCCACGATGTTTTCAGGTTTTAAGGGGAGCTTCACGCCCAAATCAGAGCGGTAAAAAACAATGCCTTGACTTTCTCCTAAAGGCTCTAAAACAAGCTTCACAGGAACGCCCTTGTGCAAGCCTATCCCTACTAATTCCACAGAGTGGTTAATGGTTGTTTGTTTCATAATACTTCCTTTATGTCTAGTATATCGTCATTTTTAGTGATTATTTTAATATTTTTATTTACCAAAAGCCGTTCAACCTCTTTTAGAGATAAAATTTTATTTTGAAAAACGATTTGAGCGCTCTTGACTTCTTTTAAGATCAAATATTCTCCAAAGCACGCAATCGCCCCTTCGCAAACCCCATAAACCGACACACAGCCCTCTGAAATAATCTTCGCCCCGTTGTGGATATTACCCAAAAAAATAAGGTGGTTAGCGCTATAAATCTCTTCCCCGCTCCTGATATTACGCTCATAAATCGTTGTTTTGAGTTCTATCGCATTAGGGTTATTTTGCTTTAAAAGGTTAGCGTCTTTTTCTGTGGTTTTGATATAGCGCCCGTTTAAAGCGCGATTCGTTTCTAAAAACAAAAGCTGGTGTTTGCGCAAAACGGCTTTGACTTCTGGTTCAATATCGTATTTAAATATAATGAGAAAATATTGCAAAAGAGCATGGTTTTTTTCTAAAAATTCCATGACCGCTTCAGGCTCTTGCTTTTCAATTTCAAACGCATGCACATTTTTTTGATTCGTTTTTAACATGACTATCCTTTCATTAAAATCCGTTTGGCTTGCTCTATGGGGGTGATGATATTGGTTTTTATCCATTGCTCATTAAGCCATTCATTGGGCCGGACAAAAACCCCTTGTAAAAGCATCCCTAAATGCAACCCGATCCCTAATTTCAAACCACTACTCCCCACGCTTTCATCATCTTTTAAATGGGCTAAAAAAACGCACAAACCTAACCCATAGCAATGGATTAAACTATTACCATAAAAATCCAACTCCCCCTTAAAAACCCTCTTCGCAGACGGATCAAACGCTAAAGACAAATCCTTGCTAGGCATCAAATCCACCCCTAAATGCAAGAACTGGAACAACACCTGATTATCCTTTAAGATACGCCGATTTTCTAAAAAATTGCTTGCCATTTTAAAAGGCCCGTTCAAGGGTTTTAGCGCTTGAAAATGAGAAAAATCCTTATAAAAATCCCCTTGCTCTAAAGCAATCTTGTGGATTTTTTCCAAATCTTTTAAGCGCGCGTTGGAAAATCTTTCTAATAAAGTTTGTTCAGTGTGGTTTTGGAATTTTTCTTGCTTTGTAATCTTATCTTTTAGGGCGCTTAAGTCTATATCTTTTTCCCTCACATGACGGGTTTTTCGCTTGAACAATAAAGGGGTGGTATTAGAGTTATAGGCTTTATCTTTAGCGACAATAAACGCTTTAAAATCCTTATTTTTGTAAGACCAAGGCACTAGAGCGATAAAAACATTACGCTGTTTGAATTCTAAAAGCCTGAAAGCTTCAAAATCCTTTTTTTTGACGCGCACAAACGCTTGAGACAAATTCTTATCCAAAGCTTCAAAGACAACTATCGCGCTCCCTCCATAAGCGATGCTTGGGGAACGAGATAAAATAGTAATTGAGGGTTTTATCGTATCAACACACACTTCTTGTTTGAAAGACGCTTTATTGCCATTGAAAAAATTAGCATAACTCCAATCATTAGCTTGAATTTCATACGAAAGGCACTTGTCTTCTAGCCCCATGATTTCAGGCTTGATCAAAGGCACTTCTAAAGACTTGGGTTTATCCAATACCAGATTTTCTTTTTCGTATAGAATCAAATCATCTTGTGTGGTTACTTTTAAATCATAGCGTTTGATGCCCTTTGGGGCTGCTATTTTAATCTTAATGGGTTTTTTTAAATCCCAAAAAAGCGTTTCATCATTGCCATTAAGTACACCCTCTTTGCTGCTTAAACTAAAACTTAAAGCTTTGGTTTTTGTGATTAAAGCGTTAAAAATCAAATAACCCCCTAAAATTAAAACGACTAACGCTAAAATTTTAAACCTTAACTCCAAGATCAAGCCTTAAAAAATGAACGCATAATTCACTAATAAAAAACTGGATCGCTTGAACTGGTTGTTAGCTGAAATCAACAATCGTTCATTATCTTCTTTATTTTGATAGAGCGCTCCCTCTTCCACTCCCATTCTCAAATAGCTAATCGGTAATTTGGTGCCAATCTCTAAGCGGTGTTTCCTATAAAGCGTTAAACTCACGCCCACATTAAAAGTATAATCCACTTCAATCAAAGATTTCCATAAAAAATTAGGGCTTGAATAGCCCTCAACTACCAAATTCCTCCCGTTTTGATTAGGCTTGTCTTGATAGAGCATAAGCCCTATCCCAAAACCCGCATAAACGCCTAAAAAATGCTTTTTAGTTTTAAAATCTAAAGGCATATCAAACAATAAATCGGTATTGACAGCCCCTAAAACATAAATAAACGAGCCTACAGATTGCTTGCTTGCATCCTCTTTTAACACCCCTCCCCCAAGCAATAAATCCCCATAAAATCGTGTCCCAAAATAAGGCACGAAGTATTTTTGATACCCGAATTTAGTGCTAATCATAGAAACAGGAGCGTTAATATTGATATTGTTTTTAAACGCGCTAGAGGCATTTGCGCCATATCTGTCTAACATTTCCCCTTGATAAGAAAGATTAAATCCCCCATAAGCATACCCACCCCCTAAAAAAACCCCGCTCTTATCATCGGCTATGGAAAAAGATTTGAGTAATTTTTTTCTTTTCTTTGAAGAAATCTTTGGGTAAGTTCGCTCTAAATATTCTTCTTCAAACTTATCCTTATCCATCTCTTTGGGCGAAACCCCTTTTTCGGTGAGCTGTTGCTTTAAATGGTTTATTTTTTCGTCTAATTGTTGGTTTTCTTCTTCTAAATTGTCATAATCTGTCGCTTGAAGTCCTATAATGAGCGCGATATAAATCAAACCATATTTAAATTTCAACATTTTAGCCTTTACAATAAATAGTTGTAACTAATATAATAAATATTAGTGCTTTTAAAATAATATAAAAAAGTTTGCGAAGTTTCTTTTAAGGGAGGCATTTTTAAGGCTAATTCAAAGCGGTGTTTGAGGTTAAGCGTCATGCTCACCCCCAAATTCAACACTAGCCCAAAGGCGTTAGGCTGTGAATACCCTTTAATATCTTTTAAATTTTGATACATCCCATTCCACCCCACTCCAACGCCTCCAAATATCCCTAACGCAAACCTTTTTTCTTTGTCAATAGGCTTATCCATCAACAAATCAATATTCAAGCTTGCGGTTTGATAAGAGGCTAAAGAATCGCTTTTAAACCCTTTCATCGCCCCCCCTAAATACTCCCCATAAAAGCGTAAAGCGCTAATCCCGTTAGCAAAATACTTTTGATACCCGCTCCTTAAGCCATACAACAAAGGAGAAGCTTGAATATTGCTTAAAGGTTCAAACTTCTCATAAGAATGAGCACTAACCCCTATATCGCCAAGGATTACGCCTATAAAAAAACCGCTCTTATTTTTAGCCATTTGTTGGAATAAGAGAGATTCATTCTTTTCATGCAATTCCCCTTTAAGCATGTAAAGCTGGCGTTTTTTCTTATGGATTTCTTCAAGCAGGCTTTTTTCATCAATATTCTTTTTAACTTCCTTGTTTTCTTCAAACTCTAGCGTTTGGGCGCGTTTTTCTTCCAAAAGAATGGGAGCGTCTTTAGGGGGATTTTCTTTAATCATGTTTTCTTCAGTCGTATTCTCTTGAGCGGTATTCTCTTCAGCGTGCAAGCTTAAAATAAAACCAAAGCATAAAATGAAATTTCTTATTTTTTTAAAACACATATTGATACCCAATGCTTGCTATAGCTCCCCACCAAGTCTCTTTTGAAGAATTAGATTGCAAAAAAGGGAAATTATTTAAAATTTTAAATTCAAATTCAATGCGGTTTTTTTCTAATACCGTTAGAGCCAAGCCTGCGTTAAAAGACATCCCCCATTCCGCCGTATAATTCACCCCATGCGCTACAACCCCCAAGCCTAAACCCATATAACCCCCCATATAAAGGTATTTTCCCACAAAAGGTAAGGGAATGTCCAACAAAAAATCCCCATTCAGCATGACCGATTGAAACCCCACGCTCCCAAAGCCCGCTTTTTTAGGAGCCCCTCCATAATATTGGATATAGATGCGCCTGCCAATGATATTTGGCTTGACCAAGCGCGCAAAAAACGACGGCCTGAAAGTTTGATAGCCAAAACGCAAGCCATAAGCGAACAAATAATTTAAAATATTGCCCGTGATGCTAGAGCTATTGGTTCTAACCATGATTTCATGGTTGTAAAAAAACCCGGTATTGATCCCTAAAATAAGCCCGCTTTTAGCGTTCGCCCTTTTTAAGTCTCTGATCAATTCTTCAACTTCTTTATCTTCATAGGCTTTATAATACTTGATATATTTGTAATATTTCGGGTCTAAGGTATCATAATCAAGCGCACTCAATCCTGTATAAAACCCCATTAAAGACCATAAAATAGCTCGTTTCTTAAGACCCAAAATCGCCAAATCCCTTGAATTGTTTGTTAAAAGTTTCTTTCAATTATACTAAAATAATTAAAATGACCGGTTAAAATGGAGTAAAATTTTTACCCACCCCAATAAAGTCATGCTACAATGCCACTATATTTAACACTTAGGATTTTTAATGAGCATGCAAACCGCCCCAATTAAAAAAACCACTCTCAACCATCTCCAAGCTAAAAAAAATCAAGAAAAGATCATCGCTATTACCGCTTATGATGCACTATTCGCTCAAATATTTGATCCGCTAGTGGATGTGATTTTAGTGGGCGATAGTTTGAATATGAGTTTTTTCAATCAAAACGACACTTTAAGCGCGAGTGTGGAAATGATGCTCTATCACACCAAAGCCGTGTGCGCAGGCGCTAAGACTCCTTTTATCATCACAGACATGCCCTTTGGAAGCTATAAAGATGAAAAAACAGCCCTAAAAAACGCCATTAGAGTTTATAAAGAAACCCAAGCGAGTGCGATCAAACTAGAGGGGGGGAAAGAAAAAGCGAAATTGGTTAAAACGCTCACTAATGAAGGCGTTATTGTGGTAGGGCACATCGGCTTAATGCCCCAATTCGTGCGTCTTGATGGAAGTTATAAGATTAAGGGCAAAAATGAAGAGCAACAAAAAAAGCTTTTAGAAGACGCCTTGAGTTTGGAAGAAGCTGGGGCGGGTTTGTTGGTTTTAGAGGGTATAACCACCCCTATCGCCCAAAAAATCACGCAAAAAATCAAAATCCCCACGATCGGCATAGGGAGCGGTAAAGATTGCGACGGGCAGATTTTAGTGTGGAGCGATATGTTAGGCTTTTTTGATAGCTTTAAGCCTAAATTCGTGCGAGAATACCTTAAAGGGAAAAAATTGGTTCAAAACGCTATCAAGCAATACGCTGATGATGTGAAAAAGGGAAACTTCCCTAACGAGCTAGAAAGTTATCATTAAATGAAAGAACGGATAGTCAATTTAGAAACTTTGGATTTTGAAACTTCTCAAGAAGTGAGTTTGCGCCCTAGTCTTTGGGAAGATTTTATCGGTCAAGAAAAGATTAAAAGCAACTTGCAAATTTCTATTTGCGCGGCTAAAAAACGCCAAGAAAGTTTGGATCACATGCTCTTTTTTGGCCCGCCCGGTTTGGGTAAAACTTCAATAAGCCATATCATCGCTAAAGAAATGGAAACCAATATCAAAATCACCGCCGCTCCCATGATAGAAAAAAGCGGTGATTTAGCCGCCATTTTGACCAATTTGCAAGCTAAAGACATTCTTTTTATTGATGAAATCCACCGGCTTAGCCCAGCGATTGAAGAGGTTTTATACCCGGCTATGGAAGATTTCAGGCTGGATATTATCATAGGCTCAGGCCCGGCCGCTCAAACCATTAAAATTGATTTACCCCCTTTCACCCTCATCGGCGCTACTACTAGAGCCGGAATGCTCTCTAACCCCTTAAGAGACAGATTTGGCATGAGCTTTAGAATGCAATTTTATAGCCCTAGCGAACTAGCCCTCATCATTAAAAAAGCCGCCGCCAAACTCCACCAAGACATCAAAGAAGAAAGCGCTGATGAAATCGCCAAAAGGAGTAGAGGCACGCCAAGAATCGCTTTAAGGCTTTTAAAAAGGGTGCGCGATTTTGCGTTAGTCAAAAATTCAAGCTTGATGGATTTAGACATCACTTTGCATGCTTTGAAGGAATTAGGCGTGAATGAATTAGGCTTTGATGAAGCGGATTTGGCGTATTTATCTTTGTTGGCTAACGCTCAAGGGCGACCAGTGGGTTTGAACACGATTGCAGCGTCTATGAGAGAAGATGAAGGCACGATTGAAGACGTGATTGAGCCTTTTTTACTCGCTAATGGTTATTTAGAACGCACCGCTAAAGGCAGAATCGCCACGCCTAAAACCCACGCGCTTTTAAAAATCCCCACTTTAAAGTCTCAAACTTTATTTTAATCTTGTTTAGAAAGAAAATTACACTACAATAACGATAAAATTTTAAAGGGTGTAAAAGTAGATTATTATGTTTGGCATGGGCTTTTTTGAAATCCTTGTGGTGTTAATTGTAGCGATTATTTTTTTAGGGCCAGAAAAATTCCCCCAAGCTGTCGTGGATATAGTGAAGTTTTTTCGCACGGTTAAAAAAACGCTCAATGACGCTAAGGACACTTTAGATAAAGAAATCAATATTGAAGAAATCAAAAAAGAAACCCTAGAGTATCAAAAGCTCTTTGAAAATAAAGTGGAGAGTCTTAAGGGCGTTAAGATTGAAGAATTAGAAGACGCTAAAATAACTGCAGAAAATGAGATTAAAAGCATTCAGGATTTGATGCAAGATTACCAACGCAGTTTAGAAACCAACACCCCCCCTAACCACCATTTAAATGAAGAAGTTTCCAATGAAGAAGCCTTAAATAAAGAAGTTTCAAGCGATGAATCTCCTAAAGAAGTCAAATCAGCAACCGATAACAACGCCAAAGAACACGACAAAGAAAAAGAGCATGTTTGAAGATTTAAAACCGCATTTACAGGAATTAAGAAAGCGTTTGATGATTTCTGTAGGAACGATTCTAGTGGCGTTTTTGGGATGCTTTCATTTTTGGAAAAGTATTTTTGAATTTGTTAAAAATTCTTATAAAGGCACGCTCATTCAGCTCTCCCCTATTGAAGGGGTCATGGTAGCGGTTAAAATCAGTTTTTCAGCCGCTATCGTCATTTCCATGCCCATTATTTTTTGGCAATTATGGCTCTTTATCGCTCCAGGGCTTTACAAGAATGAAAAAAAAGTGATTTTGCCTTTTGTGTTTTTTGGGAGCGGCATGTTTTTAATCGGGGCGGCGTTTTCTTATTATGTGGTGTTCCCTTTCATCATTGAATACTTAGCCACTTTTGGGAGCGATGTGTTTGCGGCCAATATTTCTGCGTCCAGTTACGTGAGCTTTTTCACGCGCTTGATTTTAGGTTTTGGCGTGGCGTTTGAATTGCCTGTTTTGGCGTATTTTTTGGCTAAAGTGGGCTTGATTACCGATGCGAGCTTGAAAGCGTATTTCAAATACGCTATTGTAGTGATTTTTATTGTAGCAGCCATTATCACTCCCCCTGATGTGGTGAGTCAAATCTTTATGGCGTTGCCTTTAGTGGGGCTTTATGGGCTTTCTATTTTAATCGCCAAAATAATCAATCCGGCTCCCAAAGACAACGAAGAAGATAGCGAAAATAACGCCAAAGAGAATACAAAGAGCGAGTCGTAGTTGAAAGAATTTGATTTAGAAAGCTATGATTACCACTTACCTAAAGAATTGATCGCCAACTACCCCATTTTGCCCAAAGAAAAGGCTAAATTGCTCGTCTATGAAAGGCGTTCGCAAAAAATCACGCACACCACTTTTGAGCATGTTTTAGATTTTTTCCCTAAAAACGCCCTTATTGTGTTGAACGACACTAAAGTGATTAAGGCCAGGCTTTTTGGATCTAAGCATGCCTTTTTGTCATCAAAAACGACCGAAGTGTTTTTCCACCGCTTTTTTAAAAATAATACCGCTCTAACTCAAATCAAGGGTAAGATCAAAGTGGGGGACAAAATCTTTTTTGATGCAAATTGTTACGCTGAAGTCTTGGAATTGCTTCATAACGGCCAGCGCTTGATCGCTTTTTATGACCATAAAACCCCCTTAAATCAAGCGAACATCTTAAAGCTTTTAGAGCGATACGGGCATATGCCCTTACCCCCTTACATTAAAAGAGCCGATGAAAATTTGGATGCGCATGAATACCAGAGCGTGTTCGCTAAACACATCGGCGCGGTGGCTGCCCCTACAGCGTCATTGCATTTTTCTCAAAATGCCTTAGAAAAATTATTGAAAGGTTTCAAGCACGCTTTTTTAACCTTGCATGTGGGGGCTGGGACTTTTCTTGGCGTAGAAACTAAAGATATTAGAGAGCATCAAATCCATACAGAAGTTTTACGCATTCCTAAAAAGAGCCAAGAAATTTTGCAAGAATCCCAAGAGATTTTATGCATCGGCACGACCGCTTTAAGGAGCGTAGAATACTTTAAGCGTTTAGAAAACCCTAATCAAGAGGCGTTTGAATGCGATATATTCTTGCATCTTGCCAATCCTATTTTGCATGTTAATTGCTTGCTCACTAATTTCCATTTGCCCAAATCAAGCCTTTTAATGCTTGTAAGCGCGATGATAGGCTTAGAAAAAACCAAAGAAATCTACAAAATAGCCATAGAAAAGAAGTATCGTTTTTATTCCTATGGCGATGGGATGCTGATTTTATGAACCCCTTATTACAAGACTACGCGCATATCCTTTTAGAATGGAATCAAACGCACAACTTGAGCGGCGCGAAACGTTTAAGCGAGTTAGAACTCCAGATCACAGACGCTCTAAAACCTTTAGAATTTATCAAAGATTTTAAAAGCTGCTTGGATATTGGGAGCGGGGCGGGACTTCCTGCTATCCCTTTAGCCCTTGAAAAACCTGAAACAAAATTCATTCTTTTAGAGCCAAGAATAAAAAGAGCGGCTTTTTTAAATTACCTTAAAAGCGTTTTGCCTTTAAAAAACATTGAAATCATTAAAAAGCGTTTAGAAGATTATCAAAATCTTTTACAAGTGGATTTGATCACTTCTAGAGCGGTCGCTAGCTCTTCTTTTTTGATAGAAAAAAGCCAACGCTTCCTAAAAGATAAGGGGTATTTTTTATTTTATAAAGGCGAGCAGTTAAAAGATGAAATCGCTTGTAAAGACACTGAATGCTTTATGCATCAAAAACGAGTTTATTTTTACAAATCAAAGGAAAGTTTATGTTAAGAATTTTAATCCCCCTACTCATTATCGTGTGGGTTTTATGGCGTTTGTTTTTGAGGCAAAAACCCCACAAAGACAACCACTCTTACACGCAACAAACCCCCAAAGAATTAGAAGATCACATGATTGTATGCTCTAAATGCCAAACCTATGTCTCTAGCAAAGACGCTATTTACAGCGGAGCGGTAGCCTATTGCAGTGAAACTTGTTTGAAGGATAAGAGATAAATATGCTTATTTTAGGACACCCTTTAATCCCTAGCACTCGTTTTGTTTTCATTAAAAACACCGATGGCGTTCATTCTAGCACCAATAACGATATAGTGTGTTTTGAAGCGCACCCAAAAAATTTGGAATTAGCTAAGTATTGCTGTGAAAATAGCGTCCATTTTAGCGTGATCTTTTTATCGCACAAGATAGAAACGGACGCCTTTTTTTTATTCAACGCTTTCAAACCGCTCTATTGTATTTTTAAGGATATTAAGCAAGCCATACTCGCCCAACAACACGCCACGAATTACTTGTTAGATAGCAAAATCTTGTTTTTTATGGATTTAAACGATACAGAGTCGTGGGAAATTTGCGCTAAAAATCAAATAGATGGCGTGATTTCTAAAGATTCACTCCTTTTAAAATAAGCCCTTTTTAAACAAATCTTAGTTATAATAAGCCCCTTTTAAGGGGAGATGTCCGAGTGGTTGAAGGAGCACGCCTGGAACGCGTGTAAGGTGCAAGCCTTCGAGGGTTCGAATCCCTCTCTCTCCGCCATTTAAAAATGCCACGAATGCGAAACAAAAAACAAAAAGCTCCTTTCAAACAAACTGCGCCTTTCAGGGGTTAAAAAGATTTTCATGCCAATTTCTACATCCACCTTATGATACAAAACGATCGTGCGAAACTGCACCCCAAATTTCCCGATAGCCCTGAAATAAGTGTTGTGAAAATTGAAATCTTTTAATGAATCCCAAGTGTTCACCACCAAATCTTTGACTTTATTGTTGAGTATCCATGTGTTAGCGGCCAGTTGCAAGCCAAAGAAAAAAGCCCAGCGGTTGATAGGGTTTTTAGCGTAGGCGACCATGAAATCCCCTCCCACCCCATAAGTGAACATGTTCGCTTGTAAAGTAGAGTCATTATTAAAAAGCACATTGCCATAATCTATAAAGAAATAATACCTAGAATAAGCCCAATCGTTTTTAGGATTCACTTCATAGCCTTGAAGGATTGAAGCCCCTTGTAAAAGCTTGTTGGTGTTTAAAGGGCGCATAAACACCGTGCCTATTTGATAAGAAGAAGACATGTAACTCAAATTTTCAGCATTTAAAATATTTAAAAAACTTATACCCAGTATTAAAATTCTTAAATAATACACTTACTTGTAAAATCCTTGTCTTTCTTTTTTTCAAACCATCCAATGACCCTTTATCGCGCTCAAAAGTTATTTTATTACTTTTAAACTATTATGATAGCAAACAAACTGAATTTTTTTACAAATGAGAACGCTCATTGAACGCTCCATTTAGCCAATGATTATTGTTGGTCAAGGTAATTTTAATCAAAACATGCTATTATTTGGAATGATTTATTATTATAAGGCGTTAGAGACGCTTTGGCTGTTTAAAAAGAGCCTAATTTAAATGCAATCTTAAAAGGAGAAGCACTTTGAAACTACTGGTAGTAGATGATAGCTCAACTATGAGAAGAATTATTAAAAATACACTTTCACGCTTAGGCTATGAAGATGTTTTAGAAGCTGAGCATGGGGTGGAAGCTTGGGAGAAACTAGACGCTAATGCGGACACTAAGGTGCTTATCACAGATTGGAACATGCCTGAAATGAACGGCTTGGATCTCGTTAAAAAGGTGCGCTCTGATAGCCGTTTTAAAGAAATCCCTATTATCATGATCACCACAGAGGGCGGTAAAGCTGAAGTCATTACGGCTTTGAAAGCGGGCGTGAACAACTACATTGTGAAGCCTTTTACCCCCCAAGTTTTGAAAGAAAAATTAGAGGTTGTTTTAGGGACAAACGATTGAGTGTTAAAGCCAATGTATTATGAGTTTTTCTTTATCTTCCCTAAGGAGCAAGAGCTTTTTGAGAGCTTTCTTTTAGATACCACGCATCTAGCCTTAGAAGAATCAAGCCTAGAAAATTTAAAAGCGTTTGACGATAAAGAAACCATTGGATTTATAAGCCAATCCAGTTGGCATTACTTCACCACTCATGATCCTTTAAAAGAAAATTTAAAAGAAAAACCTCCGCATCTCAAAAATTTCGTTATTTTACGCTCTCAAAAGGATTTGAATAACTCGCTCATTCCAGCATTAGAAGCGTTTTGTTTGAATTTAAAACAAAACCTGCAAAGTGAGTTTGATTTTTTCTACCTTTCACGCAATTTGGCTTCAAAAGACTGGCTAGAAGCTTACAAACAAGCTATTTTACCGGTGCAATGCGCCAAATTTTACATACACCCTAGCTGGCATCAAAAGCCAAGCCATGTCGCTACAAATGATTGCATAATGATTGATCCGGCTTTGGCCTTTGGATCAGGCCATCATGAAAGCACTTCTATGTGTTTGGAATTGCTCTCTAACCTTGATTTAAAACGCAAAAACGCTTTAGATGTGGGCTGTGGGAGCGGGATTTTAAGCATCGCCTTAAAAAAACAAGGCGTTAGCGCTTTAGTAGCTTGCGATACGGATAGTTTAGCCGTTGAAGAAACCCTAAAAAATTTTAGCTTGAATCAAATCACCCTATTAGCGCAAGATAAAGTCATTTATGGCTCTACGCAAAAAATTAAAGGGCGTTTTGATATCATTGTGGCGAACCTTGTCGCTGATGTGATTAAGAGTTTGTATAATGAATTTGTGCGGCTTTGTAACCACACTCTTATTTTATCAGGGATTTTAGAAACCCATTTAAACTCTGTTTTACAGATCTATTATAATGGATTTGAGGTTTTAGAGCAACGAAAGCGTAACGAATGGGTCGCTCTAAAATTGCTTAAAAAACAACCAATAAATTAAGGATTATAATGAAACCAACGAACGAACCTAAAAAACCTTTTTTTCAAAGTCCCATTATCCTTGCGGTTCTTGGAGGGATTTTACTCATTTTTTTTCTACGCTCTTTCAATTCTGATGGCAGTTTTTCGGACAATTTCTTAGCTTCTAGCACTAAAAATGTGAGCTACCATGAAATCAAACAGCTCATCAGTAATAATGAAGTGGAAAATGTGAGCATCGGTCAAACTTTGATCAAAGCCAGCCATAAAGAGGGCAACAATCGTGTGATTTATATCGCTAAACGAGTGCCTGATTTGACCTTAGTGCCTTTGTTAGACGAGAAAAAAATCAATTATTCTGGTTTTAGCGAGTCTAACTTTTTTACAGACATGTTAGGGTGGCTCATGCCTATTTTAGTGATTTTAGGGCTATGGATGTTTATGGCGAACCGCATGCAAAAAAATATGGGTGGGGGTATTTTTGGCATGGGGAGTGCGAAAAAACTCATTAACGCTGAAAAACCTAATGTGCGTTTTAATGACATGGCAGGCAATGAAGAAGCCAAAGAAGAAGTGGTAGAAATCGTAGATTTCTTAAAATACCCCGAACGATACGCTAATTTAGGGGCTAAAATCCCTAAAGGTGTGTTATTAGTGGGGCCTCCAGGAACCGGTAAAACCCTTTTAGCAAAAGCGGTAGCCGGCGAAGCGCATGTGCCGTTTTTCTCTATGGGAGGGAGCAGTTTCATTGAAATGTTTGTGGGCTTAGGGGCAAGCAGGGTTAGGGATTTGTTTGAAACCGCTAAAAAACAAGCCCCTAGCATCATTTTTATTGATGAAATTGATGCCATAGGTAAAAGCAGAGCGGTTGGAGGCGTGGTAAGCGGGAATGATGAAAGAGAGCAAACCTTAAACCAGCTCTTAGCCGAAATGGATGGTTTTGGGAGCGAAAATGCGCCTGTGATTGTCTTAGCCGCAACGAACCGCCCCGAAATCTTAGATCCGGCGTTAATGCGTCCAGGGCGCTTTGACAGGCAGGTTTTAGTGGATAAGCCTGATTTTAATGGCAGGGTAGAAATCTTAAAAGTGCATATTAAAGGCGTGAAACTCGCTAATGATGTGAATTTGCAAGAAGTCGCCAAACTCACCGCAGGGCTTGCGGGGGCGGATTTAGCGAATATCATCAATGAAGCCGCGCTTTTAGCAGGAAGAAACAACCAAAAAGAAGTCAGGCAACAGCATTTAAAAGAAGCGGTTGAAAGAGGGATTGCAGGGTTAGAAAAGAAAAGTAGGCGCATCAGTCCTAAAGAAAAGAAAATCGTCGCCTACCATGAAAGCGGGCATGCCGTGATTTCTGAAATGACTAAAGGGAGCGCTAGGGTGAATAAAGTTTCTATCATTCCAAGGGGTATGGCAGCTTTGGGCTACACCCTTAACACGCCTGAAGAAAACAAATACTTGATGCAAAAACACGAACTCATCGCTGAAATTGATGTGCTTTTAGGCGGGAGAGCGGCTGAAGAAGTCTTTTTGGAAGAAATTTCTACCGGTGCGAGCAACGATTTAGAAAGAGCGACTGATATTATTAAAGGCATGGTGAGTTACTACGGCATGAGCAGTGTCAGTGGGCTTATGGTGTTAGAAAAGCAACGGAACGCCTTTTTAGGAGGCGGTTATGGAAGCAGTAGGGAATTTAGCGAAAAGACCGCAGAAGAAATGGATCTTTTCATTAAAAACCTGCTAGAAGAACGCTATAAGCATGTCAAACAAACCTTAAGCGACTACAGAGAAGCGATTGAAATCATGGTCAAAGAATTGTTTGACAAAGAAGTCATTACAGGCGAAAGGGTGCGTGAAATCATCAGCGAATACGAAGCCGCCAACAATTTAGAAAGCCGTTTGATCCCTTTAGAAGAGCAAGCGAGTTAAAAGTGCGAGCTTACAAACAGATTTTTGATAAGGGTTTAAAGCCTTATGATAAACATTCTGTTTGTTTAAAGCTTTTTTTTAGATTTTGTTTTCTAAAAATTCATGCTTATCAACAGCGTTATAAAGCGTTTGCTTTAACGCTCTTTTTTTGTGAGTTTTTTAGCACTTGTAAGATTTTTATTCCCATAATTGATTTTAAAATCGTTTTTATTCCTATTCTAAAAGCCAAGTTAAAAAGAATCTCTAATGCCTATTAACCCTCTCTATCTTTTCCCCAATCTTTTCACCGCTAGCAGTATTTTTTTAGGCATGATGAGTATTTTTTACGCTTCCAGTTACCAATTTGTCATGGCGTGTTGGTTAGTGGTAGCGAGCCTTATTTTAGACGGGCTTGATGGGCGTGTCGCAAGGCTTACCAACACCACTAGCAAGTTTGGTATAGAATTTGACTCCCTAGCTGATGTAATCGCTTTTGGGGTAGCCCCAAGTCTTATTACTTACTTTTATGTGGGGTATAACTTTGGGCGCATAGGCATGGCGGTGAGCGCGTTGTTTGTGATTTTTGGAGCGATACGATTGGCGCGATTCAATATCAGCACCAACACAAGCGACCCCTATTCTTTCATCGGTATCCCTATCCCTGCGGCGGCGGTATTGGTGGTGCTTTGCGTGTTATTGGATAACAAATACCATTTTTTAGAAGGCAATACCGAAAAGTTATTTTTAAGCTTTATTGTCTTATTGGGGGTGCTTATGGTGAGCAATATCCGCTACCCTAATTTTAAAAAAGTCAAGTGGAATCTCAAGCTTTTCATCTTAGTGTTGATTTTTTTATCGTTAGTGTTTGTGCGCCCTTTAGAGGCTTTGAGCGTGTTTATGGGGTTGTATTTGATTTATGGCATCATTCGGTGGCTCTTTTTAATGGTAAAAATTATTTTTAATAAAAATAAAAGCGCATGAAAGAATCTTTTTACATAGAGGGAATGACTTGCACGGCGTGTTCTAGTGGGATTGAACGCTCTTTAGGGCGTAAGAGTTTTGTGAAAAAAATAGAAGTGAGCCTTTTAAATAAGAGTGCTAACATTGAATTTAACGAAAACGAAACCAATTTAGATGAAATTTTTAAACTCATTGAAAAACTAGGTTATAGCCCTAAAAAAACTCTAGCAAAAGAAAAAAAAGAATTTTTTAACCCTAATGTTAAATTAGCGTTGGCGGTTGTTTTCACGCTTTTTGTGGTGTATCTTTCTATGGGAGCGATGCTTAGTCCTAGCCTTTTACCTGAAAGCTTGCTTACGATTAATAATCATAGTAATTTTTTAAACGCTTGCTTACAGCTTATAGGCGCTCTCATTGTCATGCATTTGGGGAGGGATTTTTACATTCAAGGGTTTAAAGCTTTGTGGCACAGACAACCCAACATGAGCAGCCTTATCGCCATAGGCACAAGTGCTGCTTTAATTTCAAGCCTGTGGCAATTGTGTTTCGTTTATACAAATCAATGGTCTTATGGGCATTATTATTTTGAAAGCGTGTGCGTGATTTTAATGTTTGTGATGGTGGGCAAACGCATTGAAAATGTTTCTAAAGACAAGGCTTTAGACGCTATGCAAGCTTTGATGAAAAACGCCCCTAAAACCGCCCTTAAAATGCAAAATAACCAACAGATTGAAGTTTTGGTGGATAGCATTGTGGTGGGGGATATTCTAAAGGTTCTCCCTGGAAGCACTATTGCAGTGGATGGCGAAATCATAGAGGGCGAAGGGGAATTAGATGAGAGCATGTTGAGCGGCGAAGCGTTGCCGGTTTATAAAAAAGTCGGCGATAAAGTCTTTTCAGGGACGCTCAATAGCAACACGAGTTTTTTAATGAAAGCCACGCAAAACAACAAAAACAGCACCTTGTCTCAAATTATAGAAATGATCCATAACGCTCAAAGCTCAAAGGCAGAGATTTCTCGCTTAGCGGATAAGGTTTCAAGCGTGTTTGTACCAAGCGTGATCGCTATCGCTATTTTAGCATTTATAGTGTGGCTCATCATCGCGCCCAAGCCTGATTTTTGGTGGAATTTTGGGATCGCTTTAGAAGTGTTTGTATCGGTTTTAGTGATTTCTTGCCCTTGCGCTTTAGGGCTGGCTACACCTATGAGTATTTTAGTAGCGAACCAAAAAGCGAGTTCTTTAGGTTTATTTTTTAAAGACGCTAAAAGTTTAGAAAAAGCAAGGCTAGTCAATACGATCGTTTTTGATAAAACCGGCACGCTCACTAACGGCAAGCCTATCGTTAAAAGCGTTCATTCTAAGATAGAATTATTAGAGCTATTGAGTTTAGCGCTCAGTATTGAAAAGAGCAGCGAACATGTCATTGCTAAAGGGATTGTAGAATACGCCAAAGAGCATAACGCTCCCTTAAAAGAAATGAGCGGAGTTAAAGTGAAAACGGGTTTTGGCATCAGCGCTAAAACAGATTATCAAGGCGCTAAAGAGATCATTAAAGTAGGCAATAGCGAGTTTTTTAACCCTATTAACACGCTAGAAATTCAAGAAAACGGGATTTTAGTGTTTGTGGGTAGAATGATTAATGAAAAAGAAGACGAGCTTTTAGGGGTGTTTGTTTTAGAAGATTTGCCCAAAAAAGGCGTGAAAGAGCATATCGCTCAAATCAAAAAATTAGGCATTAACACCTTTCTTTTAAGCGGGGACAATAGAGAGAATGTCCAAAAATGCGCGTTTGAATTAGGGATTGATGGTTATATCAGCAACGCCAAACCACAAGACAAGCTCAACAAGATCAAAGAGCTTAAGGAAAAAGGGCAGATCGTTATGATGGTAGGCGATGGCTTGAATGACGCTCCTAGTCTTGCTATGAGCGATGTGGCGGTGGTGATGGCTAAAGGGAGCGATGTGAGCGTGCAAGCAGCGGACATTGTGAGCTTTAATAACGACATTAAATCAGTTTATAGCGCGATTAAATTAAGCCAGGCGACCATTAAAAATATCAAAGAAAATTTGTTTTGGGCTTTTTGTTATAATAGCGTGTTTATCCCTTTAGCTTGTGGGGTTCTTTATAAGGCTAATATCATGTTAAGTCCGGCGATTGCGGGTTTAGCGATGAGTTTAAGCTCTGTGAGTGTGGTCTTAAACTCCCAAAGGCTAAGGAATTTTAAAATTAAGGATCATTGAATGAAAGCAACTTTTCAAGTGCCAAGCATTACTTGCGACCATTGCGTGGATAAAATTGAAAAATTTGTGGGCGGAATTGAAGGCGTGAGCTTTATTGATGCGAGCGTGGAAAAAAAGAGCGTGGTTGTAGAGTTTGACGCTCCAGCGACACAGGATTTGATCAAAGAAGCTTTATTAGATGCTGGGCAAGAAGTGGTGTGATATAGGAGTGGTGTGATATAAAGATAGTAGTTTAAAGACAGCAACATTCAAAGGGGGGTTGTTGTCTTTTAATGCTTTGTTTGGGTGTTTTTACGCCTTTTTAATCGTGATTTATCATAACCATAAGAGAAAGAAATTGTCGCATTTTCTCATTTCCACTTTTAATACAAACGAATCTCCTCATTCAAGCCGCTAATCACACCACCCATAAAAGAAAGGGAATTGCGAGGTAGTTTGCTTTTGAATCGCAAACGAATAAGGTCAAAAATTTCAACAAACAATATGCACAGCTCGTCAGGTTTCATATTGCCAGACACTAGGCATAAGTCGCTTATGTATTTAATAGGGACAAGAATACGAGAGCGATCGTCTTTTAAGTCATTGTCTAATCGCTGTATTAAGCCATCCATGCCCTTTTGAATTATCTCATGCATTCTTTCTAAAACACAATGTTCCCTTGCCAAAAAAGAATAAGATGAACGCATGATATAAAGTCTTCTGCTTATTTTACATAGCCTATTCGTTAAGTCAGGTAATGACAAATCAAGATTTCTAATGTATGGCATAACTATCCTTTATTTTGCGGCTATCGTTTTATCATGCGTTGCCTTAAAACGCTATAAACTCTAAGGTTTATGCATTCCTACACAAATTTCACTAAGATCATCCCGCTAAACGCGTTGTTTTTATAAAATTCTATGCGATAGATTCTTTCTTGCTTGTCCAGTGAAAAGCGTTTTTGAAAATCTTTAAATCTAATCGTATAGCCCGCTTCATTAGGCTTACTCTCATTAGAAACGCTAAAGCCAATCACATTCGCGCGGATATTGTCCATAGCATGGATATAAAAACTCTCTTTCACTTCAACCACGCTCCCTATTTTAACCATTTGATCCTCATTGTCAATTTGCATTTCCACTTCTTCTAAAGAAGGATCAAACTCTATATAAAAGGGCGATAATCGTGTCATAAGCTTGTTACCGTATTTTAAAAACACTTCTTGTTTATTTTTGACTAGCCCTACAATGTAAGCGTTGCTCTCTATGGGGATTTGCGGGATTTTAGTGTTGTGGGGTAAGGGGAAATGATTGAGTTTAGGGCGCAAGTTAAAAAGGGGCATTTTAGGCAAAGAGCTGATTTTTGCCCACAAGCTTTTATCATTGATTAGGGCATGCACGCTGCTAGGGTTAAGCTCAAAATCGCGCTTAAAAGGGATATTGAGCTGGTTGAGTAAGCCCTCAATGGCTTGCAAATGGTAAAACACCCTTGATGCTAAAGAGAGTTCTTTGCTGGCTTCATTGGCAAAAGCGCTCTTTTTTTGGTTGATTGCATAAAAAGTTAGGGCTTTTTGCATTTCTGTATCGCCTTGTGCGGTGCGCGTGTTTTTTAAATGATACTCCTCAATAGGGCGCAATAAATGGGCGTTGATGCTCTCAATCGTATTGTTTGCGAAAGCAAGCAGGTTAGGGAATTTCGCCCCTTTAACTTCATCTTGATCAATAATGAAGCAATTCCCCCAGCGCTTAGGATTGAGCGTCGCATCAACATAAACAGGGCGGTAATACCCACCGCCATCATGCAAATGCAAGACGGCATCCACGCTTGGTTTTGCAATCAAGGATTTGATTTCTTGGATAGTGGGGTATTCAGGGTCATTCTTGTCTAAAGTGGCAAATTTGCGGTTCATATCCCCATACAAGCCCCTATGATTTCTTAACATAGAAGGCTTATTCAATACGGGAACCACTTCCACCAAGCCTTTTAAAACGCTATAGTGCATTAAAAACAAATTAGCCGCATTAAACCCTCCAGGCTCATCGCCTTGAATCCCCGCTAAAAGCAACAAATGGGGGGCTTTGTCTCTATCCTCTACATTTGTAGGGGCTTTTTCTATCGTTTCTATCGCATGCACAAACACCAAAGAACACAAGCCCCACACTAAAAGCCATATTTTTTTCATCCAATCTCTCTACTATTTGAAACTAAAAGATCGCTAATTATACCTAAAAACCTTTTTAAGGGTGTTTTTTAAAGTTTCCATAAAAAGGAACGAAAAATGCTTGTGAATGATCAATTCTATATTAAAAGGTTTTTTATGGATATTTTAAAAACTCTTCAAAAGCATTTGGGTGATGTTGAAACAAGCGATTTTAAAACCAATGCGATAGAAAAATCCCAACAAATCGCCCAATTCAGTAGGGACATGAAAAATATAAACGAGAGCGTTGGAGCGTTACAAGTCTTACAAATCGCTTGCAAAAAGCTTTTCAATAAGAGCATGGGTTTAGAAGATAAAGACGCTTTGCAAGCTTCTATCATCAAACAAGAATTGCGAGAAATCGTAGAAAATTGCCAGTTTTTAGCCTCCCCTTTGTTTGACACCCAGCTCAACATTGCAATCCATGATGAAGTTTTTTCCATGATTGTGGATAATCCTTTGAATTTATTGGAAAATGCGGGCGAGTTTCAAGCTTATTTGGAAGAAAAATTAAACGAAATTAAGGAATTATTAGGCTATTTGAGCGAAAGCCTTTCAAACCCTAAAGCTTTCATGCCAAAACAAAGTTTTTCAAATAAAAACCTTAAAGATTTGTTGAGCGATAACTTGAGGGCTTAAAATCTAGCCCTCTAATTTAGAAAATTTGATTTTCCATAAGAAGAATGAGCCTAAAAACGCTATCACGAATAAGCCCACCAAGTAATAGCCTAAGTCTGTAAATTCCAGGCTTTGTAGGGCGTTTAAAAGGCGGTTTTCAAATTTTAAATGGAGTTTCTCGCTAACGACTTGAAAAAGCTCAATCAACCCGATAAAGAGCGCGATAAACACGCTTAAAGCGGTGATGGAGATATTGTAATAGATTTTTCTTAAAGGGGTTTTGAACGCCCAGTCATACGCCTTGAGCATGAACGCCCCATCTAAAGTGTCAAACAAACTCATGCCAGCGGCAAAAAGAATGGGTAAAGAGAGCATGCCCACCACACTCACTTTAATCGCGCTGCTAGAGAGGGCCAAAAGCGCGATTTCACTAGCGGTATCAAAACCCAGCCCAAAAAGAAAACCCACAGGATAAATATGCCACGACTTGGAGACGAAATTAAACAAGGGCTTAAAAAAGCGATTAAGTAAGCCCCTACTCGTTAAAAGCCGTTCAATCTCTTCATTTTGTTGCTGACTCAAGCTTTCATTAGAATGCGATTTTTTGAATATTCTTAATAAATCTATTAAAATAATCGCATTCAATAGCCCTATAATGAGCAAAAAAAGCCCTGAAACTAAAGTCCCCACTACCCCCCCTATTTCTTCTAGCATCGGCGTGTGCTCTTTAGCCCAAGCGATCGCAAACGCGCTGATAATAGTCATTAAAATCACCACGCTTGAATGCCCCATAGAAAAGTAAAACCCCACACCATAGGCGTTTTTGCCTTGTTGGGTGAGCTTTCTAATGGTGTTGTCTATGCAAGCGATGTGATCCGCATCAAACGCATGCTTTGCCCCTAGCATGTAAGCCATAGACGCCGCCGCATAAAACGAAGCGTTATTGGCCATAAAGAGCAACGCTAAGCCTAATGCATGCAAGAACACAATCGCTAAAAAATAAGGAAACCACAATTTCACAGCGTGCCTTTTTGTAAAAATAATATTTTTTGAATGATTGTAATATATTTTGTTAAATTAGAAAATCTTAGGATTTGTTTTTTGTTTATTTTCTGTAGATTGTTCTAAAAAATTTTTAACTAGATTAGTTTTTCCCACCCAAAAATTTGATCCATTCGTCTCTATCAATCAAAAGCACTTCATTAGCTTGAGCCAGTTTTTGAGCGGCCTGCGTGAAGTAGCTGTTGGTGATCACGCACGCTTTTTCGCAAGCGTAGTAAGCTTTAGAAGAGACCACCTCCTGAATGGCTTTGGGCGAAACTTTATACGAGTAGCGTTTGGCTTGAACCGCCCACTTGATGCCGTCTTTTTCTATAATCAAATCCGCTCCATAATCGCCGCTTTTTTGAGTGATTGTAACTTCAAAACCCTTTGAAGTGAAAAAGATTTTAGAATATTCTTCAAATTCAAAGCCGTTCATGGCGTCTATTTTTTGCAAAATGCGTTTGAGTTGGCGCTTCTTATACGAAGAGATAACGCCTTGAAAAAGCACTAACATGGAAAAAACGCCAAGAATTGACAACAATTTTAAAAGCAAATCATTAGCCGAAGTAACCAACTTCAATTCTAAGGCTTTTTCCAATACAACATGCCAAGCTAAATAAATCCCTACCGAAAACAAAATGACAAAAATAAAAAATAAAATCTTTTTCATGCCTTAAAGCCACTCGGCATTTTCTATAGCGTTCAAACGCTTTTCTAAACCCTCCATAAGAGAATAGTAAGCCTTATTAAGGGCTTTGATTAAAGCGTTATGATAGGATTTGTCTTCTTGGGAAAAAAGAGAGGGGTTATCGCCCAAACGATTAGCATAATAAACAGGCACGCTGAAAGCGGTGGGGATTAAAAGGGTGTCAAACGGGCAAGTGGTTTGCGGGACGCATTCTAAAATCAAGCTCGCTTGAAGGTTTAAAAAACGCATGACAGATTTTGGGTCAGCGTTAGGCTCAATCGTCTTTTTAAGCCTTTCTTTAATGGCTTTTAAATCTTTAGGACTCTCTTCAAAAGAAAAAAAAACATTGCCTGAAACATTGAGAATAAAAGCGCTTTTATCTTTTAAAAAATAAGCGATTTGTTGGGTGAGCGCTTTTTTAAATTCTTTTTGGTAAAAGGGCGGCACAAAACGGGCGTTAAAAAAGATTTTAGGGGGGGTTAAAGTGAAAGCGGTTTTTAAAGGGCTGTTTTTGGGGTAATCTTTATATTTTAAATGGAGCGTTGTTTTGTTGAAAAACTGACACCCTAGTAAAATAAAAACAACACCAACGCTTAAAACCCTTAGCATTCTATCAAACGCCCATGTTCTAATTTCACATGCTTAGTGGCTAATTTTAGCGTGCTTGGGTTGTGCGAGATGAGAATGATCAAGCGGTTTTGTTTCAATTCTAAAATGCTTTGTTTAACGCTCTCTTCTGTGTTATTGTCCAAAGCGGAAGTGGCTTCATCAAAGATTAAAACTTGAGCGTCTTTATACAAGGCTCTTGCAATGGCGATTCTTTGGCGTTGGCCGCCGCTAAGATTAGCGCCAAACTCATCTAAAACGCTCTCTATCCCATGAGGCATTTTTTCCACAAAATCTAAGGCTTGAGCTTTTTTTAGGCATTCTTTGATTTTGACCTCATCAATTTCTAAACCATACGCCACATTTTCAGCCACGCTCCCGTTAAAAATAAACACCCTTTGAGTGACAACGCTAATCTTTTCTCTCAAGGATTTTTGAGTGATGCTCTCTATTTTTTGATCATTAATGAAAATTCCGCCCTGGCTTGGCTCATAAAGGCGTAAGATCAGATTCACTAATGAGCTTTTACCGCTCCCGCTTTCGCCTTTTAAAGCGATGATTTCATTTTGTTGGAATTTCAAACTAATATCGCTTAAGACATAACGCTCTTGAACATCTAGCGCATAAGCCAGCCACACCTTTTTAAATTCTATGGTGTGTATAGCGTTATTTAGCGTTAATCCCCCATCAACAATAGCCGGCTCTCTTTCTAAAATCTCATGGATCCTGTCGCTAGCGACTAAGGCTTCTTGAAAATTAGAAACAATCCTAGTTAAGCGTTTGATCGGCGTATAGAGCATAAAAAGGGCCGTGATGAAAGAAAAAAACGCCCCCACGCTAATATGACCCCTAATCACTTCATTCCCCCCTAAATAAATCACTAGCGCTATCGCAATCGAGCCTAAAAACTCCATTAAAGGCGAAGAAATTTCAGCCACAGCGATGTTTTTGATACCGATTTTAAAAAACGCTTCATTTTCTTTCACAAAAGCCTTATGCTCTAACTTTTCGCCATTAGAGATTTTAATCGCTTCCACATTGTTAAAGACTTCACTCAAACGAGCGGTGATTTTGGCGTTACTCTCTTGATGGGATTTAGCGAGTTTTTTAACCTTACGAATGATTTTGCTGATAGGAATAGCGGCTAGCGGCATGATCACTAGCCCCACTAGTGCTAATTTAGGGCTTTGATAGATCACCACCCCCACTAACCCGACAATCGTTAGCCCCTCTCTTATACTCTCTGAAAGGTAATTGGACAAACTCGCTCTAATCAAACCGATATCATTGGTGATCCTTGCGATCAATTCGCCCTTTTTAGTCCTGTTAAAAAAATCCATTTCCATTTTTAGAAGGCTTTCTAACATGGTGTTGCGTATTTTTTTGACAATATCAAGCCCGATAAAGTTAGTGAAATAAGTGCCTAAATACATGCCCCCACTCTTGCCCAAATACGCCAAAATCACTAAAAAAGGCAGGATTTTGAGCATGTGAGTGTCTTTATTGATAAAAATTTCATCTAAAGTGGGCTTGACCAAATAAGTCCCCCAAGCCGTGCTTAAAGCCACCACCAAAGAAGAAAATAAAACCACTATAAAACTTTTATAATGCTCTTTAAGGTATTTAGAATACCGCCTGAAAAAGAGTTTCAAATGCTTAACCTTTGGATTTGATTAAACTTGTATTATAGTGTTTTTATTAAGGGATTTTTAACGCTTTAATAAACAGCTTAAAGCGATTGGTTAGAATTTAGCACTAAGGGTTGTCATCAAATGACTCCTGTCTGAATAAAGCGCTTTAGAGCCGGGCGTGGGCCTGTAACTCCCTACCGTAAAGCCTGAATGCGTCATCACGCCCAAATATTCTAATTTCACGCTCGCTGTCAAACTCTTACTGATCTTATAGCCCACATTAACAGCCGCACTCGCTTCATTGGCTAAAGTGCCGCTAGTCCAACGCCATAAAGTCCCCCACAGCCATTTTTTATGCACGCCCCCACCAAAAACCCAACCAGAGACGGCATCAGCGGTTACCACATGGCTTAAGGCTTGCCCTATATCATAAACGCTATTGGTCCAAAAATCAATGCCTAAAGGGTTTCCTGTCGTGCCGATATAAGCGTTTGCGTTTTTCCACACTTTATAAAACGCTCCCCCAAAATTAAATTCATTGTAATCAAATCGTTGCCTAATGAGCAAGCTTTGCCCAGCAGTGCCCGCTTTCACAGCGTAACGATAAGTATCTCTTCTTAAGGGGGCATGGACAGGGAGCAAAATATAAGCTTTTGTTTCGGATCTAAAGCCCACGCCATCAAAATTAGGGTTACTATCATAGCCTACAACCACCCCAGGGCTGTAATAAGTCCCGGGCGAAAATTGGAAAAAAGGGCTGACGCTAACCCCTTTTCTTTCATAAGTGTAATCCACTAAATGGATACCATAATTTAGAGTGCGCCCGTTTTTAATCACGGTTCTTGGAGAATAAAAATCATAAATCCACTCCCCATAAGCGAACGCCCTACCCCATGAGCTAAACCACCATAATTTGTGGCTTCCTTCATTTTTATCCTTGACTTTAGTGCTGATTTCAAAACCTTGCGTGTAACCGCTCATGTAAGGAGCATTAGATTGATAACGCCCTCCCTTAGCCGTAAAAATATCTTTATAGCGGTATTCTAAAAAAGCGTTATTCATCAAGTAATTACGGCGGATTTTATTAGCCCTAGCGTTCCCGCACGCTATAGAATCAATCACCTTGCCATCAGATCCAAGCGCGCACTCATGGATACTCGTGCCATCAAGCAAGGCTCTTTTACCCCCTAAATAGCCATCCCAATAACCGATGTAGTTATAAATAACCGATCCACCTTGATTAAATTTTGTGCTGTCATAAGCGATCCCTCCTAGCGTGCCGCCGACTTTTCCCTCTAAAACATGCCCTTGATCTTTAAGGCTTTTGGATAAAAAATCCGCATAGATATTGCCCTGACCTACAGCGGTTACAAAAGTCTCTGTAGGATAAATCCCCCTAGCTATGTCAATCTTTTTTTTTTATTAAAGCCAACTTTAGAAAAGGACTCCGCTGAAACTTCAATTTTATAATCAAACGCTTGCAAAGAAGCGCTCAAACTTAAAACATATAACCCGCAAAAAACTTGATTCTTTAAAGGCGCGCTATTTTTCATTTTTTTCCTTTTAATAGCCAATACATCTTAAAGACTGCAATTCTTAACTGATCTAAAAACAAAGAAGCATAATCAAGCTATTTATTTACTTTTAATTAACTCAACTATTTTAGATTATAACGAAATTTTTTTAATTTCATCATAAAATGAGATAAAGTAAATCAAAATTTAATCAAATTGGGGTTTTTGTGCCGTTTTATAACCAAACCCATTTTTTTAAAAAATGCTAAAAAGCATTTTTTAAGTTTGATAATCAATCTAATAGCAAAAATTCCAACACCGCCATGCGCATTGCCACGCCATTTTTGACTTGCTCTAAAACTTTAGATCGCTTGTCTTCTAACACCGCGCTTTCTATATCAATATCCCTATGCACCGGGCCTGGGTGTAAAATAATGATCTCTTTATTTTTAGCATGAGCCTCTAGGCGTTGTTGGGTGATGCAATAAGCGTTGCCATAATCTTTCAAGCTCGCAAAAATGGGCGTGTTGTGCCGTTCGGTTTGGGTCCTCAAACTCATTAAAATGTCTGCAAATGCTATCGCTTCTTCAATGTTGTGCGTCGTTTTTAAAGGAGTGGTAGGGAGCATGGAGCTTGGGGCGCACAGCATGATCTCAAGCCCTAGCCTTTGGAGCAATTTAATGTTGCTATTAGCCACTCTGGAATTTTTCACATCGCCTATAAAAGCGATTTTCTTTCCTTTTAGATTTTCCAAACTGCCAAAATGCCGATAAAGGGTGAGCAAGTCTAATAACGCTTGGGTAGGGTGAGCGCTTGTGCCGCTTCCTGCGTTAATCAAAGGGCATTGTGAAAATTCAGCTAATTTAAAAGGCGCGCTTGAAAAAGCATGCCGTGTGATGATAGCGTCAGGCTGCATGGCATGGATATTTTTAAAAGTGTCTATCAAAGTTTCACCCTTTGAAGTGGAGCTTGTTTGCATGTTTAATTTCACTATTTTTGCCCCCAACCTTAGGCTTGCGATTTCAAAACTAGACACCGTTCGGGTGGAATTTTCAAAAAATAAAGCCACGATGATTTTATTGTGCATTTTTTCTTTTGTTTCTAAAGATACGGCGTTAAAATCGTTCGCATAAACGCTCGCTTTTTCTAATAAAAGCTTGATTTCATCTAGGCTTAAATCGCTGGTTTGGAGCAAGTGTCGGCATTTTTTTGGCATAAAACCCCCTTTTAGTTATAATATAGGTTTTATTTTAGCTAAAAATGGCATGGGTTTTAGCAAGGAATGGGCTTGAAAAATCTCTCAACACTTCTGGTGTTTTTATTCTTTTGTTTAGGGTGTGTGAGCAATTTTAATGAAGACACTTACACGCTAGACTTAGTGTTAGAAAAAAAGATCCAAGCCAGCAGAAAGGGCGAAATCACCCAAGATAATGTGCCTATCATCACGGCTATCGCTACGCATTTAAACGATGTGGATAGCGGCACTTACTATGACCATGAGTATTTTTTAGTGGAGATTTTCACGCAAAATAACGATTGGATAGATGATGGCTATATTTCTTATGAACTTTTTGGCACAAAACCTACAGGCTCAGAGCCTTTATGGGTGCGAGAAATCACAAAAGATGAATTTGATGGCATTTTAGAAACCACGAACCGGTGGAGCAGAGCTTTTTTGCTCGCTTTTAACAAATTGGATTATTTAGCGGTGCAAGAAGCCAAACTAGAGCTTGATGCCTATAGTTTAGGCAAGATTGTTTTTAATTTCGCTTATCAAGTCCCCCTACCTCAATTTTAATGCGCCTAGATTACGCTTTATTCAACCAGCATTTAGCAAATAGCAGAGAAAAAGCTAAAGCGTTGGTTTTAAAAAATCAGGTTTTAGTCAATAAGGTAGTCATCTCTAAACCCTCTTTTATCGTTAAAGAGGGTGATCAAATTGAACTCATCGCTCCAAATTTACTCGTTAGCAGGGCTGGGGAAAAATTAGGGGCTTTTTTAGAAGATCATTTTATAGATTTTAAAGAAAAGGTGGTTTTAGATGTGGGAGCGAGCAAGGGGGGCTTTAGTCAAGTGGCTCTTTTAAAAGGGGCCAAAAAGGTGCTTTGCGTGGATGTGGGGAAAATGCAATTAGATGAAAGTTTAAGGAACGATACACGCATAGAATGTTACGAAGAGTGCGATATTAGAGAATTTAAAACGCCAGAAAAAATTGATTTAGTGCTTTGTGATGTGAGCTTTATTTCTTTATATTGTATTTTAGAGGCGATTGTGCCTTTAAGCGGTGAATTTTTGGCGCTTTTCAAACCGCAATTTGAAGTGGGTAGAAAAATAAAACGCAATAAAAAGGGGGTGGTAATGGATAAAGAAGCCATTTTGAACGCTTTAGAAAACTTTAAAAACCATTTAAAAACAAAGGATTTTCAAATCTTAAAGATCCAAGAAAGCTTAGTGAAAGGGAAAAACGGGAATGTTGAATTTTTTATCCATTTCAAGCGAGCCTAAGATTAAAAGCTTAGCTATCGGTAAATTTGATGGCTTGCATTTAGGGCATCAAGCCCTTTTTAAAGAATTAAAAGACCCCAAAGCCCTTTTAATCATAGAAAAAAAACATTACACTAAAGGCTATTTAACCCCCCTAAAATACCGCGCTAAACTCGTGGGCATGCCTTTATTTTTTGTGTATTTAGAAGAGATTTCGCGATTAAACGCCCTAGAATTTTTAGAGCTTTTAAAAAAGAAATTCCCCCATTTAGAACGCCTGGTGGTGGGCTATGATTTCAGGTTTGGGCATGAGAGGCAAAATGACGCTTTATTCTTAAAAGAGCGTTTTGAAAAAACCATTATTGTGCCTGAAGTGAAAATCCAAAACATTAGCGTGCATTCTAAAACCATCAAACTAGCCCTAAGTCATGGCGACTTACTTTTAGCTAACAAGCTCTTAGGCAGGCCTTATGAAGTGTGCGGGGAGGTCATTAGCGATCAAGGCTTAGGGCATAAAGAATTAGCGCCTACTTTAAATATCAAAACTAAAGATTTTATCCTCCCTAGTTTTGGGGTGTATGCGAGTTTAGTGAAAATAAAGGATCCAATTTATCAAAAAAGCGTGAGTTTTATAGGCAATCGCTTAAGCACGGATCAACATTTCGCCATAGAATGCCATGTTCTTGATACCATCATAGAAAACCCGCCCAAAGAAATCGCTTTGCGTTTGGTTCAAAAAATACGAGACAACATGCGTTTTTCTTCGTTAAAAGAGCTTAAAAATCAGATCCAACAAGACATCTTAATGGCCAAAGAGATTTTGAGATAATTTGTGTTAAAATGGCTTTTAAAAACCTTAAAAATGGAAAAATTTAATGCGATTGAGTAACGCTGACTTAGAACGATTAAAAAGCATGGCGAATGCGCTTCGCTTTTTGTGTGCAGACATGATAGATAAGGCTAATAGCGGGCATCCGGGCGTGTGCTTAGGGCTAGCTGATGTGATGGTGGTTTTAAGCTTGCACCTGAATCTTAACCCCACCAACCCTAAATGGCTCAATAGGGATAGGCTGGTTTTTAGCGGAGGGCATGCGAGCGCGTTAGCGTATAGTTTGTTGCATTTGTGGGGCTTTGATTTGAGTTTAGAAGATTTAAAGCGTTTCAGGCAATTACACTCTAAAACCCCAGGACACCCCGAATTGCACCACACTGAAGGCATTGAGATCACCACAGGCCCTTTAGGTCAAGGTTTTGCTAACGCTGTGGGCTTTAGCATGGCGAGTCAATACGCTCAAAACCTTTTGGATAAAGAAGTGATTTCTCATAAAGTCTATTGCTTGTGTGGGGATGGGGATTTGCAAGAAGGCATTAGCTATGAGAGCGCTTCTTTAGCCGGGCACCTTCGCCTTGATAACCTCATCGTGATTTATGACAGCAATCAGATAAGCATTGAAGGCGCTATTAATATTAGTTTTAGCGAACAGGTTAAAACACGCTTTTTAGCGCAAAATTGGGAAGTGCTAGAATGCGATGGGCATGACTATCAAGCGATTCATAACGCTTTAGAAGAAGCCAAAAAATCCCATAAACCCACGCTTTTGATCGCTCATACGATTATTGGTAAGGGGGCTGTTGGTTTAGAGGGGAGTGAAAAAACGCATGGCTCGCCTTTAAATAAAGAAGTGTTAAAACAATCCAAAGAAAACGCTCAAATCAATCCTAATGAAAGCTTTATCATTAGCCCAAAAAACAAAATGCATTTTGAAGAAGTGAAAGTTAGGGGCGTTAGCTTAGAAGCCTTATGGGAAAAATCCTTAAGCCCTAAAATAAAAGAAAAAATCCATGCGTTAAAGGATTTTGATTTTAACGCCATCCATTACCCCACCTTTAAAAAAGGCGAATCTCTAGCCACGAGAGTGAGTAACGGCATGATTTTAAACGCTATCGCTAAAGAATGCGAGGGCTTTTTAGGGGGGAGCGCGGATTTAGCCCCCTCTAATAACACGCAGTTAAAACACTCTGGCGATTTCCCTTTAGGGCAGAATTTGCATTTTGGGATCAGAGAGCATGCCATGGGGGCTATCACTAACGCTTTAGCGGCGTATGGCTTGTTTGTGCCTTTTTGCGCGACCTTTTTTGTGTTTAGCGATTATTTAATGCCCAGCATTCGTTTGAGCGCTTTGATGAAACTAAAAGCCCTTTTTATCTTTACGCATGACAGCATTGGCGTGGGCGAAGACGGAGCGACGCACCAGCCCATAGAGCAATTGAGCCATTTACGCGCTTTGCCCAATTTCTATGCTTTCAGACCCAGCGATGCTTTTGAAAATACGGCTTGCATGCAAGTGGCGTTAAGTTTGAACGCTCCTAGCGCTCTTATTTTATCGCGCCAGAATTTGCCCGTGCTTGATGAGGTTTCTAAAGAGCAGGTTTTAAAAGGGGCGTATGTTAAACACCACTCTAAAGATCCCATTATCACGCTCGTTGCGAGCGGGAGCGAAGTGTCTTTGGCTTTAGAGAGCGCTAAAATTTTAGAGCGAGAAAATATCCAAACGCAAGTCATCAGCGCACCTTGCTTTGATTTGTTGATAGAGCAAGATGAAAGCTATCTTAAAGAACTCTTTAAGGGCAAAGTCTTAGTCATTGAAGCGAGCCGTGCGATAGAGTGGTATCGTTTTGCGGATAAAATCATTGGCATGGATTCTTTTGGGAGCTCAGCAAAGGGCGATAAACTCTTTGAGAAATTCGGCTTTAGCGTTGAAAACATTACCACTCAAGCTAAAAGGTTGCTCAACGCATGAACTTAGAAAAACTTTTTTTAGAAAAAACCCCCTTGTTTGTTTTTAGCTCCACTAGGCGTTTGAAACATTTCTATTTAGAGCAAGGCGAAGGGTTTTTGCCTAGCGCGATGAGCATGGGGAGTTTTTTTGAACAGGCTTTTTACATCCCTAATAAAAAGAAAATCCCTAAAAACGCGCGCCAAATTTTAATGATAGACACCATTAAAGCTATCGCTAAAGAAAAAAAATCCATTCTTGAAGGGCTTTTGCTTTTTGAAAACAGCTTTTTGGGGTATTTGGAAAGCACTTCTTTTTTGTTTGATTTGTTTGATGAGCTGAGTTCGGCTTGTATCAAACTCAATGAACTTTCTTCTAAAGACATTTATTTGGATTATGAAAAGCATTTAGAAGTCTTGGAAATGATTTATGAGTGCTACATTAAAAAGCTAGAAAGATTAGGCTTTTATGACAAAATCATGCAAGAAAAGCCCGCCATTTTAAAAGAATTTTTTGAGCATTTTTCCTCCATTGAATGGTATTTAGACGGCTCTATGAGTGTTTTTGAAAGGCAATGCTTATTAGAAGTGGCCGAATTAGTGCCTATCACTTTACACCTATCTTGCGATAAATACAACCAAAAATTTTTGGAATTTTTGAATCTCAAATTAGAGACAGATTGCGATTATTCCATTGATTTTAAAACCCAAAAGATCCTTTCTCAAACTTTTAATGATCAAAAAATAGAGCCAAAGCTTTATGCTAACTCCAGTTATTTAAAACAAAGCGCTTTAGTTTTACAAACCATAGAAGAATATTTGCAAAAAGATAACGACCCTAATAAAATGGCGATCATCACGCCCAATGCGGATTTTTTACCTTTTTTAAAACTTTTAGATAGAAACAACAATTTGAATTTTGCGATGGGATTAGGGGCTAAAAACAGCCCTTATTATACAGAGCTTGTCAAAATCTTAGAAGATTTACAAACAAGCGATTTTAATTTAAGCGAGTCTGCGTTATTGGATTTAGAAAATATTACGCTCCCGCTTTTAGAACAACAAAGCTCTAAAGAAAAAGCGCCCTTAAAAGAAGTGCATTCTCAAATCATGCACCAGTATCATCTTTTAAAAGACACGCTTAAAAACTACAGCCTTAAAGATTTATTGCATTTGTATTTGCAAGAATTTGAAGCCAACTTCCGCTTAGACGATTCTAGTGGGGGCAAAATACGAGTCATGGACACTTTAGAAACAAGGGGCATGCAATTTGATAAAATCGTTATTGTGGATTTTAATGAAACCTGCGTGCCAAGCCTTAAAGATTGCGATTTGTTTTTAAACTCTGCTTTAAGGAAATCGCTCAACCTCCCCACTTTATTGGATAAGAAAAATTTGCAAAAACATTATTACTACCAGCTCTTTAAAAACTCTAAAGAAATAACACTTTCTTATATAGAGAGCGAAACTTCAAAAGCCTCTAACATGCTTTTAGAATTAAATTTGCATATAGAGCCTATCAAAGACGCTTACACGCTTTTTGCACCAACTCCTTTAAAAGACTACCAAGAAGAAGAAATCAAAGCCGCTATCCCTAAAGATTTTAGCTTTAGCACTAGCTCATTAAACGCTTTTTTAACTTGCAAGCGCCGTTTCTACTACCACTACATGAAGCGATTCAAAGAAAGCCCTAAAGATGAAAATAATAGCGCTGTGGGCAGTTTGCTCCATGAACTTTTAAAAGAAGCTTATGAAAAAGACAAAAACCCCTATGCATTAGAAGAGAGACTCATTTGGCTCTTAGAAACAAGAGAAAACATTACCCCTAAAGAGCGTTTAGACACTCTTGTAGCGCTCAAAAAAATCCAAGCTTTTTATCTTAAAGAAAAAGAACGCTTTAATACAAAAATCAAAATCCTTGATCTTGAAAAAAGCTTTGAAACGACCATTCAAGGCGTTGCGTTTAAAGGGCGTATAGACAGGATTGACAAAACGGCTGACAATGAGATGATTTTATTGGATTACAAATTCAAAAACGATTTGAAATTAGACAACATGAGTAAAACACAAAGAGAAGGCTTAAGCCCCATAGAAATCGCTCAAATCAGCACCGATTATCAAATGGCCATCTATGCATTTGCCCTTAAAAATCTGGGCTACAAAGAGCCTATAAAAGCCTTTTTTTATGATTTAAGAAAGGGCGAGTTAGTGGAAGAAGATGAGCTTATTTTACAGGCTAAAATGGATCATTTGGAATTTTCTCTTATCCCCAAACTCAAGCAAGAAATGGTTTTTGAAAAAACTTTAGAGGCTAAAGATTGTGAATATTGCTCTTTTAAAGACATGTGCAACCGATGAAATCTAAAAAACTTTATTTAGCTTTAATCATAGGGGTTTTATTAGCGTTTTTAACCCTATCTTCATGGCTAGGTAATAGCGGTTTAGTGGGGCGTTTTGGGGTGTGGTTTGCCGCACTCAATAAAAAATATTTTGGGTATCTTTCATTGATTAATCTGCCCTATTTAGCGTGGGTTTTATTCCTTTTATACAAGACTAAAAACCCTTTTACAGAAATCGTTTTAGAAAAAACTTTAGGGCATCTATTAGGCATTTTATCTTTGCTCTTTTTACAATCTAGCCTGTTGAATCAAGGGGAAATCGGCAACAGCGCGCGTTTGTTTTTACGCCCTTTTATAGGGGACTTTGGGCTTTATGCGCTGATAACGCTTATGATAGTTATTTCTTATTTGATTTTATTCAAACTACCCCCTAAAAGCGTTTTTTATCCTTATATAAACAAAACGCAAAACCTTTTAAAAGAGATTTATAAACAATGCTTACAAGCCTTTAGCCCTAATTTTAGCCCAAAAAAAGAGGGTTTTGAAAACACCCCATCAGATATCCAAAAAAAAGAAACCAACAACGACAAAGAAAAAGAAAACCTTAAAGAAAACCTTATTGATGAAAACCACAAAACCCCTAACGAAGAATCGTTTCTAGCGATCCCTACCCCCTATAACACGACTTTAAACGATTCAGAGCCGCAAGAAGGCTTAGTCCAAATTTCCTCCCACCCCCCTACCCATTACACTATTTACCCTAAAAAAAACCGATTTGATGATTTGTCTAACCCCACTAACCCCCCTTTAAAAGAAACTAAGCAAGAAACTAAAGAAAGAGAACCCACGCCTAAACAAGAAACTCTTGCTCCTACTATGTCCAAACCTGCCACGCCCAAACCTATCATGCCCATACTTGCGCCCAACACAGAAAATGACAACAAGACAGAAAACCAAAAAACCCCCAACCACCCAAAAAAAGAAGAAAACCCACAAGAAAACGCACAAGAAGAAATGATAAAAGAAAATATAAAAGAAGAAGAAAAAGAGGCACAAAACGCTCCAAACTTTAGTATAATAACCCCCACAAGCACTAAAAAACCCGTTATGGTTAAAGAATTGAGCGAAAATAAAGAGATATTAGACGGATTGGATTATGGCGAAGTAGAAAAACCCAAAGATTATGAGCTTCCCACCACGCAATTATTGAATGCGGTTTGTTTGAAGGACACTTCTTTAGACGAAAACGAGATTGACCAAAAAATCCAGGATCTATTGAGCAAGCTGCGCACCTTTAAAATTGATGGCGATATTATCCGCACTTATTCAGGCCCTATTGTAACCACTTTTGAATTCCGCCCAGCTCCCAATGTTAAGGTGAGTCGTATTTTAGGCTTGAGCGATGATTTAGCGATGACTTTATGCGCTGAATCCATCCGCATTCAAGCCCCTATTAAAGGTAAAGATGTCGTTGGCATTGAAATCCCTAACAGCCAAAGCCAAATTATTTATTTAAGAGAAATTCTAGAGAGCGAATTGTTTCAAAAATCCAGCTCGCCCTTAACTCTAGCTTTAGGCAAAGACATTGTGGGTAACCCTTTCATCACGGATTTAAAAAAGCTCCCCCATTTGCTCATCGCCGGCACGACAGGAAGCGGTAAGAGCGTGGGCGTGAATGCGATGATTTTATCCTTACTTTATAAAAACCCCCCCGATCAGCTCAAATTAGTGATGATCGATCCCAAAATGGTAGAATTTAGCATTTATGCAGACATTCCCCACTTACTCACGCCCATTATCACCGACCCTAAAAAAGCTATTGGGGCTTTACAAAGCGTGGCTAAAGAAATGGAACGCCGATATTCTTTAATGAGCGAATACAAGGTTAAAACCATTGATTCTTACAATGAGCAAGCCCCAAATAACGGCGTTGAAGCGTTCCCCTATTTGATTGTGGTGATTGATGAATTAGCGGATCTCATGATGACAGGGGGCAAGGAAGCGGAGTTTCCTATCGCTAGAATCGCTCAAATGGGACGCGCGAGCGGCTTGCACCTCATTGTAGCGACCCAACGCCCAAGCGTGGATGTCGTAACCGGCTTGATTAAAACCAACTTGCCTTCAAGGGTGAGTTTTAGGGTAGGCACTAAGATTGATTCTAAAGTGATTTTAGACACCGATGGGGCGCAAAGCTTGTTAGGAAGAGGCGATATGCTCTTTACCCCCCCGGGAGCGAACGGGTTAGTGCGCTTGCATGCCCCCTTTGCCACTGAAGATGAAATCAAAAAAATCGTGGATTTTATTAAAGCCCAAAAAGAAGTGGAATACGATAAAGATTTCTTGCTAGAAGAATCGCGCATGCCTTTAGACACCCCTAACTATCAAGGCGATGACATTCTAGAAAGGGCTAAAGCGGTGATTTTAGAAAAAAAGATCACTTCTACGAGTTTTTTACAACGCCAATTAAAAATCGGCTACAACCAAGCCGCTACCATTACTGACGAATTAGAAGCTCAAGGCTTTTTATCCCCAAGAAACGCCAAAGGCAACAGAGAGATTTTGCAAAACTTTTAGGCTTTGTTTTCATTGGATATTGGCAATAGAAACATTATTTTTAATTTTTAAAAGTTACCGCTTGCTTTTCGCAAGCTCTTTATGATTGATTTTAAAAATGCCTTTGCGCATTTTTTAGACTTTATTATCAATCCTTCATTAAAAACAAAAACTTTTCTCAATGATACAAACGATACCAACCTTTCATCTATTAATCAAATATTATCTGTGATTTCCCTAACTCCTAGTAAAATTACCTAAAAATTTCATGTTCAAGGATAGCCATGAGCCCCCAAACCGCCACCAAAAAACCCTTAAAATCCCTTTTAGCCGCTAGTTCAGGCAATTTAGTGGAATGGTATGACTTTTACGCTTATGCGTTCTTAGCGCCTTATTTCGCTAAGGAATTTACCCACACGAACGACCCCACTTTAGCGCTAATCTCAGCTTTTTTGGTTTTCATGCTAGGGTTTTTCATGCGCCCTTTGGGGAGTTTGTTTTTTGGTAAATTGGGGGATAAAAAGGGGCGTAAAACCTCTATGGTGTATTCTATTATCCTTATGGCGCTAGGCTCTTTCATGTTGGCATTGCTCCCCACTAAAGAAGTCGTAGGGGAATGGGCGTTTTTATTTTTATTGTTAGCCAGGCTTTTGCAAGGCTTTAGCGTGGGAGGCGAATACGGCGTGGTCGCCACTTACCTCTCTGAATTAGGCAAGAATGGCAAAAAAGGTTTTTATGGTTCTTTTCAATATGTAACTTTAGTTGGAGGGCAACTCTTAGCGATTTTTTCGCTCTTTATCGTTGAAAATATTTACACGCATGAGCAAATCAGCGCGTTCGCTTGGCGTTATTTATTCGCTTTAGGGGGTATATTAGCCTTACTCTCGCTCTTTTTAAGAAATATCATGGAAGAAACTATGGATAGTGAGATAACTTCCAAAACCACTATTAAAGACGAAACCCAAAGGGGCAGTTTAAAGGAATTGCTCCACCATAAAAAAGCCTTAATGATAGTCTTTGGGCTAACTATGGGAGGGAGTTTGTGTTTCTATACTTTTACGGTGTATTTAAAAATCTTTTTAACTAATAGCTCATCATTTAGCCCTAAAGAAAGCAGTTTTATCATGCTTTTAGCGCTCAGTTATTTCATCTTCTTGCAGCCTTTATGCGGGATGCTTGCAGACAGGATCAAACGCACCCAAATGTTGATGATTTTTGCTATCGCAGGGCTTATTGTAACGCCCCTTGTCTTTTATGGTATCAAGCATGCTACTAGCGTGTATGAAGCCCTATTTTATGAAATGCTTGCATTGAGCGCGATGAGTTTTTATACTTGCATTGCTGGGGTTATTAAGGCGGAATTATTCCCTGAACATGTGCGAGCGCTTGGCGTGGGGCTGGCTTATGCGATTGCAAATGCGCTTTTTGGGGGGAGTGCGAGCTATGTAGCGTTAGAATTCAAACAACATGGTTTTGAAGTGGGGTTTGTGGGCTATGTCATGTTGAGCATTATTATTTTTATGGTTATGGTTATCATATTCCCTAAAAAAACCTATTTGGAGTAAATTGGTTCTTATTTAATTTTTGCTATAATTTTCCTTTTAAAAGGATTATTGCATGCAAAATGGGTATTATGCGGCCGCAGGAGCGATGGCCACACAATTTAACCGCTTGGATTTAACCTCTAATAATTTAGCTAACCTAAACACCAATGGCTTTAAAAGAGACGACACAATTACAGGCGATTTTTTAAGGCTTTACCAACAATACCGAGAGCAACTGCCATTAGAAGATCAAACCAAAGCGAGTGCGAAGTATTTGAATCGCAATCTCAATCGTGTGCCTATTCTATCAGAAATCTATACGGATAGAAGCCTTGGCGCGTTTGAAGGAACGCATAACCCCCTAGATTTTGCCCTAACAAGCCCTAACCTCTATTTTGCGATACAAACTAATGAGGGCGTCGCTTATACCAGAGACGGGCATTTTAGCGTGGATAAAGACGGCTTTTTAGTTACTCTTAATGGCTTTAAGGTGCTTTCACGCTCTGGCTTGAACGAAAAAGGAGGGATCATGCTCATGCCTGACGCTGAAATTGAAGTCAATCAAAATGGTGGAATCACTTTTAGGGATAATGAAGCCCAAATTCAAGCGGGCGCGTTAGCTTTAGTGGGTTTTAGCGAACCTAAAAACCTTAAAAAAATAGGGCAAAACCTTTATACTTATCAGGGCGAAGGCATCCATCAAGTCTCTGACTCTGGTGCGTTAAAACAATACATGCTAGAAAAAAGCAATGTCAATGCGGTGCGTGAGATGAGCGCTTTAATTGAAATCAACCGCTTTTTGGACATGTATTCTAAAGTGCTAAAAACCCATCAAGATGACATGAACGCTGAAGCGATCAATAAACTCGCTACAAAAGCTTAAAGGCGAATGGTTTAGGATTGTTTTTGGCTTGCGAGTCTTCAAAAATTTCTTTTGCCTCTTTAACTTGTGAAAAATTTCCATGCATGCGCATGTTTGCATGTTTATTTTTTCTTTTTTATTGTTCAGTTCGTTGTGGCTTTTGTGTTTTAAGCTCGTTTGTGGTAGGATATTCCCATTAAGGTTTGAGACGCTACAGTTGATGCCGTCTCTGTAATGGTTAGAGAGTGTCGGCTTGGTCTCTAATTCCCTTAATGTTTTTATCGCCCCAATCAAGCTTTTTGATTACCCACTTGATTATCAGTATCCATTTTAAGATAGAGCCATTTTAAAAGCTTGTAAAAATTTTCTTTCTGCTTCCACTAAACTAGGGTTTAAGAGCAAGTCATTCTTTAAAGCGCTTGTATAGGCGGTGTGTGAGCGAGAGCTTTTGTTTTTTAAGTCCAATTTGATTTTATCCTTTTGGCTGAAACAATCTTCAATGTTTTTGAAATTTTTAAAACTATCATCGCAATCATTGAGTTTTAGAATGTTGAGCTTATTCTTTAATTCCTTATTCAACTCTTCGCATGCCTTACCCCTTGTATCCCCATCCACTAATAGCGTGGTGTTTGGCTCTTCTTGAACTAAAGTTTCTAAAATTTGTTTCATTTGTGGCTTTTTTGATTCTTTTAAATCATCATTCCCTAGTCCGTTAACGGGTAAAAACACGATGTTTAAGGAGGTCTTTTTTTCCTGTTCATAGAGCAATTTAAACGCGCTCAAATAATTGTAATCGCTAATGCCTTCTACAAACAAAAGACGATCGTTTTCATTAAGAGTCTTATGGTTCGCACATATTAATTTTTTTATAACCTTTGAAGGAGTGCTATCATTTAGATCTCTAGATGTAAATTGATTGACACTCACACTACGCAAATCCTTATTTACTTTCAAAAATTTTAGTTCATCTAAATAATCTAGATTTGCAAAATAGAGATTGTGCGTGCTTATCACAAAAGTAATCCCTTTGTCTTGCCCTAATTTTTTTAAAAAATTGTGGCACTCTATGCATGTAGGTGCAGAAAGCTTAGAAAATCCTTCATCTATAATAACAATAGAATTAGGTTTTAAATGAGAACTACATAAGAGATTGAAAAACAAATCAAAATACCACCTAAACCCTTCGCTTTGATGGTCTAACACTAAAACTTCTTCTTTTTCTTCCTTGCTTCTCTTAAAAAGTGAGAGTGAGATCTCTTGACTGTCTAATTTAAAATCAAATTCATAATAAAAATCTTCATTTTTATTTTGAAAATACATTTGATTGAAATGTTTAGAAACCTTTTCATTGATAAGCTTTTCATATTTTCTTTCTGCTTGGTTTAAATAACCTCTCTGTTTTTTTTCTGTATAAGCGTTATAAGCTTCCTTTATTTCTTTAAAAGCATTTTGATCGATCGCATTAAACAAGAGTTCAAAAAACTCGCTTTGAGTCAAATCATCTGGCGTTGTCATCAAATCTTCAGCTTCAAAACTCTTTGTGGGTTTGTAATAAAAGACTTGACCTAGTTTAGAATGCAAGAAATGTTTTACATCCGCATACTTTTCTAATGGGTAATCTTTTAAAACACTTTCCATATTCTCATAATCCACATGCGAACCTAAAGTAGGATTTTTTAAAATAGGTTCTTCTAAATCTATTGTGGGGAAATTGGGATAGTTTATATGGTTCCAATTATTACGATTGTATCGGTCGACACATCCTTTTACAAGTTCTCTGAATTGCTCTAAATAAGAACGCATGTGTTCTAGCGTTGTCTCTTTATTAACAATATTGTCAATTATTTCTCCTATCATTGTATCATCTGATCTTAGATAATCATTCCATTTATTAGTGATTTGTTCTAATTCTTGATTTAATTTTGTCTTGCAATTAGACAAATCTTTTTGAAATTGCTTTTTTACTTCTATTACAACTTTTTCATTGCTTAAAAGCTGATCAATTTCGTTAAAAAGCTTTAACAAACTGTCTTCATTATTTGTGCGATTAAGCTTGTTGATAAAGTCTGTTTTAGTATTGGCTTCTAACCCACCTAAACTATTGAGTAATGCAAAACAAACGCTTTTAAGTTGCTCGGTTGTTGGGGTTAGAGAATACGAGACTTCATCATTCTTAATCTCTATATTTGCCTTAAACACATTGTTTTTATTTTTGCCACTTTTTTCTTCTGCACACAACCCTAACTGCGTGATCGCATCTTTAAACCCTAAATAATTAGGGGTGCAGTTTTCCTTAAATTCATTTACATGCTCGCTAAAACACCCTAAAGCTTTCAATAAATTGCTTTTACCGGTATTATTCTCACCTAGAATAATAACCAAACCGCCCAACTTATCGCCATTAAACGAATTGTTAAGATACAGCCTTTCATCTTTTTCTTGCTCGTTTTGAACACCAATATTTTTATAATTCTTGACCTCTAAGTAGCGCGTGGTTACCTTTAAAGGCTCTGCATCGTTATTATTGTTGGGGGGGGGGTAACTTGTGCCTTGTTTGTATTCTCTTCTTTTTTGTTGTTATGATGATTGCTCATGTGGATTTTTCCCTTCTTGGCTCATTTTTAAGATAATTCAAGCGGATTTTTTTCATCCGTCTCTCAAGCTTGGTTAAAGCTCTTCATTATATCTAAATTTCCAACCACTGCTATTAATTAGATTAAATGAACCCCACCTTTAATATAGTTATTTTATTTGCCCTATTAAGTGGTATTCTAAAATGCTTTTTTGCTTCCTCTCGCATGCCTTAAATTCTAAATGCTTTAAGGGGTTAGCGATAGATAAAAGATAGGGTTTTTCACTCAAATTCAATACCACTACAAGCACATAATCATGGCTATAAGTTTGCGCTTGATCGTATTCTTTTTGGGTCAATCTCAATGCCCCTTGCTTTTCTCTAATCCCCTTAACTTCCACTAAAAACGCCTGCTTGTTGGTTTGAATATAGAAGTCATACCCATCGCCAAAAAGACGCATGTCTTTTAAATGCCCACAAGAGAATATTTTGATGTTTTTATAGTAGTTTAAAAAATACAATTCGGCTTCTAAACCCGTTTCTTGCATGCTTTTATAGCGGGTTTTAAGGTAAGCGTTAGGGGTAATGCCTAAATCTTTGATTCCGTATTGTTCTTGCAAAAACAATTTCACAATATGGCTAAAACCCTTAACGCTTTCATTTCCAAACAAACTATCAATCCATAATTTTCTATGGATATAGGCATCGCCTTTTTGCCACCAACCTTTGCGTTTGTTAGGAAAAAAATAATCAAATAAATCCATGCGATTTTTGATAACACCAATCGTGTCAGCCAAGCCAATTTGGACACAATATTCAAAAAAAGCATTTTTAGTAGAAAAACCAAATTCTTTAATAAAGTCATTATCAAATTTTGCCAAAACATAGCCTATGAGATTTAAAATTTCATAATTTCTATGTTTTGCCATAGACTTAACAACGCCCTAATCAATCTTTAATATCGCTAAAAACGCTTCTTGGGGAAGCTCCACCTTGCCGATAGCTTTCATGCGTTTCTTACCCTCTTTTTGCTTTTCTAAGAGTTTTCTTTTTCGTGTAATATCGCCCCCATAACACTTAGCCGTTACATTCTTACCGACAGATTTAATCGTCTCTCTGGCGATGATTTTATTCCCCACGCTCGCTTGGATAGCGACTTCAAAAAGCTGTCTTGGGATAAGCTCTTTCATCGTTTCCACTAAAGCTCGCCCCTTTTCATACGCCTTGTTTTTATCTATAATGATAGAAAGCGCATCCACCACATCGCCTGCCACTCTCACATCTAACTTCACTAAATGAGCCTCTCTGTTTTCTATCGGCTCATAATCAAAGCTCGCATACCCTTTAGTGCAAGATTTGAGCTTGTCATAAAAATCCATCACAATTTCGTTGCTCGGCAAGGAATAAGTGAGCATGACACGAGATTGGTTCAAATATTCCATTTTTTCTTGAATGCCTCTTTTATTATTCAATAACTGCATTAAATTACCCAAAAATTCACTCGGCGTGATGATCGTCGCCCTCACAAAAGGCTCTTTGATGCAAGCGATATGGTTTTCAGGGGGCAATTCGCTAGGGTTTTGAACGTATTTGATGCTATTATCGGTTAAATGCACTTCATACACCACCGTGGGAGCGGTAGCGATGAGGTTAAGGCCAAATTCCCTCTCCAGCCTTTCTTTAATCACTTCCATGTGCAATAACCCTAAAAAGCCCACCCTAAAGCCAAAGCCAAGCGCCACAGAGCTTTCAGGCTCAAAGTTTAAAGCGCAATCGTTAAGCTGGAGTTTCAATAACGCTTCCCTTAAATCTTCAAACCGGTCCGTTTCTATAGGGTAAAGCCCTGCAAAAACAAAGGGTTTAGCCGGCATAAAGCCTTCAATGGGTTTAGGGGTAGGGTTTTTAGCGTCTGTGAGCGTGTCGCCCACCGCAATATCCGTAACGCTTTTTAGCCCCAAACTCACAATGCCAATCTCACCGCATTCTAAACTTTTAGTGGGGATTTTTTTCAAAGGGTTGGGGTAGTATAGCCCTAAAACGCCATGTTTTTTACCCGTTCCCATCACTAAAATTTCTTGCTCTGTATTAATGCTCCCGTCCATGATGCGCACCAGCGCTAGCGCCCCTAAATAATTGTCAAACCATGAATCATAAATGAGTGCTTTTAAGGGAGCGTTAGGATCGCCGCTAGGGGCAGGAATGGTCGTAATGATTTTTTCTAACAAATCTTTAATGCCAAGCCTAGCTTTAGCGCTCACTTCATTAGCGTTAGAGCAATCAATCCCTATCGTGTCTTCTATATCTTGTTTGACTTCTAAAACATTCGCATTGGGCAAATCAATTTTATTGATCACCGGTAAAATTTCTAAATTGTTATCTAAAGCGATATAAGTGTTGGCGATGGTTTGCGCTTCCACGCCTTGAGTGGCATCCACCACCAATAACGCCCCTTCGCACGAACACAAAGAGCGAGACACTTCATAGCTAAAATCCACATGCCCTGGGGTGTCAATGAGGTTTAAAACATAATCCTCCCCTTTAAAAGTGTAATTCAGGCGCACGCTTTGAGCCTTAATCGTAATGCCCCTTTCTTTTTCAATATCCATAGTGTCCATCACCTGGCTCGTCATTTCTCTGTTGCTGATAGCGTTGCATTCAGAAATCAAACAATCCGCTAAAGTGCTTTTACCATGGTCAATGTGAGCGATAATGGAAAAATTGCGGATATTTTTCATTGGCGTAGGCGTCTTTTCTTTCATCTCTCTTGTCCTAAATCTTTTAAAATAGCGTCAGTCAAACTCTCTGTGTCTAAGCCTAAGGATTTTTCCACTAAAGCGGTGTTCCCATGCATGATAAATTCGTCCATGATTTCAAAGCTTTTAACAGGCTTTAAAATATTTTGTTCGCTCAAAAACTCTAAAATCGCGCTAGCCACCCCCCCAAGCTTGTAATTATCGCTAAAAACATAGAGCTTTTGATAAGGGGCAACGATCGCGCTTAAATTTGGATCTAAAGGTTTAAGGAATCTCAAATCCAAAAGCGCGCACTCTATGTTTTTTTCTTTTAAAGCCAGTTGGACCAAATGCGCCCGCCCCACACCATTACCATAGCCTATGAGTAAAATTTCGCCCTCTTTTTTCAACAATTCACTTTGCCCCAAAACAAAACCGCTAGGCTCAAAAACCCCCTCTTTTAATACAAACGATCCCCTAGGGTAGCGGAACGCGCAAGGGCTTGAATCGTATTCATTAGCAAAATACACGGCGTTTTTTAAAGTCTCATTGTCTCGTGGGGCAAAAATGACCATGTTAGGGATAGAGCGCAAATACGACACGTCTAAAAGCCCTTGGTGCGTCTCGCCATCTTCACCCACGATCCCAGCCCTATCAATAGCTAATTTAATCGGCAGGCTAGAAATGCAAGCGTCATGCACAATAGAATCATAAGCCCTTTGCAAAAAAGTAGAATAGATACTCACAAAAGGTTTAAACCCCTCTTTAGCCATAGCACTACTGGAAGTTAAAGCGTGTTGTTCAGCGATAGCGACATCAAAAAAGCGCAAAGGGTAAGCGTCAATGAGTTTGTCTAATCCTGTGCCTCTAGGCATCGCCGCGGTTACGCCTACGATTTTTTCATCTTTCTTGGCCAATTCTAAAAGGGTGTTAGAATACGCTTCAGTGGGCGATAAAATCGCGCTTTTGGATTTTTTAGACAAGCCGGTATCCAAATCAAAAGGCCCCACCCCATGCCATTTTTCATAGCGCCCTTCAGCGATTTTATAGCCTTTGCCTTTTAAGGTTTGCGCATGGATTAGCACCGGTTCTTTAAGCTCTTTGGCTAATTTCAAGGTTTCAATAATCGCATTCAAATCATGCCCATTAATAGGCCCTATATAGTTAATGCCTAGTTCTTCAAAAAACACGCCCGGGGTGATGAGTTTAAAAGATTCTTCAAAACGGCTCGCTAAGTAATTCACGCTTTCAGGTAAGGTGCTTAAGATTTTTTTAACTTTAGAGCGGAAAGACTGGTAAAACGGGCCTTTCATCAGCTGGCTAAGGGCTTTGGATAAGGCTCCAATAGGCGTGCTGATACTCATTTCATTATCGTTCAAAATCATGATCATGGGGTATTTCCTATCGCCCAATTCGTTTAAGGCTTCATAAAAAATCCCTGCGCTAATGCTCCCATCGCCTAGTAAAGCGATAGGCATGCCTAGCGCTTGTTTCAAACAAAAAGCTTTAGCCACCCCCACGCCTATAGATACTGAAGTGGAGCTATGCCCGGCAATAAAATAATCGTATGCACTCTCGCTGGGTTTAGTAAAGCCGCTCAAACCTTTAAATTGCCTTAAAGTGCTAAAGCTTTCAAAGCGCCCGGTTAAGAGCTTGTGAGCGTAAGCCTGGTGCGAAGTGTCAAAAATGAAAGGGTTTTTTTGGCAATCAAATAAGGCATGCATGCCCACAATCAGCTCCACAGCCCCTAAAGAAGAGCTTAAATGCCCCCCATTAGCGCTCACCACCTCTAAAATACGACTCCGTAGCGTTTGACACACCAACTCCAAGCCTGCAATATCATTAGGGTTTAAATCAAAAGTTTTATTTTGCAAAATCACACCTTAAAATTTTCCAACACGCTTTCTTTGAGCGTTTTAAAGCGCTCCATCAAATTCCCATCAAGGCTCCCATTAGAGCTAGTGATCATAACGCCTCCTTTAGAAATAGCCTCATTGCTCTCTAATTTGATTTTGGAAGCGTTTTGCAAACGCTCGTTTAAATAAGGGTAATCCAAGGGATTGACTTTTAAATGAATATCCGTTGCGTCTAAAACATTTTTTAAAAGCTCTTCAGCTAAAGCAAGGGCTACTTTTTGGCTGTTGTCTTCCACTTCTTTAAGGATCACTTCTTTAGCGATATCTATCGCAATCGCGCTCAATTCCTTTTCTAAAGCCATTAAATGATCTTCTGATTTTTTCATTTTTTCATCTAAAGCCGTGATCGCATGCAAAAGCTGGTTTTTTTCTTCATTCACGCTGTGGGTGAGCTCGTTACGCATTTTTTCTTCGCCCTCTTTAAAGCCGATTTTATAGCCGTCGTTTTTAGCGTTTTCAATCAAAGCTTTGCTCTCTTCTTGGGCCTTTTCAAATTGCATTTGCAATTTCACTAAATGGCTTGAAAGCTCATCGGTTTTTTTCAATAAGCAATCAATCAAATCGTTTTCTATCGCTTTTTTTTCCAAAGGCTCTTGGGGGTGGTTAGACGTTTCTAAAGACGCGCTATTAGGATTAGTTTTAGGGGGTAAGTTTGCCATGCTTTTAAATTCGTATTTTTGAATGTCATGCTTATTCAAATGGTCTTTTTGGATCAAGTTTTTACGGCTATTCAATGACATCTTCCTCTTCACCGGTTTGGATCACGCCTTTTTCTTGCAAGCTCTGCACGATTTCAATGATTTTCCTTTGGGCCACATCCACATCTTTGATTTTAACCGCCCCTAAATATTGCATTTCTTCCACAAACTGCTCTGCAGCCCTACTGCTCATGTTGTTTAAGAATTTATCGGTTAAATCTTTCGTGGAAGTTTTTAACGCCAAAGACAAGTCTTTTTTATCCGCTACTTTCAAAATCTCTCTGATAGCGAAATTGTCTAGTTTGGCTATGTCTTCAAAAGTGAACATCATTTCTTTAATCGCGCCGGCGAGCTTGTTATCCACGCTTTCAATGCGAGCGAGCGTGGTTTTAGCGCTCTTTTGGCCTAAGCGGTTAAAGATTTCAGCCACCGCTCTCAAACCGCCCACTTCAATTTTATAGCTAGTGAGCGATTCTAGTTTGTTTTCTAACACCGTGGAAACCCTTTTAACCACTTGGGGCGATATTTCGCCTAAATTCGCCATTCTAATGGAGATCTCGGCTTTCATTTCATCAGGGAAATAGCTCAAAGTCTCAGCCGCATTAGGGGCTTCCATGTGGGCTAAAATCAATGCAATGGTTTGAGGGTGTTCGTTAATGATGAAATCAGCGAGTTGTTGGGGCTTGATTTTGCCTAAATAAGCGAAGTTTTTTTGCGTTTGCAAGCTTTTAGTGAGTTTATCCATCACTTTTCTGGCTTCTTCGCTCCCTAAAGTCCTAGTTAAAAGCTCTCTGGCGTATTCTAAACCGCCGGTATTGATGTATTGGTTAGACTGAAAAATCGCAAAAAATTCCTCTAAAACCGCCGCGCCGATTTGCTTGTCTGTGCCGTTTAATTGCACGATTTGCTTAGAAATCTCTGTAATGGAGTCAATGTCTAAATGCCTTAAAATCTCGCCTGTGGTGTCTTCGCCCACTTGAATGAGTAAAATAGCGATTTTTTCACTCATGGAAAGTTCGTCTAATTGAGCCTTTTGTTTGGGGGTAAGCTTGGTTGCCATTTTTAACCTTTTTTAACCTTTCGCGCTGTCTGAAGAGATTTCATCTTTGATTAGGAGTTTAAAGAGCGTGGCGATTTCATCAGGGCGTTCTTTAAGGGTTCCTCTAATCTTTTCTAAGATAATTTCATATCTTACTTCTTCTTCGCTAAAGGTTGCATTAAGCCCTAATTGATCTTCTACTTTTTTTCTCAAATCGCCCAGTTTATTCAATTCATCTTCTTCTTCATCCATTTCTTCAAACATGGATTTCACTTCCTTATCTTCATCAGGCACCACTTCAAGCATGCGTTCACTGAAAGGCACAATCACTTTTTTATAGAAAATAAATAGCACTATAAACACTAAAATATACTTGATTAAAGGCGTGAATGAGCCTAAGATTTTTTGAGTTTTGTGCATGATTTTTTCGCTCAAAGTAGCGTTATCAAGCAGGGGTGCCATAGGGTTAAACTCAAAATTGCTCACCGCCACATCATCGCCTCTATTTTGATTATAGCCAATGGCCTGTTTGACTAGAGCGTTGATTTTTTTAAGCGATTCATCGCTCAAAGGCTCGTATTCTAAAGCGTTTGCCCCATCTTTAAGCGCGATTTTATACCTGCCATCCACCACAACCGCCGCATTCAAACGCACTAAAGTGCCAAACTCGCCCTTAATCTCGCTAATGGTTTTACCCACTTCATAATTGGTCGTGTTTTGAGATTTTTCGTATTTTTCTGGCTCTTTATTGTCTTTCAATCCTTGCACAGGCCCGATATTGCTCACAACCCCAGGCACACCACCAACTTGTTTTTTAGAAGTGCCTTCTTTTTTCTCTTCTAAATTTTGCTCGCTCCTTACGACATTATTGGGATCAAAAGTCTCTTTAGTGCTTTTCTTTTGGCTGAAATCAAACTCCGCATTGACCCTTGCGACCACCTTGTTTTTACCCCCCACAATAGGGGCTAAGATATTGACAATCTTGTTTTCTAAAATGTTTTCAAAATTTTGTTTGTAATGCAATTGCTCTAGGGCCAATTCTTTGGAGTTTTCTAGTATATCGCCCTCGCCTATTGATTCGCCGTTTTCATTCACGATTTTCACATTGTCTATCGTGAGTTTAGGCACAGCTGCAGCGATTAAATTTTTAATCCCTAAAATTTGAGTGGGTGAAAGCTTCATGTCAGGCTTGAGTTTAAGCATCACCGAAGCGCTAGGAGGCACTTCTTTAGCCACAAACACGCTGTCTTTAGGGATTGCAATATGCACATTGGCTTTCAAAATGGGGTTTAAACTTTCAATCGTGCGCGACAATTCGCCCTCAATAGCGCGAATGAGTTTGATGTTTTGATCAAAATCAGTTGCCCCAAAGTCTTTAGTGTCAAAGATTTCAAAGCCCACTTTACTCGTTTTTGGGATCCCTTGAGAAGCCAGAGTGATCCTTTCTTCATACACTTTATCTTTAGGGATAAGAATGGTGTCGTCTTTGGAGACTTTATAAGGGATTTGGTTTTGCTGGAGGTGCTGCAAGATTAAAGCGTTATCGCTAGAGTCTAAACCTTCAAATAAAACCCCATAGCCCCCTTGCGCGTAGTCTTTTTCTTTAAAAGGATAGAGCAACAAAAACACAAGCAAGGCGGTGATCAAAACCCCCGCTGCAATCAGGGCGATTTTTTGCTTTTTATTGAGCTTGATGAAAAAATCAACAATCCGTTGCAATAATACCTTTAAATCCAATATTAAAACCTTGATAAAATTTTCATTCTTTTAAGCCGTTCGCTTAGATCTTTTGGAACACGCTCAAATAAATCCCTATGGAAAAACAAGCCCCTAACGCCCCTAAACAAAACCCTCCTAAAACACTGCTAAAAGACACCCCTAAAACAATCAGCGCTAAGCCTATTAAAAAAATCAAACCAAGCAAACTATAAGAAAGAATGTTTTGAAATATTTGATGCGTGATCAAATGGGGTATCAATAAAACAAGCAACCCATAAAATAGCGTTAAAGAAAGTGCGATAGCGCTAGGGAAATTAGCGCTGTGCGAAAGCCATTGAATGGAGTGTGCCAAAAGGTGTTTTAAAGATTCTAAAAGGGCTTCAAATAAGATCACGCTTAGCACAAACCACACCCCAAGCGCTAAATTTCTGCGATAAAGGCTTAAAAACACCCCCACTAACAAGCTCAAAGGCAACACGAATTGAGAAGAGCCTAAAAAAACAACGCGTTGGAGCGTTTGATCTAAAATAGGGTTAGAAGAATTTGAACGCATCAAGTTAAAAATCGCATGGTCCATTGAATTAGTGTAATCAAAAAAAACCAAGCCAGCAATAAGGATAAAAAACGCACTAAAAACGCCTCCTAAAAGAAAAAGGGTTTTAGCTGGTAATAAGAAAAATACTTTGGGTTGTGTAGAAACATTTTTGAAAGAATTTTCAGCCATTATTTAAAACCCTTCTAGTAGTTAATTCAAAACTTATATTGTACGCCAACGAATTTTAAAATTGCTCTTAAAAGTTTTAAGACAATGAAGTTTAAACACATAAAAGCTTTTTATTCTAATCAAACCTAGCTAATAAGAAACTGAAATTGTTTTTTTTTTTTTTTTGAAATCGCTTTAATTTTTGCCCTCTTTTAAAGCTTTTTAACCCTTTTTAGACTACAATTTTAAGAAGCAAAAATCAAAGGAACGCAATAACTTATGGATAGAGCCAAATTTATATTCGTTACAGGGGGCGTGTTAAGCTCTCTAGGGAAAGGGATTTCATCTTCTTCAATCGCTACGCTTTTGCAGCATTGCAATTATCAGGTTTCCATTTTGAAGATTGACCCTTATATTAATATTGATCCAGGCACCATGAGCCCTTTAGAGCATGGGGAAGTGTTTGTAACTAGCGATGGCGCTGAAACGGATTTAGACATAGGGCATTATGAACGCTTTTTGAACAGGAATTTAACAAGGTTGAATAATTTCACTACCGGGCAGATTTTTTCAAGCGTGATAGAAAAGGAAAGGAAAGGGGAATATTTAGGCAAAACCATTCAAATCGTCCCCCATGTAACCGATGAAATCAAAAGGCGCATTAGAAGTGCGGCTAAGGGGTTGGATTTTTTAATCGTGGAAGTGGGCGGAACCGTGGGCGATATGGAGGGCATGTTTTATTTGGAAGCGATCCGCCAGCTTAAATTGGAATTGGGGAATGAAAAAGTCATCAATGTGCATGTAACCCTGATCCCCTATATCCAAACCACTAACGAATTAAAAACCAAACCCACGCAACACTCCGTCCAAGAATTAAGACGCCTTGGCGTAACCCCTCAAATCATTTTGGCGCGATCGCCTAAGCCTTTGGATAAAGAGTTGAAAAATAAAATCGCTTTGAGTTGCGATGTGGAGCAAGACAGCGTGATTGTCGCCACAGACACTAAAAGCATTTACGCATGCCCCATTCTTTTCTTGCAAGAAGGCATTTTGACCCCCATTGCCAGACGCTTTAATTTGAATAAACTACACCCCAAAATGGCGGCTTGGAACACTCTAGTAGAAAAGATTATCGCTCCTAAACACAAAGTCAAAATTGGTTTTGTGGGCAAGTATTTAAGCTTAAAAGAATCTTATAAATCCTTGATTGAAGCCTTAATCCATGCGGGCGCGCATTTGGATGCGCAAGTCAATATTGAATGGCTGGATAGCGAGAATTTTAACGAAAAGACTGATTTAGAGGGCGTTGATGCAATTTTAGTGCCGGGGGGCTTTGGAGAAAGGGGGATTGAGGGCAAAATTTGCGCCATTCAAAGGGCTAGGCTAGAAAAACTCCCCTTTTTAGGGATTTGTTTGGGCATGCAATTAGCGATCGTGGAATTTTGTCGCAATGTTTTGGGTTTAAAAGGGGCTAACTCTACGGAATTTAACCAACGCTGCGAATACCCTGTGGTGTATTTGATTGGAGATTTTATGGATCAAAACCACCAAAAACAGGTGCGCACCTATAATTCGCCTTTAGGAGGCACCATGCGATTAGGCGAATACGAATGCGAAATTATGCCAAACAGCTTGTTGGAAAAAGCCTATAAAAAGCCTAGCATTAAAGAAAGACACCGCCATCGTTATGAAATCAACCCCAAATACCGCCAAGAGTGGGAAAATAAGGGCTTGAAAGTGGTGGGTTTTGGAGCGAATCATTTGATTGAAGCGATTGAGTTAGAAGATCATCCGTTCTTTGTGGGGGTGCAATTCCACCCAGAATTCACCTCCAGGTTGCAAAGCCCTAACCCTATTATTTTGGATTTCATTAAGAACGCTCTTTTTAAATCCTAACCTAAAGAATGAAACAAAAGCTTAAAGCTCAAATCAAAGAGCGCATGACTTCTATCGCTTATAATGAAAAAGGGTTTCCTAGCCCCTTTTTATTTAAAGACTTGAAAAAAGCCGCGCTCAAAATCATAGAAGCCATGCACGCAAACACAGAAATTTTAGTGGTGGGCGATTATGACGCTGACGGCGTGATTAGCTCTGCTATCATGGCAAAATTCTTTGAAAGCCTGAACTATAAACATGTCCGCATTGCAATCCCTAATCGCTTCATGGATGGCTATGGGATTTCTAAAAAATTTTTAGAAAAACACCACGCCCCTTTAATCATCACGGTGGATAACGGGATTAACGCCTTTGAAGCCGCGCGATTTTGCAAAGAAAAAAACTACACCCTTATCATTACGGATCACCATTGCTTACACCATGGTGAAGTCCCAGACGCTTATGCGGTGATTAACCCCAAGCAACCGGATTGCGATTTTATCCAAAAGGAAGTGTGCGGGGCGTTGGTGGCGTTTTATTTGTGCTATGGCATCCACCAGCTTTTAGGAAAAGAAAAAAGCCATTCTAGTGAATTGTTGTGTTTAGCGGGCGTGGCGACTATTGCTGATATGATGCCTTTGACTTTTTTTAACCGCTTTTTAGTTTCTAAAGCCTTGTATTTTTTGCAAAAAGAATCCTTAGGGGCGATGGGGTTTTTACGCCAAAGAGAAGTTTTTAGAAAACGCTCTTTAAAAGCGAGCGATATTTCTTTTAATATCGCCCCTTTAATCAACTCCGCAGGGCGCATGCAAGACGCTAAAATGGCTTTAGATTTTTTAAGCGCGAATAATTTTCAAGATGGCTATTCTTTGTATGAACGCTTGAAAGCATGCAATATGAAGCGTAAAATGATCCAACAGCAGGTTTTTGAAGAAGCCTTTAAGCATGCGATGGTTGGAGAAAAAATCATCATCGCTTTTAAGGATAATTGGCATGAGGGCGTGCTGGGGATCGTGGCTTCAAAATTAGTGGAAGCCACCCAAAAGCCAAGCCTGGTTTTTACCTTTAAAGAAGGGGTGTATAAGGGGAGCGCTCGTAGCTCTCCAAATATTGACTTGATTGACGCTTTGAATGGGGTTTCTTCTTTATTGCTCGGCTATGGAGGGCATAGGCAAGCGTGCGGGCTGAGCGTTGGAAAAAACAATATCGTCTCGCTCTTTGAAACTTTAGAAAATTTTGATTTTAAAGTCTTGCCTTTTTGTGAAACAGAACCCCCTTTAACACTAACATTAAAAGACATTGACAGAGAGCTTTTAGAGATTATAGAAGCGGGCGAACCTTATGGGCAAGAAAACCCTGAGCCTTTATTCCAAGCGCAAAATTTAGAAGTCATAGAAGAAAAAATCATTAAAGAAAGCCATCAAATTCTGCGTTTTAAGGATAAAGAATGCGTCAAAGAGGCTATTTATTTTAACACTGAGCGGTTTTTGAAAGCGGGCGAAAAGGTGAGCGTGCTTTTTAGCGTGGAATTAGATGAGTATTCTAATGAGCCTAAAATGTTTGTTAAAAGCTTGTTGTAGTGCCTTTTGTTGAAGAAGAATTTGAAATTTTAAAACCCACCAAAGCCTTGTTTTTGGTGCGCGATGTTTTAAAATGCTCTTTAAAAGAAGCCCAACGACACCTTGACAAACAACGCCTGAAACAAAACCAACAAGCCGTGCGTAAATCTCAAATGATTCAAGGGGTCGTTAGCTTGATTTATTTCAAGCCTAATGAAAAACAAGAAAAGCTTGTTTTTGAGACTAAGGATTTTGGCGTGTTTGACAAACCCGCTCAAGTCTATACCCACCCTAAAGGCTATTTTTACCATGAAAGCTTACTAGATTGTATCCAATCGCATTTTAGCAAAAACGCCCACCCAGCCCACAGATTAGACTATGAAACGAGCGGGTTGGTTTTAGCGGGCAAGACTTTACAAAGCGTTAAGGATTTAAAAGCGCTTTTCATGCAAAAAAAAGTGAAAAAAACTTATTTAGCGCTAGCGCATGGGTTGGTGGATAAAAGTATCATAATAAATAAGCCCATTCTAACGCCACAAAACATTCAAAAAGATTTGCGCATTCGATCTCAAATTTCTCCTTTAGGCAAGCCTTCAACCACGCTTGTTGAGCCTTTAAGCTATAATCCTTTTTTGGATACAAGCTTACTCAAAATCACCCCACTCACCGGGCGCACGCACCAGATCCGCTTGCATTTAAGCAGCGTGGGGCATAGGATCGTGGGCGAGGGGCTTTATGGGGTGGCTGATGAAGAAGCGAGAGGATACCTTCAATTAAAGCGTGAAAATAACGCCCCACTACTCATGCTCCATGCCTCTAGTTTAGAATTTGAATTTAAAGGGGCGATCTATGAGATCACCTCCCCCATGCCAAAACGCTTCATGCCTTTTTTAAAAGATCTACCGCTCTTTTATTGATTGATCTTTTGGTTGTTCTCTTCTGGGGTTTGTTTGAGATCGTCTATATGTTCTTTGATGGTTTTTTTCTCCACCACAGGAGCGTTTTTGTAACTCTCTTGAAGTTCTTGGCTGATTTTAACAAAGCTATCGTTAAATTGCTGTTTGTAGCTGTTTTTGAGATTTTCTTTCACTTCGTTGATGTTGTTCAAAATTTCTTTTTTGAATCCGTCTCTGTGGAGCCATTCATCAATAAAATTGAATGCTGCATCGCTTCCAAACCAAATCCCAATAACACAAGCAGGAGCGAAAGGCCCGCAAGTCCAAGAACCGCTCAAAGCTGTGCCAATCTTTGCGAGGAATTTACCCCCTAATTTAGTGCCAAGCCTTTTCACAAGCTTTGGGGCTAGCCTTTTCATAAGTGCACTAGCATGCACACTAGCCGTTGCCCCTATTGTCGCTGCGAAACCCATTTTTAAGTTCAAATTTCTTTCTATTCTGTCATCAATATTTTTTAAAGATTCCGCAACTTGAGGAATACCAGCCGCTCCTTGTGTGGCAATCTTTTCTGTATCCTTTTTGCGCTGGTGCAACAAGCTTATAAAAGTATCAGAAATGTTGTCTGTCATCGTTTTTAATCGTTGTTTGTAATCAGCCCCTAAAAGTTTTTCCTGTAATTTATTGAATAATGCGTCTTCGGCGCTCAAGCCGATCTTTTTAGCTACAAAAAGGGCAAACTCGCTATAATTTCCCTTGAGAGAGTAGTGCCAGTCTAAGAACTTATCCACATTGTTTTCTATTGGCTCAAAAAGATTGTCTATTTGAGCGTCCACCTTGCTATGCATTTTATCCTTACTGCTACTCAGCAAATCGCTTATTTCTTGTTGGTGGCTATCAAGATTATTTTTTATTAGATCTGATATTAGATCTGGAAAAGTTTCGATGATTGTTTTTGTGCGAGCTGTTTTGATCGCTTGACTGGGTTCATTATATGGGATGCTACTTAAAATAGTATAAAGTATGGATAAAACAATAATAATTCCTAAATAATTCCTAAAAGAATGTAAATATACTTTCTTTCTTCCTTTTTTTTTAATTTCTTGTTCTTTTTCTTGTGTTAGCTTTTCTAGCTCTTGCTTTTGCTTTTTTAGTTCTAGCTTTGGTCTTGCTTGATCTAGATCTTCTTTAACATCATTTTCCACACTCACCCCTAATACATTTTGATAAACAATAAATGATTTGAGCGCTCAACCTGCTGATGGCTATCCCACTAAGAGCGTTATAGATGATAAACGCTACCCAGCCCACAACCATAAACCCCTTATTTAAGCCCATGCTCTCTGCTTTGCGCATGCCCCACCAAGCAAACCCCTCTAACACTTTCTAGCCTTCAAAAAATAATCCATGTAGTCGCAGCTGGAATAGATGGAATCACTCGCTGCCTTAATAGTGTCTATCAAAGCTGGTTTCAAATAGTCGGGCATGTTGCCATGATAGATCACATAGCAACTCAAGCCAATGAAGAAAAGAGTCCCCACAAAAGCGCTCACTTCTCTAGACATCAGCATCAAATAATCTTCTTTGATGATACTCTTAAGCATCTCTTCAAGCACGCCAAACACCGCAGCGCAAACAACGATAGTGCAAAAAACAAGCCCCCATATCATCCAATTATAGTCCAGCACGCTATAAGCGATGGATATGGATGTAAAAATTGAAAAAATAAAATAAAAGCAAGACACCATTATTGGGGAGTGTAGCATCTTGGATAAGAAGGATTCGCTATTCACGAAACACTTGGCGAAGCACTTCCTCTGATGCATTTTTAAAGAAATATAGCTGTAAGCGACAATCCCTAGTATCAGCAGCACAAAGACCAACGAGAAACAGGACTTATCGTAAGTCCAACGCCATAAGACCAACAACACCCCAACGATCACGCTTGTGCCCAGAATGATTTTAAAAAATGGGGGATTTTTATCATTAAGCCCAACAACACCCCACCGATCACACTTGCCCCCAGAATGGTTTTAAAACAACGAAACATTATCTTTTATCCCTCTTGTTGTTTTTGAAGCGTTTGTTAGGGTTGTCTTTAAGGAGGAAGATCTTAAACGCTACCAATATCAAAGATAGTGAGAATATCGTTAGCGCTACTATCCAAAAAAGATCCTTGCTGACAAAGTAAAGGATTGCGCTCTCTATCAAGCAAATGAGCGAAACGCCGTATTTAAACTTAAGCTTTAAGATCTTATGGTGGGACACAACCATAGCGACCAAAAACCCGACAGACCCGCCAAGGAGCGATAAAACCCACAAAGCTTTTTCAGGAATACGCCACATTTTTTGCTCAGCCGAATTTTTATCCACCAGCATGAGAATAAAAATCAGAATATTGACTATGAGCAACCAAACGATAGAAGCAAATTCCACGCTCACCCTTTCAAGAGCGTTTTAACAACCCAAACGCTACCACTTGGCTTTTTAGAGAGAGAAAAAGCAAAATTTTAAGATTGATTCTTAAATCCATTCCTTTACAAAAGTTAAGACTGGGTGTTTTAACATGATTTTTGGCCTACTCGCATCAAGCCCTTATTTTTAACATTTCCGCTCCCTTGCTTTTTTAAAGCCTCCTTAAATTACTACACCACTCCCCCAATAAACACAACGCACCCAAGCACAAAGCCCTAAAAAAGGCCTTTTTGAAATTCTTTAGCATGACACTCTTTCTTATTCCCCAAGCAAAATACAGCCCTCGTTCAAATATTCTTTCAAAATCTCTCGCCCCTTAGGGGTTTTCATCAAAATAGATATTATTTGGCTTCTCAACCTCTCAGGCTCTTCTCTGTTGGCGTTTTTGGTCAGATCGTATTCGTTGAAAAAATACGGCATGACCGATTTTGATTTGAGCTCAAGCCCCACCTCTTTGATCACCTTTTCTATCGTGTATTTTTTCTTACAATGTTTTTCGCAACCCCCCAATTTCAAAATTTCCATATTCCTTGACGCTCTTTTTTCACTTGATTGAAATACGGGCTTTTTTGCAGTCTCTCCACAGCCAAAGCATAATTCTTATCCTCTATGGCCTTGATGAATTGCTTGAATTTGAGCAGTCCGTTCAAGCCTAAATTGTAGCTCAAATCCAAGATGACCATTCTCCTCATTGCGTCCAAATTTTTATACCACCCATAAGAGAGAATAGCCTTATAATTCTCTTTTAATATGTCAGTTAAAAGCCCATACGCTTTGGTGATACGCTTACCCTCATAAGAATAAACGCTCAAATTATAGCCATAGCCAATCGTGGGATGCCCCGTCTTGTCGGTATAAACGGAAGGCGAAAACCTCTCTGAATCCACTATCAAAAACGACGCCGCTAAGATCAATTTGCTAAGATAAAGCGTCCAACACCCTTTTAGCTGCCTTTATTATTCTTAGCTTTCAATTCTTCTAGTTTTTTTGAAATGATTTCTTCAGTAACGCTAGAGAGTCTCTCTCCATCATGCTTACCCTCTGGGGTTTCTTTGCTCTGTAATTCTTCTTGTTTTTTTGAAATGATTTCTTCAGCGATGCTAGAGAGTTTTTCCGCATTTTTGGTGTCTAATTGGTTAGAACGGTTTTTTAAATTCTCTCTAATCTGCCTTTTTCTTTGAATGATTGCAAACATTTTTTGGCTGAATTGGTAGCATTTGCGCGCGCTTATGACAATCACGCCCCACTTGATTAGTAAAGCGATTAAAAGCCAAATAAAAGAGCTAGAAGTGTCCAATAAAAACTGGCGCACATCGCTATAAACCCAAATATCCACTAAAATAACCAATAGAGTGATGAAAATAGAAAACGCAATGCTTTTAAACCTAAAAAGCCATGCCACTATCACAAACCCTCTCGTGTGCCTGTGGGCTAACAGCCAGCGTTCATTCTTTTCGCTAAAAAAATTCATTAAACCAGAAATCACGCTATTTTTCTTGCTCATTCTCGCCCTTTTCCCAAACTTCTTTAAAATGCTTGGTGGTTTTTTCTTGCTTTTCTTTCAATTCTTTAGCGTGGATTTGCTCTAACAACCTTTTTTCTTCGGCTTCAAACATGATTTTCAATTCTTCTTCGTTAAAATCGCTCAATTGCATGTTCTCTTTTATCAAGCGTTTTTCTACGATTTTAACCGCTTGCTCCCTGATTTTTTGAGATTTTTCTTTAAAAAGCGCTCGTTTGGTTTTTTGAAACGCTTCATTAGAATTTTTATGGATCGTTTGCTTGCAAAAATCTAAAAAATCCTTGACTTGATGCATAATTTTCATGGTTATCCGTTTTTAAAGAGTTTTTAAGACTAATGACCCCTAAAAGGATACCAAAAAAAGATTAAAACATTTTCTTAAAAAATAGGGAGCGTTTTAAAAATGCCCTAACACCCCTAAAAACCTAAGGCTTTTTGCTTGTCATAGGACATACCGCATGCCTTTTGATCTGATGATTCGCAAAGCACTTCAAGGCTAAATATCTCGCATGCTTCTTTATGTCCTAATTCGCAAAGCCCTTTATAAGTAACCATCTCGCATGCTTCTTGCTTTCCTAGTTTGCAAGCTTTTTCAAATTTTTCCGCCGCTTGTTTTTCATTTTTGACTACGCCCTTGCCAATATATTGCATAGCTCCTAGTCTGGAACACCCAAACTTATCGTTTAAATCACACGCTTTAGAGTAGTATTGAATGGCTTTTTTTAAGTCTTCCCTATCATGATATAATCCCCCTAACACAAAACACCCAACACCACTATTTAATTCACACGCTTTAGAGAGATATTGAAAAACTTCTTGTTTGTTCGCTAGTTCTCCATCTTTTCTTGCTAAAAATATTACACACCCTCCATCATAATCTAATTCACACGCTTTAGAGTAGTATTGAGCGGCTTTTTTCAAATCCTTTTTTACTACTCCATACCCATTTAGTTCATATATATACCCTAAATTAAAACACCCTTCACCATCTTTTAAATCACACGCTTTAGAGTAGTATTGAATGGCTTTTTTCAAACGCTCTTTTAACCTAGGATTCTCTCCTATTACCAAATTTTCACCCTCATATAGACCCCCTAGACTAACACACCCCTTAGCATAGTTTAAATTACAAGCTTTTTCAAAATATTCCTTAGCTTGAATATAATATTTCTTAGCCTCAAGACTATCTCCTCTAAATGCACCACCCCCACCACTCACGGCAAAATCAAAAATCTCTTTGCCTTGATCAACAAGCTCTTCAGGGTTTGGCTCTGCCATTAACCCCCCCCCCCAATCAACACACAACACAAGCACAAAGCCCTAAAAATCGCTTTTTTGAAACTTAGCATGACACTTCTCCCTTTTATTAAAAAATTTAGACTTTATTATAATCAAATATTGATGACTAGAACCTTTTAATTTCACAAATGGGGTTTTAGTTGCTTTGTTTTACAATAAAAATATAAGGAGATAGGAATATTTTGCGTTTAATCCCCCTAACCCAAAAAGAGCACTTGTAAAAAATACCTTTGAGTATTTTTTATATTAGAACTTTATCCCTAATGATTTTTTAAAACCTTTTGGCAATAGCGCTCTAAGATCCTGCAAGCGCTCAAAGAGTCTAGTCGGCCGTCTTTAATAGCGAGCCGCTTGTTTTTCCTACCCAAATGCTCCAAATTGTCATAAGCTTCTATGCTAGAATTATCTTCATTAATAAAAACGATTTCGCCCTTAAAATCCAAAAGCTTGATGAAAGATTCAATGCGCGCGTTCGTGTCCGTATAGCTTTCATGGGGCTTGCCCACCACTAGCACCTGAATGTTTTTTTCCCTCAATAAATCGCTCAAATCCCTAGAGGCCTGATTCCTGTTGTGGCGTAAGATCGCTTCTAAAGGCAAAATAACGCCGTTTAAAAGCGCAGCGATGCCAATGCGTTTTAACCCCACATCGCATGCCAAAATCACGCTAACACCACGATATGATTGATGCGCTTGATCTTACCCAACAGCTCGTATTCTAAAAGCTTATCCCCAAATTTGAGATACGCCTCTTCATAGCTCGGGTTTTTGGCACAATATTCTAAAAATTCATCTTCCATTTCAGGCATTTCTTTTAAATGGTGGTCTTTTAAAAGGGTGTTTATAAAATTTTGAATATTAAATATCCCTTGAGCCTGCCCTTTTTCTAAAAGCTCATTAGTGCCATCGCTCTCATTCAAGCGCTGGGGTAAAACAAATAAGGGTTTTTGGTATTTTTGGGCTAATCTCGCGCTGCTCATAGAGCCGCTTTGTAAATCCGCTTGGGGGATAATCACCGCATCGCTTAAAGCGATCACCAGGCGGTTTCTGGCTAAAAAAGAGCCTTTAATAGGCATAAAATCCTTTTCATATTCGCTTAAAATCAAGCCGTTTTGCGCGATTTCTTGGATCACTTTATGGTTGTTCGTAGGATAGATAAAATCCAAACTGCAAGGCGAAAGCATGATGGTTTTTGGTAAGGCGTTTTCTTGAGCGATAATATCCACGCCTAACGCTCCTCCGCTCACAATAACCGCGCCATTTTTAGCAAGCTCTCTGGCTAGAGTGATGGTGTGTTGCTTGCTATAAGGGGTGGGCCTTCTTGTGCCGATGATAGCCACTTTTAAAGGCGCTTCTAAAAGCTTTATATCGCCTACACAATAGAGTTTTTTAGGGGGGTCTTTGAGAATGTCAAAGGCTTTAGGGATATTCTCTAGTGCGCTGTATTGGAAATTACTTTTCATTTCAAACTATTTAGGCAGTATAATTTCCACTTCAATCGTTTCCACGCTCTGGTTGCTATCGAGAGTTTTGAAATGGATGTCTGAAGATTTAGTGTATTTTTGAATAACGGCAATGATTTCTTTACGCATCTCTTCCATGTAGGGTAAATTTAAGGTGCGCTCTTTGGCTAGAATCAATTTCAATCGGTCGGTTGCGGTGGCCGCGCTCCCTTTGTTTTTAAAAAAATCAAACAAACTCATGAAAATATCCCTTTTAACGCGCTAAAAAAGCCTCTTTTAGCCTTAAATTCCACGTATTCCACTTCTTCGCCTAAAATCCTTCTGGTGATGCGTTGGTAAGCCTTCGCGCTCTCGCAGTCCGTGCGAATCACTGGCTCGCCCTTATTGGTCGCTGAAATAATATGGTGATCTTCAGGAATGATCCCAATTAAAGGCAAGCATAAAATCTTAAGCACTTCTTCTATGGAAATCATCTCGCCATTTGCCACTAATTCAGGTTTTAAGCGATTGATGATTAAATGCTTATGCACTTCTTCGCCTCTTTTAGCCCGATTAGACTTTGCGTCAATAATGCCAATCACTCTGTCGCTATCTCTTAAAGAGCTTACCTCAGGCGTTACCACCACTAACGCCATGTCCGCATGCAAAATCGCATGCTCAAAGCCGCTTTCAATCCCAGCCGGTGAGTCAATCAAAATATAGTCAAAATCCGCCCTTAAAGCGTTGATTAAAATCGCTACTTTTTCCTTATCTAAAATATTTTTATCCTTGCTTTGTGAAGCCGCTAAAAAAGAAAGGTTTTTAGTCTTTTTATCCGTGATCAAAGCCTGCGAAAGGTTGCAATTTTTTTCCATCACATCCACCACATCATAAACAATGCGATTTTCTAAGCCTAAAATCATATCCAAGTTCCTAAGGCCTATGTCAAAATCAACCGCTACGACTTTTTTACCGCTCTCAGCCAAGCCGATCGCTAAATTAGCCGTGGTGGTGCTTTTACCCACACCCCCCTTACCTGAAGTGATAGTAACTACTATTGCCATATGATTCCTTTTAATTTGATGATTTATTTTTTATGATTGAATGGGGCGCGTAAAATTTCCCCAATTTGTTCTATTTTAGTCTCTTTAAGGGCTTTCCTCTCTGTGTTTAACCTAGGATAATTCAAGCTCTTTTCTAGTAAAAAATCCTTAGCGAATGAGCCGTTTTGAATCTTTTTTAAGATTTTTTGCATGCGTTTTTTTAGCAGATTTCCCATAGGCTCTCTAGCTTTAATCGCCCCGAATTCAGCGGTGTTAGAAATGTGCTTCCTTAAACCCTCTACCCCCTTATAATGCAATAAATCCGCCACTAATTTCACTTCATGCACGCATTCAAAATAGGCTAATTCTTCAGGGTATCCTGCCTTAATTAAAGTTTCAAACCCCATTCTTACAATCGCTTCTAACCCTCCGCACAAAACCGCTTGCTCGCCGAATAAATCGCTCTCGCATTCTTCTTTAAAGCTCGTTTCTAAAACCCCCATTCTCCCCCCACCCATCGCTTTAGCATAGCTTAAAGCCACCGCTTTAGCGTTGTATTTTGAGCTTTCTTGCTCTATGGCAATCAAATGGTATAAGCCCCTATTTTTAAGGTATTCTTCTCTTAAAGCGCTCCCAGGCCCCTTTGGTGCAACTAAAATCGCACCCACGCCTTTTGGAAGAACAACCTGATTGAAATGCACGCTAAAACCATGAGCAAAGCCCACAATTTGCCCCTCTTTTAAAAAAGGGATCACTTCTTTTTCTAACACTTCCTTATGCAATTCATCTGGGAGTAGTGCCATGATCACATCAGAATTTTGGACTAGTTCTTTGACTTCTAGCACTTCAAAGCCCTCTTTTTTTGCTTTTGAAACGCTCAAACTCCCTTGATACAAACCAATCCGCACTTTTACTTTAGAGTCCCTCAAATTGAGTGCTTGGGCTTCTCCTTGCGCGCCATAGCCGATAATGCCCACTTGTAAGGATTGGATAACGCCTAAATCAATGTCTTTATCATAATAAACGGGTAATGCCAAAATCAAATCTCCTAGCGTGTTTAAGCAAGTATTTATTTTACCATAATGGGAGCGATAATGTTTAAAAACATTCATAATGTTAAGAAATGGTGTGCTCGGAGGGATTCAAACCCCCGACCTACAGGACCGCAACCTGTTGCTCTATTCAGCTGAGCTACGAGCACTTTTAAAGGAGTGAAACGGTAATTATAGCAAGAAAAACTAATTTTTCACTTAAACGATGCGTTTTTTCTATTATAATTTAAGGCATGCAAAAAAATTACCAAAAACTCATCGTTTATTTATGCGATTTTTTAGAAAAAGAAGCTCAAAAAAAAGGCTTTAAAAAAGTCGTTTACGGGCTGAGTGGGGGGCTAGATAGTGCGGTCGTTGGAGTGCTGTGCCAAAAGGTTTTTAAAGAAAACGCTCATGCCCTTTTAATGCCCTCTTCAGCCTCTATGCCAGAAAGTAAAACAGACGCTTTAAATTTGTGCGAAACATTTTCTATCCCTTATACAGAATATTCTATCGCTCCCTATGATGCCATCTTTGGCTCTCACTTTAAAGACGCAAGCCTTACTAGAAAGGGGAATTTTTGCGCAAGATTGCGCATGGCTTTTTTATACGATTATTCTTTAAAAAGCGATTCTTTAGTCATTGGCACGAGCAATAAAAGCGAAAGGATGCTAGGCTATGGCACTTTATTTGGGGATTTGGCGTGCGCGATTAACCCGATTGGGGAATTATTTAAAACCGAAGTTTATGAACTCGCTTATTATTTAAATATCCCTAAAAAGATTTTAAATAAGCCCCCTAGCGCGGATTTATTTGTGGGGCAAAGCGATGAAAAAGATTTGGGCTATCCTTATAGCGTGATCGATCCTTTATTGAAGGATATTGAAGCGTTGTTCAAAAACAAGCCCATTGATGCAGAAGCACTCACTCAATTAGGCTATGATGAAATTTTAGTGAAAAACATCACAAGCCGTATCCAAAAAAACGCTTTTAAATTAGAATTACCCACTATCGCCAAACGATTTAACCCTGAATGAAAAGCGATAAACCCTTTTTAGAGCGCTATTTTTATGATCCCACTCTTTTGCAAAAGGGGTTGATTTTCGCGCTCTATCCTTTTTCTTTAATCTATCAAGGCATCGCCACCCTTAAACGAAAAACCGCTAAAAAGCATGATTTTAAAATCCCCCTTATCAGCATCGGTAATTTGATCGCTGGGGGAAGCGGTAAAACGCCCTTTATTTTAGAGATCGCTCCAAGATACCAAGAAGTGGCGGTTGTCTCTAGGGGGTATCAACGGGATTCTAAAGGCTTAGTGGTGGTGAGCGTTAAAGGAAACATTTTAGTTCCTCAAAAAACAGCGGGCGATGAAGCCTATCTTTTAGCCTTGAATTTAAAACAAGCGAGCGTGATTGTGAGCGAAAAAAGAGAGTTAGGCGTTTTAAAAGCCCTTGAATTAGGGGCAAAGATCGTGTTTTTAGACGATGGTTTTAGGTTTAATTTCAACCAATTCAATGTGCTTTTAAAGCCTAAAGTCCCCCCCTACTACCCTTTTTGTTTGCCCAGCGGGTTGTATAGAGAAAGCATTAAAAGCTATAAAGAAGCCCATTTAGTCATCACCGAAGATAAGGATTATCAAAGAATCACCTCTATTTCTAACCCCACCAAACGCATGCTTTTAGTAACGGCTATCGCTAACCCTAGCAGGCTTGATGCGTTTTTACCCAAAGAAGTGGTTAAAAAATTGTATTTTAGAGACCATGCCCTTTTTGATTTGGAGCTTTTAGAAAAAGAGTTTTATCAAAATAGCGCCACTTCCTTATTGGTTACTCCAAAAGATCTCGTCAAATTACAAGATTGCAAATTGCCTTTAAGCGTGTTGGATTTAAAACTAGAAATTTGCCCTAAAGTTTTAGAAGAGATTGATCGTTATATTTTTTCTTATCCTTATGATACAAAAGAACGTCTATAAATTCCTTTTCTTTAGAGATAAAGCCTTTCAAACGCCCCTCTAACTCATAATGGTTTTTTTCATAAAAAGCGATCGCTTTGAAATTGTTTTCCATCACTTCTAAATGCAAAGAATGCAATTGGAACTCTTCAAAAGCGATGCATTCTAAAGCTTTTAAAATAGTTTCTCCCCCATTTTTCAAAAAAGGGTTTTTATAAATCCCCAAATACCCATGCTTATGAAAAAAATTGATTTTAGTGATAGAGCCAACCCCTAAATAAACGCCCTCTTCTTTAAACAAAAAATAGCGGTGGTTGGGCGAGTTTTTTAAATCTTCTATGAATTGCAAATGCGTTTTTAAAGAAATAAAAGCGCTATACATCCATAAGGCAGTGTTTGGGTGGTTACGAAACTCTAAAACCAACAATTTTTCTCCATCGTTTAAATGCACAAAATCAATCGCTTGAATATTTCCATAAGAATAATTTTTTTTCAAATTTCTAAAAACTCCCTTAATGCACCTTCTAGCTCACTCCCAAAGGCCAGGTTTTTTGCCCAGGCTTGGTTTTTTTGAATTTGTAATTTTTCAAAATCTTTATCTAGAGTTTTTAAACTCGTTTGTTTGAAAATGCCTGAATTTTCAAATTCTTGGCTTTGAATGATCTGATTAGAAGCAATAGGAAGGATAAGAGAGGGCGTTTGAGAAAGGGCCAATTCATAGAGGGTTTGGCCTGCAGCGCTAATGGCGCAAGCGCAAAATTTCATCAAAGAACTGAACTCTAAGGGGTTTAAAGGGCTGTAATAATGCGTGTTTTTTGGAGGATTTTTAGGCGTATAAGGTGAAATGATATGCAAATTCACATCCTTATTTTCTAAAATTTTGACTATCTCTTTGAGAGTTTTTTGCTCGCTCCCCCCTAGAGTGATCAGCACTTCTTTATTTTCTGTATTGATAGGGCGCTCATAGACAAAACGAATATCAACAGGGTAAAACCCCACCCCCAAATAATGATCTTTAGACGCATGGTTATAGTGTTTTAAAGCGTTCAGCGTGAAATTCATGATCTTAGTGTTTTTAGGGTAAAACCCCTTAGCATGCTCTTCATCTTCTATCACCATAAGGCTTTTGGCTTTTTCTTTTAAAAGGTAAAAATCTTTTGAATTTAAACAATAGCTGTCTGTAATCAAAAAATCATCATTGCCAACGCCCTCTAAAAAAGCGCTTATATTATTTTGCTTGTGCAAATAAAGATCCGCTTTAATCCCTAATTTTTCTATAAAAGAAAGGATTTTTTCACAACGCCTCACATGCCCTAAACCGCTTGTTACAAACGCATCGCACAAAATTTTTACTGGCATGCGTTTTTCAAACGGCTGTATTTGAGCTTGGCTAATTCTAAATCTTCTAAAGTGTCAATATCTTGGACTTCTAAGGGCGATAATTCTAAAGCGATAGAATTTGGGCTAAAAATAGGCCGCATTTCTTTAAAGGCTTGAGCCTTCCCCATATAAAGCAACCCTGCGTCATGATAGAGCGTTTTTAAATCTTGCGTGCGCGTGTTTGAATGCTCTTTAAAAGCCATTTGAACGCCGTTTTCAAGGCTAAAAGAACGATAGGGCGAAGCGCTAAAGGGAGTGCATGTGAAAACATAATCCGTATTTTGATTTTGTTTTAAAGTTTCAAAAGCGTTTTTTAAATGCTTTTCTTGTAAAAATACTGAAGCGCCATACAAACAACACGCAATATCTTCATCTTTTAATTCTAATTCTTTCATGTGATAGGCCATCACCTCTAAAGTCGTAGCTCTATCGTCCGCTAAAATTTTAGGGCGCAAATTCAAAAAACTCGCCCCATAATTTTTAGCTAAATTCACATACTCCATGCTATCGCTAGAGATAAACACCTTTTCAAAGAGCTTGGAATTTAGTGCTGTTTCAATAGGGTAAGCGAGCATGGGTTTATTGAAAAAATCAATAATATTCTTATTCTTGATCCTTTTACTGGAACTTCTGGCTAAAACAATAGCGATCGCTCTCATGCTAGGCTTTCAAACGCTCTTTATTAATAAGGCATTTGGGTTTCCATCGCATCAGCAGCGAATTTCTTCTTATTGGAATCGCTCAAATGCCCTAAATTCGTGTATTCAATCTTAGCGTCGGCTAAAAACTTGGATTGGATGGTGTTATTCCTTTCAATATCATAAGGGCGGATCACCCCACTCACCTTAAGGATTTGCTTTTCCCCATCCACTAGCACTTCCTTATTCCCATAGATGAAATAATTCCCGTTTTCTAGCACCTTAATGATGCGAGCGCTCAACACGATCTCTAAATCTTCGCTCTTTTTTTGCGAGCCACCGCCTTTAAAATTCGTGTTATTGCTGGATTTGGTGAAATTGTAATTATTCTTATCGTCTAAATACTGTGCTTCTTGTTTCTTTTTTTCATCTAGCCCGTTATAAGTGAGTCTTGGGGGCGTGGAATTACCCCCTGAAGCGCTTTTATAATCTTTAGAGCTAGAATAATTCGCGCTCGCTTTTTCAGAAACAATGATTGTGATCAAATCGTTAGGCTTCATCGCCCTCCTGTCCGCAAATAAAGGGCGCTCACCCTGCCCAAACAAACTCCCCAACTTGTTCAATTCAGGGATAAATTCTTTAGAGGGGGTTTCTTCTACATAATTGGGAGGGTTAAAATCAATTTTTGGCTCATTGGCTGATGCCATGCTGAATGCAACGCTAAACGCAACAGCCCCTAAATAAAGCGCTTTTTTCATCCACTAGCCTTACTTTTGAGTTATTTTAAGCCCTAGATTATACTCTCTTATAAAGAATAAATGCTTAATTTTGAGCAAGTTGTTGTAAAATTTAGATCTTTATAATGAAACTTACTATGCAGGAGATAAAATTGAGAACCTTGTTAAAAATGTTAGTTGGCGCAAGCTTACTGACACACGCCTTAGTAGCTAAAGAAGAAAGCGCAGCGCCTTCTTGGACAAAAAATTTGTATATGGGATTCAATTACCAAACAGGTTCTATCAATTTAATGACTAATATCCATGAAGTTAGAGAAGTTACTAACTATCAAACCGGTTACACCAATATCATAACTAGCGTTAATAGCGTTAAAAAGCTCACCAACATGGGATCTAATGGGATTGGATTAGTCATGGGTTATAACCACTTTTTCCATCCGGATAAAATCTTGGGCTTGCGCTATTTTGCTTTTTTAGATTGGCAAGGCTATGGCATGAGATACCCTAAAGGTTATTATGGCGGCAATAACATGATCACTTATGGCGTGGGCGTGGATGCGGTGTGGAATTTCTTCCAAGGGAGTTTCTATCAAGATGATATTGGCGTGGATATTGGCGTTTTTGGGGGGATTGCGATTGCGGGGAATAGCTGGTATATTGGCAGTAAAGGGCAGGAATTGTTAGGCATCACTAACAGTAGTGCGGTTGATAACACCTCTTTTCAATTCCTCTTTAACTTTGGCCTCAAGGCTTTATTTGTAGATGAACATGAATTTGAAATCGGCTTTAAATTCCCCACCATTAATAACAAATACTACACTACTGATGCACTCAAGGTTCAAATGCGTAGGGTCTTTGCCTTTTATGTGGGGTATAATTACCACTTCTAAAGGGCTTTTAAAACCCAACGCAACTCCCTAACATCTTTTGGTAATAGCTCTTGGCTTTAAGAATTGTCTCTGTGTCATCGGTTTTTAAAAGCACTTCGTAATTGTTTTCAAAAGCGTTTTTGCTCCAATTCGCTGAGCCTAAAAACACGATCTTATCATCAATGATCGCCACTTTTTGGTGCATGATGCCGTAATAATTCCCGTTTTTAGCCTTAAGCCCTTTCAATAAGCACACTTTCGTGTTAGGGTATTTGTCTAAATAGCCAATAGTGGATTGCTTGTTATTGTGATTGCTTTCATAATCATAAATGATTTGCACCTTAATCCCCCTACTCGCTACGCTTTTAATGGCTCTTGCAATATCTCTGTGCGTGAAACTATAGATAGCGATTTTCACACTCTCTCTGGCGTTACTAATGCCAGAAACTAAAGAATTGAGAGCCTCTTTTTGCTCATAAGGTAAGACAAATAAGCTGTTTTTAGCTTGCAAAACCCCTAAACAGCCCACTAACACACCCACGCCAACGATTTTTTTAAACTTGTTTAACATCAAATGATCCTTATTTTAAATTACACTCTATGATAAAAACAACCAACCAAGTGGATTTTTGATTATAATAAAAGATTTAAAAAAAGCGATAAAAATGGATAGGCTTAAAGAAGCGTTTCTTATCAAATAAGGAGTCCCTAAAATGAAAATGATTCTATTCAACCAAAACCCCATGATCGCAAAACTGCTTGAGAGTGTCTCTAAGAAATTGGAATTATCTATAGAAAATTTTAACCACTATCAAGAGCTGTCCGCACGCCTTAAAAAAGATCCAGAATGGCTTTTGATAGCCGATGATGAATGTTTGGAAAAACTAGATCAAGTGGATTGGCTAGAATTAAAAGAAATCATCTCTCAAAATAAAAACAGCGTGTGTATGTATAAAAAGGGCAATGAAGCGCAGCCCTTTTTAGAGGGCTTTGAGATGAAAATCAAAAAACCTTTTTTACCCACTGAGGTTTTAAAAATCCTTCAAAAAAAGCTTGGTTCTAACATAAGCGAGCTAGAACCTAGCCAGAATTTAGACCCAACTCAAGAAGTTTTAGAAACCAATTGGGACGAATTAGAAAATTTAGGCGATTTAGAAGCCCTAGCCAAAGAAGAGCCTAATAATGAAGAGCAACTACTCCCCACTTTAGATGCGCAAGAAGAAAAAGAAGAGATTAAAGAAGAAGAAAAAGAAGAGGTTAAAAAAGAAGAAAAAGAAGAGATTAAAGAAACGCCGCAAGAAGAAAAGCCTAAAGATGATGAAACGCAAGAGAGTGAAACCCCTAAAGATGAAGAAGTTTCTAAAGAGTTGGAAACGCAAGAAAAATTAGAAATTCCTAAAGAAGAAACGCAAGAAGAAGTTAAGGAAGAGATCAAAGAAGAAGCGCAAGAAGAAGTTAAAGAAGAAACGCAAGAAGAGCAAGTCAAAGAACAAGAGCCAATCAAAGAAGAAACGCAAGAAATTAAAGAGGAAAAACAAGAAGAAACACAAGATTCCCCAAGCGCGCAAGAATTAGAGGCCATGCAAGAATTAGTCAAAGAAATCCAAGAAAACTCTAACGGCCAAGAGAATAAAGAAAAAACGCAAGAAAGCGCAGAAATTCCACAAGATAAAGAAATCCAAGAAGTTGTTACCGAAAAAACCCAAGCGCAAGAATTAGAAATTCCTAAAGAAAAAACGCAAGAAAGCGCAGAAGCTCTCCAAGAAACCCAAGCGCACGAGTTAGAAAAACAAGAAATCGCAGAAACACCGCAAGAAAAAGAAACGCCACAAACCCAAGATGAAAAACCCCAAGAAGACCATTACGAAAGCATTGAAGACATTCCTGAGCCGGTGATGGCTAAAGCGATGGGGGAAGAATTGCCCTTTTTAAATGAAGCCGTTGCAAAAACCCCTAATAGTGAGAACGCCACAGAAACCCCTAAAGAGAGCGATATAAAAACCCCACAAGAAAAAGAAGAAAGCGATAAAACTTCCAGCCCCCTAGAATTGCACTTGAATTTGCAGGATTTATTAAAGAGCCTGAATCAAGAGTCCTTAAAAAGCCTTTTAGAAAACAAGACCTTAAGCATTAAAATCACTTTAGAGGATAAAAAACCTAATGCATAATGATTTTAATTTACTCATCCTTTCAGGCCCTAGCGGAGCGGGTAAAAGCACCCTTACAAAGTATTTGCAAGAAAAAATCCCCAAAACCCATTTTTCCCTTTCCACCACCACGAGGAAGCCTAGAGAGGGCGAAGTTGATGGCTTGCATTATAATTTTGTCAGCGAAGAAGAATTCAAACAAGGCATAGAAAAAGGGCAGTTTTTAGAATGGGCGATCGTGCATAACCACTACTATGGCACTTCTAAAATCCCTGTAGAAAAAGCCTTAAAAGAGGGCAAAATCGTCATTTTTGATATTGATGTGCAAGGGCATGAGATCCTTAAAAAGCATTACCCTAACGCATGCTCTGTGTTTATTAGCACCAAAAACCAAGAGATTTTAAAAGAGCGCTTGCTTTTAAGGGGGACGGATTCTAAAGAGACGATAGAAAAGCGCTTGATCAACGCTTATAAAGAAATGCAGTGCTTGGAGAGCTTTGATTACCTCATCATCAATGAAGATTTAGAAAAATCCAAAGAAATCATCTTAAGCATCGCAAAAACTTTAGTCTATCGCTTAAAAGCGTTTAATTTTGAAAAAATATGCAAGGCTTGGAAAAACGAATCCTTATAAAACCTATCAATTATTTTTTAAAAAAGCTATAATTCAAGAAAAAACCAACCAATAGTTTAAGGAGTAAAATATGGGCGGATTCACAAGCATATGGCATTGGGTCATTGTTTTATTAGTGATTGTGTTGTTGTTTGGGGCTAAAAAGATCCCAGAGTTGGCTAAAGGTTTAGGCAGTGGGATTAAGAATTTCAAAAAAGCCGTGAAAGACGATGAAGAAGAGGCTAAAAACGAGCCAAAAACCCTAGACGCTCAAGCAGCACAAACCAAAGTGCATGAGAGTAGCGAGATTAAAAGCAAACAAGAAAGTTAAACATGCACACTCTCATCAAGGGCGTTTTAGAAGAGATTTTAAAAGAAGAAGTCATTATTGAATACCCTAAAGACAGAGAACATGGGCATTACGCTACGCCCATTGCTTTCAATCTCGCCAAAGTTTTTAAAAAATCGCCCCTAGTTATCGCTGAAGAGTTAGCCCTTAAAATCAGCACACACGAAAAAACTCAAGGGTTTTTTGACAGCGTAGTGGCTTGCAAGGGCTATATCAATTTCACGCTTTCTTTAGATTTTTTGGAGCGTTTCACCCAGAAGGCTTTAAAATTAAAAGAACAATTTGGCTCTCAAGTTAAAAGCGAGCGTTCTCAAAAAATCTTTTTAGAATTTGTGAGCGCTAACCCCACAGGGCCTTTACACATAGGGCATGCTAGAGGAGCGGTGTTTGGCGATAGTTTGGCTAAAATCGCTCGCTTTTTAGGGCATGAAGTTTTGTGCGAATATTATGTCAATGACATGGGTTCTCAAATCCGCTTGTTAGGGCTTTCTGTATGGCTCGCTTACAAAGAACATGTTTTAAAAGAAAGCGTAACTTACCCAGAAGTCTTTTACAAAGGCGAATACATCATTGAGATCGCTAAAAAGGCGAGTAACGATTTAGAGCCAAGCCTTTTTAAAGAAAATAAAGAAACTATTATTGAAGTTTTAAGCGGCTATGCTAAAGATTTAATGCTTTTAGAAATTAAGGATAATTTAGACGCTTTAGGCATTCATTTTGATTCCTATGCGAGCGAAAAAGAAATTTTTAAACATAAAGATGCGGTGTTTGAACGATTAGAAAAAGCGAACGCCCTTTATGAAAAGGATTCTAAAATTTGGCTCAAATCTTCACTCTACCAGGATGAAAGCGATCGGGTACTCATTAAAGAAGATAAAAGCTACACTTATCTAACCGGCGATATTGTCTATCATGATGAAAAATTTAAGCAAAATTACACCAAATATATCAACATTTGGGGGGCAGACCACCACGGCTATATCGCTAGAGTGAAAGCTAGCCTTGAGTTTTTGGGCCATGATTCCAACAAACTTGAAGTCTTACTCGCTCAAATGGTGCGCTTGCTCAAAGATAACGAGCCTTACAAAATGAGCAAAAGAGCGGGTAATTTTATTTTGATTAAAGATGTGATTGATGATGTGGGTAAAGACGCTTTGAGGTTTATTTTTTTAAGCAAACGGCTTGACACCCATTTAGAATTTGATGTCAATACTTTAAAAAAGCAAGACAGCTCAAACCCCATTTACTATATCCATTACGCTAATTCGCGCATCCACACCATGCTAGAAAAATCCCCTTTTTCTAAAGAAGAGGTTTTGCAAACCCCTTTAAAAAATTTAAACGCTGAAGAAAAATACCTGCTTTTTAGCGCTTTAAGCTTGCCTAAAGCAATTGAATCCTCTTTTGAAGAATACGGCTTGCAAAAAATGTGCGAATACGCAAAAACTCTCGCCTCAGAATTCCACCGCTTCTATAACGCTGGCAAAATCTTAGACACCCCTAAAGCTAAGGAGCTTTTAAAAATTTGTTTAATGGTGAGTTTGAGTTTGACTAACGCTTTCAAACTTTTAGGCATAGAAATCAAAACCAAAATTTCCGCTAAAGATTAAGCTAATATTTAATTTTTTGTTATAACATTCCCCTTATTTTTTGAAACTAAGGAGAATATTATGCTTAATCGTATTATAGAACACATGAACGCTCACCATGTTGAAGACATGAAAGGCTTGTTGAAAAAATTTGGGCAAGTCCATCATGCTGAAAATGTCGCCTTTAAAAGCGTGGATTCTCAAGGCATTGTGATTGGTTATAACCACAATCAAACCTTAAGGATTGAATTTAACCACGAAGTTAAAGACCCCAAAGACTACAAAAACGCTATCATTGAATTGTGTCAAAGCGTGGAAAAAACCCATGATTTAAAAGGCGTGGAAGAAGAAGTTAAGGCTTTTAAAGAAAGCTTTGATTCTGTTTGTTTGGCGACCTTACACCCTAGTGGGCATGTGGTATGCTCTTATGCACCTTTAATGACAGATGGCAAACAATACTACATTTATGTGAGCGAAGTGGCTGAGCATTTTGCCGGCCTTAAAAACAACCCCCACAATGTGGAAGTGATGTTTTTAGAAGACGAGAGCAAGGCTAAATCAGCTATTTTGAGGAAACGCTTGCGTTATAAAACCAACGCTCGTTTTATTGAAAGAGGGGCGGAGTTTGACAAAGCGTTTGATTCTTTCATTGAAAAAACCGGTGGTGCTGGGGGCATTAAAACCATTCGTGCCATGCAAGATTTCCATTTGATCGCATTGGATTTCAAAGAAGGGCGTTTTGTGAAAGGCTTTGGTCAAGCTTATGATATTTTAGGCGATAAAATCTCTTATGTTGGGGATAAAGGCAACCCACACAATTTCGCTCACAAGAAATAAATTTTCTCACCCATAAGGGGCAAACGCCCCAAAAGACCGCTTTTTAAAGAGGTTATGGCAAAATCAAGTTCTTTACTATTTAATCTTAAAAAATGCTAAAAGCCTTTTTATGGGCTAACACCACACAAAAAGCATCAAAAACAAAAAAATGACAAAATTTTTCCAAAATGACAAAAAAACGCTTTCATGCTATCCAGTGGTGCTCTTTTTAAGCCTAGCCCATAGTTATTAATCTCTGTTTCAGCAAGATACCGCAAAGAAGCCTTATTCTAGTAGAAGCCTTGTTTTTATGAAGCGCTTTTGAAACAAGCTCTATAACGCTAATAACCAACTCTTTTTTCTCAATCGTGGGGCCTCTTTAATGATACGGGTATTGATAAAAAGGACGCTCCTTAAAAATTTATTCTCATCTCGCTTTTATTATGCACTATCAATTAACAAGTTTCAATATAATATAAGATCTTTTTATAACTTGTCATGTGTTAAGGATCAAAATGCGCGTGTTTGTTTGCTTTTTAGGGGTTTTTGTGTCTAACGGCTTAGCTCGTTTTGGCTATGTGGTTTTAATCCCCCTACTCATTTTATCAGGGAGTTTAACCCCACACCAAAGCTTCCAACTGGGTATTGCGGTGCTAATGGGCTATGTTTTTGGGAGTTTTTTAATCCAATTTTTAAGCCCGTTAATGTCATTAGAAAGCATCGCTAAAATCAGTTTTGGCTTGATCGCTTTGAGTTTTTTAGTCTGTTATTTTGATAGTATCCCTTTCTTTTGGCTTTGGATCTGGCGTTTTATCGCCGGTGTGGCTAGCAGCGCGTTAATGATTTTAGTCGCTCCTCTCTCTTTGCCTTATGTCAAAGAACATAAAAAAGCCTTAGTGGGAGGGCTTATTTTTAGCGCTGTAGGCATTGGATCTGTCTTTAGCGGGTTTGTTCTGCCTTGGATCAGCTCTTATAATATCAAATGGGCATGGATTTTTTTAGGGGGCAGTTGTTTGATAGCCTTTATCCTTTCCTTGGTGGGGTTAAAAACCCGTTCTTTAAGGAAAAAATCCGTTAAAAAAGAAGAAAGCGCGTTTAAAATCCCCTTTCATTTGTGGTTATTGCTCATTTCTTGTGCGCTCAATGCGATTGGTTTTTTACCACACACGCTTTTTTGGGTGGATTATTTGATCCGTCATTTAAATATCTCCCCCACTATCGCTGGAACTTCATGGGCGTTTTTTGGCTTTGGAGCCACGCTTGGCTCTTTAATCAGCGGTCCCATGGCTCAAAAGCTAGGGGCTAAAAATGCCAATATCTTTATCCTTATTTTAAAATCTATCGCATGCTTTTTACCCATTTTTTTCCACCAAATCTCTTTACTCAATTTGAGCATCTTTATAATGGGAGCGGCCACAACCGCCAATATCAATTTATTCAGCATGATGGCTTTAAAAATTGCAGGCGCCAAGCATTTCGCTCAAGCGTCTTCGTGGGTGGTGTTTTCTTTTGGCATTTTCCAAGCGCTTTTCTCGTATCTTTTTACGATCTTTTTAGGGGATTTGGGCTATGTTTTGATTTTTGTTATTTGTGGGGTGTGTTTGGTTTTAAGCTTCATCGTTCTTTTCCCCATTAAAATGCAAACAGCTACCAATAAATAGAAAAATTATGGGGTTTCAAAACCCTTGATGCCGAGAAAATCCTTAAAACCCTTTAAGGAATTTAAGATTTTTTCACGCTCTAAATGACGCATGATAAAAACGAGATTAGAGCCGTTTTGATCCTTTAAAATATGCTTAGGCGGGTAAATGACATGCATCACGCCGTTAATACTCACCAAAAGATCGCTTCCAATGTCAATAATCCCCTTGATGCGTAAAATCTGTGTGCCGTATTGATGCAATAACAAACTCAGCCAAATCCCAAACGCGCTCCACTCCATCGTGCCTTCAAACCTGATGCTTAAAGTCTCAAAGCCTTGCGAGTGTGAATCTTTTGGCATTCTTGGCATAAAATTTCGCGCTCTATTTTTGCGTGAAAAGAGACTCTCATAGTCTATCACCCTCTTGTCAAAAATTTCTGCACTAGGGTTAAGGGCTTGTATCCGCTCTTTTAATTTGATTAAAGCCCTGCTGTCGTTTTGTAAATCCGTTTTGGTCAATAAAACGCTATCAGCAAAAACGATTTGCTCTTTAGCTTCATTGTTGGTTAAATGCGTTTTAGCATTCAAAACATCCACGCAAGCCACCACGCTTTGAATCTCAAAATGCGCCCCTAAAAAAACATCGCTCAAAATCGTCCATAAAATCGGTGCCGGGTTGGCTAAACCGGTGGTTTCAATGACGATGCGCTTTAGAATTTCGCCACGCCATTCATAGTTGTTGAGCGTGGCTTTTAGAGACTCCACTAAATCTAAGCGTTTGTTGCAACACACGCACCCTGCGTTAAGATAGAGCATTTTTTCACCGCAATATTGAACGCTTAAGATGCGTTGATCCAAGGCGGCTTGACCGATTTCATTGATGATAAGAGCGACGCCTTGGTGATCTATTTGGTTTAAATATTCGCTTAAAAAACTCGTTTTACCGCTGCCTAAAAAACCGGTGATGAGCGTGATAGGGATTTTGGGCATCAGTGAGTGGCGTGTGTCTGTTGGTTTAAAAACGCTAATAAATTAGAATCTAGTGCGTCCATCTCTTTTTTGGCTAATTTTTGCGCCTTACCCCACAAATCGCCTAAATCATTCACGATCACGCTCTGCCCTTTTTTATCGCACAGCACAAATTTCGCACCTTGCCAATCATTAATTTTTAGCCCATAAAACGCCAGAATTTGGTTGAGCAATCCCACTCGTTTGAGCCGCGCTCTTTTGCGTTCTCTAGCGTTTTCATTCGCGCTAATAAACGCATTTGGCTCTCTCAAATTTTCATCAATCCCATAACTATCGCTCCCATAATTTTCATCACTCCAATGAAAAGAACTGATAAGTTCCCCGCATAAAACGCACATCTTCCAACCTTTTAATCAAACGCCAAAAATCTTTTGGCGTTATCGCTATTTTTTTCTAGGGTTTCGTTTTAAGAAATCATCAGCGATTTCATTGAATGTTACCCAACGCACGCCTTCGTGCTTGTTGATATGCTCAATGATTTTTTCATGCATGAGCAACACTTGCGGACGGGCACTCACATCAGGGTGGATTGTCATGCTAAACACCGCATAATCCATCTCACGATAAACCCAATCAAATTGATCGATCCACATTTGTCCTATATCGTGCGGGCTTACAAAACCAAAGCTATTGGGGGATTTTTTGATAAACATCATCGGCGGTAAATCGTCCAAATACCAGTTCGCAGGGATTTCCACCAAATTTGTTTCCACCCCACGGATTAAAGGCTTCATCCAATCCTTAGCTTCCAAACTATAATCAATCTTGCTCCAACTATCCCCCACGCGCACATAATAGGGCGTGAAATCATTGTGCATGAGCGAGTGGTCGTATTTGAAGCCGTGTTTTAAAAGCAATTCATTAGTGATATTAGAAAACTCCCACCACGGCGCCACATAGCCTGTGGGGGCTTTGCCGGTGAGATCTTTAATCAACTCAACGCTTTTTAACAAAACATCTTCTTCTTGCTTGGCCGTCATAGCGATAGGGTTTTCATGCGAATACCCATGCGCGCCCACTTCATGCCCTGCATCCACGATCATTTTCATTTGTTCAGGGAAAGTTTCAATAGAATGCCCAGGCGCAAACCAAGTCGCAGGGAGATGGTATTTTTTAAACAATTTCAAAAGCCGTGGGATCCCCACTTCACCCGCAAAAAGCCCGCGCGAAATATCATCAGGCGAATCCTCCCCACCATAGCTCCCTAGCCAACCAGCCACCGCATCAATATCCACGCCATAAGCCACTAAAATTTCTTTTGCCATAATCGCTCCTTTTTAAGTGAGTTTTCCAAACCCCTTTTTGGTGAGTTTGGTGTCAAAATCTTGTAAATAAGGGATTTTTTGGCGTTGCAGTGCCACTTCGTTTAAATCCATTTCAGCGATAATGACTTCATTAAGCTTGGTGGCTTGTGCAATGATTTTCCCATTGGGCGCGATGATTCTTGAATCGCCGGCAAACTCTAGCGTTTGTTTTAATTTAGCGTTAGTTTCTTCCCCACTATGATTGCACGCGCACACAAAACAGCCATTTTCTAACGCTCTGGCTTTGCTCAATAAATCCCAATTATAAGCCCTAGCTTTGCCAAACGCGCTAGGATAGATTAAAATCTCAGCCCCTTGTAACGCTAAAAGATTCGCGCCCACGCAAAAGCCGATTTCATAGCAAATTTGCAAACCCACTTTCGCGCTAAAATCCCCAAAATCCAGTGTAAAAACCTCGTATTTTTTACCCCTTTTGAAGCGCGATTTTTCATCGCCCCACAAATAAACCTTGCGGTGTTTTCCAATGATTCCGCCTTTTGGCGGAATGATATAAGCGCTGTCGTAGAGTTTTTTATTCGTTTTTTCAATGCTACACGCCACTAAATGCACTTTATTAGACTTTGCAAAATCGCTTAACGCGCTCAACGACTCGTTTTTCAGCTTGCCATGCTCTATCGCTTTAAAATCTATCCCAAACTCCGCGTCTTTATCATTCACGCAATAACCGCTGTCAAACAATTCCGGTAAAACAATGAGATTCGCACCTTTGTCGTGGGCTTCTTTAGCTAGACTGATCGCTAATTGCAGGTTTTCATTTAAGGCGTAGGGTTTGGATTGCATTTGAATCACGGCGGTTTTTAGGATTCTTTTAGCAGGATTTGTTGTTTTCAAGATCCACTCCCATTTTTATTTTTATTGTATAGGATCAGAAATTAAAAGAAAATTAAAGGGGTTAAAATCCACAGGAGTTTGTGTCAAAACTTACCATTATTATTTAAAAATCGTAATAACGCGCTAGAGAGCGAGCTCACAAACACGCCGATAAGAAACGACAATCCGTTAAAAAGATGCAAGAATAAAAGCGCTCCTAAAATGCCTAGTAAAACCCCATACCCCCCTAAACGCCACACATTGAAAGACATTTCCAAGCCCAGGGCGAATTTTTGGAATTTTTGCTTTTCTTCTTTTTCTCCTGAATTTTGTTTCCTTAAATCCAAACGCTTTTTAACGCCGTAATACGAAGACAACGCCACGATAAAAAACCCCAAAAACCCCCCTTCAAAATTCAAAACCCCTTGAAATGCTTGGAAAAAATAAACGATAATCGCGCTAACTATATTGATAAAAAGTAAAATAAGCAAGCATTGGACTTGACACATGGGCTTTTATGGTATTTATTTTGTTTTGTTTTGTGTGTATTTAGGGTCTTTGGCTAGTTCTTCATAATCTTTTTGCATGTTTTTATAAGCTTTATAGACATTGAGAAAGCTCGCTAACACGCCCCAAATAACCCCAAGCCAAAAAAGCCACGGAATGTGAGTGAGTTTTTTAAGCCCATAGCCTATAGCCACGCCCATAAGGATCGCTACCACCATAGAAAGCCCCAAGCTCAAATAATTCGCCCCCTCTATGAATTTATAATACTTTGGCTTTTTCAAAAATTCACACGCCCTTTATGATTTCATCAAAACTTTCATCAGCCTTTGCAACCGCTAAATCAATCATCTCTTCAGTCATAGGCTCACAAATAAAGCCGGTTTCAAAGCTTGAACATGCCAAATACACGCCTTTAAAGAGCATTTTTTGGTGGAATTTCGCAAACATTTCTGTATCGCTTTTTAAAGCGTCATCAAAATCGCACACCGCATTTTCGTTAAAGAAAAAGCCAAACATGCTCCCTCTGTTGAGCGTCTCTAAAGCGATGTTATAGCTTTGAGCGCTCTTTTTTAAACCTTGAGTCAAACGAACGGCTAAAGCGTCTAAGCGGGTATAAAGGGTTTTGTCTCTTTTGATTTTATAAAGCGCACTCAACCCCGCGCACACCGCTAGGGGGTTACCGCTTAAAGTGCCTGCTTGATACACCCCTCCAATGGGCGAAAGCAAGTCCATAATTTCCGCACGCCCCCCAAAACACGCCAAAGGAAGCCCCGCGCCTATCACCTTACCAAAGGTTACCAAATCCGGCACCACGCCATAAAATTCTTGCGAACCGCTCAAACTCGCTCTAAACCCGCTCATCACTTCATCTAAAATCAGCACCGCTTGGTATTTTTCACACAAGGCCTTTAAGCCTAGTAAAAACTCTTTTTGAGCCGGCACTAACCCCATATTCCCAGCAATGGGTTCAATGATGACACAACCCACATCGCCTTTTTTAAAGCATTCTTCTGTGGAGTTCAAGTCGTTATAACGAGCCACTAGAGTGTGTTTGCTAAAATCGTTCGGCACGCCTAAAGAAGAAGGCGATCCAAAAGTGGCGCACCCGCTACCCGCTTTCACCAATAAGGAGTCGCTATGCCCATGGTAGCACCCTTCAAACTTGATCAAATCGTCTTTTTGGCTATAAGCTCTAGCGAGTCGTATCGCGCTCATGGTCGCTTCCGTGCCGCTACTCACTAAACGCACCTTATCTAAGCCTTCATAACAAGAAATGATTTCCTTAGCTAAAGTGGTTTCTAACTCTGTGGGAGCGCCAAAAGAAGTGCCTTTTTTTAATGCATTAATAATATTTTCTTCAATTTCTTCATCAGCATGCCCAAAAATCAAAGGCCCCCAGCTTTGCACAAAATCTATATAATGGTTGTTATCCACATCATAAAGATACGCCCCCTTACCTTTTAAAATAAAGGGGGGAGTGCCTTTAACGCTCTTAAACGCTCTCACAGGCGAATTGACCCCCCCAGCGATCACCTGCTTAGCTTCATTAAAATCATTAATGCTGTGCAACAACTCCATGATTTTACATTATCCCTTAATCATGCTTTCAAATTGGATTTCCACCTGCGACCAAGTCAAGCCCTCATGAAAACTCTCGCATCGTTTGGCCAAGCTCGCTAATTCGTTTTTCAAGCCAAAATTCAACAAATCCAAGACCCCTTTAACCACGAGCTTATCACCAGCAATCGTGTATTGCATAGGCACTTTCACCAGCTTTTCATTCATCCTCACATAAGCCGTAAGAGAACCTTCATGATCGCCTTCTATCACATTTCTAAAAGTTACTTTAATATTAGTGTTTTTAAAAAGAGCGAAAAAAGCTTCTTTAACGTTTTTGTTTTTAGTGTCATCGCCTAAATTGACTTTCAGGCTATCCATGCTTGCACTCGCTCCCTCTAAAAGGGTTTTTAAACTATCTTGAGATTTACCCAGTTTATAAGTGATGCTTTCAAAACTCCCATTTACTGGTGTTTTAGCCTTAGTTTTAAAGGCTGTCCATGTTAGCTTAGCCGAAGATAAATCCAAATTCACCGCTTGCAAAAACCCTGCTAGTAAAACCGATACCAAAACCATTTTTTTCATTCATTATCCTTTAATGTGGTCTTATCAATAACGCTTATTATTTTAGTGTAAACAAGCACGCTTACAACTAAAACGATTCATTTTGATAATCATTTGCACTCTAAAGACGACTCAAGAGATACAATTGCATTTATTTTAAACTCTTTTTGTAAATAATGCTGACTGAAACAAACTTTCTGAACCATTCATAAAAAGGTTAAAGTGCATGGCTATCGCTATCATCTTGAATACAAAACAATTCATGGCGATCGGAGTTTCAGCCTGAAACCATCTTCATGTAAATCGCCTTGCTTTAAAAGCTCATTTGCGCTAGGGCTAGAATAATGCTTGGCTAAAATAATGAAATAGGCGTTGTTATGCACCCCGATAAGGTTAGGCTGGAAATAAGGGAAAGTTTCAGGGTTTAAAATCCATGTTGCAACTTTGTTATACGCCACAGAGAGCCTTTTGCCGGCTCCACTACCCCACAAATCATACCCGTTCTCAAAAAGTAATTCGCCTGATACAGTTAGCGCAAGAAGCGCAAAATTGGTATAAGCTATCCCCTTAATGCCCTTTGTAGGGCCGCCATGATAATCGCTCGTATCGCTCCTAGTGATCGCGCTAGCAATAACCCCATTCTCATCTATGGCTTTAAACACCCACTCCTGCCACCGATTAGTGCTGTTTTGCAAAAGGGCATGATCGTCTAATGCTAGTGCAGAACTCACATCAAAGAGAATGCCCCACGCCCCATGGTTAGTGTTAAGAGCTGATTGAGAATACTGGCGCATCCGCTTAATGAAATCTTCATATTCTGGGCTAGGAAACGCCTTTTTGACAAACCAATAAGCCATGTTCATATAAGGCATGTAAAAATTGATATTATCCTCGCTCTGATAAGTGTCTACGCTTTGAAGCTCTTTAGCCCAAGCGTTTAAAATTTCTATAGCTTTTAAGCCGTATTGCTTATTCTTACTCACCAAATAACCTAGCGCTAAGTCATAGGACATGAGAGCGGATTTTTTAAAACTCTTTGTGCATTTATCAGGCTCTCTAACCCCGGTAGAAGTGTAGTGTTTTGATGCGTTAAGTTGCGCACATGGCTGTATTGTTTGGGAGAGCTTTTTATCAAGATGGAGTTTTTGGGGCAAATCTCTAGATTTAAAATCCCTAAAAAAGTAATCTTGCTCAGCGTAAGCTTGAACGCAAACGCAAACAAACATGAATGATAAAAACAAAACAAATCTTTTCATTCCACGCCTTTATTTGAATGGTTTAAAAATAGCGTTTTAGGGTAACGCTTTTAACAACACAAATTTAAGCGCATGCGTATTAAGAGCGCCAATTGCTGAAAGGGGCAAGACAAAGAGTGCTGATTTTTCATTAGGGTCATTTTCAAAATCGCTGGTTAAATGGGGGTGCAAAAACCCCAAATACGGCTCTAAATCAAACGCGTTTAATTTTTGCGCTTCTAAATTTAAAAAGGCGCAAAAATCCTTAGTCATCTTATCAATGTTTTCTACAACATCGCATTTATTGAGCAACACCCCAAAAGGCTTATTGGCCAAAGCGGATGAAAATTTTTCCAACTCCAACCTCAAGCGTTGGTATTGCTCTTTAATGCCCAAATCCAACCTAGAAGCGTCTAAAACAAAGGCTAGAACTTTGGTGCGCTCAATATGCTTTAAAAAGCTAATCCCTAAGCCTTTTCCCTGACTAGCCCCTTCAATAATGCCAGGAATATCCGCCATTAGAAATTCGCTTTTCTCATCTACGCTCACAACCCCTAAATTAGGCACTAGAGTCGTAAATTCATAATTAGCGATTTTAGGCTTAGCGTTAGAGATGGTGGAAATGAGCGTGGATTTACCCGCATTAGGGAAGCCCACTAACCCTATATCAGCGATAAGCTTTAATTCCAAACGCACGCTTTTTTCAACCCCCTCTAAGCCTTTTTGCGCGTAAGTGGGTTGCTGTTTAGTCGCGCTTTTAAAATGCGCATTCCCTAACCCTCCCTTGCCTCCTTTTAAGGCTAACACCCTTTCTTTAGGTTCTACCAAATCAAGCCACAACTTATCATCTACAAAAACTTGCGTTCCTGGCGGCACAACAATAATTTTGTCTTCGCCCTTTTTGCCCGCGCAATTTCGTGTGCCTCCTGGAGCCCCGTTTTTAGCCTTATGGTATTTAGTGCCTCTAAAATCCGCTAAAGTGTCGGTATTGTTATCCACTTCAAAATACACATCGCCTCCATCGCCTCCATCGCCTCCATCAGGACCTCCTTTGATGACAAACTTTTCTCGCCTAAAACTCACCATTCCAGGCCCCCCCTTACCCGAAGCGATGATAATTTCCACGCTATCTACAAACACAGCTTAAAAATCCTTTCTTTTATTCAGCAAATCTTTGCATGGATTTTTCCAAATGCGGCACCGCATTGAGTAATTTCTGCGTATAAGGGTGCTTTGGAGCGCTTATCACGCTATCCACATCTCCCGTTTCTACGATTTGCCCTTGATTCATTACGATGATTTTATCGCTTATATGCTCCACCACCCCTAAATCATGGCTGATAAAAATATAAGTCAGCCCCATTTCTTTTTGCAAATCCAAGAGCAAATTCAACACTTGCGCTTGAATGGACACATCTAACGCAGACACAGGCTCATCGCAAATCACCACGCTAGGGTGCAAAATGAGTGCCCTAGCAATGCCGATTCGCTGCCTTTGACCGCCTGAAAATTGGTGAGGGTAACGATCGATCCATTCTAATTTCAAGCCCACTTTTTGCATGATCTCTAGCACTTTGGCTTTGATTTCTTTTTTTGAAAAGTGAGAATTTAACAGCAAGGGTTCAGCGATGATCTCGCCCACTTTCCACCTTGGGTTCAGGCTAGAATAAGGATCTTGAAAAATCATTTGCACCTTTTTGCGGTAATCAAACCAATCCTGTTTGCTAAAATGCAAATGGCGCTTACCATTGAAATAAATCGCCCCGCTATCTTGCCTTTCAATCCCGGCTAAAATTTTGGCTGTCGTGCTTTTCCCGCAACCGCTCTCCCCCACAATGCTTAAAACTTCATTTTGTTCCACTTCAAAACTGATCCCGTTGAGTGCATGAATCACTCTTTTAGGCTTGAATAACCCCCTGTCTATCGCATAGGATTTTTTCAATTCTTTAATTTCTAAGAGCTTCATCGCAACTCCTTTGGAAAACTCAAATAATCTATATTTTCATCCACGGTTTCTAAGCGTTTTTTGCGGTATTCTTTGCCCGGTTTAGGGATCGCGCTTAAAAGAGCTTTGGTATAAGGGTGTCTTGGATCAGCAAAAAGCTCTTTCGCACTCGCTTGCTCCACCACATGCCCTTTATACATCACCACCACTTCATCAGCGATTTGCGCCACCACGCCTAAATCATGGGTGATAAACAAAATAGAAGTGCCTTTTTTTTGTTGCAACTCTTTCATCAATTCTAAAATCTGCGCTTGAATGGTTACATCTAAGGCTGTCGTAGGCTCATCAGCGATCAAGATTTCAGGCTCACACACCATAGCCATAGCGATCATCACCCTTTGGCGCTGCCCTCCGCTGAGATTGAAAGGGTATTCGTGGTATTTATCCCCTGCATGGGGAATGCCCACGCGCTCTAATTCATAAACCACCCTTTCTAAGCGTTCTTTTTTATTAAGGTTAGGGTGGTGGATTTTTAGTACTTCATTGATTTGAAACCCCACCGTGTAGGAAGGGTTTAGGCTCGTCATAGGCTCTTGAAAGATCATGCCAATTTTCTTGCCCCTGATTTCTTTTTGCATTTGCTTTTCTTTGAGTTGCAACAAATCCTGCCCTAAAAATTGAATGCTCCCCCCCACAATTTTCCCGGGTTTTTCAATCAACCCTAGAATAGAAAGCGAAGTGATGCTTTTCCCGCTCCCGCTCTCCCCTACAATGCAGAGCGTTTGAGACTTTTTCAAGCCAAAACTCACGCCATCCACTGCTTTATTCACGCCCTTATCGGTGAAAAAATAAGTTTTTAAGTCTTTAACTTCTAAAATCATGCAAGCTCCTTTTAAGAGGTGCGTTTAGGATCTAAGGCGTCCATGATGCCATCGCCTACCAGATTAAAACTCATGACCGTTAAAAAAATCATCACCCCAAGGAAAACAAGCATCCACGGAGCGGTAGCGATGTATTGCATGGAGTTCATCAACATCGCTCCCCATTCGGGTTTGGGAGGTTGGGCCCCAAGACCTAAGAAGCTCAGCGCGGCCGCTTCTAAAACCGTGGAAGCAAAACCCATTGTCGTTTGCACGATCAAAGGGATAATGCAATTAGGGAAGATCACCTTACACATCAAACGAAGATGCGAAGAGCCATTGATTTTAGAAGCGATCACATATTCTTTTTCTTTTTCGCCTAGCACGGAACTGCGCACCAATCGTGCAAATCCAGGAATCCCCACAAACCCAATAGCGAGCATGGCGTTAGTGAGCGAAGGCCCTAACACAGCGACCACAATCACGATCAATAAAATAGAGGGCAAAGCGAACATAATGTCCATGATACGCATGATAATTGCATCTGTTTTCCCCCCAAAATACCCCGCTATTAGCCCTAGTATCGTGCCAAAAAAGACCGCAATCCCCATAGAAACAATCCCTATGGTTAAAGAAATCCTGGCCCCATAGATCAAGCGGCTCAAAATATCGCGCCCCAAATCATCGGTGCCTAAAAGGTATTTAGCATTCCCCCCATGCTCCCATATAGGTTTTAAAAGGCGATCTTGCGCGTTTTGCACATAAGGGTCATGCGGGGCTAAAAGGGGTGCAAAAATCGCGCAAATTACCAATAAAAGCACAATCCAAGCCCCAACGACCGCCGCCTTATTTTTTTTGAATTGTTGGATAAACTCTCTAAAAGACTCCATTATGACAACCTTATTCTAGGATCAATAAAAGCGTATAAAATATCCACCAAGAGATTAGCCCCAATATACATCATGGCAATAATCAAAGACATGGACTGGATAATCGGGAAATCGCGTTGGTTGAGCGCATTAACGATCCACTTACCAATCCCAGGCCATGAGAAAACCGTTTCAGTTATCATGCTCCCCCCTAAAAGCCCGGCCAGCATCAAGCCTGCGATAGTCGTTACAGGGATTAAAGCGTTACGCAAAGTGTGCACAAAAATCACCCTAAAGGAGCTGCACCCCTTAGCTTTAGCGGTGCGCACATAATCTTCTTTAGACACTTCTGCCATGCTCGCGCGAGTCATCCTCGCAATGACAGCGGTAGAAACCGTGGCTAACACAATGCTAGGCAAAATCAAGTGCCTAATCGTATCCACAAACGCCCCATAATCCCTTGCGATCAGGCTGTCTATCAAATAAAGACCTGTGGGGCCATCTAAATAATACACATCGCTCAAACGCCCAAAAACAGGCAACCACCCCAATTGCACGCTAAAGATATAAATCAGCATAAGCCCTAGCCAAAACACGGGCATAGAAATCCCGGCTAAAGCGAAAGTCATGCTAGAATAATCAAACACGCTATAGCGTTTGATTGCGGCTAACACGCCAACGCTAATACCCAAAACAAGAGCCATAAACAAAGCGATCAAAGCCAATTCCACCGTGGCCGGGAAGCGTTGCCAAAACTCATGCATCACAGGCTCACCGGTCATGATAGAAGTGCCAAAATTGCCATGCAACACATTATTGATAAAGAAAAAATACTGCTCTATCAAGGGCTTATTCAATCCAAATTGCTCCCTTAAAGCGTCAATAGCGGCTTGATTGGCCTTTTCGCCTAAAATCACTAACGCCGGATCTCCTGGCACTAAATGCACCATCATAAACACAATGACACTCACTCCAAACAGCGTGGGGATCGCCCACAAAATACGCTTGATGATAAAACTCAGCATACAACCCCTTTCATTTTTCTAAATACACCTTAAAGAAGCGATTCACGCTCACCCCTGTCGTTTTATAGCCTTTGACTTTAGACAAATGCGGCACCACTGAATAAGGATAAGCTAAAGGCACATAGGGCGCATCTTTATGGATAATTTCTTGAGCCTTTAAATAAAGGGCTTCCCTCTCCTTTTGATCCGAAACCCGTTTAGCCTTTACAAGAAGATCTGAAAAGGCGTCGCTCTTATAAAAGGAACCATTTTGAGTGGGTATGGCTGAAGCGGCTTGCTTGCTCCATAAGGTGTATAAGAAATTATCCGGATCCGCAATGTCTGCCATCCAGCCTGCAAACGCCATTTCATGTTCGCCCAATCCCGTTCTTTTCAAATAAGCCCCCCACTCATACACTTCAATTTTCACATCAATGCCAATTTTAGCCAAGCTCGCTTGTATGAACACCGCTCCTTTTGGGTTACGAGTGGAAGTGGTAAAAATGGTGGTTTTAAAGCCGTTAGGATACCCCGCTTGTTTCAATAACTCTTTAGCCTTTTTCAAATCGTATTCATAGGGTTTGATGTTGTAGTTATAACCCCATATGGTGGGCGGGAAAGGATTGACCATTTTCTGAGCAAAGCCTTCATAAATCACCTTGATGTAATCATCCACATTAATCGCATGGTTGATAGCCAAACGCACCAAAGGGTTGTTAAAATACTTTTTTTGCGTGTTCAATGAAAGCCAATTAGCGATCAGCCCGGGGCTTTTATCCACCACGATATTAGGAAGTTTTTCTAATTGCTCCACTTCATTGAGATTAGGCCCGGTCATGAGCATGATTTCGCCAGTTCTTAACGCCAAGGCACGAGTGGAAGAATTAGGAATGGTGCGCACTACCACCTTATCCAAATAAGTTTTAGGCCCCCAATAATCCTGATTTTTTAAAAGAATGATTTTCTCATCTTTATTCCATAAAAAGAATTTGAAAGGCCCTGTCCCAACAGGTTTTTTAGCCAACTCGTCTTTTTTATTATTTTGAGCCAAGTAATCAGCGTAATCCTTACTCAAAATGCTCAAAAAATCCATGCCCAAATTGGCTAAAAACGGGGCTTCTGGCCCATTAAGCGTGAATCTAATGGTATAGTCATCTAAAGCTTCAATGCTCTTAATAATATGAGACATGCCCATGCCTTCCCAATACTTATAGCTTTTAGCCCCCGGACTATAGTATCGTTTAGCCTTATCCATTTGGCGCTCAAACGAAAACAGCACGTCTTTAGCGCTAAACTCTACTTTTTTATTCCAATACTTCGTTTGGTGGAAATAAACCCCTTTGCGTAAATGAAAGGTATATACAAGACCATCTGGGGATATGTCCCAACTTGTCGCTAAGGCGGGTTCAATTTCTGTGGTGCCGTATTTGAATTGCACGAGCGTGTCATAAATATTGCCCGTTGCCACATAGCTTTCGCCATCAGTTACTAAGGCCGGATCCATGCTCGAGCCATCAGCGCCTCTTGCAAAAACCAAAACGCCTCCAAAACGCTTTTGCTCTTCAACAGAAACATTTTCTTTAGAGGGATTAAGAGCAGCGTTTGGGTTTTCTGAAGCTTTCAAAAAAAACCCAAACAATAAAAGAAAAAAAAACAAACCCTTAACAAAAATATTATTCATAAGCCAGTCTCCACAACAAATTCTATATCTATAAAGGATAGAGATCTAAATTATAAATATTTTATTGCGTTTATAGGCGTTTAACAAACACCCAAAGGTTTAATTGACCTTTAAAGGTTACCCTATTCCCCAAAATTTTGACTAACCACAGAAACTTTTTTGCGGTTTCTGTCTTTATGTTCAAACTTCACAACGCCATCTATGAGCGCGTATAAGGTATGGTCTTTCCCCATGCCCACATTATTACCAGGATGCATTTTAGTGCCTCTTTGGCGCACGATAATATTCCCTGCTCTCACAAACTCTGAGCCAAATTTTTTCACGCCTAAGCGTCTTCCTGCAGAATCTCTGTTATTCTGCGTGCTCCCTTGACCTTTCTTGTGTGCCATTGTTTAATACTCCTTTATGCTACAATTTTAGTGATTCTCACACGAGTGAAATCTCTTCTAAAACCACGCTTGGTTTTGCTGTCTTTTCGGCGGCGTTTTTTGAAAGTGATGACTTTTTTGCCGCGCCCTTCATTGATCACTTCCGCTTCAATTTTAGCCCCATTCACAAAGGGTTTCCCACAAGAGAGCTTGCCCTCTTTGGATACGGCTAACACTTCCACTAATTCCACTAAAGCCTTAGGCTCTTTATTCATTTTATCCAATAAAACAATATCGCCTTCAACGACTTTATATTGCTTACCGCCATGCTTGAATATTGCGTATGACATTTCTATTCCTTAAAAATTGAACGCTCTTTTTAAAATAAACGCTTATTATAGTGAGTATTTGCTAAAATTTAACTTAAAATTGAGATTAAACCCACATAAAAAGTTTTTTTTTACACAAAAACCCCCCATTTAACCCGCCATTATTACCCCTCATTGCCCCACTCAAACCACTCACAATTGCTATTAACTTGTTTTGGAATACTTTTAGCTTGTTTGTTAAAAAACCAATAAGGATTTGATCATGCGCGTTACCTTTGGCTCAAAATACAACCAAATGAATAACTATCAAAACGCTTTACAAAATAAAATCAACGACGCTAACACGCAGATCGCTTCAGGGCTAAAAATCCGTTATGGTTATCAAAACAGCGACATTAACAACCAGAATTTAAAATTCCAATACGAAGAAAACACCTTGGATCAAGGCATTGATGTGGCGCAAAACGCTTACACTTCAACGCTCAATACCGACAAAGCCTTGCAAGAATTTTCTAAAACGATGGAGGCGTTTAAAACCAAGCTCATCCAATCCGCTAACGATGTGCATTCAGAGACTTCTCGCGCCGCTATCGCTAACGATTTAGAACGCTTGAGGGAGCATATGATAAATGTTGCTAACACCTCTATAGGGGGGGAATTTTTATTTGGGGGCAGTAAGGTGGATAGACCTCCCATTGATAGCGAGGGGAAATACCATGGCAATGGCGAAGATTTAAACGCGCTTATTAGCTCTGATAACCTTGTGCCTTATAATATCAGCGGGCAAGATTTGTTTTTAGGCGCAGATAAAGACAAACACAAACTCATTACCACCAACATTAAATTACTCAATCAAAACAAGCTCCACCCTGATGTGATGGACGCTTTAGAGCATTCTTCATTGCCTGAAGAAGTTTTCATTAAACCCAGCGATACCTTAAGAGAACTCATTGGCGATAACGATAAAGACCCCACCAATGACCCTAAAGAGTTTTTTTATTTGCAAGGCGTTAGGCCTGATGGCTCCAGTTTTAAAGAAAAATTCGCGCTGGATAAAGCTTATCAAAATCAAGGGAGCGCGACTAAAGTGAGCGATTTGTTGGATAAAATCGGTCATGCTTACGGGAACACTTCGCAAAATAAAGTCGTGGATGTGAGCTTGAATAATTGGGGGCAAATTGAGATCAAAAACCTAACGCCTGGCAGTGAAAATTTGGATTTCCATTTGATTTCTAGCGATGGGGATTTTGATGATTTAGACGCCTTGCGTTCGAGCGGTAAAAGGGTTACTGAATACGTCAAAAGCGCGTTTGTAACGGATAGGAGTTTGAGCCAAGTTAAAGCGGTGCCTAACATGTATAATCCCAAGGTGCTTGAAATCCCTAGCGTGTTTGTAACTAAAGACAATGTTTTGGCCAACAAAAACACTAAATTGAGCGAAATTTTTGGCGATAGCGTGGAAACTTTAAAAATCAATGCCAGCCGTTTGGACGATGAAAGCCTTATTAAAATCCCAAACCTCCCTGTTTATTTGGATATTCCCATTCTTTTAGACGTGAAAAATTCTACGATTAAAGATTTGAAAGACGCGATTAAAGAACGCTTCAATAATGAAGTGGATGTGGAAATTGCAACCAACGGGCGTTTGAGGATCATTGACAATTCTTCTAAAGAATCGCCTATTTCTTTGGCTTTAAACACCCTAGATCAAAAAGGGCTAGAAGTGGCCGGTATCCCTACTAATAACGCGAGCGAATACCAAAAAACCTATTTCAATAAAGAAGGGGCAAAATTAGAAAGCAATGTCGCTCAAATCGCTCAAAATGGCGCAGCTAATGGCTCTACTAAACTGAGTGAGGTCGCTAAGGGGAGTTTAGAAAATAGCGTTTTTAACATGAAATTAAACGATGTGAATGGCTCGTTTTTAAAAGCGCAAATGATCTTGGATAATAATGGGGCTTTTTTGAGTTTGCCTAATGGCGTTAAAATCCCGCTTTATGACCCCACAAGCGCTGATATTCAAGCTTCTAAACCCAATGAAGTCACTTACAGGCAGCTTATGGATGCGATGAGTATCGCGCTCAATTACAGCAATACTGACCCCGCCATCTACCAACAAATCAGCGATAACCCCACTTCAAAAGAAAGCAAGGAGCGCTTTATTGAATTGTTAAAACAAGCTAAAGACAACCTTTCTGTTAATTTGAATGAAGAGGGAAAAGTCATTATCCAAGACAACATGCATTCAAACACCAAAATGCAGTTCATGCTTTTTGATAAGGACGCGAATGATTTTTCTCAAAACGCCTTGCACAGCGACAAACCAAGCCTTAAATTAAACGCTAATAACGCTCTCATTATTGACAAGCCAAGCGTGAATTTTTTTGATCAATTAGAAAATATCATCACTTCGGTAAGAAAAGGGATTTATCGCCCGGACGCTTTAGGGGATACTTATTCTAGCGACATGCGTAATTTAGGCATTCAAAACGGCATCACCCTTATAGATCACTTGAGCGATCACATAGAAAAAATGATCGCTAAAAACGGCGCTCATGGTAAAGCGTTTGAAAACATTATCAGGCGTAATGAAGTTTTAAAAACGCAAGTTCAAAGCATTCGTGGGGAAACGACCGGCACAGATATGGCAGAAACTTACAATAAATTTTCCAATCTCACTAACAACTATAACGCCGTTCTGGCTTCCACGAACAAAATCAATAATCTGTCTTTAACGAAATATTTGTAGTCTTTTGGTGGTTTTTAAGCGTTCTAAAAAGAGATATTAAACGCTTTTAAGCTTCTATGAAGCCCCCCTCCTTTTGCCCTTTATTTCGTGGGCAAATCGCCTACAGGACAAGTGGCCACACCCACGCTTGGGCGAGTAATTTTTTCTACATTTTCTTGAGCTTTTTTGGGGTCATTCACCCAAGTTTTATAGAACTCAAAAGGGCATTCCGCCACACCCTTATCCCCATCGCCGCTAGCAAAAACCCCACTATAACCTCTGTGTAAGAGTTTGAAGAGTTGGTTTTGGCTTTGGTCGTATTTTCTCGCATCACGGATTTGTTGCACGGAAAGTTGGGCGTATTGAAGACCATTTTCTTCTTCCCCGCATTCGCCCAAAGTATGCCCGTCAAAACCAATAATGCTAGAATGCCCAAAATAGGAATACACCCCATCAAAGCCGGTCGCATTCGCTACCGCTACATAACATTGATTAGCCCACGCCATAGCTTTTACGATTGCAATTTGTTGCTCCTTAGCAGGATACATGTAACCTTGACAGCGCACAATGAGTTCTGCCCCACGCATCGCGCAATCGCGCCAAATTTCAGGGTAGTTCCCATCATCGCAAATAATCAAAGAAACTTTCAAGCCCTTAGGCCCATCAACCACATAAGTTTTATCCCCAGGATACCAGCATTCAATAGGGCACCAAGGCAAGATTTTGCGGTATTTTTGCACGATCTCACCCTTATCATTGACAAGAATCAAAGTATTATAGGGATTCTTTTTGGCTTGCTCGTGTTTTTCCCCAGTTAAAGAGAACACGCCCCAAACCTTGTTTTTCTTACAAGCCTCAGCAAAGATCGCAGTTTCTTCTCCAGGAACGCTTGCGGCTGTGTCAAACATTTCTTGTCTGTCATACATAATCCCATGCGTGCTGTATTCAGGAAAAATAATCAAATCCAACCCGGGCAGACCCTGTTTGACCCCACCAATCACCTTAGCGATATTGCGACAATTTTCCAACACTTGTTCTTTAGTGTGGAGTCTAGGCATCTTATAATTAACTACTGCTACACCCACAGTATCTGGGCTGCTACTAATATCTCCATGTCTCATATTATGTTCCTTATTTTTTGATGAGAGTTCCTACAAACCCTCTACTTGAATTTATAAAATAATTGTGTAAATAGATCTATAATGAATATAAAAACTTTAATCATTATGATTATTATGGGCGAGTTTTAACTTTTTTGCTCTATTTGGTAACCTATTTCTAGAAAAATGAGGTTTTAGTTACTCTATTTTTATAGTTATTTTATTTTCACTTCCACTAAGCCATATAGCGCATTGATGCAATAGATTTTAGCCGCTCTTTGCAAGTCTTGTAATTTTAAGCTAGCATGCTCAACAAGACCTTTTTTTAACAACCCCACAACACCCGTCCCGTTTAACGCACCCGTGCTGAAATAAGGGGTTAAAAGCCTGTTGTGGATTTCTAAAATAAGATTGCTCCTAGCGCCCTCAGTGAGTTCTAGATCCTGGTTATAAAAGATTTCATCAAACATAACGCCTTTTTTAATGAGCGCTCGAGCCTTTTGATAAAAAGGGGCGTAAGTGGTCTTATGGTATAAAAAATCATTGTGTTTGTCAATGGGGGCTTCACTCAAACGGATTTCTAGGCTTTTTAAAGGCTCTAAGGTTTTGTATTCTTTAATGAGCTTGCCCTTTTTATTGAGTAAAACCCTTAAAACCCCTTCTTTTTCTAATTCAAAGTCTAAAAGATTGTCATCGTATTTAAAGTTAAAATATTGGGCGCTACTCATTAAGCGTTCTTTATGGGCGTTTTTATTATTGATCTCTAATTTTTGATCCCTTTTGATAATTTTCATCGTCTCTACAATCTCAAATTCTATTTTGGGCATCACAAAAAAGGATTTTAAAAAGCTCTCTTCATATTCCTTTGAGGCTTTGCTTTGATAAGTTACCCCACTCCCTACCCCTAAATGCAAAAAATCTTCGCGTACTCTTTTTTCTAAAGTGCGGATAGGCACGCTAAAAAGGGCTTTCTTTTCTCCAACCATGCCTATCGCCCCGCAATACACCCCCCTAGGGCGTTTTTCTAAATATTCAATGATTTGCATGGTTTTTATTTTAGGGCATCCGGTCACAGAACCGCAAGGGAACAACGCCTTAAAAATCTCAAACAAACTGGTTTTTAGGGGCAATTTCGCTTCAATCTCGCTTATCATTTGATGCACGCTCGGCAAGCTGATGATTTCAAACAATTGATTGACTTTCACGCTATTTTTTAAAGCTAAACGGCTCAAATCGTTACGCAGTAAATCCACAATCATCACATTTTCACTTCTGTTTTTGTCATCATTTTGCAAAAACAATCGGTTTTTTTCATCTATCAAGGGGTTATTTGAGCGAGCGATCGTGCCTTTCATGGGTTTTGTAATAATCTTAATCGCTGTGTCTAAAAACTCTAATTCAAAAAACAATTCCGGCGAAAAGCTTAAAATACTCCCAAACTCATTTTCTATCAAAGCCTTAAAAGGCGTGTTTTGGTTGTGTATCACTTCCTTAAAAACGCGCTTTGGTTTGGCTTTAGTGTCTAAAAATAAATCCATCGTGAGATTCACTTGATAGGTATCGCCGTTTTTGAGACGCTCTTTAACGGCTTTAAACTGCTTGAAATAAGTTTTTTGATCTAAAGAACTATGGATTTTAGGGTAAAACGCATGCTCTTTTAAAGGCTCTAAAGAATATTTTTTTCTTTCTAAAAATTGTTCAAAATACAAAAAAGGGGTTTGGCTTTGAAAAGTTTCATCTAAAAACGCTAAATGCGCTTCATATAAAAGATACCCCACAAAATACCCCTTCCCCCTATTTTGAGAGATGAAATCCAGGGCGTTTTTAAGCTCATTAAGATTAGTGGCGGTGAGTTTTTTAACGCTTTTTTGATATTTAAAATCCCCAAAAATCATTTAATTTCTAGCAACCGCTTCGTATTTGTCTATCAAAAACACCGGGTTATAGCTCATTTTAGACCTTCTCAAACCCTCTAATCCTAGATCTTCTTCTCTGTTAGCGTAAGTTAAATGGCTAAATTCATTCAAAAGCAATTGCTGGTTGATGATTTGATACGCGCCTGCAATATCTGTGCGGGCTTTTTCAATGTGGATGAGCGCGCTCTCTTCGTTTAAAACTTCTCCAAAACTAAACGAGACTATTTCTCCATTAACCCTAATAAGCCCCCCTTTCACATCCAAGCTTTCATAATTTTCTAACACGCTTTGAATGCCCTTATTTTCATTGATTAGCCCTATATCATCAGTCTGGATTTCTAAAAACCACGCTTTAGAGGCTTCTAAAACTTCCTTTCTGTTTTGAGAAGAAATTTTTTCATAAACAAAATTCGCGTAGTTGGTTAAAAACTGGTTTAGGTGGTTTTTTTTCTTATGGTATTTTTTCCCTTTTAAAGCGATCAATTCTTCAACAGAATAAACATAATCGCTCCTGTCTCGGTTGTAAGTGAAATCAAACACCCCTACAAAATTATCTTTCAAATCGTCTTTTTGCTCTAAAGTCAAAGAGTGGAATCTTAAGTTTTTTTCTAATTTCAAAAGCTCTTTCACGCATTCATGCGGCCTCTTACCGATAGGATAGAAATAAAAGGGTTTTTGATTTTCATAAGTGGTTTGAATCACCAAACAATCCCTAATCACAGCCACCTGAATGAGCCTTGCGTGCTGCCATAAAAAGCAATTCGTAAAACTCACATCTGATAAAACGATTTTTTGAGCGCTTAAAAATCTTGAAAACAAGTCCTTATGTGCTAGGGTAATTTTTTCAAACATGGCAACTCTCTTTTATTTTTTTAACTCTTTGAGGGCGTTTTCTTGAAATTTTCTAGAAATCTTAAAAACCTCTGTATAAAAACCCGTAAGAATTTCTCCATTCAAATATTTGAAATCCCTTTGGTTGAGTCGTTTTAAAATTTCTCGCTCTCTTTTAGGGCAATAAATGGGGCTTTCTTGTTTGATGAGAGCGATTTTTAAAGCGATTTCTAAGCGTTTGTCTAAAAGATCGCTCAATTCATTATCCAACGCATCAATTTCAGCCCTTAAATTTTCTAAAAGACTATCCAAATTCTTTTGCATCTAATCAAACCCCTTTTAAGCCTTCTTCTTCTAACCGCCATAAATCTTCTAAAGCCTCTCTTTTTCTTATCACTCTGATTTTATGATCTTCTAGGGCTAATTCTAAAAGTTTGGGGCGCGAATTGTATTGACTGGCCATGCTAGAACCATAAGCCCCAACCTTTTCTATGACTATTTTATCGCCTGGCTCTAATTCTGGCAAATGGGCGTCTTTTAAAAAAGTGTCGCTGCTCTCGCACACAGGCCCTACCACATCGCAAGGCGAAATCTCACGCCCCTTAGAGGGCGTTATAACCCTTATGGCATGCTTAGCATGATACAAACTGGGGCGTAAAAAATCATTCATACCCGCATCCACAATCACAAAGCGCTTGTTTTGAGCCTTTTTTTCATACAAAACCTGCGTGATCAATTCCCCACTCTCAGCCACGATCGAGCGGCCCGGCTCACAAATAATCGTCAAATCCAAGCCTTGAAGCGCGTTTAAAATCCCTTGCGCGTAATCATAAAGCTTAATCGTTTCTTCATTTTCATAGCTCACGCCAATGCCTCCACCCACATCAAAAAAACGCAAATCTATCCCTAGCGCGATCAAAGATTTAGCGATTTTAGCCACCTTTTGGCTCGCTTCTATAATCGGCTCTAAATCTAAGAGCTGTGAGCCGATATGAAAATGCACGCTAACAGGCTCTAAAAACGCGCTTTTTTTAGCCCAAAGAAACATTTCTAAAGCTTCTTTTTCTCCCACGCCAAACTTATTTTCTTTCAAACCGGTAGAAATATAGGGGTGCGTTTTAGCGTCAATGTTAGGGTTGATTCGAATGGAAATCCTGGCCTTTATCCCTAAAGATTGAGCGATTGTTTCAATCGTTGTTAATTCCATAAAACTTTCTACATTCAAAAATAAAATGTTGAGTTTTAGGGCTTGTTCTATTTCAAATGCGCTCTTACCCACCCCGCTAAACACGATCCTATAAGGCTTGATCCCAGCTTTTAAAGCCCTATATATCTCGCCTATGGAAACGCAATCCGCTCCGCTCTCTAAATGTGCCAATAAAGAGAGGATACTCAAATTGGAATTCGCCTTTAAAGCGTAGCAAATCAAAGATTTACGCCCCTTAAACGCTTCTTTATAATTCAAAAAAGCCTGTTTGATTTTGTCAAAATCATAGAGGTAAAAAGGGGTTTTATAAGTTTGAAACAGCTCTTCATAATTAAACATAGAAAAACCTAGCCATAAAATTTGAACGAAGCATTATAGCAAAAAAGCTAAAACGCCACTCGCATGCCCACATTCCCGGTTATATTAATGTCCTGGTATTGCAAGCCCATCTTAAGCCCCACCCCCGCATTCACATACATCAAACGCCACAAATGCATTTCGCCCCCTGTAATCACGCTCGCAAAAGTGTTGAAAACTTCCCCCTTGCGATACAATAAAGTGTTTTCGCCCACAAAACGCACCACATTGCCGCCTTTAGATTTGATCAAAAGATCCCTACCTAGTCTCGCCGTTACAAAATAATAGGAATTTTGACCAAAATATTTACGGCTCTCCAACCCCATGTTGAGCGTTAAAACCGATTCGTTAGAGGGGTTTGAATGCATAAGAAATTGTTTGTAAGCGGCATCATTCATTTTGCCTTTCATCCCGCTCAAGCCTATGAAATGATAGCTCAAGCCCACTTGAGGTTTTAACACCACGCTTTTTTGTTTGAACATGAAATCATAGCCGTAATTCCCATTCACGCTCGTTGTCCAGGTGCTGTAGTTGTAGCGTTGGTTCAACACAGAGAGCAAAGAATTAGAAGAATTGATACTAGTTGCATTGCCTCCATAAGTTTCATTCGCGCTCAAAGTGAATTCGTTTCTTTTTAAAAAAGCCCTCGCATACATCCCCACATCCACATTATTACCCAAAGAACGCATGATGTTCCCATTAAAACCGCTATACCCATAAGCCACATAACCCCCAAGGATCACATTTTTAACCAACCGATCATAGCCCACATTCAAGCCATAAAGCGTGCCATTGCCCCCAGCAATAAAGCTCGCTCCCCCCACCCCTTGAACCCAAAGGTTATTGGGGTGTTTGCTAGGTTGAGAGTGTTTGACAAAAACCTCTCCAGGGTTAGGATCGCTGAAACGCTTGTTTTTAAGCTCTAACAAAGAAAAATCAGACTCTCCCTCTCTAGCCCTAAAATCAGAGAGTTTGGTTAAACGGCTGGTTTGTTGGGTGTAACTCGCCAATTCTAAAAGGTTGGTAGCGTTATCCCTGAAATTAGGGTTAGAAATCAAGCTCGCGGTGTTTTGAAGATCTTTTGTTACGCCTAAGATTTCATTCAAAGAGTGGTTTTCTAAATAAATCGGCGCAAAAAGCGGGTTTTCTTTAGTGTCTATCATCAATGTTGAAAGCCACTTGATAGCGTTATTCCCCCCTATCGCTTCAATTTGATTGAGCGCGCTTTGCCCTTGAATGCCCGCAATATAATCTTGTAAGGTAGGGGGGGTAAAGTCCATGATCTTATCGCCGTAAGACATTTTAATCTGATCATGAAGAACAGAAAGGCTTAAAATATGGTTTTGAGAGGCATTATTTGAGTTAGGCAGCGCTACGCTTAATAATAACCCCTTATCTTGCAACAAAACCCGTTGGCCCAAATAAGTCAATGCACCGTTTTTTTCCTCTATGTGGTTTCCGTTGATATTGATTAAGGTATAGAGCTTCAAATACGATTGCAAGCTGTTTGGGTTGATATTGTAATCAATGTAACGGCTGCTTTTTAATAAAGTGTAAGTCGTGTTATTGGCCATGCTGTTATTGACATTGATAAAAGGCGTTTGGGTGGTGTTGAGGTTAATGATCCCCTCTGCTTGAATGAGCGGATTTACAGGCGTTTGAATGTTTTCTAAATTAAAATGGATCGTTCCCAAATGATTCAAAGCCCCCCCTACTTCTAACCCATAAATCCCAGTGCTTAAAGAAGCGTTTGAAGCGATCACTAAATTTTGAAGCACCTCTATTTTTTGTGTGGCGTTGTTGTTAAACGCTCCTTGAATGTTTAAGTTATTCGTTACAAAGCTGGCGTTTTTCTCTAACACCGCTTGGTTGGAAATTGTGAGGTTGTTGGCTTGGAATTGAGCGTTATTGTAAAGATACAGGTTTTTAATGTTTGCAGAGCCTTTAATCTTTGAAAAATCAACCACCCCATTAGCGTAAATATTGCCTGAAAAATTGAAATCATTCGCCGTAATTATCAAGCTTTCATCGTTATTATTTAAGGCGATTGGCGCGTTATTTGACGCGTTACTAGAAGAAGCGCCATTCGCGCTTTGGGCGCTAAGCGCGCAAGGGTTTGTAGCGTTAGCTGCAGTTGGAGTGCTTTGTTGCGCGCAACTAGCGTTGATAAACAGATCGCCTTGAGACACAGAAATATTGTTATTAGCAGCATTAATCTTAAGGCCGTTGCTAGCATCAAGCGTGGTGATGCTAATGTTAGAAACTTGATTAGACAATAAATTGAGCGTTCCAAAATGGTTAGTGAAAACGATATGATTGTTTCCGGCAAAAATGAGCGAATTCCCTGCGTTAAAACTGAGCGTGCCTCCATTAGCGTTAGAGAAAGTGGAATTTTGCACAAAAACATTACCTTGCGCGTTGAAACTAAAATCCCCTTTTTGCCACACTTGACTCAAGCCATATGGGGCGAAAAGCCCCTTTTTACCAAGATTAGGGATCAAATCCCCCAAACCTTGTTCATAAATAGACCCTAAGCCTTTAGCCGCTAGGACTTTGTCTAAAACGCTTTTAATCTGCTGGTTTTGCAACAAGCTTTCTAAAGAATTGAGCGTGTCTTGGCCTAAAAATTCGCCAATCATTTGTTTGCCTAAAGCCACTACATCGTTTTGTAAAGCCTTACTCGGTTTGACAATATCTTGCAACATCACGCTGATCACTTGCCCTATATCGTTAGCGGAAATAAAGCCGGTGATCTGATTGAACAACCCTTTTTTACTCAATAAATCATTGATAGACATGCTCCCTATGAGCTTTTCAGGGTTTTGCAAATCAATGCCCCCTAGTCCGGCTAATCCCCCCACTAGCCCAGTCCAAAAGCCTAATTTTTGCCTGATCAAATCCTTAATCGCCGTGTTCAAACCGCTATCGTTCATGAGGTTATCAAAGTTATTCTGCCCTAAAAGCTGGCTTAGGGTTTGATTTTTTTGTTCAGGCGTTAAATGCCCTCCAATCACGCTATTACTCCCTAGCATATCCGCTATCAAATTCCCTAATCCCCCGGCTTTATTAATGGATTGCACCGCCACTTCGCCCAAAATATTAGCGAGCCCGGCTTGATTGAAAACCTTATTGATGCCCTCTTGGCCTAGCATGCTAAAAATCCCATCGGTTTGCGAGCTTACGATATTAGCCTGGTTGAGAATGAGCGAAGTTTGGCTGTTAAAAGTTACGCTAGCGCTCCCCCCAGTCCCCCATGCGTTCCCACTCCCTAAAGTGCCGGTAAGATAAATTTCTTTAGCGTTAAAAGTCGTGTCAATATAGCCCAAATCAGCCGAGCTGGACTCTAAAAGCTGCCCTAAATAAGTGCCTCTAAATTTTTGGCACACAATATCAGTATAATCACAAGGTGTTTGATAGCCCAAGCCCCCAAAAACCACCGCGCTATTAGTGTCTGTTTGCCCTATTTTAGTCGCTCCTATAATCAAAGCGCCGTTATTGAAATTTTGCACGACCGAGTTATTCGCGTTATCAATCAACTCGTTAATGTTTTTCCAATCGCTAGGGGTGATGAGTTTGGTAAGCTGGTTTAGCGCATCGCCTTTTAAATCGCTCAAATTTGAAAGCGAAAAATCATTCCCTAATATCTTCTTGATTTCAGGGTAGAGTTTGAGCGCCATTTGCCCTAACGCTTTGATATTATTGAAATTATAGCCCTTGTTATAGATGTGTAACGCGCTAATAGGGTTACCTTGCGCGTTATAGGTTTGCGAGATGACAGAAGATTCAGAGGTTAGATTGTTATTTTTCGTGGTGTTATTGCTGCCGTTAGCTTGATAGGATTGGTTGGGGTTGTAATAACCTTTCACGCTGCTCGTGAGGTAAAACACGCCTTCTGCATCATCGCTATAAGAATACACGCCATTAGCGTTGTTATAAACCTTTTGGTAGTTAAAGACTTCAGAGCCAATGTTATAGAGCGTGTTTTTAATACCCGGGATTTGAGAGAGCGTAACGCTTAGTTGGTTGTCTTTAAAGCTCTCGGTGATTTTTAGGGCGTTATTAAGGGGGTTAGTGAAACTATAAGTTTGGTTTTTAGCATCATAAATCCCGTCATTGATGCGCATGCCAAAGAAGCTGATACGCTCATACCAATTACTATTCATACCCGCTTGAATGATGTTATACACACGATTTTTATTATCGTTTAGATCGCTTAGTAAATCAATGTTAGCGATATTCAAACTCCCTTGATCGCCAAAAACAAGCTGGCTGTTTTTCAAATCCAACACGCTACTGCTGTTAGGGTTTAAGAGGTTGCCTCCCAAACTCAAGGGCGCTTTAATATCAAGGGCTTGATGGAAAGTAATGGGGCTTTGAGAAAAAGCGTTATCATAGAAATTAAACGCCGTGTTAGAAGTAATAGCGCTAGAGCCTTGAAAATCTAAAGAAGAGTTATTGCTTAAATTAAACTGCCCTCCTAAAGAGCTCGCTCCCTTAAACACGATAGAAGAATCATTCAAACTCGTAGTAATATTCGCTGAATTGAAATTGGTTGTCCCGTTAAAATTAAGGTGAGAGCCATTACTCGCAATCAAGCTCGCATAATCGTTGATCGTGGCGTTATTGGAAACATTAATCGTGCTTTGGTTGAGGTTGAGCGAGCTGGTGTCGTTCAAATTCAAATCGCCTTGAAGTTCTAAAGTTGAATGGTTGCTCGCATTGATAGAGGCGTTTTGAGAAAGATTGATCGCATTGGCTTTAATACTGCTTGTCCCCACTGAAACGCTTAAATTGGAATTGTCAAACGACACGCTATTAGCTTGCATTTGATACAAACCAGAGCTTAAATTCGTGCTGTTGGTGAAACTGATCGCATTAACGGCGTTGAATTTAAAAACAGATTGCGTTGCCCCCACATAGCCCCTAAAAGAGCTGTTAGAAAAATCCAGATTCAAAGCGTTGAAACTGAAATTAGGGTTGCCGCCATTTTGCGCGGTATCGTCTATAAAATAGGAGTTTTGAGCCTGAATGTTCGCGCTGTTGGAGACAAAATTCATAGACGAGCTTTGCGTGCCAGCGGCGCGGTTATACAAAGTCGCGTTCGTTAAAAGAATGCCTTGAAGCCCGTTAAAATTAAGGCTTGCGCCCCCACCGCTAGAAATGCGGTTCCCGCTTTCAATGCTTGCGGTAATGTAAATCTTTTGCGCTTCATAATGCCCTGTGATAAAGCCTATGCATTGCAAATTCCAGCAATGCCCGCTCGCATCATTACTCCCTGCCCCCTTATTGTCCCCAAAGCGGATGATCACATTAGATTGTGGCGCATCGCTCGCATCCGTCCATATATTTTTAGCCCCAAAAACGATCGCGCTGTTTTGCCCGGTGAATGTTTGAGAAAATTCCGCCTTAGTGAATAAAGTTTTCCCGCTCGCATAAAAATCAATGCTGTTGTCGTAATAGTAAATGGTGTTGTTTGCATTCCCTAAATTATTGTTATAGCTATTAGGCATGTAGGTCATAAAACCGAGAGCGTTTTGATGATATAAATGATCCGATTTTTCCATATCCACATAATCAAACACCATGCTAACGCCCAAACGCCGGATAGAAATGCTGTTTGGTGAAAAAACCTCTTGGAAATTGTAGGTTTGGTTATTGAAAGAATACACCACATCATAAACGCCATTACCCACGCTAGAGACGAGTTTTTCACTGCTTGCCCCATGCCCTTGGTAGTTGATGAGCTGCCATAGATTTTTACTGAAAGCGTTGTTGTAATCAATCTCTTTAGAAGAGCTTACAAGGGTGATAGGGTTGCCATTAGTGATAGCTTCACCAATATTAATCACCGAATGAGCGCTAAAAGCAATCGTCCCATCGCCAAAAGACAAAGGAGCGTTCAAGTTTTTTAAAGTGATGTTATTTAAAGTAACCTGCCCTTTCACGCTCGTATTCGTAGGGCCATTAAACACCACGTTATCAAAGGTTGCATTCCCTGCAATATTAACAGAGCCGGTATTATTGAAATTAGCGTTATTTTGAGAGCCATTAGCAGAGTTCCCAAAAACAGCGTTCCCGGCGATTTGCAAATTTGAATGAGCGTTAGTGAAATCCCCCACAAACGAAGTGGTTGCGTTAGAATTATTGAAATTAAAAGAAGCGCTGTTGTTAAAGTTAGCGTCATTGAACGAAGCGTTTTTTGCGCTAATCTCAAACGAACCGCTATTAAATTGGTTGTTATTTAAAAAATTCAAGCTATCGCCATTGAATTGATAACTCCCTCCATTAAAGTTGGTGTTTTCAAAAGTCGCTTGCCCTGCATTGAAAATGAATTTCCCGTCTTTAGCTTCGTTAGTGAAAGTGGTGCCATACACCGAAAGCGTGCCGTTAGAATTTAAACCATTCAAATTCTGCGAATTGTCCATGCTTTGCGTGGAAAAAGTCATAGAGCTTGAATAAATCCCGGCGTTATGTTGCGTGATGGTAGCGTTAGCGATATTGATACTATCTACCCCATTAAAGATTAGATTAGCTGCCCCACCCGTGCCTATACGATTGCCAGAACGCAGATTCGCTGTGATATACACATGATAAGCGCTATAAGTGCCGTTAGTCGTGCCTGTGCATTGGTAATAGGGCCAAGGCCCGCAATGCCCACTAAAAACGCTCCCTGAAGTGTCCCCAAAAGACACCGTGTCGCTAGAAGAAACGCTATTTCCAGTCCATGTTGCGTTATACCCAATCACCAGATTACTATTACTTGCGCTAAAGGTTTGTTTAAACGAGTTGGTGTAGCTCCCCCATATTTGAACGCTCGGCAAGTAATAAGTCCCGCTCTCTGTAAAATTTTGGGATTTGGGGATGTAATATTTATGGTCATACCAAGGCATGTCAGCATTAATATAATTTGAAGCGGATAAGTCAAATTTGGAGCCGCTAATGACAGGGGGTGGCGTGTAAGTCCCGCTCTCTAAAGCTTGGATAATAATGGAATTAGGGCCAAAAGTTTCTTGCAGTTTGTAGATAGTATCCCCTATTTTGTAGCCCACTTGATAGACTTGTGGGGAGTCTTTAGTGGGTGCAGAGGGCAAAGAGTCAGTATTTTTAGAGGTTGCAGTGCTTTCGCTCAAAAGCTGTCCAGTAACCCCACTGTAAGTGATCATCTTCCACAAACCTTGAGCGAAACTTTGCGGATCTGAAGAGCTTTCGTTCGTTTTTAGGGCATTTGTCAAGCCATTGATTGCATGGTTTAAAAGACGATTATAAGTGATCCCACCGCTAGAATTTAAAATCGTTACGCTATTCTCACTGCCTAAACTTGTGAGGTTAAAAGTCGTCCCTTGAGTGAGAGTGATTTTAGAACTCCCAAAATCAAGGGTTGAGCCATTTTTCAAATCATTCTTACCGCTTAAAGTAACGCCACCGGTAACACTCATGTTGTTTGCATCAACAGAAGTGTTAAATGTCGTGTTGTTAAAACTCGCATCTTTTTCTATAGTGATTTTACCGGTATTGTTGAAAGTGGCGTTATTAAAGGAAGTGTTTTGGATTGTTAGTTGGTGGTTTGAATTGTTAAAGGCTTGCTCAAAATTCACAGAACCCTTAAGAGTGGTAGCGTTACCACTAAAAGAGCTGTTTTGAATTTGGGGGTACTGAGTGCTTTGATTGATCTGGTCATTAAAAGTAAAAGTCCCCCCATTAAAGGAGCTGTTTTGGAAAGTGGCTTGATTATTAAAAGTGTATGTAGCATTACTAAACGAAGCACCATTAAAAGAGCTTGTGCCTTTAAAAGTGAAACTACCGCTATTAAAGGCGGTGTTATTGGTGGCTTTAAACTCTTTATTGAAAGTATAACTCCCCCCATTCCATTTCGCCCCGCTAAAAGTGGCGTTCTCTTCAAAAGTGAAACTGCCGCTTGCATTGCTAAAGGTCGTATTAGTAGCACTAGTCGTCCCTTTAAAAGAATAGCTAGGCCCTGAAGTGGAGCAATTAGCCCCTACACCCACACTAGCTAAAGAACTGCAAGTATCCCCATTTAAAGAAACCGAATTAATGGTAATAACGCTGTTAGCATTGCCTATATTCACTTGCGAAGTTTTATACGCGCTGATATTGGAATTGATAGCAACCTTATTAGCGTTCAAGTTTAAAGTGGCTATTCCCGTGTGCGTGCCAGCTCCCGATCCCACACGATTGCCCACTTCTACGCTGTTATTCACATTGATAGTCCCAGCGCTAAAAGTAACATTAGTATGCCCATTAGGATACCAAGAAGTGAAGCTATTCCCACTACTCGCACCTAGATTAAAGGTAGCGTTACTGCCTAATTCAATATTTAAATTCCCCCCATTATATTCCCCTCCAGTGTAGTTATACAAACCGCTTAAAAAATAAGTGCCGTTATCATTTTTTAAATTAGCTGTAATATTTTGGTTGTTTTGAGTGTGGTAATAATTAGCTGCATTACCCCCTGCCCAAGTTTTTGTAATGAGTTGGTTTCCTGTGTATTGTTGTGTTTTTTCCTCCCACTTATCGCAACCCCATATAGCATACCATGGATGATGCACGCATACCTTTTGGCTTTTTTCCCCCCAACTAAGCCCCAAAATATCCGTTCCATCCGCATACACCCCACTAGCAAACCCGCTGATGAGTAAAGGTGCAAGCCATAAAGAACGCTTTAAGATGATTGTTTGATGCGATCGTTTTATACTTTTTGATTTCTTTTTAAACTTTTTCATTAAATGCTGCTTTCTTTTTGCTTAGATAGTAACAAAAACTCTCCCCTTTAATCAAGCCGAGTTTTTGCTAAACAAGCGCCAAAAAAACAAAGCGCACACCAGCACGAACAATTCCTTAAACAGCCATTCGCTTTGAGTGTGCAAGCGGGCAAATTCATTGCTTTGGATTGCAACTTCGCCTATTTTTTGAGCGTTCAAAATATAAGGCGTGTAATAAAAAACAAAGAGCAAGCACAACGCCCCTATCGCCACGCCAAGGATCAAATACACTAACGATCTTTTAGAGTAGATAAACGAAATGATTTCATAAAGTAACACTATAAACCCCATCGCGCCCAAAAGATAATTGAAACGCACAAAGATTTGCGCCATGAGTTTCCCGCTTTCAAAGGGAGTGAGATTCAATTCAGGCAAAATGCTTGACGCTTTGAAAACAATGGGCGCAACTATCGCTCCTAAAATGATCAAAGAACCGCCCAAAATGCCTAAAATAAGCAAATACACCCCTAAACTAATTTTTAAACTAATCTTTTTCATTTTCCACCTTTTTTAAGATTTTTGCAACAAATGGTTATGGCCTTTAAACTGCCACACTTGAACTAAAGGCATAAAAAATTCCAACAAAGCTTGAATATCAGTAATTTTGTCTTCCAAGCCGATAAACACTTCAATTTTCACGCCTTTTTCTAATAAAAGCCTAATTGTATGATCACTATACTTGTAATTCAATAAAAATTCCAATTCTTCTAAAGAACCCCTTTTTTTAAAACGCTCCAATTGAGTGCTCAAGCCCACTTCCTTATAAAAGTTATCCATGTAGCTTTGCGGATCTTTTTGAAACGAAGAAAGTTGCAAGCGTTTGAACGCCAAACTCTTATGCGCTAGCATGCAAGGCGAAAACAATAACAAGGAATGGATGCGGCGTTGTTGCAAGACTTCATTATAAGCGTATTCTATTGCCTTAATCGCCCCCATAGAAAAGCCTGAGACATCATAAGCCCCTTTTAAAAGCCACTCTTCAAACAACACGCTTTCATTAACAAACCCAAAACCGCTAAAAAAACGCATTTTCACCCGTTCAATAAATCATGCAAATTAGAATGCTCTAAACATTCTTGCTCTAACAACAAAGCGCTCAACCGCTTGCAAGCTGCAATTTGCGGTTTTAAAAACTCCAATTGCTCTTCATAAAGAACGCTCAAAGACTCTTTTGTGGGGGCTAAAAGAAGCTCGCTAGCCATAAATTCATTTAAAAATTTCGCTTTTTGCAAGTCTTGTTTGGACAAACTATAACGCTCTTTATAAAGCAACTCTAAAATAATCGTCCCGCTCAAATACACTTTAATATAATTTTTAACCTCGCTTTCGCTATGGATTTTATTTTCATTAAACGCAATAAATTCCCCCAATAAAGGCGCTTTATCAAATTCAATTTCTAGCCAATACGCGCTTAAGGCTTTCGCGCTTTGATACAAAGCGACCAATTCTTTTTGGTTTTCATCTAAAGTTTGGGGCTTTTTCTTGCCATAAGCGATCTTGTCTTTCACTTCTAAAATATCGCTATGAGTGATTTCTGTTCGCTGGTGTTTGAGGGCGTTTAAAGCGCTTTCATTGATTAAAGTCGCTAACATCGCCCCGCTAAAACCCACGCAAATTTTAGCGATCTTAAGATAGTCTAGCGTGTGTTTTTTGTTTTCTAAAAGCTTTTCTAAAATGCTTTGTCTTTCCAATAAATCCGGTAAAGAAATGAAAATGCGCCGATCAAAGCGCTTGCTCCTTAATAGCGCTTCATCCATCACTTCCATTTGGTTAGTCGCTCCTATCACCACCACCTCATCATTTTGCAAAAACCCATCCATTTCAGTTAAAAGCTGGTTGAGCGTGGCCTCTCTTTCATCGCTTCGATGCCCTCCCCTAGCCTTACCCAAGGCATCAATTTCATCAATAAAAATAATAGAGGGGGCATGTTTTTTGGCATGCATGAAAAGTTCATGCACTTTTTTAGCCCCAGCGCCCACATAAATTTGAGAAAACGCACTCCCGCTTTCATAAAAAAACGGCACTTTAGCCTCACTCGCTAACGCTTTAGCGATCATCGTTTTCCCCACTCCAGGAGGCCCGATTAAAAGCACGCCTTTAGGGAGGAAAATCCCTAAATCCTGGTATTTTCTAGGGTTTTTTAAATAATCTATCACTTCTAGTAATTCTTCTTTGACTTCATCCACCCCTGCAATGTCTTCAAAACGCACCCCTAGCGCATCGTATCGCTGGAATGCATTTTCTAATTCGTTTTTGTGCGCGCTTTCTAAACTCATTTTAGTGTCCAATCGTTTGGGCAAGCGCCAAAAGATCCCAAAAAGCATGCTAGAAATAAAAAAAAGCAACGCTAAATTCATTTTAGAACTCTTGCTTAAATTTTCTCGTCTTTCTATGGGCATGTTTTCTGGGATTTTATAAACCCTTAAAAAGGCTTCTTTGTTGGTTTTATAAAGCCCTTTATTGGCATAAAAATAATTTTCATCTTCAATTAGAGTTTGCTTAGGGTGAGACTGGATCACATAAAAAAAGTCCTTACTGGATATGAGCCTAGAAACATCGCTTAAGATTAAAAAAAGCAACAAGCAAAAAGTAAGCATCAAAAACCCTAACGCCAAAACAAGCGAGCGGTTTTTGATGCGTTTAAAGGGAGCGGTGAGGTTTTCTAAAAATTTAGAAAACGGCATAATTTTCCCTCTCTTTAATTTCATACTTTTTGATTTCTAAAAAACTAGCCCTTAAAGGCTTATCGCTTTTGATTTTAATGGGGTTGAAAAATTGATCTAAGGCTTTAAATTCGCCGTCTTTTTGCGCTTCCACTAGGGCTTTTAGGGGCGTGTTGAGCTTGAGTTGCAACTGCCTGAACGCCTTATTTTTATGAAAAATCAAATCTTTAATCGCATTCAAACGCTTTTTAGAAACTTCCAAACTCACGCCATCATGCATCAAACTAGAGGGGGTGTCTTTTCGCTTGCTGTAAATAAAAGGGTGGATGTGCGTTAAAGGCAAGCCCTCTAAATTTTTAAACGCCTTTTCAAAAACGCTTTCGCTCTCGCCCGGATGCCCCACAATAAAATCCGTGCCGATAGCAAAATTTTTAGAAGCGATTGTTTCTAATAATTCCCTATCGCTTTTGGTGCGGTTTCTTCGATTCATCCTCTCTAGCATGAAATCATGGCTGTGCTGTAAAGCGATATGCAAATGTTTTTCTAAAAAATCCTCTTCTAAAAGCTCTAAAAATTCATCGTTGATTTGATTAGGCTCTAAGCTCCCAATCCTTATGCGTTTTAATCCAGTAATCTGGCTTAATTTTTTAATCAACCTTGCGATATTGCTTCCTCTATCCTTCCCATAGCTCCCCACATTGGTGCCGGTTAAAACCACTTCTTGAACCCCTTTAGAGCATAAAAGGCCCACTTGCTCTAAAATCTTCCTCTCTTCAAAACTCCTAGCCCTCCCTCTCACGCTTGGGATAATGCAATAATTGCAATCAAAATCACAGCCTTCTTGGATCTTGATAAACGCCCTGGTTTTTCCCACAAACTCGCTCACCATCGTGGTGTCTAAATGCTTGTTTTCTAAATTATCATCTATAAAAAAACGCTTTTTTTCTTGTAGAAGCGCGTTAATCTTTTCTTTATTGTCATGCCCAAAAACGCCCTTTAAAAACCCTTTTTCAAAAAGCTCTTTGCCTTGAGTCTTCACCCCGCAGCCAGTAAATAGCACTTCTTTATTTAATCGCACCATTTTTTTAGCGTAACTCCTTACCGCGCTATCGGCCCCATTAGTCACGGTGCAAGAATTGATTACAATAATATCGGCTTCTTGTTCTTCTAAGGTCGCGCTAAAATCCTTTAAATTCTCACCCATCACTTGCGTGTCAAAAAGATTCGTCCTACACCCAAAAGTTTTAAAATAGACTTTTTTCATTTTTGTTCCCTTTTATTCCCAAAACCATCGCCTAGAGCATCAGCATCCACTTTAAGCAGCTTGCTGGTCGTATAAGCGATATGGATATTTTCTTCTTTCAAAAAGGCTTCAACAATTTCAGCAACAATCTTGCTCCTTAAAGACATGGTCGCATACGAATTGGTTTGATACCACACCGAGATTTTTATCCCGTTACTTTCAGGCATCAAAAAACATCGTGGTTTCACGCTCAAGCTCCTTAAAGAATACCGGTCGCGCATTTTATTGAGCTGTTTATAGGTAATATCCGTGTATTCTTTAGACAATTCCGTAGCGATGTTGAGCGCAATTTTAGACGCTTTTTTAAAATCAGAATCAAATGTAACGCAAAAATCCACGCCATCCCAAACCGTTTTCATCCCAAAATGGCTGTAATTAGCGAACATGGTGGTGAAAATATAATTATTAGGCACAAAGATAATTCGGCCCGCTCTCCTGTTATTCGTGTAAGTGGTAAAGGTTACGTCTTCTAAAATCGTAATGTGCAACATAGAAATATCCAACACATCGCCAATAAAAATATCCGTCCCCTTAGCGATACGCACCCTATCGCCCACATGCACGCTCCCCCCAATCAAAATGATAAACCACCCGAGCAAGCTCATGAACAAATCCTTCATCGCAATCGCTAAGCCCGCGCTCGCAAAGCCTAAAACCGTTACCAAGTAAGTAACGTTTTCCAAATAAGAAAAAAGAAAGATTAAAACGATCACGCTCACATTCACGAAGTTAATGGCTTTATTCACGGTATAGACACGCTCATTATTTTCAATGTATTTGCTGGAAATGATTTTTAAAATCCACGCAAACACCACGCTCAAAAGGGCCGCTAAAAACACATAAACCAGTTTAAAAAGCTGGTTTTTAACTTGAGATTTGACAATGCTTATAGCTTCATCGCTGTCTTTTTGAAAAATCCCGATCGTGGTTTTTAGAATGTTTTGAGCCCCTTGCAATTCTAAGCGTTTGGCTTGAGTTTGATAAATCTCATCGCTTAGTTTCGCGTTTTTATCCAAAGCATGCCACTGATTTAAAAGCTGGTGTTTTTGATCTAAAAGCCTTAAAACTTCTTCTAAAGCGGTCTGGTTATTTTTAAGATTTTCATGCTTTAAACGCATGCTTTTAATGAAAGAAATGCCATCAATGATCGCAATAGGGTTAGCGATATTAGGGATATTGGGGATATTAGGGCGCTCTATCAAGTCCTTAAAAGGATTGACCCCATAGCTTTCAAACATTTTTTGCTGGGACTCTAAAGCCTTTAAGGTATGCTCTAAGGTGCTAATCTTTAATAAATCCTTGCTTTTTTTGTTTTTTAAACGCCTTAATTCCTGTCTCACGCTCTCTTTTTCGGTATAAATTTGATTGTAGATCTTATAGTTTTCAAATTTTTTCAACCACACGTTATCGTCTTTGGCGAGTTTTTTATCCACCAAAGCCATTTGTTTTTGTATGGATAATAATTCTTGGCTTTTATCTTCTGCTTGCAAAAACAAAAAACAAAAGAATAATAATACCCTTAATGCCATTTTTCTAACACCTTTATGATCGTTTCTTTAGGGATATGAGAGGCAATTTCAAACGCTCCAATGCCTTTAGGCAGAATGAATTTGATTGTCTTATCCTCGCTTTTTTTGTCTAAAAACAAGCGTTCGTAAAATTTTTGAATATCCGTGATTTTGTAATGGAATATCAAATCAAATTTTTTCAACAAATTTTCTATGCGTTCGTATTCTTTTAAAGTGAGCATGCCTAAAGAAAGGGCTAAATCATTAGCCATGCATATGCCAATAGCGATCGCTTCGCCATGCAAAAATTGCTTATAATCAGTTTCTTGTTCTATCGCATGCCCAAAGGTGTGCCCGTAATTCAACCCGGCCCTGATATTTTGCTCTTTTTCATCTTGCATAATAACTTGAGCTTTGATACTGACGCTTTGAAAGATTACTTCTTCTAAACAATCTTTTAAATCCTTTGTTTCCAGTATTCCTACCAAGTTTTTATCAAAACACACCGCCATTTTAATGATTTCAGCAACCCCTGCTTGAAATTCCCTTTTTTCAAGGGTTTTTAAAAAAGACAAATCAATATAAACCGCTCTAGGCTGGTGGAACGAGCCGATCAAGTTCTTGCCATAAGGCGTATTGATCCCTGTTTTCCCCCCCACGCTCGCATCCACTTGAGCGAGTAAAGTCGTAGGGATATTAATAAAATCAATCCCCCTAAAATAAATACTGCTCGCAAACCCCACCATATCGCTTATCACTCCCCCACCAAGGGCTATCATTAAAGAATGGCGGTTTAATTGCATTTCAAAGGCGTTGTTTAAAATGCGCTCTAGTGAATTAAAATTCTTGTATTTTTCTCCGGACTCTATCACGCACACTCTCACTTCTAAGGCTTTCAAGCGCTTTAATAAATACGATAAATGCAACCCAGCCACGATGCTATCGCTAATGATGAGGGCTTTTTGTTTCAATTCAATTTCAGGCAGTTCCCCCAAAAACACTTTATAGCTTTTTTCTTTTAAAGGGATTAAAATTTCTTGCATTCTTTCACTCCGCTATGGGGATAAAAATTTGAGGGTTATCATCGTTTAAAAACGCTAATTTTTCCACTTTAGTGGATAAAAACCACCAAAAGCGCGTGTGCGTGATGCACTCTTCAAAAGGCATGAAATGCAAAATGGGATTTCTTAAAGAATTGAGATACATGATAGGATTTCTAATATCGGTTTGGAAAATCTCAATCTTGCGGTTGAACGCGTTGGCTAAATTTTCATAATGATTGACAATCTCGTTTTTATAGCGCTTGTTAGGGTCAAAATCATAGAGCAACAAGCCCAAATCCATTTGCATAGACACATCAAAGATCACTGAAGACATGTCCTCATTAATATCCAAGCTTTCATTCAATACCACCACGCTTTGAGAGGTTTTAGACAGGCCGGAAGTGTTGGTTTTATAAACCGGGGTGGCTGTTTTATACAAGGCTTTTCGGTGTTTTTTAGATAAAAAAAGCTCTTTGCCTACCACGATCAGGCCCATTTTTTTTTGGTGGTCTTCATGAAGTTTTTGGATAAAACTTTTCCCGTAAAAATCAAAATTCACTTCAATGCTTTCGGTTTCTAGCGATAAAAATTTATGGTAAAACTTAGGGCTAGTGGGGTGTAAAACCTGAATGTAGAGCTTGTAGCTCTTTAAATGTTTGTGCAAGAACAAGGCTTGATACACATCGCGCATCATCGCTTTTCGGCTTTGTAAGCGCATATCAATGTATAAATAAATGCTCTTACCAAAGGGGGCTGGAAACTGCCCCACATTGCTTTTGACTTGATGATACACCGCGTTTAAAATTTCCGGATTGCCCGCCACTAAAAGAATGTCTCGCGGCTGGATAACTAAAGATTTAGTAGCGAGCAACAAAACATCGTTGCGATAAAGCCCTACAATCCTGTATTCTTTTTGCCTGATAGAGCCAATATGCCTGTAAGCAAAAATACTCCCAAAAGGCACATCAATCTCCATGATCTCGCCCTTGCCTAACCCAAACTCTCTAGGGGTGCTAGGGATATTAGGCAAACGAGAAATGAATTTATTGGCTAAAACTTCAAATTCATCAATCAAAATGAGCTTTTCATCTTTATTTTCTCCATTGTTTTCTAAGGTTTTTTCGCTATCTTTTTTCACGCTCAAAACCACGCGCATGCGTTTGAAATGGGTTTGAATGATTTTATGAATGATGCGCTGTTCTTTAAAATCTTGTATGATTAAAAACGCGTCGCTCACCTCATCGTTTAACACTTGCAAAAGCCTGAAACTAGAAGTCGCATCAAAACAATAAAAAGCGAAAGTGCTCGGATAATTTTTAGGGATAAGGCTCTCATCTTTGACAACCACTATATAAAAATTATGATTAGAATAATGCCTTAGCACCAAGTCTAAAAAATTTTTTGCTACAATGCCATCTAAAATAAGGGCGATTTTTTTCAATTCCAAACTTCCTAAAAAATGATTACGCCATTATATCCAAGATTAAGGCTTAAACGATGGATTTTCAACTCCAAGCGACTGACAAACACGCGCGAGCTGGCGTTTTGAATTTAGCCCATTCTCAAGTGGCAACGCCTGTTTTTATGCCAGTAGGCACGCAAGGCTGTATCAAATCTTTAGACGCTACAGACGCGCAAGAAATTTTAGGCGCTAAACTCATTTTAGCCAACACCTATCACATGTATTTAAGGCCGGGTGAGAAAGTGGTTGAACAATTAGGGGGCTTGCATCGTTTCGCTCAATTTCATGGGAGTTTTTTAACCGATAGCGGAGGGTTTCAAGCCTTTAGCTTGAGCGATAATGTCAAATTGCAAGAAGACGGGATTGTTTTTAAATCCCATATTGATGGGAGCAAGCATTTCTTCACGCCCGCTAAAGTTTTGGATATTCAATATTCTTTGAATAGCGATATTATGATGGTTTTAGACGATTTAGTGGGCTTGCCCGCTCCCTTAAAACGCCTTGAAGAATCCATTAAAAGAAGCGCTAAATGGGCGAATCTTAGCCTGGAATACCACAAAGAAAATAACCGCCCCAACAACAACCTTTTTGCCATTATCCAGGGCGGGACGCATTTGAAAATGCGCAGCCTTAGCGTGGGTTTAACGCATGAGGGTTTTGATGGCTATGCTATAGGCGGTTTAGCGGTGGGGGAAAGCGTGAATGAAATGCTAGAAACCATCGCGCACACCGCCCCCTTGCTCCCTAAAGACAAGCCTCGCTACTTAATGGGCGTAGGCACGCCTGAAAACATTTTAGACGCTATCGGTTTAGGGGTGGATATGTTTGATTGCGTGATGCCCACCAGAAACGCCAGAAACGCCACCCTTTTCACGCATTCTGGCAAAATTTCTATCAAAAACGCGCCCCATAAATGGGATGATACCCCTATTGAAGAAAATTGTGCATGTTATGCTTGCAAACGCTACTCTAAAGCCTATTTGCACCATTTGTTTAGGGCTAAAGAACTCACTTACGCTCGTTTGGCCAGCTTGCACAATTTGCATTTTTATTTAGAGTTGGTTAAAAACGCCAGAAACGCCATTTTAGAAAAGCGGTTTTTGAGTTTTAAAAAAGAATTTTTGGAGAAATATCACTCTCGCTCTCATTGAATGATAAAATGTAAAAATACTAAAAAGCGTTTTTTACCATCAATGACAAAGAACTTGCAAAAAGCAAGCGATAACTTTTTAAAAAAAGCGGTCTTAGTTTTTCTTAAAATAAGGCTTTAGTTTTTAATTAAAACAAAACCCTATCTTTGATAAATTTCAGGGTGGGTGCTTTTAAAGCGCCTGTGAAACCAAAAATAACTTTCCGGATGCTTTCTAATCACTTCTTCGCACAAACTCGCTTGGGCTTGCGTGCATTCTAAAATATCGCTTTCAGCGTTATCGGTGATTTGAGAGCGGATACTTTCATAATAGGTCGCTGTGTAATGCGAATAATCGTCATTAAAATCAATGAATACCGGCTGAATGTCTATATTGTAACGGCGCGATAAAATAGAAGCGATCGTGGTGTGCGTAGCGTCTTTATTGAAAAATTTCACCACCACCCCATCTTTAGGCGCAACATTTTGATCCACTAAAATCCCCACAAGGCCATTGCCTTGATTATACATTTTAATGAGTTCTTTCATCGCTCCCACTTTATTGACAAAACGCACCCCAAACGCCTCTCGCCTGCTCATGATCATGTGATTGATGGGGGCGAATTTAGTCAAACGCCCTAAGCACCCCCTCCCATAATCCTCATAATATTGCGCTAAAGTCGTGCCTACCGCTTCCCAATAGCCAAAATGCATGCATAAAGTGATCGCTTGACCCTCCTTGTTTAAAGACTTCCACACCTTTTCTTCATTGATGAGCGTGAAACGAGCGTCGTATTCATCTTTAGGGATAAAAATCACTCTAATGGTTTCTAAAATAATGAAAGCAAAATTTTCATAACCCTTTTTAATGATCCTTTTTTTCTCTTCTTCGCTTTTAGAATCCCCAAACACAAAATCCAAATTGGCTTTAGCGTCAAAATAACGGCGCTTATCAAAGGTTCTCATCAGCCACGCCACCGCTTTAATGCACCTTAAAAACCACGAATGAGGCATTTTAGCCAAAATAAACCCTAGAATATTCACTAAAGATTCCACGATAAAAATACTCAAAATGCGTAATTCCGTTTTCAAACCCCTATCGTCTTTGTTCAATATTTTTTCGTGTATGAGTCGTTCTTTATAAGTCATTCTTTTTCCTTTAAAATGTTTAAAACGCATTCTTTAATTTTTTTAGGCTCTATATTTTGGATAGAAAAATCCTTTTTATGGTAGCTGGCGTTTGAATTACCGGTGAGCGAAACATTGATCGGGCTTTCTAATTTAAAACGCTCCATGGGCGTGTTGCCATAAAGGGTGATGCTAGCTTTTTGCAACGCCCATGCTAAATGCGTAATACCCGTATCGCCCCCAATAATCAAATCCATTTTAAAGAGCAACGCCTTAACCTCGTTTAAAGTGAGTTTAGGGAGCAATAACACATCGCACTGGTGTTTTAAAGCGTGATAAAGCGTAATGGCTTTCTTTTCATCAGCATGCCATAACAAGCAAATTTGAAAATTTTCTAACGCTAACGCTAGCTCTTTAAAGCGCTCTGTGGGGTAAGTTTTATTGGCTTTAGAAGTTTCTAAGACAAAAAGGATTTTTGGTTTATTTTGACTCAAATTCAACGCATTGATTTTTGGAGAATCTTGGTAGGAAAACACTTTAAATCTAGAGCTTAAGCCCTCTGAAATTTCTTTTAAAATTTCTTTTTTGGGCAAATTTAGGGCTTGAGAAAGGAGCGTGAAATTGCGCTTTAAAATAGGCTCATCATAAGCGATAGAAACTTTTTGCGAATAAAACAACGCGCTCAAACCCTCTCTAGCCGAAGCATAATCAAAGCCGACTTTTTTGGGGGCTTTTAAACATTGCGTGATGAGAGCAGATTTGATTAGGCCTTGCATGTCAATGATTATATCGTATTCATAAGCCCTTAAAGATTTAAAAAGTTTGAAAATCTTCAAAGGGTTAAAGCTTTTGAGTGCGCTTTTTAAAGCGATAGGGTGTAATTTATCAATATAAGGGGAATGCTCTAAAATCGCACTGAATCTTTCATCTACAAACCATTCTATTTGAGCGTGAATAAAACGCTCTTTAATCATCGCTAAAAACACCGCGCTAACGATAATATCCCCAAGCGCTGAAAGCCTGACAATCGCTATTTTCAAGCAAACTCTATCATCAAAGAAATGGGCTTGATGAGTTTAGGCAGCATTTCTCTAGCCAAGTAAAGCACATCACTAGAATGGATAATAAGCTTGTTTTTTTCTAGCGTGTATTTTAAATGGTGGCTGTCTGTAACGCACAAATTTTCAGCTAAAGAAAGGATGAAACTCAGCCATTGTAGGGTCAAAAGGCTTGGCATCATCGCGCTCATGTGAGCGATAGCGTTGTCTTTAGGGATTTTCTTATGGCTGAATTGCGCTAATAAGCAAATGATCGCCCTGTCTTGGTGGCTAAAGCCATAACTCAAAGCGTTTAAAATAAAATACGCGCTATGCTTGTGGGCTAAATAAACGCTTAAAATCTTACCCATGCTCGCTAATTCCCCGGCAATCTTTAAATGGAAAAGGTATTTTTCATCTATTTTATGCAAAGGCGATAGGGCTTCAAACAATTTCACGCATTCTTTTTTGACCTTTTGGCTGTGCTTTTCATGGGGCAAAAAGCGATCTTTTAAAGAGATTAAAGAAGGGTTGATATTGGGGGGGAATTTATGGTAATGGTTTCGTAATAAATCGCTTAAAAACACGCCTTCTCTCACCCCTACACCACTGGTGATCATCAAGGAAGTTTTTAAATGCTCCAACACAACTAATAAAATCAACGCCCCACTCCTGATGCTATCCAAACGCTCTTCATTCACCCCTAAAAGCCGTAATTTGTCTTCTTCAAGCATGACGATTTTTTCAATGAACGCTAAATTTTTATGCACATCTATTTCATAACCATGCAAAGAATCAATAGGGTATTCAAAACGCTTCATCAACACCTTACTCAACGCTCTGATCGTCCCCCCCACCCCAAAGGCGTTTTTATGCTTAAAGGGTAATTTAGAAACCTCTTTTTGGATAAAGGCTTTAGCCAATTTGGCATCTAGAGCCTTGTCTAAAAACATTTCTTTGATGCGAATCGTGCCAACATCAAGCGAAATGAGATCCTTAATCTTGCCTTTTTCAATCAACGCGCACTCGGTGCTACCCCCTCCAATATCTATTGTGATCCCTGAATTTTTATGCAACAAATTCGCGCACGCAATCCCGCCATAGAGCGCTTCTTTTTGCCCGTCAATGATTTTGATTTGCAAACCGCAAGCCTTTTTCACCCTTGCTACAAACTCCAATCTGTTAGGGGCATCGCGCACCGCTGAAGTCGCCACGCATAAGATTTTTTTGCTTTTGTATTTGAGAGCGATTTCTTTAAACTCATTCAAGGCTTTGATGGCTCTTTGCATGGGGATTTCTTGCAAAACCCCTTTAAACGCATAACAGCCCTCAGAAATTCTAACCCTAGATTTAGTCTCAAAAAGCAAGTAAAACCCAAACTGGCTCGTCTTTTTAAAGACAGCCAAACGCACTGAATTAGAGCCTATATCAATCACGGTTGTGATTTTAGCCATTATGAATAGCCTTTAATCTCGCTCTTGCAAGCTTTCGTATTTGTATTTCAATTCCTCTGTGCTTTCTGCATTGTTAGGATCCGGCAAAATCGCATCTACAGGGCATACGCTCACGCAACTTGGCTCATCAGAATACCCATAACATTCCGTGCATCGATCCGGATCAATATTATAAATAGGATCGCCCTCTTCAATCGCCTCACTAGGGCATTCTTCTCTGCAAGCATCGCATGCAATGCATTCATCATTCACCAATAATGACATGACAACTCCTTTTAAAAAGTTTGAATACGATTTTTACTCAAAATTAGCTTAAAATTCAATCTAAAAAAACTATTTTTTTCTCATTATAAGAATGAGGGATTTTTTCCAACACCCCCAAAACCCCTAAATCTTTCAAAAAAGTATAGTCTTGCTTGTCAGTTTCCACAAACACGCTCAAGCCCAAACGGCAAGCGAAATCTATCATGCCCTTTAAATCCTCTTCTAAAAGCTCTTCGTCTAAAATGACCCCATCAGATCCTTGAACAAGCGATTCTAAAAGCTGGTAGTGGCTGATGAAAAAATCCTCTTGGACTATCACAGAGCTTGCATGGCGGCGCAACAACCCTAAAACTTCTAGATCAAACACGCTTGGCGTGCCCAATTCATACAAGCCTTTGAAATTGACAATGACGCAATCGGTGCGAGCGTTTTCTTGCAAAAGCCTTTCTAAAACCTCGCTAGGGGTTACAAAAACATAGTCTTTAGTTTGAGGAATGACTCTTGGCAAGTAAGGGTTATACGACAAACTTTTACCCAACATTTCATAAGAGAGCATGCCCTCTTTTAAGGCCAGGCTTTTTTGCAAATTTTCTAAAATCCTTATTTCTTGCATTCTTGAATGATCTTATTGTGCTCTTTTAATTCAGGTTCGGCTTGGATAACATCTTTAGCGATGCCAGAAAAGATTTTTTTAGCTTCCAAGCAATTCCCTAATTTATAATAACCCCATGCTAAAGAGTCCAAATAAAGCACTGAGCCAGAATCTAAGGCTAAGGCCTTTCTCACAAAATCCATGCCCCTTTTAACATCCATGTCATAATCTATTAAAGAATACCCTAAAAAATTATAAAAGAAAGCGTCTTGGGCGTCTTCTTTGTCTTTGGTTTTAGCAAGCCATGCTTGGCGCTCTTTGGTGGCTTGCTCTAATTTTTGAATGATGGGCAGCATCTCTTCTTTGGTGAGCCTTTTATTATTCGCGCTCAAACTCTCATAATGATAAATCGCCTCTAAGCCTAAGAATTTAGGATCTTTTTTTTCTTCATAGATTAAAGAAGCCTGTTTGGAAGCTTGAGCGAATTTCTTTTGCGCGGTGTATAAATCTAACAATAAACGCCTGTCAAAAGGAAACAATTCTGCGATCTGTTGGGCCTTATCAAACTCTTTCAACAAGATTAATACCCCTATGTAAAACTGGGCGTTTTGAACGATAGGGTTTTTTTCATACAAGCGAGCGAAGGTGGTTTTAGCCAAATCAAGCTCGTTAAATTGCGTGAAAGTGTTGAGCGCTTTTTGACACAATTGCTCTGAGCAACCATACCTGTCTATGTGGGATTGCAACAAATCCAAGCCCTCTTTTTTACGATTTTGTAAAAAATAAATCGTAATGAGTTTTTCAAGGCTGTCTTCATCATGTACGGCATTATAAAACTTATTCAATAGCGGGAAAGCCTTATCCAAACGCTTTTGAGTCAAATACAAAGTCCCTAACACATTGTCTGTGGCTATAGTCTTTTCTTCTTTACGGATTTTATGCAATAATTCAATAGCCTTATCAATTTGCCCCATTTGCACATAGCCATCCACTAAAATCTTATTGATAGAAATATCATTACGATTATTGGTGATTTTTTGATAGAGCATGGCTAAATGCATTGCGGTTTTAATATCCCCCAAACTCGCCGCTGAAATGGCCGCTTCTTTAGCATACACCACTTTATTGGTTTGTTTATAGAGATTCATATAGCCTTTTTGAGCGGTCGCAAAATCCCCCCTATGGAAAGCGTCTGAACTCAATAAAATTTGATGATCTTCTGAAAGGGTTTCAGCCTTGAGATAAGAAAACAGGCTAAAAAACAATAAACTTGTTAAAAATCTTTTCTTTATTGGAATATCCATTATTTTATTTCCTTTTTTGTATAACTAAGGTGAATTTTAGCGCACTTTAGTCTCTTTGGTTTTTTGTGTGATGCCCGGACAGCTTTTGCAAAAAGCTTCCTTTCGCTCTTTAGAAAAAGTTTTCACGCTCTCCCAAAACGGGAAAGTTTGGCATTGTTTGGGGCGCACGCTATAAATCTGGCATTTTTTCGTCTCTAAATCCAAAAACACGCACGCCAAACCCAAATCTTTAGCGTCTTTTTCTAATAAAGAGAACTTATACCCCACCTTTTTAACGTATTTTTGACTGAATTCTTCTAATTCTAATTTTAAAAAAGCGCTAATTGTTTGCATTTCTTGGATACTCAAAAAAATATACCCGCTTTCCCCCACGCAACACTTCGCCCCACAACCCTCGCATGCCTTAGGATTAAAACTAAAATCAAAACCTTGCATCAAACTCCCTATCATTTTACTGGAAATCAATACTCACGCTAAATTGCACCAACAGCCCTTCATTATCTTTAGAAATCTTTAAGGGTAATTGGCTTTGAGCGCTGGGTAAATATTTGTTGAGCAAAGTGAAAAAAAGATAGGTTTTTTCTAATTCGCTCGCTCTAGCCATGATGAAAAATTGGGTTTTTTGAGAGGGATTTTGAGAGAGTAAGGGTTTGATTTTATAAACATCAAAACATTTTTTTAAAATCTTTTCTAAAATCCGCCTGGACTCTTCATCATTAAAAATCTTTAATAAGGATTCACCCGTTTCTTTTTGACTGCGATAGTTTGCTAGAGCGGTTTCAAAATGCCTTTGCGCGTATTCTAAAACGCTTTTTTTACGATTTTCTTCTAAAAGGATTTTTTTTAATTCCAGCATGCTAGGCCATAGAAAATACTCGGTATTGAGCCAACCAAATAAGGAAAAAATCCCCAAAAAAACAAGGTTTTTAATGATAAAACCCACATCGCCTGATTGCTCTCTGTCTAAGTGTGAAAAATGCAATGGTTTCATTTAATGGACTCCGGGTTTTTTATCAACAAGGAATTAGAAAAATTGGTGGAGACAAAATTAAACCACCCATCGCTTAAAGGGAAAAATTCCGCCCTAGAATAATCAAACATGGGGCTTAACTTGTTTTGGAATAAAAAATAAAAGGCTTCTTTAGAAGGGGTTTTACCGCTCACCACCACGCTTTGTTGGTCTATTTCAATGCTATTAATGGTGATGAGATCGGGAACAATATTCAAAAGCCCTTGCAAAACATCTCGTATATCATCATTGTAATTCAAACGCTTTTTGGCTTCTTTAATGAGTTTTAAGGTTTCATCAGTCTTTACCTGCAAGCGGCTGATTTCATGGCGGTAAAGCTTTTCTTGGATCGTTAAATCAGACGCATTATCTTGAGTGCTTTTAATGGCGTTATGCATAAACCACACTAACCCCCCTATTACCACAAAAGATAAAAAAATGTAAAAAACCCAAATTTTAGAAAGCTTGCTGATAAGGTATTTCGCTCTTGGTTTAATGTAACTAAAACGCATATTTTTCATTCTCCATGCGCGCTAAAACATTCAATTGTTCCACTAAAGAAAAATCCAACCTACTCACTTCTATCATCAAAGTTTCTTGCAAATGCATTAACGCTTTTTGATGGATCTGACAGCTATCCAAAACAACCACTTTTTCCACAAAATCTATATCCCTAGAATGATAAACGCTGTGCAAACCCTCTTGCAAAACATCTGCAATCAAGGGGATATTCGTCATGCCTTCAATCAAACTATAAGCGTCCTCTGTCATTTTTTCGCTATTATCCTTACTGCTATCTAGGCCTATCGCTTCTTCAAGGCTGTCAATATCTTCTTGGATTTCACTCAAAAACAAATTCACAGCTTCATTACTCATTTCCATAGAATCTTCTTCTTTGCTCTCTATAAACTCTTCGGGTTGTTCTTCTAAAAACATAGATTGGGCTAAAAAAATCTCTTTTTTATCCGCAATCAAAAAATAAAACCTTGAACGCTCCAAAAGCAAATACAACAACGGCTTTTCTTCTAACTGGTTGTGCACAAATTCATAAATAAGGCTAAAAGGCGAAAACAAAAAATCCACATCCTGGACCTTAAAACGCTTAAAATCCTTTAAAAAATCCTTAGATTCCACATAAACGCAATATTTTTGATTGACTTCACAAGTTTGATAATCTTGATTTTCTCGCTTGATTTGTTCAAACGCCTGTTTTTCGCATAAAATCTCTTTGGCTTTAACCATCGCGCTAAAATAAGTATAGGGGTATTTTTGGCTATAACTTCTGGCGATTTTTAAAGCTTGAATGGGGACTTCGCCGTTTTTTGTTTCCACTTTCGTCTCAAAAGTTTTAAAAAATTTCTCTTTAATGCGGTGGTTTTTAATCCTTAAAATTTGAGTGGATAAAAGGTTGTGATCCACATTAAAAGAGATATACACTTGAGAGCAAAACTTCTCTTTGAGCGTTTTTTTTAACCCTTTAAACACCCAAATCCTTTGTGTGAGACTCTTGTAATTCCGTATTACAAGAATCCATGCGCGTTTTTAAAAATTCTTTAGCCTTTGAAAGATCCCATTCTTTAGGGATGATTACAGATTCTAGCATGTAGTAATGCACTTCGCTAAAAGGCTTAGGGATTTCAAATTGATCCCAAGTGTTCAACTGCCATGCGTTTTTGCAAACCACCCGACAAGCGCTAATCCCTACGCCTGATTTTTGAGCCAAAGCGATCACCCCATCCGCTATGCTGTGTCGTGGGCCTTTGGGACCATCAGGCGTGATAGCAACATCACAACCCTCTTTTAAGCGTTTAAGCCCTTCTATCAAAACCTTAACCCCCCCTTTTTTGCTAGAACCTCTAATGTTTTTAAACCCAAAGCTTTCAAACAAACCCGCCGCAATAGAGCCGTCAAAATGCTGGCTTGCAATCACATAAATACAAGGTTTTTTAAGCCTTAAATACGCAAACCCAATCATGCCAAGCTCGCCATGCCAACAGCTTACAATGAAGGGTTTTTCTTTTAAATTTTGAGCTAAAAAATAGCGGTTTTTGCAAGTTTTATGCAACAACCAAAGGACCCCAAACGCCAATCGTGGGACAATCCTTAAAACGATATTTTTTCTGAAAATTTTTAAGCTCAACTCTTGCCCTTAACCCTACTTTTAATGGTTGCTCTTATTGGTTGTTTTTAGCGCTCGCCATCAAGCGCCCTTTAGCATGAGAGATGATTTCTACTTCCACAAGCTCGCCTAACTTTCTTTTTTCTTTACAAGTTACTTCAATGAATTTCCCCGTATCGCTGCGCCCTTCAAACCCCACGATCTGCCCATCAACTTCGCACCTGTTTTCCACCAACACCACATGCGTTTTACCCACTTCAAGCCTGGCTTTTTCTTCTAAAATTTCTTTGTGCCTGTTTTGCAACCTTTCTAACCTTGAAGATGAAACTTCTAGCGGCACTCTTTCTTTCCAAGCTCCCGCTTCTGTGAAAGGGCGTGGGGAGTAAATGAAACTATAAAGCGTGTCAAAGCGCACTGTTTCTAGCACCTCCATCGTGTCTTCAAAATCCTTATCGCTCTCATTAGGAAAGCCCACGATAATATCCGTGCTAATGCCCACTTCAGGCACTAAAGCCTTTAATTTTTCCACCCGATTTAAAAACCACTCTTTACTATAACCCCTTCGCATCATCTTTAACACCGCGCTAGATCCGCTCTGCAAAGGCATGTGGATACTCTTGCACACTTTAGGGTTTTTTGCAAACCTTTCTAAAAATTCATCATTCATGTGCAAAGGGTGGGGTGAAGTGAATCGTATCCTTTCAATGCCTGGAATTTCGCTCAATTTATCCAACAAATCGCTAAAATTCACTTTCGCATGCCCGCTGCTGAAACGAACGCCATAATTATTCACATTCTGCCCTAAAAGCATGAGCTCTTTAGTGCCGTTATGAGCCAATTTCTCGGCTTCTTTTAAGATCAAATCCATAGGGATAGAAATTTCTTTTCCCCTAGTGTGCGGGACAATGCAATAAGCGCATTTTTTATCGCAACCTATGGAGATGTTTAATAACGATCTGACTTCAGGCTTTTTTTCAAAAAACTCAAACGCATACGCGCTTTCATCATAATCAATCGCTACTTCAACGGCTTTTTCTTTATGGATCACTTGAGAGATTTTAGACACATTCCTAGCCCCTAACACAAAGCTCACGCTTGGGGCTTTTTTCAAAATATCCGCTCCCATGTGGCTTGCAGTGCACCCGCAAACCCCAATTTTAGCGTTAGGCTTTTTGATTTTAGCGAATTGACCAATTTCTGAGAATAATTTTCGTTCAGGCTTTTCACGCACGCTGCAAGTGTTGATCAAAATCAAATCCGCTATTTTAGGGTCATTAGTCTCTTTATAGTCTAGTTTGGAAAGCTCGCTTAACAAATGCTCGCTATCCCTAGAATTCATCGCACAACCCATGGTTTCAATATAAACTTTCAACACAAGCCTTTAAATGATATGCAATTCATAGAGGAAATCTTTTTCATCAGTGCTGACCCTCACCTCATCTAAATAAGCCGTATGACCTTTTTCTTTGAAAAAATCCACCGCTTTGAGCATGTCTTTGTGGGCGTTTGTGGGGGCAAAATAAAAAATAGAACGCTTGTCTTCATTGAATTTTTTATACAAATCTTCTAATTCCACGCTTTTAGTGTCTGATTTTCTTGTGTTTTTGGCTAAAACTAATTTCATAAACTCTCCTTGATTGATTTAATCCTCTCATTTTAACGCATTCTGTCTTTAGAATAAATTAGACTCTATTTTAATCAAAGATTAATAACTAAAGCCTTATTTAATTTTAACATTCTTTATTTTTTTAGAATTTTGTTTTTAAACCCATTCCCTTAAGGGATAGGGACATTTTGAAATAATTCCCCCTACAACCCCTTTATAAGAAACCCCCTAACCCCCAAAGAGCGCTTGTTTAACAAAACCATCAATTACTTTTTTAAATCACCCTTTCCCCCCCTAAAAACAAGCATTCCACCTCTTTAGCATGCAATAAAAATTGCAAAACTGCTTGCTCTTTATTAAATTTTTCATTAAAACCAAACACGCTCAAATCCGCCCTTTTATCAGCTTGTATCTCGCCATTATTCAAAGCTAAAGCTTTAGCCCCATGAAGCGTTGCACCTAAAAGGGCCATTTTGGCTAATTCCAATAACGGCATGTTGTGGGTGAGCAAAAACGACCTCAATTCATCTAAAAGGCTCAGCGAAATATTGGAACTCAAGCCATCAGTAGCCACGCTCACGCTCAAATTTGCCTCTCTAACCCTTTCTAAATCCAAAGCTTTCCCGCTTAATAAGCGGTTAGAAAAAGGGCATGTGATTAAAAAAGCGTTTTTGACTTGAGACTTGATCCTTTTTAATACTTCTAAAGAAGCGAACTGGTTATGCACAAACAAAGTGTGCGTGTCTTCAAACATGTCAATGTAATCGTTCGCGCCTTTATAGAGCGACTTGAAATTAGACTCTTTCAAAAAATGCTGGTAAAAATTTTCAAACCACCCTTTAGAATTTTCCACCCATTCTAGTTCTTCAAGCGATTCCAAAAAATGCGTAGAAAGCAGGCTTTGTGAATCTTTAGCCAATTGGATAACGCTTAAAGCCATGTCTTTTTGAACCGAATAAGGGGCATGCACAGCGAGAGCGGCTTTAAGTTTTGCATCTTCTAAATCTTTTAAATCCTTAAATTTTTTCTCAAACGCTTTCAATTTTTCTAAAGAATAACTGCTCCCTAAAAACTCCAAAAACACGACAGCGTTCAAAGGGCTTTCTTTCAATAAACCCACTTCTATCAAGTGGTTAGAAATCGCCCCCACGCTCCCTACCCCGCTTTTTAATTGTGCAGTGATAGCGTTTTGGATAGCCCCTTGGCAATTTTCTAAAATCGCCCCCCCATTGTTCAACACGCTCCCTAACCAGCCAGAAAAACTCCCGTAATCAAAACTCGCCTTGTTGTTGGAAAATTCAAAATGGGTGTGCGCGTTGATAAAAGCGGGCAACAGAACGGAGTTTTCAAAAAACTGCGCTTTTAAGTGGGGGTATTTGAGCGTTAAGCTTTGATAATCGCCCGCTTCAACAATCTTTTCATCAAAAACTACGCCATAGTCTTCTAACACTTCACATTTTTCATTACACAAAAAAACTAAAGACGCTCCTAAAATTTGCATGCACTCTCCTTAATAAATGTGGTTTGCCCTTTTAAGATCATTCTTTGAACTTCGCCATATAATTCCAAACCATAAAAGGGCGAATTTTGATTACTCACCCTTATTTTAGCGTTTAAATCCACGATCATGAGGTTGGCTAATTGATTTTCTTTCACCTCGCCTGCATTGAGTTTTAAAAACTTCGCTTGATTAGACGCCATAACCTTAATGAGCTGTTGCAAATCAATAACCTTTTTTTGAACCAAAAAAGTGTAAGCCACGCTAAAAGCGTCCTCTATGCTCTCACACCCAAAAGCGCTTTCTTCAAAAAGCTCTGCGTTAGAATTTTTAGAAACATGAAGACTTGTGAGCATGGAAATTTCGTTATTTTTTAGGGCGTCTTTTAGGGCGTTTTGATCTTTTTTATCCCTTAAAGGAGGGGCGATTTTAAATCTAGGCTCATAATCTTCATACACGCTCTCATCTAAGATCAAATGGCTTAAGGGCGTTTGGGCTTGTAAACGCGCTCCTAAATTGTTAAAGGCTTTGATGAGTTTGAGCGTGGTGATGCTATTGACTTTATCTAAAAGCATGGGGATTTGTAACGCTCTAGAAACTTCCATAAAACGCACCAAGCGCGTGTTTTCAAACGCATTTTCTACAAAATTCTGACCCAATTCATAGGCTAATGCCCCACTATTTAGGGTTTCAAAAGAATTTTCTAAAGAGATTAAAAGGGGCAAGTTGTAAGATTTGGCATAGTGGCTGATGAGTTCTAAAAAAGCGTCAGATGGCGCGATTAAAATTTCCCCTCCTTTATTTTTAAGCGTGGCGATGTCGGCTAGTTGGTTGTTTTTAATTGCCATAATATTTTTAACGCCGCTTTGATCGCCATTAAAAACATTGAGTAACCCTACCCCCCCTTTAAAAGCCTTCTGTTTTAAATTTTCATAACCCTCCAAACCAGTAACGCTCAAATCAATGAAGCTTGGCAGCACGAATAAATTGTCGCACTCAATCACTTCTTCATTATTATTAATAGGGCTTAAGTTTTCTTCAATCTCTGTAATGAAAGAATCTTTTAAGCGGATGTCCGCTCTTTTTAAAATTTCATCATCATAAAACGAAGCGTTTTTTAACAGCATCAAACCCTCCTATTTTTGCAAGAAATCCGTCAGGCTTTCTAAAGAATTTGTCACAATCAATATTCCCATTAAAACAAGCACCAACCCTGAAACAATTTCAATCGTGCGGTTGTATTTCTTTAAGGATTTTAAAAACAAAAGCGCTCTTTCTAGCATTAAAGCCACCAATAAAAAAGGGATCGCCAAGCCCATTACAAACACCACCATAAGGATTAAGCCATAAGCGTCCTTACTCGCGCTCATGATCACAATAGAAGTGAATATCGGCCCGATGCATGGCGTCCAGCCCAAAGCGAAACTCATGCCCAAAAGAAAGGGGTAAAAGCGCTGCATGCTATTAGATTTGCTCGCTAAACCAACGCTTTGAGTTTTATACAAAAATGAAAAACGAAACACGCCTAAAAAATGCAAACCAAAAAGGATCACAATCCCCCCAGCGATATAATTCACCCAAGCAAACGAAAAGCTATGGATAAGCTTGGCCATAGACATGCCCACGCCCAAAAACACGAGCGAAAACCCCACCACAAACATCAAGGATTTTAAAAAAACCGAAACCCTTTTAGCCTTACCATCTTTAATATCCTCTAAAGAAATTTGAGAAATATAAGACATATACGCCGGGATCAAAGGCAACACGCAAGGGCTTAAAAAAGTTAAAATCCCGGCTAAAAGCGAAGTTAAAAGAGGCGCTGTGTCAAAGAGATTAACAAGCGTGTTATCAAACATCATTCAATCCTTTTTCAAAAATAATCATTTCTTGTCTTTTTTAGGATAACCAAACTTCACTTAATCTTAGGCACAATCTCGTTATTTTCTACCACAAACGCCACGCTGTCATTCTCTTTAACTTTATCCTCTAAAATGAGTTCAGCGAGCTTGTCTTCTACCATTTCATAGAGCGCGCGCTTCAAAGGTCTAGCGCCATAAAATCTGTCAAATCCCACTTCAGCGATCAATTCTTTTGCCTTTTCGTCTAGGGTTATATTAATGCCCCTTTCAAGCGCTTTTTTTTGAATGTTTTCAAAGAGAATCCCCACGATGTTAATGACAGCATGACTATCTAGGGCGTTAAAGGAGATGATTTCATCTAAGCGGTTTAAAAATTCCGGCTTGAAGAATTGCCTCAAGCTTTCTTTAATCGCTTTTTGTTTCTCGGCTTCGCTCAAACTTTCTTCTAAAAGCGCGCCACTAGCCACATTGCTGGTTAAAATCAAAATCGTGTTTTTGAAATCCACCCTCACGCCCTTACTATCGGTTAAATGCCCTTCATCTAAAACCTGCAACAAGAGGTTAAACACATCTGGATGGGCTTTTTCCACTTCATCTAACAGCACCACGCTATAGGGTTTTCTGCGCACCGCTTCGGTCAATTGCCCGCCTTCTTCATAGCCCACATACCCAGGAGCGGCTCCAATAAGACGGCTTATGGCATGCTTTTCTAGGTATTCGCTCATGTCAATTCTTATCAGATTTTTATCGCTATCAAACAAGAATTGCGCCAAAGCTTTAGCGCTCTCGGTTTTACCCACGCCTGTTGGCCCTAAAAAGAGGAAACTCCCTATGGGCTTGTTGCTATCGCTTAGGCCGGCCTTATTCCTTTTAATCGCTTTAGCGATCGCTTTAAGTGCTTTTTCTTGCCCCACCACTCTTTTTTGCAATTCGCTTTCAATGTTTAAAACCCTGTTTTTTTCGCTCTGAAGCATTTTTTGGACCGGGATATGCGTCCATTGGCTCACGATCTCAGCGATGTTGTTTTCGGTTAAAGCGTTTTGCAATAACGCCCCATTTTGTTGCATCGCTTCCCATTTGTGCTGCAATTCTTCTTCTTTCTTTTTATTTTCAGGGATTTTAGAGTATTCAATTTCAGCCGCTTGCTGGAAATCCCCATTGCGTTTAAACCTCTCAGCCTCTTTTTTCAAGCTTTCCATTTCCATTTTCAAGCGTGAAATTTCTTTAAACACTTCTTTCTCGTTTTCAAATTGCGCTTCTAATTGGATTTTTTCTTCTTTCAAATCGCTCAATTCTTTAAGGATTTCTTGCATGCGTTTGGCATTGCTCTCTTTTTTTTCCATCTCAAGGGCTTGTTTTTCCATTTCTAGTCTTTGAATGGAGCGCTTAACGCTAGAGAGTTTGGCCGGCTCTGATTCCATTTGCATTTTTAATTGAGCCGCCCCCTCATCAATCAAATCAATCGCTTTATCGGGTAAAAACCTATCGGTGATATAACGGCTAGAGAGTTTAGTGCTCGCTATGAGCGCGGAGTCATTGATGGTGATATTATGGTGCGTTTCTAAAGTTTCTTTCAACCCCCTTAAAATCTGTAAAGCTTCATTGATGCTAGGCTCATTGAGTAAAATGGGTTGGAAACGCCTTTGTAGCGCCATGTCTTTTTCAAAATACTTGCGGTATTCTTTTAAAGTGGTCGCTCCAATCGTGTGCAATTCCCCCCTAGCGAGCGCAGGCTTTAAAATATTAGCCGCATCCATGCCCCCCTCACTAGCCCCAGCCCCCACAATCGTGTGGATTTCATCAATGAATAAAATCACATTCGCGCTTTTTTTAACTTCTTCAATCACCTTTTTCAGGCGCTCTTCAAACTCGCCTCTGTATTTCGCCCCAGCCACCAATAAACTTAAATCTAAAGCGATAACTCGTTTGTTTAAAAGCGTTTTAGGCACTTCCTTATTCACAATGCGTTGGGCTAACCCTTCCACAACCGCCGTTTTCCCCACTCCAGGCTCACCCAGTAAAATAGGGTTATTTTTTGTTTTTCTTATCAAAATTTGCATCATGCGAATGATTTCTTCATCTCTTCCGATCACCGGATCCAGCTTATTTTCTAGGGCTTTTTGCGTCAAATCAATGCCAAATTTTTCTAAACTTTCCAAATTGGAATCGTCGTTTTTATCCTGGATAGTCTTGCCTTTTCTTAAAGATTCTAAAGTTTTTTGCAATTCCTTAGTGTCTAAATAAGGTTTTAGAACGCTTTCAAAAAGGCTCATATTCGCCAAAAGATACACATCGGTAGCGATGAAAGAATCGCCCCTTTTAGCCATCAAGCCTTGAGCGTTTTCTAAACTTTCTATTAGAGCTTGGTTTAATTGGATATTTTGCTTGCTGATTTGTGAAACTTTAGCAAACTTATTCAACTCGCTTTGAACGCTAAGTTTTAAAGCTTCAATATCCACAGGCATTTTTTGTAAGGCCTGAATGAGAATGCCTTGGGAATTATTAAGCATGGCAAAAAGCATGTGCATGGGCGTTACTTCAGCGTTTTTATGGTGTAAGGCTAAAGCGAGCGCGCTGTCTAAAGCCTCATGCAACTGGTCAGTCATCTTTTCAAATAAATTCATTATCAATCCTTTTTGAGTTTTAAAATCTTTACTATTTTACACTATTTTAACCCTCAAAGGTTTTTAAAACGCTCACACTAATGACAAACTCTCTAAAATACGCTTTTTAGACAGCTCGCAATATTCTTTTTCAATCTCTAAACCCACGCTAAAACGCCCTAAGGCGTTGGCCTCTAAAATAGTCGTGCCAGATCCGCTAAAAGGATCAAAAATCGTGTCTTCCAAAAAAGAAAACAATTGGATGCAACGCCTGGGTAATTCCCTTGGGAATGGGGCTGGGTGTTTTAAGCGCTTTTTGGATTCGCCGCTAAAATTCCATAGCCCGTTCGTGTAGAGTAAAAATTCCTCTTTGCTTATCGTAGAAGTTTGTTTTTTTCGTTTGTATTCGTTTTTATAAAAAACAACGATCAACTCCACAGGAGCGATCGCATAAGGCGCGCTAGCTTGCAGCCAACTCCCCCAAGCGGTGCGTCTTGAAATATTGCTTTCATTCCAAATGATCGTATTTTGGTATTTCCAACCGCATTCTCTAGCTATGGCAATCATATCAGCCCCCAAACTTTGCTTGCCATGTTTATTCGTATCTAAAGGGACATTCAAGCACAATCTCGCCTGTTCCTTACCCCAAAAATAACAATTTTTAAGCCAATTTTTACACCAATTCAAATAATCATCATAAGCCCTAAAATCATCACTCCCTTGGTATTCAATACTCAAATTATAGGGCGGTGAAGTGATGCACAAATCATAAAAACCTTTTTCAAAAGTCTCTAAAACGCTCGCATCGCCATGGTATAAATCCAATTTTTCCAAACTGAAATAAGGTTTCATAAAAGCCTTTTTAAATCTTCTAATAAATTTTCTATGCCCTTAATTTTAGAACTTTGATCAAAATGGCTTTTGGCTAAATAAAGGCCATCTAATTCATGCTCCATGACGATCCTAGCCTTTTTAGGCTTGTCTTTAAAGCTGATTTCATCATCGTTATCCGGCGTTATCATGAAAACTTTAATGTGAGAAGTTACAGGCGATTGCAAAAGCTTTAATTTCCAGTAAGGCGTTTCTGTGAAACGCTCTCTAAACGAATTTTTTACCGATAAAATCGCTAGGATTTTGATACTATCGGTTTGATAAAGAATAATATCTGGCAAAACGCTATACTCTCCAAAATGCACCAATAAAGCCCGTTTGACTTTATCCAGCTCGCCATTAATGCGCTTAGCCCTTAAGATTTTATCGTTCGTCATTTTGACATTGTTTTTAATACAAAAATCTTTTAATAAAAGTTCTATGATTTTTTCTAACGCTCTTCCAACCGCACTGACAAAGCCTTGTCTGGCTAAAATGCTGGCTTCTTCCTTGCTTTTATTTCGCTTCATATAATCGCTAATCTTACTATTCAAAAAGCGTTCTTTTTCTTGTGCGTAAAAAACCTGCAAAAACTTGTAAGGCTCAGGTTGCTCTCTCATAAAATCTTTAAAACGCTCTAAAATAATATCGGCTAAACCCAATTCAAACACCTTAATCAACAGAAATCCATCAAATTATAATACAAAACTTTTTGATAATGGCTGGTGTTTTAAAATCCCTTTGGCTCTATATAAGGGATTAAAGAGAAGAGTTATTTCAAAATACCCTCTATCCTCTTAAGAGTTTTGCCATAGAATAAGTCTAAAACGATAAAACAAAGTTTTAAGAAGCAAATTTTTTAAAAACAAACACCAATATTCACTAACCGCACTAATCGCTTAAAGTCATAAGTCTTGATAGTGATTTTCAAACCCCTACACCCTATCCACGCTCAAAATTTCAGCGCTCGCTCTGGCTTTTTCATTATTCAATTCAATTTTATCGCCCCTTTTTAATGCCTCTAGTTCTACCGCTTGATTATTTTTGCTCACCAACGCCCCGAATTGGGGTAATTTCAAATGCGCATGAGCGAGTTTAAGGGCGTTTTCTAGCCTGTTTAAACGCTCTGTTTTAGTTTGTAAAAAAGGGCTTGTCAATGCTTGAATAGAGATTTTTTCTAAAAGCGTTTTTTTAAAGCGTAAAAATTCTAGGGTTTTATTTTCTAAAGCGATTGTTAATTTCTCTAGTTTTAAAGCGTTTAAATGGTGTTTGTTTTCAAAACTCAATCGTTTTAAAGAGTCTGCTAAATGCTCTAAATGCGCCTTTTTTTGGTAGAGCAAAGTTTTAAACGAGCGGTGCAATTTCACATTAAACCCATCAAGTCTTTGCAACCATTCATCGCTGCTGGGGAGTAAGATCTCCATCGCGTTTGAAGGCGTAGAAGCCCTTAAATCCGCCACCAAATCGCTCAATAAAAAATCGCTCTCATGCCCAATAGCTGACATGCTGAAAGTTTTAGCCAAATACAGAGCATCAGCGATTTTTTCATCATTGAAAGAATACAAATCCTCCATGCTCCCCCCACCCCTAGCCACTACAATCGCATCAAAAGCGTTTTTTGTGTCATGAAAACTATCCGCATAAGCGATGCTCTCCACCACGCTTTGAACGCAGCCCTCCCCTTGCATTAAAGTGTTGATGCAGGCTAATTCACACATCGGCCATCGTTTGGAAGCGATCTTTTTCATGTCCGCCCAAGCGGCTGAATTTTGAGAAGTGATGACTGCCACTCGTTTAGGAAAATGCGGTTTGGGTAATTTATTTTCTTTATCAAAATAGCCTTTAAGGCGTAATTTTTCTTTCAATTGCTCTAAAGCTAAAGTTAATGAACCTATCTCTTTAGGCTCTATTTCAAAGCAATTGATTTGATAATCCCCCCTTGGAACATACACGCTAATACCCCCAAAAACAACCACTTCCTGCCCTTCTTTTAAAGCGAATTTGAGCCTGTTAGCGTTCCCTTTAAACAGCACGCATTTAATAACCGACTGGCTGTCTTTGAGCGAAAAATACGCATGGCCGCTCACCTTATGGATAGTCAAATTACTCACTTCCCCTTGAACCCTAACTTGCAAAAAAGTCGCTTCTAAAAGGGCTTTGATTTGCGCGTTGATTTCGCTCACGCTCAATATATCCATTAGCTCCCCCTTTTATAGCAAACGAGTGATGTCATTGAAAAGCCCTAAAAACATGACAAAAACCAAAAACCCCACCCCCGCTAGCCACAACGCATTTTGTATGGGCGTTGGCAAAGCGATCTTAAAAATATTTTTAAAAACAACCCCTAGCATTTGCGCCCCATCTAAGGCGGGGATGGGCAGTAAGTTTAAAATCCCTAAATTGATAGACAAAAACGCCCCAAACAACAAAAGCATGCTCAAGCTATTGGCATGGCTTAACGCTCCCACAATGCCTATTACCCCGCTCAATTCCTTAACTGAAGTGCTCCCTGTAATCAAACGCCTTAAAGAATCCCCAATCAAAACAACGCCCTCTTTAAACCGACTCAAGGCTTGCTCAAACGCCTGAAACAAGGAATAAGAGACAACGCCTGTTTTTTGCATGTCCGGCTTGATGCCTATCGCTTTATACCGGATCATTTCATTAGGATCGTTAGAATCGCTTATTACCGCTACGATTTTGGGGGTCAGTCGTTTTTCTAAAATCTGATTGTTCCGCTCTATTTCTAAAATTAACTCGCCTCTAGCGCACGCCACTACGCTTCTAATCTCTCCAAAACTCGCTATTTTTTGATGGTTGATAGAAAGGATTTTATCCCCCTTTAACAGCCCGGCTTCTAGTGCGTTTTTGTCTAAACCGCCAATGATTGGCAGTAAGACTTTTTCCCCGCTCAATGCCAGAAAAAAATACACTAAAATCGCAAAAAGAAAATTAAAAAACGCCCCCCCAAATAGTATCCATAGCTTTTGAAAAGGGCTTTTTTGCGCGTAGCTATCATTTGCTTGATGAGTTTTATTTTCTTCATTTTCTTCTTTGTCCATGCCCTTTAATTTCACATAGCCCCCAAGCGGGATCAAAGACAAAGCGAATTGCGTGCCAAAAAGCTTAAAAAAACAGAGTTTTTTACCAAAACCAATGCTAAAAACTTCTACTTTGACCCCACAAAGCCTAGCGATAGTGAAATGCCCTAACTCATGGACAAAGATTAAAAACGCCAGCGTTAAAATCGCTACAATTAACATTATACCCCTTTAGATGCAGACTCTTGCGCGTTTGGTTCTTTCATATTAGGTTCTTTTATGGCTGGTTCTTTTATGGTTGGCGCATTAGGGGGCGTGGGCGTTAGGGGAGGCTCTGTGGTTTTTTGGTTTTCTTGATTTTCTTTTGGGGGTTTTTGCCATAATTCCGTCAAAGCCGCCGCTTTTTTAGGATCCATTTTGGCTAGAATTTTGCCTAATTCTTGGGGCTTTAACGCCATTAAAATTTCTAAGGCATTTTTGGTGGGCAAATTTTCTAAAATCAAAGCCGATTTGGAATCTTTCATTTTAGAATAAGTCTCGCCAATCTTACTTTCTTTAGCTTGCTTGATTTCTCTTAAAATATCCTCATTTTCTTCTATCAAATTTTCAAGGCGTTTTTTTTCTGCAGCTTGCAAGCTTTTAAAGGCTTCTTCTTTAGCGGTTAGATTTTTTAGTTTTTCTTCCACTTCTTTTTCTTTTTGGTTTAACAATTCGCTTTTTTCTTCCAAAAGGCGAGCGTTTTCGGTTTGCAAGATCCTTAAAGACTGCTCTTTCTCGCTCAATTGGCGCAAATCGTCTTTCAGTTCCGCTTTTTTAGATTCAAAAATCGCAGAGCATTGCAACAATTCTTGCGCGGCTTCTTCGCTAAAAAGCGCTTGCAAAACAAAGCCTGTGAGTAAGATTTTACGCATGCAAACCCTCTTTTTGCCAGTGTAAGATCATGGCGTTTTCATCTAAAAGAGCCTGCTCTTTTTTCTCCATGATTTCTTTTTCTTTTTGTTTTTCTTTTTCTAAAATGATTTTAGCTTTTTCTAATTCTTGGTTGGCCAAAAGATAGTCTTTTTCTAAGATTTTTAAACTTTCGTGCAAAATTTCGCATTCTTGTTGGTAACGCTCTATCTCCATCCTTAAAGCGCTTTTTAATTGTTGGGTTTGCAAAAAAAGGATCATTCCCCCCAAATTAGGGTTTTTAAACGCGCTCAAATCCATTTGTTTGTTTAAAATTTGTTGTTCATTTTGTTGCAACTCCAGGCGTTTGTTTTGAAGCTTTTGCTCTATTTTTTCTAACGCAAGAGTCTTTAATTGCACCAACACAGAAGCGAATTTTTTCATAGAAAAATCGTGTCTTCTCTTTCAGGGCTTGTAGAAATAAGGCCAATTTTCACCCCCACTTCTTCTTCAATAAAACGGATATACTCTCTAGCGTTTGGCTCTAAATCCTCTAATTTTCTCACGCCAACGCTTTTTTCCCAGCCCTTAAAAGTTTGATAAATCGGCACGCAATCTTTCAAATCGCTAGGGAAAGCCTCTAATTTTTCGCCTTTTCTTTCATAAGCCACGCACACCTTAATCGCATCAATCCCGTCTAAAACATCTAATTTCATTAAAGCTAATTGCGTGCAACCATTCAAAGCGCAAGCGTATTTTAAAGCCACCAAATCCAGCCAACCGCAACGCCTTGGGCGTTTGGTTGTCGTGCCAAACTCCGCACCCTTAATCCTTAAATGATCCCCCATAGGCGTAAGATCTTCGCTAGGGAAAGGCCCGTTCCCTACACGAGTGCAATAAGCTTTTGTGATGCCTATAATCTCACTGATCGCTTTAGGGTTTAAGCCGGTGCTCACGCATGCACTCGCGCTCGTGGTGTTAGAGCTTGTTACAAAAGGGTAAGTCCCTAAATCAATGTCTAAAAGCGTGCCTTGCGCCCCTTCTAGTAAGATTTTTTCGCCCTTTTGATTGGCTTTTATTAGCATGCTGGTCGTGTCTTTGATAAAGGGGCGGATTTTTGGGGTGTATTGTTTAAAATACTCCCTCAAATCTTTTTCATAAGCTTCATTCAAATCATACGCTTCTTTAAAAGGCTCAATGGCTTTGAAATGCACTTTTAATTTTTCTTCTAAAATTTTATCATCCAACAAATCCCCCATTCTGATCCCGCTCCTTGCCATTTTATCCTCATAGCAAGGGCCTATGCCTCTTTTAGTCGTGCCGATGTTTTGAGATTTTTCTTTAAAAGCGTCTTTTTGCACATGATAGGGCAAGATCACATGGGCTCTGTCGCTGACAAACAAACGATTTTCTAAATTTTCAAACGCATTGATTTCTTCGCACAAATCCTTAACGCTCACGACCACCGCGCTAGAAATGATATTCTTGCATTGTGGGTATAGCACCCCTGAGGGCATTAAATGCAAAGAATGCTTAACCCCCTTATGCACGATGGTATGCCCTGCGTTATGCCCGCCTTGATAGCGCACCACAAAGTCATAATCTTTAGCGATTCTATCCACAATTTTTCCCTTCCCCTCATCTCCCCACTGGATCCCCACAACGACATCTGCCATAAAATTACCCTTAAAATAAAGTAGATTAGATTGTTTAAAAGCTTGTTAGAATACCAAAAAAAAGTAAAAAAGCCCCTTTAAACTCTAAAAATACCTTTTTAAAGAGTTTAAAAACCTATCGTGTAATTGATATAGAACGCATACAAACGCCTATAATCCACATCAGCCCCATTCGCCCTCAAATACCTTTGATTGATCGCTGGGATCTTCACGCCAAACTCCATTCCATGCTGAATGCTTTGAGACGCACTCAAAAACCGGCGGTGCATGGTGCTGGCAAAATGAGCCCTTAAGCCCAAATTAAACAAAAATTGGAAATTCGTGGGAGTGGGGTATTCTTTAAACGAGTTTTCAATTTGACCTCTTAAAGAGCTATCCCAAGTGTTACCCGCTATTTGAATGCCCCCAAACACCCCCACATTCAAGGACTGATCGCTAAAAACCCTTCTAAAGATATTCCATAAAAAGTCCGTGCCAGCGCCATAAGTAAAGATGTTCGCTTTAACAGCGCTATTAAGACTGCCCAATTGCGTAAAGCCATAATCAAAGAAAGCATAATACCGTAAGCCTATATTCCTCTTGTTCCCAAAAAATTGCTTATAGCCCATTTGAATGCCAAAGCCATTAATAACCCCATGCTGAGAGCTTTTGCCCGGCCCAAACTGGGGCAAGTAAGGCTCATCGTAATTGTTTAGCATTCCTCCTAGCTGTTTGAGATTCTCTTGGTAAGTAGCGATTCGATCCGAGATGGTTTTCACATCCTTTTGAAGCATGGCCCCTGCACCACCGCTCTTATTCAAGCTTTCTGCGATCTGGCCTAGCTTTGCTGAAGAAGTGTTATTAAAAAGCTGCATTTGGGCTAAGAGCCCTTTTAAAAACACCGAATTACTATCCAGATTCACTCTTGTAAGCGCGTTTAAAAGCGCCACACTCTCCGTAGCTAAGAGACTGAATTCATTTTGAGAACCATAGAGAACTTTTATAATTCCTACATATTCAGGAACGACTCCATTATTACTGCCATTCTCACTATTATTAACCAAGTTATACAACACATTACTCAAATACACTTGCAAGGCTTGAACGCTATAAGCGTTTTTATTCGCTTCAAAGCGTTGCTCAATTTGGGGGAGTATTTTTTTAAACTGGGTTAACTCTGCGTTGTTGTTGCCAACAGTTGTATTAGTATTGACAATTTGATTGCCTATCCCTAAAAGAGCGTCCATGGTCGTGTTTGTCGCTAAGGCTAAAAGCCCATTACCCCCTGCCATACCCACGCCCACTTGGCGGAAATCATCAATGACATTATTCCTTAGGGTGCTGCCTTTGTTATTGATGTTTTGTTGCGCACCGCCGATTTGATAGCCCACTCCCATGTAAAAGCCATCGTCTTCAGCTAACGCCACGCTTAAGGGAAGGCTAAAAAGCAGAGCGGTTTTCAAAAGCCCTTTTTTGAGCGCGTGGTATTGACTATAACCTTTTTTCATTTTTATATTCTTTATCTCTTTTGTATTGGTATTTTTCATCAAGAGCCTTCCTTAAAAACCGACTGAATAGCCCACATAGAAGCTAAAATTCCTCATATAGCTCGCGCTTGAGCCTTGGGTTGCAAAATATTTATGAGCGACAACAGGGATTTTCACCCCAAATTCTATCCCTTGGTCTAGCCTGTGCTTATTGAAATTGGTTTTTGCAAAGTTGGTGCGCACGCCCAAATCAAACAAGAACTGGAACGAACTGGACTTGACATCAGGCCTTTGCCCGCTCAACAAGTTCGTTACATTAGTACTCCAAGTTTGCCCTGCAATTTGAGCGCCAAAGAAAAGGCCGATTGTAGTCCTTTCCCTCCTTCTGGAGCGTTCATACACGTTGTATAAAAAATCCGTTCCTACCCCATAAGTAACAAGATTCGCTCCCACTTTTAAATTCGTATCGCCAAAATTCGCATAGCCATAATCCAAAAACCCGTAATACCTTAAGCCAACATTTTTCTTATGGGTGAAAAATTGTTTATAGCCCATCTTAGCCCCAAAGCCGTTCATGCTCGCTGACTGATAATCTTTGAGCGAAAAGAGGTTAGGGATATAAGAAATCTTATAAAGAGAACTAGCCGAAGATTCAAACTGACCCAAGCTCGCGTTAATGATGTTTATGACTCTATCTAGCCCTTTCTTATAGATAAGCTGATTCCCACTAAAACAAGACGATGCACCGCTGCAGATATTTTTTTCAATAAAACTCCCCAACCTCAAAGTCTCACGATCCAAAGAAATCCCGCTCTTAATCAAAGCGTTAAGCTCGCTAACCGTAGAGTTAGCCCCTATCAAGCCCGTTTGCGAAGAAAAATTTTGCATGCCTGTGGCAATATCGCCCACACTCACGCCGTTATACGATCCATTAGTCCCGCCCGCGCCTAAAAGCATGACTTTCATGATGTTTTGGTATAGCTGTTCGTTATTGTTTTGTTGGATTTTACTCAAATCCACTTGCCCTAAAGCTAAAACGATGTTTTGAGCCACTAAGAGCATGCTATCCGTAATGCCGATTTGTTCTTTCCCTACATCCACCACCAAAGGCTTAATGACACCTTCTGAAGCGTATTGTTGGGATAGATCTAATAGTTTTCCTAAAATCCCTAGAGATTGCTCTAAATTGACTAAAGCTTGGTTTGGTTGTCCGTTTGGTTGCGATGGTTGCGCTTGTGAGCTGTTTTTCAGGCTTTCACTCAAAAGAGTTTTTGTTTTATTCCCTAAAATATCCAAGTAGTAGGATAAGGGAATGGCAGAAGTTTGCAACCTCACAGCCCCATCTCTAATGAGTTGCTTTAATTCTTGCGCTTGGGTAAAGCCTGGATTTTTCAATTCCTGTCTGGCCAAACTCGTCTGGTAATCAATGACAAAAAACGCCCCATCTTCTTCAGCGTTACACAAAGACATGCTCGCCAGCAAGGAAAGAGCGATCGTTTTTTTAAAGGAGTGGTTTTTCAAAAATATCCTTTTTGCTTTGGTAGGTAAGTGATTTTACTTAATCTATAAAAGAAACTCTCTAATTTTAAGATAATCATTCTTAATTTGCTATTAAGTGTTTCAAAAAAAGCATCAAATTGACATCTTTTGAGCAAAATGTTATAATGCTCGCTTAATTTTATTTGGGGTGTTAGCTCAGTTGGGAGAGCGCAACGCTGGCAGCGTTGAGGTCAGGGGTTCGAACCCCCTACACTCCACCATTATTACGCTTATTCTCTTTCTTGATTGATCAAACCCGTTTTCTTGCTAGCATTACCCATAATTAATTATAATCTTAGAAATTGTTTTTCATCAAGGGAGTTTGAGCGTGAGCAGTTTGTTTAAAATGCGCATTCTGAGTTTTAAAAAGAATAAGCGGGCGGTGTTTTCACTCTATCTTTTTATCGCTTTATTAGCGCTTTCTCTTTTAGCCCCTTTGTGGGTGAATGATCGCCCTTTATTCATCTATAAAGATAATAAAGCGTATTTCCCCATGTTCAAAAACTATGCGGAAGTGGAGTTTGGAGGCGATTTTTTCACCCCTACGGATTATAACGATCCTTATGTGAAAAACACGCTTTTAAAAGACGCTTTCATTATCCATGCGCTCATCCCTTATAGCTACGATACGATCATTATGGATTTAGACTCGCCTGCCCCCACCCCCCCAAGCTTCAAACACCTTTTAGGCACAGACGATCAAGCCAGAGATGTGTTAGCCAGACTGGTTTATGGCTATCGTGTTTCGTTAGTGTTTGGGATTTTACTCACCCTTTTTAGCGTTCTTATTGGCGTGAGTTTGGGAGCGTTTCAGGGGTATTATGGAGGGTTAATGGATTTAGTGGGGCAAAGGTTGAGCGAGATCTGGAGCGCGATCCCTATGCTTTTTTTACTCATTGTGATTTCTAGCGCGTTTAATTCTAATTTCTGGATCATTTTATTTTTAGTCTTGCTCTTTAGCTGGATGGGGCTTTCTCAAGTTGTGCGCACGGAGTTTTTAAAAGCAAGGAATATGGACTACACCAAAGCCGCTAGAGCGCTTGGGGTGAATGATTTAAAAATCATTTTCTACCATGTTTTACCCAACGCTTTAGTAGCGACAATCACTTATGTGCCGTTTTTAATGGCGGCTAGCATTTCTACTTTAGTGTCTTTGGATTTCTTGGGTTTTGGCATGCCTATAGGGAGCGCGAGTTTGGGCGAATTGGTCAATCAAGGGAAAGATAACCTCACCACGCCTCATTTAGCCATCGTTGCGTTTGTAGCCATTAGCCTGTTGCTTTCTGTTTTGGTGTTCATTGGCGAAGGGGTGCGCGATGCTTTCAACGCCAACATGCTCAAATAAGGGGGTTGCATGCTAGAAATCAAAAACTTGAACTGCGTTTTAAACGCGCATTTTTCGCTCCAAAACATCAATATTTCGTTAAATCCTAGCGAAAGGGTGGCGATCGTGGGCGAGAGCGGGAGCGGGAAAAGCTCTATCGCTAATATCATCATGCGTTTAAACCCCAGATTCAAGCCTCATAATGGCGGAGTGTTGTTTGAAACAACCGACCTTTTAAAAGAAAGCGAAGAATTTATGCAACATTTAAGGGGAAATATTATCGCTTACATCGCTCAAGACCCCCTATCCAGCCTAAATCCCTTGCATAAAATCGGCAAGCAAATGAGTGAAGCCTATTTTTTACACCATAAAAACGCTTCTAAAACGCTCCTTAAAGAAAAAGTTTTAAACGCCATGAAACAAGTCCAATTAGACGAAAAATTTTTGGATCGTTACCCTTATGAATTGAGCGGAGGGCAGTGCCAAAGGGTGTGTATCGCTATGGGCATTATTAATGCGCCCAAACTGCTCATTTGCGATGAGCCTACCACCGCATTAGATGCGCAAATCCAAAACCAGATTTTAGACTTGCTCAAGCAATTGAGCGTGGAAAAAAACATCGCCCTTTTATTCATTAGCCATGATTTAAAGGCGGTTAAACGCTTGGCTGATAGGGTTTATGTGCTAAAAAAAGGCGAGATCGTAGAAACCAATTTGACTAAAGAGCTTTTTAATGACCCTAAGCACGAATATTCAAAACTCTTGATTCAAGCTTCAAACTTGCCCGCTAAAAATTTAAAAGCGCTAGACGAGACGCTTTTAGAAGTGAAGGATTTTAGCGTTTATTACTTGCAAAAACGCTTTTTTAGGCCTTCTCTAAAAAAGCCCCTTATCGCATCAGTGAATTTTTCTCTCAAAGCTAAAGAAAACATCGGCATCATTGGCGAAAGCGGGAGCGGGAAAAGCTCTTTAGCGTTGGGGCTTTTAAAACTCGCTTTAAATAGTGGGGAAGAAAAGATTTTAGGCCAAAGCGTGGGGCTTTTAAATTCTAAGGCGTTCAAACCCTACCGCAAGATTTTGCAAATGGTGTTTCAAGATCCTTATGCATCATTAAACCCTCGCCTAAGCATTCAAAGCATTTTGACAGAGGCTTTGCGCTTTGCTTACCCTAAAGCTTCCAAAGAAGAATGGCATTATCTCGCAAAACTTTGTTTAGAATAAGTGTGTTTAAGCCCTGAATTGCTTAACTTTTACGCTTATGAGCTCAGCGGTGGGGAGCGCCAAAGAGTGGCGATCGCTAGAGCGATTGCTTTAAAACCTAAAATCATTCTTTTAGATGAGCCCACTTCTGCTTTAGATAAAAGCATTCAAAAAAGCGTGTTGGAATTGTTGTTGGATTTACAAGAAAAGCAGGATCTGAGCTATTTGTTTATCAGCCATGATTTAGATGTGATCAAAGCGTTTTGCGATAAGGTGTTGGTGGTAAGTGAGGGGAAAGTCGTAGAAATGGGCGCTATTGAAGAGGTGTTTGACAACCCTAAGCACGCTTATACGAAGCGCTTGTTAGAATCTAGGCTTTAAAAAAGCTTTATTTAAAAATTCATGCCTTTAAGCGTTTTTAACCGCTTTTTAATGAATGTTATCTTGGGTGTTATCTTTTGGTGTTTTATAAACAAAACAAAGAAACTTGATAGGGGGCCGTTTTTAAATAAGGGTAGTTGTCAATGAAGAATGAAAAAACCTTGGATTCTTTGGGCAAAATCTTTTCTTTAAAGGTTTTTTCATAGCTTTTTTTGACAAACCATTTAAACGCATGCTCTTCTACAAAATTGTGAGGGTTTTTAAGGACTTCTAGGCGTAAAACGCATTTGTTTAGACTGAATTTGGAATGGTTTTTGACTCCCACTTGCAAAGAAAAGGCGTTGCTATAACTTAAAGGGTTAGCGTGTAAGATGCGTGTTTCTATGGGGTAAATCGCTTGAGTGAGTAAAACCTTCAAAACAAAAGGCATGCTTAAAAACGCGCCAAAAAAAGCTGTTGTTGCTATATAGCTAGCTAAGCAGTTTCTTAAAAGCAGAGCCAAAAGGAGCAAAATCGCGCAAAAAAGGATTAAAACGCCCGCTATTAAAACGCTAATTAAAGTCGCTTGGCTTAAAAATCCCTTAAAAGACTCCAAAAAAGCTTGGATAAAGGCAAGAGACGCCATGCGTTTTTAAGGCTCTTTAGTCTCGGCAATACTAGATTTAACCTTGCTTTTAGTGTCAATCCAAATATTAGGCACAGCCCCACCTGGAGTGAGCATGATTTGAGCGTTATTGTTCGTTTTTAACGCTTCATTAAACTGGCCTTGAACTTCAATTTGGCGCAGTCTTAAAAGCTTGTCGCTCAAGCTTTGCGAAATGCTTAAATTAGCTTGAGATTTTGCCTTAGCCTCAATCACTATCGCATCAGCCACGCCCTGAGCCTTAATCCTGTTAGCGTCCGCTTCCCCTTTAGCTAAAGCGGCTTGTTTTTGAGCTTCTTGCTTGGAGCGCTCCACCTCGTATTTCACCCTTTCTGATTCTTGGCGCGCGATTTGGACTTTTTCAATTTGCTCTTTAATCTTAGCGGGTAAGACGATTTCTCGTAATTGGATAGAGCTTAATTCCACAGGGGTGTTGGGGAGCTTAGAAACTTCTTTATTGATACCGCTATTGATAAGAGCGGCGATTTCATTGCGCTTAATGGGTAAATCTTCAGCCGGGTAGCGCCCCACGACAGAGCGCACCACATCGCGCACCACAGGGTTGATGATTTTTTGCTCCCAAGACAAGCCATAAGTAGCGATCGTTTGGGGGGTGGTTTGGGGGTTTAGGCGGTATTGCACGGTGAGTTCAATAGAAACGGTCAAACCCCTGCTATCCATCACATTAATAGCGTCGTTTCTAAAAATCCCTTGGTTTTTACCCGCCACGCCCATGTCTTCGGTGCGTGAAAAATTGATATTCCTGATCCTTGTATCTACAATGAGAATGTCTTGAATGATAGGCACAAAAAAGTGGATTCCTGGCTGTAAGGGGGTGGGTTCGTATTTCCCGGCGGTGATTTTAATGCCAATTTCTCCTGAGCTGATCACTTCAAAAGGCTTGGCCAAAAAAGCGATAACGCCTAAAAGGACAATGACGATTAAAACCGATAGTTTTTTAGAATTAAAAGAATTAGACGGCGGAATGAAACGCCCCCCATTATTAGGCGTGTTGGGCGTTGGGTTTTCTCTTTGAGGATTTTTCTTTTTTAAATGTTCGTTCAAATCAATGGGCATGAATTTCCTTTTTAAATATTTTAACGGCGTTTGGGTTTTTTAGAATGGTGGTTCGTTTTAGAGTGTCTGTCTTTATGCTGACCCTTTTTGAAAGAACGCGCTTGCTCATGTTGGTGCGTTTTTTTGTTAGAGGGTTTTGGCGTTTTTTCTTTAGGGTTTTGAATCGCATCAATTTCTTGCTGGTTCAAGCCGATTTTGCTGGTTTCAAACTGCAAACTCAAAAGTTTTAAAACCAATTGAGAGGGTTCAAAAATTTCGGTGAGCTGTTCATAAAGGCTAATGATCCCTTCAGACACTTTAGCGTCATGCAAGGTTTTGATGATTTGATTTTCGTTAATGGTGGGGATTTCAAAAAGCTCAATTTCTGAATCAATTTCTTTTTGCATGCGTAAAAGCTCTTTGTATTCTAAAGGCGTAACTAAAGTGATTGCCATGCCTTTTTTGCCCGCTCGCCCGGTTCTGCCAATGCGATGGATGTAGCTTTCAGTGTTTAGGGGCAAGTGGTAATTAAACACATGGCTTACACCGCTAATATCAAGCCCACGGCTCGCCACATCTGTAGCCACCAACACATCAGCGTCATTTTTTTTAAACGCCATGATAGAAGCGCGTCGATCCCTTTGATCCATATCCCCATGCAAGGCGGTGCTTTTGTAATTTTTAGAAACAAGGAACTGGTGCAATTCATCAGCCTCTTTTTTAGTGCGCGTGAAAACAATGCTCTTTTTGGGCGCTTGGGTGTCTAAAAGGCGCATGATCGCTTCAGCCCTCTCATGCTCATTGATCACATAAAAGCGTTGGGTGATGTCAGTGTTAGTGATATTAGAAGGAGCGATATGGATTTTAATAGGGTTTTCTAAAATCTTATCCGCTAGTCTTTTAATCGGCTCTGGCATCGTGGCTGAAAAAAGCAAAATCTGCGCTTCGCTAGGGAGGTAGTCAAAAATCTCTTCAATATCGTCTAAAAACCCCATATCCAGCATTTCATCGCTTTCATCTAAAACGACCACTTTAGGCACAAATTTATGGATGCGCTCGTTCTTTAAATGATCCAACAGCCTTCCTGGTGTAGCGATCATCACTTGGGGGTTTTTCTTAATAAATTCGCATTGTTTTTTAACGCTCTGACCTCCATACACGCACACGGTTTTAGTCCTGGTGTGTTTGCCCAACTTAAAAATCTCATCGCTAATTTGCATGGCTAATTCTCTGGTGGGCGTGATCACTAAGGCCTCTATGGTGTGGTTGTTTTTAAGGTTGTTGATAATGGGCAGAGCGAAAGCGGCGGTTTTTCCTGTGCCTGTTTGGGCTTGCGCAATGACATCTCGACCTTGTAAAACAGCCGGAATGGCCTTTTCTTGAATGGGGCTTGGGGAAGTGAAGCCAGCTTCATAAACGGATTTTAAAACCGATTCTTTTAAGCCCAAATCATTAAAACTCGGCTTATGATAAGCGTCATCATCAATTTCTGTAGGGAGTGGTGGTTGATTCAATTCCATGGGAGATTCATACCTCAATTTAATTTGAAACTTATAAAAAGTTAATAAAAGGCTAAAATTAAAATCTTTGATTTAAAGTTTATAAGATTTTTGAGTATAGCATAAAAATGCACTCAATTAAGTTTAAAGTTTTTATAAAAGGCTTATGCTAAAATAATTAGAATTTAAGGATATAAAGAAAGGGTTTGATTGAAACGGGTGTTTTTATGGCTTATTTTTGTATTAGCTTTCCACAAGCTTTTGGCCGAAAAAATAGGCGATATAGCGAGCGTGGTGGGCGTAAGGGATAACCAGCTGATTGGCTATGGGCTTGTGATTGGCCTAAATGGCACAGGGGATAAATCCGGCTCAAAATTCACCATGCAATCCATTTCTAACATGCTAGAGAGCGTGAATGTCAAGATCTCTGCAGACGATATTAAATCTAAAAATGTCGCTGCCGTGATGATTACAGCCTCCTTGCCCCCCTTTGCAAGACAGGGCGATAAAATTGATATTCACATTTCTTCTATTGGCGATGCGAAATCCATTCAAGGAGGGACTTTGGTGATGACCCCTTTAAATGCGGTAGATGGGAATATTTACGCTCTCGCTCAAGGGGCTATCGTTTCGGGCAATTCTAGTAACTTGCTCTCAGCCAATATCATCAACGGAGCGACTATTGAAAGGGAAGTTTCGTATGATTTGTTCCATAAAAACGCCATGGTTTTAAGCCTAAAAAGCCCTAATTTTAAAAACGCTATCCAAGTGCAAAACACTTTAAATAAGGTATTTGGCAATAAAGTAGCCATAGCACTAGATCCAAAAACCATTCAAATCACTCGCCCAGAGCGTTTTTCTATGGTGGAGTTTTTAGCCTTAGTGCAAGAAATCCCTATTAATTACAGTGCGAAAAATAAGATCATTGTAGATGAAAAATCAGGCACGATCGTTTCAGGAGTGGATATAATAGTGCATCCTATAGTGGTTACAAGCCAAGACATCACGCTTAAAATCACTAAAGAGCCTTTAAATGACTCTAAAAACACGCAGGATTTAGACAATAACATGTCCTTAGACACCGCTCACAACACGCTGAGTTCTAACGGGAAAAGCATCACCATTGCCGGGGTGGTAAAAGCCTTACAAAAAATTGGCGTGAGCGCTAAGGGGATGGTTTCAATCTTGCAAGCCCTAAAAAAAAGCGGCGCGATTAGCGCTGAAATGGAGATACTATGATAAACAACAATAAAGCCATGTTAGAGCAATACAACGTTTCTAAATTAGCGAGCGAAGAGAAATTAAAAGCGTTGGCTCAAACTAAAAACGACAAGCTCCTCAAAGAACAAACCGATTCTTTTGAAGCGCTGCTTTTAAAATTCATGTTGGATAGCGCTATGAAAATGGATAACCCCTTGTATCCTAAAGCCCCAGGCGATGAAATTTATGCGTCCATGTATAAGGACACCCTTTCTAAAGAATTGAGCGGGAATTTTGGTTATAGCGAAATGCTGTTTAATTTCTTAAAAGAGCAAGAAAAACAAAAACCATGAAAAAATCCAAGCGCTTAAAACGCCCTTATTTAAAAAACTCCCCTTTGAAACGCTCTTATAAGGCTTCTTCTTTCAAGGGGTTGTTAAAAAAAGAAGACAATGTGATTTCATTAGAAAATTTTAAACCCAAAGAGAGCGAAGATTTATTAGAAAATTTTTCCAACAAAAAAGACATGCAAGAATTGCTAGGGCTTTTAAACCAATTTATTTTGCAAAGCTACAAGGTGGAAAAGGAATTTAAGGATTATAAAGCCCTTTATGAATGGGTCATAGAGATTTTACCGCAAGCCATTTGGGTGATGAATGAAAACGGGAGCTTTTTTTATAAAAATTCTTTAGCCAATCAAAGCCATGAAGTGTTCAATAAGGCTAAACTAGAAAATTTTAACACTGAAATTGAACATGAAAATAAAAGCTATTTAGTCCAGCAAAACAGCATTCAAGGCAAGCAAATCATCACCGCAACCGATATTAGCGCTCAAAAACGCCAAGAGCGGCTCGCTTCTATGGGGAAAATTTCAGCGCATTTAGCCCATGAGATCAGAAACCCTGTAGGCTCTATCTCTCTTTTAGCTTCGGTGTTATTAAAGCATGCGAACGAGAAGACTAAGCCCATTGTTGTAGAATTGCAAAAAGCTTTATGGCGCGTAGAAAGGATCATTAAAGCCACCTTGCTTTTTTCTAAAGGCATTCAAGCCAACCGCACCAAGCAAAGTTTAAAAACGCTAGAGAGCGATCTCAAAGAAGCCCTAAATTGCTACACTTACTCCAAAGACATTGATTTTCTTTTTAATTTTAGCGATGAAGAAGGGTTTTTTGACTTTGATTTAATGGGGATTGTGTTGCAAAACTTCTTGTATAACGCCATTGATGCGATTGAAGCCTTAGAAGAAAGCGAACAGGGTCAAGTCAAAATTGAAGCGTTCATTCAAAATGAATTTATTGTCTTCACCATTATTGATAATGGCAAGGAAGTGGAAAACAAAAGTGCTTTATTTGAGCCTTTTGAAACCACCAAATTAAAGGGTAATGGCCTAGGGTTAGCTTTGTCTTTACAAGTCGTTAAAGCCCATGAAGGGAGCATTGCGCTATTAGAAAATCAAGAAAAAACCTTTGAAATTAAGATTCTTAACGCTTCTTGATTTGGATAACTATCCCCCTTAAAAAATGAGTTTTACTATAAAACAAAATTTTAAAAAGATTAAATAATATTAAATTGAGTAGTGTTTATCAATATTTGACAAAAATAAGATAAAAAAAAATTTTCATTAACTCTTTTGGTGTAGGATAGCGATCAAGGTTTTTATGAAAATAAAAGCCTAAAACAATTTTAAAAAAAGGACTTTTGATGAAAACATTTGAAATTTTAAAACATTTGCAAGCGGATGCGATCGTGTTATTTATGAAAGTGCATAACTTCCATTGGAATGTGAAAGGCACCGATTTTTTCAATGTGCATAAAGCCACTGAAGAAATTTATGAAGAGTTTGCGGACATGTTTGATGATCTCGCTGAAAGGATCGTTCAATTAGGACACCACCCCTTAGTCACTTTATCCGAAGCGATCAAACTCACTCGTGTTAAAGAAGAAACTAAAACGAGCTTCCACTCTAAAGACATCTTTAAAGAAATTCTAGGCGATTACAAACACCTAGAAAAAGAATTTAAAGAGCTTTCTAACACCGCTGAAAAAGAAGGCGATAAAGTCACCGTAACTTATGCGGACGATCAATTGGCCAAGTTGCAAAAATCCATTTGGATGCTAGAAGCCCATTTGGCTTAAGCTATCAAAAAGAAGCTAGCATGAGAGATTACAGCGAGCTTGAAATTTTTGAGGGAAACCCCTTAGACAAGTGGAATGACATTATTTTTCATGCGAGTAAAAAGCTTTCTAAAAAGGAGCTAGAAAGGCTTTTAGAGCTTCTGGCTCTCTTGGAAACTTTTATAGAAAAAGAAGACTTAGAAGAAAAGTTTGAATCTTTCGCTAAAGCTTTAAGGATTGATGGAGAGTTGCAACAAAAAATAGAGAGCAGGAAAACAGACATTGTGATCCAATCCATGGCGAATATTCTTAGTGGGAATGAATGAGCTTATCCGCTATGGCTTGATATTTCTCTTTTTTTTAAAGGCGTTTGGGCTTGATTATGGGATAGATAAAACGCTAGAATTAAAAAAAGATGAAGTGTTTAAAGCGATCATCAAAGACACTTCAAACGAACAAACCAAAGAAATCACGCTCTATTGGACGCTATACACAAATAAAGGTTTAGTCATCAACATGCGTTTTAACCATTTCCCTTACCAGTTTATTCTATACACCGATCATGCGAGAAACACCTATAACCTCAAAGTTTTTGAAGAAAAATTTTCTTCTAACAGCGTTCTGTCGCTTGTGTTTAAAGATTTCAAAGAAGATAAAGCCGCTTTAAGGCTTTTAGCCCCTATGCCCCTTGTTTTTTCTCCTAAAGAGCCTTAAGGAATTTGCATGCAAGAAAAACAACTTAAAGCCATTCAAAATAAGATCGCTTCTTGGATCAAAGAAATAGAAAGCGCCTTTATAGATGAATTGTTTTCTAAGATTGGCCCTTCAAAAATGCTACGCTCCAAACTCATGCTCGCTTTATTGGACGAAAAAACAGACGCTATTTCATTGGATAAAGCATTCAATTTGTGTGCGATTGTAGAAATGATACAGACCGCTTCTTTATTGCATGATGATGTGATTGACAAGGCGACCATGCGCCGAAAACTCCCCAGCATTAACGCTCTTTTTGGTAATTTTAACGCCGTGATGCTTGGGGATGTGTTTTATTCCAAAGCCTTTTTTGAACTCTCTAAAATGGGTGAATCCATCGCCAAAGCCCTCTCTAATGCGGTTTTAAGGCTCTCTAGGGGCGAGATTGAAGATGTGTTTGTGGGGGAATGTTTCAATAGCGACAAACAAAAATACTGGCGCATTTTAGAAGACAAGACCGCTCATTTCATAGAAGCGAGCCTAAAGAGCATGGCGATTCTTTTAAATAAAGACGCCAAAATGTATGCGGATTTTGGACTGCATTTTGGCATGGCGTTTCAAATCATTGATGATTTGTTAGACATCACTCAAGACGCCAAAACTCTAGGTAAGCCCAATTTTAGCGATTTTAAAGAAGGCAAAACCACTCTACCCTACTTGCTTTTATATGAAAAATTAAATCAGCACGATCAAGGGCTTTTAATTTCTTATTTTAAACGAGATAACCATGAAATCATAGAATGGACTAAGGAAAAATTCAAGCAATATGGTATCATAGAAGAAACCCTTAAGATCGCTCAAGTTTATTCTAAAAAGGCCCTTGAAGCCATTAAAGGGGAAAACAATTTGATTTTAGAAAAACTAGCGCAAGATGTCATTTATAGGACTTTTTAATGGAGTTAGAAACTCATTTGTCAAAATATTTCACCCTAGCCTTTACACACAAAAGCATGAGCTTAGAAATGCGAGAAAAACTCGCTATCAATTCGCCCGCAACGCTTAAAGAATTTTTACAAACCATTAAAACCCACTGCCCTAATATCAAAGAGTGCATGGTGTTATCCACATGCAACCGCTTTGAAATCTATGCGAGCCTAAAGCACGGCGCTAATACTAATGAACAAAAAAATGCGTTATTAAAAATCCTGGCTCAAAATAAAAAAATGAGCGTGTCTGATTTAGAAAAATGCGTTTTAATGAGCGTTGATGAAAGCGCAGTCCATCATGTCTTTAGCGTGTGCAGCAGTTTGGATAGTTTAGTGGTGGGGGAAACTCAAATCACAGGGCAGATGAAAAACGCCTATAGATTCGCTTTTGAAGAGAAATTTTGCTCCAAAGATTTAACCCGGTTGCTCCATTTTGCTTTCAAATGCGCCGCTAAAGTGCGCAATTTAACCGGCATTTCCAAACAAGGGGTTTCCATCTCTTCAGTGGCGGTCAAAGAAGCACTTAATATTTTTGAAAAAGAAAGGATTAAGGATAAAAAAGCCCTTGTGATAGGGCTTGGCGAGATGGCTCAATTGGTCATCAAGCACCTTTTAAACAAGCAATTTGAAGCGCTCATCTTAGGGCGTAATGCGGCTAAATTTGAAGATTTTATCAAAGAATTAGAAGAGCCTAAAAAAGTAAGCTTCCAAAATATAGAAAATTTAAACGCTTATATCAATGAATACGAACTGCTTTTTTGCGCCACTTCTTCGCCGCATTTTATCGTGCAAAATGGCATGTTAAAAGAAACGAGTTTCAGGCGTTTTTGGTTTGATTTAGCCGTGCCACGGAATATTGAAAAGCCGGTATTGGATAATATTTTCTTATACAGCGTGGATGATTTAGAGCCTATGGTGAGAGAAAATGTGGAAAACAGGCAAGAAAGCAGAATTAAAGCTTATGAGATTGTAGGGCTTGCCACAATGGAGTTTTACCAATGGATCCAAAGTTTGGAAGTGGAGCCTGTGATTAAGGATTTAAGGGAATTAGCTAGGATTTCAGCCCAGAAGGAATTGCAAAAAGCGCTTAAAAAACGCTATGTGCCTAAAGAATACGAAAACAACATTGAAAAGATCTTGCACAACGCTTTCAATACCTTTTTACACCACCCTACCATCGCCTTAAAAAAGAACGCTCAAAAAGAAGAATCCGATGTGCTTGTGGGCGCGATTAAAAACTTGTTTAATTTGGACAAATCTAACGCTAACCATGCCCAGAATTTGAATCTCTATAAATGCGAATATTACGAGGAATAATGCATGCTATTTTCAAAACTCTTTGCCCCCACTCTCAAAGAACCCCCTAAAGATGCCGTGTTAAAAAGCCATAAACACCTAGCTCAAGCAGGATACATTTATCAAGTAGGCAGTGGGATTTATAATTTTTTGCCTTTAGCTAAAAAAGTGCTAGACAAAATAGAAAACATCACGCACAAACGCATGCAAGAGCATGGGGCGCAAAATATTTTAATGAGTTTTGTGGTTTTGGCGAGTTTGTGGGAAAAATCAGGCCGTTTGGATAAATACGGCAAGGAATTACTGGTTTTTAAAGACCGAAAAGACAATGATTTTGTTTTAAGCCCCACTTTAGAAGAAAATATCACCGAAATTGCTGCTAATTTCATTAAAAGCTACAAGCAATTACCCGTCCATCTCTATCAAATCCACACGAAATTCCGTGATGAAATCCGGCCGCGATTCGGGCTGGTGAGAGCGAGAGAATTTATCATGAAAGATGGTTATAGCTTTCATGAAGACGCTGAGAGCTTGGATAAGGAATTTTTAAACACGCAAAACGCTTATAAAGAGATTTTAAGCGATTTGGGTTTGGATTTTCGCATTGTGGAAGCGGATAGCGGGGCGATTGGGGGGAGTAAAAGCAGGGAATTTGTCGTTTTAACCGAATGCGGGGAAGACACGATCGTGGTGTGTAAAAATTGCGATTATGCCGCCAATATTGAAATCGCTAAACGCTCTAAAAGGCCTGAGCCTTTGAATGTCCCAAAAGCGCAATTAGCGAAATTCCCTACCCCTAATACCACTAGTGCACAAAGCGTGGCGGAGTTTTTCAAAACAGAGCCTTATTTTGTTTTAAAAGCGCTTGTGAGAAAGGTGATCCATAAAGATAAAGAAACCCTAGCGTGCTTTTTTACTAGGGGCGATGACAATTTAGAAGAGACTAAAGCCCTAAACGCCTTGAACATTATAGGAGCGAACGCTTTAGAATTGAGAGAGGCCAGTCAAAAAGATTTGGATAATGCGGGGTTAATAGCGGGTTTTATAGGGCCTTATGGCTTGAAAAAGCATGTTTCTTACATTGTTTTTGATGGAGATTTAAAAGAGGGCGATTGTTTGATCGCTGGGGCTAATGAAAAGGATTTTCATGCGGTGGGCGTGGATTTAAAAGGGTTTGAAAATCTTGTTTATGCGGATATTGTCCAGGTTAAAGAGAGCGATCATTGCCCTAATTGTCAAGGAGCGTTGAAATACCATAAGAGTTTGGAAGTGGGGCATATTTTCAAACTCGGGCAAGGCTATGCTAAAAGCTTGAAGGCGAGTTTCTTGGATAAGAATGGTAAGGAGCAATTTTTTGAAATGGGGTGCTATGGGATAGGCATTAGCCGGTTGCTCAGCGCGATTTTAGAGCAAAAAAGCGATGATTTAGGCTGTGTGTGGACGAAAAATACCGCTCCCTTTGATGTGGTGATCGTGGTTTCTAATTGGAAAGATGAAGCGCAAAAAAAACTCGCTTTTGAAGTGTATGAAAGGCTGCTCCAAAAGGGCGTTGATGCGCTGTTAGATGACAGAGACGCGCGTTTTGGGGCGAAGATGAGGGATTTTGAATTGATTGGGGAACGATTGGCGCTCATTATTGGGAAGCAAACTTTAGAGAATAAAGAATTTGAATGCATCAAACGCGCTAATTTAGAAAAACAAACGCTTAAAGACACCGAATTAGAAGAAAAAATTTTAGAACTATTAGCGAGCGAATAAGGGGGAGGGAATGGAAAAATTAGTGATTGGCTCTAGGGGGAGCGAATTAGCCTTATGGCAAGCGAATCACATTAAAGAACGCCTGAAAAAAGAATGCTCTATAGAAAGCGAGATTCAAATCGTTAAGACTAAGGGCGATAAAATCTTAGACACCCCTTTAAATAAAATTGGCGGTAAGGGGCTATTCACTAAGGAATTAGAAGAATTGCTTTTAAAAGGTGAAATTGATTTGGCGGTGCATTCTTTAAAAGATGTGCCGGTCGTGTTTGAAAAGGGGTTAGACTTGGCATGCATCACTAAAAGGGCTGATGCGAGGGACACTTTTTTGAGCGTGAAATTCCCTGATTTGATGAGCTTGCCTAAAGGGGCAAAGGTTGGCACGACTTCTTTAAGGCGTTCCATGCAACTCAAAATGAAACGCCAGGATCTAGACACAGAAAGCTTAAGGGGGAATGTCCAAACCCGTTTGAAAAAGCTTGAATGCGGAGAATTTGACGCTATCATTTTGGCTGAAGCTGGGTTATGCCGCCTAGAAATTCAAGGAGCGAAATACCGCAAGGCTTTTAGCGTGGAAGAAATGATTCCTAGCATGGGTCAGGGGGCTTTAGGGGTGGAAATGCTCAAAAACCACAAGCATTTTGCCACGCTTCAAAAACTCAACGATGAAGAAAGCGCGTTTTGTTGCCATTTAGAAAGGGAGTTTATCAAGGGGCTTAATGGGGGGTGTCAGATCCCTGTAGGCGTGCATGCGAGTTTAGTGGGCGATAGGGTTAAAATCCAGGCGGTTTTAGGCTTGCCTAACGGGAAAGAAGTCATTACTAAAGAAAAGCAAGGGGATAAGACTAAGGCGTTTGATTTAGTTCAAGAGCTTTTAAAAGAATTTTTGCAAAGCGGGGCCAAAGAGATTTTAGAAAAGGCGCAGTTGTTTTAATGCGTTTGTTTATCGCGCTAGCTATAAGCTTATTGAATTTAGGTGCTAAAGAAGCGGATTTCATCTCTGATTTAGAATACGGGATGGCTCTTTATAAAAACCCTAGGGGTATTGCGTGCGCGAAATGCCATGGCATTAAAGGCGAACAACAAGAAATCACCTTTTATTATGAAAAAGGCGAAAAAAAAATCCTCTACGCCCCTAAAATCAACCATTTAGATTTTAAAACCTTTAAAGACGCCCTGAGTTTAGGCAAAGGCATGATGCCTAAATACAACCTCAATTTAGAAGAAATCCAAGCGATTTACCTTTACATCACCTCTTTAGAGCATAAAGAAGAGCGTAAGGATCCTCTTAAGCCTTAATCAAAGCGCTTGATTTATGCTAAAATGGAGCGTTGCATTTTTTGTTTTGATTAAAGAAGGGTTCTAAAAATCAGAATTTAAAAGAAGGTAAGAATGAGTGTCAAATTTTTAAAAATATTAGTTTGTGGGTTATTTTTTTGGAGCTTGAACGCCCATTTATGGGGGAAACAAGACAATAGTTTTTTGGGGGTTGCTGAAAGAGCCTATAAAAGCGGGAATTATTCTAAAGCTGCATCTTATTTTAAAAAAGCATGCAATAATGGGGTGAGTGAAGGTTGCACGCAATTAGGAATCATTTATGAAAACGGGCAAGGCACTAGAATAGATTATAAAAAAGCCCTAGAATATTATAAAACCGCATGCCAGGCTGATGATAGGGAAGGGTGTTTTGGTTTAGGGGGGCTTTATGATGAGGGGTTAGGCACGGCTCAAAATTATCAAGAGGCCATTGACGCTTACGCTAAGGCGTGCGTTTTAAAACACCCTGAGAGTTGCTACAATTTAGGCATTATTTATGACCGAAAAATCAAAGGCAATGCCGATCAAGCGGTTACCTACTACCAAAAAAGCTGTAATTTTGATATGGCTAAGGGGTGTTATGTTTTGGGCGTGGCTTATGAAAAAGGCTTTTTAGAAGTCAAACAAAGCAACCATAAAGCCGTCATCTATTATTTGAAGGCATGCCGATTAGACGATGGGCAGGCTTGCCGCGCGTTAGGGAGTTTGTTTGAAAATGGCGATGCAGGGCTTGATGAAGATTTTGAAGTGGCGTTTGATTATTTGCAAAAAGCTTGTGCTTTAAACAATTCTGGTGGTTGCGCGAGTTTGGGCTCTATGTATATGTTAGGCAGGTATGTCAAAAAAGATCCCCAAAAGGCTTTTAATTATTTCAAACAAGCATGCGATATGGGGAGCGCGGTGAGTTGCTCCAGGATGGGCTTTATGTATTCCCAAGGGGACGCTGTTCCAAAAGACTTGAGGAAAGCCCTTGATAATTATGAAAGGGGTTGCGATATGGGCGATGAGGTGGGCTGCTTCGCTCTAGCGGGCATGTATTACAACATGAAAGATAAAGAAAACGCCATAATGATTTATGACAAGGGCTGTAAGCTAGGCATGAAACAAGCATGCGAAAACCTCACCAAACTCAGGGGGTATTGAAAAATTCAATCAATCCCCTAAATTATCATCGTGTTTGACTCAAAACTTTTCAAAGATTTGGCTCTGTTTTAAGAGCTAAAGCAGAAACCCACCCCATTAATTTTTTAATCTTTAGTGTTTTTAGGGATTTGTCTATTTTCAAAAAGAAAACTTTTTGAATGTTTTTTGTGGTTGTTTGGTTGTGTTTGTTAGTGTGTTTTTATAGTATAAACTTTTGTTAGGTTAGCTTGAAGTGGGTTTTAGGTTTAAAAGTCCTATAAAAATGTTTTAACGTGTTTTTTGCGCTATGGATAGATATGCGTTTGGTTGTGTTTTTCAATAGCTTTAATTTATGGCTTTGCGTGGTTATTATTATAAGCACGCTATAAACACGAATCACACGATAACAGAGCGGTATGCACGACTATAAAAAGACTTGATAAAAATAACGAAAAATAGTTAAATTTCAAGCGTTCTTTTAAAAATTGTTGTCAGATGAGACAGATAAAAACGCTTTTAGTTTAAAGATAGAGTTTTAGGGGTTTGTTGGTTTAGTTATTCTTTAATTTTTTAAAAAATGGGGTTTTTAAAACTCATAAAAGGATAAGGGGTATTTTGAAATCATTCCCCTACAACCCCCTTTTTTAAAATCCCCCTAACCCCCTAAGAGCGCGTTATGAGAAATTATCGCTTACGCAAGCTTTTTTATTTTGGTTGTCAAAACACCCAAAGGTATTTTTTAGATTTCATAACCAATATCCAAAACAGAGCTAATATTTAAACCCTACAAAGACCAATAGATCGCTCCAAAGAACACCACACTCCCTATCAAAACGCTTATAAACATGCGTTTAGTGTCCTTAAAAGCCACCATTAAAAACGCGCTCAAATAAAACAATAATAAAAACACGCAAAAAATCCCCAAAAGCGCCTTAAACACAACGCCCACCTTAGCCTTATGCAACATGATGAGTGCGCCTAAAAAGCCCCTTTCAATGGTTTTGATTTTTGTTTGGTCGCCTTTAGTTTCAAGGTTGATTTCATACAAAGGCGTGCCAATGACTAACGCTCCCCTATGCTCTCTAGGCTCTATCTTTTTAGGCATAGCGATATGGTTTTCTTTTATAAAGTCTTTCAAAAAATCCAATCGTTCTTCTTTTTTTAAGGATTTTTCTAAAACCCACTCTTTGATCGTAGCGCCAGTGTCTTGGCGCACCCCAAAGAGCAATGAAAGCCCGCTAACCGCAAAAAGAAGCGCCAAAGGGAAGAAAAAAGTGGTCGCATAGACGTGAAAATAACGCATCGTTGCAACCATTATTGCAACCTGTGGCTCACGAATTTTGAAAAATTATCCAAGATCAACCCCCCTTTTCTAAACCCTAGCGCGCAAGATTCATAAGCAAAAAACACATTAGGCTGATAATACAACCCGTTATGCGAATTGAGCTCGTAAAACTCTTGATAAACGGGTTTGTGGTTAGAATAAACGCCGTCCGTTTTCAAAAGCGATTGCATGGAAGCTTCAAAGATTTCACTATTCGCCCCTTCCCTACCAAAAGCCACTTTTTTGATTTGCTTTTTATTGGCTAAAGGTTCATAGCTCGTTTCTAACAATAAGGGGTGGTTGGGGTATCTGTCCCATAAAAGTTTTAAAAAACGCTTGGATTGGAAAAGGATCGTGTAAGCGGGGTTTAAGAAAATCGTGTTTTTATTTTCCATCATGCCTTGCATCAAAAGGGCCAATTCTGGCTCATCAATAGCGATGTTTTCCCATGGGATTAGTTTGAATAAAAACTCATAATTCAAGCCGTTTTTAAACACGCCCTCTTCTATATTGAATTCCACCTCATCAATGTAAGAAAAATCCGTTTCAAACCCCACGCTCTGAGCAGCGTCTTGCAAAAAACGCATGGTGCGCTCTTCTTCAATATTCCCCCTAACGCTTGAAAAAAGGATTTTCCACCCCTCATACATTTCCTCAAAACGACTCGTGTCTTCGCCTAAAGTGACCATGCGTTTAAAATTCTCGCCAAGCGCTTCATAAAGGTTGTTGAATTGCTTGTTTTCATCATAGCCATTGGCTTTGAGTAACGCCCATTGAATCAGCGCCGTTTCATAGAGCATGGTGGGGGTATCAGCGTTAAATTCCAGTAATTTAATAGGCTTGCCATCAAGCCCCCCGGCTAAATCAAAACGCCCGTAAATATGCCAATGCACTTCTTCTTCAAAACTCTGTTTGATCATAGGAATGAGCGCGTTAGGAATATCCAATTCAAAAAAGCGATCGTTTTTAATAGCCTCTTCAGCCGTCTCTACAAACATGTCATAAAGCTCATTACAAGCGTCATAATAAGCGTCCGCTTCTTTTTGAGAAACAACCACCATTTCATCAGCGATATAAGACGACATGTCGTCATTCGTGTGCCAATCTAAGCCGATTTCTTCTAAGGTCTTATTGTCTAAAGGTTTTAAAGGAATCACTTGCATTTTTTAGCCTTAAATAGATTAAATTATGAGTTAAAGCCCCTTGTCCCAGAGCTTACCGCAGGCGAACTAGTAGGCCTACTAGAGCCAAAAAACCCGCTCTGTCCCTTACTCGCTGTGCCCATGCTTGAAGCACTGGGCGCACTTTTAGAAAAGGAATTTTGAGAGCGTTGGTAAGCTTGTGGGGATTTGTAGGTCCGTTGGGCGTTTTGCTGATAATTAGGGTTATTGAAAAGCTTATTGCCAATATAACTCCCTAAAATCGCCCCCGCCGCGCTCCCTAAAATCGCGCTCCCCAAGCCAAAGCCTGAGCCTTCATTACTCCCTCCACTCCCTCCATTATTAGGCTGGATAAGCTTGCTCGTGCCGTTATCAATTTTGGCTTCTTCTTCTTTGATGAGCTTTTGAATCTCTTCATTGCTCAACACGCGTTCATTGCCTTGCAAATCGCGCACTATAATGTGGGTTCTTGAACTGGGGTATTCCTCAACAACCTTGTAAGATTTATCCTTTTGCTCTTCTAAAATCACAAACGCGCCTTTTTGAACGCTTTGACTTAAAGAGCTTTGCTCTTTTGGTTTGTCATCGGCATTGCTCTTACACCCCACAATGCTTACCATCACTAACGCGCTCAAACCACCCACGATCGCATAATCAGAAATCTTTCTGTAGGGTTTTTTCATGAGAGTAGCCTTTATATCATGCCTTATAATGGTATAAGAAAGGCACACCCTTAATCACGCCAGATTCAAAAATCTTTTTAGTGGTATTTTCCACTTTAGTGCGCAAATCTTCAGGCTCTTTTTGAGCGTTAATATCGTATTGGGTGGAATAAATCTTTTCAAGAATAGAGATTTTATCTTCCACGCTCGCTCCCCTAGCCCTAGCTTTCGCCATTTCTTCTTGGATCAAAGCCGCTTTTTTAGCTGAATTGACTCCAAGCCACCCCACTACAACCATTCTCACGGTGTTTTCTTTTAAGTGATCCCTGAGTTTAGTGAGCTCTTTTTGGCAATGCGGACACATGGGATCAGAAACAATATAAAGGATTTTATCCTTATTTTTAGCGTTAGTAGAGGGCAACTCTATCGCATAATCAGCCGGTATTTCATTAAAAATAGCGTTCAATTTCGCGCTGTTTTGCTGGGTAGCGTTAAGGGCTTGGATTTTTTGATTGGTTTCTGCGACTAATTGCACATCTTCGCTTTTATTGCTAAAAAAGATATTGCTAAGCCCTATGATTAAATTGCCATCCTTACTCACTACGAGCGGGATATTGTATTTAGTGTCCGGATCTTCAATAACGACCATTTTTAAATCCTGACTGGATTTTAAAGGTTTGATTTCTAAAATACGCACCTTTTTATTGGTCTGTTTTTCAATCACGCTCACTAAATTATCCTGCATCCGTTTGTCATTAGCTGAAACTGAATGTTTAGGGGCTGCCCCTAAGCCTACAAGAAGTAACGCGCTCAACACACTCGCTCTTAATATCATTAAAACTCCTAAAGTTCAATAGCCTAAATCCCTAGTAATAAAAGGAATAAGCTTTTAATGGGTATAATACCATAAAATCCCCTATTTTCATAAAGGCTTAAAAGGTTTAAAGATGATTATCATTCCTGCCAGATTAAAATCCAGTCGTTTTGAAAATAAAGTGCTAGAAGATATTTTTGGCTTGCCTATGGTAGTGCGTTGCGCTAAAAATGCGAATCTAGTAGATGAATGCGTAGTCGCTTGCGATGATGAAAGCATCATGAAAGCGTGCCAAAAATTCCGCATTAAAGCGGTGCTAACCTCCAAACACCATAATAGCGGCACGGAACGCTGTTTGGAAGCGGCTCAAATTTTAGGGTTAAAAAACGATGAAAGGGTTTTAAACTTGCAAGGCGATGAGCCTTTTTTAGAAAAAGAAGTCATTTTAGCCTTACTAGAAGCCACCCAAAACGCCCCTTTCATGGCGACTTGCGCCAAAGTCATTGATGAAGAACAAGCCAAAAGCCCCAATTTAGTCAAGGTGGTTTTAGATAGCCAAAATAACGCCTTGTATTTTTCGCGCTCCCTTATCCCCTTTTTACGAGATTTTGATGCGAAACGCCAAACCCCCCTTTTAGGGCATATCGGTATTTATGGCTTCCACAATAAAGAAATATTAGAAGAACTATGCACTTTAAAACCTTGCGTTTTAGAGGATACAGAAAAATTAGAGCAATTAAGGGCTTTGTATTATCAAAAAAAGATTCTAGTAAAAATCGTTCAAAGTGAAAGCATAGGCATTGACACCAAAGAAGATTTGCAAAACGCTTTGAAAATTTTTAGCCCTAATCTCCTTAAGCGGTGAAATTTAAAAATACTTAAAACATTTTTCACTATCAAAAACCTTTTTTTAAATCCAAAAACAAAGCAAAATTTCTTAATTTTTGCCCAATTTTATTAAAAATTCAATAATTTTATGGCATACTTTCAAACGCATTGTAAATAAAGTCTCAATTTGATACGATTTTACAAATAAAACATTACTTTAAGGAACATTTTATGAAAAAAACGATTTTACTTTCTCTCATGGTGTCATCGCTCTTCGCTGAAGATGACGGCGCTTATATGAGCGTGGGCTATCAGATCGGCGAAGCCGCGCAAATGGTGAAAAACACCGGCGAAATCCAAAAAGTCTCCAACGCTTACGAAAACTTGGACAACCTTTTAACCCGCTATAACGAACTCAAACAAACGGCCTCTAACACTGATTCAAGCACCGCTCAAGCGATTGACAATCTAAAAGAGACCGCTAGCCGATTGAAAACGACCCCTAATACCGCTAATCAAGCCGTGTCCTCAGCGCTCAGCTCTGCGGTGGGCATGTGGCAAGTGATCGCCTCTAATTTAGCCAATAACTCGCTATCTTCTAGCGAATACGAAAAACTCAAAGCGACTTCTCAATTGCTCCAAAACACCCTAGAAAATAAAAATACAGCCAACAATAATACCACCATTGATAATGATGCCTCAAAACTTTTAGATGACGCTAAAACCATTATTAGCACCCTTCAAAGCCAATGTCCAGGAATAGATGGAGGCAATGGCACACCATGGGGCATTAATGCAAGCGGGAACGCATGCGCTATTTTTGACAACACCTTTAACGCCATCAATAGCATGATTGATAGCGCTAAAAAAGCCGCCGAGCAATTCAGAAGAACCGACCCAAGCCAGCCCCAAAACCAACAAAACGCGTTTAACAACGCTGATTTCAATAAAAACCTTAATCAAGTCTCAAGCGTTATTAATGACACTATCTCTTATCTCAAAGGGGATAATTTAGAAACCATCTATAACACCATTCAAAAAACGCCTAATTCTAAAGGGTTTCAAAGTTTGGTGAGCCGGTCTAGCTATAGTTATTCTCTCAACGAAACCCAATATTCTCAATTCCAAACCACCACCAAAGAGTTTGGCCATAACCCCTTTAGAAGCGTGGGTTTAATCAACTCTCAAAGCAATAACGGGGCGATGAATGGCGTGGGCGTGCAATTAGGCTATAAGCAATTCTTTGGGAAAAATAAATTTTTTGGGATCCGGTATTATGGCTTTTTTGATTACAACTATGCGTATATCAAATCCAACTTTTTTAACTCCGCTTCCAATGTTTTCACTTATGGCGCGGGCAGTGATCTTTTATTGAACTTCATCAATGGCGGATCCGATCGAAACCGCAAAGTCTCTTTTGGCATTTTTGGGGGCATCGCATTAGCGGGAACGACATGGCTTAATAACCAATCTGCGAATTTAAAAATCACCAATAGCGCCTACAACGCCAAAATCAACAACACCAATTTCCAATTCTTGTTCAACACCGGTTTAAGGCTTCAAGGGATCCATCATGGCATTGAATTAGGCGTGAAAATCCCCACGATCAACACCAATTACTATTCTTTCATGGGCGCTAAATTAGCCTATAGAAGACTTTATAGCGTGTATTTCAATTATGTTTTGGCTTATTGATATTGAATCAGTTCTCATTATTAATGAGGACAAAGCCAATTTTTTGGCTCTCAATGAATAATGGCATCATTTTACTTGACTTTTTACAAAAAACACACTAAAATTTCTTTTTATTTTTGAGCGAAATTCCAGATTAGCTCAGCGGTAGAGTAGGCGGCTGTTAACCGCTTGGTCGTAGGTTCGAATCCTACATCTGGAGCCATACTTTTAACTCATCTTTTTTTATAGCAAAAATTCACGCAATCCCTTTGGATTTGATCCATAACGCATTGACTAAAACCCCCACCACAACCCCTATCGCTAAATTATGCGTGTATAAAACCACCGCCACGACTAAGAGCATGTTCAGCGTGTCATAGAGCTTGATTTTTTTAATGTTCATAACGGATTGGAAATTAAAAGTGGTGAAAGAAATCATCACCATCACCGCCACAACCGCCACAATGGGGATCTTAACCACATATTCATTAAACGCTAACACTAACACCATTAAAGAAAAGCCGGCAAAAAAAGTAGAAAGCCTTGTGCTAGCGCCGGATTTTGCGTTAATGATAGACTGCCCCACTAGAGCGCACCCTGTCATTCCCCCTAAAAGCCCTGAGATCACATTCCCCAAGCCTTGCGCTTTAGTTTCTTTGTTTTTATCGCTCACGCCATCTTTTAAAATAATGTCTAAAGTTTTAGCCGTCAATAAACTTTCTATCGTGCCAACTAGCGCTAAAGAAAGAGCGTAAGGCAACAATTCTATAACGATTTTAAAATCCAAATTTTTGGGGATGATGAGAAAATGAAAGCCTGAAACCCCTTGCTCAATGCTCCCCAAATTCGGTGCATGCACATCAAAAATCAAAGCGATCGCGCTGATTGCAAGAATACAAATTAAATTAGAGGGGATTTTTTTAGTGATTAAAGGGAATAAATAAATGATCAATATCCCTATAAAAAGCAACACAAACACCCCTAAATTTTGGTTTTGAAGGAATTTGAATTGCTCTTTTAAAAGCAAAAGACCTAATGCATTCACAAAGCCATACATCACTGATTGCGGGATAAATCTCAAAAGATTCCCTATTTTCAAATAGCCTAAAAGGATTTGCAACATTCCTGTCATTAAAGTCGCCACGCCTGCATATTCAAGCCCGTAGTTTTTGACCACACCCACTAAAATGAGCGCCACTGAGCCGGCCGCTGCACTAATCATCGCCTTTCTAGCCCCAAAAAAAGACAAAACAAAAGCCATATAAAAAGTCGTATAAAACGCCACGCCCACATCTAAACCCACCATGATCGCAAAGCCGGCGGTCTCTGGGATCACAGAAAGCCCCACCACAAAACCAGACAACAAATCTTTTTGAACGTTGCTCAACCATTCTTTTTGTATCTTTTCCAACATGCCTTTCTTTCCCATTAGAATGGCTTGATTGTAACCAAAGATTTAAAAACCAATTTCAAACCGGATAAAATCCCTTTTCTTAAATCAAGCTATATGATATTTTATTATAAAAAATACTTAAAATTGTTTTTTTTTTTTTTTCAAAATATAAATTTTAAGTTAAGAATAAGCATTTTATGGTAAAATGGCGAAATTTCATAAACATGGCTATCATGGGAATGCGAAACCAACAAAAATCTAATAAAAGGAGAAAACATGAAAATCAAAAAATCCCTCTTACTCTCTCTTTCTCTCATGGCTTCATTATCAAGGGCTGAAGATGACGGATTTTATATGAGTGTGGGCTATCAAATCGGTGAAGCGGTTCAAAAAGTGAAAAACACTGGAGCATTGCAAAATCTTGCAGACAGATACGATAACTTAAGCAACCTTTTAAACCAATACAACTACCTAAACTCCTTAGTCAATCTAGCCAGCACACCGAGTGCAATCACGGGTGCGATTGACAATTTAAGCTCAAGCGCGATTAATCTCACTAGCGGCACCACCACTTCCCCAGCCTATCAAGCCGTGGCTTTAGCGCTCAATGCCGCTGTGGGCATGTGGCAAACTATAGCCCTTTTTATTGGCTGTGGCCCAGGCCCTACTAATAATCAAAGCTATCAATCGTTTGGCAACACACCAGCCCTTAATGGGACAACCACCACTTGCAATCAAGCATACGGGACAGGCCCCAATGGCATTCTATCCATTGAAGAATACCAAAAACTCAACCAAGCCTATCAAATCATCCAAACCGCTTTAAACCAACATCAAGGGGGTGGTATGCCTGCCTTGAATGACACCACTAAAACAGGGGTGGTCAACATACAACAAACCAATTATAAAACCACCACACAAAACAATATCATAGAGCATTATTATACGGAGAACGGAAAAGAGATTCCAACCTCTTATTCAGGCGGATCAGCATTCTCGCCTACAATACAATTGAAATACAAGAATGACGCTGGATACCTTTTACAACAAGCTAGTATCATCATGCAAGTCCTTACCACCCAAAAACCGCATGTGCAAACAAGCAATGGCGGTAAAGCGTGGGGGTTGAGCTCTACACCTGGGAATGTGGTGGATATTTTTGGCCCTTCTTTTAGCGCTATCCAAGAAATGATTAAAAACGCTCAAACCGCCCTAGAAAAAACCCAACAACTCAACGCTAATGAAAACACCCAAATCACGCAACCCAACAATTTCAACCCCTACACTTCTCAAAATAAGCAATTCGCTCAAGAAATGCTCAACAGAGCTAACGCTCAAGCAGAGATTTTAAGCCTAGCCCAACAAGTAGCGAACAATTTCCACAGCATTCAAGGGCCTATCCAAAGCGATCTAGAAGAATGTAAAGCAGGATCGGCTGGCGTGATTAATAGTAGCACTTGGGGTTCAGGTTGCGCGTTTGTGAAAGAGACTCTCAATTCTTTAGAGCAACACACCGCTTACTATGGCAACCAGGTCAATCAAGAAAAAGCTTTGGCTCAAACCATTTTGAATTTTAAAGAAGCCCTTAGCACTCTAAACAAAGACTCAAAAGCGATCAATAGCGGTATTTCTCATTTGCCTAACGCTAAGTCCCTCCAAAACATGACGCATGCAACTCAAAACCCTAATTCCCCAGAAGGCTTGCTCACTTATTCTTTGGATACTAACAAATACGACCAGCTCCAAACCATTAGGCAAGAATTGGGCAAAAACCCCTTTAGACGCATCGGCGTGATTGACTATCAAAACAACAACGGTGCGATGAACGGCATTGGCGTGCAAGTGGGATACAAACAATTCTTTGGTAAAAAAAGAAGGTGCGGGTTAAGATATTACGGCTTTTTTGACTACAACCACGCTTTTATCAAATCTAACTTTTTCAATTCCGCTTCTGATGTGTGGACTTATGGCGTGGGCATGGACGCTCTTTATAACTTCATCAACGACAAAAACACCAATTTCTTAGGCAAGAACAACAAGCTTTCTGTGGGGCTTTTTGGTGGCTTTGCGTTAGCCGGGACTTCGTGGCTTAATTCCCAACAAGTGAATTTGACCATGATGAATGGCATTTATAACGCTAAAGTCAGCACTTCTAATTTCCAATTTTTGTTTGATTTGGGTATAAGAATGAATCTTGCTAGACCTAAGAAAAAAGACAGCGATCATGCCGCTCAGCATGGCATTGAATTAGGTTTTAAAATCCCTACCATTAACACAACTTACTATTCTTTCATGGGCGCGAAACTAGAATACAGAAGGATGTATAGCCTTTTCTTAAACTATGTGTTCGCTTACTAAAGCTCTTTAAAAAGGGGGCTTGATTAAAATATTTAAAGGCATTTTAAAGATTAAAGAACTTAACCATAAGTCAAGCGATAACTTCTTAAAAGCGATCTTAAGCGATAGTGCAAAGCAATCAAAACCCTATTTTTTAAAATTAAAGAAAAATTTTTTAAAGATTACTACTCTTTTTTGATAAAGTAATAATTTAAAATTTAGGGAGTTTTTCATGGAAGAATCAACAGCGTTTATTTTGGCTCTTGTGGGGCTATTTACCGGCATTACCGCTGGGTTTTTTGGTATTGGTGGGGGGGAGATTGTCGTCCCTAGCGCGATTTTTGCCCATTTTAGTTATAGCCATGCGGTGGGGATTTCGCTCATGCAAATGCTTTTTTCTTCAGTGGTAGGCTCTATTATCAATTACAAAAAGGGCTTATTGGACTTGAAAGAAGGCTCATTTGCTGCGCTTGGAGGGCTGATGGGGGCGATTTTAGGGAGCTTTATCTTAAAAATCATTAACGATAAGATTTTAATGGCTGTGTTTGTGGTGGTGGTGTGTTATACCTTTATCAAATACGCTTTTTCTAGCAACAAACAGCCCAAGCATTTTGAAGAAATGCATTTTGATTTGCATGCGAATAACAAAATGCCAGAAAAAAAGCGCGCAATCCCTTTTGTGTCTATGGATAGGACGCATGGGGTTTTGATGCTCGCCGGTTTTGTTACCGGCATCTTTTCTATCCCGCTAGGCATGGGTGGAGGGATTTTAATGGTGCCGTTTTTGGGCTATTTTTTGAAATACGATTCTAAAAAAATCGTGCCTTTGGGGCTATTTTTTGTGGTGTTCGCTTCTTTATCTGGGGTCATTTCTCTTTATAACGGGAAGGTTCTTGATGATATAAGCGTTCAAGCAGGGGTGATTACCGGCATTGGAGCGTTTTTAGGCGTGGGCATTGGCATTAAGCTCATTGCTTTGGCTAATGAAAAGGTGCATAAAATCCTGTTGCTCCTCATTTATGCTTTAAGCATTTTAGCGACTTTACACAAGCTCATTATGGGGTAAAAATCTAAAAACGCTCAAGGGCATTTTTAAAATTAATACCAAAAAGCTTTCATGAGCAAGCGATAATCTCTTAAAAAGTGCTTCTTTAGGGTTAGGGGAAATTAGTTGGGGGTTGTAATGGGATACCCCCTACCCCCTTAAAAAATGAGTTTGAAACAAAAAATAAAATTAAAAACCCTATTTTTAAAAAAGTAAAAAGTTTTAGTTATCCTTATTTGATGAGAACAAAACCATAAAACTTAAAAAAGAATGTTTTCAAAGTAAGAGTAATCAAAAAATGAATTATTTAAGGCGGTTTTTAGCGTTTAAGACAACCCAAACGCTTTAACCCCCCATTTTAACCCCCATTATGGGGCTTAGTCATTACCCCTTAATGCGTTTTTTTATCCTGGATGTATTTTTTCAATTCACCCTTTTTGATATAAGGGATAAACTCGCCATAGCCCTCTTTTTCCATGTCTTTTAAGGGGATAAACCTTAAAGCCGCACTGTTGATGCAATACCTTAAGCCCCCTAATTCTTTGGGCCCATCGTTAAACACATGCCCTAAATGCGCCTTACCAATACGGCTCAATACTTCAATGCGTTTCCTGTTAAGGCTCTCATCGTCTTCGTATTTCACCACATCTTTATTGATGGGCTTAGAAAAGCTTGGCCACCCGCAACCAGAGTCGTATTTATCCGCTGAAGAAAATAACGGCTCGCCTGTGGTAATATCCACATAAATGCCCTCTTCTTCTTTGTTGTAATACTCGTTTTCAAAGGGTTTCTCAGTGTGTTTGTTTTGAGTCACCTCATACTGGAGTTTGGTGAGTTTTTTCTTTAAAACTTCATCGCTGGGTTTGGTGTATTTATCGCTATCTACAATCACTTCATCCGCCTTTTTCAAATCAATATGGCAATAACCACCAGGGTGTTTTTTTAAATAATCTTGGTGGTATTCTTCAGCTCTCACATAATTTTTTAAGGGTTCTACCTCAATGGCGATTTTGCCTTTCACTTCTTTTTGTAACGCTTTTAAGGCGTTGTCTATCACTTCTTTATCCGCGCTATTGACATAATAAATCCCTGTGCGATACTGCCTGCCCACATCATTACCCTGCTTGTTCACGCTCACCGGATCAATCACCTTAAAATAATAGCGTAGCAATTTGTCCAAACTGATTTTTTTAGGATCATAGACCACTTTCACGCTTTCAGCATGATCGCTCTCATGCAACTTTTCATAATTCGTGTTTGAAGTCTTGCCATTAGCGTAACCAGAGCTTGCGTCTATAACGCCATAAATCCTCTCCATATACGCCTCTAGCCCCCAAAAGCACCCCCCAGCCAGATAAATCACTCTTTCATCGGTTTTTTGGTGTTGAGATCCCATGTTTTCATTCGCTTGCATAATTGCTCCTATCGCTAAAAAAAGATAAAAACTTTTCAAGTAAGATAATACTTTCATTGAATAACCTTTGTTTTAATTTTAATGGTGTCTGCCATTATAACTAAAAAAAATGGTAGTTGTTCTTTAAATTGAGTTTAAATTTTAATAAGGCTCTGTTCTATTAGGTAACAAAATTTAAAATCACATCCATTCAACAATCTTGCCTACCGCATTGGCTTCATAGCATTTGATAGAGGTTTTTTGACTGGGTTTTTTAGGCAAAATGGCTTTTAAAAAGCCGTAATTTTCCATTTCTTTCAATCTGACGTTCAAATTAGGGGCTTCTAAAATCCTGCCATTCAAACTCACTTCACCCAAAAAAGCGGTCTTATTGTCAATTTTTCTGTTTTTAAAACTTGAAAGGATGCTGGCAATGACCGCCAAATCGCAAGCCGGCTCGCTAATCTTAATACCCCCACTCACATTAATAAACACATCATGGCGGTTTAAGGGGATTTCTAGCTTTTTTTCCAACAAAGCAATGAGCATGTTAAGGCGGTTGGTGTCAAACCCGTTCGCCAATCGTTTGGGCGCTCCAAAACTGCATTCGCTCACCAACGCCTGAATTTCTAAAATCAACGCCCTTGAGCCTTCTAAAGTAATGGTAATGGCACTCCCTTCCATAGGCTCTTCTTTGGAAAAAAACAAGCTTGAAGCTTCTTTAGCGCTCACCAAACCCTGCTCTTTCATTTCAAACAACCCAATCTCACTCGTAGGGCCAAAGCGGTTTTTAAAACTCCTTAAAATCCTTAATTCCCTACTCGGATCGCCTTCAAAATACAGCACGCTATCCACCATATGCTCTAGCACTCTAGGGCCTGCAATGCTCCCTTCTTTAGTGATATGACCGATGATAAAAATAGCAATATCTCTTGTTTTTGCCAAACGCATGAGCTCAAAAGTGATCTCTCGCACTTGCGAAATAGAGCCGGGCGCTGAAGAAATCTCTGGCGAATAAAGCGTTTGAATGGAATCAATCACGCAAGCAAAATAATTTTCGCTTTCTATATTAGCCTTAATCACAGGCCAATTGATTTCATTGAGCAGATACAATTCTTTTTCTATGCAATCCAATCTAGTGGCGCGCATTCTAATCTGGCTCAAGCTCTCTTCCCCGCTCACATACAAAACCTTTTGCTGGTTTTTGGCCAAGCCAGAAGCCACTTTTAAAAGCAGAGTGGATTTCCCCACCCCAGGACTCCCCCCCACTAAATACAACCCTCCTTTAGCGATCCCCCCACCTAAAACAATATCCAATTCGCTTTGAGTAGAAGAAAACTTGATGACTTCTTCATGCTCAATTGCAGCGATAGAAACGCTTTTTTGCACTTGTGGGAGCGGTTTTTTAAGCGCGTGTAAAACTTCCTTTTGGGCTTGGTTCAATTCTATAAAACTCTCCCATGTGTTGCATTGAATGCACTTGCCCAGCCACTTAGGGCTTGTAAAACCACAATGCTGACACTCAAATAAAGAAGTTTTTTTAGCCAAAATACCACTCTTTTTTAAAATCACACAACTAAAGACCAGATAAAAACGGAGTTTTGGTTTTGTTTTATAGCAAAACTCATAAAGCTAAACTAAAACCAAGTTAAAAAATTATCAAGCACCATTTTGCTCTATTTTTCTTAAAGCCTTCAAAATATAGCGTTTGATATAAGATCCGACGCTTTCTTCTTCTTCGTTAGCCATTTTCTCTAGTTTTTGGTATTGCTCATCAGAAAAATACAAGCTTACAGCACGAGTTTTTTTATTAGCGTCTGCTTTTGGTTTGCGTCCTAGTTTATTTTTAGTTCCCCTTAAGTGAGTTTCATCTGTGTTTTCTGTCTTTTCCATCAAGTTCCTTCAATCATCATCGCAAATCGCTTCAAAATAGCATATTAGCATAAAAGTAGCGTATAATGAATAATGTCGCAAGCACTAATCATTCCTCATTTTGAGTTTATTAGCGCTTCGCTCAAAAAAGGCCTTCACCCCCTAAAAAGAACAAATCAAATCGGTAACACCCTGATACTGCGATCCAATAATTCCTGCAAGGCGTTTTCAATGGCAAATAAAGTCCCGGTAGTCGCGCTCATGCACCCATCGCATGCCCCCATGTAGCGGATATACACATCAATGTAATCATCGCTTTCTTTAATGTCTAAAATCTCTAAATCCCCCCCATCCATCATAAGCATAGCGCGGATATTTTCATCTATGACTTTATCCACCGCTTTAATCTTTTGAACCATAGTCATTTCCCTAAAAGCCAATTCCCCGCTTTGGGATTTATTCGCAGCGGCTTTAAGTTTTTCAGCTTCCATTTCTTCGCGCACTTCTTTAAGAATATCCACCAAGTAATAATCCCTTTTTTCATGCCCTCCCGGTCTCACACAGCTTTTACAAAACGCGCCGGCTTTGGTGTAGTTAGTGATTTCTTCAACGCTTTTTAAATCATTGAGCCTAATCACTTCTTTAATCGTGCCTAAACTCACCCTAGCGCACTCGCACACAATAATTTCTTCTTCAAAATCTTCAGCGTTTTTCCCCAAATACATGCCGGCAGCTTTTTTGATCACATCATACGCCATCACCGAGCAGTGCATTTTTTGCCCAGGGACAGCCGGCGTGTCCGGATCGTCTCTCAAGCCTCTTTCCACATCTAAATTCGTGATTTTTACCGCATCTTGGACTCTTTTATTCAAACACAACTCTACCATCATGTCTGAGCTTGCGATCGCTGTTCCGCAACCAAAGCTTTTAAACTTCGCGTCAACAATTCTATCCGTGCTTTCATCTACAAGCCAATACAACCTCACCGCATCACCGCATGCTTCTGCGCCATAATCCGCCACAATGAGCTTAGCGTCTTTGGCTTTAGCCTGCTCTTCGGTGATGACCCCTAAATGCGTGGGGTTGTCCATGCGCCTTTGAACTTCTTTAGAATACGCATCCCAGAGAACCGAACCCACTAAATCATGTTTTGCCATTTTGATTCCTTTATATTCTTTTTAATAAGAGCTTGAAATGTTTCTCAATCTTATAGCCGCTTGAGAGAAAACTTCAATCGTTTTATCAATTTCAGCTTCCGTGTTAAAACGGCTCAATGAAAGCCTGATAGCGGTATGAGCTAATTCCTTACTCGCTCCAATCGCCACCATTACAGGATTAGCCTCTAAATCCTCACTCGCGCACGCGCTCCCTGTGGAAGCGGCGATATTAGAGCGGTTTAAATCCCACAGCATGGCCTCTCCTTCAATCCCTCTCACGCTGATTAAAGTCGTGTTAGGCACACGATGGACTCGATCGCCCACCACTATCACATCAGGGATTTCCAAAAGCGCTTCTTCTAATTTGTCGCGCAATTTCCCTACCACTTCTTTCTCATAGTCTAAATGCTCTACGGCTAATTTCATCGCTTCACCCATGCCCACAATATAAGGCACATTCAAAGTCCCGCTGCGCCTGCCATTCATATGCTCCCCGCCATGAAAAAGAGGGGTCAATCCCACCCCACTTCTAATATACAACCCCCCAATGCCTTTAGGTCCATGGAATTTGTGCGCGCTAAAAGAAAGGAAATCCGCATTCGCTTTTAACACATCTACAGGGATTTTACCAATCGCTTGCACCGCATCGGTATGGAACAACACGCCCTTTTCTTTACAAATAGCCCCAATTTCTTCAATAGGGAAAATGAGACCGGTTTCATTATTCGCCCACATCACGCTCACTAAAGCGGTTTTTTCTGTGATCGCTTCTTTGACTTGATCTGCGGTGATACTCCCATGCTCATTAATGGGCAAGTAAGTAACCTCTACCCCCAAGCTTTCTAAAAAATTACAAGTGGATCGCACCGCTGGATGCTCTGCAACCGTGGTTATAATATGGTTTTTGCCTTTTTTCAAGCATTCATCAAAATACACGCCCTTTAAAACCCAATTATTGCTTTCTGTCGCGCAAGAAGTGATGATCACATCATCTATATCCCTAGCGTTAATGCCCTTATAAAGCTTATCTAGCGCTTCTGCAATGGCTGGGTGGGTTTCTGTGCCAAACTGGTGCAACGAGCTAGGATTCCCGTAATGATCCCTTAAAAAAGGATCCATGATTTCTTTGACTTTAGGGTCAATCCTAGTTGTAGCGTTATTGTCTAAATAAATTCGTTGTAACAAGTGAGTGTTCTCCTCAAAAATTTTACATAGATTTTCTTATCTAAGTCTAAATTATGATTAAATACAAGATATTTTCTTAATTTTAACTTAAAATAAGATGAATTTTTGAAAACATTTTGAGAAATGCGAATACCCCCATTAAAAACCAACATAGCCATTATTAACCCGCTTAAGGCTTTTTAAGGGGTCTCCCGCGCCTGTCTTTTAAAGCGTCTATCCCCCCTTGTTGGTAACGCTTCTCCCACACATAGAGTTTTTGCAATTGTTTCGCTACTTCTTTTTTAGTGGGCTTAATGCCCCTAAGGTTATAAAGAGCGGTAATGATAATGGGCTTTGGGACATCAAACCTTTGGATAAATTCCAAACAATCTTTTTTGAGTTGGGAGTCTTGCTTGTTTTTAGTAATATCCACATGGCTTAAATATTGCAACACATAAAGGCGTTTTTCTTCATCTTCTTGCGCGATTTCTGGGGCTAACTCCACCCCTTGACTAACGCTTTTAAAAAACTTATTTGAAGCCTCTTGGGCGGGATAAACGCTCAAATAAGTTTCTAGTAAAGAAATCACTCTTTTTTGCTGTTCCAATAGTGCGTCTATCTTGGCGCTCAAACGATTTATTTTACTTTCCATGCGTCAATGGTAACTAGTAAAAATAAATAACTATTTAATCATTAAAAATGATTATTCTAATACCATGCTCCAAATTAAGATGTATTTTGATGATCATGCTACAATATGATCATGCTACAATAGGAAAACACAAAACGATTTCAAAGAAAAAGGGCTTAAAATGAAAACTTTTGAAGTGATGATTCAAACCGATTCGCAAGGGTATTTGGACGCTAAATTTGGCGGTAACGCTCCTAGAGGGTTTCTCAATCCAAACGGCTTACCCACTTATTCGCCTAAAATCTCATGGCAAAAAGTGGAAGGTGCTCAAAGCTATGCGTTAGAACTCATCGATCATGATGCGCAAAAAGTGTGTGGCATGCCGTTTGTTCATTGGGTCGTGGGCAATATTTCTTACAATGTTTTAGAAGAAAACGCTTCCATGATGGATAAAAGGATTACTCAAGGGGTCAATTCGCTCACTCAAGGCTTTATCCGTTCACCGCTCAATGAAAGCGAAAAACAACGCTCCAATCTCAACAATAGCGTCTATATCGGCCCCATGCCCCCTAATGGCGATCACCATTATCTTATTCAAGTGTATGCCCTAGACATCCCTAAACTTGAATTGAAAGCCCCTTTTTTCTTAGGCGATTTGCATGACAAAATGCGCAACCATATCATCGCCATAGGGAGAAAGGAATTTTTATACAAGCAGTTTGTGAGGAAATAGGCTATAAGCTTGTAGGTTTAGTTCAATGAGCTTGTTTAACCTTAATATTCTTTCATTTTTTTAAAAAGTGGGGTTTTATGCAACCCTAACGGGATGGATTATAACGCTAGAAATTAGAGCTAAAAGCACCAAAAGCTGATTTAAACACGCATCAACTCCTTATCAAACCATTCATTCAACACTACCTATAATTTTTAAAACGATCCCTAACTTCCCTATCTAACGCCAGCACTTCATCTAAACTAGAGAGCTTGAAAGGCATTTTAACATATGATTCTAAGGCTTGAGAAATGGTTTGGATAAGACCACCAAAAGCGATCTCTTGATTTAAAAACTTCTCCATCGCCACTTCATTGCTCGCGTTCAGCACCACGCCAAGCTTGGGGTTTTCTAATAACAAGTCTTTATAACGCCACAAGGTGTAGCGCTCCATGCTAATGGGTTCAAATTTAATCGCGCTTAAAGCGTATAGATCTAAGGGCTTGATAGACGCGCTCAAAGAGGCTAACTTCGGATCGATCGCATAGCTTATGGGTAATTGCATGTCCGCGCTCGCTAAATGCGCGATGACAGAGTTGTCTTCAAACTCCACCAAAGCATGCACGATAGAACTCCTTTCAATCAGCGCATCAATCTTTAAAGACGCGCCAAAAAGCCAGTAGGTTTCTAAAATTTCAAAAAGCTTATTGACCATGCTCGCTGAATCAATGGTGATTTTATCCCCCATGCTCCAATTAGGGTGCTTGAGCGCGTTTTGCACGTTTTGAATAGGAATAAATTCTAAAGGCGTGTCCCTAAAAGCCCCCCCACTCGCGCTAATGATTAAGGATTTAGGCTTTAAAGTCTTGTTTTGCAACAACGCCCACAAACCAAAATGCTCGCTATCAATAGGCGTGATTTGTGAAATGTCTAATAAATGCCCCGCGCTCACTAAGCTTTCTTTATTCGCTAGGGCTAGTTTTTTGTTAGTTTGTAAGCTTTTAAAGCTCGCCTTTAATCCCGCCACGCCCACAATGGCGTTAAGGACTAAATTTGAAACGCACTCTTCTATCATCGCATCAATGCCCTCTAGCCCTACAAACACTTCCGCGCCCAAAGGCTCTAAATCATTCAAATCGTTAGGATCTAAGATTGCCACTTTCTTGGGTTTGAAAACTTGGATTTGCTCATTGATTAAAGCGATATTTTTCCCACAGCTTAAGGCTTCTATTTCTACCTTGAATTTTTTTGCGATTTTTAGGGCGTTTTTCCCAATAGAGCCAGTGCTTCCTAAAACAACCATTCAATCCCCTAAAAACACCGCCGTTTCTTTCCAAACTTCTAAAAAATACAACAACGCATGCAAGCCTAAAGCCCCAAAAAGCATGGAATCCAACCGGTCTAAAACGCCCCCATGCCCGGGTAAAATCTTACCGCTATCTTTGATCCCGACCCTTCTTTTCAAATAGCTTTCATACAAATCCCCAAACACCGCCGCAAAAGCGATTAAAAAACTAAATAGAAGCGCCATAAGAAAGCCTCCACTCAATTTCCCCATGCCCACAAACGATCCTAAAACGCTCGCCAAAACAACGCCAATCAACGCGCCCTCTAAAGTCTTATTCGGCGAAGTGGGCGTGAAAGGGGTTTTGCCTAAAAGCTTGCCTCCAAAAAACGCCCCCACATCGCTTGCCACCACCACGACTAAAAGCCAAATGATCGCTACTGCACCAAAATCCTTATAAACCCCAAAAAGCGCAAAAAACCCAACGCCCGGGTATAAAAAGGGTAAAATGGCTTCGCTATGATGCGCTTTTTGATAAGCGATGACGCTAGCCATGACCATCGCACTAATAAGAGCGCATTCTATAGGGCGCCCGTTAAAATACGCCGCTACCCATGACAACACTAAAATGAAATACAGACTGAAGCTCGCTTTAACCTGGAATAGTCTTAACGCTTCAGAAAACCCTACCGCATAAATCCCCCCTAAAACCGCCCAAAACAACAACAAATTGTCCGCATACAAAATCAAGTCTGCCACAATGATTAAAACAAACCCTGTAATGTAACGAGATTTTTCTTTAAATAACTCTTCTTTCACTTTTTTCCTTAATCAATTAAATATTAACGAAACCAAAAAATAGCTAAACGTGCTAATCAAAACAACGCCCACCAAATTAAGCCACAAACCGGCTTTAATCATATCCGTTATTTTAACATACCCAGAGCCATAAGCTATCGCATTCGGTGGGGTGGCCACAGGGAGCATGAACGCACAAGTCGCGCTCAAGGCTACAGGAATGGTCAATAACAAGCTCTGATGGTTTTCATAACCCATGCCCATCGCAACCCCTCCAATCACCGGTAAAAACGCGGCAGCAGTAGCGGTGTTAGAAGTGATTTCGGTTAAGAAAATGACCATTAAAGTAACCATGACAATGATGAATAAAATTGGTAAATGCGAAAAGCCAGAGACTAAATGCCCGATCCACAAACTCAACCCGGTTTTAGAAAATTGCGCGCTCAAGGCTAGTCCGCCGCCAAATAAAAGCAACACATCCCAAGGGAGTTTTTTAGCAACACCCGAATCAATGAGCCTATCGCCCTGATTGTTAGCGGGCAAAATGAATAAAAGCACAGAAACCCCCATAGCGATCACGGAATCAATTTTATCTATTTTAATGCCCCAAGATTTTAAAATCGTGTCTAAGAAAATCCACCCTAAAGACGCTAAAATAAAAATAACGCCCACAGAGATTTCCGCTTGACTCAAACGGCCTAGTTTTTTTAACTCCACCCTAATGACTTCCTTACCCCCTGGGATTTCTTTAATCTTTAAAGGGAAAATGACATAAGTGAGCAAGAGCCACGCTAAAATGAGCATGATAAAGGATAATGGTGTTCCAAACACCATCCACTGAGCGAAATCAATTTCAATATTGAAAGCGGTTTTCATATAGCCGGCTAATAAAGCGTTAGGCGGCGTGCCAATCAAAGTGCCTAAAGAGCCAATAGAAGCCGCATAAGCGATGCCAAGCATCAAGCAAATGCTGAAATTCGTGCGATAGATAGTAGTCTTTTCTTGAATGACTTGAGTAATGTCTTTGCCCTTATGCACGATATTACTCATAATACCCCCATGCGCTTTGGTGATTTCTTCTTTTTGATAGAATGCATTAGAGGCGTTTTCTTTGCCCACCAGTTTAGCGACTAATTGCAAAACGCTCATGCCAACAGGAAACATCATCACCGCCGTTGCGGTATTGCTCACCCACATAGACAGAAAACCTGTAGCTATCATGAAACCCAAAATCAACCTCCTAGGGCTTGTGCCTACTAATAAAATAATGCTTAAAGCGATGCGCGTGTGCAAGTTCCATTTTTGCATGCTTAAAGCTAAAATAAACCCTCCCATAAAAAGAAAGATAATGGGCGATGCGTAAGAAGAGCTGACATTAGCGAATTGATCCACGCTAAAGACGCTAAAGAGCACCAAAGGTAAAAGCGCGGTTGCGGGCAGGTCAATGGCTTCAGTCATCCACCATATCCCCATTAAAACAGCCACCCCCGCCACAACAGGCATCGCCTTATAATTTAAAGAACTGAGCTTGGGGATTTCTTCTACAATATGAGGCATTTGAACATTAAGCGCATAGTAGATAATAAGCGCGATTAACGCTCCCCCTATTAACCCCAACAAGCGCACGATCTTAGTGCTTTTATCATCGGTGTGCGTATCGGTATGCCTATTGGCATGCGAATGATTTTCCATTTTATTTTACCCTTTAAAATTACTAACCTACATGCTACAATAAAACTTTTTCAAAACTAAGATTTTAGAAAAATCATATCAAAATAGGAAAAAGAGTGGTAAAAGAAAGTGATATTTTAGTGGTTGGTGGGGGGCATGCAGGCATTGAAGCGAGCTTGATTGCGGCTAAAATGGGGGCTAGGGTGCATTTAATCACCATGCTTATAGATACGATCGGTTTAGCGAGCTGTAATCCGGCCATTGGGGGCTTGGGTAAAGGGCATTTGACTAAAGAAGTGGATGTTTTAGGGGGGGCTATGGGGATTATTACGGATCATAGCGGTTTGCAATATCGTGTGTTAAACGCTTCTAAAGGGCCGGCAGTTAGAGGGACTAGAGCGCAAATTGATATGGATACTTACCGCATTTTTGCAAGAAATCTTGTTTTAAACACCCATAATTTGAGCGTCTCTCAAGAAATGACCGAAAGTTTAATCCTTGAAAACGATGAGGTAGTGGGCGTAACCACGAACATTAACAACACTTATAAAGCTAAAAAAGTGATCATCACCACAGGCACTTTTTTAAAAGGGGTGGTGCATATTGGCGAGCACCAAAACCAAAACGGGCGCTTTGGGGAAAACGCCTCTAATTCTTTAGCCTTGAATTTAAGGGAACTTGGCTTTAAGGTGGATCGCTTAAAAACCGGCACTTGCCCAAGAGTGGCCGGCAATAGCATTGATTTTGAAGGATTAGAAGAGCATTTTGGGGACACAAACCCTCCCTATTTCAGCTATAAAACCAAAGATTTTAACCCCACCCAGCTCTCATGTTTTATCACTTACACTAACCTTATTACCCACCAAATCATTAGAGATAATTTCCACCGAGCCCCCCTATTTAGCGGTCAAATTGAAGGCATAGGCCCAAGGTATTGCCCTAGCATTGAAGATAAAATCAACCGCTTCAGCGAAAAAGAACGCCATCAGCTGTTTTTAGAGCCTCAAACCATCCACAAAAGCGAATATTATATCAACGGCTTAAGCACCTCTTTACCCCTAGACGTGCAAGAAAAGGTCATCCATTCTATCAAAGGCTTAGAAAACGCCCTCATCACGCGCTATGGCTATGCGATAGAGTATGATTTTATCCAGCCTACAGAATTGACCCACACTTTAGAAACCAAAAAAATCAAAGGGCTTTATTTGGCCGGGCAAATTAATGGGACTACCGGCTATGAAGAAGCGGCGGCTCAAGGGCTTATGGCTGGGATTAATGCGGCATTGGCTCTAAAGAATCAAACCCCCTTTATTTTAAAGCGCAATGAAGCTTATATCGGCGTTTTGATTGATGATTTGGTTACTAAAGGCACGAATGAACCTTACAGAATGTTTACCAGCCGCGCCGAATACCGCTTGCTTTTAAGAGAAGACAACACGCTTTTTAGGTTAGGCGAGCATGCCTATCGTTTAGGGCTTATGGAAGAGGATTTTTATAAGGAATTGAAAAAAGACCAACAAGCAATACAAGACAATCTCAAACGCCTTAAAGAATGCGTCCTTACCCCTAGCAAAGAAGTGTTAAAACGCCTAAACGAATTAGACGAAAACCCTATCAATGACAAGGTTGATGGCGTCAGTCTTTTAGCGCGCGATAGTTTTAATTTAGAAAAAATGCGCTCCTTTTTTAGCTTTTTAGCCCCCTTGAATGAGCGGGTTTTAGAGCAGATTAAAATTGAATGCAAGTATAATATTTATATTGAAAAGCAACACGAAAATATCGCTAAAATGGACAGCATGCTCAAAGTTTCTATCCCTAAAGGTTTTGTGTTTAAAGGCATTCCAGGCCTAAGCCTAGAAGCGGTAGAAAAGTTAGAAAAATTCCGCCCCAAAAGCCTTTTTGAAGCCTCAGAAATCAGTGGGATCACCCCGGCGAATTTAGACGTTTTGCATTTATACATCCATTTGCGAAAAAACTCTTAAAGGATTTTTAATGAACGCTTTAGAAATCACCCAAAAGCTCATCAGCTACCCTACCATTACGCCCAAAGAATGCGGTATTTTTGAATACATTAAATCGCTTTTTCCCACTTTTAAAACCCTAGAATGTGGGGAAAATGGCGTGAAAAACCTTTTTTTATACCGCATTTTTAACCCCCAAAAAGATCATGCAAAAGAAAAGCATGCAGAAGAAAGGCATGTAAAAGAAAAGCATGCAAAAGAAAATGTTAAGCCCTTGCATTTTTGCTTTGCAGGGCATATTGATGTCGTGCCTCCTGGAGATAATTGGCAAAGCGATCCCTTTAAACCCGTTATTAAAGAGGGGTTTTTATACGGCCGTGGGGTGCAAGACATGAAAGGAGGCGTGGGGGCGTTTTTGAGCACGAGTTTAAATTTTAACCCTAAAACCCCTTTTTTGCTTTCTATGTTACTCACAAGCGATGAAGAAGGACCAGGGATTTTTGGCACTAGACTCATGTTAGAAAAACTCAAAGAAAAAGATTTACTCCCTCACATGGTGATTGTGGCTGAACCCACTTGCGAAAAAGTCCTAGGCGATAGCATCAAAATTGGCCGAAGAGGCTCTATTAATGGCAAACTCATTTTAAAAGGCGTTCAAGGGCATGCGGCTTACCCGCAAAAATGCCAAAACCCCATTGATGCGCTCGCTTCTGTTTTGCCCTTGATTTCAGGAGTCCATTTAGACGATGGCGATGAGTATTTTGACCCTTCAAAATTGGTTATCACCAACTTGCATGCAGGATTAGGGGCGAATAATGTTACCCCAGCAAGCGTAGAAATTATTTTTAATGTGCGCCATTCTTTAAAAACCACCAAAGAGAGCTTGAAAGAATATTTAGAAAAAGTTTTAAAAGATTTGCCTCACGCTTTAGAATTAGAATCAAGCAGTTCGCCCTTCATCACGGCTTCTCATTCAAAGCTTGCCAGCGTTTTAAAAGAAAATATTTTAAAGGCATGCCACACCACCCCCTTTTTAAACACCAAAGGCGGCACGAGCGATGCGCGATTTTTTAGCGCTCATGGCATAGAAGTGGTGGAGTTTGGCGTGATTAATGACAAGATCCATGCCATTGATGAAAGGGTGAGCTTGAAAGAATTAGAGCTTTTAGAAAAAGTGTTTTTGGGGGTTTTAGAGGATTTGAGCGAGAAATGAATGGGGAGTTTTGGCGTAAGGGTTTTATTTTTAATACCAACGCCTTTTTCGCTGGCAAAAACCACCAAACCAACTCAAGCTTTACATGCCAATATCCATTTATCATAGCCTATAAGAGTGGGGTCATGCTTGACAAAGTAACCAAAGCTTGCTATAACTTTTTAGCCCTTTTTGTTTTTGCAGTTTTTACATGCTCCTGTTGTTAAAAATTAAAATTCTTAAGGGCTTTTACCAAGCCACTCTTAAAGGGGTGGCTCAATCAGCTTTTTAAAACAAACTCTTTTAATACAGCTTCTCACTAGTATCCCCTATCGCATGGCAGTCCAGCTCAAGCGTTGGAACGCACTTAAAAGAGAAGCAATTCTCAATCATTTTCTTTATTGCACCAATAAAATGGCATTCAATAAGGCTTCAATCGTCAATATTTGATTATAATTATAAAGGATTACATTTTTTAATAGGAAATATATCATGCTAGGAAGTGTTCAAAAAACCCTTTTTGGGGTCTTGTGTTTGGGCGCGTTGTGTTTGAGAGGGTTAATGGCAGAGCCAGACGCTAAAGAGCTTGTGAATTTAGGCATAGAGAGCGCAAAGAAGCAAGATTTCGCTCAAGCTAAAGCGCATTTTGAAAAAGCGTGTGAGTTAAAAGAAGGTTTTGGGTGTGTTTTTTTAGGGGCGTTCTATGAAGAAGGGAAAGGAGTGGGAAAAGACTTGAAAAAAGCCATCCAATTTTACACTAAAGGTTGTGAATTAAATGATGGTTATGGGTGCCGCCTGCTAGGCAATTTATATTATAACGGACAAGGCGTGTCTAAAGACGCTAAAAAAGCCTCACAATACTACTCTAAAGCTTGCGACTTAAACCATGCTGAAGGGTGTACGGTCTTAGGAAGCCTACACCATTATGGCGTAGGCACGCCTAAGGATTTAAGAAAGGCTCTTGATTTGTATGAAAAAGCTTGCGATTTAAAAGACAGCCCCGGGTGCATTAATGCAGGATACATGTATGGTGTAGCAAAAAATTTTAAGGAGGCTATCGTTCGTTATTCTAAAGCATGCGAATTGAATGATGGTAGGGGGTGTTATAATTTAGGGGTTATGCAATACAACACCCAAGGCACAGCAAAGGACGAAAAGCAAGCGATAGAAAACTTTAAAAAAGGCTGTAAGTCAGGCATCAAAGAAGCATGCGACGCTCTCAAGGAATTAAAAATAGAACTTTAGTTTTAATGAAGTTAAGCTAAACACCGTGTTTAGCTGGCTTTTATGTTTTTTAATATCTTAATGGAAGCATAAACCCTACGAACTAATCTTTTAATCATAATAAGGCTTTTATCGCACCCATTCATTGCCGTTTTTAGATTGGTGTTTGAAAGGTTAAAGCGAGTTTATTCAAACCCTTAAAAAGGGTTTTTAACCCCCTACAACGCTTTCAATAGCACGCTATTTAAACGCTCATTAAAGCTTTTAGCGTCTTTTAAAGCCCCTTTTTCTAAAAGCTTCGCCCCATCATAAAGCAACCAGATAAAAGCACTCAACTGCTCTTTATCTTCGCATTTTAAGAGTTTTTGCAAAATCGCATGGTTAGGGTTTAATTCTAGCGTTTTCTTGCTTTCAGGCACGCTTTGGCCCATTTGACGCATAAAATTAGCCATCATCGCATTTTGTTCATCGCCTATTAAAGCCACCGCTGAAGTGAGATGATTAGAAAGCTCTACGCCTTTAATCTCATCTTTAAGATTTTCTTCAAACGCTTTCATCAAATCTTTAAACTGATCTTTTACCTCATCATTAATTTCTTCCAAACCAAGCTCTTTCAAACTCTCGCTATGGCTAGCGTCTCTAAAGGGCGTTTTATCGTATTCGTTCACGCCTGGCATCACAAACGCATCAATTTCATCGCTCAATAACAAAACGTCATAGCCTTTTTGAGCGTATTTTTCCAAAATGGGGGACGCTTTTAGTAAGTCTAAATTTTCGCCTAAAAGGTAGTAAATGCTCTTTTGATTTTCTTTTAAATTTTCTTTGTATTCTTTTAAAGAAATCAATTCTCCTTTGTCTTTAGAATAGAATCTCAACAATTCTAAAAGTTTTTCTTTGTTTTCAAAATCCCCATACAAGCCTTCTTTTAACACTTTCCCAAAAGGCTCATAGAATTTATGGTAATTTTTTTCATCCTTGCTCAAGCGCTCAATCTCGCTTAAAATCTTTTTCACTGAAGCCGAACGGATATTGGCTAAAATCTTGTTTTGCTGTAAGATTTCACGGCTCACGTTCAAGGGCAAATCTTCGCTGTCAATCACGCCTTTAACAAACCTCAAATAAGAGGGCAACAATTCTTTGTCATCATCAGTGATAAACACCCTTTTAACATAAAGTTTGACCCCGCTTTTATAATCCACCCTAAACAAATCAAAGGGCGCTTTGCTAGGAATATAAAAAAGCGTTGTGTATTCTAAAGAGCCTTCCACTTTATTATGGATATAGCTCAAAGGCTCGCTGTTATCATGTGCAAACGATTGGTAAAAGTCTTTGTAATCCTTTTCTTTTAATTCGCTCTTATTCATTTTCCATAAAGCGCTCGCTTGATTGATTTGCTCGCATTTTTCTTCTTTAACTTCTTTTTGATTATCCCCTTCGCCCTCAAATTTCGTATCGGTGTAAGTTAAAAAAATAGGGAAAGGGATATGCTCAGAATACTTTTTAACAACGCTATCAATCTCCCAACGGCTCGCAAAATGAGAATCTTCTTCTTTTAAAAAGAGGGTGATTTCTGTGCCTTGCTCCTCTTTGACGCATTCGCTGATTTCAAACTTGCCCTTACCATCGCTCACCCATGCATAAGCTTGCTCGCTAGTAACTTTCTTGGTTTGAACGACAATCTTACTCGCTACCATGAACGCCGAATAAAAGCCCACGCCAAATTGGCCAATCAGCGCGCTATCTTTTTTCTTATCCCCACTCAAATCGCTCAAAAAACTCTTCGTGCCTGATTTAGCGATCGTGCCTAGATGCTCAATGAGATCGCTTTTATCCATGCCTATACCATTATCTTTAATCGTTAAGGTTTTTTTCTGGCTATCAAAACTCAAATGAATGCTAGGCGTGGTATTGAGCCCTTTTAATTTCTCATCGGTTAGCATCAAATAATTCAGCTTGTCCAAAGCGTCGCTTGCGTTAGAAATCAACTCCCTTAAAAAAATCTCTTTATTAGAATACAAAGAGTGGATCATCAAATCCAAAAGCTGGTTGATTTCAGTTTGAAAGGTGTATTCTTGATTAGACATTGAACTTTTTCCTTTAATAAAATTTTTAAGATTATACAATAAAAGCGCACTTAAAAGGGTATGCTATGGCGTGAAGCTTTATTTTAAAAAAAGAACATGAAAGAACGTTTAATTCCTTAAAAACGATAACTCATAGAACTCATCAAATAGCTTCTATTTTGAATGGTTTGAGCGAAATCAGGGTTGTAACCGCTTGTAAAAAACCCTACCTTATAACCCTTATGCATCGTGATTTGATAGCCATTAACCATTAGCATGAAATAGATATGTTTTTTAAGGTTATATTTAAAAGTAACCCCTAAGCTTTGCGCATCAGCCCTTGGGGAATAGGTCAATTTCCCATACAATTGCACCAAAAGATTCTTAACGCTCTTCCCTATAAAAGCGTTAATCGTTATGGAATTAGCGTTGTAAAAATTGGAATAAGCGTCTTCATAAGGGGTGTCGTCTTTCGTGTCGTAAAAAGGATCCGCTGGTGAGCCATTCCAGCCTAATTGAACGCTCGCATTCCCAAAATTCTTATACACGCTCCAGCCAAAACGATAAGAGCGGAAATTCACTCTTTGAAACACAAACAAAGCCGCGCTTTTTTTACCCACTAAAGCGGCTCTGTAATAATCTTTAGACAAATAATCGCTATAAAGGGGAAACCATGCGTAAAAAGTCGTTTGGATGCGCCAAAGAGATTTCCAATAAGATTTTGTGTCATGGGTGATTTCAAATCCAGGAGCGTTAAAATTTTTAGGGTAAAACCAAATAAAAGGCGCGATCCTAATGTATTTATTTTCGTAAATGAGGTTGAAATTGTGCATGCCGTAGTTGATTTTTTGCTTGTAATTGACAGGAGCGTAAAAATCCCTAATGTATTGCTCATTGGCTAAAGCCCTTCCAAAGGTGCTAAACCACACTATCTTAAACTTTTTCCACCGGTAAAAAAGCTCAAACCCTTGATTAAACCCGCTCAAAAACAAAGCTTTAGAGGGGTAACGCCCTAATTTAATCCCAAAAATATCCTTATATTGATAATCTAAATACAAATTATATAGCACATAAGGCCTAGCATTTTGAGCCTTTTGCTCCCTGGTCCAATTTTGGCTGTGTTGCATCAAATAGCCCTCCCATCGCCCCATATAATACCAGTTCGCTGGCTGAAACCCTGCCTTAGGGTTGGCTTCATCAATCAAAAACTTCGTGGAATCATAAGCTAACGATCCTATTTCACCCCCCACCCCAAAACCCAGTTTGTGGTTTTCAATCCCTTTAGGGAGCAAACTGGAATCAATTTGCAAAGCCCCGGTAGTGGTTACATAACTCCCTGTAGGATAAATCCCTTTTTTTGAATTGATGATTGATTGATTCAAAGCGATGCGCGAAAACGATCCCACTCTCGCGCTGATTTGATACTCAAAAGCGTTGAGAAAAACCCCATTCAAAGCTAAAAACCCTAGCCAAACTTTTTGATTAAGCACCCTTTTATCAAACACCTTTTTATTGAAGTTTGATATTATGCCATAAAACAAACTCTCAAAGCCGCTCGCTCATTGTAGTTTTGAAAAAAAAACGATAAAATGACAAAAATCCCCCTTTTTTTACAAAAACGGATTCAATTTAAAGATTTAAGGACTGCGCATGCAAGAGATTATCCCTATTGTGGTGGCTTTTGATAACCATTATTGTATCCCTGCTGGTGTGAGTTTGTATTCCATGCTAGCACACGCCAAACGAGAGAGAGAGAGAGAGTAAAACTCTTTTATAAAATCCATTGTTTGGTGGAGGGTTTAAGCCTAGAAAATATAGCCAAATTAGAAGAAACGATCGCTCCTTTTAGCGCTTTTTCCAGTATAGAGTTTTTGGATATTACCGATAAAGAATTAGAACCACGCCATAATTACTATAAGCTTGATGCTTTAATAGCGAGTGAAATTAAAAAATTGTATTTAAAACTCAACTCTTTTTCGCAAAAACGCTTTTCTAAAATGATCATGTGCCGTTTCTTTTTTGCCTCCCTTTTCCCCCAATACGATAAGATGATCATGTTTGATGTGGACACTTTGTTTGTGAATGATATGAGCGAGAGCTTTTTTATCCCCCTTGAAACGCATTATTTTGGGGCTGTGAGAGAAAAAGATTTGATCGCTATAAACAGGAATTCGGCTAAGGATTTATACGAATTACGCCAAATGCACGCAAAAACTATCGGCGTCGCTGACGCTTTCCCTAACTTAGAAGAAGCTCAAATCCTTTTTGACAACTACTTTAACGCCGGGTTTTTAGCCTTAAATTTAAAATCATGGCGTAAAGAAAATCTGGAAAACCAATTGATTGGATTTTTCCTTTTGAAAAATGAAAAACTTTTATTTCCCGAACAAGACGCTTTGTGTTTTGTGTGCCGTGGTAGGATTTTAGAATTGCCTTACTCCTACAATGCCCACCCTAGTTTCCTTGATACGCTCTCATTCCCTAGCCTTAAAGAAGCACGCATGCTGCATTTTTGGGGCGATAAACCCTGGAAACTCTTAAGCGTCATTGGCGCGAAAAAATGGCATGAAGTTTTGATTGAAACGCCTTTTAAGGACGCTTATTTTAACGCTCCCTTTTTAGATCACCTCTTTGAATCCCTTCAAAACAAGGACAAGGATAAAGAAACCCAAGAAATCCACGCTCTTAAAAAAGCCCTGTCTTTTTCAGACAAACGGCATTCTTTTGAATTTCTTCTGCCTAGGCTTTCTTCTAAATTCCTTATAGAATTTTTGCTTTTTAAAATCAAACAAAAAGTGAAGCGGTTAATTAAAAGGGTTTTTTAAAGCCCTTTTAAAACTAATGCGAGCAAGCATGCGTTTGCGTGGGCTGGATGTCCTTATTATCGGCTAATTTCTCTTTTTCCACTTTGTCTAAAAAAACGCTCAAATCTTGTGCCATTTTTTCAAAAATCTTAGCGCTCACGCTATCAGGGTGAGAGATCACAATCGGTTCGCCCCTATCCCCCCCTAAACGCACTTTAGGCTCTAAAGGGAGCTTGGCTAAAATCTGCGTGTTATAAGCCTCTAATAATTCTTTCATGGAATTTGAGCCAAAAATCTCACTCTCTTTCTTGCAACGTTCACACACAAAACTCCCCATATTTTCCACAATCCCTGCAATAGGAATGTGTAGTTTCTTAAACATGTCCAAACTCCGTTTAGCGTCATCTAAACTCACGATTTGAGGCGTAGTAACGGTGATTCCTGCGCTGAGTGGCACGGCTTGGGCTAGCGTGAGCTGCGCATCGCCTGTTCCTGGGGGCATATCCACCACCAAAACATCTAAATCCCCCCAAATAATATCGCTTAGCATCTGCTCAATCGCTCGCATAAGCATGGGCCCTCTCCAAATGAGACTCTGCCCCTCATCATACAAAAGCCCCATGCTCATCACAGAAACGCCAAAAGCTTTTAAAGGAATGAGTTTTTTACCGCTAGGATCCATGATCACATCAGCGTTTTGCAAGCCCATCATTCTAGGGATATTAGGGCCATACACATCAGCGTCCAACAACCCCACTTTTTGGTTTAAATTCGCTAAAGCGATGCTTAAATTCACGCTGGTGGTGCTTTTACCCACACCGCCCTTGCCTGAGCTTATCATGACCACATGCTTGATATTTTTAGCCAGATTTTTAGTGGTGGGTTTTGGGGCTTGGGGCTTTGGCGGGGTTTTAATATCCAAATTTAAAGCTTTCACGCCTTTTTCTTGCATCGCTTTGGAGATATTTTCCCTTAAAATCGTGCTCGTTTCTTCAGAACTTGAGGGGATTTCTATTAAAAGCCCTAATTGATTGTCATGCAAAGTAATATTTTTGACAAAACCAAAGCTGACAATATCCTTTTCAAAATTAGGGTAGATGATCGTTTTTAACGCGTTTAAGACATCTTCTTGGGTGAGCATTTTAATCCTTAAAATGATAGTATTTGAATTTTCTTTATAGCATGTTTTGTTTAATTTTGCATTATAAATTAAATTTGCGTTTTTAAAGGGTAGGGCATGGAATTTTATAAGCGTGTTTTGAAGTTGCACCATTTTAGGAATTTGGGTAGAAAATCGCCCACAGAATTGCTTTTAAATTCAAGTTTTGAAAAACATGGGGGGTTGGTGATCTTAGTGGGGGAAAATAATGTCGGCAAAAGCAATGTTTTAGAAGCTTTGACAATCTTTAATGATGCGGATGTTAAACTTTGTAGTGAAGAAGATTATTTTAAAAACCATAAAAAAGACACCCTTTTAAGTTTAGAAGAAGAAGCAATCCTTGATCACAAAATCACAGGTTTTTCTTGCGTGGATTTGAGAATCCAATCTAAAGAGATCAGTTGTAATTTAAAGGAATTATCAAAAACGCTAATCAGCTATCCTTTTGAAAAACATGTAGAAGCTTTAAGCGAACAATGCAGCAACAGCGTTTATATTCCCACTAACAATAACGACTATTCAAATATTTGCACTTTTGTTAATAATTTTATAAATCTTATAGCTTCTTACAATTTATTAGAATCATTTTTAGATTTTTACAAAGAAAAATTAAAATTGAGCGAGCTTGTAACTGAATATGCCAACGCAACCAACAATCTGTTTTTCAAAGAATTAATCAAACATGTAAGCGGTAATAGCGAATGGATTAAAAATTTTTGTCAGTGCATCAAAGAAATCATAAAGCGCAATACGCCTGATAAAAAATACAACACAGATGAATTTTTTGTCATGGGGCAACACAAACAAAACCAATTAGCAAAAATTTATTCTTATTTTAAAAAACTTAGTGAAGGTGAAATCAAACCACAAAATGAAGACATCTTAAAAAAGCTAAAAAGTTTAGATGAAATTTTTAAGACTACCGACTTTACAAGATTCACACCAAAAACTGAAATTAAGGATATTACTAAAGAAATAGATGAAAAATACCCTATCAATGAAAACTTTAAACAGCAATTTAGAACATTCCGATCAAATATAATCAGCCTTAAAAAAGAAATTAAAAATTCTTTAAAATACCTTGAAAAAACAAGAGAGGATTTTGAGCGAAAAAAAGAGCGATTGATCCGAGAAATTGAAAATGACTGCAAAAATCAAAAAGTGCTAAAGTTTAATTATGATGTTTTGTTGGATAATATCTATGCAAAAATTATATAGCAAGTCATGCTGTTAGCGATGAGTCTAAAGATATTAAATCCATGATGTGTCAGCTTTATTTGAAAAAGATAGATTTATTAGTCAATTCAGAAATCGAACAATACAGATACAATGATTTTCTTGAATCAGCAAGAATATCTCTGTGGGAGAGTATAAAAATTTTAGACAATGAGAGTGGCACTCCTTTATTCCCTAAAAATATTGATGAAATCAAGGACAAATTTGAAATAAATAAGAAAAAACTCAAACAAAGCAAAAATGTTTCTGAATTCGCAGAATATTGCCGAGAGTGTAACCCTTATACAGCGTTTCAAAACTTAAGAAATAAAGTTCAATTCCCTTTAAGCGGTGGTTTATCTTATAAGTCTTACAAACTCGTGCCAATCATGAAAAAATACAAAGAGCCAAAAATCACAGATAACGACCTTAAGACTGCATTATTTACTCTCTTTGATTATTCTTCCCCTTCTGAATTTGACCAATGGGATTGGTTCTTTAGAAATTCATTGTTTAGGAAAATTGACTTTCACCCTAATGCAATTTGGAATTTTTTTGGGAGCATTTTAAAAGATGGTCAAGCGTTACAAATAATAATGTTTGATAAAAATAATGATTTAGTAATCTATGATTCTGAAAAATCGTTCAATATCCCTGAAAAATACTTGCAAGAAATAGACCAAGAATCACTAAAAGAGATCAGACAATCAAAACATCTTTTTCCAATTGAAGTAAAACGCAAATACAATAATAATGTATGTCAATTTGAATTTTTTAAAAAAGACACAAGCCATCTTTTATTTAAGGTAAATTTTACAGAAATATTAGAAAATCTTGCAGAAATTTTAGAATACAACATGCAATTAAAAATAGATTCTTTAATTACAAAAGAATTTAACAGGCTTTTAGCGATCGCTCAAGATAGCCCTCAAGATAGTTACCAATTGAAAATTCGTGTCCGACACAATAATAAGCTTTCTGAAGAGAAGGAATACACGGCATATGAAATAAAACTTGAAATTCATGATTGCAGAAAATCCCACGATCAAAATGAGCCAATTATCTTAAGCCAGCAAAGCACCGGCTTCCAATGGGCGTTTAATTTCATGTTTGGTTTTCTCTATAATTGGGGATCACATTTTAGCCTTAACAAGAATATTATCTATGTCATGGACGAGCCAGCCACTCCTTTGAGCGTGCCAGCCAGAAAGGAATTCAGGAGATTTTTAAAAAAATACGCTCATAAAAATCATGTTACTTTTGTTTTAGCCACCCATGACCCCTTTTTAGTGGATACGGATCATTTAGATGAAATAAGGATTGTAGAAAAAGAAACAGAAGACTCTGTAATTAAGAATCACTTTAACTATCCCCTAAATAATGCGGGCAAAGACTCCGACGCTCTTGATAAAATCAAACGCTCTTTAGGGGTGGGTCAGCATGTTTTCCACAACCCCCAAAAACACCGAATCATCTTTGTAGAAGGCATCACGGATTATTGTTATTTGAGCGCTTTCAAATTGTATTTCAATAAGCATAATCCACAATACAAAGACGACCCTATTCATTTCACTTTCTTTCCCATTTCAGGGCTTAAAAACAATCCAAACGAGATGAAAGAAACCATTCAAAAACTCTGCGAGTTAGACAACAACCCCATTGTTTTGACAGATGATGACAGAAAAGACAACTCTGACCCCATAAAGAGCAAAAAGCGAACAATTCAAAAAAGCTAATGAAGAAATGCATGATCCTATCAGAATTTTACAACTCTCAGACTGCGATAGGCATTTCAAACAAATTGAAGATTGTTTCAGCGCAAACGATAGAAAAAAATACGCTAAAAATAAGCAAATGGAATTGGCCATGGCGTTCAAAACAAGGCTTTTGTATGGCGAAAAAGACGATGTAATGAGCGAAGAAACAAAAAAGAATTTTCTAAAATTGTTTGAGTGGATAAAAAAAGAGTGCAATAACCTAACGATTAAAAAAGAATATATCAAATTTGATTATAATACCCCACAAATATTATAAAGTGAAAGGATTTTGATGTTTAAAAAGATGTGTTTGAGCTTGATTGTTATAAGCGGTGTTTATGCGGGGGCAAAGGATTTGGATTTCAAGCTGGATTACCGCGCGACTGGGGGGAAACTCATGGGGAAGATGACGGATTCTAGTCTTTTAAGCATCACTTCCATGAACGACGAACCGGTGGTGATTAAAAATCTTATTGTCAATAGGGGAAATTCATGCGAAGCGACTAAAAAAGTAGAACCCAAATTGGGTGATAAGTTTAAAAAAGAAAAACTCTTTGATCATGAATTAAAGTATTCGCAACAGATATTTTACCGCTTGGATTGCAAGCCTAACCAATTGTTAGAAGTTAAAATCATCACGGACAAGGGCGAGTATTACCACAAGTTTTCCCAATAAAACCGCCCTTTCCTCAAACAAGGGGCTTTCTAGCTAGATCACTTCGTGAGAGCACCCCTTTCTAAAGAAAGGAGCTTCCTAACTAAAACATTCCATTAAATGCTAACACGAAAGGCTTTGTTCTTTAAAGTCTGAATGGATATTTCCTACCTTAAAAAGACTAGTGGTATTTTAATCTCTTTTAGCCTAACGGCTATGTGCTTACATCTTGCACCCTAAAGGACAGAGTTTTTCGTGCTAGTGGGATAAAATTTAAAAAGAGTTTTGCCACAAAGCGACCAAAACCTCTCATGGAGCCTTTTGTTGAGCTTGCTCTAAAGCCATTTGCGCATGCTTGCAATCCTTTTTAAAAGACTTCGTAATAAAATTAACCTTAAGCGTAGAGTCAAAGGCTTCATGGCATTTTTTAAGCTTATGATCGCGCTCTTGTGGGTCTTGCAAGTAATATTTTACTGAATGCACAAAACTGAAATGAAACCCCATAGGAGGGATACGACTCTCTGGAGTGCCTTCGCAAAAATCGCTGCAATAAGTGCTTTGCGACTTTAAGCCCCCCAACACCATTAAAAATAAAAAAATCATCTTTTTCATCAATACTCCTTTTAATCCTTTTTATCCCCCAAAATACACTAACGCTGAACCCCAAGTCAATCCCCCACCAAAAGCGTCTAAAAGCATCAAATCGCCTTTTTTCAAACGCCCTTCTTCATAAGCTTCGCACATGGCCATAGGGATACTCGCTGCTGAAGTGTTGCCGTATTTATGCACGGTCAAAACCACTTGCTCATCTTTAAAATCCAAATGCTCTCGCACCGCTTGAATGATCCTCAAATTAGCTTGATGCGGGATAAACAAACGCACGTCTTCAGGTTTGAGGGCGTTTTTTTCTAAAATCATTTCCACATCTTTTAAAAGCGTTTTTACCGCTAGCTTAAACACTTCATTGCCTTTCATGCACAAAAAAGGATTTGAATCCTCTTCTTTAGCGTTAAAGGGCGTGGGTTTGAGAGTCCTTGGCGTGTAGAGGTAATTAGAAAAATTCCCGTTCGCTGAAATTTGCACATCTAAAATGCTTTCTTTTAAATGCTTGGTTCTGCCTATCACGCACGCCCCGGCCCCATCGCCAAATAAAATGCAAGTCCCCCTATCCTTAAAATCCAACACGCTGCTCGTTTTTTCCGCCCCCACAACCAGCACATTTTCATATATCCCGCTTTCCACATAAGCTTTAGCCACTGACAAAAGGTAAATAAAACCCGTGCAAGCGGCTGAAATATCAAACGCCGGTTTGTTTTCAATGCCCAGTTTTGCACTCAACACGCAAGCGGTTGAAGGCATGGCTAAAAAATCAGGGCTTAAAGTCGCTACAACCACTAAATCAATGTCTTGCGGGGTTAAATGCGCCCTTTCTATGGCTTGTTTAGCCGCTATTACCCCTAAATCACTGCTTTTTTCTCCAGCGCTAGCGAAACGGCGTTCTTTGATACCGGTCCTTTTTTCTATCCATTCATCGCTGGTATCCAAAAATTCTTGAAACGCTGCATTCTTTATGCATTCGCTTGGAGCATGCATAGCAATGGATTTAAGAGAAGCGTAAAATTCCATTCAATCCCCTTAACATAGTCATCTTTAAGCGTCTTGCTGATCACTTTGATGTGCAGAAACGCTAGGCTTCAAGCTCTCAAACGCTTGAGTAATCCTCAAACAAACCTGACTTTCAACAGCACTAATAGCCTGATAAATCGCGCATTCAACCGCTCTAGCGTTACTCTTGCCATGGCTAATGATCACGCTTTTATTCACGCCCAAAAGCGGTGCTCCCCCATATTCAGCGTAATCGGTTTTTTGTTTTAAAATACCAAACGCATTCTTAAGCATCAAAGCCCCCATTTTAGATTTAAAAGAGCTTTTAATTTCATCTTTAAAAATAGAGCCTATCGCGCTAGCGACCCCTTCTGTTGTCTTTAAGACCACATTCCCCATAAAGCCATCGCAAACCACCACATCCACAACCCCTTTGAAAATATCGCTCCCCTCCACATTGCCATAAAAGAAGTCGTAAGCTTTCAGCATTTTATGCGTTTCTTTAACGAGCATGTTCCCTTTAATATCTTCTTCGCCATTACTCAAAAGACCCACCTTAGGGCTATCATAATGCAACACGCTTTTAGCGTATTCATACCCCATAAGAGCAAAATCAATCAAATATTCAGGCTTGCAATCCGTGTTCGCTCCTGCGTCTAACAGCACGCTAGGGCGTTTGCCAACGCTGGGCATTAAAGTGCAAATAGCAGGCCTTTCAACCCCCTTGATGCGCCCTAAACGCAAGGTCGCTAAACCCATAGTCGCTCCGCTATGCCCCGCTGAAATCAAAGTGTCAGCCCCATTTTTCAAAATATCCATACCCAAGTAAATGGAAGATTCCTTACGCTTGATCGCCTCAGTGGCGGCTTCTTCCATTTTAATATAATCTTGCGTGTGGATCATTTCCACTTTGCTGGCTAACTCTTTAGAAATAAAAGGGGTCGCTTTGTCTTTATCCCCCACTAAAACCGCACTAAAACTCTTATTTTCTAAAGCCCTTGAGACTCCCTCAATAATGGGTAAAACCCCATGGTCAGCCCCCATTAAGTCTATTACAATTTTCATCATGCGTCCTTAAAAGGCTTGTTGCAATCCTTTAAATACTTTCTATCACTAAAGATAGCTTTTATATTAGTATTCTTTAGTAAATTTGTTAATATGGTGTGGAAGCTTCCAAGTGCCATCTTTGGCTTTCACAGGTTTAGCCAATTTAACGCTATAATGCGTGCGCCTTTTTGCCGCTCTTGTCTTACTCACTCTTCTATCAGGTACTGCCATAAATTCTCCTTCATTTCAATCTGCATAATGGTAGTCTAATTTAATAGACTCCACTTCGGAGCGTAAAATTTCGCTCAAATCAATAAAACCATTGAAAGATTCAATAACATCTAAATTATCAAAATCCAAACTTTGGCTTTGCGTATCCCACAACCCGTCTGAAATATGCAAAACCAACGACTCATCAAGGTTTTTTTTAAACTCTTTACCGCTTGTATCGCAAATAAGCATCAATTCACCCTTAAGGTGTGCTTCCAAGCGGAACATTTTCGCCCCCACCCGCACAACTTCGCCCTCTAAAACCACTCCCTCATGCTCTAAAGAAAACGCTTTAGGCGCATTAAAAGCGATTTTACGCATTTCAAATTGCATGCTTAACTTAAAACGCCCTTAAATCTTAAAGATCTCTAGCGGCAAAAAAGAAAGCGATTTCATTGTGCGCGTTTTCCAAGCTATCGCTCCCATGCACCGCATTAGCGTCAATGCTTTCAGCAAAATCCGCTCTGATAGTGCCTTTTTGAGCGAGTTTGGGATCAGTCGCTCCCATAAGATCTCTGTTTTTAGCCACCGCATCTTCGCCCTCTAAAACCATAACCACCACCGGACCACTGACCATAAATTCTATCAAATCTTTAAAAAAGGGTCTCTCTCTGTGGATCGCATAAAATTTTTCAGCGTCTTTAACGCTCAAATGCAAGCGTTTCATAGCAATCACTTCCAAGCCGTTACTCTCAAAGCGATCAATGATTTTACCTACCACTTTTTTCTTAAGTGCATCAGGCTTAATAATAGACAGCGTTCTTTGTTTCAATTTAAACTCCTTGTGAATTGTTGATTATACAAAAATTTTTTAAAATATTACCCTTAAAGTATTTTTTTAACGCTTAAAGAACGCTTTAATCTCCTCAGCTTTGTTGGTTTTTTCCCAAGTGAATTCCTCTAATTCGCGCCCAAAATGCCCATAAGCTGAAGTGAGCGAATAAATGGGTCTTAATAAATCCAAGCTTTCAATAATGCCTTTTGGCGTGAGTTTGAAAACCGCTTTCACGCATTTTTCCAACTCCGTGCTTGAATACTTGCTCGTGTTATGCGTGTTCACATAGATAGACACTGGCTCTATCACCCCAATCGCATAAGCAAGCTGCACGGTCGCTTTATCGCAAACCCCACTCGCTACCAAATTTTTAGCCACATAGCGGGCCGCATAAGCCGCACTCCTATCCACTTTACTGGGGTCTTTCCCGCTAAACGCTCCCCCGCCATGCGGACAACTCCCCCCATAAGTATCCACGATGATTTTTCTGCCCGTCAAACCCGCATCGCCTTGCGGCCCACCGATAACGAATTTTCCTGTAGGATTGACAAAAAACTTGATATTGTCATGCAAATATTCTTTGGGTAAAACCTTATACACGATCTCTTCAATCACGGCCTCTTTTAAATGTTTTTGCGAAACTTCTGGGGAATGTTGGGTGGAAATGACAATCGTATCAATGCTTACAGGCTTGTTGTTTTCATAACGCACGCTCACTTGAGACTTGCCATCAGGCCTTAAAAAAGGCAGAGTGTTGTCTTTTCTTTTTTGAGCCAGAGCGAAAGTGAGCTGGTGCGCTAAATGAATGGGTAAGGGCATGAGCGTTTCAGTCTCCTTGCACGCATAACCAAACATAAGCCCTTGATCCCCTGCCCCAATCTCGCCATCTTCTCTATCCACGCCTTGATTAATATCAGGGCTTTGCTCGCCAACGCCATTCAAAACCGCCGCGCTTCTATAGTCAAAGCCATAAAGAGCGTCTGTATAGCCAATCTTTTTAACCACTTCTCTTGCAATCTCTTGCATAGGGGCATAAACAGAAGTTTTTAACTCGCCAGTGATCATGCAAAACCCGTTAGAAACTAAAGTCTCGCATGCGACTTTGGCTTTTTGATCGCGCTCAATAATGTAATCTAAAACCGCATCGCTGATTTGATCAGCCATTTTATCAGGATGCCCCTCGGTTACTGATTCAGAAGTGAAAAGAAAACTATCTTTCATTGATTGTCCTTATTAAAATAATCATTCGTATTCAAAATGGGCTTATTATAGCTTTATTTCATTCTTTAAGACTTAAAAAACCCTTTAGCTTTTTGCAACAAACTCGTTTTTTGCTGTTTCCTGAAATTCGTTCTTAAATGAGCCAGGAAATGGTGCCATTCATGGATTTCCATAGCAGGGATCGCTCCGGCAAAATTAGTGTTAGGGGGCAAGTCTTTACCCACTGCGCTTTTACCCCCAATTTGAGTGAACTCACCCACATGCAAATGCCCCCCAATGCCCACTTGACCACCAAAAACCACATTACGGCCTGTGGTTGTAGAGCCGCTCAAGCCCACTTGAGAAACGACGATGCTGTGCTCGCCTAAAACGCAATTATGCCCGATTTGAACCAGGTTATCAATCTTAACGCCCTCTTTAATCAAAGTCTCACCAAACACCGCCCTATCAATCGCTGTGTTAGCTCCAATTTCTACATTTTTTTGAATCCTAACAATCCCCACATGCTCAATTTTGACATGCTCTCCTAAAGCGGTGTGCGCATAACCAAAGCCATCGCCTCCGATCACACTGCCTGCATGGATAGTAACATTGTCTTCTAAAATCGTGTTTTGATACAAAGTAACACGAGGATACAAAACGCAATTTTTACCGATTTTGACCCCATCAGCGATCACCACGCCCGGATAAATCAAAGAGTTTTCGCCAATTTCTACGCCCTCTCCAATCATCACATTAGGCATGATCGTTACTTTTTCAAAATGTTTAGGTTCATTCACGCTTTCTGGGTTTTTAAAAAAAGGGATTTTAAAGGCATGCGAAGCTTTGGCAAAGGCTAAATGCGGGTTATCCACGACTAAAGCTTGCATGCGTTTTGGCACTTTAGAAGATTCTTTTTTACGGATAAACACCGCCCCGGCATTTGAATCTTTTAAAAGTTTAAGGTAACGCGCTTGGTCAATATAGCTAATATCATTAGGCGTGGCCTTATCCAATTCCGCTAAGGCATGCACTTCAAAATCGTTTGAAAATTCCGTTTCAATAGAATAGGCACTTAACAATTCGCTTAATTTCATCAATACCCCTTATTGTTCTTTATGCAAATCCCACAATAGCGTAGCTTTATTATCTTTTTCTTCCACAGCCCCCATGCCCATAACATGATAGCCAGCGTCCACAAAATGCACTTCCCCACTCACGCCACTAGACAAGCTAGAAAGCAAATACATCCCGGCATTGCCCACTTCTTCTAAACTCACATTTTTTCTTAAAGGGGCGTTGATTTCATTCCATTTTAAAATCATCCTAAAATCAGCGATCCCGCTAGAAGCGAGCGTCCTGATAGGCCCAGCCGATAGGGCATTCACCCTTATATGATGTTTGCCTAAATCCACCGCTAAATAACGCACCGCGCTCTCTAGGGCCGCTTTAGCCAACCCCATCACATTGTAATGCGCCATGTATTTGGTGCTGCCTAAATAGCTTAAAGTCAAAACAGACGCCCCATTATTTAATAAAGGTTTTAGAGTGTTTGTCAGCTCTATTAAAGAATAAACAGAAATTTCCATAGCGGTATTAAACGCGCTTTTAGAAGTTTCTAACAAGCTCCCTTCTAAAGCCTCTTTAGGGGCAAAGGCCACGCTATGAACGATAAAATCCAATGAGCCTAAATCCTTTTTAACGCTATTGTATAGCGGCTTGAAATGCTCTTCTTTGCTCACATCCAATTCATACACATAGGGGCTATTCAATTCCTGCGCGATAGGTCTCACGCGCTTTTCTAAGCTCTCATTCAAATAAGTGAAAGCCAAAGTAGCTCCTTGATTGAAGCAAGATTGAGCGATCCCATAAGCGATGGATTTATTGTTTGCCACCCCTACAATAAGCCCTTTTTTACCTTTTAAAAATCCCATGATTTTCCTTTATAAAAATGAAATGATTGTTTTAAAATTTTCTAATTCCCAAGACGCGCTCCCGATCAATAAGCCATCCACGCTATCAATCCCTAAAATTTCTTTAGCGTTTTGTGTGTTCACGCTCCCCCCATACAATAGGGGCGTTTTTTGATTTAAGATTTGCTTTAAAAAACCATGCGTGAGGTAAATATCTTCTAAAGAAGCACTCTTTTTGGTGCCAATCGCCCAAATAGGCTCATACGCCACAATCAAATTGGAATAATCAAGATCAATATTTTCTAATTGCTCGCTTAAAAATTCCTTTACAGCCTTAAAACCCTTTTCTCTGGTCGTTAAATCTTCGCCAATACAATAAATAATTTTAAAATTTTTACCTTTAAAAAAATCAAACTTTTCTTTCAAAAAGCTAGGGCTTTCCTTTAAAAGCGTTCGCCTCTCGCTATGCCCTATTAAAAGCGTGTGGATTTTGAGTTCTTCTAAATGCTTTGAAGTGATTTCACCGGTAAAAGCCCCCAAATCCTTAGGGTAAGCGTTTTGCGCTCCTAAAGTGAAATGCAAAAACGAATTAGGCAATAACCCCAAAAAATCAGGGAATACAAACACCCTGTCAAAATGCTGCGGTTTTAAAGTTTTTTCTAATTCTCTTAAATACGCATGGCTTTTAAAAATAGGCATAGCGGATTTAAAATTAGCCATGGCAATTTTTGTCATTGAACGATCCTTATTTTATAGGTGGTCTATCCCTTATTATATCTAATAGCGTTTAAAAAATGTAAATTTTAAACAATAGCCCCCTTGAATTGAATTTTTTCTCAATTTAGGTTTTGTTTATAAGAAAAATTATTTCAAATGTAGTAAAATTAAGGCAGTGTTTTTGCGTCAAGCGATTTTAGGTTAATTTTGAGTTTTTAGGAGCAGTTTTTATGCAACAAGAAGAGATTATAGAGGGTTATTATGGCGCTAGCAAAGGGCTTAAAAAGAGCGGTATTTATGCCAAGCTGGATTTTTTACAGAGCGCTACGGGCTTGATTTTAGCGCTCTTTATGATAGCACACATGTTTTTGGTCTCAAGCATCTTGATTAGCGATGAAGCCATGTATAAAGTGGCGAAATTTTTTGAAGGGAGCTTGTTTTTAAAAGCGGGCGAGCCGGCTATTGTGAGCGTGGTTGCAGCAGGAGTTATTCTTATTTTAGTCGCGCATGCTTTCTTGGCGTTAAGGAAATTCCCTATCAATTACAGGCAATACAAGGTTTTTAAAACCCATAAGCATTTGATGAAACATGGCGATACGAGTTTGTGGTTTATTCAAGCCTTAACCGGGTTTGCGATGTTTTTCTTAGCGAGTATCCACCTATTTGTCATGCTCACAGAGCCTGAAAGTATCGGGCCTCATGGCTCAAGCTATCGTTTTGTCACGCAAAACTTTTGGCTTTTGTATATTTTCTTATTGTTTGCCGTAGAATTGCATGGCTCTATTGGGTTGTATCGCTTAGCGATTAAATGGGGGTGGTTTAAGAACGTGAGCATTCAAGGCTTGAGAAAAGTCAAATGGGCGATGAGCGTGTTTTTTATTGTTTTAGGGCTTTGCACCTATGGGGCTTACATTAAAAAAGGTTTAGAAAATAAGGATAATGGCATTAAAACCATGCAAGAAGCCATAGAAGCTGATGGGAAATTCCACAAAGAATAAGGGTAGAAAATGAAAATAACATATTGTGATGCGCTAATTATTGGAGGCGGATTGGCCGGGTTAAGGGCTAGTATCGCATGCAAACAAAAGGGTTTAAACACCATCGTTTTAAGCCTAGTGCCTGTCAGGCGTTCGCACTCTGCGGCCGCTCAAGGGGGCATGCAAGCGAGCCTTGCGAACGCTAAAAAAAGCGAGGGCGATAATGAAGATTTGCACTTTTTAGACACGGTTAAGGGGAGCGATTGGGGGTGTGATCAGCAAGTGGCCAGAATGTTTGTAACCACTGCCCCTAAAGCCATTAGGGAATTGGCCAGTTGGGGGGTGCCTTGGACTAGGATTAAAAAGGGCGAAAGGCCTGCGGTCGTCAATGGTGAGCATGTTACGATTACCGAAAGAGACGATAGGCATGGCTATATCTTAAGCCGTGATTTTGGCGGCACTAAAAAATGGCGCACATGCTTTACGGCTGATGCCACAGGGCATACCATGCTTTATGCGGTCGCTAATGAAGCCTTACACCACAAGGTGGATATTCAAGACAGAAAGGACATGCTCGCTTTCATTCATCATGATAATAAATGTTATGGGGCGGTGGTAAGGGATTTGATCACAGGCGAAATTTCAGCGTATGTTTCTAAAGGCACGCTTTTAGCTACCGGAGGTTATGGGCGCGTGTATAAACACACCACTAACGCCGTGATTTGCGATGGAGCCGGGGCTGCAAGCGCGTTAGAAACCGGTGTGGCTAAATTAGGCAACATGGAAGCGGTGCAATTCCACCCTACCGCTTTAGTGCCAAGCGGGATTTTAATGACTGAAGGTTGCAGGGGCGATGGTGGCGTTTTAAGAGACAAGTTTGGCAGACGCTTCATGCCCGCTTATGAGCCAGAGAAAAAAGAGCTTGCGAGTAGGGATGTGGTCTCAAGGCGGATTTTAGAGCATATCCAAAAAGGCTATGGAGCCAAATCGCCCTATGGGGATCATGTGTGGTTGGATATTGCTATTTTAGGGCGTAACCATGTGGAAAAAAATTTAAGGGATGTGCGCGATATTGCCATGACTTTTGCAGGAATTGATCCGGCCGATAGCGAAGAGCAAACCAAAGACAACATGCAAGGAATGCCCACAAATGAGCCTGAATACGGGCAAGCGATGGCTAAGCAAAAAGGCTGGATCCCCATAAAGCCCATGCAACACTATTCTATGGGTGGGGTTAGGACAAACCCTAAAGGCGAAACCCATTTAAAAGGCTTGTTTTGCGCAGGTGAAGCGGCATGTTGGGATTTGCATGGGTTTAACCGCTTGGGGGGAAATTCTGTGAGTGAAGCGGTGGTCGCTGGCATGATCATTGGGGATTATTTCGCGTCGCATTGTTTGGAAGCGCAAATTGAAATCAACACGCAAAAGGTTGAAGCCTTCATTAAAGAAAGCCAAGATTATATGCACTTTTTATTGCATAATGAAGGCAAAGAAGATGTATATGAAATCAGAGAACGCATGAAAGAAGTCATGGATGAAAAAGTGGGCGTTTTTAGAGAAGGCAAAAGGCTAGAAGAAGCCCTTAAAGAATTGCAAGAGCTTTATGCACGCTCCAAAAACATTTGCGTGAAAAACAAGGTTTTGCACAATAACCCTGAATTAGAAGACGCTTACCGCACCAAAAAAATGCTCAAACTCGCGCTTTGTATCACTCAAGGAGCGTTACTGCGCACTGAAAGCAGAGGGGCTCACACAAGGATTGACTACCCTAAAAGAGACGATGAAAAATGGCTCAATCGGACTTTAGCGAGCTGGCCTAGCACTGAGCAAGACATGCCCACGATTGAATACGAAGAATTAGATGTGATGAAAATGGAAATCAGCCCTGATTTTAGGGGCTATGGCAAAAAGGGCAATTTCATTCCTCACCCCAAAAAAGAAGAGCGCGACGCTGAGATTTTGAAAACGATTTTAGAACTAGAAAAGCTTGGAAAAGACAGAATAGAAGTCCAACACGCGCTCATGCCTTTTGAATTGCAAGAAAAATACAAAGCCAGGAACATGCGTTTAGAAGATGAAGAAGTCAGGGCTAGGGGGGAACATTTGTATTCTTTCAATGTCCATGATTTATTAGACCAACACAACGCTAATTTAAAAGGAGAACACCATGAGTGATAATGAACGAACGATTGTAATTAGAGTGTTAAAATTTGACCCTCAAAGTGCGGTGAGTAAGCCGCATTTTAAAGAGTATCAATTGAAAGAAACGCCATCCATGACGCTCTTTATCGCTTTAAACCTCATTAGAGAGCATCAAGATCCGGATTTGAGTTTTGATTTTGTGTGCCGTGCTGGGATTTGCGGCTCTTGTGCGATGATGGTTAATGGGAGACCGAGACTGGCTTGTAAAACTCTAACTTCTAGCTTTGAAAGCGGGGTGATCACGCTGATGCCCATGCCCAGTTTTACGCTCATTAAAGATTTGAGCGTGAATACGGGCGATTGGTTTTTGGATATGACTAAAAGGGTGGAGAGTTGGGCGCATTCTAAAGAAGAAGTGGATATTACTAGACCGGAAAAAAGGATTGAGCCTGATGAAGCCCAAGAAGTCTTTGAACTAGACAGATGCATTGAATGCGGGTGCTGTATCGCTTCTTGTGGGACTAAACTCATGCGCCCTAATTTCATTGGAGCTGCTGGCATGAACAGAGCCATGCGTTTCATGATTGACAGCCACGATGAAAGAAGCGATGACGATTTTTATGAATTAGTCGGCGATGATGATGGCGTTTTTGGGTGCATGAGCTTGATTGCTTGCCATGACACTTGCCCTAAAGAATTACCCTTGCAAAGCAGTATCGCTACTTTGCGCAACCGAATGTTGAAAGTGGGTAAAAGCCGCTAATTTCTTTTTAGTGGGTCGTTTTTGAAAATCTTTTTAGTTTTTTTAAGCGTCTTTTTTTTTAATGGGTGTTTTGGGTTAGTCTATAAGACTCCCATTTCAAGCCCCCCTATCTCTTATAATCCCTACACTACCACCATTGGGAGTTTGTACGCCAAAAATTTAAAAGAAAACCCTAACCATAGTGCAGCCATTCTTTTAGAAGACGGCTTTGACGCCTTATTGCATAGAGTGGGTCTTATCAGGATGAGCCAAAAAAGCATTGACATGCAAACTTATATTTATAAAAACGATCTTTCTTCTCAAGTGATCGCTAAAGAACTTTTAAATGCGGCCAATCGTGGGGTGAAAGTGCGCATCCTTTTAGATGATAACGGATTGGATTCAGATTTTTCAGATATTATGCTCTTAAATTTCCATAAAAACATTGAAGTGAAAATCTTTAACCCCTACTATATCCGCAATAAAGGCTTGCGCTATTTTGAAATGCTTGCGGATTATGAGCGCATTAAAAAACGCATGCACAACAAGCTTTTCATCGTGGATAATTTCGCTGTCATTATAGGAGGGCGCAATATTGGGGACAATTATTTTGATAACGATTTAGACACGAATTTTTTAGATTTAGACGCTTTGTTTTTTGGGGGGGTTGCTTCAAAGGCCAAAGAAAGCTTTGAACGCTATTGGAGGTTCCACCGCTCCATTCCTGTTTCATTACTAAGAACCCATAAAAGACTCAAAAACAACGCTAAAGAAATCGCCAAACTCCATGAAAAAATCCCTATCAGCGCTGAAGACAAAAACCAGTTTGAAAAAAAAGTCAATGATTTTATAGATCGTTTCCAAAAATACCAATACCCCATTTATTATGGGAATGCCATTTTTTTAGCCGATTCACCCAAAAAAATTGACACGCCCTTGTATTCGCCCATCAAAATCGCTTTTGAGAAAGCCCTTAAAAACGCTAAAGACTCCGTTTTTATCGCTTCATCGTATTTTATTCCAGGCAAAAAGATGATGAAAATCTTTAAAAATCAAATTTCTAAGGGGATTGAATTGAACATCCTTACCAATTCCCTTTCATCTACTGATGCGATAGTGGTCTATGGGGCATGGGAAAGGTATCGCAACCAATTAGTGCGAATGGGCGCGAATGTCTATGAAATACGAAACGATTTTTTCAACCGCCAGATTAAAGGGCGCTTTAGCACCAAACATTCCTTACACGGCAAGACGATTGTTTTTGATGACAATTTAACGCTTCTAGGGAGTTTTAATATTGATCCGCGCTCTGCATACATCAACACTGAAAGCGCGGTTTTGTTTGACAACCCGTCTTTTGCTAAAAGGGTGCGTTTGTCGCTTAAAGATCATGCCCAACAAGCATGGCATTTGGTGGTGTATCGGCATAGAGTGATTTGGGAAGCGGTGGAAGAAGGCATTTTAATCCATGAAAAAACTTCGCCTGACACTTCCTTCTTTTTGCGCTTGATTAAAGAATGGTCTAAAGTCCTTCCTGAAAGAGAGCTTTAAAACTTTTAATGCCCTTTATTTTGCGAAAAAGCGATATTATTGGTAACAGCGGCTAAAAGCGCTGAACACACAAACACCAAATGGATCACCACTTGCCAAAAAATGGGGTTATGCGATAGGGGCGTGTCCTTAGGGATACTGGATAAAACATCTTCTAAACTCATGTAGCGTTTGAGCAAGAAAATCGCCGAAATGGCTACAATGGAGAGTGAAACCTTTAATTTTAAAGCGTTAAAATCCGTGTGCTTTAGCCAAGTGATTTCGCTGGCATCTACCTTGTCTAATTTAGAAACAAAGCTTTCATAACTGGCGAGCAGCACCATCAAAACAAGCCCGGCCATAAATAACAAATCCACTAAACCTAAGGCTGATAAAACCAAATCCGTTTCGCTGATCGTGTTTAGGTGGCTTAGCATGTGCCACAACTCTTTCATGAACACATAGCCTAAAACCACCAACACTAACGACATGGCAATGCATAAAGGGGCTAGCAACCAACGAGTGGCAAACAACACTCTTTCAATCAATTTTTCTAGCATCTCAACTCTTTTAATTATGGCTTTTTGAAGCCTTGATTATAGCTAATAAAACGCCCCAAGTGGCTAACAGAACGCCTTGATGGAGTGAAACCTCAGATCATTCTTATGGTATTTATGGTATAAATTTGACTACTGCATGCAACAAAGGAGAAGTGAATGAAAACCACCCTAAAAGATGTCTTTTTAGAGAGTGGATACAGCATTCCTAATTATCAAAGGGATTACGCTTGGAAAGAAAAGAATTTTAAAGATTTATGGGAAGATCGAGAAGAAGCGATAGAATACAACAAAAAGGGTCAGGGGCATTTTATAGGCACCATGGTTGTCGCTAAGAATGAAGACAACAAAAAATTGTATGACATCATTGACGGCCAGCAGCGAACGACTACCATCTTCATGCTCTTGCATGTCTTGGCGAACAAACAAAACGAGAAAGACAAGCAAGAGACAAGAAAATATCTATACCAAAAGGGGGAATTAAAATTAGAAGTCACCCCTCAAAACCAAAGCTTCTTCAAAACGCTCTTGGAAGCGGCAGAAAAGGGGAATATCAGCCATTGCAAAAAAGATGCAGACACCGAGGGTAAGCAAAATCTTTTTGAAGTTTTGAAGACTATCTTGGATAAGGTCAGCGAGTTAAATAAAGAAGAAGCGAATGAGCGTTTGGAGGCGCTGTTGGAAATGGTTTTGATGCGGTTTGAAGAGCCCGATCCTGGGAGAGCCATCAGAACCTTTCAAAGCGTGAATGACAGAGGCGTGCCTCTCCTCTTGCTGGACAAACTAAAATCCCTTCTCATCTATTACTCCAACACTTTTTGCGATGGGAAAAGGGGGCTAGACCAATTTATCAATGATTATTTTGGGGAGATCTTTAAGATCTTTGCCAAGATCAAAAAGAGCGACCATATCTCCAGCGTTGGAGGCTTTGATGAAGGCGATATCTTCCGCTACCACGCAGGGAGCCAAAGATTTGATGGAATCGAGTTTTTAGGGCACTACGCAACAAGCACAGAAGACACCTACGAGAAACTCAAAGATGAACTAAAAGAAATCAAAAAAAGCAAATTGAAAAGTTTCATCCAATCCTATGTCAGCGATTTGAAAAATTTCTATCAGGCTTTCCTTGATCTATTGAGCGAGATTGACACTAACCCAACCACCCTTAAGGTCATGCTCATCAACACGATCAACCCGCTTTTTTTCAATTCGCTCATCCGCCTGAAAATCAACAACGAACTAGACGATGAAACGCTGAAACTCTTTGCCAAAACCGATACTATGTTTTCCAAAGCTACTAAAGATATGAAAGCAACGGCCTACAACCTGATTAATGCGTATCTTAAAAAGGGCAAAGAGGGATTGAAGAGCGAGATGATTGCTCAATGCAGAAATGATATAGGGCTGGCTTCTTTGAAGCTTGTAAACAACGCATCCAACTTATCATGCTTCCACTATGTCTTCTTTGAAAAGAACTGCCAGGAGATGGGTCTTGCCGATCTCAAAAAATTGATCCCTGGGAAGCAATTCTCCCAAGAAAAAGAGCACATCATCCCCATCAATTTATTAGAATTGGATAATGAAATTGAGATCCAAAAACTTGGTTTTGAAGACAAGAAAGATCTTGAAAACTACATTGACACATACGGCAACCTCATCTCCTTAGAAAGTCCGCTCAATCGTAATGCAAGCGATAAGGATCTGTATGAAAAAGATGAAATCTACAAAAGTAGTGAGGTCCCTTTCAACAGGCGCTTTAATGCAAAAGATTTCAACAAAAAGGTCTTAATAAAAAGGAATGATGAAATGCGAGAATGGCTGATTGACACCTTTTTTAAGGATTTCGCCACCCACTAAAGAGAGTGAAGCTTAAAAGAGCGTGATCGCGCTTGCTCTCTTGCTTCTAGCCCCACCATCGCACCCATAAAGCTAGTTCCAAACCGATCTCTTCTTTGGAGGGTTAGGGGTTATCAAACAACAAACAATAATTTCATAAGATTTAAACGCTCCGTAGTTTTCAAACAACAAACAAATACTTTTAACGAATAAATGCTCTTTAAGGCTGAATTCAAACGCAAGAATTATCTGAATTTCTCAAAGACCAAATAGGTATATTGATCAAAAAAATCTGTTTATCTTCATTCTCTGTTAAAATTATCCGAGCCGATGGAGTAAGCTACCCCATCGTTTTAGCGCTTGGATGATCCGTTAAAAACGCCCAAGAAAAAATAAGAATTTTTAGCTCAAAACCCCTACCGCGCTTCTATGACAACCGGTTTAGTCATCTTTTTGCTGACTTCATCAGCATGCATCAAGGCTTCTTGCTTGCTCTTATAAGGGCCTATGAGATAGCGCTTCGTCGCTCCCCTATCTTCAATCTTATGGGGGAATTGGTTAAACGCTTGTAAAAAGGCTTTATTGGGCGTGTGCGCAAAAACCCCCACTTGCAAATAATGCCCTTTAGTAAGAGTGGTTTTAGAATTGGCTTTTTTAGGAACTTCTTTATGAGCTTCTTTTTTGACTTTTAGCTCTTTAACCGCATGCTTATCTTTATCTTTATGAGCTTCCTTATCTTTAGGGGTTACTTTGGGCTTTTTATGGGGGGTTTCTTTTTTAGCCACAGCTTGAGATTCTTTTTGAGCGATTATAGGAGTGTGTTCAACAACTTTTAATTCTTTTTGAGCTTGTTGGGTTTCTTCTGTTGTTTTCATCTCCGTTTGAGTTCGATCGGTTTGAGTGGGCATGTTAAACGCATCATTTTCTTGTTTTTTAACATTATCCGCCACTTTGTCTAGCTTGTCTTCTTGTTTGGGAGAATCCATATTCAAGCTTTCAAACTCATCGTCTTTTTTCTCATCTTTAGTGTTGCCTATTTTTTGCATCCCGCTATCGGTTTGTAAAAAAGTCTCTTTAGGAGCGACTCTCGTGCTTTTCCAAAACACCATTAAAAGCACCGCTAAAATGATAATGGCTATAGCCACGATCAAAAACACCTTTTTAGTGCCGCCCCCATTATTTTCTTCTTCTAAGATCACTTCATTCAGTCTTTCTTTTTCTGACATCAAAAATCCTTTCAAAAATGGTTATAAATGCTTCGCCCAAGAGCTCCCTCGCTCTTTTGCAAACACTTCATAAGGTAAAGCTAAAATATTAAATTCCTTAGGCCATTCATTGCTAGGGAAGACCTTCCATTCTTTAGGCAACCCTTGCGCTAATTTCATAGACAAAGTTTTAACCAGCCTTTCACCCTCGCCTAATTCCGTATGCCCCTTATGCACATACAAATGCAAATGCCCTGGCGTCTTCGTGTTATAAGCGGTAAAATTCATAAAACCCTCTTCACGAAGCAATAACTGCGCCTTATGATAAAAACGCTCCGGGTTCCTCCCGTTATAATCAAACACAATGTTTTCCACCTTATCGTTACGCAAGATGAGGTTGTGCGCGATTTCTATTTCTTTTTTCAAATGCTTTTGAATGAGCGAGCTTGTGAGCATGGCATTCACTCTTTGGAATTTATTATAGAAGCAACGCCCCGCATAATCCACCCTCTCCCCCAAGCCTGGTTTTTTTTCAAAATAATGGCTTGTGTCTATCTTAATGAGCTTTAATTCCATTTCTGTCATCTTGACTCCCTTAAAAAATAGGTTGTTGGTACACAGGGAATTGACTAGCCATAGCCTTCAATTCTTCTTTCACATGCAATTGCAAACTAACATTGTTAATATCATTCAAAATATCTGATATTTTATTCCCTATGATTTCAAATTCTTTAGCTCCCATGCCCCTTGCGCTCAATGCCGCTGAGCCAATCCTTATCCCGCTCGTTACAAAAGGGCTGCGCGTTTCGCCAGGAATGGTGTTTTTATTCACGGTAATTCCGGCATTCCCTAATGCAATATCAGCGTCTTTCCCACTATAAGGCTTATCCAAGAAATCCATTAAAAGCAAATGGTTAGAAGTGCCATCGCTCACTAACTTATGGTTTTTTTCTTTTAACGCTTTAGCCAAAACTTGCATGTTAGATTTCACTAATTGTGCGTAAGCTTTAAATTCTGGTTTTAGATTCTCTTTAAACCCCACCGCTTTAGCAGCAATCACATGCATCAAAGGCCCGCCTTGAGTCCCTGGAAAAATCGCTTTATCAATCTTAGCCGCTATCTCTTCATCATTAGTTAAAATAAGCCCTCCTCTAGGCCCTCTTAAGGTCTTATGAGTGGTGCTTGAAACCACATGGCAATGCGGGAAAGGATGGGCATGCTCATTAGCGACCACAAGCCCTGCCACATGGGCTATATCGCCTAATAGTAACGCCCCCACTTCATCAGCGATTTCTCTAAATTTCTTAAAATCAATCTCCCTTGGATAGGCTGAAAACCCGCACACAATGATTTCTGGCTTAACGCTTTGAGCGATTTTTAGCGCTTCTTCATAATCAATATAGCCATCCCAATTCACGCCATAAGAAAAGCTCTGATAATGCTTGCCGGTTAAACTCACTTTAGCGCCATGCGTTAAATGCCCTCCACAGCTTAAATCCATGCCTAAAATCTTGTCATAAGGCTTTAAAAGAGCGTGATAGACAGCGTTATTGGCTTGTGAGCCTGAATGCGCTTGCACGTTAGCGAACTGGCAATTGAAAAGCTTTTTAGCCCTTTCTATGGCTAGGCTTTCTATTTTATCCACCACTTCACAGCCTCCATAATAGCGCTTGTTAGGATAGCCCTCAGCGTATTTATTCGTTAAAATGCTCCCCATAGCTTCCATAACACTAGGAAAAGTGTAATTCTCGCTCGCTATCATTTCTAAATGCTCATTTTGCCGCTTATATTCTTCAAAGATCAATTCAAAAATTTCACTATCGCTTTGTTCTAAAAAATACGCCATTATTCTCCACTCTCAATATTAAAATCGTTTTTAACAGGACGCATCGCTGGGAATAAAATCACATCTTTAATGCTTTTAGCTCCAGTGAGTAGCATCACTAATCGGTCAATGCCTATGCCTTGCCCTGCAGTGGGGGGCATTCCATGGGCTAGAGCCCACACATAATCTTCATCCATGTATTGGGCTTCTTCATCGCCTTTTTCTTTCTCAGCCACTTGATTCTTAAAGCGTTCTAATTGATCTAAAGGATCGTTCAACTCGCTAAAGCCATTAGCGATTTCTTTTCCTGCAATGAACAATTCAAACCTGTCAGCAATATTAGGGTTACTATCGTTGCGTCTGGCTAAGGGGCTAATCTCAATGGGGTATTGGGTTACAAAAGTGGGGTTAATGAGTTTATGCTCCACAAAATGATCAAACGCTTCAGCGAGCAATTTACCATAAGTGAGATTTGGCTCTACTTTGATGCCTTGCTCTAACAAATAAGCCAAAAGCCTGTCTTCTTTTTCTAAAATATCCTTACTGATGCCCCCTATCGTTTCTAAAGCGTCCAAATAGGAAATCACGCTCGTTTGGTTGAAATCCACTTCCATATCGTTATAAATGATTTTTGAATCTAAATTTAAAGTCTTTAGCAAGTAGTCAAATAGCCTCTTACTGAGTTCAATCAAATCTTCATAAGTGTGATACGCCCAATAAAACTCAATCATCGTGAATTCGGGGTTATGGCTGTGATCCATGCCCTCATTCCTGAAATTACGATTGATTTCAAACACCGCTTCAAACCCCCCCACAATCAAGCGTTTGAGGTATAATTCTGGAGCGATTCTTAAATACCTTTCAACTTCTAAAGCGTTGTGATAAGTGATAAAAGGCCTTGCGTTCGCCCCGCCAGGAATGGGGTGCATCATGGGGGTTTCCACTTCTAAAAACCCTTCCATTTCAAAAAATTTCCGCACGCTAGAAACAATCAAACTGCGCTTTTTAAACACATCTTTAACGCCAGGATTGACGATCAAATCCAAGTAGCGCTGACGGTAACGCAATTCTATATCGCTTAGTCCATGAAACTTTTCAGGTAAAGGCACAATGGTTTTGCTTAAAATATGAAATTCTAGGGCATGAACGCTTAATTCACCGGTTTTGGTAGCAAAAGGGAAGCCTTTCACCAACACAATATCGCCCACTTCTAAATGCTTTTTCAAGCTTTTAAATTCATCGTTCAATTCATTTTGCGAAACATAAGCTTGCAAAATCGCGCTTTCATCTTCAATTTTAATAAAACATGCCTTGCCCATTAAACGCAAAAGCTTGACCCTCCCTACAATACTCTCGCGTTTTTCTTTGTCTTTAGGCTCTTCTAAATCCTTAACATAAGCGTATTTTTCTAAAAAAGCGGCGTTGGTGAGGCTTCGTTTCAAGCCATTTTTATAAGGGTTTTTGCCTTCTTCTCTCAAGCTATTGGCTTTATGGATGCGTTGTTGGATGTATTGGTTAGAAAACATGTGATGCCTTTATAGGGATTCTTTATTAGATGGGGTAGGGTTTGGTGGGGTTTGATTAGCTTTTGGATCTAGCATGTTTTTAGGCAAGTCTTTAGCCTTTTCTTTTAAAGATTCCACGCCCTTATCCATCGCTTTATCAAAAGATTGTTTATTTTTATTAAAAGATTCTTTATTTTTGACTTCATCGCTCATTTCTTCAAGGTTGTCTTTAAGGTTTTGCTCCACATGTTTGACGCCATCAAGGCGCATGATCTTACTAGCGACGCTTTTCATGGTAGAAAAAAAAGCGCTTTTTTCTTGCAAATAGGCGTTAGCGTCTTTCATGACTTCCATTTTAGAGAGTGCATAAAGGATGAAAGAAAGCACTAAAAAAGTCTTCAAGCATGAAAAAATAAACCCTAACGCTTTGTCTATAATGCCTAACCCACTAAAGACTAACACCTTGCCTAGCAACACTCCAAAAGCTAAAAAAAACACCCAAATAGACGCTAACACCAATAAAAAACCGATGAGATTCGTCATGGTTTCATTTCTTAAATCATACAAATGCTCTGAAAATAAATTCCCAACAGCCACAGAATAGCGAGACGCTAAATACACGCCAAGCACAATCCCTAAAGTCCCCGCTACTTCACTCACGAAGCCATGATAAAATCCTCTAATCCCAAAGGCTACCACCACCACAAGTAACGCTAAATCAATATAATTCAAACCCTAAACCCAAACCTTTCTCTCATATATCTCGCATAAAGATAGTGAGCGCTCAAAAACACCCCAAAAAACGCTCATGATTTTTTAACGCTATCAATCCACGCTCACTTGAAATTTGAAAATAATAACACAACTTAAAAAAAACTACCCTTAAAAAAATCAATCTAAAATTCTTAAATTAAAATATAGCTATAATACACTAAAACAATCTCAAGGTTTCAAAATTTAGCCATGCGTCTTCTTCTATTCAATCAAAACGCTTTTTTATTAGCGTGCATGTTTGTTTCAAGCGTGTATATGAACGCTGTTTTGGACGCTTATGCAATTGAAAGCCCCTATATCACTATCACACTCACAAGCCTATTAGCCCCTTTAAGCATGCTGGCGTTTTTAAAAACCCCTAGAAACAGCGCTTTTGCTTTGGGGTTTTTTGTGGGAGCGTTATTGTTTTATTGGTGCGCTTTAAGCTTTCGCTACTCGGATTTCACCTATTTATTGCCCTTAATCATTGTTTTAATAGCGTTAGTTTATGGGGTTTTATTTTATTTGTTGCTCTATTTTGAAAACCCCTACTTCAGGCTTTTGAGTTTTTTAGGCTCTAGTTTTATCCACCCTTTTGGATTTGATTGGTTAGTCCTAGATAGCTTTTTTTCTTATAGCGTGTTTAGAGTGGATAAGTTATCGCTAGGGCTTGTTTTTTTGGCTTGCATTTTTTTGAGTGCTCAAAATCTTAAAAAATACAGGATCATAGCGGTTTTATTGTTACTTGGCGCGTTGGATTTTAATGGTTTCAAAACAAGCGATTTAAAAAAGGTTGGAAATATTGAATTGGTCTCTACAAAAACGCCCCAAGATTTGAAATTTGACTCAAATTACCTTAATAATATTGAAAACAACATTCTTAAAGAAATCAAGCTCGCTCAAAGCAAGCAAAAAACCTTGATTGTTTTTCCAGAGACCGCCTACCCCATCCTTTTAGAAAACTCCCCCTTTAAAGCGAAGTTAGAAGATTTAAGCGATAATATTGCTATTTTAATAGGGACATTGCGCACCCAAGGCTATAGCCTTTATAACAGCTCGTTTTTATTTTCTAAAGAGGGCGTTCAGATCGCTGATAAAGTGATCTTAGCCCCCTTTGGCGAGATAATGCCTTTACCCAAGTTTCTTCAAAAACCCCTTGAAAAGCTCTTTTTTGGCGAGAGCGCTTATTTATACCGCAACGCTTCTCGTTTCAGCGATTTTACATTAGACGATTTTACTTTTCGCCCCCTGATTTGCTATGAAGGCACTTCCAAACCCGCTTATTCAAACAGCCCTTCAAAAATTTTTATCGTGATGAGCAATAACGCATGGTTTAGTCCAAGCATTGAACCCACCTTACAAAGAACGCTTTTAAAATACTACGCAAGGCGTTATGATAAGATCATCTTGCACAGCGCGAATTTTTCAACTTCTTACATCTTAAGCCCTAGTTTATTGGGCGATATTCTTTTTAGGAAACGATCATGATTAAAGCAACTGGTATTTCTCATGCTTTTGAAAAACCTCTTTATAATGGCGTGAATTTGCGCATCAAGCCTAAAGAAAGTCTAGCGATTTTAGGCGTGAGCGGGAGCGGTAAAAGCACGCTTTTAAGCCATCTAGCCACCATGCTAAAACCCAATAGTGGGACGATTAGTTTGTTAGAACACCAAGATATTTATGCCCTAAATCCCAAAAAGCTTTTGGAATTACGGCGCTTAAAAGTGGGCATAATCTTTCAATCGCATTACCTTTTTAAGGGTTTTAGCGCTTTAGAAAACTTGCAAGTCGCTTCCATCCTAGCCAAGCAAGAAATAAATCATTCCCTTTTAGAACAATTAGGCATAGCCCACACCCTAAAACAAGGCGTGGGTGAATTGAGCGGCGGCCAGCAACAACGCTTAAGCATCGCCAGAGTGCTTTCTAAAAAACCCCAAATCATTATCGCTGATGAACCCACCGGGAATTTAGACACCACTAGCGCTAATCAAGTCATCAGCATGCTGCAAAATTATATTATAGAAGAGGAGGGGGCGTTAGTTTTGGCCACGCATGATGAGCATTTGGCTTTCACTTGCTCTCAAGTCTATCGCTTAGAAAAAGAAGTTTTGATTAAGGAAAAATAAGAAATGTTGCAACGCCCTAAAATTGTCGCTGAATTGAGCGCTAATCATAACCAGGATTTAAACCTAGCCAAAGAAAGCCTTCATGCCATTAAGGAAAGCGGTGCGGATTTTGTCAAGCTCCAAACCTACACGCCAAGCTGCATGACTTTAAACTCTAAAGAAGATCCTTTCATCATTCAAGGCACTTTATGGGATAAAGAAAATCTGTATGAATTGTATCAAAAGGCTTCTACCCCCCTAGAGTGGCATGCGGAATTGTTTGAGTTGGCTAGAAAGCTTGATTTAGGCATTTTTAGCTCGCCTTTTAGTTCACAAGCTTTAGAGCTTTTAGAGAGCCTAAATTGCCCCATGTATAAAATCGCTAGTTTTGAAATCGTTGATTTAGATTTGATTGAAAAGGCCGCTCGCACACAAAAGCCCATTATCCTTTCTAGCGGTATCGCTACACACACCGAATTGCAAGACGCTATCTCGTTGTGCAAAGGAGTGGGTAATTTTGACATCACCCTTTTAAAATGCGTGAGCGCTTATCCCAGTAAAATAGAAGACGCTAACTTATTGAGCATGGTTAAATTAGGCGAAACCTTTGGCGTTAAATTTGGCTTAAGCGATCACACGATTGGCTCTCTTTGCCCCATTTTAGCCACCACTTTAGGAGCGAGCATGATAGAAAAGCATTTCATTTTAAACAAATCCTTACAAACCCCAGACAGCGCTTTTAGCATGGATTTTAACGAATTTAAAAGCATGGTTGAAGCCATCAAGCAAAGCGTTTTAACCTTAGGCGAAGAAGAGCCTAAAATCAATCCAAAGACTTTAGAGGAGCAAAGATTTTTTGCACGCTCTTTATTTGTCATTAAGGATATTCAAAAAGGCGAAGCATTGACTAGCGATAATATCAAAGCCTTACGCCCCAACCTTGGCTTACACCCTAAATTTTATAAAGAAATTTTAGGTCAAAAGGCGTCAAAATTTTTAAAAGCCAACACCCCTTTAAACGCTGATGATATAGAACGCTCACTGTAGGTTTGTTTTGATTAAAAAATGGGGTTTTTAAATTTGTTTTGTGGTTTTAGATTTGATTTTAGATTAAAATTTTTAAAAATTATATTTTAGTTTCTTCCACATTTTTTGCTAGCAATTTTAAAAGATCATTGGATTTCTTATTATAATTTTGCATTAAAAATTTAGTATCTATTAAAATTCCTTGTATATTTTCATATTGTTTTAAATTGCCTCTCCACTCTCCATTTGCAAAACCTATATTTTCAAGAATATTATTTAATTTTAGCGGATTGTTAAATCTGTTGAATGGCATTAAAAAGATATTGTGAATCTCTTTTTTTGTTTCTCGTTTTGCCGCATATTCACCATAAACAATCTGTTTTATGATGGATGCACTATTGGGTAAATCGCTTGCAACCCCACTTATGCCATATTTATAATATTTTGCATCCAATATGTAAATTTTATCGTCAAACAGCATGATGCTATCTGGTTGCAATAAATAATCAGGTTTTTGATCGGAGCACCGCAAATTCCATTTTGTTTTAGGAAAATAAACTTCTTTATTTTTTATACCAAATGCTCTGTCTATCATTCTTTCCCAAACAACATAAAAATGATATGTTCCAAATTTAAAATCAGTCTTATCCAAAATATTATCATCTTGTAAAAGAATATTTTTCATAGATTGAAAAAGGATTTTCTTGTCATCATTAAATGTGCTGTTTAGTCTGTTTTCAAGCCGATAAATGCAATAATTTTTATCAGCAGGTAGTTTGAATTTTAGCGGCATAAACGAGCTAAACACAAAGCCAAATTTAGAAAACGCTTCATGCACACAATATTTGTTTATCGCTGTTATCAATTCATTTTCATTGATCATTTTCCTTTTAACTTGAAAACGAGTATAGACAAAAGAGTTTTTATTGTTAAAAGTTTGAATAATAGGTCTATTGTTCTTGATCGTTTTGGAAAAATTTATTTTACCTTTTGCGCTATTTTCATAATAGCTTTTATTTTCTGTATAATAACCATGCGATAAAAAATATTCTATGACATTTTTATACGCTGTGAGTGGAAAATTTGATCTTATAATCTCATTTTTATTATTTAACAAATTTTCACATGCAATTGTTTTATTATATTCTAAAAGAATAGAAATAAGTTTTTTTATATCTGCTCTAATGTTTTTATCATCGCTTATATCAAATCCTAATGGGAAACAAATTTGTAAATCATTATTGATACTTCTAATGCCTACAAAATTGTCTTTCAATTCATTGTCTGTAAAACAGCACTCTTTTAAATTAAGCATAGAATAAAAGTTCTTTTATATCATCGCTAAAAACATCAAATTGGGTTCTGCCTTTTTCTTTGGTAAAATTCTTTACAACAGCTTCAAGCGTATTAAATTTTGTAGTATTAAATATGATATTTCTATCAAATTTAAAGACATCGTCCCAAAGGTATTTGATGACTTTATGTGCAAAATTTTCTTTGCTCTTTAGATCATCAATATTCACAAAATAAACGCCAAATCGCTTATCCTCCATAGAACTCAGCCCCTCGTTGTTTTGAGCTATTTTTTCATTGATGGTGGTGCAAAATTTTTGCCAAGTAATATCAGTATCTAAAATTTTCATATTTTTAAAATCATCATCAACATTTTCAAAGGAATTTTCAATGAGTTGCATAGAAAATCTACGCTGAAAAGCAGTATCTAGTGTGAATACATTTTGATCGCTCGTATTCATTGTAGCGATTATCCATAAATTTGATGGGATTCTTATACTTGCATTTTTATCGTTATGAACAATATTTGCAATATCCATATTATTGATAGCATACTCACTAGAGCCTTTTTTAAAGCCACCTTTGTCATGTTTAAGCCTATCGAGAAGTTGAAAAACTTCTCCAAATATGGCAGGCGCGTTACCACGATTTATCTCATCAATCACTAGAACATGCTTAGTTTGTGGGTTATGATACGCTTTTTTTAGGATGTTTGTAAAAGGTCCAGGATTAAATTTATAACTAACGATACCGCTATCATCCACACTTGGCATAATCTGTCCCACAAAATCACTATAAGAATAGTCAGGATGGAACACTATCTTTTCTACCACACTATTATCATTGCAATAATCTCTTTGTAAAGTATAACTTTTGCCGCTACCAGGAACACCATAAAGGATGATATTTTTTCCCCCATCTATTCTAACGCTTTCATCTATTTTACTATCATCTAAAGGACTCATTTCATTCTCGCTAAAAACCAATAAATGCTTGTTATTATTGATTAAGCCATTTAAAACATTGTATCTTGTATCAGTGGGTAAAATGATTTCTAATGTGTATTTTTTATAAGATATGTAAGTAAAAAGCAGAATATCATCAATTTTTAACTCATAATCCGATCGGTTTTCTTTTATTTTATCAGCTTCTGCACTAATGATTTTCTTAATCCCTCCACCAAGTCTAGGATCTGTTGCTAAGAGAATGCTAACTTTATCGTTATAGTTAGATAAGATACCACTCATATCTACTTCGTCTTGGTTATTAGCGTTATCAAAAAAATGCTCTAAAATATCTCTTGTAATACTGATTTGTTTGTTAATGCATTGATTATCAACTTTCCTTAAATAAACTTTCATTTTTCACCTTTTTAAACATCTCATTTTTTACAAACTCCCCCCACTGCTCTGCCATCGCCTTTGCAAACCCTGGAAATGTTTTACTCCTCCAAATTTGACGCTCTTTAGCTGATTTTGTTTTAGTCAGTCCATCGCTATACCATTTTGCTATTTTTTTACCGCTTTTAAACTCTATAAACTCGCCAGGATCAACGATGTTTGTATATTTTAAGGGTGGTAAGTTTTTAAGCCACAAACAAGTCTTTTTTGATGCGCTATCGCCAAAGTGGTAAGGTTGGACTATTTGATCGGGTTTTTTGTATCTTGTATTCATTATGCCAATGGGGTTTTCTATTGCAATATAAGGGATTTTTGCTTCCACTAAATCCATAAAGAATTTTGAAGCTTCTTCTCTGTCTTTTGTGCGGTTTGGGAATTTGGGATGGGGTCTTTTTTGTTCTATGGGCAAATCTTTATCTTTAGGGTGGTAATACCACTTCGCTCCACTAACAGCTAAAAAAGTGCAAGGCGGGTGTGCTATCATCATATCCCATTGCGAAACTTTTGCATGTTTGCCATTTTGCAAAACACCGCCTTTATTTCTAATCACTTCAAAAACATCGTAATTAAAATGCCACTCAGGATGCCCACCACTACACTCTAATAAATCACAACTATAAGCGTTGAAACCAAGCTTTCTAAATTCATTGCACACCCTTTGGCTTTCTTCACAAGCTACTAAAATATTTATACTAGTTTTTTTCATCTAAAACCTTTGCCACTGCTAGGGCTATATTTTTGGCAAAATTAACTGGCACTGCATTGCCTATCATTTTAAAACAAGCCGCTTGCGATCCAATAAATTCAAAATCATTAGGGAAAGTCTGCAAAATCGCTGCTTCTCTTATGGTGATTGAGCGGCTTTGATTGGCTTCTGGGTGTATAAACATAAAACCATCTTTTTGCAAATGCGCCACTAAGGTTGGCGATGGTTTATCCCATTCTAAATTTCTGTATTTGTTATGGTTTGAGACTTTTCCCGTAATCTTAGTGTAAAAGTCAAGCTTTTCTTTTGCAGAAGCGTTATTCATGTTGTTTTCAATCCAAAATTCCATCGCTTTTAAATCTCGTAAATTATTATATCGTGGAAAATTTTGTGTCAAATTATTTGTGCCAATAAGTTCGTGAGAAATGTTTTTATTATTGATTTTTAAGGGCGTTTTGAGTGGTCTAAACTTGGGTAAATGACCAATAGCATCTTTAACGCTAAGCGGTGGGTTTTTTGATTTGAGATTGTCTAGATTTTGATAAAATTTGAATAACCACTCTTTATTGTCTTTACGAACGCCAAATACAATCACTCGTTTTCTAGTTTGTGGGACTTCATAATCATCGCTAGAATAGATTGTCTCTTTCATTTCGTTTGGTTTTTTAATTTCATACCCTATTTTTGAAAAAGCTTCATAAATCCTGTCTTTTACAAATTGATTGCCCGGTTTTGCACTAAGCATGCCAGGAACATTTTCAAACACAAAGCATTGTGGTTGGTAATAATTAACTATCTTAACAAAACTTTCAAAAAGATAATTCCTATAATCATATTTCATAGAGTGTTTATCTTGCGCTCTACCCACAAGAGAATAAGCTTGACAAGGAGGACTGCCAAAGATAACATCTATTTTTTTACCACTAATTACGCCATTTAACCCAAATTGGCTAACGCTTTCATCATTATCAGATCCATAAATTTTAAGAGTTTCACCACTCCAAGAGCCATTTATCAATTCATCCGTTTTTTGAATATCAAATTTGATAACTCTTTTTTTTGTTTCTTTTTCACTAATCTTGAAGCGTTTGATTAAAGCATTTCTCAGTGTAGTAACCATAGGTTTTTCCCACTCAATGTGGGCTAAAATATTAAATCTATTTGTATTCGCAAAACCCAATGATAAACCACCAGCCCCACTAAATAAATCTATACAATTATATTTGTTCATTCAAACTCTCAACGCCATCATGGTATTGTAAAATCTGTTTGATATTTTATTTCTTGTTTCATTTTATCCGCCAACTATCTTCTGCTTTAGTATGATTGTAACAAAATAAATTAGGTCAAAATAATTTAAGTGGATTTTTGTATCTACTTCAATAAAACTTGGTGCAAGTTCTCCTTATGCCTAAACCCACACTCTTTTAAATGGGGTAAAATTCTCTCTCTTTTATCCCTATAACCCCCAAAGAATGCTTTTTTAAGAGATCACCCGCTTGATTGAAATCAATCTCTTCTTAGATTGCAAAAAATACTAAAGCATTTTTTATATTTTATAATAATCAATTCCAAACGAGAACAGAGAAAAGAAATTCTAAATAATTTTTAACCACAGATTCCACATGCACCTTAAACAAAGCCCAAATAAGGGGCTGATAACACCCTTATGATAAAAAAGCTGTGTCTAAAAACGCTAACTCAATAAAAAGATAGCCTCATTTCACCTTTTCAAGATACTCTTCTGTTTCCGTATTGACTTTAATCACCTCACCTTCTAAAACATGGAAAGGCACTTGCACGACCGCACCGGTTTCTAAAGTCGCTGGTTTTTTGCTCGCGCTTGAAGTGTCGCCTTTAAAATTAGGGGCTGTTTCTACAATCTTTAGAGCCACAACTTGCGGCACATCCACTGAAATCGCCTTGTCATTATGCAATAAAACCTGCACTTGCATGCCGTCTAGCATCCATTTAGAAGCCTCACCCACTTGAGAGTCGTTCAAAGCGATTTGCTCATAGCTCTCTATGTCCATGAATTGGTATGTATCGCCATCATGATAAAGGTATTGCATCGTTTTTTCAACCAGATTAGGCTCTTCGCACTTATCCCCCGCATGGAAAGTCTTCTCAATCACCTTACCATCTAAAAACGACTTGATTTTCGCACGCACAAAAGCCGCACCCTTGCCAGGCTTGACATGCTGGTATTCTACGATCCTATAAGGCACACCACCCAATTCAATTTTCAAGCCCTTTTTGAGCTCGCTCATCCCAATTGCCATGTTACACTCTTTCCTTGTTGATTAAATTTTATTAGCGCTGCCTAAAAGTTTCATGCGCTCTTTGACCACATTTTTAAGCGCTAATTGGGCCGGAGAAAAAAACTTCCTCAAATCAAATTGGCTCTTATCTTCATTGGCCACCTTGCGCACTTCTGCGATGAAAGCGATCCTTAAATCCGTGTCGGTATTGACCTTATTGATCCCCCCTTTTACGGATTCTTGTAAAAATTCAAAAGGTACGCCCTTAGAGCCTTTCAAATCGCCTCCAGCGTCCAAATAAGACTTTCTCACATTATCCGGTATCGCACTTGCTCCATGCAAAACCAAAGGGATATTCGTGAGCCTTTTGACTTCTTGCAAGCGTTCAAAATCCAATTTTGGCTCGCCCTTAAACTTAAACGCTCCATGGCTTGTCCCAATGGCTGGGGCTAAATAATCCACCTGAGATTCCTTGACAAACTGCTCCGCTTCTTTAGGATTCACTAGCACAGCGTCTTTTTCATCTACTGAAATGTTGTCTTCAATCCCCATCAAACGCCCCAACTCCGCTTCCACGCTCACTCCAGCGTTATGCGCCATTTTGACCACTTTAGTAGTCAATTCCAAATTTTCTTCAAAAGCATGATGAGATGCATCAATCATCACGGAAGTGAAACCCGCTTTCACGGCTTTTTCACAACTTTCAAAAGTCGTGCCATGATCTAGGTGTAAAGCTACAGGAATGTGAGGGTAGCGTTCGCACATGATTTTCACCATGCCTACTGCCATATCAATCCCCATGTATTTGATCGCCCCTTCACTCGCTTGAATGAAAAGCGGGGAATTTTCCTCATTACCTGCTTCAAAAATAGCGTTTAGCATTTCAAAATTCACAAAATTAAACGCCCCTACCCCATAACCTTCTTTATGGGCTTTCAATAAAATTTCATTACCTTTAACTAACATGACAACACCTCATCACTTATCGTTGATAACAATTTTAGCGTGTTTCCTCAATTCCTCAATTCTTTGATTCATGCGTTCTTGGAAAAGCTTTTCTTGCAACATCCCCTTAATGGTGGGTTTAGCTTGCTCATAAGTGTAAGTTACAGGGCTATCTTTAGAAATCAAATAGATAATATGATAACCAAACTCCGTTTTAACAGGGGTTTTAGTGTAAGTCCCAGGAGTTAAAGCGAAAGCGGCTTTAGAAAAATCCGGAGCCATTTGGTTCTTTTGGAATTTCCCTAAATCACCGCCATTTTGCGCGTTTTTGCTGTTAGGATCGATGGTATCACGATTGGCTAACTCAATGAATTTGGCTTCTTTTTTAGTCTTTGGCTGTTTGTCAATTTCAGAAATGATCCTTTTAGCCTCATCTTCGGTTTTCACTAAAATGTGTCTGGCATGCGCTTCTTGTTTGACAAAAAGTTGATCTTTATTAGCGTTATAAAAATCTTGCATTTCTTTTTCGGGAATTTGGATTTTTTTCACTTCTTCAGCCTGTTTTTTAGCCCAAAATTCCACTAAAGCCTGTCTTTTAACCGCTTCCATCATCGCTTTAAATTCTGGAGTTTGATCCAATTTTTCTGCCTTAGCTTCATTTTCTACAAGCGCGGTGCGAATCGCTTGCTCAATCAAGGCTTCTTTTTCTTTTTCTTTAAGCTTGTCAAAATCAAAATTGGGGTTTCGTTGCTTGATCATATCAAAATCGCTTTTGGTGATGGGCCTGCCATCCACTGTCGCTAACACGCCTGCTGAAGCGTCAGTCGTTTTCTTGGCGTTATGGGTAGCGTTCGCATTATGAGCTGGCTTAGCCATCAAAAACGATGCACTCAACGCACCCACTAACGCTAAATTCAAGATATTTTTTTTCATTGTGTTCTCCACTCTAAACTAATTTTCATAATTAAATTTACATTATAGCAAATTTAAAACAAAATCAGCTATCATGATTTAGAAAACTCACATTAAGGGGTAAGAAATGCTTAAAGTTATTCATTCCGTTCAAAGTGGGTAAAAGTGTTCGCCTCAGATGTTGTAATAATATTTATTGTCCTTATTGGTGTTAGTTATATTTTTTTTTGGAAAGAAAAAGGATATTAAAGAAGATTCAAAATTTCATAAAACAATAATGAATATTGTATTTACCATTGCTGTTGTAATCGTTTTGTGTCCTTGGATACTGATGGTGTTGTTTTACCCCATAATGTATTTATTACTGCATGTTATTCCATATTAAATAACTTCTATACTCCTTTAGTCAATCTCATATTGATAAGCCTACTATATAAGATTAAGGGACTTTGCGCTTAAATACCCCTTAAAAAGTGAGTTTAAAAAAGGCTTATGGTTTTGTTTCTATCCATTTTTAAAAAAAGCTTTAATGATTTTTTAAGCGCTAGAATGATTTTAATCAATCTTGGCCCTATCCTTTTAAGTTTGGCGTTTTTTGGAGCTGTTTTTTACTACAATGGCGGGAGTATTGTGGGTTATTGCCAAACTTTATTACCGCAATCTTTGAATGGCTATTCCCATTCTCAAGGCTTTTTTGCTGGTGTGTTTGTTTGGGTTTTTAAAGCGTTAGTGTATTTTCTTATTTTTTGGATTGTGATTCTTTTGAGTTTAGTCATCAATATTTTTGCGTCTATTTTTTACACCCCTTTAGTGGTCTCTTATTTGCACCAAAAATATTATTCTCATGTCGTTTTGGAAGAATTTGGCTCTATCCTTTTTTCTATTAAATATTTTTTAAAATCGCTCGCTTTTATGCTTTTATTCTTAGCGGTTTTAACGCCCTTTTATTTCATTCCCTTTATAGGGGTCTTTGGGGTCTTTTTTTCTATAATCGCGCATTTTCTTTTTTTCAAAAACACCATGAGTTTGGATATAGCCAGCATGATTTTTAATTATCAAAGCTATCAAAACCTACTCAAACAGCACCGATTGAAGCATTATCGTTTTTCGTTTTTTTGCTATCTTTTTTCCTTGATCCCTTTTTTTAATTTTTTTGCCACCTTATTGCAAACCCTAATGCTAACACACTACTTTTTTATCCTTAAAGAAAAAGAATGTTAGATTTTCTCCAAGAGCTTAGCACCCCCCATGTTAGGGATTTTTTCTTGTTGTTTTTAAGGGTTAGCGGTGTGCTGTCTTTTTTCCCTTTTTTTGAAAACCATTTAGTGCCTTTGTCGGTGCGTGGGGCTTTGAGTTTGTATGTGAGCGCGATTTTTTACCCCAATCTAGAATTTTTAAACGCTGCTTACACGCCAGAGGGTTTTATCATCGCTTGCTTATGCGAGCTGTTTTTAGGGGTGTGCGCATCTATCTTTTTACAAATTGTCTTTGCAAGCTTAGTGTTTGCAACCGATAGCATCAGCTTTTCTATGGGGCTTACGATGGCGAGCGCGTATGATCCCATTTCAGGATCGCAAAAACCCATTGTGGGGCAAGCCCTTTTATTGTTAGCGATTTTAATTTTATTGGATTTATCGTTCCACCATCAAATCATTTTGTTTGTGGATCACAGCTTAAGAGCCGTCCCTTTAGGGCAATTTGTCTTTGAGCCAGCGTTGGCTAAAAACATTGTCAAAGCCTTTTCGCACTTGTTTGTCATAGGGTTTTCTATGGCGTTCCCTATTTTATGCTTGGTGTTATTGAGCGATATTATTTTTGGCATGATCATGAAAACCCACCCTCAATTCAACCTGCTCGCTATCGGGTTTCCGGTTAAAATTGCGATCGGGTTTGTGGGCATTATTTTAATCGCTTCGGCTATCATGGGGCGTTTTAAAGAAGAAATCAGCCTGGCCTTTAGCGTTATTAGCAAAATCTTTTAAAGGATAAACATGATTAGTTTTAAAGAAGCTCTAAAAATCCATTCTAACATTCCCCTAAAACCCTTAGAAACAGAGGTTATTTCTTTGTTTGAAAGTATAGGGCGCATTTTAGCAGAGGATATTATTTGCGTTCACGCTTTGCCTAAATTCAATCAAAGCGCTATGGATGGCTATGGGTTTAAAATGCAAGATTTAGGCAAAAAAACTCAAATCATTCAGCACATCTTTGCCGGAGATGATGCGAGCGCTTTAGAAATTAAAGAAAATGAATGCGTTAAAATCATGACTGGAGCGATGGTGTCAAAAGGGGTAGAAACGATTGTCCCTATAGAATGCATGCTAGAAAGCCATAAAAATTTCGCCCTAGCCCCTAAAGATTTTAAAATTCACGCCAATATCCGTCAAAAGGGCGAAAACGCTTCTTTAAACAGCGTCCTAGTCCCTAAAAACACCCGTTTGAATTATGGGCATATCGCGCTCATTGCCTCTCAAGGGCTAAAAGAAATCAAAGCGTTTAGGAAATTAAAAATCGCTCTCTTTAGCAGCGGCGATGAATTAGTGCCTTTAGGGCAAAACGCCCTAGAATGCCAAGTTTATGATGTGAATTCAGTGGGTGTTTTTAACATGCTTAAAAACTATAACACGCATTTTCTAGGGGTTTTAAAAGACGATAAAGATTTACAGCTCAAAATACTTGAATTGCAAGACTATGACATTATCCTTTCAAGCGCGGGAGTGAGCGTGGGGGATAAAGATTTTTTTAAAGAGGTTTTGAAAGAAAAAAACGCCCTTTTTTATTATGAAAAAGTCAACCTCAAACCTGGAAAACCGGTAACTTTAGCCCGACTCAATCAAAGTATTATTATAGGCTTGCCGGGTAATCCTTTAAGTTGCTTAGTCGTTTTACGGGTTTTGATTCTACCCTTATTGGAGCGCTTATCTTTAAATAAAGATTTTAAGCTAAAACCCTTTAAGGCTCAAATCAATGCCCCCTTAAAGCTTAAAGACAAACGCACGCATTTAATCTTAGGCAACTATTCAAACCACCAATTCATTCCTTATAATAACAACCGCTATGAATCAGGAGCGATTCAAGCCCTTGCGCGAGTGGATTCTATCGCTTTAATTGATGAAGGAGTGGGATTGGTTCAGGGCGAAATTGAAATTTTAAGATTTGAAAATTAAAATGGCCTCTAACAATGCTATAATGACAAGTTCAAAACCCCACTCATAAAGGTTCTGTTTGTGGATAACTACACCTATAGCGAATTGTTAAAAAGCTTGCAAAACAAATGCGATAATATCGCTTTAATCATCAAGCCTGAAAAGATCAAACAAGAATTAGAACGCATTGAAAAAGAGCAAGAAGATCCTAATTTTTGGCAAGATGTCTTAAAGGCTAGAGACACCAATAAAGAAAAAGTGCGCCTAAACCGCTTACTAGAAACCTATCAAAAAACGAAAAATTCTCTAGATGAAAGCGTAGAATTGTTTGAACTCGCTCAAAACGATAACGATGAGACTACTTTATCCTTGCTCTATGAAGAGGCTCCTACTTTAGAACACAGCGTCCAAAAAGTAGAAATTGAAATCATGTTAAGCGGTGAAAACGACGCCTCAAACGCTATTATCACCATTCAGCCTGGAGCGGGGGGGACTGAAAGCCAGGATTGGGCGAGTATTTTGTATCGCATGTATTTGAGGTGGGCAGAAAGAAGAGGCTTTAAAAGCGAGATTTTAGATTATCAAGATGGCGAAGAAGCGGGCATTAAAGGGGTCGCTTTTATCATTAAGGGCGAAAACGCTTATGGCTATTTGAAAAATGAAAATGGGGTGCATAGGCTTGTAAGGATTTCGCCCTTTGATGCGAACGCCAAACGGCACACGAGTTTTGCGAGCGTGCAAATTAGCCCTGAATTAGACGATGATATTGATATAGAAATTGATGAAAAAGATGTCCGTTATGATTATTACAGAGCCAGTGGGGCAGGCGGTCAGCATGTCAATAAAACAGAAAGCGCGGTCAGGATCACGCATTTCCCTACCGGCATTGTGGTGCAATGCCAAAACGACAGGAGCCAGCATAAAAACAAAGCGAGCGCGTTAAAAATGCTTAAATCCAAGCTTTATGAATTGGAATTAGAAAAGCAGCAAAGCAACACCAAAAATGAAGAAAAAAGCGAGATTGGTTGGGGGCATCAAATAAGAAGCTATGTCCTAGCCCCCTACCAGCAAGTCAAAGACGCGCGCTCCAATATTGCTTATAGCAATGTGGAAGCGATACTAGATGGCGATATTGATGCGATTTTAGAGGGCGTTTTGATTGCTAAAGCTTAAGTGCGCTAAAATGACAGCTAGGAATTATGGTTAAAAACGCTTTTTAAAACCAATTGGCAAGGAACAACAATGACACAAGAAGAATTAGACGCTTTGATGAATGGTGGCGATTTAGAAAATTTAGAAGCCCTAGAGGCTAAAGAGCCAACTAAAGAGAAAGAAGAGGTTAAAGAATCCAAAGAAAGCTCTAGCCAAAAAATGATCGTCAAAAAAGAAGACGCTGAAAAATACGGCAAGATTAGCCCCAATGAATGGCCTCCCCCTCCCCCCACTGAAGAGCATAAAGTCGTGCATCAATTAGATGATGTTACAAGAGATTCTGAAGTGAAAGCCACGCAAATTTTTGATCAATTGGATTTGATCGGATCTAGTGCTGAAAAGATCGCTAAAATGGTTAAAAAGATCCAAGAACCTTTGCAAAAACACCAAGAAATTTTTGACAATTTGCATGCGCATTTCCCCCATGTTGAATCTTTTAAAACCGCGCTCAACGAGCAACAAGAAATCTTAAACGCCCTTAAAAGCATTGAAGAAGAGGCCACTAATTGCTCTGATAGCTCCATGCAAGCGATGGATATTATGCAGTTTCAAGATATCCATCGCCAAAAAATTGAACGCGTGGTCAATGTCATGCGAGCGCTCAGCCAATACATGAATTCGCTTTTTGAAGGCAAAATTGATGATTCTAAGCGCGTGAGTTCAGCGATTTTTATCACCGGCGATGACGATAAAGATTTAGCCAGTGCTGATGATATTGAAGCCTTGATCGCTTCTTTTGGAGCCAAGTAGTTTTGAACCAAGTTGAATTACTCTCTCCAGCCGGTAATTTAAAAAAACTTAAAATCGCTCTCAACTATGGGGCTGATGCGGTTTATGGGGGGGTGAGCCATTTTTCTTTACGCAATCGCGCCAGTAAAGAATTCACTTTAGAGACCTTTAAAGAAGGGATTGACTACGCCCATGCGCTGGATAGAAAGGTCTATGCCACGATCAATGGTTTCCCTTTCAATTCACAGCTCAAACTTTTAGAAGAGCATATTTATAAAATGGCAGAATTAGAGCCAGACGCTTTCATTATCGCTGCGCCTGGTGTGGTGAAACTCGCTTTAAAAATCGCCCCACATGTTCCTGTCCATTTATCCACGCAAGCGAATGTCTTAAATTTGCTCGATGCGCAAGTGTTTTATGATTTAGGGGTTAAACGCATTGTGTGCGCTAGGGAATTGAGCCTGAATGATGCGATTGAGATTAAAAAAGCCTTGCCCGATTTAGAATTAGAAATCTTTGTGCATGGGAGCATGTGCTTTGCCTTTTCAGGGCGTTGCTTGATTTCGGCTTTACAAAAGGGGCGCGTGCCTAATAGAGGGAGTTGCGCGAATGATTGCCGGTTTGATTATGAATATTACGTGAAAAACCCTGATAACGGCGTGATGATGAGGTTGGTTGAAGAAGAAGGCGTAGGCACTCATATTTTTAACGCTAAAGATTTGAACCTCTCTAATCATATCGCTGAAATTTTAAGCTCCAACGCCATTAGCGCGCTTAAGATTGAAGGGCGCACCAAGTCCAGTTACTACGCCGCGCAAACCACGCGCATCTATCGTTTAGCGGTTGATGATTTTTACCATAACACCTTAAAGCCGAGTTTTTATGCTAGCGAATTGAACACGCTTAAAAACAGGGGTTTTACGGACGGCTATTTGATGCGAAGGCCTTTTGAAAGGCTAGACACTCAAAACCACCAAACAGCCATTAGCGAAGGGGATTTTCAAGTCAATGGCGAAATCACAGAAGACGGGCGTTTTTTTGCATGCAAATTCACCACCACCACTAACATAGCTTATGAAATCATCGCTCCCAAAAATGCGGCTATCACGCCCATAGTCAATGAAATTGGCAAAATTTATACCTTTGAAAAACGCTCTTATTTAGTGCTGTATAAAATCCTTTTAGAAAATAACACCGAGTTAGAAACTATCCATAGCGGGAATGTGAATTTAGTGCGATTGCCTGCACCTTTACCGGCTTTTAGTTTTTTGCGCACCCAAGCTAGAGTCTAAAAATGGCGTTTAGAGATTAGGGATTAAAAACGATTAAGAGAAACGCATGCCCTTAGAAACTATCACGCTCGCTCGTATTTATGAAGAACAAGGGTTTTTTGAAGAAGCGTTGCAAATTTATACTCATATTTTAAACAAAACCCCTGACCATGCAGAGGCGTTAAAACAAATGAAGCGTTTGGAAAAAATCCAAAAAAATGGTGCTCCTTTCAAACACGACGCAATACTAGAGCGGCACTATTTGAATTTTATCAAAGGGGATTGTTTGAGCGTTGAGAATTTAGAAAAATGGCTGGTAGAATGGAATTGAAAAACATTATTTCAGAAACTCTTAATGAAATTGAAAAAATGGCTAAAACTATTGATGATGGTTTTAATACGGCGCAAAAAACGCCCTCTTTTTTCAAAACACCCCCCTATTTGCAAAACACCAAAAACGCTGAAACACCCCCAATGAGTAACACGGAGCCAAAAAACGCTGCTAAAATAGAAACGCAAGAGAAAATCACAGAAGAAAATACAGAAGAAAAAAAAGAAGAAGCACAAGAAATCATTACAGAAGAAATCGCGCAAGAAACCCCCACGCAAGTGTTAATTTCAAACGAGAGGGTTTTTTTAAAAAACTTACTAGAAAGGACCTTAGTGTTATTGAAAGGCATGCAGGCTTTAGAAGAAAAAGACGCGCTGAAGCGGTTGGATTTAGTGGTGCGTTTCTTGCAATACCAATTGAGCGTGCTTGAAAAACGATTAGAATCTTTGGAGCGAGAAAACACAGAGTGAAAAATGAGCAAAGGAATCTTTTAAAAACATTAAAAAATAAGACTTTAATTTTCAGTATTCCATGAAAACAAAGCCTTAAATCCCGTTAATAACTATGATAATGTTTTGAATTTTTATTTTTAAGGCATCTTTAAGGTATCTTTAGTAATAAAATGCTAGAATTAGTCCCTTAAAACATTAACAGAGTTAATCCTCTTTAAAGTTATAAAAATTATTGAAGGAGTTAGTTGAAATATGATAGAAGTTTTAATGATAGAAGATGATATAGAATTAGCCGAGTTTTTGAGCGAGTTTTTGCTCCAGCATGGCATTCATGTAACCAATTACGATGAGCCATACACCGGCATTAGTGCGGCTAACACACAAAATTATGATTTGTTGTTGTTGGATTTGACTTTGCCCAATTTAGACGGGCTTGAAGTGTGCAGACGCGTTTCCAAACAAAAACATATCCCTATTATTATTTCTTCAGCAAGAAGCGATGTGGAAGATAAGATTAAAGCGCTAGATTATGGGGCTGATGATTACCTCCCTAAACCTTATGATCCTAAGGAATTATTAGCTCGTATCCAATCCTTGCTCAGGCGTTCTCATAAAAAAGAAGAAGTGAGTGAGCCAAGCGATGTGAATATCTTTAGAGTGGATAAGGATAGCCGAGAAGTGTATATGCATGAAAAAAAGCTAGACTTAACCAGGGCTGAATACGAAATCCTTTCGCTCCTCATTAGCAAAAAAGGTTATGTGTTTAGCCGTGAAAGCATTGCAATTGAGAGCGAGAGCATCAACCCTGAAAGCTCTAATAAAAGCATTGATGTGATTATTGGCCGTTTGCGATCTAAAATTGAAAAAAACCCTAAGCAACCACAATATATCATCTCTGTTAGAGGGATTGGCTATAAATTAGAATACTGATTCTAATGAGGAGTTAAGGGGTTTTGCGTTTCTCTATCTTTTTTAAAGTTGTCGCTTTGTTTATGATAACGCTCTTTAGTTTTGGAGCGTTCGCTTACTATTTCGTGTCTTCTCAAATCAGTCATGAAAACTATCAAAACGAAATGCGCCATTACCAGTTTGTTACCACTATCAATGAAATTTTAAACAATTACTCTGACTATACAGCTGTGGAAGATTACCTCTATAAAATTGGTTTTAGAGAAACCACGATAGAAAATTTAGAAAAGGTTTTGGCCAAAAGACGCCACCAGTTGCACCACAGAAATATTGGGTATGCGGAAGTGTTTAAATTCAGCGACATGGTTTTTATCCTTTTAAAAAAGAATGAGCATTTTGTGCTTTATAAAGATTTGCATTCGGTTTCTTACAGGAATTACTTCTTGGCTATCACAGTGGGTTTGTTGTTGATTTTATTCCTCTTTTTGTTTGTTTTTCAAAGTTTGTTGCCCTTAAGGGAGTTGCGCTCTCAAGTCAATCGCTTCGCTCAAGGGGATAAAAGCGTGAGTTGCAAGAGTAAACAAAAAGATGAAATAGGGGATTTGGCTAATGAATTTGACAATTGCATCCAAAAAATCAATGCAATGAATGAATCTCGGATCTTATTCTTGCGCTCTATCATGCATGAATTGCGCACCCCTATCACTAAAGGCAAAATACTAAGCTCTATGCTCAAAGAAGAATTGCCACAAAAACGCTTCATTTCTATTTTTGATCACTTGAACATGCTGATTGAACAATTTGCCCGCATTGAACAGCTCGCTTCCAAAAACTACGGGAGCAATAAAGAAAAATTTTTAATGAGCGATTTGATCGATAAGATTGAAAAAATGCTTTTGATTGATATGGATAAAGAAAGCCCTATCCATGTGTCCTCTTCGCATTACATTATTGAAGCGGATTTTGAGTTGTTTTCTATAGCGTTAAAAAACATGATAGACAATGCGATCAAATACAGCGATGACAAACAGGTGTTTTTGGATTTCGTAGGGAATAATTTAGTGGTGTCTAATAAAAGCAAACCTTTAAAAGAAGATTTTGAAAAGTATTTGCAACCTTATTTTAAATCTTCTAACCCCAGCCAAGCCCATGGTTTTGGGTTAGGCATGTATATCATTAAAAACGCTTTAGAGGCTATGGGATTGAATTTGAGCTATCATTATAGCAATGGAAGAATCTGTTTCACTATCCATGATTGCGTTTTTAATAGTTTTTACGATTTAGAAGAGGATAATGAAGAGCTACCCCCCCCCCCCGAAAATTTGAGAGAGATGAGCGGAATGAAGGGAACAGGAAAAGCCAATTGTGGGGTTAAAGAAAAACAAAAAGAGAGAACATGTTCAAACGATTGAGAAGATTACGAAGCAGCGAAAATTTAAGAGCGATGTTAAGAGAAACGCGTTTAAATATTAATGATTTCATCGCTCCCTTATTTGTCATAGAAAGCGATAGTTATATTAAAAACGAAATCAGCTCCATGCCTGGCGTGTATCAAATGAGTATCGAGCCTCTTTTAAAAGAGTGCGAAGAATTAGTGGAGCTTGGTATAAAAGCCGTTTTATTGTTTGGTATCCCTAAACATAAGGACGCCACAGGAAGCCATGCATTAAATAAAAATCACATTGTCGCAAAAGCCACCAAAGAGATTAAAAAACGATTTAAGGATTTGATCGTTATAGCGGATTTGTGTTTTTGTGAATACACTGACCATGGGCATTGCGGGATTTTAGAAAATGATTCTGTTTCCAACGATAAAACGCTAGAGATTTTAAACCTTCAAGGGCTTATTTTAGCCGAAAGCGGTGTGGATATTTTAGCCCCAAGCAACATGATGGATGGGAATGTTTTAAGCTTGAGAAACGCGCTGGATAAGGCCGGGTATTTTTACACGCCCATCATGAGTTATTCCACTAAATTTGCGAGCAGTTATTATGGGCCTTTTAGAGATGTGGCCAATTCTGCGCCGAGTTTTGGCGATCGCAAAAGCTATCAAATGGATTACGCTAACCAAAAAGAAGCGCTTTTAGAAAGTTTAGAAGATGAAAAACAGGGTGCGGATATTTTAATGGTGAAGCCGGCTTTAGCGTATTTGGATATTGTTAAAGAGATTAGAGATCACACTTTGCTCCCTTTAGCGATCTATAACGTGAGTGGGGAATACGCCATGCTCAAACTCGCACAAAAACACAACCTGATCAATTATGAAAGCGTGCTGTTAGAAACGATGACTTGTTTTAAAAGAGCGGGAGCGGATATGATTATTAGCTATCATGCTAAAGAAGTGGCTAACTTATTACAAAGGAATTGAATGGGACGAGCGTTTGAATACAGAAGAGCGGCTAAAGAAAAACGATGGGATAAGATGAGTAAGGTTTTCCCCAAACTCGCCAAAGCGATCACTCTGGCGGCAAAAGATGGCGGGGGCGATCCGGACACGAACGCCAAGCTACGAACAGCGATTTTAAACGCTAAAGCGCAAAACATGCCCAAAGACAACATTGATGCGGCGATTAAAAGAGCGAGCAGTAAAGAGGGGAATTTGAGTGAAATCACTTATGAGGGTAAGGCGAATTTTGGCGTGCTAATCATCATGGAATGCATGACTGATAACCCCACAAGAACCATTGCCAACCTTAAAAGCTATTTCAATAAAACGCAAGGGGCGAGCATCGTGCCTAATGGCTCTTTAGAGTTTATGTTCAACCGAAAAAGCGTGTTTGAATGCTTGAAAAATGAAGTGGAAAATTTAAAACTCAGCCTAGAAGATTTAGAGTTCGCCCTCATTGATTATGGCTTGGAAGAATTAGAAGAAGTGGAGGATAAAATTATTATTAGAGGGGATTATAACAGCTTCAAGCTCTTAAATGAGGGGTTTGAAAGCTTGAGATTACCCATTTTAAAAGCGGGTTTGCAACGCATCGCCACAACGCCCATTGAATTGAATGACGAACAAATGGAGCTTACCGAAAAATTACTGGATAGGATTGAAGACGATGATGATGTGGTCGCGCTTTATACGAATATTGAGTGAAATGCAAAAAGGATCAAAGGATTTTTTAAACCACCCAAGCATTCATCCCAATAAGGGAATGCGTTGGAGATCAAACTCTGTAAAATCCCTATGATTAGGGACACAGAGTGAGAACCAAACTTTCCCCCAACATCAGCCTAGGAAGCCCAATCGCTTTAGCGTTTGGGTGCTTCACCAATGAAACCAACAAAAAATTTTGTTGCTATAAGCTTGTAAAATCCTATAAAGAGTTATAAAACTCCTTTTTATTGGATTTTAACCTTAATTTTGATTGAATAAAGGTTTTTGTTTTGTTCAAATATGGATAGCTTTATTCAATATTCTTTTTTAAAAAACTTGTTTTTAAGCTTTTTTATAGTTAATTTTTGTTTTGTGGTGGAGTTATTTTTTAAAGCGGATAGGGGGATTTTGAAATAACACCCCCTTTAACCCCATTAAACCCCCTAAAGAAGCGCTTTAAAAAATTATCGCTTGTGTCTAGTGCAAGCTCTTTTATGTTTATTTTAAAAGGCCTTTGAGTATTTTATTATCAATATGAGAACAAATCCAAACCCTAGATTTGCAGATTTTTATTGCATTCTCAATTTTCATCAATAGAGAAGATTAATCCCTATTTGAATAACAAGAAAATAGAAAGATTTCTATAAGATGAGTTTTAAGGGCTGTTTTTAAGCTTTTTTAAGGCTTGTTGCACACCACCTTACATGTCGTTTTGCATGTCGTTTTGTGCATCATCTTGCAAACCATCAGACTTCTTGCCAATCACTTCTAATATTTTACAACTACCGCTAAAGCCTAAAGCACACCCTTTCTTATAATATAAAGTGGCTTTTTCTAAATCCTTTGGAGCGCCCTTACCCGTGTAATACATCACCGCCACATTATGACAGCCACTCCCCTCTTTAAAAGAACAACCCTTTTTATAGAAAGGCATAGCCTGCTCTTCATTTTGGCTAACATTCATACCGGCTTCATACATGTATCCCAAACTTACGCAACTCGCCCCATCTTTCAAATGGCACCCTCTTTTAAAATTCGCAAGGGCTTTTTTCAAATCCTGTTCCACACCTTTGGCGTTCCTATACATATACCCTACAAAGTTACAACTAATCCCGTAATTCAAACTGCAAGCGTATTTAGAAAGAGAAAGGGCTTTGGCATAATTTTGCTTAACGCCCGTGCCATTAAAATACATAAATCCTAAGCTCCCGCAACTCACCCCCCCTTTCAAGTGGCACCCTCTCCTATAATAGTAGGTAGCCTTGGAAAGGTCTTTTTGCACGCCATCGCCATCTTCATACATAGAGCCTAAACTCGCACAGCTGAGGTGATCCCTTAAATTACACCCTCTTCTGTAATAAAAAACGGCTTTTGTGGTATTTTGATCCACGCCATCGCCATCTTCATACATAGAGCCTAAACTCGTGCAACTCACCCCCACTCTCAAGTTACAGCTCCTCTTATAAAACGCCACCGCTTTATGGTAATTCCCTTTCTTAAGGGCTTGATTGGCCATCTTAAAATATTTCTCACCGGTTTGAGCCACCAAATGACTAAGACAGCCTGCCATTAAAAACAAAATAAAAAACCACTTTTTAGTCCAACTCTTTATCATCTCATTCCTTACAAAACTAAGCCAAAGCTCACACAAAGAAAAATCAGTAAAACCCCAATCTAATTGGTTATTATAGTATAATATTCAAAAAAATAAATTCAACTTTGGATTAAATTCAATTAAAAACCTATTTTAGGAAAACCACTTAAAATGAGTATTATTATTCCTATTGTCATCGCTTTTGACAATCATTATGCCATTCCAGCTGGCGTGAGCTTGTATTCCATGCTGGCTTGCGCTAAATTAAAAAATCCCCAATCGCAAAATGATAGTGAAAAACTTTTTTATAAAATCCACTGCCTAGTGGATAACTTAAGCCTTGAAAACCAGCGCAAATTGGAAGAAACTCTAGCCCCCTTTAGCGCTTTTGCGAGCGTGGATTTTTTAGACATTTCAACCCCTAATCTTTACACCACTTCAATAGAACCCTCTGTGATTGATAAAATCCATGAAGCTTTTTTGCAACTCAATATTTACGCTAAGACTCGCTTTTCTAAAATGGTCATGTGCCGCTTGTTTTTGGCTTCTTTATTCCCGCAATACGACAAAATCATCATGTTTGATGCAGACACTTTGTTTTTAAACGATGCGAGCGAGAGCTTTTTCATCCCACTAGATGGCTATTATTTTGGAGCGGCTAAAGATTTTGCTTCCGATAAAAGCCCTAAACATTTTCAAATAGCGCGAGAAAAAGACCCTCGTCAAGCCTTTTCCCTTTATGAGCATTACCTTAATGAAAGCGATATGCAAATCATCTATGAAAGCAATTATAACGCCGGGTTTTTAGTCGTGAATTTAAAGCTGTGGCGTGCTGATCATTTAGAAGAACGCTTACTCAATTTAACCCATCAAAAAGGCCAATGCGTGTTTTACCCTGAACAGGATCTTTTAACGCTCGCATGCTATCAAAAAGTTTTAATCTTACCCTATATTTATAACACCCACCCTTTCATGGCCAATCAAAAACGCTTCATCCCTGACAAAAAAGAAATCGTCATGCTGCATTTTTATTTTGTAGGAAAACCTTGGGTTTTACCCACTGCTTTATATTCTAAAGAATGGCATGAGACTCTTTTAAAAACCCCTTTTTACGCTGAATATTCCGTGAAATTCCTTAAGCAAATGACAGAATGTTTAAGCCTTAAAGACAAACAAAAAACCTTTGAATTTCTTGTCCCCCTACTCAATAAAAAAACCCTTTTAGAATATGTTTTTTTTAGATTGAATAGGATTTTCAAACGCTTAAAAGAAAGGTTTTTAAACTCTTAGCGTTCTCGTTTGGGCAACACGCTATAAGCGAATTTAACATAAATCGCTAAACTGATCAAAAGCACTGCCACGCCGATAGCCAAATACACCGCATAAGTGATTTTATCCGGTTCGCTCACGCTGAATTTAAACACGAGCATTAACGCTTCAATGGCTAATGCGATAATGATAGAGCCTAAAAACCTGATCATCGTGCGGTGGATCGCATGGTGGTTATCCCCGCTATTTTTACCCAAAACTTCCTCTTCAAAAATCGCCTTGACCAGATCAAAGGTGGCTAAGGCTAGGGTTAAAAGCACAATGGGGTGGAACACTTCTTTAATGTCAAAACTGCTAAAATTAACAATCGCTGTCCAAAAGCTAGAAATGCATTTCACAAATAAGAGCAACGACACTAAAGTGAGCATGATAGAAATCATAAAATACATGACCATGCTCCCTTCGCTAAAGGTCCTGAAATACTTTGAAGGCGAGCTGATTTCAATCGCCACCCTCAAAGGGATTTGCAAGCACACCACAAACGCCAAATCGTTATTTTGATCATACACCGGGTAAGACGCACTCACTACCAAATGGTTTCCTTTTTTAGAAGGGTAAGGATCGGTTAAAATGCAACGCTTTTCACTCACGGCTTGATAAAAATAATACTTATCGCTAAAGCTGGCATGCGATTCTAATTCAATCCCTTCTGTTAAATCATGCTCTAATATCCCTTCCTTATGCCCCTGCTCTTTAAGTTGGCTTGGCTTAAGAATTAGCATGCCCTTAGCGTCTAACACAAAAAAACTTTTTGCCATTTTGATTTCAGCGTGCATTTTTCTGATCTGTTTGTTTAAATAATCCAAAGTGATTTCAGGGAGATGGTTGCGGATATTGTGCGAAAACAAATAGGTAAGATAAGCGTATAGCTCGGTGCGGATCTTGGAATACTGGACAATGTCTCTACTTAACATCAAAAGGCCTTTAAAAAAAATTTATGCGATGAATTGTAGCACTTGTTTTAAAGAATTTTTTAAACCACCCCTTGCATCAATGATAAAGGAAGCGTTTTTTTCATAGAGGGCTTGGCGTTTTTCAAAAAGCTCTTTGGCTTGAATAAGATCATTCAAAAGGGGGCGTTTTTCCCTTTCTTTTTGATTCAAACGCTTAATCAAGGTCTCAAAATCAATTTTGAGATAAAAAGTTGCGCCTAAACCCTTAAGGTTATCATGCACCACAATGCCTCCACCGGTAGAAATAACATGGGGGGTTTTGAGCGTTTTTAATTCATCAATCAAATTTTTTTCAAACATCCTGAAATTGTCTTCGCCAAGCTCTTCAAAAATTTCTCTCACGCTCAAGCCCACCCTCTCGCTAATGATCATATCCGTATCCAACACTTCCAATTTCAAAGCAAGCCCCAATTCTTGTGCTAAAGAGCTTTTACCGCTCCCCATAAAACCGATTAAGACTAAATGTTGCATGCTTTTATTTCAATTTTAATTCATACGCCCCGTTTTTTTCTTCCAAAAGATAGCGGTATTTCCCGTCTAAAATGAGCGTGATGCGGTAATAATCTTTGTGCGTGCCGACTTTAATTTGAGAAAAAAACTTCTGGTTTAAATCCCTATTTTGATAAATATCCAAAGGGCCTTTTTGCGTGTCTAGCACGATTCTATAAGGATTGACTAGCACAAAAGAGCGCAAAATCTTATAAGGGGATCGTAAAATCATCGTGTTGTTTGCCATTAAAAAATCAAAATCTTGGATCTGGTAGCGTTTTTCAAAGGCGGCTTGATCAAGGGTGTGTTGGGAGAGCTTTAAGGGATAATGCCAATCAATGCTTTTATCAATGCCCACGACTTTAGAATGGATAGAGCCATCAATATCCTGATAAGTGAGCGTGATTTGTTTTAAAATCCTAGCGCTCGTGGGCAAATCCACATGGATTTCTTTAAAATAGCTATCATAGATCCCATTAAAGCCCCCTTGCAAATTCTTGGAATTGATTTCAGGCTCAAAAGGGTTGTCTCTGGCTAATAAAACGCTTAAAACCACCAAACCTATCATCTTTTTTAACACAATCATTCCTTAAATCTAATCTCTAGGCCGTAATTCCTTCAACTCAAACAAACGCTTTTGCAAGCGCACATTCTTGCTTTGCAATTCGGTGATTTCTTGTTGCAATCGTTCATGCTTGTCTCTCAAATCCAAATAGACCTCTAAAGAAGAACCCCCAAAAAGCAACTTCCCTAAATAATACCCAAACCCAAGCAGTAAAAGGAAAAAGACAATAAGGGAGCTATGGCTATAGAAAAAATCTCGTGCTTTGTTGTCTTTGATTCCATCGTTTTCAAAAAGGCCATTAGCCATGCTTAAACAACTCTTTACCGATATAAATCCCCCCTTTTAATTCATGTTCAATCTCTAAAAGGCGGTTGTATTTAGCGATCCTTTCACTCCTTGCGGTGGATCCGGTTTTGATTTCTCCCGTATTCAATGCGACTGCAAAATCAGCGATAAAGCTGTCTTCACTCTCCCCGCTTCTATGGCTCATCACGCACTGATAGGCATGGTGTTTGGCTAATCTTATGGTCTCTAAAGTCTCACTAATGGTGCCGATTTGATTGGGTTTGATCAAAATGGCGTTCGCAATGTTTTTTTCAATGCCTTTTTGCAAGAGACTTGCGTTCGTTACAAACAAATCATCGCCCACTAACTGGATTTGACGCCCTAATTCCTTGCTTAAAAACGCCCAACCCTCCCAATCGTCTTCGCTCAAACCATCTTCAATGGATACAATCGGGTATTTTGCCACCAATTCTTTATAATAAACCACTAATTCATGCGAATCTAGAATCTTATTTTCACCCTTTAAATGGTAATTGAAATTTTCATCCACCAATTCGCTGCTCGCTACATCTAAAGCGAGCGCTATTTCTTCGCCTAATTTATAGCCGGCTTCTTCAATGGCTTGAGAAATGGCTTCAAGGGGTTCTACATTGTTGTTAAAATTAGGCGCAAAACCCCCCTCATCGCCCACGCTTGTGAGCTGATTCTTTGCTTCTAAAAGTTTTTTAAGCGTGTGATAGACTTCCGCACTCGCTCTTAAGGCTTCTTTAAAACTCTCAAACCCTAAAGGCATGATCATGTATTCTTGAAAGTCTATGGAATTATTCGCATGCGTTCCGCCGTTGATGATATTGAGCATCGGCACAGGCAAAGTCAGAGCGTTAGCCCCCCCTAAATAGCGGTATAATGGCAGATTTAAAGCCTTCGCGCTAGCCCTTGCTAACGCCATAGAAACGCCCAAAACAGCGTTCGCCCCTAAATTAGCGTAATTAGGCGTCCCGTCTAAAGCCTTCAACCTCTCATCCACAAAGGCTTGATTGATCGCTTCAAGCCCTATTAAATGGTGTTTGATCACCGTATTGACATTTTCGCATGCCCTTAAAACCCCCTTACCCAGAAAACGGGTTTTGTCATTGTCTCTTAATTCTAACGCTTCTCTTTTACCGGTGCTCGCCCCACTAGGCACAATCGCGCTCGCTTTGGTGTTATCGCTTAAAATCACGCTGACTTGAATGGTAGGATTGCCCCTACTATCCATCACTTCTAAAGCATAAATGTCTTTAATCGTTAGCATCAAAGTCCTTTTATTCCATTTCTTCTAAAGGCTCATCGGGTAAAGGCATGATCTCTTCATTAGAGCCAATACTCTCTTTAATTTTAAGAGTGATTTCATTCGCTAGGGCTTTATCTTCTTTCAATAAAGCTTTAGCGTTTTCTCGGCCTTGCCCTAGCTTTTTATCCTGATAGCTAAGCCATGCACCGCTCTTATCCACAATGTCTAATTTCACGCCATAATCAATGATCTCGCCCTCTTTAGAAATCCCTTCCCCAAACATGATGTCAAATTCCGCTTCCCTAAAAGGCGGAGCGACTTTGTTTTTAACCACTTTGGCTTTAGCCCTGTTGCCGATATGCTGTTCGTTTTGTTTTAAAGCGGCGATTCTTCTAATATCAATCCTAACGCTCGCATAGAATTTTAAAGCATTACCTCCGGTCGTGGTCTCTGGACTCCCATAACCCATCATGCCAATCTTCATCCTGATTTGATTGATAAAAATGAGAGTAGTGTTCATTTTGTGCAAGACACCGGTGATTTTCCTTAACGCATGGCTCATAAGTCTTGCTTGCAAGCCCACATGCTGATCGCCCATATCCCCATCAATCTCCGCTTTAGGCGTAAGAGCCGCTACGGAATCCACCACCACTAAATCAATCCCTCCGCTTCTAGTGATCGTTTCTAAAATCTCTAAAGCTTGCTCGCCTGTATCAGGTTGGGAAACGAGTAGATTTTCCGTATCCACGCCCAATCTCTTAGCATAATGCACATCTAGGGCATGCTCAGCGTCAATAAACGCACACACGCCGCCATTTTTTTGGCATTCTGCAATAATATGCAAGCTTAAAGTGGTCTTCCCGCTTGACTCTGGCCCATAAATCTCAATGATCCTACCCTTTGGAACGCCCCCAATCCCTAAAGCCAGATCCAACCCTAACGAGCCTGTAGAAATAGCGTCAATCTTTTCTACTTGCTTATCCCCAAGGCGCACCAACGCCCCCTTGCCAAAAACCTTATCAATTTGTTTGATCGCTAAAGAAATCGCTTTTTGTTTGTCTTCATCTATTGCCATAAATCACCTTATTGAATTTGATTTGTTTATTCTATCAAATCCTAGCCTAAAATCTATTATAATAAAAGGACTTACCCCATCACAAAAGGATTTTACTTTGATTAGTGTCGCTCATAGCCCTGATGCTGATGATATTTTCATGTATTATGCGATTAAGTTTGGCTGGATAGATTGCCCCATTAAAAATAAAACATTCCACAACATTGCCCTTGATATTGAAACCCTAAACCAAGAGGCCCTAAAAAACACTTATGATGTGAGCGCAATCAGCTTTGGGCTATACCCTAAAATTGCGAACGACTACGCCTTGCTCCCTACAGCGACAAGCTTTGGGAATGGCTATGGGCCTAAATTAGTGAAAAAAAAGGGCGTGAAATTGAAAAAAGATTTTAGAGTCGCACTCAGTGGGGAGCACACCACCAACGCCCTCTTGTTTAAGATCTATTACAAACATGCGCGCATCGCTTACATGAATTTTTTAGACATTGAAAAAGCGGTTTTGGAAGAAAAAGTGCATGCAGGCGTACTCATTCATGAAAATATCTTGGATTTCCATGATGAATTAGAAGTGGAAAAAGAATTGTGGGATGTTTGGAAAGAACTCATTAAAGTGGATTTGCCCCTGCCTTTAGGGGGCATGGCGATTAGGCGATCCATCCCTTTGTATCGCGCGATTTTGATTAAAAAGGCTTTGATTAAAGCGGTTGAAGCCGCGCTAAAACACCAAAATTTGCTCTCTGACATGCTGTTAGAGCGCTCGCTCATTCGTGTCAATAAAGAGCGCTTACAAACTTATTTAAGCTTGTATGCGAATGAAACTTCAACGCGCTTAAGTGAGGTTCAAATTCTCGCCATAGACAAGCTTTTTGAATTGGGCTATCAGCATGGGTTTTATGCCAGTTTGTTAAAGACTAAAGACTGCTTGCTCACTGATGAATATTTAAAATACCGCTTTTCTTAATCCAATTCTAATTTATGCATAAGCAAGTAACGACTCATTCCATACAATAAAAGGATTTTTAAAAAATCCACCCCCCATAAAAGGTAGTATTGTTTTTCTTGCAATTCTTGTTGTTGCAAGAAATAATAAAATCCCTCATTGATGCTTAAACTAGAACTCATTAAGGGCAGTAACGAATTAAACGCTAATTCCAAAACAACCCCCACCAAAATGAATAACAGCCCCCCTAGTAAAAAACGCGCTTTTTTGATCCTAGCAGCGTTTAAAACACTCAAAACAAATAAAAATTTCATTAAAACAAGCCCTAAAAACAGCACGATACCTAGGGTTTTAGTGGGTTTTAACACGAAGGTTTTTAAAGCGGTGTGCAAGATAAACAACACGCTGGATTGCGCGTTAAAAAGAGAATAGCCCAAACGCACGCTCGCTACAAACCAGAACAAACTGAAGATAAAAAACACCATGGGGAGCAAGATTTTAGGGAGCAATAAAGATTCTAAACTAACGGGTAAAGAAAAGCTTAAAACCCCCCTTTTAGAAAAAAGCGCGTTGAGGTTTTTGATCGCTCCCACACTGATTGCAATCAGTAAAAACGCCCCTAAGACAAAAAAGAGCGTGTAGCTTAGGGTGAGCATGGTCGTTTCTTCAGCACTTTGAGAGGAAAAACAAACCGCTAAAATAGTGAGCGTTATTAAAAAATTCCCCACAACAACATTCCCTAATTGCCCCAAGGCGTCATGTTTAAAAACTTTTAAAAAACCCATAGCCTTATTATACCCGTTTGGATAGAAAATTCAGGCTTTTTAATGATTGAGTGTTAATAAAAAACGCTAAAGGCATTTTTTTAAACGTGCTGCTTGAAAAAAGCCAGTTGCTCTAAAATCAATTCTTCTTTATTTTTAAAAACAAATTTAAAAAGGATCTTATAACGCCCCCTTTTATCGCTCTCTAACAAATCAAATTTTAAAGGCTCGCATGCGCTTCTACAATCAAGCGTCCCTAATAATCTGGGCTGTGATTGGCTGGGGTAAAACGCTAAATACACTTGAATATTTGGCGCATCTAAAGCGGGTTTGAGCGGTTGCAATTGCGCATAAAGCGTGTTAGATTTTTCCAAAATCAAAGCGTTGTTTAAAAGGGTTTCTTGGAGTTTTTTATCCCCATGCGTGCCTTTAGAAAAATAGGGCAAAATGGGGGTTTTAGGGCTTTTAATAAGGGGCTTTAAACCCACTAAAAAACGATAATTGGATTTAAAGTTTTCATAGGTTTTAAGCATAGCGTTAAAGTTTAAATCCACTTCGTTATGACCCTTAAAATACACTAAATCGTTTTTAGGCGAATTTTTTAGGGCAAACACCACCAAAAACACCACGATCCCAAGCCCAAGAATGAGCACGCTCATGATCCCTAAAGGCCAAAAGTTTTTTTCTTTCATTGGTTTCTCTCTTAAGATTTTTTAAAAAAATAAAGCCCCAAAAACGCGCCTAAAAGCGTCAATAATAAAATATAAATAACCACCTTTACAAAAGTTACTCCCTTAGGAGCGTTAAAATTTTGCGTAATATTCACACGATATTTTTCCGCTAAAGCATCTACTGCGACCGAATAGCCGTTAATGAGCATGGCTGAAATCCTTTGGGGCGTGTATTCTTTAGCGTTTGTAGGGAGTAAGGGAGCGATTTTTTCAAAAAAGATTTTATCAGTGTCCAACAAATCTTTAGGGCTAGCCACTAATTCTATTTTTTGAGCGTCATGGTAGAAAAAGAATACCACAAAAGGAGGTTTGAGCTGCTTTAAAAAGCCCTCTTGATACTTTTGGCGTTCCTTTTTATCCGCCAAAGCGATAGGATTTTTTTCAAAATCCGTCATATCAATCGCAAAACGCACGCCTGTTTTAAGATAAAGCTCTTTAGAAACGCCCTCCACAAACGCAACGCTTTTTTCTACCAAACGCCCTTTAGCGTTATTAAAAACATAGGACTCATTAGCCCCCAAACAACAAACAAAGGCTATTACAAGCCATAAGATCCTCATGTGCTAAACAAAAACAAGTTAGGCACAAAAGAAATAACAATCGTCATTAAAATGGTCGCTACTACCATTAAGGCTAAGATTTTTTCTAAAGTCGTGAATTTCATTTTTTACTCCCTTGATTGACCAATTCATAGTTAGCCCGGTTTTGGGTGTTTTTTGTCTCTAAAGCGTTAATATCCTTATAGCGGTAATAATTGGTGGCTTGCTCTTTTTGGATATGGATCGCTTTGAGCGTAAAAAAAACGGCCACACACAATAAAATAACCACAATCAGTAAATTCCCTGCTAATCCGTTTAAAAATTTCATCTCTTTTCCTTTAATCTTCTAAGGGTTTTAGCGATTGGATAAATTCGGCTAACGCTTTAACTTGCAAATCGCTAAAGTTTTTATACTTGAATGATGGCATATGCCCTATATTGCCCTTTTTGCCATGCGTTAAGATATTTCTCAAAAAATTCTCTGTGCCGTAAGCGGTCAAATCAGCTGCAAACACTTGATTTTCTTGCAAGCCCTTACCATCATTGCCATGACAGCCTGTGCAACCCATGCTTTCAAACAGCTCCTTGCCCTTATCAATGAGTTGAGGGTTTTTGGTTTTTTTAACGCTAGAAATTTCTGCCATCACATAGCTTGCGATCGCTTTAGCGTCTTTTTCGTCCAATTCCATAGCGGGCATTTCCCCAGCGAGATAATCCATGCCTTTAGAGCCATGCTTAATGGTGTCCATAATGCCCTCTTCTTTACCCCAACGCACCAGATTTTGAGCGCTCCCATGCAAGCCCTCAGCGGTGATGCCATGGCATTGCGAACAATGGACTAAAAAGATGCCTTGACCCATATCCACCAATTCCTTTTGACCCAAATGCTTCCATTTGGCTTCAAATTTTTGGTTGTGCGCTTTAACCTCTTCATTGTATTGCCCGATTTGAGAAAAGCTATTCAGCGGATACCCAAAGAAAAAATACCAAAAAGCCCACACAATCGTGCACATAAAGCTTGCGATCCAGCCTATTGGCACATTATTGGCGAACTCCCCTATCCCATCAATCAAATGCCCGTTTCCTATAAGCTCACCTTGAGATTTGCTGTCGCGCATTTCTTTAATGAGCGAGCTGGATTCATAGATGGTTAAAACTAAAATCACAAGCGCTGCAATCAAGCCAAAAACATTTATATGGTCGTTTAAAAAATCCATTTCAACTTTCCTTTATGCCATTATCATGAACTTTTTTATGGCGTGGTTCAATCAACTCATCTTCTAAAGCGTCATTTAACGCTAAGTATCCATACCGCTCATAATCCACGACGCCCTTTTTTTGCTTTCTATACATGCTAAAAATATAGGCATACAAAAAGAGCGTGAAAAGAATGGTAAAAAACGCATACGCAAAACCTCTCAAACTTTCTAAATCCATCATTCACCCCTTATTTAGCGTTTTGACTAGCGTTGATCCTGGAATTGCCCAAGCTGTTGAGATAAGCGATCAAAGCCACAATTTCTAACACTTCACCTCTTTGAATGGCGTCTAGCACCCTCTTGTCTTTCATGTCGGCTGTGATTTTTTTCGCTTCTTCTAAATAGGCTTTTTTCGCTTCTTCTACGCTCCCTAATTTCACGCCGTTTTCGGTGTCATAAGGCACGCCAAAAACCTTTTTTTGCGTCAAAGCTTCTGCATAAGCGGTGTCAAAGTCGCTCTTTTTGATGAATAAATGCTTATAGGCGGGCATGATGCTGTGCGGCACAACGCTTTTAGGATCAAACATATGCTTTTCATGCCAATCGGTTGTGCGATAATCCCCCACCCTGTGCAAATCAGGGCCAATCCTTTTAGATCCCCATAAAAATGGCCTGTCATACGCGTATTCCCCACTCAAACTATACGCACCGTATCGATCCACCTCAGCTTGGAAAGGGCGAATGAGCTGGGAATGGCAATGATAACAACCTTCTTGGATATAAATTTGCCTCCCCGCTGTCTCTAAAACCGTATAAGGCCGTAAGCCTTCAATCGGGCGAGCGGATTTGAAGAAGTTGGGCAAAATCTCCACCAAGCCTGCGATCGCAAACACAAAAATAAACGCAAGAGTGAAAAAGAACGGATTCTTCTCTAAAAAACTAAACATTTCCAACCTCCCCTATCTAGACATAGGCGTGGCGTAATTAGGCTCACGCTCTAACTTTTTGCCTGCAGTGATTGTCATAAAAATATTGTAAGCAAAAATAATAAATCCAATAAAATACATAAGACCCCCAACGCCTCTAATATTGTAATAAGGGATTAGCACCTTAACCGTGTCAATGAACTGGTAAGTGAGATTGCCGTATTGATCCACATCCCTCCACATCATCCCTTGCGTGATCCCTGCAATCCACATGGACGAAAAATAAAGCACAATCCCTAAAGTCATGATCCAGAATTGGAAATCCACAAGACGCCCTGAATAGATCTCTCTTTTGAAAAGCCTAGGCGTCATGTGATACATGCTCGCAATCAAAGTAAATCCTACCCACCCTAACACGCCGTCATGCACATGCCCTATAATCCAATCAGTGAAGTGCGCTAATGCATTCACGCTTTTAATGGCTTGAATAGAGCCTTCTAAAGTAGAAAGCATGTAGAAAGTTGAAGCTAAAACCAAGAATTTAATGAGCGGGCTTTCTTTAAGTTGGTGCCATTGGCCGCGCATCGTTAGTAGCATGTTAATAGCTGTCCCCCAAGAAGGCAAAATCAACACCACTGAAAACACGCTAGAGAGAGTTTGCACCCAATCAGGCACGGTGGAGTAAATCAAGTGGTGCCCGCCTGCCCAAATATAAACAAACATCAAGCTCCAGAAAGAAAACAAAGTGAGTTTGTAAGAAAAGATAGGCTGGCCGCTCTCTTTAGGCAAGAAATAATAAATCGTGCCAATCACCCCACTCGTAAAGACAAAAGCGACCGCATTATGCCCCCACCACCATTGAATGAGCGCATCATTACTGCCTGAATACATAGAAATAGAATGCCAAACACTCCCCATATCAGCGACAAAATAGGTGGGGACAGAAAGGTTATTGAAGATATACATCACCGCTATACCCACATAAGTAGCGATGTAATACCATAAAGACACATAAATGGTATTTTCTCTCCTAACGCTCATGCTCCCAAACATATTAACCCCCCATAGCACCCATGCCACAACCACAATAATATCTAAAGGCCACATCAATTCGGCGTATTCTTTAGATTGAGTAAGACCAGCAAACAAGCTAATAACCCCTAGAATTAAAAGAATAATCCAGAGCCAAAAATGCAACAACCCTACAATTTTCAAAAAGGGGTGTTGGTAATAAGTGATTTTAAGCACCCTTTGACCGATATAATACCAACTCGCCCAAATCCCCCCAAGAGTGAAACCATAAATCACCGCATTCGTGTGCAAAGGGCGTAAGCGGCCAAAAACGCCATACTCCCCTGCAATGTAATTCAAGTTAGGGAAAGACAATTCAAAAGCTAACACGATCCCTATTAACATGCCTATTATCCCAAATGCAACCATCGCATAAAGAAACAATTTGCTAATGGAATAATCATAACTCAAAGGCACATTTTCTTGCATGCAATACTCCTATTTGTAGTAAATTCAACAAAGATAAATGTAATTATAAAATTTTATCTTTTTCAAAAAGCTTAATTTTTAATCTTTTTCTGTAACATTGTAATAACTCAATCCCATTTGAATGGCATTTTTAAGCCAAATTGCTACTATCTTTGGCTAAAGGTTAAACATGACTAAACAAACTCTCATCATTCTTGCCCCTTTTTTTATCGCAACGCTATTGTATTTTTTAGGCGCACCGGACGGGCTAAACCCTAACGCATGGCTTTATTTTTGTATTTTCATGGGCATGATTATAGGGCTAGTTTTAGAACCGGTGCCATCAGGTTTGATAGCGTTAAGCGCGTTAGTGTTGTGCGTGGCGTTAAAAATTGGAGCGAGCGGTGAGGTAGCGAGCGCTAATAAGGCTATTTCGTGGGGTTTGAGCGGGTATGCGAATAAAACGGTGTGGCTTGTGTTTGTCGCTTTTATTTTGGGTTTAGGGTATGAAAAAAGCTTGTTAGGGAAACGGATCGCTCTTTTGCTCATTAGGTTTTTAGGGCAAACCCCTTTAGGTTTAGGCTATGCGATTGGTTTGAGCGAATTGTGTCTAGCCCCCTTTATCCCTAGCAATTCCGCTAGAAGTGGGGGTATACTCTATCCAATCGTTTCATCTATCCCGCCTTTAATGGGTTCTACTCCCAATAATAACCCTGACAAAATCGGCGCGTATTTGATGTGGGTCGCTTTGGCTTCAACTTGCATCACTTCGTCCATGTTTTTAACCGCGCTCGCTCCTAACCCCCTAGCAATGGAGATCGCTACCAAAATGGGCGTGAATGAAATCTCATGGTTTTCGTGGTTTTTAGCGTTCTTGCCTTGTGGGGTGGTTTTGATCTTGCTTGCGCCTTTATTAGCGTATAAAATCTGCAAACCCACCTTAAAAGGCTCAAAAGAAGTGAGTTTGTGGGCCAAAAAAGAATTAGAGGGCATGGGGAGGTTTTCTTTAAAAGAAATTTTAATGCTCAGCCTCACTTTATTGGCTTTATTAGGTTGGATTTTTGGCAAACCTTTAGGCCTGCATGCGAGCGCGACGGCTTTGATTGTCATGGTTTTAATGGCGTTTTGTAAGATTGTAAGCTATGAAGACATCATTAAAAACAAGAGCGCGTTCAATATTTTTTTATTGCTAGGATCGCTGCTCACGATGGCTGGCGGGCTTAAAAATGTGGGTTTTTTAAATTTTATCGGCAATGCGGCTCAAAATTTTTTAGAGCATGCTAACTTGGATCCGTTAATAGCGGTATTGTTTATTGTAGCTTTATTCTATCTGTCGCACTATTTTTTCGCTAGCATCACCGCTCATGTGAGCGCGTTATTCGCGCTTTTTGTAGGGATTGGTTCACACCTTCAAGGGGTCAATTTGCAAGAATTGAGCTTGTTTTTAATGCTTTCTTTAGGGATTATGGGGATTTTAACGCCCTATGGCACAGGCCCATCCACCATTTATTACGGGAGCGGGTATATTCCAAGCAAGGATTTTTGGAAATGGGGGTTTATTTTTGGTATGGTGTATTTAATCGTGTTTTTAAGCGTGTGCACACCTTGGGTCAAACTCATCGCTTACAGGTGGTTGTAGTTGGAAACTTTACACAACGCCCTTTTAAAATGGTATGAAGAATTTGGGCGCAAAGGTTTACCTTTTAGGAATTTAAAAGGCATTAACGCTCCTTATGAAGTCTATATCAGCGAAGTGATGAGCCAACAAACCCAAATCAACACGGTGGTTGATCGTTTTTATTCCCCTTTTTTAAAAGCTTTCCCCACTTTAAAAGACTTAGCGGACGCTCAATTAGAGGAGGTTTTATTGCTTTGGAGAGGGCTTGGCTATTATTCAAGGGCTAAAAATTTAAAAAAAAGCGCTGAAATTTGCGTGAAAGAACATAACTCACAACTACCCAATGACTATCAAAGCCTATTGAAACTCCCAGGGATTGGCACATACACGGCTAATGCGATTTTATGTTTTGGCTTTAGAGAAAAGAGCGCATGCGTGGACGCTAATATCAAGCGCGTGCTTTTAAGGCTTTTTGGTTTGGATCCTAATATCACGGCTAAAGATCTGCAAATTAAGGCGAATGACTTTCTCAATCTTAATGAAAGCTTTAATCACAACCAAGCCCTAATTGATCTAGGGGCTTTAATCTGCTCCCCTAAACCCAAATGCGCGATTTGCCCTTTCAATCCTTATTGTTTAGGTAAAAACCACCTAGAAAAACACACGCTTAAGAAAAAACAAGAAATCGTTCAAGAAGAGCGTTATTTGGGCGTTGTGATCCAAAATAACCAAATCGCTTTAGAAAAAATAGAGCAAAAACTCTATTTGGGGATGCACCATTTCCCTGACTTAAAAGAAAATTTAGAATGCAAACTCCCCTTTTTAGGTGCTATCAAACACAGCCACACTAAATTCAAGCTCAATTTAAACCTCTATTTAGCCGCAATAAAGGATCTAAAAAATCCCATTCGTTTTTATAGCCTTAAAGACTTAGAAACTTTACCCATAAGCTCTATGACGCTTAAAATCTTGCATTTTTTAAAACAAAAAAATTTATTTGGGGGTTAAAGTCATGCTAAAAATATTCGCTTTTGTATCAGCGCTCATTCTTTTAAACGCATGCAAAAATCCGAGTGTGAGCAAAAATAGCTTGCAATGTTATAGAAGCGTTATGGGAGCTATCCCTTATGTGGATTTAAAAAACCCTAGCAACTCCAACAAACACTCTAAAGAATGGCTCAACCTCAACCCGCTTTATTTTTCAACATTCCCCACTCAAAAGGGGTTTAATCATTGCCAAATCTAAAATGGCTCTACTTTATCGCAGGCACCACTTCAGGGATCAAATACGCAATCGCGCTAATCACGACTCCCATAATCGCTACAAAAATAAGGGAGTATTTAACCGTGAATTTGAACAAATCGCTCTCTTTCCCGGCTAATCCCACCGCCGCGCAAGCGATAGCGATGCTTTGAGGGCTTATCATTTTGCCCAAAGTGCCTCCCACGGTATTAGCCGTTAGGGTTAAAACCTCAGGGAGGTGCAATCGTTGGGCGGTGAGTTGCTGTAAAGAGCCAAATAAAAGATTAGAACTCGTATCGCTCCCGGTTAAAAACACGCCTACCCATCCGATCAAGGGCGAGAAAAAAGTAAAAGCCAAACCCGTATGTGTGAGCGCTAAGGCTAGAGTGGAAGAAATCCCGCTGTAATTAGACACATAGGCAAAGCTTAAGACTAAACCAATGGTAAGAATGGGATAGCGCATTTCTTTTAAAGTCTCGCCAAAGACGCTCAGCGCATCGCTCACTCGCACCCTTAAAACGAGCATGCTAATAAGAGCGGCTAAAAAAATGGAAGTGCCAACCGTGTTGATTAAGAGAAATTTAAACACCACAGGAAAACTCACGCTTTGATTGGCTTCTACAAAAGGCGGGCTTTTAAAGATGTGGTTACTGATATTATTGAATTCAAAATAAAAATTAGAAAAAGCTAACAAGCCGTCTTTTTCAAATAAAGCCTTAAAAAAAGGCTGTATCCATAACACAATCACTAAAACCAAAATCACAAAAGGAGACCAGGCGACATAGATCTTACAAATATGATGGTTACTCTTAGTGAATGAGGCCGCTTTGCCATCGCTTCTAAAAATGACTTTAGGCTGCCAAAATTTCAAAAAGAGCGCCGTTGCAACGAGTGAAACAAGGGCTGAAATAATACCCGGCAATTCTGGCCCCAAATAATTAGAGCTTAAAAATTGCGCGCCAGCGAAAGAAAAAGCCGCGATAAAAACGGCCGGAAAAGTCTCTTTAATCCCCTTAAAGCCATCCATCAAAAACACAATGAAAAACGGCACTAACAAGCTCACAAAAAAGAGGATTTTACCCGTCATGGCTGAAATTAAAATCGCTGGCACCCCTACCGCACTCGCCATCGCGCTTATAGGGATACCCACCGCGCCAAAAGCCACAGGAGCGGTATTAGCGATTAGGCACAACCCGGCAGAATACAAAGGGCTTAACCCCAACCCCACTAAAATCGCTGCGGTAATGGCAATAGGCCCTCCAAAGCCGATCGCCCCTTCTAAAAACGATCCAAAACAAAAGCCAATCAAAATCACTAAAATCCTATGATCTAAAGTGATAGACTGGACGCTTTCTTTTAAGATTTCAAAATAACCGGATTTAACGCTGAGTTTGTATAAAAAAATCGCTGCAATGATGATCCAAGCGATCGGCCATAAGCCATAGAGGAAGCCATAAAGAAAGCTTGAACCCACCATGCTAACAGGCATTTTATACACTAAAACCGCAATAATGGCTGACAGAGCTACGCTCAAAAAGGCTGCTGTGTAACCTTTGAGTTTAAAAACCATTAAAGATAAAAAAAACAATAAGATCGGCAATAAGGCTACAAGAGCGCTCAGCCAAATATTACCCAAAGGGTCATAAATTTGATGAAATTCTAGCACTAAAAAATCCCTTTTTAAAAATATTCTCTTAGCGCTAGATCTCTTTAAAAAACCCCCTTATTTAGGAATGATGGGGATAATAAAGGGGAAGACATAAGCAATAAGAGTGAAAATAATCCCCATAATGATCGCCAAAGCGATGGAATATTTTACCGTAAATCTAAACAATTCGCTCTCTTTCCCCACTAACCCCACCGCCGCGCAAGCGATAGCGATGCTTTGAGGGCTTATCATTTTACCCACAACACCCCCTGAAGTGTTGGCCGCTAAGAAAAGCACTTCAGGCAAGCCAAGCTGTGTAGCGATGAGCATTTGTAAAGAGCCAAATAAAAGGTTAGAGCTCGTGTCGCTTCCGGTTAAAAACACCCCAAGCCAGCCTACAACAGGCGAAAAGAAAGTGAAAACATGCCCAGTATCGGCTAACGCTAACGCTAAAGTAGCGCTCATGCCGCTATAATTAGCCACATACGCAAACGCCAAAACCACGCCAATGGTTAAAATCGGCAAACGCATTTCTTTTAAAGTGGCTCCAAACACCCCTATTGCATCGCCAACTTTCACGCGCAACAAAAACACGCTCAAAAGAGCGGCTAAAAAGATGGAAGTACCTGTCGTTAAGATTAAAGGGAGTTTGAACACGACAGGAAAATTGGTCGCTTCAGTAACAATGGGAACGGTTTTAAAAATCTTTTGACTGATAGAATCAAATTCAAACGCAAAACTAGAAAACGCCAAAGCCCCACCTTCTTTAAAGAGCGCTTTAAACCAAGGTTGTGTCCATATAATGATCGTAATAGTGAGCAACACAAAAGGCATCCACGCCACGATCACCTTGCAAATATGGTGTTTTTCTGTGCTAATTGTTGGCTCTTTGCCATTGCTAGTGAAAATATTTTTAGGCTGCCAAAACTTTAAAAATAAAGTGGTAGAAATCAATGACACTAAAGCTGAAATAATATCCGGAAGTTGCGGCCCTAGATAATTAGAGCTTAAAAATTGCGCGATAGCGAAACTAAACCCGGTAACAGCTACTGCAGGAAAAGTCTCTCTAATCCCTCTAAAACCATCCATTAAAAACACGATGAAAAAAGGAATGCCAATGGAAAAAAGGGGTAACACCCTACCCACCATTTGAGAAATCTCTAATTCAGGGATACCCACCACGCTAGCCATTGCCGTAATAGGAATGCCCACCGCACCAAAAGCCACAGGAGCGGTGTTAGCGATCAGGCACAATCCGGCAGCGTATAAGGGGTTTAGCCCAAGGCCGACTAAAATCGCCGCTGTGATCGCTACCGGGCCTCCAAAACCAATCGCTCCTTCTAAGAACGAGCCAAAACAAAAGCCAATCAAAATCACTAAAATCCGGTGATCCGGCGTCAAACTTAAAATGCTTCCTTTTAAAATTTCAAAATACCCGGATTTCACTGAAAGGTTGTAAAGAAAAATCGCAGCGATCACAATCCATGCGATCGGCCATAAGCCATAAAGAAAGCCATAGAAAAAACTCGCGCTCACCATTTGAGCGGGCATTTTATACACGAATAACGCAATAAGGATTGAAAGCAATAAGCTTAAAAACCCAGCGCTATACCCTTTAAGCTTAAAGACAATAAGAGAAATAAAAAAGAGCACAATAGGCGATAGCGCCACTAAAGCGCTCAGCCAAATATGGCCTAATGGATCATAGACTTGATAAAATTCCATAAATTTTCCTTGAATAATTAAAAGTATTTTTTTATCTTACTTAAAAGAAAAAACTAATTTTAAGTAGCATTTAATATTAAGTCAAATTTAATGGGTTTGTGGTTTATTTTAGTAACAATGTTTGAGCGAGTGGGTTTATCAACTTGTGGTTACAATCTTACCAATTTCTTACCAATTTTGAGTATTATATTGTGTTTGAAACTCTTAATTTAGAATTTTAAGGAGCCTTCTTTGAAAGTCAATTTCTTTGCCACTTGTCTAGGAGCAGCCATATACAGCAACGCATCGCTTAACGCTATCAAATTACTCCGCAAGGAAAATTTGGAAGTGGTTTTTAAAAAAGACCAGACATGTTGCGGCCAGCCAAGCTATAACTCAGGATATTATGAAGAGACAAAAAAAGTCGTTTTATACAATATCAAACTTTATTCCAATAACGACTACCCTATTATCTTGCCTAGCGGTTCATGCACAGGAATGATGCGGCATGATTATTTGGAATTGTTTGAAGGGCATGCGGAATTTAACATGGTTAAAGATTTTTGCTCTAGGGTGTATGAATTGAGCGAGTTTTTGGATAAAAAATTGCAAGTCAAGTATGAAGATAAGGGCGAACCCCTTAAAATCACATGGCATTCTAATTGCCATGCCTTAAGGGTGGCTAAAGTGATTGACTCGGCGAAAAACCTCATCAGACAGCTTAAAAATGTGGAACTCATTGAATTGGAAAAAGAAGAAGAATGCTGCGGGTTTGGGGGGACTTTTTCGGTTAAAGAGCCTGAAATTTCAGCGGTTATGGTTAAAGAAAAGATTAAAGACATAGAAAGCCGTCAGGTGGATGTGATTGTTTCAGCGGATGCTGGGTGTTTGATGAATATCAGCACCGCTATGCAAAAAATGGGCTCTCTAACAAAACCCATGCATTTTTATGACTTTTTAGCCTCAAGGCTTGGGCTTTAACATTAAAGAATTATTTTAAGGAATGATCATGGAAAAATATCATAGCGACCAAGAATACGAAGAAATCATCACCGACCAATTAGGCGATATGCAATTAAGGGAAAATTTGCGTTCTGCAATGGATACCTTACGGGCTAATCGTAAGAATCTCCTTAAAAATCGTTACAGCGAATGGGAAAATTTAAGGGAATTAGGCAAAGAAGTCAAGCTTAAAATCTTATCTAGGCTTGATGAATATTTGGAATTGTTTGAAAAAAACGCCACTCAAAACGGCTTTAAAATCCATTACGCTAAAGACGGCGATGAAGCTAATGAAATCATTTACAATCTCGCTAAAGAAAAGAACATCAAGCGCATTTTAAAGCAAAAATCCATGGCGAGCGAAGAAATTGGCTTGAACCACTACTTGAAAGAAAAGGGCATTCAAGCGCAAGAAACGGATTTGGGCGAATTGATTATCCAACTCATTAATGAACACCCTGTGCATATTGTCGTGCCGGCTATCCATAAAAACCGCAAGCAAATCGGTAAGATTTTTGAAGAAAAACTCAACGCCGCTTACGAAGAAGAGCCTGAAAAGCTTAACGCGATCGCCAGAAAACACATGCGCAAAGAATTTGAAAGCTTTAAAATGGGGATCAGTGGGGTGAATTTCGCTATCGCTAACGAGGGGGCGATTTGGTTAGTGGAAAATGAAGGCAATGGCAGAATGAGCACCACCGCATGCGATGTGCATGTCGCAATTTGTGGGATTGAAAAATTAGTAGAAAGCTTTGATGATGCGGCGATTTTAAACAATTTGCTCGCCCCAAGCGCTGTGGGTGTGCCTATCACTTGCTATCAAAACATTATCACAGGCCCTAGAAAAGAGGGCGATTTAGACGGCCCTAAAGAAGCCCACATCATTTTATTAGACAACAACCGCTCTAATATTTTGGCTGATGAAAAGTATTATCGCGCTCTTTCATGCATTCGTTGCGGGACTTGTTTGAACCACTGCCCTGTGTATGATAAAATCGGTGGGCATGCCTATCTTTCTACTTATCCTGGCCCTATAGGCGTGGTGGTATCCCCCCAACTCTTTGGCTTGAATAATTACGGGCATATCCCTAATTTGTGCAGTCTTTGCGGGCGTTGCACTGAAGTATGCCCCGTAGAAATCCCTTTAGCCGAACTCATTAGGGATTTGCGATCGGATAAAGTGGGCGAGGGCAGAGGCGTAGTTAAGGGGGCTAAAAGCACCCAACACAGCGGGATGGAAAAATTCTCTATGAAAATGTTTGCCAAAATGGCAAGCGATGGGGCTAAGTGGCGTTTCCAATTGAAAATGGCTCAATTTTTCTCGCCTTTAGGCAAGCTTTTAGCCCCCATACTGCCTTTAGTCAAAGAGTGGGCGAGTGTTAGGACCTTACCCAATATGGACACGAGCTTGCATGCCAAAGTCCAACACTTAGAAGGGGTGATTTATGAGTAAAGAGCTTATTTTAAAGCGCATTAAAGAAGCTAGAGCCAAGCATGCCATTCAGGGAGCAAACCCTATTTATAGAAATATCATTAAAGTGGAGTTTGAAGACTTAGTAGAAGAATACAAGCATTTCCAGGTGTTGAATAAAGCTGAAGTCATTGAAAGCGCTAAAGAGAATTTAGAGCAAGCCATTTTAAAGGCTTTAGAAAATTTTCAAAGCAAAAAAGTCTTACACTCTACGGATTTGGATTTGAATTTTGAAGCGTTTAAGGATTTTGCTTTACAGCCTTATGATAAAGAAATTGAAGCGATGCGTGAAGAGTTGTTTGAGATTGATACGGCTTTATTGCATGGGGTTTGTGGGATTTCAAGCTTGGGCATGATTGGGGCGGTTTCTTCGCATGCAAGCCCGCGATTGCTTTCACTCATCACCCTTAATTGCATCATTTTATTGAAAAAAGAATCCATTGTGCGCAATTTAAGCGAGGGCATGCAAGCTTTAAAAAATCAAAGCCAAAACGGCGTCTTACCCACAAACATGCTCCTTATTGGCGGGCCTAGCCGGACAGCCGATATTGAATTAAAAACCGTTTTTGGGGTGCATGGGCCTCAAAAAGTCGCTATCATTCTCTATTAAAGGATAAGGATGGAAAAATTAGAAGCTGGGCAATTAGCCCCTGATTTCAGGTTGAAAAACAGCGATGGGGTAGAAATTTCTTTAAAAGATTTGCTCCATAAAAAAGTGGTGTTGTATTTCTACCCTAAAGACAACACCCCCGGATGCACTCTAGAAGCCAAAGACTTTAGTACTCTGTTTAGTGAATTTGAAAAGAAAAACGCTGTTGTCGTAGGCGTAAGCCCTGATAACGCGCAATCGCATCAAAAATTTATCAGCCAATGCTCTTTGAATGTGATCTTGCTCTGCGATGAAGATAAAAAAGCCGCCAATCTTTACAAAGCTTATGGCAAACGCATGCTTTATGGGAAAGAGCATTTGGGGATTATCCGCTCCACTTTCATTATCAACACGCAAGGCGTTTTAGAAAAATGCTTCTACAATGTCAAAGCGAAAGGCCATGCTCAAAAGGTTTTAGAGAGTTTATAGTTTAACTCTCAAGCTTTCGCCCATTTTAATTTGAGATTTTTTAATTTTAGGCTTTTTAGCCATTCTCTCACTTTTAAAAACTTGTTTTTAAACTTCGTTTGACAATAAACTTCATAAGGGATAGGGGGTGTTTTGAAACCATTCCCCCCACAACCCTAAGATCGCTTCACAAAAAACTATCACCCACTAGCTTTTTGATTGTGTTATTTTAAAAACGCTTTTGAGTATTTTTACAATTTTTATTTTTGTTCAGGCTGCCAAATGGTTTTTTCTGAAGGGGTGCTATCGGCTTCGTTTTGTAAGATTTGTTTTTTAGTTTCGTGGCAAGCCACAAACAATAACGCTAAAATTACAGCTAAAAGAGAAATTCTCATTTCAAGCTCCTTTGAATATTAAAATGCTTACGATAATTATAAAGAAAAAGAGTTAAAGATAGATTAATATTTGGCTCTGTTTTCATCAAATGTCGGCACTCAAAACCTTATTTAACCTTATTATCCTTTAATTTTTAAAACTTTATTTTATACAAAACTCATTCTCTTAAGGGGATAACTGGGGTATTTTGAAATAACTCCCCCCCTACAACCCCCAACTAAATCCCCCTATAGAACGCATTACAAGAAACGATCGCTTGACTAAAGCCTCTTATTATCTTGATTTCAATCAAGCGCGTTGTTTTTTGAGCATGTCAGCGATTAAAAAAGCGAGTTCTAAGGCTTGAGTGGCGTTTAATCTTGGATCGCATTGCGTATAGTAATGGCAGCTCAAACCCTCTTCGGTGATCGCTTGCGAGCCACCGATACATTCTGTAACATTTTCACCCGTCATTTCCAAATGAACCCCTGAAGCCAAACTCCCTTCAGCCCTATGGATTTCAAAAAAGCTTTTCACTTCATCTAACACGCTATCAAAAGCCCTTGTTTTAACCCCCAAGCTGGTTTTGACCGTGTTGCCATGCATGGGATCAATGCTCCATAAAATATGGCGTTTTTCTTTCAACACCCCTTGTAAAAGCTTAGGCAAGCGCTCTTTAATCATCTTAGAACCCATGCGCACGATCAAATTCAAACGCCCCTTAATGTTGTGCGGGTTTAAAACATCGCACAATTCTAACACTTCACTCACGCTCGCATTAGGCCCGATTTTCACGCCAATAGGGTTACAAACCCCCCTTAAAAACTCCACATGCGCGCCCTTAGGATCTCTTGTCCTTTCGCCAATCCACAGCATGTGTGCAGAGCAGTCATAAAACTGGTTAGTCAAACTATCCTTACGCACCAAAGGCTCTTCATAATGGAGCAGTAACGCTTCGTGGCTCGTGTAAAACTCCACTTCCCTAAGAATGGGCGTTTTTTCTATCTCCACCCCGCATGCCCGCATAAACCCTAAAGCTTGCGTGATCCGGTCAGCGATTTGCTGGTATTTTTGCCCAAAATCGTTGTTTTTGACAAAATCCAAATTGAAACGATGCACTTGCTCCAAATTGGCTAATCCGCCTTGGGCAAAGGCTCTGATAAGGTTTAAAGTCGCCACGCTTTGATGGTAAGCTTTAAGCATTCTTTCAGCCTTTGGCTCTCTTTCTTTTTTGGGAATCCCGTTGATAATATCCCCTCTATAGCTTAGCACTTCTTCATTGTCTAAGATTTCAGTCGCATTGGAGCGAGGTTTGGCAAATTGCCCGGCAATGCGCCCCACTTTGACAATCGGTATAGAGCCAGCAAAAGTGAGAACAATCGCCATTTGCATCATCACTTTAAACATGTCCCTAATCCTGTTAGCGCTAAATTGAGAAAACGACTCCGCGCAATCGCCCCCTTGCAATAAAAACGCCTTATTATCAATCACTTGGGCTAGGCGTTCTTGCAAGTTTCTCGCTTCACCAGCAAACACTAAAGGAGGGTAAGAGCTCAATTCTTTTTTGACTCTCTCTAACTCTTTTTGATCCTTATAAGTGGGGTGTTGCTCTATCTTAAAAGAATGCCATGAAGTTGGCGACCAAGTTGTGTTTGACATTTTTATAATCCTTTATTAATCTTTTTTGCTTGCTATTATAGCTTGAAAGGCATGGATTGAATTATAGACTTTAGAGGATAAACACGCATTCAAATTACCCTTTGATCTCAAAAATCCTAATCATAAAAGGGCTTTATGATACAATAAACGAACTCTTCAAAAATATAAAAGGGCGGTTTAATAGCATGACACAAAAAAAAGCGGTTCCAAAAGATCCTAAAAAACTCAATTTGTTTGATTTGCGCTGGATGGCGTCCTTATTTGGCACGGCGGTGGGGGCTGGGATTTTATTTTTGCCTATTAGAGCCGGTGGGCATGGGATATGGGCTATTGTGGTGATGAGCGCGATCATTTTCCCTTTGACTTATCTAGGGCATAGAGCTTTAGCTTATTTTATAGGATCTAAAGATAAAGAAGACATTACCATGGTCGTTCGCTCGCATTTTGGCGCTCAATGGGGCTTTCTTATCACTTTGCTTTATTTCTTTGCAATTTATCCTATTTGCTTGGCTTATGGGGTGGGCATCACGAATGTGTTTGATCATTTTTTTACCAATCAATTGCATTTAGCGCCTTTTCATCGGGGATTATTGGCTGTCATTTTAGTTTCTTTAATGATGTTGGTAATGGTTTTTAACGCCATGATTGTAACGCGCATTTGCAACGCCTTGGTGTATCCTTTATGTTTGATTTTATTGCTTTTTTCTGTGTATCTTATCCCCTATTGGCAAGTTAATAACCTTTTTATCATGCCGAGTTTTAAAGAATTTGTGTTGGCCATTTGGCTAACCTTACCGGTGCTTGTGTTTTCATTCAACCATAGCCCCATTATTTCCACTTTCACTCAAAATGTGGAAAAAGAATACGGCACTTTCAAAGAGTATAAACTCAATCAAATTGAATTAGGGACATCGCTCATGCTTTTAGGGTTTGTGATGTTTTTTGTGTTTTCTTGCGTCATGTGCTTGAACGCTGATGATTTCATGAAAGCAAGGGAACAAAATATCCCCATTTTAAGCTATTTCGCTAACACTTTAAACAACCCCTTAATCAATTATGCAGGGCCTGTGGTGGCTTTTTTAGCGATTTTTTCATCTTTTTTTGGGCATTATTATGGGGCTAAAGAGGGTTTAGAAGGCATTATTATCCAAAGCTTAAAATTGAAAAAAGCTTCTAAAACCTTGAGCGTGAGCGTAACGATCTTTTTATGGCTGACTATCACGCTTGTAGCTTATATTAACCCTAATATCCTAGATTTTATTGAAAATTTAGGTGGCCCCATTATCGCGCTCATTCTTTTTGTGATGCCTATGGTAGCTTTTTATAGCGTTTCTAGTTTGAAGCGTTTTAGAAATTTCAAAGTGGATGTTTTTGTGTTTGTTTTTGGGAGCTTAACGGCTTTGAGCGTGTTTTTAGGGTTGTTCTAATGGCTAGTTTTTCTATTTTATCCATTTTTAAAATCGGCGTGGGGCCTAGCTCTTCACACACTATAGGGCCTATGGAAGCGGGGGCGAGGTTTTGCGGGTTGTTAAAAGGTGTTTTAGAGCAAGTTAAGCGCATTCAAATCACCTTGCATGGCTCATTAGCCTTGACCGGTAAGGGGCATTTGAGCGATGAGGCGGTTTTGATTGGCTTGCATGGTATTTACGCTAACGAGTTGGATCTAGCAACCAAAAAAGCCTTGTTGCATGAAGTATTTGAAAACAAGATCTTAAAGCTCGCTAACCAGCATCATATCCCTTTTGATTATTCTAAAGATTTGATTTTTGACAACAAACCTTTAGCCAGACACCAAAACGCTCTCATTTTAAAAGCTTTTAACGCTAAAAATGAGGTTTTAAAAGAAGAAACCTATTATTCTGTTGGCGGAGGGTTTGTCTATACTGAAAAAGAATTAGACAACTTGGCCAAAGAGAATGAAAACGAAAGCGTCGCTTATGATTTTTCAAGCGCTAAAGAATTGCTAGAATTATGCCAAAAACACCAAAAAACCATTGCTGAAATCGTGCGTTTGAGAGAAAATGCCCTGAAAAACTGCCCTGATGCAACGATGGCTAAAATTTATCATGCGATGCTTGAGTGCTATCATAATGGGGCTAACTCTAAAGAAGTATACCTTCCTGGTTTTTTGAAAGTAACACGATTGGCCCCAAGCATTAAAACGCGCTTAGAAAAACACCCTAAAAAGGGGAATGACCCCTTAGCTTTGATTGATTACATTTCGCTTTACGCTCGCGCCATTGCTGAAGAAAACGCTAGTGGGGGTAAGGTGGTAACCGCCCCTACTAACGGGGCGTGCGCAGTGGTGCCAAGCGTGCTTTTATACGCTAAAGACCATTTGTTTGAAAATTTATCGCAAAAATCTATCAATGATTTTTTGCTCACTAGTGCAGCGATTGGCTATCTTTATAAGAAAAACGCTTCCTTGAGTGGCGCAGAAGCGGGGTGTCAGGCTGAAATTGGCGTGGCAAGCTCTATGGCTGCAGGGGGGTTAGCCTATTTGTATCAAGCCACGATGAAACAGGTTTTAATGGCTAGTGAAATCGCTATGGAACACCATTTGGGATTGACATGCGATCCTGTGGGAGGCTTGGTGCAAATCCCTTGCATTGAACGCAATGTTTTAGGGGCGATTAAAGCAATCAGCGCTTCTAAATTGGCCCTAGAAGATGCATACAAGCCTAAAGTGAGCCTGGATGAAGTGATCGCTACGATGTATGCGACTGGGAAAGACATGAATGAAAAATACAAAGAGACTTCGTTAGGGGGATTAGCCAAAACGCTAGAATGCTAAGGGTTAAGGTAATTTTAAGCTTTATGGGGCTTTAGGTTTCTAAAGAAAGTGAAAAGGTTTGTTTTTATCAAATATCAATAAGCCTTATCCGCTTTGATATTCTTAAAAAATTTTAAAAAATAGGGTTTTAAAACTTTGTTTCATCGTTTTTAAATTCCATTTAATAATAAAACTCATTAAGTTTATTTAAACTCATAAGAGGATAGGGATATTTTGAAGTCATTCCCCTAACCCCCTTTTTTTAAAAATCCCCCTAACTCCCTAAGAGTGCGTTATGAGAAACTATCACTAGCTTAGCTTTTTTATTTTGATTATAAAAAACACTCAAAGGCATCAATTTGATTACCGATACTCCATTAAAAATTTTTATAGGCTTTATAAAATGCTTTGGAATGTCTTATGTTTAACTCTATCAATCGCCATATTTCAAAGATTTTTGCGTAACAAAACCTTAAGCTTACCACAAAAAAAGCCAAAAAGCTTAAATTCTAAAGATTTTAAAAAAGCGGTGGTTTTTAAAAAGATAGTCCTAATATAAGAGAGCTTAGCGATAGAGAGCCATAAAGCCTAGAAAAGGGGTGCTTAAGAAACTTATTTAAAGCCCCCTAGCCAAAAAAGTAAACTAGGGCTATTTTACTATTTTTCAGACTTACTAGAGTCGCTAATTTGTTTTTCAAACTCTTGTTGCAAGGCTTGTTGTTGCCTTTCTTTCTTTGAAAGGCGGCGTTTTTTCTTAGACTTTTTCTCTTTTTTGGAAGAAATTTCTGGCTCTTTTGAAGCTGTTTCTTTGAGCGCGTTAGCGTTAGTCGTAGGATCTAGATCTGAATTAGAAGCGTTCTGTGTTCTCTTAGAAGAGCTTATAAATTCAGGGCTATCAGTATGGCTTTCAAGCTCCCCACTGCTCCTCTTTTGAAACGCTGCCTTAGTGTCTTTCTCAGCTTGCTCTTCCATTCTCTTAAAAGTGGCTGCATCCAGTTTTCTAGCCTTTTCTTTTTGACTCACCCTAACCATGCTAATCAAATATTTGATATACCCATCATACATATCCCCAAACTGCTCATGCAAAGCCCCAAAATCCGAGCCTTTGTAAAGCCAGTTAAACAAAGGGAGTGAAAGCTCTGTCCCTAAGTCTTTAAGCACATGTTTATAAAACTTTTCTCTGTCATTCACCACAAAAGAAACCTTACCATCTTTATGCTCATAATAACAGACCTTTTGCTCCACACAGCTTTCCAAACTCCCCTTAAAGAAAGCTCCAAAAGCGGATAAGTCGCCCTTACTCATCTTGGTTTCAGAATACTGGTTAAAATTCTTCACGCGCTCTTTTTCCAAATTAACCATACTCTTTAAAACCCTCTTGCGGTCTTTTTTCACATTCCCTGTGGAGCTTTCAGAAAACATAACATTGGGATCAACTGTAGTGTTAATAGTGGCAGAATCCGTTTCTGCTCTCAACAAAAAAGTCGTAGCCGCTAAAAAAAATAAAATCCGTTTCACACCAAACTCCTAATTAATATATAACTGCAACAAAAATAGATACCGTTATTCATAAAAGCTATCTCTTTTGAAATCTTCTTCTATTGATAAAAAACCACCTAGAATTCAAGCTGTTTTAGCCATCTTAAAATACAGACTTTCAAAGGGTCTTTGTTATTGGGTATGATACTATAAATATCCAAAAAATACAAACACTCCAAAAACTTTAACCCTAAAAATTTGAGACACTCTTTACAGCTAAAGGATTTGAGAGCAACAAAGCCCACCCACTAAGTAGATAGCCTCTATTTTAAGAGTCAATGCCCAAACCCTATGACAGAATTATAACAAAAAAAAACGCCTTACATCCCCCTAGCCAAAAGCTAGGGGCTTATGGCGTGGTTTTACAAAAATCAAAAAAAGTCAGCACACCCTAAGTGCTAATGCTTATGATGGCTTGGTTTTTTTCCTTTTTTTCCCTTTTTTTCATGGTCATGAAAAGGACCTTCGCATGCACAATCATGCAAATCTAGCCCTTCTTCACGATATTCTTTCATGGTCATTGTTTTCTTTTTGTTAGCAATCACTTCAAGGATTTCTTTTTTACGCTTGTTGCGATCTTCTTGGCTTAAAGAAGCTAAATTCTTATCCATCGCTTTCTTAAAATCCGCTTTATAATTTTTACGCTCTTCTTCTTTCATCGCTGCTAATCGCTTATTGACTTCCGCGCGAAACTCCGGGACTTCGCTAGGAGCGACTTTCCCTGCTTGCTCTAATAGTTGCTTATTATCCATGCTCTTAAAATCACTCGCATTCAAAAAAAGCCCCAAAAAAGTCCCTGTAAATAATAAAGAAACCGCTAATTTTTTCATCAAATGCTCCCAATTCAAAAATAAAGAATAAATTCTATCATCTGGTTGATTAAAGATAACTTATAGCGTTTTAATAGCTAATTGATTTTTAGATTTTATGATCAGCACTCCATTAAAACAGCTAACTTATATCCCTTATTTTTAAAAATAATGAACTCATTTTTGATTTTTCAAAGACTTGTTTGTGTGCGGTTGTTGTGAGTTCAATTGCTTGTAAGGATTACGATTTCATTTTTGCTGAGTGGTCGTATTGATTAAACAACGGCTTTGATACAAGAAAGTCATAAAAGGCCACAAAGAGCAAAAGCCCTTTTCTATGCCCCCATAAGATTAACCCTAAAACACCTTAAAAGCTTACAATGTAACGCCAATAAAAGGCATAGGGGCGGTGAAAGGTGAATTTATAAGTAACCCCTTCAGGAACATTATCCGCACTAGCGGTATAATAATTGTTGCGAATGGTTTGGATTTTCAAGCCAATTTCAAAACCTTGGTGTTTAGTGCCCAAGCGGATCCCGCCATTAACTAAGACCTGGAAATTTGATGGGTGGAAACTCCCTCTATATTCTTCAGCTAAGTCCTTAAAATAATAGTTTGTTGGACCCCAAGAGGTACCGCCGATCGCAACGCCAAGAAAAAACCCAAAATGCAAGTTCTCACGATTGAAAATAGCTGGGTTAAACAACACATCTGTGCCAGCCCCATAGCCAAACATGAAACTTTGAGAACCCTTACGAGCGTCTCTCATGCCATAATCGTTATAAGTGTAATACTTATAATAAGAGCTTGCAAAATCAAAGAATCCGTAATAACGCATTCCAAATTGTGGGGCTTTCTTAAAAAAATGCTTATACCCCACAACAAAACCAAAACCATTGATAGCGTATTGTTGGTTGCTTAAGCCTTTATACCCACGAGTCCCTAGAGCGCCATGGGTAAGCCCTCCTGTGGGGTTTGACGCTGTGGGCATGTTAGGCGTATTAGAGCCATAAGCCCCACTTTGATTACCATTACAATTCCCATGGGAACAATTTTGAGCGGTAGTGCTGAGCATACCCAACTGGTAATCAATCCCTATAAAAGCAGCATTTCTTTCACCTTTTTTGGTAGGGCTAGTCTTAATAGCTTTTTCTTGCTTAGGGGTCTCTGCTGACAACAAGCTTGTCATTGCTAGAGAGATAGCACCTACTATAACAGATTTCTTCATGTATTCCTTCCTTCTACATTTTCTCTACTTGAGTTCTAACTAAATGCTACATTCTACTATAAAATTGCTTTCTTTTTGATTAAATATAGCGATTGAATGAGAATAAATTGAAACAAAAATCAATTTTAGGAACTTTTTAGTAAAAATTCCTAAATCCTCTCACCTTTTTTAGGCTAAAACTAAAACCTAACAGCCAATAGAGATCAAAGATGCTCTTTCACGCTCTCTAACACGCTCTTAAAGGCTTGCATGTCATTCATCGCCATGTCTGCTAAAACCTTGCGATCTAATTCAATGTTAGCCACTTTTAAGGCATGCATGAAGCGTGAATAACTTGTATTGTGCATTCTGCAAGCCGCATTAATCCTTACCACCCACAAACTCCTGAACTCTCTTTTCTTTTGTTTGCGATCCCTAAAGGCGTAATACATGCTCCTTTCAAGCTGTTCTTTAGCCTTTCTAAAATGCTTTCTTCTGCCACTATAAAACCCTCTAGCGAGTTTTAAGACTTTTTTATGGCGTCTTCTGCGCACAACGCCTGTTTTAACTCTCATTTCTTTACCTTTCTTTTTAAAATATTTTTAGGTGCGTTTTTTCAAACGACTTTCCCTTAAATAAGGGGATTAACTCCACTTTCTAATGAGCATTCCTAAGCCCTGCAAAGCAACGACATGACAGAATACGCGTTAGTGTGATGCACATGTTTTGGCGCGTTTAGATTGGCTTTACGCTTAGGGCTTTTTTTAGTCAAAATATGGCTTTTAAAAGCGCTGCCACGCTTAATCAAGTTTTTTTTAACTTTGAAACGCTTAGACGCGCCGCGATTAGTCTTCATTTTTGGCATGATTTTCTCCTTTCATAAGGTTAATACGATTAAAAGGCGGGTTATTTTCTTTGGTTTTCTTTTCGTTTTTGGGGGTTTCTTTAGCCTTAGGCACAAACATCCATGAAACAAAACGCCCCTCGGTTTTTGGCTCTTTTTCAGGGTTGGCTAAATCTTGCATCATCGTTTGGACTCTCAAAAGCACATCAAGCCCGGCTTTTGAATTTTGACTCTCCCTACCCTTTAAGACCACTTTGAATTTGACATGTTTATTGGCTTCAATAAATTCCCTCGCATGCTTGACTTTATAGTTAATATCGTTTTGCGCGATTTGAGTGGAAAGCTTGATCTCTTTGATTTCAATTTGCTTTTGCTTTTTCTTGGCTTCCTTGATTTTCTTTTCATTTTGGTAGCGGAATTTATTATAATCCATCACCTTACACACGGGAGGTTTCGCGCTCGCTGAAATCAAAACCAAATCCAAACCTAAATTTTGAGCGATATTGAGCGCTTCTTTAGAAGAAATGATCCCATACACTTCGCCATTATCACCCACGCAACGCACTTCTTTAAAATTAATGTCTCCGTTTAACAACACTTCGTTTCTACTCAAAAACTAACCTCTTGCATCTTAGATTCAACCATGTTTAAAAACTCCTTTAAGGGCATTTTATATTGAGCTTGTTTTTCTCTGTCTCTAATGGATAAAATTTCGCTCTCCACCTCTTCATTCCCTAACACTAAAATCATAGGGATTTTTTGCTTTTCGGCTAATCGCACTTTTTTATTCAAGCTGTCGTTTTTATCCAACACTTCTACAAAAATATCGTGCTTTTTTAATTCCTCTTTTAATTTCAAAGCAAAAACATGATGCTCTTCATTAATAGGAATGAGAGCGATTTGAGTGGGCGCGACAAAGAAAGGGAAATTCCCCCCAAAATGTTCGCTCAAAATCGCAATAAACCTTTCAAACGAGCCTAAAATCGCTCTGTGGATCATCACCGGCTGTTCAGCGTGATTACGCTCATTAGTGAAAGCGAGTTTGAAGCGTTCAGGCAAATTCATATCCACTTGAATCGTGCCACACTGCCATTTACGCTTTAAAGCGTCAGTGATTTTAATGTCAATCTTAGGCCCATAGAAAGCCCCTCCCCCTTCATCAATCTTATAATCAATGCGGTGTTCTTTTAGGGCTTCTTTTAAAGCGTTAGTGGCCTTTTCCCAAACTTTATCATCGCCTATGGATTTAGCCGGCCTTGTGGATAATTCCATTTCATAACTAAAATCAAACGCTTGCATGATTTTATGCGTAAAATCTAAAATCGCGCTCACTTCACTTTGGATCTGTTCAAAAGAGCAAAAAATATGCGCATCATCTTGGGTAAATTCCCTCACCCTTAAAAGCCCATGCAGCACGCCGCTTTTTTCATGCCGATGCACCACGCCGTATTCATAAAACCTTAAGGGCAAATCTCTGTAGCTGTGCAAAGCGCTTTGATAGACTTTAATATGCCCCACGCAGTTCATAGGCTTTATGCCGTATTCTTGCTCATCAATCGTGGTGAAATACATGTTTTCTTTATAGTTGTCATAATGCCCGCTGATTTTCCACACATCGCTCTTTAAAATCTCAGGGCCTTTAACCGGCTCATAGCCTCTTAAAAGTAACGCTTTACTCAATAAATCTTCAATGCGCTTTCTGAGTCTTGCCCCTTTAGGCAGCCATAAAGGCAAGCCTGCCCCTACCTCATCATCAAAACTAAAAAGCCCTAGCTCCACGCCTAGCTTTCTGTGATCTCGTTTTTTCGCTTCTTCTATTTGGAAAAGATAGTCTTTTAAGCCCTCTTTGGTGGCAAAAGCAATGCCATAGATTCTAATGAGCATTTCATTGTTTTCATCGCCACCCAAATAAGCCCCGGCCAATTTAGTGAGCTTGAAATGGTTTAAAAAACGGGTGTTTGGGAGATGCGGCCCCTTACACAAATCTTCAAAATCGCCTTGTTGGTACACGCCAAATATATCGCCGCTGATTTTACTCATCACCGCATGCTTTAATTCATCGCCCTTAAAACGCTCCAAAGCTTGCTCTCTGGTTAAAACCTCTTTAGTGATAGCGAGCTTTGACTTCGCAAATTCTTTCATTTTCGCTTCAATTTTAGGCAAATCCTCTTCGCTGATTTTTGAAGAAGTCTTAAAATCGTAATAAAACCCCTCTTCTACCACAGGGCCTACAAAAAATTTCGCGTCCGGATAAAGGGCTTTCAAGCTTTGCGCAAGCAAATGCGCGCATGAATGCCTAATCACCTCTAAAGCCAAAGGCGAATCACCAAAATATATCGGCTCGCTCCCTTTAAACGCTTTGATCCCATCGCTCAGCCCTAAGACTTTTGCGCTCTCTAAATCTATTATTTGCTTGTCTTTATAAACAGCAATCAGTTCCGCACTCATTCTTTAAAACTTATGTTTCCTTTCTTTGAATACTTTTTCAATATTTTTTCAATGCTTTTAGCAATCTTTTGAGCCAAACCCGCATTGCACTTGCGAATCCACTTTCTCAGCTTTAGGGTCGCTCATAGGCTTTAAACACGCTTGTAAAAATACCATACAAAACAAATTCAACAATAACCGCCTATACAAAACCACCCTTTCTATTCAAAAATACCTAACTAACCGCCCATTATACAATAAAATCATAAACCAAAAAGAATACACCCCTTATTAACAAAGATTAGAATACAAACTGGCTAAAACTAAAGCTCTATCATGCTATCATTATTATATTTTATGTTTTAAGAGACTTAATGATCATTTTAAGGGAGTTTTGTGCGATATATCAAGTTTTTCAAAGAGTTGAACAATAAGAATGTGAATCTGGTTGGGGGCAAGAACGCTAGCATTGGTGAAATGTTTCAAGAATTAGTGCCTATTGGTATTAAAGTGCCTGATGGCTTTGCTATTACAAGCGAAGCGTATTGGTATCTTTTAGAGCAAGGGGGGGCTAAACAAAAAATCATAGAGCTTTTAGAAAATGTTGATGCCACAGAAATTGATGTGTTAAAAATCCGCTCCAAACAAATCAGAGAGCTTATTTTTGGCACGCCTTTTCCTAGCGATTTAAGAGATGAGATTTTTCAAGCTTATGAAATTTTAAGCCAGCAATACCACATGAAAGAAGCCGATGTGGCTGTAAGGAGCTCCGCTACTGCAGAAGATTTGCCGGACGCTTCTTTTGCCGGGCAGCAAGACACTTATTTAAACATTAAGGGTAAAACAGAATTGATCCACTATATCAAATCCTGTTTGGCGTCGCTTTTTACCGATAGAGCGATTAGCTATAGAGCGAGTCGTGGGTTTGATCATTTAAAAGTCGCCTTGAGTGTGGGGGTGCAAAAAATGGTGCGAGCGGATAAAGGCAGTGCGGGCGTGATGTTTTCTATTGACACCGAAACCGGTTTTAAAGACGCGGTGTTTATCACTTCAGCGTGGGGGTTAGGCGAAAATGTGGTGGGTGGCACGATAAACCCTGATGAATTTTATGTGTTTAAGCCCACTTTAGAGCAAAACAAACGCCCCATTATCAAACGCCAGCTCGGCAATAAAACGCAAAAAATGGTCTATGCCCCAAGGGGTAGCGAACACCCCACCAGAAACATTAAAACCACCAAAAAAGAATGGCAATCCTTTTCATTGAGCGATGAAGACGTGCTGATTTTAGCCAAATACGCCATTGAAATTGAAAAACATTACTCTAAAGAAGCCAAACAATACCGCCCTATGGATATAGAATGGGCTAAAGATGGCGAGAGCGGGGAAATCTTTATCGTTCAAGCGCGCCCAGAAACCGTTCAAAGCCAAAAAACTAAAGAAGAAAGTCAAGTCTTTGAAAAATTCAAATTCAAAAACCCTAACGAAAAAAAAGAAATTATCTTACAAGGCAGAGCGATTGGGAGTAAAATCGGCTCAGGGAAAGTGCGCATCATCAACGATTTGGAGCACATGAATTCTTTTAAAGAGGGCGAAATTTTAGTTACGGATAACACCGACCCAGATTGGGAGCCTTGCATGAAAAAAGCGAGTGCGGTTATCACCAATCGTGGGGGGCGCACTTGCCATGCTGCTATTGTGGCTAGAGAAATTGGCGTGCCAGCCATTGTTGGGGTGAGCGGGGCGACTGATAGCCTTTATACCGGCATGGAAATCACGGTTTCTTGCGCTGAGGGCGAAGAGGGCTATGTGTATGCGGGTATTTATGAGCATGAAATTGAAAGGGTGGAGCTTTCTAACATGCAAGAAACGCAAACAAAAATTTACATTAACATTGGAAACCCTGAAAAAGCCTTTGGCTTTTCTCAGCTCCCTAATCACGGCGTAGGGCTGGCTAGAATGGAAATGATTATTTTAAATCAAATCAAAGCCCACCCTTTAGCCTTAGTGGATTTGCACCACAAAAAAAGCGTGAAAGAAAAAAATGAAATTGAAAACCTTATGGCAGGCTATGCTAACCCTAAAGATTTTTTTGTGAAAAAAATCGCTGAAGGCATTGGCATGATCAGCGCAGCGTTTTACCCTAAACCTGTCATTGTAAGAACGAGCGATTTCAAATCCAACGAATACATGCGCATGCTTGGCGGCTCTAGCTATGAGCCCAATGAAGAAAACCCCATGCTTGGCTATAGGGGAGCTAGTCGGTATTATTCAGAGAGCTATAATGAAGCGTTTTCGTGGGAGTGTGAAGCTTTAGCGTTAGTGAGAGAAGAAATGGGCTTAACGAACATGAAAGTAATGATCCCCTTTTTACGAACCATTGAAGAGGGTAAAAAAGTCCTAGAAATCTTAAGAAAAAACAATTTAGAATCCGGTAAAAACGGGCTTGAAATTTATATCATGTGCGAATTACCGGTGAATGTCATTTTGGCTGATGATTTCTTAAGCTTGTTTGATGGCTTTTCTATTGGCTCTAATGATTTAACCCAGCTCACTTTAGGCGTGGATAGAGACAGCGAATTAGTCAGCCATGTCTTTGATGAAAGGAATGAAGCGATGCTAAGAATGTTTAAAAAAGCGATTGAAGCTTGTAAAAGGCACAACAAATATTGCGGGATTTGCGGGCAAGCCCCAAGCGATTACCCTGAAGTGACAGAGTTTTTAGTCAAAGAGGGCATCACTTCCATTTCTTTAAACCCTGATAGCGTGATCCCCACTTGGAACGCTGTAGCCAAGTTAGAAAAAGAGTTGAAAGACCATGGCTTAACTGCACATTGATAATAAAGGGGTTGATCTAACTTGAGTGGGTTTTTCGTATTAGTTTCCATGATATAATTTAGAGATTTGATGGGTGGGATTGTTTTTTGAAAAAAGGTTGGTAATAAAATCAGTAAAAACAGGAAAAACAAATAAAGTTGGCAAAAACGCAGAGACAGCTAACACAAAGGCAAATAAAGAGACTCATTTTAAACAAGTGAGTGCCATTACAAATACGATCAGATCAATTGGTGGGATTTTTACAAAGATTATGAAGAGAGTTAGAGAACTTGTAAAAAAACACCCCAAGAAAAGCAAGGCGGCATTAGTAGTATTGACCCATGTTGCATGCAAGAAAGCAAAAGAATTAGACGATAAAGTCCAAGATAAATCCAAACAAGCTGAAAAAGAGAATCAAATCAATTGGTGGAAATATTCAGGATTAACAATAGCGACAAGTTTATTATTAGCCGCTTGTAGCGTTGGTGATATTGATAAACAGATAGAGTTAGAACAAGAAAAAAAGGAAGCTGAAAACGCTAGGGATAGAGCGAACAAGAGTGGGATAGAACTAGAACAAGAAGAGCAAAAGACAGAACAAGAAAAACAAAAGACAGAACAAGAAAAACAAAAGACAGAACAAGAAAAACAAAAGACAAACAATACACAGAAAGATTTGGTTAACAAAGCAGAACAAAATTGCAAAGAAAAACATAATCAATTTTTTATTAAAA